>JBJLGL010000001.1:0-659083 GCA_045564915.1 Rhodospirillaceae bacterium
AGAACAACATCAAATAATTCTTCATTCTTCTCGGACCATAAAGCTATATCCCCTTCAAGAACCTTTGCACGTTGTTCTAGTTTATTTTCCTTTATGCCCCTTACCGCCAAACTGACCATACATGCTTGAATATCCAAGCCAACACCTGAAGTCTCTTCTTGTCGTGCTAAAGCACAGAACAAGGCGGCACCTACTCCACAACCGACATCAAGTATTCTTCCCTCGGGCGGTGCGTTGACAGCAGCTGCAAGAAAGACGGGGTCAATCGCAACGCGAAAACCATGGTGAGGTTGGCACACCCGGATGCGTCCACCGAGTAACGTATCGCTCGTAGTCTGACCTTTTTGCGAATTGTGCATTACTCAAAATATTCCGGACACAGTACCCTAGCAATCTCTTCCGCCGCATCAAAAGACTCATCGGTGACCATAAGACGACGAGGTATGGAATCTATACCGCCATAGGCGCTCGCTACTGGACCATCAAACTCAAAGAAATCTAAACCCTCAGCCGCTAAGGCTGCTTTAAGGGCTGAAATTAGCACCAAATCGTTTGTTCTAATAAGCTCTATCATGATGGCAACGTTAAACCTCTTAGCTATTATTTATCAACGCTAGTTCCAAGGCAACTTGCCCCTAATCTTATGGATGCTTATGGTGTCCAGATTGTAAAGAACATCTTTGTGGCCCTTGCGATTGTGTGGCCTTTTAGATTTAAGTACTTTTAGTGCAAATACGCTGTCCAAGGATATTTAAGTCTGTGTCTACTGTTGTTCAACTAAACAAGCGAAGAGGTGATACGGCTCAAGCTTTAGATACTCTCGTCTCACTCGTAGAGGGTGACTTGAGGGCCGTGAATCAAACCATTGTCGAACGTATGCATAGCCCTGTCGCATTAATCCCGCAACTTGCAGGACACATCACAGCGGCAGGAGGAAAACGACTACGACCACTATTGACGCTAGCGGCATCTAAACTCTGTGGATATGAAGGTGAACGGCACATCAAGCTAGCAACATGCGTAGAATTCATCCACACGGCCACGCTCTTGCATGATGATGTCGTCGATGACAGCGCATTGCGGAGAGGTCTATCTAGCGCAAACGCTATTTGGGGCAATCAACCTAGTGTTTTAGTTGGAGACTTCCTCTTTAGCCGTGCCTTTGAATTAATGGTTGAAGATGGATCACTAAGAATTCTGGAAATTTTGTCACGTGCATCATCAGTTATAGCTGAAGGTGAGGTACACCAGCTAATCACAACCAACGATACAGAAACTAGTGAAGCCCAGTATCTAGAAGTTGTAGAATCTAAGACAGCTGAATTATTTGCCGCCGCATCTAGAATTGGCGCCGTTCTAGCTGACCGGCCGCAGGTAGAGGAAGAAGCCTTGCGGGTATATGGTGTTAATCTAGGCGTTGCCTTCCAACTCATTGATGACGTGCTTGATTACTCAGCTAAGCAACAAGAATTAGGTAAGACCATTGGCGATGATTTCCGAGAAGGAAAAATAACCCTTCCTGTTATTTTAGCCTTTAGGCGCGGTGACGAGGAAGAGCGTGCGTTTTGGCAACGATGCCTTGAGGATTTAGGCCAAAAGGAAGACGATTTAGGGCAAGCTATAGATTACATGTCCAAGCATGGCAGCCTCGCTGATAGCATTAACCGAGCTCGTCACTATGGAGATGTAGCACGTGATGCTCTGGGTATTTTTCCACCGAGTCCGATCAAATCTGCCCTATTGAACATTATCGACTTTTGTATAGACCGCGCTTACTGAGAGCCCAAGAACCTATACTTCTTAGATCTTGATGCTGTTTGGAGGCTGCTTGCAAGGGTAACACAGCACCGGTATAAGACCTGCCTTTGTGTTACCGTGTAATTTTAGATACGCACTGTAAAATTAGACGGAGTGTAGCTCAGCCTGGTAGAGCACTGCCTTCGGGAGGCAGGGGCCGGAAGTTCGAATCTTCTCACTCCGACCACTCAATCAACGACTTATCGCTATGCTAGGCTTTGAGCGTTCTCTTGAATATTGAAACGCAGTAGCAACAACGATCCAATAATATTAAAGATTGCAGGAAAAACTGAAGACAGCAAAAGAATGGCTATGATTGCGGTGTTAGGTTGTACCGGCGGCAGGTCGCTGCCAGCGGAACTAATGAATCCGGAGGCATCCAAAACAAGGCCCGCAATTAGTGGTCCGAAAGCAGCTGTCCCCTTTTCTACCATACTGTAAATGGCGGCTAATATTCCTTCTTGAGATACTCCGCTTGTCTTTGTGTTGTATTCCATTGTATCGGGTAGCAAAGAGAAGCCCATTACGAGAAGTCCAGACAAGGCAATGCCGATAAGGAATATACGGCCGTTCGTAACCCAAGTTGGTTCTCCGAGGGCGGTAATAATCCATGAAAAAGCTATAATCGCATAGAAGTAACCGGCACTCATATAGCACAGACGTTTGCCATAATACTTACCCGCCCAATTCCATAGGGGTATCGATAATAAAGTACCAGCAGTTTGGTATAATACAAATCTTACTAAGAATTCCTCGCCCTCGCCGATTATGTAACGAGCTAAGTATAAGAGCGAGACTCCTACAGTAGCCGTTGACATCAGCTGGCAAAACTTTGTGGCGATAAATATCTTAAATGGTTTATTCTTAAGTGCGATCTTAAGCTGACCAATAAAGCCTCCGCGTATTGGCGTAGAGCGTGTTGTAATAGGCGTTCGTGCAACTACGATAGCGCACAGAGACATACTAGTTGTAATAAATACTGCATGTACTGCGCCCATGCCGGCATAGCCAGACCGGCCACCACCGAAAAAGTCTATGAGAAGCGGGCCTAGACCAGCGACGATCAAGCTAGCAATAGTCATAAATGCGACACGATAAGACATCATGAGGGTCCGCTGTTCCGGCACCTCTGTAATCTCCGCTGGTATCGTGAGGTAGGGTACAACGAATAAGGTATAACCAGTAGCAAAGAGCAATAGCGCTATAAGAACATAAGTATTCAGGCCTAATCCTGAGAGCCCCACTGGCACATGAAACAATAGGATATATGACAACCCTGCAATCGGTGCGCCTAGTAAAAGATAGGGAACGCGGCGGCCCCATCGACTTTCAGTACGATCACTCCATTGTCCGATTAATAAGCAGGCGCATAAATCCCATATTCGCGAAAGAAAAATGAGAAATCCTGCAATTGCAGGGGCGATACCAAGATACTCGGTAAGGTAAAATAGGACTAGCAAACTCATAGCACCAAGCATAATGCTCGAGCCTATAGTGCCACTAGCCCAGCCAACTGATACCCATTTGGAAATACCCATGGTTCGAATCAAGTATTATTATTCACTAAGAAATGGAGGAGGATTGATTAGTTTGCCACTGGCATGTTCGACAGAATACATGACAATACCCTTGCGAAATAGAATATAGTAGCCACCGAGTTGCCCCAATTGAATACGCATGTCGTCATCCATGTAGACAACGTCAGACCACAACCTCGGCGAGGGAACTAAATCTGCAGCCAAATCTTCAGGGGTATCGATTCCCGTAGCTTTACAATAGTCCTCAGGTGACATACTGGGGTCAGCTGGTGCAATCTCGAATTTATCAAATTCTACATAAAAGCGACTTGGGTTTTCCTCCTTCTGAGTAAAGCGTCCATAAGTGAAGTGATGGGAATCTATCTGCTCTTCACCCACCAAAAGACGACCATAGAAATTATATTGCCCAGTAGTCGGATTGATCTCGAGAGCATTTCCAGCATGTGTTGCTGGCACATCAGGCAACCTACCCATGGAAAATGCACGTAATGATGTAGTTAAACCAGTGCCCTGATCCTTCAGGCCGTCGCCACCGACCAGGCGCCCAAAGTTATAATAATTGCCAACCCAATGACCTCTGTAAACATCAGCGTGATCTAACGCTCTGGGATAAGGAGTATGTTCAGCAAGCTCATCTATTAAAGCGTTGATTCGCCGTGACTCTGGTGTACCCGAGGCAAATCCTTCTTTGTGAGTTTCAATAATCTTGAGTAATTCCGCCCTCAAGCACTTATGCTGATTCATTAACTCTATCCCACGTCAGTAATAATGCACGTAGTAGAAAAAATTTTGTCATCCGCTGCGAATCATCAGGTTGACCAACCTCTTTTAGAGTCAAATTTTTTGTAAGCAATCCAAATCACTGTAAGCAGCAAGAGGAAGGCGCCGGTTAAAGCTGCTAACCGCACAGGTGCGCTAATGCCAACTGGCTGGTAGTAGATGCCAATTGAAGCCCAAATGAATACACAGCAATAAATGATATCCCGCGTAATAACTCCCATCCAGACGTAAAGCACTATCGCAGTGATGACGGTTACCAGAGCCCATTGATCCATAGTGAGCGCAAACGGGTAGAATTGCTGTGAATAGAAAACAGCGCCAAGATTTGCGAGCGTAGCGGTACTTATCCATCCAAAGTAAAGGCTGAAAGGTGCATCTACGACTATCGCTTGCCTAAAGTTTGGACGCCCTTGCGATCTAAGTTTGGCGTGAATAAACCATAATGTTACAAGAATAATGAGCATGAAAACGAGGCTCAATTCTACAAGGCGATAATGCCAGGCAAAAATCCAAGCCGCGTTCGCTACCGCATTAATTAGAAAAATATACCGTATAGAATCGCCTCTCTCCCTTACTCTTGGAGAGGCGTAGATGAAAGAGAAACCGAAGGCGATCAGTCCAACATAAATTATACTCCAAATAGAAAAAACGTAGCCTGCTGGCGTAAACCCTGTCGGATTAAGGTCGGATAGCTCACCTGTTTCATAGCCATTAATGGGAAGAATATTAGCAGCCGCATTGACACCAAGAACTATTAAAACAGCCAAAAGAGGAACATAAATGCGAATTTTATTCATGGTTATTCCTATCCACTCAGAAATACAGAGAACATTACATCTCTTGCAATCAATATATCCCAAACAAAGTGAACAAAGCTGAAATAATAACGACTAGAATTCGAATCTCTCAATCTCTCTTTAATTCAATATGGGCTAGCGGGATCTATAATTTTCAGGATCAAACCCTGCATAGAATTTTCAATATAAGAACTGTTTATACTTCTTACCACAGCATCTACCCCGCTACGGTACCTGGTCCCTTTACTTGGGATGTCTTAGACCGGCGTCGACCACGTGCTTCTTTCGGACTAGAACGATCCGGAGCAGCAGTATTCTTGCGAAGCCTTTTCTGCGTATCCTTTCCGCCCCCTTTAGCAGCGTCCTTTGTATTCTTTGCGTGGGCTTTTCGTGGAGGTTTCTTGCGATTCTTCTTATTCTTGTCAGGATAATTTTTCTTTTTCTTCAAGACTTTAATATCTTGTGGCAAATATTCGGGGTGATCTACACCAACTTCTAGAGTTTCACTAGAAACCTCCAAACGGTAACCAACCATTCTCTCAATATCCCTCAATAGCCCTCTCTCATGGCTAGCACAAAAGGAAATAGAAGTTCCATTAGCACCTGCTCGGCCTGTACGTCCTATACGATGAATATAAGAATCTGGCTGGTCCGGCATATCATAATTAATGACATGGCTGACGTCATCGATGTCGAGACCGCGCGCTGCGACATCAGTAGCTACCAGCACCTGCATATGTCCCTGCTCAAAGTTGGCTAGAGCTTTGGCCCTTTGGTTTTGTGACTTATTACCATGGATAGCGACAGTTTTAATTCCGTTCTTGTGTAACTGGGCGTCGAGGCGATTAGCACCGTGCTTAGTACGGGTAAAAACAATAGCCTTGTATATACCGTCATTAAGAAGCTTGATGAGGGTATTAGTTTTCTCTGATCTCTCCACAAGCATGAGCTTTTGCACGACATTATCTGCTATAGTAGAAGGAGGCGCCACGGCTACGCGCAAAGGATTGCGTAGTAGAGTTTTTGCCAGTTTTTCTATGGCTGGTGACATAGTCGCAGAGAACATTAGGGTTTGGCGACCTTTAGGAATTTGATCGACAATTCTGCGTATGTCCGGCAGGAATCCCATATCGAGCATACGGTCCGCCTCATCGAAAACTAGGGTCCTGACGGTTCTCAAATCCACACGGCCCTGGTTCATAAGATCTAACAGTCTTCCGGGAGTAGCAACTAAGACCTCAACTCCTCGATTCATGGTCTTGACTTGTCTCTGGATATTAACACCACCATATATGGCTGTGCGTCGGAAGCTGATATATCTACCGTAAGCACCAAAGTCCTCGTGTATTTGATTTGCCAATTCACGAGTAGGACAGAGCACTAATACACGGGCACTCTTAGGGGCTATATTAAGGGGATTCTTGAGCAATTGCTGGAGTATTGGCCATGCAAAAGCTGCTGTCTTGCCGGTACCGGTCTGAGCACAACCGATCAGATCTCGTCCCTCAAGGAGTATTGGGACAGCAAGCTTCTGAATAGGAGTTGGTGTCTTGTAAACATGCTCTTTAATTGCTCTCATCAGTGGCTCAGAGAGCCCAAGGTCTGAAAAATATTGAATATTACTAGCAGTCAAAACAAGCTCTCTTAATAGTTATAAAGTCATAGCTGCGCTCCTGCTTACCCAGGAATGATTCAATAATGCGGCATGACAAGGTTCACCCATCTAGAGAGCCCAGATCGGTAGGATCTTTTAGATCAGGTAAACGCGTTTAAAATGCTATCGGAATGTTGGTGATAGTGAGGCTGAACATATACGCTGTACAGCACTGGCATAACACGCCGAGTAGATTGGAATGGGAAGGTATACACGCAAAAGAATCTGCGTCCAGCAAAATTTTATAGGACCCTCCATAATTAGGCGAGGAGAAGCTCAAAGTATGACCACTTCACTCCTTATTTCGTTATAACTCAATCTGTGATTACAGCTATCGATATGGAGGGCTTTACAAAGACCAGGTTAGACACAACTGAATAGATAGCGTCCACCTTCGCAGCCGTATGATTCAACACAAAGCTAGTAATCACTGGATATTTGACCCAACACTTACACCGCAATGAAAGGAAACACTATCTCTCGAGCTAAACTTAGTTCTCATCACTACGTATATAAACGAAGGCAGACTACACAGCACTAATAGCCTGCTTAGCAACAGTCATTGGATAGCTATCATTATAGAAATTCTATCCACCCTGAGGGAAAATTCATTAGATCTCAAACTCAAGCATACTGCCGCCTAAGAGCCGTCCGAAGGTTAGGGCCGGTGTAACTAGCATACCACCGCAGTAAGAACGGCCCATAAATTGGTCGGTTCCAAGTAACTCGCCCGCTGCATAAAGATTCGGGATAGCTGAGCCATCCTGTCGGATCACCCTTAACTGGCCATCGACTGCGAGGCCTGCCCAGCCAATAAGTTGTGAACCTTGAACACGGATTGCATAAAATGGCGCCTTGCCAATAGGCAAAGGCATGTGGTCCCGGCCTAAAGCATCTTTGCCGCCATCCTGGCCCTGATTATAACGTGCCACAGTCTTGATCAGGCTATCTTTATTAACCCCGCATGCCTCGGCAAGAGCTTCAACGCTATTAGCCTTAATAAACATATCTTGAGATTCGAAAGCGTCTCTGATTTCCTGACGGGTCCAGCCCGATACCCCTGGTGGCGCCTGGTCGAGGATAGCTTCATCAAACACAATCCAGCAGCGTTCTTCCGGCTGTCTTACCAACGCGTGTTCGCGAACATCGTGACTCACCATATCCTCGCGCAGGAAGCGCTCACCATTTACGTTAACATAAATCTCCCAGGGCTGGCGATGAGGAGGATAGGAAGTCCAGCGAGCAAGCCGGGGACTAGGAAAATTGTCATCCTGAAGAATACTACCAAAGGACGGTAAGTGATGTTCACCGCCACGGACGTAACCCCCGGCAGCTGTAGCAAGAGTGATACCGGCACCCTGGCTATAGGGATAGGATACATCACCATAGTCGGTATGCTTCTCAAGTTCCTCTACCATTTCAGGATTTGAGGCATAACCGCCGCAGGAAAGCAGAATATTCCGTCCGCTGTAACGGGTGGTCTTGCCGTTTTCTGCCCGAGCCACCACACCATTGACTGCCCCATTTGGTTCTTGGATCAATTCGATGACCTCTGTGCTGGTACGCACCGTAATCGCGCCGCTATCAATATGTGGCTGGATAAGTTTTTCGAGAATCTTGAGAATAGAAATACCACCCTCTAGCCCCCATGCGTAGCGGGGTCGGCTATAGGGTTCATGAGTAGTGCCAGTCACAGGATGTTCGGGATGGACTTCAAGACCATTATCATGCAGCCAGTCAAAAGTGTCTGCGGCATTGTAGACAGCCAAGCGGACAATCTCAGGGTTAGCCTTGTTCTTACTAATGCGCATGATATCATTGTAATGCTCAGCAGGAGAGTCCTTTAGTCCCTGAGCTTTTTGAAGCTTTGTGCCCGCGGCACTCATCTGTCCGCCTGAAAGGAATAACGTCCCTCCCAGTTGTGCTGCAGCTTCAATAATCAAGACCCGTCCACCCCGTGCGGCCGCAAAGATAGCTGCTGGCATACCTGCATTCCCGCCGCCGACGACAACTAGGTCATACTTTTCTGACTCATCGGCAGCGATAGCCTTAGAACCAATTCCAAGACCAACAGCAACAGCACCTGCCGCCGAAAGGAAACTTCTTTTGGAAACGGTTGTTGAAAACGATCTATCGGAGCTTTTAGGGCTTTTCATGAGGTGTGTCCTTTATATTTTTTGTTCTATTGTTGTAAGAAACATACAAGTAATGAACTGCGACTTTATTTACCAAGCCTCGCGGTATCTTTTTCATTCACATTCTTTGAAATAAAGTCAGCGACGATCTCAACCCAACGATCTGGCTGAGCCATAAACTCAAGCAGGTCTCCTTTAGAGAATTCGATTAACTTAAAGTCAGGCCGATACTTGGCTACCCGCTTATCCATAACTTGGACGGGATCCAGTGCGTCATACAATATTAGCCCAGGAACCTTTATAGCCATCAGATCTGGCAGCATATCGTAATGAAACGCTGCCCAATGGCCTATGTCGGGACCTTGAATATACGACGTAATAGTCACCCACGTCTTGGCATCAAGAATGGCTTGGCTCTCAGGGGGGCTCTGGAGCTGGAAACGTCCGCTGAGGTGCGTACCATCAGCAACGGGTGTGCGGTCACTTCCCGGTGCTGCAAGATAGCGGTCTGCCTCTTCCTGGGTCATCTGGGCAGCGCCATGCATTACGATTGCTGCAACTCGGTCTGGATAGTTAGCCGCGAACGCGGCAGCTTCCTGCGCACCGGTATGGTGTCCCGCGATGACAACTTTGTCTAATCCAAGGTGATCGAAAACATGCACAAGATTGTCTGCATATTCACGGATGGTTGGTTGCTCAGGTGGTAGGTCGGATAATCCATAACCGGGCCTATCCAAGTTAATGGCTCTGATGCCCATTGCAGCGAATGCGTTCTGAATATCGGCAAACTGGATCATCGACATAGGTGACTGATGTAACAGTACGATTGGATACTCTGTTTCTCTGGGTCCGACATCGCGATAGTGCACCTGGCCCATGGGCGTTGATGCGTAACCTTTACCGCCCGACAAGTGATTCCAGCCGCGCCAATCGTCCTTAGATGTACCACGACCTAGCGGCTCTCCAGCTTGCGCGGAGAATGCAACTAGAACTACAACTGAGAATCCGAGCGCGGCCAAAGGCCGTAAGAATCTTGCAATTAACATGGTCCTGCGACTCCCTGGGAATGAGATTAGTTGGGACTTATAGACGTCTTCACCTTACCAGAAGATCCAATCTCTGCGAGCGGTCAATCCCTTACGTTCGAGCAACAGACATTTATGACCGCTAAAGCTCAGAATCTACTCTTCTCTATAAAAATCAATACCTTAAGAAGACATAAAGTTAAGGTGAAGCAGAATGCGTTAGTTTACGTGAAACCCCACTCTTCAGGTTTACTTGTCCCGTTCATAAGACAAAGGTAACAAAATAAGCAGGATCTCACCATTTGCACGTCCTAACAACAGGATTCTTCCGGACAAGATAGAAAACACATGAGGTAACTAGGATTCTTGCTATCCTGGAATGGACACTCGCTCATTTCTGATCAAAGGACACAGGCATGTATGGTGTAGTTAAGCATACCTATCAATATATTGAGGTCAGAAAAGGATTCGGGATCAATTTGCCGGGCAATTCACAATCGATATTGCAGGCTTATAGAGAAAGATTACTTGCAATTAAGTCAGCTAGATCACCCATGGGCTTGACATAACGTGACTTAAGTTCCCCATAACTAACCGCAGAAGGAATATAACGCATAGCAAGCGCGCCTTGAAAGATACCATCACGTAGGATTGGGAAACCAAGGGCCTTTTCTAGACTGCCAGCGCGATGATGAACGCAAAAGCCTTCAGCACAAGTCTCGGCAATACGTCGCTTTACGCGATTAACATCAAGAGTACCTTGTTCAGTCTCAAGTAACCTTAGGTAGGTATCGCGTTCTGCTTCTAAAGCATAAGCTAGGAAAGCCATCCCACTTGCAGTATCGAAGACAGGTATGCGAAAGCCGAGACTATATCGCTGAAGAGCTAAAGGACTAAGGTGATCAGTGTTATATCGAACAACCATGTCTAAGCCAGACGGAGTCGAAAGCACAAGAGGCCATGTCAAGGTATTAGCTGCTTTTGTAATATGAGAAATTGCTGATTCGGTCAGCACACTCCATCGATTATACCCATGAGAGAGGCGCGTAACCTGCTCGGTAACCTCATAGGTCTTTGATCCATCATGACGACGCACCATTCCAGATTCCATAAGCGTTTCTAGCAGGCGGACGACTGTTGCTCGCGGGAGATCCACCCTCCGAGCAACTTCAGATGCACGCGTGGGACCATTAGCGCTTATCTCTGAAAGAACGCGTAGTCCGCGGAAGAGCGACCTATTTGTCCTAATGCCAGATTGAGGTTTAACTATTGCTGATGAATTGTCCAAGGTTTCTTGATCGCCCATTACATTAATACAGCTCTTAATTATCGATGCCGCTATAAAGCGCTTTAGCATCATCAATTATGTCATACAATGCAATTGCGGGCGCACCAATACGATCTAATAAAGTATTATGCGTTGTAGCGGTTATTTTTACCCACTTAGATCTCTGCTGATCTGAAAGATCATAAACACTCGTACCAATTCTAGCAGGAAGATTTTCTAATTGATTCCGTGAATACGCTCGGCTTCGTGATCGAAAATCCTCAGTGTCTCCATAGGCTTCCATAATCGTAATCTTGTTATTTGCACTCAGGGATTCAAACCAAGATGCATTAGCTAACATCATTCCAGTATCATAGCTGTGTTTAGTGAGGGTAAATACTTGCACTTCTTCCGCCAAGCCACCTGTAACAAATGCGTAGTCACTGGTAATACCACCCTCAATAAGACCAGTTTGAAGAGTAGTAACAATGTCTGTGTACGGCACATAAATTGCATCTGCATCCAAGGCTTCCGCCATCATACGTGCAGCATCTGTAGGCGCTATTCGCAGCCTGACACCCTTTAATAGCAGGGGGTCCATATACGGCACTGGGCCATAGAAACCAAGCCAGCCACTATCAATCCAGTGCAGAAATACTAATCCACGAGCTTTAAACGCCTTTCGAAAATAATTCGGTAGCACCTGATCGTAAATAAAATCCATCTGTTCCATTGAATCAAACAAGAATGGCAGCTGCAAGACCGCCAGTTCCGCCACTAGAGAGGTAGCCCCAGCCAGGGATGGTGCCGCCAATTGAAGGCGGCCACGCCGTAAAGCCTGCACCATTAATTCCTCGGAGCCCGCCTCGCCTCTGATCATCATCTTTAACTTTATTGGCGGTTCGGACTTAGCGTCGACATTATCTACAAAAATTTCCCATTGCTTGTCTGTGATTGTACCTGGGAAAGTAATACCTGCGACTGCCACCTCTTGCGCACTAGCTAGATGACTACACCAAATAAAGCTTATAGAGAGAAAAAACTGAACCACTTTCTTCATAGATCATACTTTAGCCCGCGGTTATGCTGCACCCTACAATCAAAAAGGATGCACCAGCATGTCTGCAAAACAGATTCTTATTCAATCATACCCAACATCCAAAGTCCCAAATTGGATAGAGCAATGTATAGATAGTGCACACACCTTGGCAAATTTAAAGGGTTGGGAATACCATGCTAAAGGTGACGAGATCTTTGATCTAGTCCCCCAGAAGATCCGGTCAAAATTGGGAAGCAAAAAAGTAATGCTTACTGACCTCGCACGGCTGCTATGGGCAAAGGAAATACTTCAGAACGAATCGTCTATTGGCCAAGTCATTTGGCTCGATGCTGACGTATTCGTTTTTTCTCCTGAACATATAAATATTAATGCCGAGACTCATTTTGCGGTTGGTCGTCAGAACTGGATCCAGGCCGGCAGTGGCCAAACGCTTAAGGTATATCGACAGGTGCACAATGCTATTCTTGTTCTGGGACATGATTTATGTGTCGCTGACTTTTTAATTTACTCCATAAGTAGGATGATAAACGAAATGACCCACGCCCCCTCACCCCAAATATTTGGGCCAAAGTTACTAACTGCTCTGCACAATATTGTAGGCTTTGATGTCATCGAAAGCGTGGGTATGGCCAGCCCACTTGTGCTGCAAGACATAGCAAGAGGCGGAGGTAAGGCATTGAGTGCATTAAGTCGCACAGGAACGCCCCCCTTAGGCGCCCTCAATCTTTGCAGTTCTTATCAAGAAAAGACTGTGGACGATATCTTAGTTAATAATTCATTGTTCACACGCGCAATAAAGCGGCTTAATAGATATGGTTTGTAATTTGGGCAATATTTATATTAATTTTTGGCAGCTCTTCCCCACTTAAGTGATAATAAAATTGTAAGAGCAAACAAACTCAATACAACAAGCAAAGCAAATAGATGACGATTGCGCAATTGCATTGGGCGTTGCAAGATAGCTGCTAGAAAAGAGGGGATTCGGCACATGACTAAGATTATTATCTCGATAGCACTTAGTTTCGTATTCATGGTGTCAAATGCGATTGCAGATGGTTTTGACGAAGATCTTTTTGAAGTGTGGCTAGACATGCGAACGGGTGGAGGTAAGACGAGTGTCTTCTGGTATTCAGAAGGCCTTGTGAGAACATTCCCAGGTGGACAGACCACAGCACGGATGATCGGATTCGACACGAGCCATTTGCTTCGAGATTCAGACAACCCCAATAAGGCAATTCAACTCTCAAGAAAGATATTTTACTTCTTTGATCCTGTTACTGGCATACGTTTAGACCGAGTGCCGATTGCCTATCCTCACCAAGTCAAAACTTATGAGCTCGACGGCGATGATATAATTTACACAGTGGAATCCAACAATGGACGCTCTGTTTATACACTAGACCCTATCCGTAATTACTCGGCAAAGAAGATCGACGGTGTTACCTGGTTTAATTACCCTGTATTCATAGAACGCGGTACAGGAAAATTTGAAAATTCAGACTTCTACGTTCACCCTGGCACGAATCTAACGGAACAAGAACGATACCAACATGTTTGGGTTTCCTATGGTGTGGGTCCCATTATGTCCAGTGCTGTAGCATGGCGATATTCTAGCTTTGATGCCATGCCAGAGAAAATAACTAAGATAGTACGTGAAGAATCACCCTTATGGATGAAGCCTCCCGCTAGCATGGAAGAGATAGAAGAGCTGCGGTACAAAAGTCAAACAGAAAAGAAAAATTAGACATTATGAAATATCTTCATACCATGGTTCGAGTTACAAACCTCGATGCCTCAATAGACTTTTATTGCAATAATCTGGGCCTAAAGGAATTGCGACGTTATGATAATGAGAAGGGCCGCTTCACCCTAGTTTTCCTAGCTGCGCCAGGGAATGAAGATGCTTGCGTTGAACTAACATATAATTGGGATCCAGAGGCTTATTCAGGCGGCCGGAATTTTGGTCATTTGGCCTACGAGGTCGACAATATTTATACTACCTGCCAAGGCCTTCTAGATAAGGGCGTTATCATAAATCGACCTCCACGCGATGGTTACATGGCATTTGTTAGATCACCCGATCAAATTTCAATTGAACTGCTCCAGAAGGGTGAAGCTCTGCCCCCAGAAGAACCGTGGGTATCTATGGAGAATGTTGGAGATTGGTAATCCCCTCTATAAGGATGCTACTACAACCTTAATTAGCACAAATAGTATGTGGGGACTCTGGTAATATCTTGATTGCTTGGTTATTTACTGGCTGCAAGCTAGTTTACAGTAATCCTAACAGACAGTTTGGGATAGCCAAATGGACCTTAAAGATCATATTCGAAGCATCCCGGACTTTCCGAAACCAGGGATAAATTTCTTTGATATATCTCCGCTCCTCAGTCACCCAGAAGCCTGGAGAACGGCTATCGATCTAATTGCTGAGGAAATCGCCAGCTATCAACCAGAACTTATTGCTGGTATTGATGCTCGGGGATTCCTGATCGCAGGCCCACTTGCCATAGCGTTGGGATGTGGGACCATGATGATCCGCAAATCTGGCAAGCTGCCAGGGCAAGTTCTTTCATATTCTTACGACTTAGAATACGGCGCGGACACCATAGAAATTCAGCACGACGCGATAAGAAAGGAGCAGAGGGTCGTCATTGTTGACGACCTCCTAGCCACAGGCGGAACACTTGAGGCCGCCATTACATTGTTGCGAAATTCTGGTGCAGACGTCAGAGCTGCAGCCTGTCTGATTGAGCTAACTTTTCTAAAAGGACGAGAACGACTGGACCTTCCCTGCCATACACTGATCCAGTATGAGAGTGAATAAGCGTACATTGAAAAAAAGTAACGTAAAAGGCTGGATTCTATCCCCGCAGCGCGGCAATATTTTGCGCATAGTCATCTGAACCAAAAACAGCACTTCCGGCAACTAAAACGTCTGCACCAGCCGAAACACAACGTTTCGCAGTTTCTGGATTA
Organism: Rhodospirillaceae bacterium; assembly: GCA_045564915.1. Taxonomy (GTDB): domain Bacteria; phylum Pseudomonadota; class Alphaproteobacteria; order Rhodospirillales; family Rhodospirillaceae; genus JAQWRV01. The sequence continues at coordinate 15,033 of JBJLGL010000001.1, forward strand.
ACACCCCCATCTACCTCTAACTCAATAGATGTTCCAGCAATCATACGTTTAATGGTTTCTATCTTTGGTAACTGAGATTCGATAAAAGATTGGCCACCGAAACCCGGGTTTACCGTCATCACTAGAATAAGATCAACATTATCTAAGATATAGGCTATGCACTCAGGTAGTGTCGCTGGATTTAGCGAAATACCTGCTTTCAAGCCAAGACTACGAATGGTCTGCAGCGAACGATCAAGATGGTGTCCCACCTCAGCATGAACCGTAATAATGTCAGCCCCTGCTTCTGCAAAGTCCTCTATAAATGGGTCTACTGGATCGATCATGAGATGTACGTCTAAAGGCTTTGACGTATGCGGCCTAAGCGCTTTGACAACCGCTGGGCCGATAGTCAAGTTTGGTACAAAGTGTCCGTCCATCACATCAATATGAATATAGTCTGCCCCAGCTGCGTCAATAGCACGCACCTCTTCGCCGAGACGACCAAAGTCGGCGGATAAAATGGAGGGAGCAATTTTTACTGGCATATGGTCGCCTTCCTTTACAGACCTTCTCTAAATCTTTTCCATGATAAGTGCAGCCACAGCCTCCGCCGTTATTCCAAAATGCTCAAACAAATCACCGGCTGGTGCAGAGGCCCCAAATGAAGTCATTCCCACAATACCGCCATTATTACCAATGTATCGCTCCCAGCCAAATGTAGAAGCCGCTTCTACTGCCACACACGGCCCAGAGCCAAGTACACCAGCTCTATATGCTTCATCTTGCTCGTCAAATAATTCGCAACATGGCATAGATACTACCACGGCTGAAACTCCGCTCTCTTTCAATATCGATTGAGCCTCGAGGGCAAGTGCAACCTCTGATCCTGTTGCTAATATCGTTGCCTGCCGCTCACCATGACCTTTCGAGAGTATATAGGCCCCCTTTGCACATAAATTTTCAGTCGCATCGCTAGGCCTCACAGTTGGCAGCGCCTGCCGGGTCAAAGCTAAAACTGTCGGCCGGTTCTCTTGCGAAATAGCTAGCGCCCAGCACTCTGCGGTTTCCGCAAGGTCTGCTGGCCGCATGACCAAAACATTCGGCATCGCCCGGAGGCTCGCCAGATGCTCGATAGGCTGATGAGTTGGGCCATCTTCACCCAGACCGATGGAATCATGAGTCATCACGTAAATAACTCGCTGCCCCATTAGCCCGGCTAGGCGAATGGAGGGTCGACAGTAATCTGTAAATACAAGGAAGGTGCCACCATACGGTATGAACCCACCATGAAGGGCAATACCATTCATAGCGGCTGCCATACCATGCTCTCGCACACCCCAGTATACATAGCGGCCTGAGAAGTCTTCCGCTGAAATCGGATCCATACCGCTAACTTTGGTATTATTTGATCCAGTAAGATCAGCTGAACCGCCTATCAGGTTTGGGATCACTTTAGTAAGCTCTCCCAAAACTACCTCAGATGCTTTACGCGTTGCCATTTTAGGAGAATCAGAAATAGCTTTCTTCTTTATGCCTGCAATCGCATCCTGCCAATCATCTGGCAATGCGCCTTCAATGGCACTTACAAATTCTAGACGCCTATCCTGAGTTAACGCACCCACACGCAAAGTCCAATCTACATGGTCTCTCGAACCTCTTTGCCCAACTGCGCGCCAATCTGAAAGAATAGGTTCGGGTAGGTCAAAAGGCGCGTACGGCCATCCTAGTGCCTGGCGCATGCCTAAAATCTCTTCTTCACCAAGTGGAGCACCATGGGTACTAGATGTTCCGGCCTTGGTCGGTGCACCGAAACCAATTTGTGTGCGACAAGCAATCAGCGATGGCTTGTCTGATTCTTTAGCCGCGGTGATAGCTACAGCTACAGCAGCAGGATCGTGACCATCAATAGCTACTGTATCCCATCCACTCGATTCAAACCGAGAAATCTGGTCATCAGACACCGAAAGGTCGGTCGGGCCATCGATACTAATATTATTATCGTCAAAGAATACGATCAATTTTCCTAGTTTTAAATGACCTGCAAGAGAAATGGCTTCATGACTAACACCTTCCATCAAACAGCCATCACCAGCAATTACATAGGTGTAGTGATCGACGATATCAGAACTGAAACGAGCGGCGAGCATTCTTTCAGCCATGGCCATACCAACGGCATTCGCCAGTCCTTGTCCAAGCGGACCGGTTGTCGTCTCAGCCGCTGAAACGTGACCAAATTCAGGATGACCGGCCGTATTACTACCAAGCTGGCGAAAGTCTTTTATCTGTTCGATGGGCATATCTTTGTAGCCCGTTAGGTACATAAGGCTATAAAGCAGCATGGACCCATGGCCCGCTGACAAAACAAATCTATCTCGGTCTGGCCAGCGTGGGTCTTCGGCATCAAACTTGAGAAATTTCGTAAATAACACCGTTGCTACGTCGGCCATACCCATAGGCATGCCTGGGTGGCCTGATTTAGCATTTTGGACTGCATCAGCGGATAAGAACCTTATGGCATTTGCCAAGTCACTATGGGTCACGGTAGGGGAAAAATCGGTCATGAAAATCTAATCTAATTAGCTTTCTGAAGAACTGCATTATTGCCAAGGGTTTTGGCCGAGCAAGCGATGGATTGCAAGGCCTTAACTGCAAATATAATGAGTTTAGCGCTCTGGGACTCCATCAATTTCAAGGCCGTCCCTGAAAAACTGGTAATTACCCTTATGTTGCGCCTTCGCGTGAAACATCGCGACATCAGCATTGTGTAGCAGCTGTTTTTCGTCCGCTGCTTGGTCTGGATATATTGAAATACCAATAGAGGCGGAGATTTTTTTCTCCTCCCCCGCCAAGTTAAAGGGTTTAGTCAGTGAATGTAGAATTCGCTCAGCAACAACAACTGTACTTTGGATGTTATCTATCAAGGGCATTATAATAGTAAACTCGTCACCACCCAGGCGAGCAACTGTGTCAGACTCACGAACACAGAGGCCGAGACGAGCAGCAGTCTGCTGCAATAATAGATCCCCAGCATCATGGCCTAGTGTGTCGTTAATGACTTTAAAGCCATCTAAATCTAGGAACATGAGCCCAACATTAGTTTTTGCCCTTCGGCTCTCAATGATTGACCGGCTTAGACGATCCATGAATAAGGATCGATTAGGAAGCCCAGTAACGTGATCATAGTTGGCCTGATAACGAATTTGCTCTTCATCGAGTTTACGTTCCGTAATGTCATCAATAATAGCAGCGTACTGTTGAACCGATCCATCTGCACCACGGACTAAGGATAATTCTTTCCGCGCCGCATATTTATCATCAGCCTTATTCTTACACCACTGCTCCCATTCAACCTGCCCAGACGCGCGCAGATCGTCCATGGTATCATGGTAATTCTCATCCTTATCAAAAAGAACTGCTTTGAGCGTTTGTCCAATTACATCCTTTTCTGAGTATCCAGTTATTACTGTAAACGCTCGATTCACCTTCGTTACTACCTCTTCAGAATTAGCCACAAGCAATCCTGCACTTATATGCTCAAAGACAGTAGCCGCTAACTTCAACTCAGACTCCGTTGCGGCATCTGGCTCCACAGGATGTGCAATGACAAGTATACGATCATTCCTCTTTGAACTATCTAGTTTGACAGCACGCACATCCGCAGCCCAAACTCTCCCATTGGCTCCAAAGAGGTGCAGGCGCTTGGCAGCTTTTCCTTTTGTCAAAGATGTCAGGCTTTTTAGGGGCTTTGTTTTTTCTTTACCTACAACAAACTCAATAAAAGAGCGCCCAACAGGAGATTTTCGGCCAGAAAACCCTAAGAGTGCTCTGCCTGCTGGATTTATTTCTTCTATGACTCCATTCTGACAAACACAAATAGCATCTTCAACAAGCGCCGCAAGTTCATGCGGCGATATCATCATTTCCGAAGCTTTGTTTTCGTGCTTATGTTTTGTCATTTTCATGCCAGCGCAGCCCAATAATTAGACCCTTAATGATGCACGGCTTCCCCAATCGAATAAAAAGTACGTCCTTTGCGCTCACAGAGTTTAGCCAGAAGGATTCCAAAAAGCATAGCGTGGTCAAATGCCATAATAGGCAATACGGTATTAAAACTAAATTGGCCTGCAATATATCACGAAGTATATGTAGTTTCGATTCAATAATAATTGAGAAAGAGGCATACTTAGAGATGCTATTATAAACCCTACCCTAGGCAGCTGTATCTTTAGGTTAATTTCTTATAAAGCCTGACACCAAATAGAAGTAACAAGATTAATCCGTAAATTATAGGCTCGAGAAAGTCTGCCTTAGTCATCATGTAAAAATGGATCACACCTAATATGCCAGCTGGATAAATCAGCATGTGAATGCGCCGCCATCTGCGTCCACCAAGTCGCTTTATCATCTTATTTGTAGACGTTGTTGCTAGCGGCAGAAGCATGAGAACTGCAAGAATACCTAATGTTATATATGTACGTTTTATGATGTCTTGCCATATCTCTGCCCAATAAAAGTATTGGTCAAGCACTACGTAACTTAATAGGTGTAGAGTAACATAAAAGAATGCAAACAAGCCTATCATGCGTCGAAGACTCATGAATATAGACCAGCCCGTAAGTATTCTTGTGGGTGTCACCGCCAAGGCTATGAGTAAGAATCTCAAAGCCCAGTCTCCAAGATATCGTGTGACTGCTTCAATAGGATTTGCCCCAAGATCTCCTATTGAAAATCGGATGAATAGCCAGATCAGAGGTGCTAGCCCTAGTAAGAAAACTAGCTGTCTCAACCAGAGGTCTATTTTTAACCTCTTTTGTATACTTCTATGGCGTGCATCTTGGTTACTATCAGTCATAGACTTAGGCATTTACTGTATCAAAGGCGGTATGGGAATAGTTATGCCGCATAGTATGATGCAAGACACACAATTCTTAAAGCGAGTCTAAGGATGATTGATAGGTCGTGTCATAAGTTTGGTCCTGTTTGGCTCGCACCGGGCATTCGCAGCAGAAATGCCTGGGCGCTCATGTATGCGGCCTTTTTTACGATTGGCTTACTAACTTTCATAGGTGTGGGAACACCCTACGTCCTAAACGAGATTCTACATATTCCAACTGATAAGCAGGGTGCCATCAGCGGCAATCTAGTCTTCTGGACTGAGATAGTAACACTCATTATCTTCGGCCCAGTTGGAATTGCAGCTGACAGAATTGGGCGTAAATCTGTATACTTGTTTGGCTTTCTTACGATGGGTGTCGGATATGCGCTTTATCCCATCGCTGATTCCATAAACGAGTTAATCGCCTATCGCGTTATCTATGCAATCGGTGTAGCTACCACCACAGGTATGCTCGCCACCATTCTAACGGATTACCCACAAGAAGCTTCGCGCGGAAAGTTGGTAGGTATTGTGGGGGCGATGAATGGAATGGGTGTCGTGTTTATCAATTTACTTTTCGGCTCCTTACCCGAAAGATTAGTTGCCTCAGGGATGACTGGTGCCGGAGCCGGTGAAGTGGTGCATTGGCTCATTGCAAGTCTCTGTTTCATTTCCACCGTGGTCATAGGGTTTGGCCTTAAAGACGGTACTCCCGCTCAGAAAGAAAAAAAGCCACCTATTGCCCAACTTGCCATCAGTGCGTTCAGGGAAGGTTTAGAAAATCCGCGGATTGCTCTTTCATACAGTGCAGCATTTATTGCTAGAGGTGATCTTGTTATCTTGGGCACCTTTCTGACACTGTGGGGTACCACATCGGGGGTTAATAACGGCCTGCCGACGGATGAGGCGACTAGAAAATCTACGCAAGCTTTTGTTATAGCGCAATCAGCTGCGTTGCTTTGGACTATTTTGGTAGTCTTCCTGATAGATCGGTTCAATCGTGTTGGTTTCTTGGCCTTTTGCATGGCGGTCGCTGCGCTGGGATACCTTGGTATGAGCTTAGTTGAAGATCCGACGGAAACCTCTGCGATACCATTCCTTATTCTCCTGGGTATTGGCCAAATCTCAGCATTCTTCGGGTCACAGGCCTTGGTCGGCCAGGAGGCGCCATTAGCTGAGCGCGGAGCGGTGATTGGTGGCTTCAATATCATGGGAGCAATTGGCATATTGGCCTGTTCCATCTTAGGTGGATGGTTATTTGATTCTGTTTCCCCTAATGCGACTTTCCTTATGGTTGGAATTATTAACGCGTTGATATGCTTATTGTCTGTCCTTGTTCGTTTTAGGTCACCCGGCTATATGCCAGAAAAACCCGGAGTGGCTGGTCTCTAACACCGCTAGAGTAACCGAGTGGTGTGACTTGATAGGACCAGCACTGAGCCCAGATGACCAAATATCAGCAAATTTAGGAGATTTTAATCGGAAATTAGCCATCTGTGGATTGACTTTACCGCCCCCAGGCGTGTCTACATGTGCCGCGCTCTTGGAAGAGTCTTAAACTATCCTAGAGCGTCCGGTATTCAGTACGTCAGTATGAAGTGTTAAAGAGGCTGAGAGTTACGTCACCGTGAAACCGCGCTTAGAAATCTTAGAGACCCCAAGAATGGGCGTGCCCGTCCCTAGTTATGGCATGGGACGATATACTCTCCAGTATATATTTTTGGCCTCGTTTCTTGCGATCAACACGCCGACTGCTGCAGACGATCTAACCATAACCGATGAGCAGAATTCTGGAGTAACCACTTCAATAGGCGACGGTAACGGCCCGGGAAATATAATTGTCGATAACGGAGGTTCCCTGGAACTGTCATCAGGGACAGCAGTGACCATCGACAGCAATAACTCCCTAGGTAATTCTGGCGCTATCATTGTAGAGGCGGAAACTAATACAACGGCAGTACTAATCGACCTGAATGCGCAACCAGAAGTGATTAGTGCAATTGCAAATTCAGGCACAGTATCTGTTTCTGGTCCTACAGAAGAAAGTGCACTGTTTAATAGACCCGCAGAAAATGCAGGTATTCGTATGGTTGGATCAGGAATATTTCGAGGGTCTATTGCCAACAACGCAAGCGGCAACATCCAGGCTGGTGGCAATGCATCGGTGGGTGTGTCAATTCAAAATATGATCGGCTCAATCTTTAATGAAGGTACTATAAGTACAACAGGTGTCGAATCTGCATCCATCGGAATTTACGGTGACCTAGTTGGAAATATAACTAACACTGGAAACATTTTTGCTTCGGGGCGTGATGGGGTGGGAATATTTGTAGGTGGTTCAGTGTCTGGAACGATCACTCACAACGGTACCATTGCAACCGGCCGGGGTGCATCTAGAGAATTCGATGGCACGATCATTCCAGAAGTTCGCGGTGGATCTGGGATCTGGATCGGAGGGTCCGTCACCGGCGGTCTACAGATTGCTGGCAATAGGGTTACTGAAGCTGAGGAGGTTAATCTCCAGGCCGGAGACCCTGCACTTTCTATAGCCGATGCAGACATTGCAACCATTGGTGCCGGACGGGCCGTACGTGTTGCACCAGGGGGACCTGGCGGAAGACTGGCTAATATTTCCATAGGTGCCGTTGGATCTGGCGATAATGCATTTGCCTTTCTAAATCAGGGACTTATCAGTGCTGGGTCGAATAATGAGGGAGCCAGCGTTGAAGCCATCACTATTACAGGCCTGGTATCCAATGGAAGTACCTACACTGCAACCCTAGAAGGTGGAATTCGCAATGATGGCGGTGACATCCGAACAGGCACCACCGATGGCTCAGCAACCGCTATACGCATTGGCAATAATGCCATAGTCCCTGCGATTCTTAATAGTGGTGACATAAACTCCATCACAAATGACTCAACAGAGGATGCTGAGGCGAACATTATTGGCGATAAGGGCGGGGATTCATTTGCTATTGTTGTTGAGCAAGGCGGTTTACTGTCGTCAATAGAAAATTCCGGAATAATTCAGGCCAATGCGGCTGGTTCAACATCAAGCGCCGGTGCCATTATTGTTAATTCAGGTACCCTGACCTCATTTACTAATACGGGAGATATTCTAGCTCTTATCCGCGACGGTTCGACAGGAACATCAACGGCACTCGATGTACGGACATCAAATAGCGATATTACATTTTTTAATTCCGGGACCATTATAGGAAGTATTTTCTTGGGTAATGGAAGCGACACCTTCACAACGACGGGTGGCACTATCACCGGAAATGTTACCTTGGCAGCCGGTAATGACGTAGTATCGATCTCTGATTCAACGATTTTAGGCTCGTTCCTATTTACGACCGGCAATAAGACAGCGTCGATAAGAAATTCAAGAATCGTGGGCGGTATTGTTGAGACTGGTGCGATCATTGACCTCTCTATATCCGATACGGATTGGACAATCACAGCCAATGAAGCAGCAACACTTAGAAATCTAGATGTTCAAGGAACCTCAACACTGCGTATCGAGGTCGACGGTGTTAATAACCGGGCTGGCACTTTGCTCGCAACAGAGATAGCAACTCTTTCAGATACCACAACAATTATTCCCGTCCTTGTAAACGTAATTAAAGACCGCCAGCGCTTTACTCTGGTCAGTGCCAGACAACTCAACTCAAACCTAAGCTTTGATAGTGCTACAATTGCTGAAACGTCATACATGCATAGGGTTGAACTAGTTCTTGACCCGACCGAACCTAACTCTATTTTTCTTGATGTTGCACGGCGGACGGCAGAAGACCTAGGATTATCAGCCAATACAGGTGTGTATTACGAAGCATCCAGTACAGCCCTTGGGACTGACTCATCACTTTTCACAAGCCTTGCATCGATTACAGAAGGGGACAGCTTCGAGAGCGCACTTACGCAGTTCGTTCCGGACACTAGCAGTGCTATCATGCAGTCCGCTATCAACCAACAAAACATGGCTTATGGACTGATGTCTCGTCGCTTGGATCGTGTTCCCGCGACTGGATTTTATCGTGATAGGCCAACAGCCTGGCTACAAACCATTGGGGGCTACGTCAAGCGGGAGGCCAAGGGAGAACAGCCGGGCTATACTTCGTGGTCGGGCGGGATAGCCATAGGAACAGACCGACAGATCAACTCCATCACCCGCGCGGGCCTTGCCTTTACTCAAATGTGGAGTTTCCCAGACGAACTTTTGTCATTAGATAAGCCTACAGAGTACAGCAGTTCGCAGTTAAGTGGCTATTTTAGAATGGGAAATTCATACAAGCATCTACAGGGTGCAATCACACTTGGCTATGACTCATTTAATACAGAGCGCCGGGTTGTATTTGATGACATTAACCGTAAGGCTTTGGCCGATTGGAATGGTTATGAGTTTGGTACAGCTTGGAAACTAGCCCTTGGGTATAAAAGAGGTAACTTTAGACTGATCCCTGCTGCAACCTTGAATTATCTGTATTTACATCAGGGCTCATACATTGAAACTGGTGGAGGTGGCGGCCTTAATCTGGCGGTAGCATCTGATAATCGAGACTCCTTACGGACTGGGTTAGGAGTAGCCGGACGCCAGGAATTTATTCTTGAGGATGAATCGATTTTACAGATTGAGTTACGAACTAATTACACGCGGGAATTCATGTCGGGAAATGCCAAAATGAATTTGGCTTTTGCGTCCGGAGGCATCCCATTTGTTCTCAATACGGCGTCATTGAATCAGGACGTTCTTTCACTTGGTGCCGGCCTATTTTACATGAACGATCATGCCACCGTATCCCTTGACTATGACGGTGAAAAAGCAAGCGGCTATACTGGTCATACCGGTTCTATAACCGTGCGCTTTAGATTCTAGATTAGCTTATATCTCGCGCTACTCTCAAACCAAACATGTAGTAGCTCAAGTTTTCAGGGTCTAAGCCCAGGCTGGCTCTAGGGCTGCCAGAAGACAAAGACTGAGCAACAAAATATCTTGTTTTATGCTTCTTCAGCACTGTGTCATCCCCGATATCTTTATCTAGTGATAGCAATTAGATTAGTACTCTTGCAAATACGGTGACTGCTCAAAAACTGCGACGAAGGTTCATACCTGCATACATTTCACCGACCTCTTCTTCATATCCATTAAACATCAAGGTTTCACGGCGAAGAAAGTCGCCAATACGACGTTCGCGGGCTTGGCTCCAACGTGGATGATCTACCTTGGGATTTACATTGGCATAAAAGCCATACTCATTGGGCGCCATGACCTGCCATGTATTCTTGGGACGGTCATCAGTAAAAGTTATTTTGACAATAGACTTGATCGACTTGAATCCATACTTCCAGGGTACCACCAATCGAATAGGTGCCCCGTTCTGGTTAGGCAGCACTTCGCCGTATAAGCCTACTGCTAGAATCGCTAGCGGATTCATCGCTTCATCAATGCGCAATCCTTCAATGTAAGGCCATGGCAATATTCGGCGGGAGCGCTGACCTTTCATTTCTTCTGGTCGCACAATAGTCTCAAACCGGACGTACTTAGCGGAACCGAGGGGTTCAAAGCGTTTGACCACTTCACCCAAAGAAATTCCAACCCATGGCACCACCATGGACCAGGCCTCAACACACCGCAGACGATAAATACGTTCTTCCAAGTCATGTGGTTTCATAAAACTTTCAAGACTTAGAGTTCCTGGTTTGGCGCAAAGACCATCGATAGTGATCTCCCATGGCCGGGGATTAAAAGACCCAGAGTTTCTTGCTGGATCTTCCTTATCGGTGCCAAACTCATAAAAATTGTTATAGCTAGTGACCGCCTGATAAGGAGTGAGGGGATCTTTATCACCCAGCTTACTATATCCGTCTGTAATTGGAGAAAGAGGTTCATTTACCTGGGGTTTAGGCACAGCACCATAGGCCGAACCAACACTCAAGGTCTTAAAGGCAGCCGGGGGGCCTGTCAGCGATCCCGCCAACAAACCTGCTCCCGAAATCAACTTTCTACGCGTAAGATACGCTTCTTTAGATGTGATTTCACTCGGCTTTGGATCCGATGCGCTAGCAGCCTTGAGTAACATTGAGAGTCTCCTTAACTACAAATATCTCAGAGTACTGAGCAAACTATCACGAACTATACCTGCTAAGAACCGTCTGATTACAGCAAGTCAGAAGGTGCTTGGTACCAGTTCATGCAATTAGAGTTCCCGCCAGAACCGCGGCGAAATCATTACAAAAAGTATAAACAGTTCTAGTCGGCCTACCAGCATACCAACGGCAAGCAACCATTTATCTACGGCTGGCAGAGTGGCGAAGGTTCCTGACGGACCAATAATGGGGCCCAAGCCGGGGCCTACGTTAGTGAGAGCCGTGGCTGCAGCAGATACGCTAGTCTGAAAATCTAATCCAGTAATCGACAAAACAGCCGACAAGACAAACCAAGTTATAAGATACAAACCTAGAAAGGCCGTTACTGATAGAACAATGTCTGAAGAAACTTCATGTCCATCATATGTAACGGGAAAAACACCGTGGGGATGGATCAGACGGCGCAACTGAGATTTAAGAAACGACCACATAAGCTGGTAGCGAAACATCTTAATCGACCCAGCTGTTGAGCCAGAACACCCGCCTGCAAAAGTGAGAATAAGGAATACTATTGATACCCCGCCCCACAAAGTATAGTCCGTTGAGGTGAATCCAGTTGTTGAGATAATTGAAATCACATTAAATGCAGACGCAGTGATTGAATCAATTAGGGTCATTTCTGTTGTCAACCATGACCAGCCCGTAACAATAAAGGTCATTAGAATACAGAAGGACAGAAAAAAGCGAACCTGGCCGTTCGCAAATAAAACCAAAGGATTGCGGCCAATATATTTAAGATACAATGTGAACGGTAGAGCCCCAGAGACCATAAACAGGATAGCAATCCACAGCAGAATGGAGTTTCCAAAATATCCGAATGACTCGTCATGCGTGGAAAAACCCCCAGTAGCAATAGTGGTCATCGCATGATTGATAGCATCGAACAACGTCATACCGCCCAAACCATAGGCGATGGCACAAGTTAGCGTGAGCGCCACATAAACAGCGCCAATACCTGATATGATCTCCTTCGCGCGCGGTAAAACTTTATCTGATGTGTCTGATGCCTCTGTCTTCATGAGTTGCATGCCACCAACTCGAAGTAAGGGTAAAATAGCCACACCCATCACAATGATACCAATACCTCCTGTCCATTGTAACATGGAACGCCATAACAAAAGTCCAGGAGGCAGGTAATCTAATCCAGCGAGCACAGTTGACCCGGTAGTTGTGAGGCCAGAAACAGACTCAAATACCGCATCTGTAAAGCTAATATTTTGAGCACTAAAGAAGAATGGAATAGCGCCGAACAAAGGCAGCATAATCCAAAGTAGTGCGACCAAAAGATAAGCTTCACGGATAGTCAACCGGTGAGAGCGGTCAGAATTAGCAAGCACAAGTGCAGTGCCAAAAAATAAGGTCAAGAATGCCGAGTTAGCAAAAACCTTCCAATCAGGATTTCCTGCACTCAGATCAGCTAACAGGGGAATAATCTCCGCGCAGGCGAGAACAATGAGGAGAAGACCAAGAACATGAAAAATGCGTACCAAGATTCGGCCGTTCGTTGTTATTTAATATGATTCTTTATCAGAGCGCCGTTGAAAAACGATCCGATGTGAAGCATTCTTTATATCATGACACAGACTGCAAGCCAGCCGAACGTAGCATTCGAAGCAAAAGATACGCATATCGAAGCCAAGCTTCGCTACTTTTATGACGATACAGGAGAAAGTGGTCGGGAATGGATCACCTTGACTGCTAATTCAGAGGGTATGCGGACTGTGCGAACGCTAAGTGAATTGGATGATGTGGGTCTTCAGCGGAATGCAATTATTACCTATAGCCCTAGTTTCCGGGCGCAAGACGGATACATCCATATGATGCAGAATCAGGCCTTCTTAGGCTCCGGGTGGTTCCGATTTGGAGAAAATTCTGTAGCGCTGGAGGCAGAAACGGCGCTCGAGGGCCGTATCTCGCAACGTATGGTGTTTGATGAACCCATCGGCATATTTGCCCCACACCCCGTTTTTCTAGATGGCTGGCATTGCACGCTTCATAATCCTAGAGGCCCAACTATCCAGAATTTACGTAATTGCATAACCTCATCACCGCACTGGCACGGCGCCTCAGGCCCACTGATCTGCGCTCAACATCGACGAATTGAGCGATTACCCGATGAGGAAGTAACTGTTAAAGCAGGAACCTTTATGTGCGAGTCCTATCATCTAATTCCACAAGCTGCGCAGCGCCCACCTATTAAGTTTTGGGTCCACGGGCCACACAAAATCTTGGTCAGACTGCGCTGGGATTTTCTAAAGGCTACTTACGAGCTTACTAATGTTAAAGAACACTCCTGAAGCTGGATTGGCATATACCTTACATTATGATAGAGCCCCATTACCATTGGCCAGGAGGCAAAAGCGGCTATGATGATTACGACATACGATATTCTTATTTACGTCCACACGCTGCTATTTGTCTATTGGCTCGGCGGGGATCTGGGCGTTTATCTGTCTGCTAAATTTGTAGCCGACCGAAGGCTATCGTTAGAGGAGCGTTTTCGCTTCATGAAAGTATTACTGCAATGTGATATGGGGCCCCGTACAGCCCTTATCGGCTTGCTACCAGTCGGCTTCCAGATGGCCTGGGAATTGGGTTTGTCCTCTATTGGTGGCATATACCTAGTCACAATTTGGATCACTAGTTTGACATGGCTTGCAGCAAACTGGTGGATGTTCTTTAACGACCAACATCGCATGACTAATAAGTTACGGGACATAGATATGTATGTCCGCTACACCGTTATCGTCATCATGGGAGCCATAGGTCTTGTTTCCTTCTTTAGAAATTACCCCATGGCTGATAACTGGCTAGCAGCGAAGATTTTCTTATTTGCGTTGACCGTCTCGCTAGGTGTTTACCTCCGCAGTGAGCTCAAGAATTGGCAAATAGGTTTTGGTATGGTTCGCAACGGAGGAGAAGAAGCCGAAAAAGGCAATGACATTGTCGCCGCATCACTTGGCCGTTCAAAAGTAGCAGCCTTAGCATTATGGTTTCTTGTCGCTTTGATAGCCTTCTTAGGCAAGGTCAAACCATTCTGACTAAATAAAAACAAGTAATAATGATAGCCTTATCCCTAAAAGCAACCAGATACTGCTCGGTAACTTAGGCTAGAACCCCCGAATTTCCAGTTTTTTAGCTGAGCGCAGCGCGTCTTTCAGCACTTGCAGAAGCACGCCGCTGGTGGGGCCTAGAGCTAAAGTCTAAATATTAGGGTATGCTATACGCTAATTAATAAGAGCGGGGCATTTAGTGGCCCCGCCCTCGGATTGAAGCCTCTAAACGTAGTTTTGCCTATACCAGTCGTTAACCTCGTCGCCAGTGGTTAACCACACGTCTGAGTGACTTGCTATATGTTCAAAAGCCCGCTTAAGGTGCTTAGCACGAAATGGTTGACCAACAAGGAAGTTATGTAAGCAAATCGGCATGATGCGCGCGTTAGCGGAGCCCTCCTCATAGAGGACATCAAATTGATCAATGATCATGTCGCCAAAGGCTTCGCCAGTGACACCAAGATTAAGGAAAGCCGGAATATCATTGAGTTCAACTGTGTACGGAACAGATATCAAGCTCCCGGTTTTAGTGTTGAACTTAAACGGCTGGTCATCAGCACAAAAATCACACAGATATTGGACACCTAAGTCAGCCAGAATATTGGGCGTGTTCATGGTCTCAACCAAAAAGGGGCCAAGCCAGCCTTTGGTCTTACGCCCTAGGACACTCTCCATATCGTGCAAGACGGAGCTAATAATTTCCCTTTCACGATCCTCCTCAATACCGGATAGGAAATTAGCTGGAGCGTTATTAATACCGTGACCGATCCAAGCCCAATTACGCTTTTCCCCCTCTTCAATGATACGCGGGTACTCCCGTATGATATCTGAGTTGAGACAGACTGTTCCGCGCATGCCTAGTGGGTCCATGATATCCATCATGCGCCACAGACCAACCCGGTTGCCATAATCGCGCCAACCGTAGTTGAGTGGATCGGGAGAAAATCCAGCAGTACCCGGCACAAGGGCTGTCCCCGGGATGTCTTCAGGGAAATGTTCAATGTTGATGTAAGGTACGACGGCAACCCGCGCACCGTTAGGTAATTCTAGGGGTTCGCGATCAATAATAGCTGAATAATCGTAATGGCTTGTCTGAGTAAGATTGCTCATGATTTTACCCTCTTATTTCTAAACTTGGTGATTGGCCTATTGAAGGCTTCCAAAATATTCCAGTATCTCTTCTTTAGAGACAACGTCTCCATACTTACCATTAATATCAAATAGATTAGCTTCATGAGGTCCGTCATGGCGATCACCGACACACTCGCGCACAACTATAGTGCGGTAGCCATTTTGGCATCCGTCAACTGCCGTTGCGCGTATACAGCCGGAAGTCGAGCAGCCGATAAGTATAAGGGTATCAACACCTTTAGCAGTTAGAGTTGCTCCCAAACTTGTACCGAAAAATACACTAGCATACTGTTTGGTAATCATTGTCTCTGATTCGAGCGGCGTAACTTCATCACAAGTCTCTGCCAGTGGATCTCCTTCAACTAAACATTTTAGGACGGGAGCCTTAACGATCCAAATACCGCCATTTTCAAAATTATGAGGATTGTAGCGAACATTTGTATGGAGAACAGGTACTCCTTTAGCTCTGGCGGCCTCAATCACTGGAGGACTTTCTCGCACAGCATCTACCACACCAGGCGCGAATAATGGCGAACCTTCCGTGGTATACCCTTTCATGAAGTCGATCACTACTAGAGCTGGTTTGGTGCCAAAGCCAACTCGGTTATCCCAAACTCCCTTGTAATTGTCTCCTACAGACTGATTGGTATCACTCATGTCATCCCCTGTTAGTATTTCTTTATGTAGGTTTCTCTATTACTCATAAAATAGCCTACAGCGACTACAACGCTTGCGCCATGCGCATTGTGGCCTAAACTAAGACATCATGATGATTATGTTCGCATCGAGAACAGGGCTGATGGCCCTTGGAGTGTTGAGCGGACTCGTTCTTACGAGCCCGTCTACGGCCGATTCTTACATTCTCGCCACCGCAACAACGGGTGGAACCTATTACCCGGTAGGAGTTGCTCTCGCAACACTTACAAAAATCAAACTTGAACCTGAAGGTGGACCATCACTATCTGCCATATCATCCGCTGGATCTGCTGAAAACATTAAGATGTTGCGCGAGGGCCAAGTTGGCTTCGCAATTTTGCAAGGAATCTATGGTGCATGGGCCAGGGATGGCAGCGGAGGCCTCTCTGATGAAGGACCCCAAGCCTATCTCCGAGCAGTGACCGCACTCTGGCCTAACGTGGAACATTGGGTCGTCCGTAAGGAGTTTGCCAGGACGGGGACGGCCGCAGATTTTGATGAATTGCGAGGCAAAGGTTTATCGATTGGTGCGCGCAACTCCGGCACAGAAGGCTCCGGCCGGGCCCTCCTAGCAAACCTTGGATATTCTCCAAAGATGGACTTCAAGCTCGTATACCAGGGCTACGAGCAAAGCGCGGACGGGATGCAGAATCGGATACTTAGTGCAGCCAATCTAGCCGCTGGACCGCCCGTTCCTGCTGTAAGCAGGTTATTTGCAACCATGAAAGATAAGGTGCGCCTTCTTTCGTTTACTGATGAACAAATGATCAGGGCTAATACACCCCGCATTTTGTGGACCCGGTACGTGATTCCTGCAGGCACATACCCAGGCCAAACTAAGCCGGTAAGGACATTAGGTCAGACAAATTTCCTGGCAGTGCATGAAAATGTATCTGAGGCAGATGTCTACAAGATCGTTTCATCTCTTTACGCCAACTTACCATTCATAAAGTCCGTTCATAAAGCTACTGCAGACATGAGCTTGGAGGTCGCATTAGCCGGATTACCGGTGCCACTGCATCCAGGTGCATTACGTTTCTATAAAGAGGCTGGATTAGACGTGGCTACTGAATTGCTGCCGCCGGAATACCCTTGAACGTAAGCAATGTTACATCGTCCTTAGATCAGAAACTGACTGATAGCTCTTGGTTGAAAATAGTTGCAGCTGTTATCGCCCTTGCGCACCTGTACCTCAATTCTTTTTCATCACTTTCTGATTTGTGGGCCTCCTTACTTCACTTCGGCCTAATGGGCCTTCTCGTATCATTTGCTTTGGCTGAAAAAAAAGCAAGCGGGGGTCAGTTTGGCAAGTTACCCAAATTTTTCTTGGGCGGCATTATTTTGTTTGCGTCCTTATATCTCATCATGAGTGAAGATGCGTTCTATAATCGCGGACAAAACTTCAATAAGTGGGACTGGACCTTTAGCATTCTAGCAGTGGTAGGTGCACTAGAACTAGCCCGGCGCACAACTGGCTGGGTCATTCCGATTCTCGCAGTTCTGGCATTAACATACGCAACTTTTTGGGGTCGTTTTGTAACAGGAGTATTCCACTTCCCCGGCCTGACATGGGAAACCATGCTTTATCGGGCAACTTACGGTGGTGATGGAATGTTTGGCACTATAGCCCGTATCTCCTGGACATATGTATTCATGTTTATTTTGTTCGGTACCATGCTCCTAAAAAGTGGGGCATCAGATATGATTTTGGGTCTTGCCCGCAGAGCTGCAGCACGGTTTGTCGGAGGACCGGGTCTCGTGGCCGTGTTCTCTTCTGGGCTAATGGGATCAGTGTCAGGCTCTGCTATTGGTAATACCGTTTCTACTGGTGTTGTTACTATTCCGCTAATGCGACAATCAGGATTTCCTGCCCGGACTGCCGCCGGTATCGAAGCTGCTTCATCAACTGGCGGACAGTTGATGCCTCCAGTTATGGGTGCTGGTGCATTTCTTATGGCCGCCTATACGGGCGAGAATTATATGACCATTATCGGTGTCGCCGCTTTACCAGCATTACTCTATTTTCTCTCTGTCGCTTTCCAAGTGCGCTGCGTGGCTTTGCGACTTGGGCTTAATACAAACTTGTCTAAACACGAAGATACAGAATTCTCACAGGATTGGCCTGTTCTTATACCAATCGCTATTCTAGTCGGTTTGCTGATTACAGGTTTCACACCAACTTGGTCAGCTGGTATGGCTTCTGTTGCATGCATAATTTGTGCAAGATTTGGCCGACGTCCGATGGGCCTAAAGGATGTTATCGATGGACTTGCTCAGGCAAGTGTGACGGCAGCCCCCATAGCCGTATTGCTGATTGCTGTCGGTCTTGTCATCATGGCCGTTACAACGACTGGTCTGGGGCCAACCGTTTCTCAAATGATTATTAACTGGTCAGGCGGCAGCCTGGTTCTAACTTTAATTCTCGTTGCACTAGCCTCTCTAATTCTAGGACTTGGTCTTCCTGTCACGGCAGCTTATGTAGTGCTTGCGCCACTAGCTGCACCGGCCCTTGCAGATCTAATCCTACAAGCCAAACTTATAGAAGCTCTGATGGGGGAACACTCAATGAAGGTGCCCGCGTAATCCTTCTCGCATTTATGCCAGAACAAGCTGTAATCCTAAATGAAACTATGAGCCGAAAGATGGCGATAGAATTTTTTGCCACAATTCCACTGGAACTAAGAAGCACAATATCTGACCAGGGGTTATCCGGCAGCACTGTTACAGCAGCACTACTTTCCGCGCATATGATTGTGTTCTGGCTATCACAAGATTCAAACGTCACACCACCTGTATGCCTGACCGCTTATGCAGCAGCAGGAATAGCTGGGACTAAGCCAGTAGAAACAGGATTTACAGCCTGGGGTTTTGCTAAAGGGATCTACGTCATCCCTTTAGTGATAGCATTCACCCCACTGGTTGGCGGTAATGGACTAGAATTAGTAGGTATCGTTTTATTTACTAGTGCCTCCTTATATGCTTTCGCGGGTTCACTGCAGGGTTATTTGGAAGGACCACTCCGTCCCACGCTCCGCCTATTAACAGCCGCTGTGGCAGTTTTCCTTATTTGGCCTCATGGTTCGTGGAGTCTTAATGCACTCGCCCTCGCCTTACTTGCAGCTATAGTTTGGATATCCAAACGGTCTAAGTCGCCATGAGCGACGCTAGTAGAGAATATCAGCGGGCAGAATTAGCTCTCATACAGGGCAACATAAGTGAAGCCCTTTCGGGTTCTCTTATGGCCTTGGCACTCAATCCCGGAAAGTCAGCACACCGTGCTATGGCGATGAAGCTTTTGGGTATGACGGGAGGATACCCAACTCTACCAGGACCTGTCTTAGACGGATTAGTCCGATGTATTGATGATCCAGACCTTGATCTGCAGCCCCTTGCTCTTGTAGTGCGAAACCTGCTCGATGCAAACCCGCTACGCGACCAATGGCTAGAGCTTAGTCAATCATCAGATTTTGGCAGCACCGAATTAGCAATTAAGGACGATATCTTTGATTCACTCTTCAACGACCGCTTGGTCAGAGCTGTACTAACGCAAGCAACTAATGTCAGCCTTGACCTCGAACACATTCTCACTGGACTCCGGCACCACGCCCTAAGAGCTGCTACCCATGGTAAAGTTTCCTTACTTACTAGCCGCTATAGTGAATTCTATAGTGCATTAACCATTCAAGCCGAGCGTACGGAGTACGTATGGGAAGAAACGGAAGAAGAAACAGGGTGGTTAGCATGTATTAATATAGAAGCAGATAATGATCTTATTATGCGGGCATTTCGGCCAACGAAAATGTCAGCACCAATGACCTTCCCAAACCTCACAAGGGTAACCGATACAACGTCTCTCAAGATTCAAGACCAATACACCACTTATCCATATCCAAGGTGGGAACGCATTTCGACAATACAACCGCAAACATTAGAAAACCTACTTCGCAGGCGCTTCCCAAAACAAATTTGGCCGGAGCGTTTCAAAGGTAGTGTATTCGGGCTGAGTGCAGGATGCGGCACCGGACTAGGCGCAGCGATGCTATCACAGTCTATCAAGAACCTGTCCCTAACCGCCATAGATCTCAGCCCCACCAGCTTAGCCTTTGCCAAAACTAAAACAGATTATTTTGGAATCCACAGTATCAAGTTTGGCTTAGGTGACATTCTTGAACTTGGCAAAATGAATGGCCGATTCGATATTGTAGAGTGCTCAGGCGTAATACATCACATGGCTAGACCAGAGAAAGGTTTAGAGGCCTTGCGTACCTGTGTTGAATCTGATGGCGTCTTACGGATTGCCCTCTACAGCAAGCGGGCACGTAAAGCGGTTGTTGCTGCAAAGTTATTGATTAAGGAACGTGGTATACCCGACAGTCTAGCTGGCCTCCGTCGAGCACGCCTCGAGATCAACACACTACCAATGGACCACCCTGCAAGAGGGGTTATAGATACGCCAGAGTTTTTCACCCTAAGTGGCCTTCACGACTTAGTTTTCAATGTGCATGAACAGCATTTTACACCAAAAGACCTCAAATGCTTGCTCGAATGCGTAGGTCTCCAATTTATTGGCTTCGATCATGTAGACCCCACTGTCATGGTAAGATATCAGATCGAATTCCCAGGGGATCCAGAGCAGACCAATCTAGACAATTGGGAAGTATTTGAGCAGAAGCACCCAGAGACTTTTAACGAAATGTACCAGATTTGGTGCCGGCCCGTAACATATTCGCCGTAAAAGGAACTAATAAAGCAATGGAAAAAAGTTGGGATCCTGACGTGTATTTAAGCTATCAGGCTTACCGGGCCCGCCCTGCCTTTGACCTAATGAAACAGATCAAACTGGATATTGATGGCAACATAGTAGATCTCGGTTGCGGCCCAGGCAATGTGACAAAGCATCTTAAGGATACGTGGCCTAACAGGGTCGTAACAGGCGTCGATAAGTCTGAAACGATGCTGGCTAGAGCACGTGATTCCTACCCAGAGATATCCTGGGAGAAGGGAGATATCGCCACATGGACTGCTGAGCAACCCATGGCTTTAATATTCTCAAATGCTGCCTTGCACTGGCTTAGTAATCACCACCAAGTGCTGCCACGATTGCTACGTTCGGTTAAAACTGGTGGCTGGTTAGCATTCCAAATTCCAGTGACCGAGGAATCAGAATACCAAAAGTGTATCCAAGCCACAGTAAATTCGAGACGCTGGTCAAACAGACTAGCCAATGTCTGGACTTACAAGAACCCGATGGATCCCAACTATTATTATGACCTTCTAACTAACGATAGTACTTCAATCGATATATGGATGACTGACTATCACCATATTTTAGAAGGCCAGAATCCAGTAGCTGATTGGATTATGGGGACAGGTCTAACTCCTTATTTAGCCGTTCTAAATAAGGCCGAACAAACTAACTTTATTAGCGATTATAAGCAGCGCGTTCTAGCCGCCTATCCGAAGCATGCCAATGGCAAAACTTTATTTCTAATGAAACGCATTTTTGTTTTAGCGCAAAAAGCCTGATTCTGCGGCTATCATAGATTAGGCCACATTTACTGTTGTTTTAATAAGGCCATCCCGCTCACGCAGACGAAATATCGCCTTTAAAGTATCCTGTACAGATAGGTCTGGGCGCACAATAACAACGGCACGCGCAGCTAGTCGGCATTGATCAACATAGTCGCGCCCATCAGCACGGGATGCAGAGATTACTCGAGAGACGATGCCTTTCACGTCATCCAGGACAGGATACATGGAAGGCTCTGGCTCTCCTTGTAACTTTGAAAGCGACAGCACGGTCTGAATAGGTTGTGATACAGAATTGGTAGTGTCGTCTCTAAGTTCAATACGGCTTATTTCATTCATGGTCTCACCTCTACTAGCTATTGTAGGATTACTACTTAGAGGCACAATATGTTGCTTTTTTAGGGCTGTATTCTAGCGAGTCGCTCACTCCAGCAAATGAAGTGCTGACTCGCATTACGCCCCGAATCGAAGGGAATCCAAGAGGATCTAGCTACTGCCTTTCGCGTAACCAAAGCTCATTTTCAAAACCGGTTAGGATGTCACATTTTGCAAATGACATGCTCGTAGCTTACAGGACATGACAACCTCTCGTTTCTCTTGCAAGCTCATAGTCCGCCATGCCCCAATCTCATCCACGGTTCGCAAACACCCAATGCAGGTTCCTGTCTGCACATCAATCGCACACACACCCATGCAGGGTGATGAAACTAGATTTGAAGAAGGCTGCAATACAGAAGAATCTTTCTCCATGGGAGTCGGCCTTATTTAAGGTGTAGAACAATACAAGTAAGGTATGCACTATGAACTACAAAAGTAGAACTACGAAAGAGGTATTCCTGTGAGCATAGACTCTGAAACGCTGACCCAACTGGGCGGTAACTCTGAACTGCCTACCTCACCTCATACTGCTGTATTGGAAACGGTTCCTAACCCGCAAGACAGTTCGGATTACCTCGTACGCTTTGCCTGTCCAGAGTTCACCAGTATATGCCCCTTGACGGGCCAGCCTGACTTTGCCCATTTAGTCATCGATTATGTGCCAGATAGAACAATCATCGAATCCAAATCACTGAAGCTATTTCTTGGGTCTTTCCGTAACCACGGAGCCTTTCACGAAGACTGTACCATCATGATAGGTAAACGAGTTGTAGAGGCCGCTGGGCCAAAATGGCTCAGAATTGGTGGTTATTGGTACCCACGTGGTGGTATCCCTATCGACGTGTTCTGGCAGACAGGTAGCACCCCCGAGGGGCTCTGGATTCCTGACCAGGATGTGCCAGGGTATAGGGGAAGAGGGTAAAACTCTGTATTAATGATTATATCTGATGATCGATAAAGTAAACGCACCCTGAATTATTGTATCTCTTCGATTAGGCAGGCATCCAAGCTTATATCCTATATATCTTCCTGTCTCTCGGACTGGAGTTACCAAAGACTACTGAGCCTGCAGACCATCATTATTGATCGATCTAATCTGGCGTCTGGTAAGAATAATCTGCGGTCATAGCCCTTATTCATCTGCTACTATAGAAAAGTATTGAGGAGAAAGTTTATGGCTAAATTTGATAAGCGCGTAGCATTAGTAACATGTCCAGAGGGGGCCACTGGTATTGCAATTTGCGCCTCACTTGCAAGAAATGGAGCAACTGTAGTCAAGGCCGATTTTGATGTCACCTCCGTTACTGCCTGGGAGAACGGTTTGGCTGCTCTTGGTGACTCACATGGCCGGCTCGATATCATTGTCACTATCGCCGAAGCAAAATACGAAGAGCCGACTATGATAGCTGATACGTCACTCGAACAATTTAGGACCGTGAATAGACAAAACATAGAAGCAGCGTTTCTTGCGACGCGCTATGGCGTGGTCAAAATGCGGGAATTTGGCAACGGTGGAAATATCATTAATGTGGCCCCCGTAACAGCCACTATCGGTGTCGCGGGACAGGCTGCCTTCTGTGCATCCGCCAATGGCATACGCATGATGACACGGGCTTCTGCCTTGTCCTGCTGCGAAGCAAAGGACCGTATACGTATTAATTGCGTTCAGGCCGGTAATATTGAAGGTACACCGGATGGTGATGTCATGGCCGCAGCCAGCATTCCCCTCGGCCGGGCAGGGACTGTAGATGATATAGCAGAAGCGGTCACTTTTCTGGCCTCGGATGAAGCCTATTACATTACCGGGTACATATTACCTGTAGACGGGGGTATGCTCGCAGCCTAGGCATCGACCTCACAGCAATGCTGTATGGTCTAGTCTACAGCAAAGGAGACAGCGATGGGCGCCTTAGATGGAAAAGTTGCCATTATCACGGGCTGTACCGCGGCCAGTATTGGGCGAGCCTGCGCAATGAGCCTGGCCATGGCTGGTGCCAAGGTGGTGGTCACAGGAAGGAAGAAGCCAGGAGGCCAGGAAACAGAGAAACTAATAAAGGATGCTGGTGGAGACGCACTATTCATCGTCCAAGATGTGACAGTTCCAGAAGATTGGCAGCGAGTCATTCAGAGAACCATAGATACACATGGAAGGCTGGATTTCTTAATTAACAATGCTGGTGAAGCAATTGTCGGTCCAATTGAGAAGCTGACCAGCGATGACCTTATTTTTCTGCGTGAGGTCGATCTTGATGGTCCCTTCCTCGGCATAAAATACGCCTGGCCGCACCTCGTGAGGTCCGGTGGCGGAGTAATCATTAACATGAGTTCAATTGTCGGGCAAAAAGGAATGCCCCACGGAACGGCCTACGGCGCGATAAAAGGCGCCCAATTAGGCCTGACACGAGCCTGCTCTTTAGAGGGCGCACCCCACAATATTCGTGCGGTTTCTGTTCATCCCGGCTTCATCTGGACTGCCGGTGTGCCTGATGTGCTCGGACCCGAAGCTGAAAAAATGAGACCAGGAATCGAATCTAATATTCCCTGGGGTGAAGCTGGGGAACCCGAACACATAGGCGCGTCCTGCACTTACCTCTGCACCGACTCAGCCAGATATATCACCGGTTGTGAGTTTAACATTGATGGAGGCGCTGGTGCGGGCTAATTGCATTACTGTCCATAAGAAGCGCACTACACTTGTTAAGGCTCCCAAAAAAATGGCGCTCTTACCGCAAAGATTCTTATAAACCAACCTGAGAGACAGCCCTATGGCAACAATAACTGGTGGTATGAATTCTGTTTCTGACGAAATGCTTGAAGCGATGAATATTACGCGTGAATTTCTAGATCATCGCGATATCGAAAAAGAACAGATGGATGCCATAGCACCAGACATTGGCAATCAAGCTCCCGACTTCATTGCAGAAAGACTTACACTCGAAGGTGAACGCAATAACTCAACAATTAAGTTTTCTAACCTCTTCAACAGGCCCGTTGGACTGATATTTGGCAGCTATACATGCCCGATTTTCCGCGGCCAATTGAAGCGCTACGAAGAAATTCACCAGAGCCTGAAAAGTCAGATCAATTTTCTCTGTGTATATATTCTAGAGGCCCATCCAGAGGATGGCTGGCGGGTCCCTCATAACTGGGAGAAAAACATTTGCATAACTACACCACAGAATATGGACGACCGAGCAACATTAGCACGGCGGTGCATCGTGGAAGAAGGCCTCACTATATCCATAGTGCTAGACACAATGGAGAATGATCTATTGAAACTTTACGCCGGTTCTCCGGAGCGCCTATACGCCATAGCTACTGGCGGTCTTGTCGCGCATAAATCATCAATTGGACCATTCGATGACGATGACGTAGAAGCGTGGAGTGACAAACTAAAAGCACTCGCATAGTAATGCGGGAATACGCTCATAAAAGAGGTAATCTCTGTGAAGATGTTGGAAGGTAGAGTAGCCATCATAACTGGAACTACGGCAGACAGCATAGGCCGGGCTTGTGCGATTGCTCTATCGGATGCGGGCGCCAAAGTAATTGTCACAGGCAGGACAAAAGCCGGTGGCAAAGAGACGGAACGGCGGGTTATCGAGCGCGGAGGTGATGCATTATTTGTCAGCCATGACGCTACCAGCGAAACCGACTGGAAAACCGTTCTCAATGCTTGTCTGGATCGATACGGACGCCTTGATCTTTTGGTCAATAATGCAGGTGAGTCTTTAGGTGGCCCGATTGAAGAATTGTCACTAGATGACCTTCAATTCCTTCTGCGTATAAATGTTGAGGCACCATTCCTAGGCATCAAGACATGCTGGCCGCATCTCGTGAATTGCGGTTCTGGCGTCATACTGAACATATCATCCCTAACGGCACAGCAGCCTGGTCCGGGTGGCACAATTTACGGTCCTACCAAGGCAACACAAAATGCTCTTACCCGTGCAGCCGCGATAGAGGGAGCAGCGCTAGGTATAAGGGCGATTTCCATTTTGCCAGGACTGACTTTTACGGAAGGTGTGCTGGACTCCCTGGGAAGTGACACGAAGCGATACAAAGAGCCCTTAGCCAAACGTATCTGGATGGGAGAATGGGGTAGATCGAAAGATATTGCAGATACCTGTGTTTTTCTGGCATCTGATGCAGCACGATATATTACCGGCGTTGAATTTAATGTTGATGGAGGCGGCATTGGGCAAATGCCCGATCATGACAAGACGAAGATAGGCTTTGGCCTATCGTCATAAAAGCTGAGGAAAAATGAGGGCTTATGAAACGTCTATCGGGTAAAGTAGCGCTGATCACTGGCGCAGCAAGGGGTATCGGTGAACAAATCGCTATAAGGTTTGCTGCAGAAGGTGCATTCGTTTGCGTAACAGATATTGATAAAACAGAAGGCACTGTGCTAGCAGATAGGCTTAAATCCTCTGCTTACTTTATGTATCTTGATGTGACGAAAGAAGATAGTTGGCAAGGCGCAATAGATTATATTCTCGATCAACATGAGCGTATTGACATCCTAGTTAATAACGCCGGTATTCTAGAAACAGGAACTATTGAAGATACAGACCCTACGCTATGGCAACATATCATGGACGTTAACACCACAGGTACGTTTCTAGGATGCCAAGCTGCTGTGAGAGCTATGAAAAAAACTGGTGGTGGAGTGATCATTAACATGGCCTCACAGGCTGCAGTGCGTCCTCGCCCAACAACTATGGCCTATGCAGCCTCCAAAGCGGCTATCGTGAACTTAACCAAGACTGTAGCCGCCTATTGTGCAGAACAAGGTTACGATATTAGATGTAATACAGTATTACCTGGCGCAATAGACACCGAAATGATTTATAAGAATCGGACAACTCACCAATCTAAAGATGAATTTGTCGCTTCAGTAGAAGCACGTTACCCTTTGGGGCGAATGGGCACACCAAGAGAAATAGCTGACGGCGTTGTATTCCTAGCATGCGATGAAAGCCGTCTCATGACGGGCTCACAACTCCGCATTGATGGTGGTGGAACAATATAAAATAAGCTGCCGGGAGACCGCATGATCAGACTTTTGAGAGAATCCTTTATACAAAAAGGCACTGCTAATAAACTGGTAGTCATAGTTTCTAATATTACGCCACTCCCCCAAGAGCCCATAGAACTAATGAAACCCTTTTAACCGACGCCATCTCCGACTAGCTCAGTACCTACCACCCCCAAGTGTCAGGCCCACCTTTAAAGGGACCTTTTATTTCGGACGTAATCCATCCTCCATAAAATCCTCCTTCTTGGGATTGCACCTCCTCATCTCCAACTAAACATTTGTGCATGCGGCAAGGATAGAACGAAACGTAATCCTTGATCGCAGCGAATCTAGAGGTTGGGTTAGAATAGCTCCACGCGGCATTCTCTGCCATTTGTCTGCCAACCTTAATCGTCCAGTATTGAGCAGCACCCTTCCACTCACAAAATGAGCGCTTTGGTGTGCCGACCACTAAATCAAATCTTACATCCTCTGGGGGAATGTAGAATGAAGGAGGGTGGCTAGTTTCCAGCACTCTATAGGCTCTATTCGTATAGGCTACGGTCTCGCCAGCAAATACCACCTGCACGGCACGCGGATCTGCTACCAGAGCTGGTGGACGCGGATAGTCCCAAACAGATTCAGATTCTAGGGCAGCCACCATTTAAGCCTATTTTTCAATCTCATCCTCGGCGACGATTGCAATCGAATTAATGCAATAACGTAATCCGGTCGGTTTGGGCCCATCAGGAAATACGTGGCCAAGGTGGCCATCACAAGCTGCACAGGTTACTTCCACCCGCACCATGCCATGGCTCACATCCCTATGTTCCAAAACTGCTGCCGAATTGATTTTGTCGGAGAAACTTGGCCAACCAGACCCAGAATCAAATTTTGTCTTTGCATCAAATAAAGGTGTCCCACAGCCGGCACAATAGAAAATGCCGTTTCCCTTATAATCGTTATAATGTCCTGTCCATGCCCGCTCGGTACCTTTCTCTCTTAAGATTTGAAATTGTTCTGCTGTTAGGACTTCTTTCCATTCAGCTTCTGTTTTCTCATATCTTGACATAAGATGTTCCATTCATATTGGCTCATTTTCTATTTATAGAAATTGATATCGCTCAGATATGAGGAGTCAACACTTTGTTAGGGTGCTAATGCGCCACTCTATTTAGCGAGCGCGTCAGTAACTTCTTTCATCTGCGTGCGGGCTCTGAGTAAATAAAACCCTTGGGCTAATAGGTGAGATGGAGTAACCATGCCGTCTCCTGTGCCATTGGCAACTATCAGTGGGCTCATTTCTGCTGCCGTACGCAAACTAGCTATCATCTGCTCCCAGATCGAACTAGCCTGTTTTTCTGCGATGACAGAACCGAAATCAGCACCAATATCGCGCAAGATAAGCGAGTAGCCATAAAGTCTGCCCTTGATATTATAGAAAACGTCATCAGCACGTAAGTCGAAGTAACCAGAATTCGACTGCAAGGACCGTTCACCAAGAGCAGCAGAGGCAGAACCGAGATCAGAGGTTACCCGGTCCAAGAACGAGATCAAATTGTCAGCACGTCGATCATAAGTGGCATTACCGCTAGCGAGCCGTTGGTTGAAGGACAAGAGAGCTGCAACACCTTGCAGATACTGGGAATCGGCGGTAGCCGTCGGCACCAGGTTGCCAGAGCCCCAATACCAAATCGTTCCATCGTATTTAAGTAGGCCAGCCGCACGGTCGAGATCAGGATCGATAGAAGACGATCCACGGGTTCGCCCAAGCACATCTCCCAATTCAACGGCGAAACGAGAAGCAGAATACAAAATGCCAAGCTGGTAATTAGGCATATTATCGAGCCCAGCAGCAGGGTGCAGCAAAGGTTTATTAGGTGCCCACCGTTCTGCCTCACGGGCCACTAGAGCCGCCGCGGTTGACACGGCCATTGACCCTCCTTCGAAAACGTAAGTAGTGCTTGGCTGAAAGTCTAGGTCATCGGCGATTGTATTATACCATATCATACCCACCCCAAAGTAGATAAACAGTATGGCAATCGCAGCCGCACCAACACGCAAGGGTAGAGGAGACTCCTTATTGGCAGCATCCCTGACAAGCAAACTTCTTAATGCTACAAAAATACGGCCAAAAGCTCTTCTAAGGCTAGCAATGATGTCTTCCATAACCCCTCCAACATGAGGCTCGGACAAGCGCAGGTCAACGGCAGGGTTGCAAAATGTACTAAATTATCAGCACTCTCTAGCCTAACGGAAGTCTCTTAAAGTATCTAACTCGGGTCATGAAAGACTCTATTTCCGCATAGAATTTACCGCTAAATATAGAAATTCAAAAAACTATCTGCTCTAGCACCTCAGGATTCTTGAATGCTCTCCGTTTCTGTTCCAGCCCTTAGTTTGACTATTGTCTGTGCATTAGGTTTTGCCGCATGCGACTATTTCCGTAAGGTGGCAAGCGAGTCTATTTCCTCCACATTATTGCTCACGATCTTTGTAACTGGTCAGGTTCCATTACTTGGAATATGGGTATTGGCAACGAACTCATTCTCTTTACAGATAGGATATTGGCCTTATGGATTGGTAACCGGCCTAGCCGCCTTGTTTGCCAACTTATTTTTTATTATGGCCGTACGAATGAGCCCTTTAAGCCTGACCATACCGATCTTAGCCTTGATTCCTGTTTTTACTACGATTTTTGGTGCTATCGCCCTGAACGAAATACCCGGCAGACAACAAATCCTGGGCATATTGATATCAGTGATTGGATTGCTCACGCTCTATTTACCCTCCGAAAATCTGCGAACCGGAGATTTGCTTCATCGTTTCAGAGCAGAAGAGGGGTCTAAATACATGCTAATCGTCGCTATCCTTTGGTCTGCCACAGCGCCACTTGACAAAATGAGTATGAGCTTCTCTTCACCTGCCACTCATGCCTTCATTCAGGTATGTATGATTGCGGCTGTAATGATTACTTACGTGATCACTTCCCGCCAGCTTACTAAGCTTATAGCCATTCGCCACAGCCTGACAGCTGCAAGTTTAGCATCATTATCTGCTGGTATAGCTTATGGATGCCAACTCGTTGCATACCAATTAACTATGATTAGCGTAGTTGAGTCTCTAAAGCGCGTTATCGGAGTCTTGTCCGCTCTTATATTGGGGAGTCTCTTACTTAATGAGAATCTAACTAAGCAACATTTTCTTGGGATTATACTTGTTTGTATTGGTGTCCCATTAATTATCTTGCCAAAACTTTGGTGAGCAGATGGCAGCCATCCGAATCTTAGTATACTGTGTAGAAAAATGTAGGGCCTTAATAAGCAATTCATATCGAGCAGCAGCGAAGTACTTCTAAATAGAAAAGACAAAGCAGAATCTATGTCAGATATAACACATTCTTCACTAAATGATCGTGTTGTCCTTATCACAGGCGGTAGTCGTGGGTTTGGTTGGTTTATTGCAGAAGCTTTGCTGAAAGCAGGAGCTAAAGTTGCACTCACAGGGACCCAAGATACAAATCGATGGAGCGATGTTTGCCGCCAAGCCGAGAGTATAGCAGGACTTGACCGTTGCATTACAATTAAGGCCGATGTGCGCAATTGGGATGCGTGTCAGGAGGCTGTCCAGAAAACACTGGATGCGTATGGCCAGATTGACGTCCTGATTAATAATGCCGGGCGAGGTAGCCGAGAATACAAAGTCACAATGGATAACGACACTACAAAGTTTTGGGACGTGCCTATTGAAGCCTGGAGATCAGTCATCGACACAAATCTCACGGGTAGCTTTCAAATGACAAAAGCTACAGTACCTCACATGATTAAACGTAATTTTGGTAAGATATTTAGTATCTCAACTAGCTTAACAACCATGATTGGTAATAGTTTATCACCATATGGTGCCTCAAAATCAGGCTTGGAAACGGCTCACATTGTTTGGGCACGCGAACTTGCTAAACATCAGGTTGATGTAAACATCTTACTTCCTGGTGGAGCCTCTGACACAGATTTCATCTCGCAGGATATGGTCTCTGGCCCAGTCGGGACAAGGTCGGATCGTATTCTTCCAGGCAATATTATTGTACCTCCTGCCGTCTGGATGTGCACGGATGAAACAAATGGATTAACTGGAAGGAGGGTTATAGCAAAGTTCTGGGATCACGATGCACCACCTCAGGAGGCATTCGAGAAATGCCTGCAGCCCAAACATGAGCATCCCGAGATCATGTAGAGCGATACAATTGTATGTAAGATCTAACTCGGTCAGCAGCAGACTTGTAATTGCTCTTCAATTCATAACTAACGACTAATCTGCTTTGGTCTATAGTTCCAAAAATACCTGGGAAGTGACTCTCGAAAGTCCTTAGCATTTCGACTTTTAGATCGCGAACAACCTCTGTCATCGACGTTTCGTTAAGCTTCACAAGAAGCCCAAGGTCACATTCTGAAAGTAGGTAAGCCTTACCGCTTCTCTGAATAGCCACAGATAAAACAGAATCTTTGATCATCTTAACCAAAGGCTGCGTTCGTTTACCTTCCGGCAAAGCACTGGAAACGCCAACAATAATAAAATTAATGTCCTTTTCCTGTTTCTCTCGCCACTTTCCAATATCGTGCACGAGATCCTTTAGGCTCTTGACATTATGGCCCTTTTCTCCGCCACCCTGCTCCTTATTTTGGGCAGCTATATCTGACATCCAGTAAGATCCCCGTATCGGATTCCATTAGTTCTATTCAAGATACCAAAGAGAATAATCATCCCCAGGATCCACAACCTTATTATGATAAAGTTACCAGTGTTTCCCGCACGCGGTCAATTATTGCCAATAACTCTATAGTCACTGGACCTTAATAATATTTAGTTTGGCCTTGCTAGCCTGAAGTTTTGATGAGAATAGAAATCCATAATCATAAGACCTTCGCTTGAATACCCCTTAGAATCAAATTGGGTAGCTGCGGTTCATCCCATAAAAAGGCTCCGGTTTGAAAATCCATTCCACCCTCGCCCGTTCTCACAATGACAAGATCTTCAGAAGCAATTACATATACCCTCTGACCGTTTGCACCATCAAAATACACTATATCCCTTGCTTCGAAGGGCTCCGAATGCGGAACATAGGCGCCGACACCTTTACCATAGTCACGCCTTGGTGCGTATTCCGTTCCAAGCCAAGTCTGAAACCCATAATTTGCATTGTTTGCAGAAGGTGTGATGACTTTCTTTATCCAATCACTTGGCACGACTTGCTCACCACCCACACGGCCTTGATTGAGATGTAATAGTCCAAGGCGAAGCCAGTTCCTCGCTGGTGTAAAAAGTGAGCCCGACGTCTTAGCTAATCCATTTGGGCTATCTAGCCAAACCCAAGCACTGCTTTCAGCAACCTTAGACCACAAACGGCTTTCGAGAAACTCTGCATAGGACATACCCACGGCACGCTGGAGCAGCAGGCCTAGAAGCTGTGAGTTCAAATTACTGTAGGAAAAGATCGTATTTGGCGGATCCTCTGCAAGAGCTTTAAGCGCAATACTGGCCCAGTCGGTTCCAATGTTAAGCTTCATGTTATCGCCCATTGGACTGAACCCTCCTGGTGCTCGACTTAGTCCGTGGGTCATTTGTAACATATGGCGGATTGTAATCTGAGATCTAGAATCGTTCTGCCATTCGGTCAGATACTCAGCAGCTAGCTCATCAACAGAGCTAATAAAGCCCTCATCAATCGCAATACCATAGAGCAGTGCCATGACAGACTTATGCATTGACGCTGACTCCATATAGGATGTCTCATCAAATTTTTCACCATACCATTCAAGTTGCAGCGCACCTTGGTGCCAAATCAGTAAAGACATTGATTTGGTTTCGACGGCGAACTCTATTGCTGCATCTAACGTTTCCTGCGAAATCGTTTGTGAGTCTTGCGGTGCAACAGGTATGGTAGGTGGTTGGCCGGCGACAACCTCGACTAAAGGTTCGTACCAGTCCATATTTGTCATCGAAGTTGAGGGGTTAAATGTTGCAAGCCGTTTATAGAATCTCCAATCTGAGGCCAGAAATATTGTCAGCCCAAGTCCCGCAACTGCGACAAGAATAACAACTCCTTTTAGTACTTTCTTTGCTACCTCCACCGCCTTATGTACCTCTCGATTTATGTGAAAAAATTATCTTGGGCGCTTTGCAGCTTGCATTACGGTCAAGGTAAACAGGTATAGAGACAGCCAAGCAACCGAAACATAGCAGTAACGATTGAAATACCTCCTTCATTGCAAACAAACTTGTTGATCATCTTAATTATTTAGAAAATTAAGAATCTCTGTGCGATCCATTATCCTTTCTATGATACCCGATCTTCTTGATCGATAGCACCGCATGGGCTCCTTTTCGCTTCAACCAATAGCCTAATTGATCGATCTTATCTCAGTTTGATTTAGCGAGTTTATCTTAAAGCATTGAAATATATACTCTATATGGGAATAACTATGGTAGATTAGAATTTTACGTTAACGTAATTATTATTACTTGTTGGATATAATTATTACTTATATCATCTAGCCAGAGTTCGAACAGATTAACCAAAACTTTCTCGGCCAATGTAATGGACGCACAATACTGGACTCGAAGAGAGGACTACCCTCTTCACTTTATTGTCACCATACGGTGCCAACAGCATTAATCGGCAAGCTTTCGGAGCGTGAATAAAGAGAACAAGTAACAGGACAAGTCACCTCGGTATTCAATTATCGAAGTAAAGGCGGAGACCATGGCGTGATTACATCACCCAATAGACCAAAGGGCGAACAAGCAGACACCCTTTATAGTACCAACCAACTTGCTGATTCGGTAGGAGTGACACAGAGAACCATTCGGTTTTATGAAAGCAAGGGCCTACTTCGCCCCCAATTCGCTGGCTCGACCCGTGTGTATACCTATAGGGACCATGCACGTTTGGAACTTATTCTAAGAGGAAAACGACTGGGATTCTCACTAGATGAAATCGCTGAATATCTTGCCTTATATGACGCCGACCCGGAACACATTAGCCAAGTACGTCATATTCGTGCCAAAGCTAATGAAAGAGCAAATGATCTAAAAGCGAAGTTGTCGGATATCAAAATCACTTTGGGCGAGCTTGAACAAATTAAACAGGATGCCGCTCATTGGCTCGCTGAAAAAGGCGTGCCGTTGGAAGTGGATACACCCATAAAGTCAACAATTAAATAAATTAATAATGATGCAGAAAGGAATAGACCTATGGCCGGTGCCCTAATTGCAGGATATGCGCGCTCACCACTAACACTTGCCAGTAAAGGTGCTCTGAAACGTATCCGTCCAGATGATCTTGCAGCTGCGGTTATTAAGGGCCTTATGAACCGAACTGGTATTGATCCCAATACTCTGGAAGACTTGATTGTAGGCTGCGCATTTCCAGAGGGGGAGCAAGGACTCAATGTAGCGC
Organism: Rhodospirillaceae bacterium; assembly: GCA_045564915.1. GTDB lineage: Bacteria > Pseudomonadota > Alphaproteobacteria > Rhodospirillales > Rhodospirillaceae > JAQWRV01. The sequence goes on from JBJLGL010000001.1 coordinate 49,304, forward strand.
GCAATATCGGCTTCCTAGCGGATCTACCAAACAGCGTTGCTGGTACCACAGTGAATCGGTTCTGTGGGTCATCTATGCAAGCGATACATATGGCGGTTGGTGCGATTGCCACCGGTGCAGGAGATGCCTTTCTCTGTGCCGGTATTGAAAGTATGAGCCGCGTTCCCATGGCTGGTTTTAATCCCATGCTGAATCCAAAATTAGTAGATGTCGGACATGCGGCCTATATGGGAATGGGGGAAACGGCAGAGAATCTGGCTAAGAGGTACGATATAAACCGTGACAAGCAAGATGCCTTTGCCGTCGAGAGCCATAAGCGTGCGGCAGAAGCACAACAGAAAGGCCGGTTCAATGATGAAATCGTTCCTATTGAGACAAGAGACGGTATCGTTGATCAGGATGGGTGCATTCGACCAGAAACGACAACACAGATTTTAGCCGATCTTAAGCCCGCATTTGAAGAAAATGGATCTATCACTGCTGGCACATCTTCTCCACTTACAGATGGTTCGGCAGCCGTGCTTGTCACCTCTGAAGACTATGCCAATACCCATGACCTTAAACCTTTAGCAAGAATTAAGTCCATTGCTGTTGCTGGCTGCGCGCCGGAGATTATGGGCATCGGGCCGGTCAACTCCACCAACAAAGCTCTAGGCCGAGCCGGTCTTACATTAAAAGACATAGATGTGATCGAGTTAAATGAAGCGTTTGCCGCCCAATCGTTAGCCGTTTCTCATGATCTAGACCTTGATCTGAATAAAACTAATATTGATGGAGGTGCGATTGCGCTCGGCCATCCACTTGGAGCAACAGGAGCGCGTATTACTGGTAAAGCTGCTCAGATTATGAAGCGTGAAGGCAAAAGATATGCACTTGCTACTCAGTGTATTGGTGGCGGCCAGGGCATTGCGACGGTATTGGAGACAATGTAATGACCGATATAAAAAAAGTTGCGGTCATAGGGGCTGGTGTTATGGGCGCAGGGATTGCGGCCCATATTGCTAATGCTGGTGTTCCCGTTGTTCTGCTCGATATTGTGGCAAAAGACGGTTCTAATCGGAATGCAATCGCTGAAGGTGCGATTAAGAAAATGCTGAAGACGGAACCAGCACCGTTTATGTCCAAACGAGCCACTAAATACGTCATACCCGGCAATATCGAAGACCATATGGACTGGCTAGTGGACTGTGACTGGATTATTGAAGCGGTCATAGAGCGTGTAAATATCAAGCAGGATATCTATAGAAAGATTGCTGCCGTCAAAAAGAAAGGTGCTGTCTTATCATCCAATACATCAACAATTCCCCTTAAAGATCTTTCTGAAGCCATGGAGGAAAGCATCATCCCTGATTTCATGATTACGCATTTCTTTAATCCACCACGCTACATGCGTCTTCTCGAAATCGTTACGTCTGATAAAACACGTTCTGGAGCCATAGCTGCTATTGATGCCTTCTGCGATAAGTACTTGGGCAAGGGTGTTATTCACGCGAAAGACACCGCTGGTTTTGTAGCCAACCGTATTGGGACGTATTGGTTCCAGTTGGGTATGAAAGCATCACTTGAGCTTGGCCTCACAGTTGATGAAGCTGATGCAATAGGCAGCCGACCCCTTGGAATTCCTAAGTCTGGTTTTTTCGGTACACTGGATTTAGTAGGTCTTGATCTGATGCCACATGTGGCAGCTTCAATGCTAGAACGCCTTCCTCAAGATGACCCTTATCGAGCCATTCATTCCGAACCTGAAGTCGTCAAGACCATGCTGAGAAAAGGTTGGATTGGCCGCAAAGGACCAAGTGGCTTTTACCGGCTAGATCGTAGTGATGGCAAGCGTATCAAAGAAAGTATAGATCTGAAGACAGGTGAATATGGCCCGTCACAAAAAGTTAAATTTGATAGCTTAGAGGCTGCAAAAACCGGTGGTCTGCGAGCTCTTGTCAAACACGAAGATAAAGGTGGTCGGTTTGCTTGGTATTTAATGTCCCACGCAGTTCCTTACGCCGCCTCCCTCGTGCCTGAGATTGCTGACACGATCGTTGATGTTGATGCCGGGATGAAAGATGGATACGGCTGGCGTTATGGTCCGTTCGAATTGGCTGACCAAATGGGTGCAGGCTGGCTCGTTAAGAAACTAAGAGCTGAAGGTTTGGCTGTACCATCCATTATGGTTCATGCTGCAGAAAAAGATGGTTTCTATAGAGTTAAGAGTGGGATACAGCAATTTCTGACTACGGATGGAACCTACGCCAACTTTATTCGTCCGGATGGCTTTCTTAGCCTGTCGGCCATCAAACTGGCCTCAGAGCCCTTGCTCAAAAATGGCTCGGCCTCAGTATGGGATATAGGAGACGGGGTGTTGTGCTTCGAATTCACCTCGAAGATGAATAGTCTCGATCCGGACATCATGGGGTTATACAAAAAGACGATCAAGAAAATCATCAATGATGATTCACTAAAAGCATTAGTGATCTATAACGAAGGCACCAACTTCTCAGTAGGTGCAAATCTAGGTCTCTTCCTGTTTGCTGCAAACATCTCGCTATGGTCAGAAATCGAAAACCAAATCGAAGACGGCCAGAAGACCTATATGTCTTTGAAACAGGCCCCATTCCCTGTTGTCGCTGCACCATCCGGCATGGCCTTAGGGGGAGGCTGTGAAATTCTTCTACATGCAGATGCTATCCAAGCCCATGCAGAAACATATACAGGCCTTGTGGAAATGGGGGTCGGTATCATTCCCGGGTGGGGAGGTTGCAAAGAGGTATTGCTTCGCCTTCAGAACCACCCTCGCCTGCCCAACGGGCCGATGCCTGCAGTTGCCAAAGCCTTTGAGATGATTGGAACGGCACAGGTCTCTAAATCCGCTATAGAAGCAAAAGAGATGGGCTTATTTAGAGATAGCGATGCTATCACCATGAATCGGGATAGGCTTCTTTCTGATGCCAAGGCAAAAGCTCTCTCTCTATCTGAAAACTATACGCCACCCCTAGAGCAAGAATTGCTGCTACCTGGCCCTACTGGCCAGGCCACGATGCAGCTAGCTCTTCATGATCTTGCTCTCAAAGGTATGGTGACACCACACGATGAGGTGGTTGCGCACGGCCTATCAGAAGTCCTAACTGGCGGTGCCACCGACGTTACGGAAACTATCTCCGAAAAAGCACTACTAAAACTTGAACGGACCGTTTTCATGAAATTGGCCCGCACGAGTGGCACTCTGGCGCGAATGGAACATATGCTAGATACCGGTAAGCCGCTAAGAAATTAGATCACAGGCAGGAGAACGTACTATGACAGTATACAATCCCCCCTTACGCGATATGCGCTTTGTATACCACGAGCTTCTAGACGGTGGTTCACTTGCAGAAATAAAAGCCTTCAATGATTTCACACCCGATGTTGTAGATGCTGTCTTGGAAGAGGCGGGAAGATTCACATCAGAGGTGCTTCTTCCTCTAAATCTATCTGGCGACGCAGAAGGCTGTAGCTTGGAGAATGGTGTGGTCCGTACACCAAATGGATTCAAAGATGCATACAAGAAATTTATTCAGGGAGGATGGACAGGGATCGCTGCCGATACTAAATATGGCGGCCAAGGAGCACCAGCCGCTTTACATTTTCTTATTCAGGAAATGATTTGCTCAACTAATATGTCGTTTGGCATGTATCCAGGGCTTACAGAGGGTGCATTCAACGCTATCAACCTGCATGGATCAGAGGAACAAAAAGCACTTTACTTACCGAAGTTTGTAGAAGGCATATGGTCGGGCACTATGTGTCTAACAGAATCTCAGTGCGGAACAGACTTGGGGCTCATCCGGACTAAAGCCAACCCACAGAATGACGGCAGTTACAAAGTAACTGGAACAAAGATTTTTATTTCTGCGGGCGAACACGATCTAACAGAGAATATTGTTCATCTAGTACTCGCTCGCTTACCCGGCGCGCCAGTGGGCATAAAAGGTATCAGTATGTTCATTGTTCCCAAGTTTATTCCTGTGGACGATGCCTCTATTGGCCGACGTAATGAGGTCACCTGCGGGTCTATCGAACACAAGATGGGTATTAAAGGCTCATCTACCTGCGTCATGAATTTTGAAAATGCCACTGGTTGGCTTGTTGGACAGCCTAACAAGGGAATGCGGGCTATGTTTACCATGATGAACGCAGCACGCCTAGGAGTCGGAATTCAAGGTCTAGGGATTGGAGAGGCAGCATACCAAAGTTGTTTGGCCTATGCCCAAGAGCGTTTGCAAGGCCGCGCATTAAATGGCGCTAAGACACCAGATAAACCAGCAGATTCTATCCTGGTTCACCCTGACATCCGAAAAAACCTTCTTACCATAAAAGCCCTCACCGAGGGCATTAGAGCATTATGCATGTGGACTGCAATAAATTTAGATAAAGCAGAAGAAAGTGATAATGCAGCTGAACGTCAAACCGCTAACGATCTTCTGCAATTGCTGACACCAATTGTTAAAGCTTACGCTACGGATAAGGGTTTCCAAGTAGCTAATCTAGGAGTTCAGATTTACGGAGGGCATGGCTACATTCATGAACACGGTATGGAACAGTTTGTACGGGACGCCCGCATAACCCAGCTTTATGAAGGTACTAATGGAATCCAAGCCCTTGATCTAGTAGGACGTAAGATGGGAGCTCATTACGGTCGCTATCTGCGCGCATTCTTTCATCCGGTACAAAACTTCATTGAAGACAACACTAATGACGAAGTGCTGCAGCCCTTCATACTAGGTTTAGCCAAAGCATTTGGCCGATTGCAGCAGGCTACCGGGATCATTGCGCAGAAAGGTCTAAGCAATCCCAATGAAGCGGGCGCTGCGGCGACTGATTATTTAACTTTATTCGGCCATGTCGCATTAGCATTTATGTGGGCGAAAACGGTCAAACTAGCACTAGAAAAGAAAGATGATGACTCAAGCGGGTTCTATGTTGGAAAGCTGAAAACTGCCCGGTTCTTTTATGAGCGTATTCTCCCAGAAACGGGTGGACTGTTCTCAATGATTATGGCTGGTAGCGAGTCCATTATGGATATGGATGATGCTTTATTCGACGCCTCTACTATAGCCTAAGGCTGATCTGGTAGATGAATCTTCCCTTGCACCTGGTTGGCTTATCTTAGCAGCATAGATATGAAGGAGAGACCGGGACCTAACCTAGTCTTGCGACAAATCCTCACCAGCCAGAACACGGTCAATCAGGTCGATTGACTCTTCAATCCCGTAGAGTGCCATGAAAGAACCTATCCTTGGACCTTGATTCTGTCCGAGTAGAATTTGATACAGCGCCTTAAACCAGTTCTTGAGTCCGAGAAATGTTTCGTCATGATTCTTACCAACAGAATATACGAGGGTCTGCACATCTTCTGGAGCCGCCCCCTCCCCGAGAGACTGCAATCCTAACTTAAGCTCCTGAAGGGCTTGTTGTTCTTCATCCGTCGGCAATCGGAATGCCTTATTCGGCAAAACGAAGTCACGATAATACGCAATTGCATAGGAAACCAGCTTATCAAGCAAAGGGTCTGTGCTGGGACTCGAGCCCGGTGCATAACGTGAAATATAGTACCACAATACAGCTGAGTCGTCCGAATGACACACACTTGCCAAGTTCAGCAAGATACTGAAGCTGAGTTGGTTTTTGTCTTCTGGTGGCTCCCCATTGTGAATATGCCAGGTAGGATTACTAAGCTGCTCTTTAAAATCCTGACCGGGGAAGGCTTTTAGGTGGGCCAAATAGTCATCTACAGACTTTGGTATTGTATCAAAGTAAAGCCGCTTCGCGGCCGTAGGCTTCTGGTACATAAACTGAGCTAAACTCTCGACTGGAGCATAGGTCAGCCAATCTTCAACAGCCAAGCCGTTACCCTTTGACTTGGATATTTTCTGGCCTTGATCATCAAGAAATAATTCGTAGGTCAAATTATTGGGTGGATTACCTGCAAGAACACTACAGATTTTACTCGACAATTTAAAGGATTCGATAAGATCCTTGCCTGACATTTCGTAATCAACATCAAACGCCGTCCAGCGCATTGCCCAATCGCACTTCCATTGTAATTTACAATGTCCGCCAGTCACAGGAACCTCTATTTTTGAACCATCTACATCTTCGTACACAATGGTCCCTGCATCCGCGTCACGTTGGATGATAGGCACTTGCAAAATCTGTCCAGTTTTAACGCACACAGGTAGGAAAGGTGAGTAGGTTTGCCTGCGTTCAGGGCCTAAAGTTGGCAGTATCACATTAATAACTTTATCGTACTCATTTAGAACGCGTAGTAGAATCTCATCAAAGTCTCCTGACTTATAACATTCTGTTGAGCTCTTAAATTCGTAATCGAAGCCAAAGGAATCAAGGAATCCTCTCAGCCTATCATTATTGTGATGCCCGAAACTTTCGTGGGAACCAAAGGGGTCTGGGATACAGGTTAGAGGCTTACCAAGATGTCCTGCAATCATCTCCTTATTTGGAACATTATCTGGCACCTTTCGCAGTCCATCCATATCATCCGAGAAAGCAAATAATCGCGTTGGTATTTCTGGCGCTAGTAATTGAAATGCGTGGCGCACCATTGTGGTGCGCACGACCTCAGCGAAGGTTCCAATATGCGGTAGTCCGGATGGACCGTAGCCTGTCTCAAACAAAACATAGCCTTTCTGGCCTGGACCATTTCTAAGGCGGTGCTTAAGCAAGGACCGCGCTTCGACGAACGGCCATGCCTTGCTCTCTTGGGCTGCAGAAAAAACATCACTCATAGGGCTCTTTCAGATTAAAAAACGATGCTCCCTATGTCCGCGCGCAAGGGAGGCAAGATATTACTGTAGTGGCTTTGGTGGCTTCCAGGTTATATACCAGAGAAATGAGTTTAGGCGACCAACTTACTTTGAATTTTGACAACCTAACGCATAATAGAGATGATTGTGCTGGGTAAAGGCAAGATTGCACTGCCTGATACGCCAGTTCTAGCTGTTCGCGCACGGTCAGGTGTTCTCCTACATCCAAATGGCGAAATTCAGGATTTAACTGCCGCGAATGCAAGAGTGCTCGTCAATAAACCAGTCATCATCTGTCATGCGAGGGTAACGGCCAAACTTCTAGGGTTGGATATATCTCGTAGCCTGGATGTACTGGAGCTCTTTGCTTTCGTACGTCCTGCTAAGTCTTGCCTACCAACCATCCCCGGTCTATCTGCCGCAGTAGGACATTCCGTCCCGCTGACACTAAATGACGATGCCATTACTCTTATAGAGGTCGTACGCACACTTCTGAGCGACATTATGAAGTGGTCCGAATCAGAGAAGAGTCTAGCCCACGAAATTGCCTCAGTTCTTGACCATGCAGGGTGGGTGTGGGGCCCATCCGTATTAGCGGCTCTTGGAGCTAATAAGCATGGTAGTGAGGCTAATTTATCACCCCTAAAAGTATGGAGCAGGCTAAAACCATTCGAAGATCAAGCACCGAAATCACAGCCAGGTAACCTACCCGTAGATCCCGATGAAATCCAGGAACGTCTGAGTCACATTCTTGGTACTGATGCTGAACGCAGAGAAGTACAGAGGGAATATGCATGCATATTGTCACATGCATTTAGAGCTAAGAATTGCCTAAACCAGCCTAATTTAGTCGTAGCTGAAGCCGGTACAGGTGTGGGCAAGACCCTAGGATACTTAGCACCAGCTAGTATCTGGGCTGAAAAAAATGACGGCCCAGTCTGGATTTCAACTTTCACCCGCAATCTCCAACGCCAGTTGGAACAAGAGTTGGATCACGTGTACCCAGATCCACGACTCAAGGCAGAGCGGGTTGTTATGCGCAAGGGAAGAGAGAATTATTTCTGCCTCCTGAATTATGAAGAGGCGCTCAATCGGGCCAATGTTGATCCAAACGCAACTATTCCCCTTGGATTGATCGCGCGCTGGATTACCGCGACTATATCTGGTGACATGGTAGGCGGTGATTTCCCGGCTTGGCTTGGCGACCTTTTTGGTCCCGGTCGCGTGCAATCTCTCACTGATCGCCGGGGTGAATGCCTTTTCTCCGCTTGCCCCCATTATAATAAATGTTTTGTAGAAAAGACTATACGGAGTGCACGTACAGCAGACATTGTTATTGCAAATCATGCATTAGTTATGGTGCAAGCAGCAATGGGTGGTCTGGATGACAATACGATTCCATCGCGTTACGTATTAGATGAAGGCCACCATCTCTTTGGGGCTGCCGATAATGCCTTCTCAGCCCATCTAAGTGGGGTCGAAACTGCCGAACTAAGGCGGTGGCTATTAGGTGCGGAAGCCGGTGGATGGCCCACAAGATCACGGGGTCTAAAGCGACGTATAACGGATTTTCTAGTGGATTTGAGTCCAGATAGTGAGATTCTGTCCACTTCCTTAGATGCGATGGTAAATAGTGCTCGTGCTCTGCCAGCTCCTGGATGGCAAACCCGCTTGGAAAACAATAATCCTCGCGGACTGACGGAACAATTCTTGAGTATTGTGCGCTCACAGGTTTACATCAGAGCAGATACTGCGTCACGCTACAGTCTGCAGACAGAAACAGCTAATCCTATAGAGGGTCTTCTGGATGCAGCGGGAAAACTAGAGACAGCTTTCCAAAGGCTAGTAGAGCCTACAAAATTATTGATTAAAACCTTGTCAGGATATCTAGAACGTCCCACGAACGACATTGAATCAAGCACACGAGCACGCATAGATGGAATATGCCGGAGCCTTGAGCGCCGCGCAATTGCGCCTTTAACGGCATGGCGTCAAATGCTCAAAGACCTAGCGCATGCAACACCAGAAGAATTTATTGATTGGTTTGGCGTTGATCGAATTGAAGGTCTTGATAGCGATGTAGGCTTACACCGACATTGGGTTGACCCAACCCTTCCTTTTGTAAGGTCCGTAATGGACCCCGCTCAGGGAGTTACTATTACATCTGCCACACTAAGAGATGCGACTGGCGACGATGTTAAAGACTGGGAAAGTGCCGACCAACAAGTTGGTGCGCATCACATTTCCGAGCCCGCTGTTCGAGTAACCCTCCCCTCACCTTTTGACTATGGGAAAATTACCCGGGTCTTTATTGTTACAGACGTGAGAAAGGACTCCTTGGTTCAAGTTGCCAATGCATATCGCGATCTTTTCCTTGCCGCTAATGGTGGAGCGTTAGGGATTTTTACTGCCATCTCCAGACTTCAAGCAACCTATAATCAAATCACCCCCGCCCTAAATGATACTGGCATATCTCTCTATGCCCAGCATATTGACCCGTTACCGACAGCCACACTAGTCGATATTTTCCGTGCAGAGGAGGATGCATGCCTCCTAGGAACGGATGCAGTAAGGGATGGAGTTGATGTGCCTGGCCATTCACTGCGACTCATGGTGTTTGATAGAGTGCCGTGGCCAAGACCGGACATTCTGCACCGTGCTAGGCGCAAGGTTTTTGGAGCTCGTCTCTATGATGACCGCATCACACGTATGCGCTTAAAACAAGCGTTTGGCAGGCTTATTCGCCAGGAAGCTGACCGTGGAGTATTTGTACTCCTCGACTCAATGATGCCATCTCGGCTACTCGCGGCTTTTCCCAAAGAAACAGTGATAGAGCGAGGCGAATTGTCAGATGTGGTTCATAAAACGCATATGTTTCTAAGAAAAGATGGAACTAATTCCTAGACCAATGTGTCTGTTTTCTATTCACTTAGCTAATTTCCAGACTGTTTCTGAAATTTGATGAAGATTTATATCACCAAAGCGACCGAATACTTTTCTAAAATCCATAATTGTTTTGTGTACTAGCTCCTGGCTAACCCCAAATTTCTGCTTGATATATGGATTCTCGATATAGTCTTTACTCTCCGAAAGAATGTATGGTTCCTTTTGACGTAGGGCAGACGTATTAACAACCAATCCCGATTGAGTTTGAGCTATGTCTACAAAGACATCTACTATTTGCTCTGCAGCCAGCCTGCCGAATTCAAGGGCATCAAGATAGTCCGCCATACCACCAACAAGATCCTTGCGCGCGTCAGAAATTGCAGTGTCACCAGCCATAGTCTTTTCGATTAGATGAATAGCATCTTCAACCCGCGTACAGGTAACGTTAAACCGGTTTGATAAATAATAATCGTTTGCACTTGCATCAGTAGTTACCATGCTGAGTGTCGGTATATTTAGCAACAGCGCCTCAACACCGGTTGTGCACGATGTATGTACTACTAATCTTGCTCCCAAGATAAGGGGGATGTGGCTACCCCAAGGAACCATTTCAATATTCGTTGCTCCAAGGCTTGTGAGAAATTCGTTCCAGGTTTCTCGGCACTCCCCTGGATGAGGTCTAAATATTACTTTGTTTCTTGTCCGAGATAATTCAGACAAAACGCCACGCAAAGCCTTGGCATTGCCGTGTTCGAAATCAACAAAGTCTTTGAATACGTCAATACGTTCTTGCTTATTGAGTGCTGGATCAAAAATCTCAGAATCACACCAACTACGAAATACACTATCGACTGAGCTATTCTCCGCAGGCGAGTTGGTGATGCCTAAGTTCGAATTCACTAGAATATAGTCTCCATACAATCCTTTAAGGTCATCGATGTCTTTAGAATAAAGGGCCTTTAATTCTGGCCTGAGGATATCAGTTCGAGCATTCCCGCATTGGTATACTCGCAACGAATTCCCAAACCTCTCACTCATTATGTCAGCCTCTTCCTTACCCATAGCAAGGAAAGCGTCACAGACACCGGGCAATCCCTCGTCACTACAGACCACAGGATTATCTCTCAAAACTCTGAAGAAATTCTCTTCTTCACAAGCAACATTAATATGACCGTTGTCTCTGGCCAATTTCATATTGGTTGTCGAGATTGCATTTGTTCCTTTTGAGAAATAAATTCCTGCAGGAAAAACAGTTGCATGTTCAAGCATCGTATATTGATGACCTAATAAGACTGTAAATCCACGTTCGGCAGCAACGCAGGAGACCAAGCAACGCGCTAAAAGCTCGCGCGAACCAACTTCCAATAAACAGTAAAGGTAAGGCTTAGTCATTCCATATCTTTTGTATCAGGTGCTAGTTGAACAGTGATAGGAGAAAGACCTATTGGCACATCACGCCGGCTGACCTCTAGAATCGCCCCTACACCTTCAACACATACCCCCTGACTACCTTGAAAGTCATAGGAAGCAATAGAATCCTTCGGCACCCGAACTGGTATGGTTGGACGATGGCTACCCCAGTTAGTTTCACGTTCTGAATCAATAAAAAGTAATGTCCAATGGTCTTTAAGATCTCGCCAGGTCAGCTGACTAAATTTCTTAAACGGAAAACCTATAAGGGTATCAACTTGAGATTGGCTAAGCCCACTATCCAAGGCGCAAACTTTTTGCCATTGCCAATCAGTTAAAGGCTCTAGATCTACCCTACTCTGTGCCGTCATGAAGGCGAAGCGGACCTTCCTGTGAAAAGCCAGTTCACTACGAGACTCAAGACCACCTGTCTGCTTGTAGAGAAAATAAATAGATGCAGGCCCAAGGGAGAGCAAAAGTATAAGGCCTACAAACTTAATAAAAGACTTAGACGGCATTTGAGTTTCCTTATGAGATTCTTCATATAGGCTCCTAGCCACCATAGAAAAAGGGCCGCATCAAAACAATGCGGCCCTTATCAAAATATTAGATGATCGAAAGAGGCCTACATGCCCATTCCCATTCCACCCATTCCCATATCACCCATGCCACCGCCGCCAGGTGGACCCATAGGCGGTGGATTTTTCTCAGGAATTTCGGCAACCATGGCTTCTGTCGTAATTAACAGACCTGCAATAGATGCTGCGTCTTGGAGAGCAATGCGCACAACCTTGGTTGGATCGATAATACCAGCCTTGACCATGTCTACATACTTACCCTCTTGTGCGTCATAGCCGATAACTGCTGATTTAGCTTCTTCAACTTTACCAGCGACTACTGCTCCATCTTCACCAGCATTCTGTGCTATTTGCCTGAGTGGCTGGCTCAGCGCACGCTGCACTATTCCAACACCAACTTGCTGATCGGAGTTTTCAACCTCCACTTTTGTAAGTGACTTGATTGAACGCAAGAGAGCAACACCACCACCAGGAACAATTCCTTCCTCTACAGCAGCACGCGTTGCATGCAAAGCGTCATCTACACGGTCTTTCTTTTCTTTCACTTCAACTTCTGTCGCACCACCAACACGAATCACAGCAACACCTCCTGCCAACTTAGCAAGACGCTCTTCGAGTTTCTCACGGTCGTAATCAGAGGTAGTTTCATCAATCTGGCGGCGTATTTGCTCACAACGGCCTTTAATATCTGACTTTTTACCAGCACCGTCGACAATAGTTGTTTCTTCCTTGGTTATATCGATATTCTTAGCCTGGCCCAACATGTCTAAGGTCACATTCTCGAGCTTGATACCGACATCCTCAGATATGACCTGACCATTAGTCAGAACTGCAATGTCTTCCAACATTGCCTTGCGGCGATCACCAAATCCTGGTGCCTTGACCGCAGCAACCTTTAGCCCACCACGTAGTCGGTTCACGACCAGAGTCGCTAGCGCTTCGCCTTCAATATCTTCAGCAATAATTACAAGTGGACGCGAGGTCTGGACAATAGACTCCAGAACAGGAAGGAGTGGCTGGAGCGAAGAAAGTTTCTTTTCATGGATCAAGACATAAGCATTTTCGTACTCACACACCATTTTCTCAGCATTAGTGATAAAATATGGTGACAGGTATCCACGATCAAACTGCATGCCTTCTACAACATCGAGTTCAGTATCTAGGCCCTTGGCTTCTTCAACAGTGATCACACCTTCTTTACCTACTTTGTCCATAGCTTCGGAAATGATTTCACCGATATCACGTGATCCATTTGATGAGATCGTTCCAACCTGAGCAATCTCTTCACTAGTCTTTACTTTCTTGGACTGCCTTGCCAAGGCCGTAAATACAGTTGTAGCTGCTTTGTCGATACCTCTTTTTAGGTCCATCGGGTTCATGCCTGCAGCAACCGCTTTGGTTCCTTCTCGCACAATAGATTGGGCGAGGACAGTAGCCGTAGTAGTTCCATCTCCGGCGATATCAGCGGTCTTAGAAGCAACTTCCTTGACCATCTGAGCACCCATGTTCTCGAACTTATCCTCAAGTTCAATATCTTTAGCCACGGTTACGCCGTCCTTGGTGATACGTGGAGCACCGAAGGCTTTATCCATAACCACATTACGGCCCTTGGGGCCTAGGGTCACTTTGACCGCATTGGCCAGTGTATCAACACCACGCAACATACGGTCGCGGGCATCTGTTGAAAATTTGACGTCTTTCGCCATGATTTTGCTAATCCCTTAATATTTGAGAGTCTTAAAATTTCTATTTAGAGCGTTGCTATCTACTCAATGATGCCCATGATGTCGGACTCCTTCATGATCAATAGTTCATCACCATCAACCTTGACTTCCGTACCGGACCATTTGCCAAACAAAATGCGATCTCCCTTTTTTACATCGAGCTTTTGCATCTTGCCATCATCGCTCCGGGTACCCGGACCAACAGAGACAACTTTTCCTTCCATTGGCTTTTCTTGAGCAGTGTCGGGGATAATTATTCCCCCAGCAGATCTAGTGTCAGAGTCCAGACGCTTGACCAGCACCCGGTCATGTAACGGCCGAAATTTCATATGTGGTCTCCTTATATGCCTTAATGAGGCGTCGTAAAAGTCAGAAAAAACAGGAGGTTAGGCCTTCCTATTAGCACTCTCTCCCGAGGAGTGCCAGGTAGGTAAGGTCTCTTCCATCAGGAGTCAAGGATTTGCAAGGCGATTCTATTAAGACAGGCCCAGATTCTTCGATTTGACCACATTTCCGGCCCGGATTGTGCTAAATAGCCATGGAGACTAGTTAGTCCACAAATGTCGAAACAAACGCAAAGTCCAAGATAGGTTATGCAATGCCAGATGATCGATTCGGAATCGGTGCTTCCGTAAAGCGTGTTGAAGATTCCCGTTTTCTGCAGGGTAAAGGTCGTTACACCGACGATATCAACCTTAAGAACCAATCACATGCCTACATTGTAAGATCTCAGCATGCGCATGCCACGATTTCTCGCATCGAGGTATCTGGTGCACAAAAGGCACCAGGGGTCATTGCGATCTTTACTGCTGATGATTTTTCTGACCTTGGTGGCCTGCCCTGTGCATGGCTCATACACAACAGGGATGGTTCCCCCATGGCGGAACCAAAACACCCCGTTTTAGCTGATTGCAAAGTCCGGCATGTCGGCGACCCCATAGCCCTAATCGTGGCCGAGACTAGGCAGTACGCCCTGGAAGCAGCAGATTTAGTGAAGGTATCGTACAAAGAATTAACACCCATACTAAATATGGAACTTGCTATTAAGAAAGAGTCGCCACTAGTACATGACGAGGTGCCTCAAAATCTATGCTACGACTGGGAACTTGGTGATCGGGCTAAGACCGATAAAGCTTTTGCACAGGCATCACATATCGCAAAGATTGACCTAGTCAACCAACGCGTTATCGCCAACCCCATAGAAACAAGAGCAGCTATTGGTGACTATAACAAAGCGACCGGTGATCACACTCTTTATACAAGTAGCCAAAACCCTCACGCCATTCGGCTTTTGATGAGTGCTTTTGTTCTAGCCGTACCGGAACATAAAGTGCGGGTCATATCAGAGGACGTGGGCGGCGGTTTCGGAAGTAAAATTTATCATTACGCAGAAGAAGCTCTGGTGATCTCTGCCTCTAAGAAAATTGGCCGACCGGTAAAATGGACAGCAGATCGCTCAGAGGCTTTTGTGTCAGATGCCCAGGGTCGCGACCATATTACACACGCGGAATTAGCGCTCGATGCAGATGGAAAGTTTCTCGGTCTTCGCGTCGATACTCTTGCTAACATGGGAGCTTACCTCTCAACTTTCTCTACCGTCACTCCAACATTCCTTCACGGAACTCTGCTCGCAGGCCAATACACAACACCAGCGATTTATATTAACTTAAAAGCTGTCTTCACTAACACGGTTCCAGTCGACGCCTATCGCGGTGCAGGGCGTCCTGAAGCCTCGTACTTGCTCGAACGACTAGTCGATGTGGCGGCACGTGAAACGAACCGAAACCCAGCGGATCTAAGGCGCCTAAACTTTATTAAGGTAGACCAATTCCCCTATGAAACGCCTGTTGCACTAACCTATGACATAGGAAACTACGACGCGACGATAGACCAGGCACTAGCAGCAGCTGACGTGTCTGGTTTTGACAAACGTAAGGAAGAGTCGAAAAGCCGAAACAAACTGCGCGGACTTGGAATCGCTGGCTATATTGAAGCCTGTGGCATAGCGCCCTCTGCCGTTGTCGGCTCACTTGGTGCGCGGGCAGGCCTCTATGAATCGGCTGTAGTTCGCGTCAATCCGACCGGATCAGTGACTGTTCTTACGGGTTCGCATAGCCATGGTCAGGGACACGAGACTACTTTTGCCCAACTGGTTTCGGACCGTTTAGGCGTTCCATTCGACCAGATCAATGTCGTACATGGCGACACGGCAAAGGTTCCTTTCGGTATGGGAACCTACGGATCACGTTCATTAGCAGTCGGCGGGTCTGCAATATCTAAGGCAATGGATAAAGTGATTGAGAAAGGCCGTAAAATCGCAGCCCATATTCTAGAGGCTTCTGCTGTAGATGTTGAGTTCGCCGATGGTAATTATCAGATTATTGGTACTGACAAGCAATTGTCCTTTGGTGAGGTGGCCTTCGCGGCATACGTCCCGCATAATTTTCCGTTCGAAGAGTTGGAACCTGGACTGGAAGAAACGGCCTTTTATGATCCCGCTAATTTTACATACCCTGCAGGTACATATGTCTGCGAAGTCGAAATAGACCCGGAAACGGGCGTTGTTGAAGTATGTAATTTCTATGCATCCGATGATTTCGGGCGCGTTATTAACCCAATGATCGTTGCTGGCCAAGTACATGGCGGGCTGGCGCAAGGAATTGGGCAGGCACTGTTGGAGCACGGTGTTTACGATAATTCAGGGCAGTTGATCTCCGGTAGTTACATGGATTATGCCATGCCCAGGGCAGACAACTTTCCAGAATTTAAGGTGGATACATCCGTTACTGAGTGCACACACAATCCTTTAGGTGTAAAGGGCTGCGGCGAGGCCGGTGCTATCGGCTCACCACCGGCTGTCATTAATGCCATCGTCGATGCATTATCCGGATATGGTGTTAATCACATTGATATGCCAGCGACACCTGAAAAAGTTTGGCGTGCTATTCATAGCACTTGACATCTCTATGAGTACCTAGTTCTGATTAGGGCCAATTAAACCACTTATGGCTCTATTATTCTCATCTATGAAGCAATAAATTGTCACGCTACCTTTTCGGCTCAGAGACAAAACGAATAAGGAATTCTTGGTTTCATAAGCGCCCGCGTGGAAGACATCAAAGAAAAATAGTCAACAAAGGACGCCCGATCCGGCAAGATGAAGAAATCAAATCAAAACATTGTTCAATTGAACCAAAGAATAAACCGTTTTATCAATCGTGCCGTTATTCTTTAATATCTGGCCGTGTTTCACGAGCGATTAGCCATATTACGCCAATAAGATCGACAACACCTAGACACAACCGACTCCAAAGACCGTATTTAGATTGACCTCTGAGTCTTGGCCGGTGTGATACTTGAATCGATATCGAACGCCCACCAGCGCGATTTACTAGAGCGGGAAGAAATCTATGCAGTGCATCAAAGCGTGGTAACTCCAGGAATAGGTCCACGCTAAAGAGTTTGAGGCCACAACCGGCATCCGGCGTGTGATCACCAAGAAGCCAGCCCCTTAGATCATTTGCTAACCAAGATTGATAACGGCGTGAAAGGCTATCAAAGCGATGGTGACGGTGACCAAGATAGAGAAACCGCTGAGCTAGGTCTGGCTCTGTTGACATAGCCGCATCACGTCTCTTGATCAAAAGGCTAATGTCTGATGGATTATTTTGTCCATCTCCATCCAGCGTAATAATCCACGACCCTAATGCGCTACTTATGCCCGTTATTAATGCCTGGCTTTGGCCGCAGGGCCGCAAATGACTAATAATTCTCAGTTGATCGGTCGTACTCGCTATTTTTAGAAGTTCAGCTGACGTCCCATCAGTGGAACCGTCATCAACATAGATGATTTCATAAAGTGGACTACCAGAGAGACTGTCCATGGCAGCGACAATTTCCACTACCAAGGGTGCTATATTTCCAGATTCATCACGAACCGGGACAACGATGGAATACTCTAGATTGGTTTCAAAGGGCATAAAGAATTAGTGCCATTAAAAATAAACTGATGATGCAGTGATACACGGGACCTATCTTTGACGTAAGCCTTTATTGCAGCAGAAAAACATAAACTGAATCGTGGCGGTACCCTTGTGACAAAGCGCTATATCACCTAAATCACATTGTAGTTGAAGAGGACTACCCTGTAACTAACATGACTCTTTCTTACTTCACTGTTCGGAAACCCCACGAAATCCGCCTTTGGTTGCTGATTTGTGCTGCAATGGTATTCGTAATGGTGATCCTTGGCGGAGCAACGCGTCTCACCGGCTCAGGACTTTCTATGGTGGAATGGCAACCCCTCACAATCTTACCGCCAATATCGGACTTAGATTGGCAAAGTGAATTCGAGAATTATCAGAAATATCCAGAGTTCCAAAAAGTAAACTTTTGGATGTCGGTAGACGATTTCAAGAGTATTTTCTGGCTAGAGTACATCCACCGGATTTGGGGCCGCCTTATTGGTATTGTGTTTGCAGTGCCTTTTTTTTATTTACTTGTTACGCGTCAAGTGCAGGGTAATCTTGCCTTTGCCTTGGCAGGCCTACTAGTGCTTGGTGGAGGCCAAGGACTACTTGGCTGGTTCATGGTTGCTAGTGGACTAATAGATCGACCAGATGTCAGCCATTACAGGCTAGCGGCTCACCTTATTCTGGCTTTCGTGGTTTATGGCCTTTTGATTTGGGTCGCTCTGGGTATCAGTGGTGCTAACGACCAACTTAAAAAACGACCCCATCATCATGCCGCAATAGCACGACTCGCCTTAGGTGTGACTTTAACCACCCTATTGGTCGTCATGTCTGGTGCCTTAGTTGCAGGCCTAAACGCCGGTTTGATTTACAACACGTTCCCGCTCATAGATGGTCAAATAATTCCTGACGGTCTTTACGACATGTCCCCATGGTACCAAAACTGGTTTGAAAATATTATGACGGTTCAGTTCAATCACCGAATCTTGGGTATCATATTGGCTGGACTTGTTGCTTTTACTTGGTGGAGAATCAAACTAACAAAGCCTAGCTACCAAATGAGTCTTATCTCGAATTTCTTTCTTGCCGCAGGGTTTATCCAAGTAGGACTAGGTATTAGTACACTTTTGTTCATTGTACCCTTTAGTTTGGCTCTTGCACATCAAACTGGTGCATTGATCCTTTTTACTTTGTCTGTGATTATTGCTCGTATGATGCACCCAGCGCTAATACCTTCTCCCGCCGAACCGCCAGCGCGGGATCTTAATACTAACTAGGGAAACGCAGTCCAATGAGTGATTTATCTGTCACGGATAACCTGTTTTTTGATCGCACAGGAATCGACAAGCATGTCGTAGAAGGCACAGTCGAAGATGCCCTATCAGGATGCGACGATGGAGAACTCTATTTTGAGTATAGTCAGTCCGAGAGCCTTAGCTATGATGATGGCCGCATTAGATCTGCTGCATTCGATACTGCACAAGGCTTTGGCCTCAGGGCGATTGCTGGAGAAACCACAGGCTTTGCTCATTCCACCACCATGACGGAAGCCTCAATTACGAGAGCAGCACAAGCCGTCAAAGCGGTCAAAACCGGACACAGTGGGATACTCGCAGATCCTCCCCCACGAACTAACCAGGCGCTCTACAAAGATAAGAATCCGATTCCCTTAATCCCTTACGAGAAAAAGGTAAATACACTCGAATCTATTGATACGTATGCGCGTGGTAAAGATACAAAGATTCAACAAGTATCAGCGTCACTGACAGCATCGTGGCAAGCCATACAGATTATGCGAGCTGGCGGCCTAGTAGTCGGAGACATTCGCCCACTGATCCGCCTAAACGTGTCGATCGTGGTTGGCGAAGGTGATCGCATGGAAGTTGGTTCATATGGTACTGGTGGAAGGCTAACTTACGATCGTTTCATTGATGAAGAAACATGGCAGGGTGCTGTCGATGAAGCACTCCGGCAAGCTCTAGTAAACCTAGAAAGCATCGACACACCAGGGGGTGAGATGCCTGTCGTTCTTGGTCCAGGCTGGCCCGGTGTTCTTTTGCATGAGGCTGTTGGCCATGGCCTGGAGGGTGATTTCAATCGCAAACAGACTTCTGCTTTCTACAACCTCATGGGGAAACAAGTCGCAGCAAAAGGTGTAACAGTAATCGATGATGGCACCATCGCCGAACGCCGGGGTTCTCTAACCATCGATGACGAAGGCACACCAACATCTTCCACTACGCTCATAGAAGATGGTATTCTTGTTGGATTTCTTCAAGACCGCCTCAATGCTCGACTAATGGGCGTATCACCTACCGGTAATGGCCGACGGCAATCCTATGCCCATCACCCTATGCCACGCATGACCAACACATATATGGCAAATGGTGAACATGATCCTGAAGAGATTATCTCTTCGGTCGACAAAGGTCTTTACGCCGTCAATTTTGGTGGAGGACAAGTAGATATTACCTCCGGCAAATTTGTATTCTCCGCTACGGAAGCCTACCTAATTGAAAACGGTAGGGTAGGCGCACCTGTTAAAGGTGCGACTTTGATAGGCAATGGTCCGGACTGCCTGACTGAGGTATCAATGATAGGCAATGATATGATGCTAGATTCAGGTATCGGCACCTGCGGCAAAGAGGGTCAAGGAGTACCTGTTGGCGTAGGTCAGCCGACCCTAAAGATTGACTTGCTCACCGTCGGTGGGACAGCTGTTTAAGATTAATAATATTGCATTAATGTTTACACGACTGGAACTGCCTATCTGCAATCACTACTGATTTGATCTGAGACCAGAGGGTCAAGACTTTATAGTCGCGAATGGCCATTAATTTCGACTAAGATATTCAGTGCAGCGCCCGCAATACAACCGAATATAACATTTATAATCCAGATGAATAACACCGTCATGGTTTGGTGTCTCCTCGATCAGACACAGCCGCTGTCTCTGGTTTAATTCCCCTAAGAATTGTATTTGGTAGAAATGTGTTATCCCACTCGTCTTGCTCTGGTGATGGACGAAAACCAGTTCGCACAATCACGAGATCTGCCGATGGCACAATATAAACTATACGGCCTTCTGCTCCATCAAACATATACAAGTCTTGAGCCAGAAACGGTTCAGAATTATATACACCGGGCTTTTGGACCTGGTTGTTAGGCGAGTCTATACGATGATATAGCCGCCTCTGCACATGCGGTTTACCTAGCCAAATCATCATTCCAAAATGCTTCTTATTAGGAGATGGGCTCAGCATTTCATTGATCCAGCCATCAGGCAAAAGTGTCTCTTGATCCAATACACCTTCATTCAGAAGAAAAATACCGAGCCGAAGCCAAGTCTCAGGAGGCAGCATAAGGCAACAACCGCCATGCGGCATGCCCCCTTCCCGATTTATCCAAATGAACCCACCTTGTGCTTCGAGCGGTTTGATTAGAGCTTCCGACAGGTATTTAGCATAACGCTGGCCTGTTGAACCTTGAATTATGTGAGGTATCAGGTCAGCGGTTGTGTCACTGTAATCGTATTCCGTACCTGGCACAAAAGACATGGGAATTTCATTTAGTAAGACCTCATCCCAATAGGGGTCCAAGTAACGCCTAGAGCTCAAACCAAATGGCGAACTATCCCTAATACTAAACCAGCGCAATCCGCTAGACATTTGTAGAACGTTGCGCACTGAGATTGCTTCTTTATCAGTTCCACGCCACTGAGGTATATACTGTGCAACAGAGTCATCTACCGAAAAAATATGTCCCTCCGCGATGGCACGTGCAATCAATAGACCTCCCACCATCTTATGCATGCTGCGTGAATTAACGACATCTGATGGCCCAACGCCCATCCAATATTCTGCCAGTTGAAGTGCACCTCGGTGCCATATCAACAGGCTCTCTGAACCATTGTCTGCGGCATACTCCTGAGCCGTTCTCAAGGCACCTTGAGAAATTGTTTTTTGTTTGTCCGGCAAAACCCGTAAGAAAACACTGTGTTTACCCTCTATAAGCTCTACTGGATCATACCAAGTATATCCGTAGGGGTGACCGGTTGCACCCTGGGTATAATAACGTTCAATAAGAATCTTATTAGAATAAAGGAATGCCGCCAGCCCTAACGCAAAAAGAACTCCTAGGGTAATCTTGAAAAATCGCATCTGCGATCTCACTCAGCTTCACTCATCAGCTATTAACCGGGCAATAGATATTCTGTTCATAATCCTCAACAGTATAAGGGACAATAGTGTGAACCCAATTCCACCAGCGCACATTAATTTAATACTTATTTGCTGATCGATGAGCCATCCAGTCAAGACCATAATAGTAGAGGCAACGGCTACATTAAAAAATACATTAAAAGAGCGTATAGCGCCCATGTGCTTAGTTCCATACATCTCTGCCCAAAGCGTTACATACACCACCAAACTGATACCAGAGGTAAGGCCTGTTAGTCCCATAAGTGCAAATATGGTGACCGGGTGTTCTAGTAATCCTAACAAGAGCAATGCTGGGATCAGTGGCCATAAATAGATGCTGATCAGTTTGCTTGACCCGTACTTATCGACAAACGTGCCCCCAATTAAAGTTGCGAGTAAGGAAACTGCGGAGAAAAGTGCATATCCACCTACAAAAGTGGTTAGTTCCCATCCTTTGCTCTCCACAAGATATAATTGGTGAAACTGAATAGAGAATACAATTGACGGTACAGCAATCATTGAAGGTTGGATCAACCAAAATCGAAAGTCGCCTAAAACCTGTAGTAAGCTCCATTGACGAACCCGGGACTTAGCCGGACCTGCCTCCAGAACGCTCAATCTTTTCTTATACTGGCGATGACGATCCCCATGCCCCAGGAGTTGGAACATGATTATAGGCAGGATAACAATAAGGACGAACGAACCTGAAATACTCCAAGCTTCGCGCCACCCATATATCGAGAGGAGCCAAGCACCGAGAAGAGGAAAGACAGCATATCCCAAGGCATAACCAGCGTTGGCTACGGCAGTCGCTTTCCCACGTTCAGACTCGAAATATCTAGACATACTTACTTGCGCTGAAACACCCCAAAGTCCCTGAGCCGTAGTCCGAATAATAAAAACGGCGGCGAACAGACCGAGGACTGTTGTAACCTGTGAGAAAACATAACAACCCACAGCTACTGCAGCTGTTGTTAAGCCAGCAAAAATACGCAAGTCTACATGATCAAGTAACCGCCCAATAAACAGAACAAATACTGATCCAAGGATCGTTGCGGTACCATAGATTCCTGCTAGCTCGCCATGAGTAAGAGACAACGCGGCTCTAATATCGTTATTATATAACGACACATAGAATGTCTGCCCTAATGCTAGGAAAACGTTGAGACTAAATCCGAAACTTAGGAAACGTGGGTTTGCAGCTAGAAACTGGACATAATTCATAAGTTGTTTACGTTCAACAAAACAGACCATTCGTACAGAACCATAGGATGGCTGACAATTGGCTCATTCATTATCTAAAAATTTTCGAACCTCGGCAGCAATCTCATTAGAATATTTATCCCATGCCAATGAATGTGGGATATGCATCATTTCAACCAATGAAGCATTACTAATCAATGTTCCAGCACGACGCGTATTAGCAGAAAGCATATCATCGAGGATGAGCAATAAAGCAGGTTGTGTTAATACCTGCAATCGCGTCTCCGCGTCATAACTCATTACCGCTTCTGGCGCATACCATGCCTTCATACCGGATCGCAGACGTTCAGTGAAAAGTTCCAATCTGCGCTCAGGATCAATACTGGCATGACCCTCCAGAACAGTTTGCTTAAATAACACTGACACAAAGTCGGAATCAGTAAAGTATTCAGGTGGACCGCCAAACTTTTGCATCATCAACGTCCGCTCTTCATCGGTAAATAGTGCTATAGATGGGTAGACAATGCGGCGAATGAGGTCGGGACGCTTTATAGCAAGTTCGGTAGCTATCACACTACCAGTATGCCCACCAAATACATCAACAGCACCCTTTCCGGTTTTGCCATAGCCAATTTCCTCCAAAACCATAGCCATTGCCCAAGCATAATCCTCTATTATAACAGGATGTGAAGGCGCATCAGAACCGCCAAAGCCAGGAGTATCGGGACACCAGACAATGCGATCCTGTGCCATTACATCCTGGAATGGGCGGTACTGGATACCCGACAAGGGACTCTGGTGAAAGCAAATAAGGGGCGTCTTACTTGGCGCTCTGGAGTTGGGCTTTGCCTCACGAACGTGGACCTGCCCAAAAGGGCCATTAGCATAAAATTTCCGAACCAATATATCACTCATAACGCCTCTCATTACTATAAGTCTTCAGTGCCAAGAAAGAGTCCTACGATAGTTTTTCTAGCAGAACTAAAACGTTTTCCATTTGAACCAGCAATAACGCATAAAGCTGCTAACTTGGATTCATCAATTAATATACCATTACATTTCGGGCGAATTGTATCTGTTGATACTTTATATTTTATAATTTCCGCGGGTGTAGGCCCCACTAACCATATATAATCTGGCAGCTCAAAGGTAGGATTACCACCTGAGGTTTTATCTGGGTCATAACAATTTTCTCGAAGAGATGGATCCGAGTCGTATAAGATTTGCAAGCGTCCACGAAGCTGCCATATATTTACTTTGATTGGGATCGAATCTCCATTCTTTCATATACCACCTAAATTAAGTCTGACATCTCAACCTATGTCACCTGAGGAAAATTTCTTGAATATAATGACGCAGAGTCTTTCTAATTCTATTCCTTCTACGCAATGCATTCTTGAAATCGTGGGCCCGACGATGTCATTGCATTTCAACCGCCAATATCACCCTGTGGTATGGAATTCCTATGCCTGATCCTGTTGTAAAATCGCAAGCTGCAGAACTGGTCAAGGCAAGCGAATGCCTTTCCTCTGGTCGTTTTAGCGAGGCAATCACGATCAGCACTAAAGTACTTGAAGAAGCCCCCAAGAATACAGATGCCCTTCACATTCTTGGGCTCTGCTATCTGAATATTGGTCAGCTATCCATGGCTGAGGAGGCTTTGACTAAAGCCGCGGCTTCCCGCAAGTCTGATGGTGGGATAGCCAATAGCCTAGCTCTTTCCTTGTTAGCTCAGGGAGATATTGATAGGGCAGCCTCTGCACTCGAGAGACTAGCTAAGAAAGGCAAACTTACAGCAGAAGGGCTTACCACTTTGGGCGACTGCCGCTTACAACAGAACAACCCGACTAAGGCTCTGTCGTGCTTTAAGAAAGCATTGGAATTAAAACCGGGATTTTCTGCTGCCCTGGTCAATCTAGGGGAAGCTCTCAAGCATTCCAACCGAAAGGATGAAGCTTCAGAGCACTATCAGAGAGTGACATCTGAGCACCCACATCTGCCGTCTGCATGGAGAAATTTTGGTATTATCCTGCAAGAGGATGGGAGGCTCACCGAAAGTATTTCTGCACTTAAGAAATATGTGGGCATGCGTCCCAAAGATGTTGTTGGTCTAAAGTCTCTCGGTTACAGCTACTTCTTATGTAGTGATTTTGAAAAATCTCTGGAAATCTTCGACTCTGCGTTAGAAATTGATAATGAGGACGTTGAAATCTGGAATAATCGTGGCCTCATATTCCGTGCTCTAGGACAGGTTGACCAGGCAGACAATGCTTTTAAGAAAGCATTATCTCTTGACTCACACTACAATGTGGCGCGATCCAATCTCGCACATCTAGTCTTTGATACTCATGGAGCTGATGGAGCAATTCAACTGCTTGGGGAAGCAGTCGCGCTAGAGCCAGAGACATCAAAAGCTCATCTCCAGCTGAGCGCAATATATCTTCTTGAAGGTAAGATTTCAGAAGGCTGGGAAGAATATCGATGGCGATATAAAGAACCCCCAGATTACGCAGGATATCGAAACCATTCTTTTACACCATGGAAAGGGGAAGACATCTCAACAAAAACGATACTGACCTGGGCTGAACAAGGAATCGGCGATGAAATATTGTATTCAGGCCTTCTCCCAGAAATCATCGCGCTTGCAAAAAATGTCATCATCGAAGTAGAGCCTCGTTTGAAGAAACTGTTCGAACGGTCTTTTCCATCGGCGACAGTTATTGCGAGGACCTATCCTGCTGACCCAAGCCTCAAGAACTTAGACATCGATTTCCAGATTAGTATGTGTGAAACGGTACCTATTATGAGGCCGAAGCGAGAATTATTTCCAGCGCCTCGTGCATACCTTAAGTATGACTATGAAAAACAGAAAAAACTTCGCAACAAGTATAGGAATAACTCGAAATACAGTCCCCTTATTGGCATTGCTTGGAATAGTGCTGAGAAGAAAATAGGTTGGCTTAAATCCATACCACTGGAAGATTTCTTGCCTATCT
Source organism: Rhodospirillaceae bacterium (assembly GCA_045564915.1). Lineage (GTDB taxonomy): Bacteria > Pseudomonadota > Alphaproteobacteria > Rhodospirillales > Rhodospirillaceae > JAQWRV01. Next base: position 75,065 of record JBJLGL010000001.1, read on the forward strand.
TGTTAAAGAAAAACACGACCTTCATTTCATTGCAGTATGGAGACCACCGTCGGGAAATTAATCAGGCCAACTTAGCCCTTGACCAGCCAATTATTGAAGATCATTCCATTAATTCTCTAGAAGATATGGATAGTTACGCAGCGCAGGTTGCTGCAATGGACCTAGTTATAACAAATAGCAATACCGCAGCACACGTTGCTGGTGCCTTAGGCGTGCCCACCTGGGTCATAGTGCCTCGACTAGGCACTGGGGCCCTACATTGGTACTGGTTCCGTAGCGGTACTAAGAGCTCATGGTACGAGAATGTAAGAATTTACCGCCAAGAAGAGTGGCACAGTTGGAATAGTGTCTTAAGAGATGTTGCTGATGATTTCCAAAGGTTCCTAGATAGATAAAATGCAGTATATGGCTATACAAGTATATTAGGTAATGGACCTGTGAAGTGGACGCGAAGAGAGTTAATAAAATCTGCCATTGCGACTTCACTCATGAGTCGAACAGCCGCCTCAGCTGACCATCGCATTCTGAGAATCGGCTATGGCGGACTTCCGGTAGAAAAAGGTAATCCCTTCTCAAATGTACAAACGCCAAGCATTAATCTCACTGGGGGTATTTTTGACGGGCTTACCCGCCTTAACAAAGATGGTAGCCTCTCACCATGGCTCGCGAAATCCTGGCAGGCACGCAATAATTCGACTTGGCGTTTTACGCTTCGGGAAGATATTTTCTTTTCAAATGGGCGTCCCTTCGATGCAGCTTCAGTAGCCTCTACTGTAGAATACCTGACAGAGCCCGGTCCTCAAACAGAAGGAGTGCGGCGCGACTTTAGCTTTCTTGATGGCGCAAGAATCGTAGACCGTTCTACTGTCGATATTTACACCAAGATTCCCGTACCCATGTTTCCTCGACACGCAGCAGTTCTGTTAATCGTAGAACCCAAAGCCTGGCAGGACATGGGGGTAAAACAATTTTCTCTTACACCGATAGGCACCGGTCCCCTTGTCGTTGAGAGGTGGGAAAATGCTCGGTGCGTTACCAGGGCTAATTTATTATCTTGGAGACCCCTGCAGATTGAGGGTGTAGATTTTATTGTGATTCCAGATATTGCGTCGCGAATACAAGCAATTCTATCTGACGGAATTGATATTGCATATCAAGTTGCACCGGATGACTTCGCCACGATTGAAAGTGTAGGGGGGAGTATAGAGACAGTACCCGCTGGGGCGGCTTCTTCAATCATGCTGCAGTATGGAACAGACCGGGATACCCCGCTGAATGACATTCGTGTCCGCCAGGCGCTTAATCATGCAGTCGACAAGAATACTATTGTTGACGTCCTGCTTGGCGGTAGAACGGTCGTCTCATCTCAAGCTACAGTCCGAGAAGCCTTTGGATTTGATCCAAATCTCAAACCTTTTTCTTATAACCCAGACTTGGCAAAACGCCTCTTGATAGAGGCTGGGTATCCAGATGGTTTCTCCATGACTCTCGAAACATCCGGTGGCGGAACGAATGGTATCCTAGTAGTTCAGAAGGTCGCTGATGACCTGGCGCGCATTGGTATCGAAGTAGATATAACAATCAAGCCAGTAATGCGATTTCTCGTTGATTATGTGCGTGGGCGCATAAATGCTGATGCGTTCACACTCGAATGGAGCGCATACCCCACACTCGATGCACTTGAGTCAACTAACACAAACTCTTGCCGCAAAACTGTCCCTTGGTACTGCGATCCAGGTTTTCAGCCCGTGATTGAGGCTGCATGGAGTGAAACCAACCAAGCTAAAGGCCTGGCTCTCAGGCATCAGGTCATGCGACATTACTACGAACAACTACCCACTATTTATCTACATGAGAATGTTGGTTTCGTTGGGATAAACTCTAGGGTGACAGGATTTACCCAAACATACGGTTTTATTGATTTTGAGTCTGTCCAAATTACTCAATAAAGAGAATATGCTATTAATTAATCTGATATGCTTTCTGATTCGTAGCAGGCTACGCCGGGAAATTATTCTTATTTGTGGTGATGTTTTAGCTCTATGATATCAATGGGTAGAGCGACTGCATTTACCTAAAGCATTCCACATTAATTAATGGAATACGAAGAGGTAAGTTATGTACATGAATTTTTGGTATGCGGCAGAACTTTGTGAGAACGTTAAAGATGAGCCAGTCAAAGTTCGGATGTTAGGTTTTGATTTTGTGTTGTTTCGCGACCATGCAGGTAAGGTACATTGTCTCTCTAACGTCTGCGTTCACCGTGGCGCTTCATTAGCCCATGGAAAGATCAAAGGGGATTGCATTGAGTGTCCATACCATGGCTGGCAATTCAGAGGCCTAGACGGCTCTTGCAAAAAAGTACCGTCTCTCGGTAATGACAAAAAGTTGCCAGCCCGCGCAAAAGTCGATTCATATCCAACAGAAGAAAGATATGGTCTAATATTTACATTTCTTGGAGATCTGCCCGAATCCGAACGCCCACCAATTATGGAGATTCAAGAATGGGAAAAAGAAGGTTGGGCGATCACAACCCAAGAAAGTACCTGGGTCGCTAATTTCCAGCGTGCAACTGAAAATACTTTAGATCCTGCCCATACAGAGTTTGTCCACCCAGCTATGGGCTATCAGGGTGAAAGGGAGGATTACGATGTCCCTGCCCTGGAGGTCATCGATGAAGAATGGGGTACTGGAACGATGACCACGTTTACCTCTCCTGATTTGCCTCATGAAAAGATGAAAGGCCTTAAAGGGGAGGGTCAGATGGAGGCTGGGACAGGAAACCATGGCCCATCAACAACCTGGACTTTCCTGCATTTTAGTCCCTACGCCTGGGCTCATCAATATGGATTTAATACTCCAATCGATGAAAAAAACCTCAGGCGGTTTGCCCTCCAAGCACGCAATTTCCGGATCCAGAGCGATATGGATGACACCATTAATGAACGAAACGCTGCCGTAACCGTGCAAGATCAGGTCGTGATAGAACGCCTTGAGCCGATCCTGACACCACTCTCCCCTTCAGAAGAGGTCATGGTTGAGTCTGACGCGGTAATTATCCGGTTGAGAGAATATTACAAAGATTGGGAAGACCGTGGATGGAGAATAGATATTGCCCAAGTAGAAGCACTCCGAAACAAAAAAGTCTTTGCCATTCCAAGCCCGGCACGACGCACATCAAAAAATTGGGCTATTACGGCAGCGCCGATTGTTTCACCAAATATATCGTGAGGAGCTGCTGTAGAACAAGAACCTCTCGATTCTTCTTTCCCGCCTTAAGAATGGTAGAAAAATCTCTTTAACCAAGGCCCAATAAGATCAGAATTTATGTAAAATACCATTGTGACTAATGATAGACCCAGAGTCCCCTATGGTTAATCCATCAATTACTCTAATCATGCCTCGGATAGATTCCTTAGGAGTAATAAATTGTGGCCCAGGGTTCTCTACTTTTTCGACAGCAACCTCGCCTGGAGTAAGCATTACCACTGTGATAGTATCCGCAATCGCTTCTGTTGCTAGATTGTACATTGCAGCGTTCATTGCAGCTTTACTGATTTTATACCAATAGGCTCCTTCAAACCCACCGTACTCAAAACTATGCACACCCAAGAGGGCCGTAATCGCTATGATTTTCTTCTGGCGACTCATCTTCACGTTCTCGTAGAATGCTTCTGCTACCCGTATCGGGCCTACGGCGTTAACACTCATAAAAGTAGCAACAGTAGTATAATCTAACGACCCAAACTGCTGGCCTGGACCTCGAAAGTCTCCTGATACGCCTGCATTATTTATTAAAACATCTATAGGCCTTTGCTTATACTTTTCTGCCAAGGTTTTGAGATGTTCATCACTAGTTACATCTAACTTTTCGATTGTAATATTATTGTTATTCCTCGCAAGTTGTTGCAGCTGATCGGCTTGAAAAGGACGTCTTGTAGTCGCAATTACGAACCAGCCTTCTGCTGCATATTGCTTGACAAATTCGAGACCAATACCCCTGTTGGAACCAGTCACCAAAACAGTGGGGTTTTGTGCATGAGCAGGCCGAATTACGGCATCAAACCATTGGTTTGATACAAATAGTATAACAATACTAATTGCTATTAACCGCCTTCTCATGTCGCCTCTTCTTGATATGATGGATTCCATACCCAACGCACGTAAGCTCTCTATAGCCAAGTTGAATTTTGCTCCGTCCTTTACGGACCAGGTATAAATGTAGTCAGAAGATTCCCATCTATTCAGCTATACTTGTGATTGGATCCTAATTATTACAATAATAGGTCCCCAGGCATCGATTCAACCCCTAGGTCTTTAGTATCAAATGGGTATGCCTTATTAGGCAGACAATGCCTACTAATCAAAATATAATGAAGACTAATTTAAGTGTTGAACTCGGAACACATGGAAAATAAACCGGCCGCCTTAACCCTTTATTTGTATTGCCGGGGCATTTTGATCAGCATGGGTGGCAGGCCTTTGTCCGACAACCTTACGCAAGCACGCGATAGAATGGAATACAAGTAGTGGAGCCATATGGTGAGCGACTTCAAACGCGACCCGAAAGGTTATTACAGCATGCTAGATGTCCCTGCTTCAGCAGACATAGCAGCAATTAAAACTGCTTATCGCAATAAAGCAAAACGTTTGCATCCTGATATTAACCCTTCCCCAATTGCCGCAAAACAGTTTCAGCGCTTGACTGAGGCATATGAGATTCTTTCTGATAATCAAAGAAGGGCATCATATGATCAAGCCACTCCTGCAGCTAAAATAGACAACACCTCTAGAGATAAGGCCAAAGATAAAGCAAAAGAAAAAACTGAGAGCGTCTCAAAAAAACAGTCTAAAGCGAATGCTGATTATTCTAAGCGCGCTCAGACTGAAAGGGAGTCTGAGTCCCAAAGTAGTTGGAGCTCTGAAGAGAAAGAAAACCAGGCATCCGCTAGTCAAGCTTATAGCAACGCAGATACAGCAAGGGCGACAGATATACAACCTGAAGCTTGTCAGTGCGGTAGGGTGACTGCACAACCAAGGTATGTGATCTTCGATATCGTTTTGGGACAAATAACAAAAATAAAATATAAAACCATAGCTGGTGTTTTTTGCCGCAACTGCGCAGAGAAGGCTGCGATTAAGGCAAGCTGTATTACCTGGATTGGTGGATGGTGGGCATGGGCAAATGGACCAAAAGAAACAGTCAAAGCACTTTGGAGCAATATTCGTGGTGGGCGTCAGCCCACTGATCGTAATGCGCGACTACTGATGCGACAGGCAAAAGCCTTTCGTGATCGTGGCGATGCAAAACTAGCACGGGGCATCGCAGAACAGGCCCTAGCATATGCTCGTGCACCCGAACTCCGCCGTGAAGTAGATATCCTATTGCTTTCTCTATCGGCTCACAGCGCTCAACACCTGAAGACGCGTTGGGAAAAACCTAGCTGGGGCTATCTTGCCCAATTGTCACCACTGATGCTTCTGATCCTATGGTTAAGCCTTCTTATTACCCTAAGTACTCCAGTATCAATTACAGAGTGGGTGCACGGACAAGCAACACAATTCCGAGATTCCGAATCTTCTCAAGAGCTTCTAGTAGGAGACCGTGCAGAAGTCATCACTAGTGTCCTAAACTTTCGCACAGGACCAGACGAAGAATATGAAGTGATACTTGTCCTCACCAAAGGTGCAATAGTTACCATCACGGAAATAGCCTCTGATAGTAATTGGGCAAGAGTAGAAACTCTATCTAATGAGTTGGGGTTTGTACCTATGCATGCGCTAGAGCCATTAGAGGAGATACCCAAAGTCGAATTGACAAATGAGCACTAGAGGAGTCTAGCGTCATTCCTGCGGCGATATAGATCAAGACCCATCTCATCCAAATCGATTTGTTCTAGACGGTTTTCCTCACGATTTTTTTCAAAATCACGATTTTCTTTAGTAATTTCAAATGTCTTGAGGCGTCTATAAGCATCCGAAAGTTCATCGCGTACCTTCTCAATGTCACCTCGAACCTTTTTCAAGGCATCAATGAATTGCTGATGTCGTAGCTCCCAATGTTCAAGATAGGCTGCAAACGTTAACCCTTCCCAGATTCCCGCACTTTTCATAAAGGTGGTTTCCGCCTCTTTCTCCTCTGCAAGCGCATCAAGTCCCCTTATTACAGTTTCTTCCCTCCGCAGCAGAACCGCCATTTTGCGATGATGCTCATCAACTTCAAATTTACGTAGACGAATAAGGGTTTCTATTTCCGCACCAGGCACGTTAGTTCAACTATTTTACTGGTGGGGTTGCAGCTAATACGTTGGTGAGGTCAATCTGCTGAAGTGGTTCAGTTGGCGCGCCGACAACCAAGTCTTCTTGCGTCCCATCTTGAAGTTCATCAGCCATATCTTCATGCGGTGTCAATGCCTCAGTCAACAATCGATAACAGTTATCTAGATCTGTATGTTCTTCTTTAGTTTGTTCCATAAACTCTTCGATACGTGGATAGTATATCATAGCTTCGTCAACCTCGGGATTACTACCACGTCTGTAAGCGCCCAGCCGAATCAACTCAGCCATATCTTCATAAGTGGAAATATATTTGCGGGCTCTATTGAGAAGCTCATTTTGTTCGTCTGTATTACACGCTGGCATTGTTCTAGAAATAGATCGCAATACGTCGAGCGCTGGGTAACGGCCTCTCTCAGCAATTGCGCGATTAAGGACTATGTGACCATCGAGAATACCTCGTACGGCATCCGAAATCGGCTCGCTATTATCATCCCCTTCTACTAGGACAGTGAATAGCCCAGTGATATTTCCGGTACGCTTACGGCCTGGCCCTGCTCGCTCAAGAAGCTTAGGTAATTCAGAAAAAACCGTAGGGGTATAACCTTTGGATGCAGGCGGCTCACCAGCTGACAGACTAATCTCACGCTGCGCCATGGCAAAACGCGTTACTGAGTCCATAAGACATAAAACGTTCTTACCCTGGTCCCGGAAATATTCTGCTACGGCAAGAGTTACATACGCTGCCTGACGGCGCATCAAGGGGGGCTCGTCAGAAGTAGCCACTACAACGACTGAACGGGCCAAGCCCTCTGGACCCAGATCATCTTCAATAAATTCACGTGCTTCACGGCCACGCTCACCCACGAGGCCTACAACCGTTATATCAGCATTTGTGTACCGTGCCATCATTGATAGAATTGTGGACTTACCAACGCCCGATCCAGCAAAGATACCCATTCGTTGACCGTGGCAGCATGTGGTAAAGGCATTTAAAGACCTAATACCAAGATCTACTTTAGAACCTATGCGCTTACGTGTATGTGCCGGTGGTGGTGCAGTTTTTATCGGGTATGCCGTATCTCCATAGTAAACAGGGCCGTTATCATCTATTGGCCGGCCCATAGCGTTAATGACTCTACCCAACCAAGCATCCTCTGGATATATAGCGGGTTGACTTTCTCCTATCTCAGCGCGGCAACCAAGACCGACGCCTTCAACGGCACCAAAGGGCATTACAAGTGCCCGCTCGTCTCGGAATCCAACAACTTCGCAGACAACTTTACGATCATTGAGTGTGATAATATTGCAGCGGTCGCCGACTGCCAGGTTACCTTGGAGCCCAATCACTTCAATCAGAAGTCCCTGCACACTAGAGACCCGGCCGAAAATACGGTGCACTGGCAGTCGACTCAGTTCATTGATTAGTGTTGAAATATTGACTGCCTCTCGCACCGCAACCACCCTCCGGCCAGATATTATTCTAACATGTCATGCTTAAGTGTCATTGCTTGCTCGAGACAAATGCAATTAAGTCTTAGCCGTTAAGGAGACTACAGGTACGGCGTTAACACACCGTAAAGGCCTGCTCTATCCAGCAAGCCCCTGATATTGTTGAATTACAGCGACTCCGCAGGAATCCTATCTTCTTCGCTCATATCATGATATATTAACTATAGTTAAGAGATGACCTGAGAGGGAGGGCTAGGAGCTATGCGTATTCTATTGGTGGAAGACGACCCAGCAACAGCACAAACAATCGAAACAATGCTACGCAAAGAAGACTGGGTAGTTGACGCAACTGACATGGGTGAGGATGGTATTGAAATTGGTAAGTTATACGAATACGACTTGGCTATTCTTGATCTCATGCTCCCCGATATGGACGGCCTAGACGTCCTACGCCAATTACGTAATGCAAAGGTGGAAACTCCGGTTCTCATTCTTTCCGGACTGTCTGAGCCAAGTAAGAAAGTCCAAGGGCTTGGTATCGGAGCTGATGATTATCTAACAAAGCCATTCAACAGAGAAGAATTAATGGCCCGAATTCAGGCTATAGTTCGCCGCTCTAAGGGACATGCCCAGCCAAAGGTTGAGGTTGGTAAGTTAACCGTGCATTTGGAGGCCAGAACTGCAGATGTTGAAGGAGAGCCGCTTCATCTCACAGGTAAGGAATATGGTATCTTAGAATTGTTGGCCTTACGTAAGGGCACAACCCTCACCAAGGAACAATTTTTAAACCATCTATATGGTGGTATGGATGAGCCAGAACTAAAAATTATTGATGTCTTTATCTGCAAGCTGCGCAAGAAGATCGCCAATGCAACCAACGGTGAACATTACATTGAGACCGTTTGGGGGCGTGGATACGTTTTGCGTGAGACACACGCAGCCAAGGATATGCCCGCCGCAACTGCAACCGGCTAATTGTATGATATCTTTTCTATAGTACTGCTATAGATAACATATTCTTGTCATATTGATGGCCTATCAGATTCATCCGGTTACAGATTGTATAGGACAAAAATGATGAAATTAGCATTGCTAGCTATCGTAGGGATTATAGCAGCTTCCTTATCTGGCTGCGCAAATACGGGAGCTGATTACCTACCTATTGTTGATGGTCCCAAGAACACCTCTTACAACTTTGACGTTAATGAGTGTAGCGCATTAGCCAGTCAGCGTACCTACACCAATGATGACGTCAAGAGTGAAGCTCTTCTCGGTGGGGGAATTGGAGCTATTGCTGGTGGGGCTGAAGAAGGGATAGAGGGTGCCGTTGCCGGCGCCATTATTGGTAGTTTTCTTGGTGGAGCTGACAGGGCATGGAAAACTAGGGATGAACGCAAGAATATCGTAATTGAATGTATGAAACAGCGTGGCCATCGCGTAATCGGATAGGTTAACTATAAAATGCAGACAGCTAGAAAGATGCGTTACCTAACAATTCCCTAACCGTTTCCATGAAAAGTGGTCCGTTTGAGGGTGCAGTGTAAGGTACGGAATGCTATATGTGCCTACATGATCAAACCACATCATAAACTATCTTCTCAACCTCCCGAAGAGCCCCGCGCCTCTAATCGCTCGGTTGGTTTAGTGTTGGCTGTTTTTTTGGGCTTGGTCGGTGTCTGGCCCATGCTAAGCGGCTCAAACCCTAACATGTGGGCCTTAGGAATTGCCTCAGGCCTGTTAGTGCTTGGCTTAGCCTTGCCGAGGGTATTAACCCCGCTGGCCTGGGCTTGGCTTGGAATTGGAAGAATTATGCATTTTGCTGTCAGCCCAATCGTACTTGGGCTGATGTATTTAATTGCAGTGATACCAACAGGGCTATATGTCAGACTAAGTGGGAAAGATCCCTTGCGTCTTAGCCAAGACCCAAAAACGAACAGCTACTGGATCTCCCGCGAACCACCCGGCCCAGATCCGAAATCTTTACGCCAACAATTTTAGTAACCAATATGTCTTTTCTAAGCGAGTTATGGCAGTTCCTCAAAATTCGTAAGAAATTTTGGCTCTTGCCTATGATCATCATGTTATTCCTCTTTGGAGGTCTTATTGTCCTAGCACAAGGTAGTGCAGTGGCACCGTTTATCTATACTATTTTCTAGCTTACAACGCGGACTAATTTATTGCGTATTATAGGCATTTCTGCCCATTATCATGATAGTGCTGCTGCTCTTCTGATTGACGGCGAGATCATCGCTGCAGCACAAGAGGAGCGGTTCTCACGTAAGAAGCATGACTCGGCTTTACCACAGAAAGCGATTCAGTCATGCCTTGATATTGCTGGCCTCACAGCTAGTGATATAGATGTCGTCGCTTTTTATGAAAAGCCATTCCTGAAATTTGAAAGATTATTGGAAACCTATGCCACGATGGCTCCTCGTGGATTTACATCGTTCCGCCGAGCTATTCCTATCTGGATTACAGAAAAGCTTTTCCAAAAAAATACTTTGATCAAACATCTCAATACATTTGATTCTTCTATCGACTGGTCTGAGAAGTTAGTGTTCTCAGAGCATCACCTAAGCCATGCAGCTTCAGCCTTTTACCCCTCTCCATTCGAAAACGCTGCTATCTTGACAATGGATGGTGTTGGTGAGTGGGCAACAACATCACTGGCATTGGGGCAAGGTAACCAACTAACTATTCAGAAAGAAATCCACTTCCCTCACTCTCTCGGTCTGCTCTATTCAGCATTTACGTATTATACCGGATTCAAGGTCAATTCTGGAGAATATAAAGTTATGGGCTTGGCGCCTTTTGGCCAGCCACGATACACTCAGATAATTTTGGATAATTTGATTGATCTAAAGTCTGATGGAACTTTCAGACTTGATCAGAGCTTCTTCAACTATGCCACCGGCTTGACTATGACAAATTCTAAGTTCGACTCTTTGTTTGGTGGCCCCCCGAGAAAAAGTGAGAGCAAAATAACACAAAGAGAGATGGACCTGGCTGCTTCTATCCAAGCTGTAACAGAAGATATTATTCTACGTCTGGGGAGAAGTATTCGGATAGAAACAGGTCAGAAAAACCTTTGCCTTGCAGGGGGTGTTGCCCTGAATTGTGTAGCCAACGGCAAGTTAGCCGCCGCTGATATATTTGATAAAATATGGATCCAGCCAGCTGCAGGAGATGCCGGAGGCGCCTTGGGTGCCGCACTAGTAGCCCACCATTTAGAAAATAATGCCCCGCGGATAGAACTCTCCTCAAGTGACGGTATGGCAGGTAGCTACCTTGGTCCATCTTATGGTCAGGCCGATATTAAAAGGCAACTAATTGAAGCTGGCGCCGTGCTAGATCAGCTTGCCGAACCAGATCTGATTGATCAAACAGCCAAAGCTCTCGCAGCCAATAAAGCCGTTGGCTGGTTTCAGGGTCGCATGGAATTCGGACCACGGGCTCTGGGTGCAAGATCTATTCTAGGCAACCCGTCTGACCCGGAAACACAACGGACACTTAATTTAAAAGTAAAATATAGAGAAAGCTTCAGGCCCTTTGCACCAGCTATACTGCGGGAGGACTTATCCGAATGGTTTGACTTGGATCAAGACAGCCCCTACATGTCTATTGTTGCACCAGTGGATAACGAACATTGCTTACCACTCTCTCGTCTTGACCTTGAACGACGCGGATTAGACCGTGTTAATGCCCAACGATCAGACATCCCTTCGGTAACCCATGTTGATTCTTCATCTCGCATTCAAACCGTACATAAGGAAACTAATCCTCGATTTCATGACTTAATCTCACGTTTCAAGGATATCACTGGCATTCCCATTCTTGTGAATACTAGTTTCAATGTACGTGGAGAGCCTATCGTTTGTACCCCGGAAGATGCCTTCCGGTGTTTCATGGCCACAGGTTTGGATTTGCTGGTAATAGGCGATTTCATGCTCAAGAAAGAGTTGCAGAACCAGGATTTAAAACAGAAATATTTCGAGTCACTTGATTTAGATTAGAGACAAATTCCTGTACTACAATAAAACTGGATTAGACATGTCTTCTAGCCTTGCAAGAATTTCTCGCCTTTAGATATTATTTCTCAGCAAAGAGTAAACTAAGAGACTTGGTTCCACTCAGCCTTGGTAATTATCCCATCTGATACAGGTCGGATGGTAAGCTTTCCACCCGATGCACTTAAGAGCCGATTCACCAGATGAGCCTGGATCGTTTGAGGGCCTATTGCATGTTGGCCATTTCCGGTAACCACCCCTACAATATCCTCTCTAACACGGGGAGCACCCGCTAATACCTTATTCACGACTTCAATAAAAAGCTCTCCCTCGTTACGGCCTGCGCGGATAGCTAGCCGATCACAGCGCGGCTGTACTTCCAGACCAACCAAAACAACATTTGCTAAAACTTGTTCGAAGTTATCACCGAGAGACAATCCGAAAACATCTAAGGTCTCCATGTCAGCCCAACTCAACGTTGGTACTCCAGAAGGCCCAGCAGTTGCATTCAAATAATCCTTAAAAGCGTTTTCCACTTGTTCTAAGGCCAAATCCCCTCCACCAGACCAGCCAAATGCGATACGCATGAACTTAAGCTTGCGGGCTCCTGCTAACGCACTACTAGACAATAACGCCAATATTTCTTCGTCAATGAGAGCAGGATCTGCCCCCATAAGTTCGACACCAGAGGAAATAGCCCCGATGGGACCAGCTAGATCATGGCACAATCGCGTACATAAAAGCTGAGCCAACTCAAGGTCATCTATCATAATGTTTCGTTTCATGTGATAAATATGACCATAAAATACCTGGGTTTCTACTCTATTCTAGTATTTCTGTAGCCTTCGATTCTCTACAAATCAACGAATTCAAGGCTTATGAGGCTCTTTCATATGAGATTCTTTGTCTCTACCCATCCATAATCATCTATGCGCTTGCAGACTCAGCCTAACTCAAGATAAACCAATACTATGATTGATCCATTTGACCGCCCTATCACGTACCTGCGCGTTTCCGTCACTGACCGGTGTGACTTACGCTGTGTGTACTGTATGTCAGAAGACATGAATTTCTTACCTAAAAGAGATCTTCTTTCTTTAGAAGAGTTAGATCGTTTGTGTACAACATTTGTAGAATTGGGCGTTCGTAAATTGCGACTGACAGGGGGTGAACCGCTTGTAAGACGCAATGTGATGTCATTAATTAATAGTCTCGGACGTCACCTGAAGAGCGGCTCCTTAGAAGAGTTGACACTAACAACTAATGGGACGCGCCTGGCAGATTTTTCTCAATCCCTCTTCGATGCCGGAATACGACGAATTAACGTGTCTCTGGACACGCTTGATGCGGCCCGATTCCAGACCATCACAAGGTGGGGTGATATCTCTAAAGTAATGAACGGCCTTAAGGCAGCTAAAGAGGCCGGCTTAAAAGTCAAAATTAATACCGTCGCAATGCGGGGTGTCAACGATGACGAATACAACGAAATGATTCAATGGTGTGGTGATCAAGACTATGACCTAACTTTTATTGAGACAATGCCATTGGGCGATATTGAGGGTGATCGAACGCAACAGTATCTGCCGCTTTCTATGCTGCGAGCTAAAATAAATGAAAACTGGTCATTGGACGACATTAACTATCAATCAGGAGGACCGGCTCGTTACACCTATTGTCAAGAGACGGGAAAACGGATTGGTTTTATTACACCTATGACGCATAATTTTTGTGAGTCTTGCAATCGTGTCCGTCTTACCTGTACAGGTACTTTGTATATGTGTCTCGGTCAAGACGACGCTGCGGACCTACGCTCACCGCTACGTCAGAGCGAAAGCAACGATCCTCTGCGGTCTGCCATTCATGATGCTATAAGCCGCAAACCCAAAGGCCATGACTTCTTTATTGACCGTAGAAATAATCGTCCGGCAGTTGCACGCCACATGAGTGTCACTGGCGGTTAGCACGGTTCTAGTATCTACTATATAATAATTTAACAACGTTACTTAGACGCAAATAAATTGTCCCATCTTTGAGTTGATACTCGATATGAATAGTAAGAATCCCAGTGTTGCATTTGTAGCGACTGATAGCGAACCAGCCCAGGCAAGTTTAGTAACTTTGCGAGAACAATATGGCCAGGTTCAGCCGGAGGATGCAGATGTGATTGTTGCATTAGGTGGTGACGGCTTTATGCTTGAAGCGCTCCATACACACTTACCTTTGTCCAAACCCGTCTTTGGAATGCACCGAGGAACTGTTGGATTCCTAATGAATGAGTATCAGGACTCTGATCTTCTCAATCGTCTCGCTAACGCGGATACAGTCATACTACACCCCCTAAGAATGATGACCGTATCAATAGATGGTGAAAAAACTCAAGGTATGGCTATTAACGAAGTTTCGATGCTGCGTGAAAGCCGACAAGCTGCAAAGCTTCGAGTCTTCGTAAATGGAAGATGCCGAATGGAAGAGTTGATCTGTGATGGGGCGTTAGTTTGTACTCCGGCTGGGAGTACAGCATACAACTTATCGGTGCATGGGCCAGTTTTACCACTAGGTGCAAACCTACTAGCAGTCACACCAATCAGCGCCTTTCGTCCACGTCGGTGGCGTGGCGCTATTGTTCCTGATTCTGCCATTATTCGCTTCGAAGTACTTGAAGCAGATAAGAGACCGGTAAGCGCTGTTGCTGATCGGGTGGAAGTGCGTAACGTTAGGGAGGTGACTATAGAAGAAGATCGTAGTCAATCCATGATGCTACTGTTCGACCATAAGCATAATCTGGAAGAGCGGATTCTGGCTGAACAGTTTGTCCCGTGAGCTTCGCTCACACAAAAACTGAGTCAAAAAAGCTGCCCAAATCTACCTTTCTAAACGTGGCATTAAGTCTAGCCCTTGGTGCGATTGGTGGAGCAATATTCTCTTTCTTAGCCTTACCTCTCCCATGGATGCTAGGTGCAATGGCGACTACTTCTATTGCTGCGGCACTAGGCAAGCCTATAACTATGGATCACCGACTCCGCCTGATCATGATCGCGATCATCGGTGTCTTATTGGGCAGTACCTTCAACCCTTCTATGTTAAGTCAGATTCCACAGTGGTTGACCAGCTTAGCCGTACTAACCATTTTTCTTGGTGTACTGGGAGTCACTATACCTTGGATTCTTAGACGAGCAGGTTACGATGCCGCCACGGCCTATTTCTCGGCCTTACCAGCTGGCTTAACTGAAATGACAATAGTCGGAACAGAAAATGGCGGTAATGGAAATATAATAGCCCTTACCCATACTGTTCGAGTGCTCTTAGTCGCCTTCATCATACCTTTTACTATAGTTGTATTGCTAGGTTATGAGCGCCCTGATGCAGCGGGTCCACCGATTAGTGCGCTAGAGTATTTAGATATAATCTTATTAAGTGCCTGCGCCTTGGTAGGTCTCTGGTTGGGTAACAAATTTAATATGCCGGCGGGCGCTTTAGCAGCACCACTTGCTCTAAGCGCAACAATACACCTTGCTGGACTTACTGCGTCTTCGCCCCCTGGTGCTTTGATTTCAATCGCCCAGGTTGTCCTGGGCACATCAGTAGGTGCGCGTTTTTCTGGCATAACTCTGGCAACTACGGGCCGGACAATCTTACTCTCCTTCATTATTACATTGGGAATGTTATCACTAAGCGGTTTTATAGCTTTTGTTGTAGGGCCCCTAATACAGGTTGACCCAATGGCACTACTGCTCTCTCTCTCGCCAGGTGGTGTAACAGAGATGAGCCTGATGGCATTAGCGCTTAGCCAGGATACAGCGTTTGTTACAACCCATCATGTTGCACGCATTGCCCTAATTATTATTGTGGGGCCCACAATTTTCGTGGTTATGCGCAGAATAAGGAAAACGGACATGCGTTTCCCTACCAAGAAAAACCAGGAATAATAGCCCAAGGGTTGCAGCCATGGGCTTTAGCTAACAAGGTTGCAGCAGCAGTTTCCGCAGGTTGCCCGTACGACACCTCAAGGGCCTCAGCATGAATCCCCCCCGTACACCAGATGGTCTTAATACTCGCAGCATTGCCACCGGCAACGTCAGTCTCGAGTGAATCACCTATAACAGCGATACGGGACAAATCTGATATTCCAAGCCTTTCAGCTGCTAGATGATAAACTGCTGGATCCGGTTTGCCACGATAGACAACGTAGCCACCGATCGCCTCATAGCGCCTGGCAATAGCACCTGCGCATATCACACGCCGACCTTCGCGAACGACAATATCATCTGGATTTGCACAGACCATTGGAAGGTTTCTTTGCAGAGATTGCTGCAGTACCGCGTCATACATATCAATTGCGTGACTAAATTCTGTTGGCCCAGTGTTCAAAATAAATTCAGCCTCTTCTACAGTGGATACGCGCTCAATCCCCGTATCTTCCAATATACTAATGTCTCGATCAGGCCCTATATGGAAGGCCTTGATTCCTAGTTTAGAAAAGAAAGGGTCAGAACGCGACGAAAGCTCACGCCAAGTCGCCTCACCTGAGGAAAAGATATCCCCATAAAGCTTGCGACTGATACCCATTGCGGTCATTCCCTCGACGAGGAAGCTACTTCTCCTTGGTGCATTAGAAAGTAGTATAGTTGACAGGCCGGCGCCTCTAAGAGCCCTAAGTGTATCAACAACTCCAGGATAAGCAGTCACACCGTCGTGAATAAGACCCCATAGGTCCAGTATAAAACCATCAAATTCTGTAGCTACCTCATTCAGCCCGTATAGTACTCTCAAGGACTTTCTCCCTTACGATGATCAGCACCAACAGCGTCGACGATAGAGTCATATCCATTCTGTTTGAGAAGTTTTGACAAATCCTGAGATATGCGAGCTACAAGTCCAGGACCTTTAAATACCAATGCAGAGTATAATTGAACTAGGCTTGCCCCAGCTCTCACCTTCGCATACGCCTCTAAACCTGAAGAGATACCACCTACACCTATGAGTGGAATTGTGCCGGCTGTCCGCTCATACGCTATACGTAACATGCGCGTAGATGCTTCAAATAGAGGCCTCCCACTTAAGCCACCAGTTTGATTGCGATATCTTGAAAGTAAGGAATCTGGCCGCGATACAGTCGTATTAGAGACCACAAGCCCGTCTATTCTTTCCGAAACAGCAAAGGTAGCTAATTCAGATAGGTCTTTGTCAGGCAAGTCTGGCCCAATTTTTATCAGTAAAGAGGGCTTATTGGGAACACCTAGCTTTGATATAGCTACACGCACAGCCTCCACTATTACCTTTAATTTATGTGTCTCCTGAAGAGATCTTAATCCTGGAGTATTCGGGGAGGAAACGTTGAGAGTTAGGATATCTGCGAATGGCGCTAATCTTGCTGCTAGTTCTGCATATTCAGACGCGGGACTTTGGGAATCTTTGTTTAGTCCCAAATTGATGATTAGAGGACCAGACAAAGTACGAATAGATCGCTTTTCTAACCTTTTCACTACCGTATCGACACCAACACTATTCAATCCCATCCTGTTTATAATCGCCTCATCTTCCGTAAGACGGAACAGTCGCGGTGCTGGATTACCCTGCTGAGGCCTTAGGGTAATTCCTCCGACTTCAACAAACCCAAATCCTAAAGAGAAAAGTGGCTTGATAACTTCGGCGTCTTTATCATAGCCAGCGGCTAGACCTACGGGGCTGCTAAAATTTAGACCCCATAGGGACTGCTCTAGTGCCCGGTCTGGGGCACTAGGCCCAAACCACTTATATGGAAATGTCTTAAGGGCTAGAACCGACAGGCGGTGGGCACTTTCTGGATCTAAACGCCACAAGATTGGTTTCGCCCAAGTATAAAATTCAGGCACTGGATACAAACCTAATCATATTTTCTAACCACTCTCGCCTCTATACTAAAAGGGTCTTTCGAGCTGCATCCCACTTATAATATACCCTAGCTATAGGTTATAGTTGATAGGTCCAATAAATGAAAAACAAAGAGTCTTATCTACTGTGTATCCTGATTCGAAACTTTCTTCACGCGGCTTAGCACAGATTATCGAGCAAGTTTGCACGGCCTGTCATAATTTAGGCTATACGCTGGGACTTAATCCCGCGCAATGGGCGGCTTTACGCTACTTTCAACATGCCTCTACAGCACAAAAAACCGTCACAGGTTTTGCTAACTTCCAAGGAACCACTAAGGGAACAGCATCACAGACTATCGCGGCATTAGTAAGGAAGGGTTACCTTGAGCGAGTAGCAGATACAAACGATAGGCGAATACATCGCGTGATCCTCACCTCGGAAGGAGAGATTATGTTAACTAAAGATCCATTGGATGAGCTTGCAGATATAATTAACAGGTTAGAGGAACAAGAACGCTGGGCATTAGCTGTTAGTCTAGAACGCGTATTACGTGAGTTAAAAAGTGTATAAGTACACACTGCACCTAAATAACGTTAGATAACACTCCCAGATCAATTCTCTTGCGAGCAATTATAGGGTCTATACCAGCATACTGTGTCTAACCTTTGAAGACCATTTCGTGTGTAATATATTCTTCTTGCTAATTCTATTTTACTACTTTTCTGCAGTTTAGCTGCTTACTAAGGCTCCCCTAATATATTCATACGTAGTAGCAAAAACTCATCTATCCATAGTCTCCAATCTAAGTCTAATGGAGATGATTTTACCTTGATCGTTTTGCACGCTAACATAGCTAAACAGGAGATTCTAATGTCGGTTACATTACCACCTGCCATAAGAAAATTCATAGATCCCGATGTTACTGCAGATGGCAAACCGCGAGCGAGTGTTGATTTGAATTCCCTGAAAACTCTTTGGGTAAATACCGGCACACTCTGCAACCTAACCTGCACAAATTGCTACATTGAGTCCTCGCCTAGGAATGACCGTCTTACTTATATATCAGCGTCAGAAGTGGCTAGATACTTTGACGAAATAGAAAGCCTAACATTGGATACTGCTGAAATAGGTTTTACTGGTGGCGAGCCATTCATGAATCCTGAGATTCTCGACATGATAGAGGACGCCTTATCTCGTGGATATGATGTAATTGTTCTCACTAATGCCATGAAGCCGATGTTAAAGTTCTCCAACCAATTAGCACAAATCGGCGCCAGGTATACCAAACAATTAACTATTAGAGTATCTCTCGATCACTACACAAAAGACGGGCACGAAAAAGAACGTGGCCCAGGAAGTTGGCACCCCACTCTAAATGGATTGAAGTGGCTTAAAGACAATGGATTTAATATAAACGTCGCCGGCCGATTATTTACGGATGAGTCGGAAGAAACCATCCGCGATCGTTACAACACCCTTTTCTCTCGGCTTGATCTTTGTATCAATGCTTATGATGTCAAAGAACTTGTCTTATTCCCAGAAATGGATGCATCTCTCGATGTTCCTGAAATCACTACAGAGTGTTGGGATATTTTGGGTATCGATCCAGCTTCAATCATGTGCGCTTCATCACGCATGGTCGTAAAAAGAAGAGGTGCAAAAAAGCCATCAGTCTTAGCATGCACTCTGCTACCATATGACGAGTATTTTGAGTTAGGAACTTCATTGGAAAAGGCCGCACTTAGTGTATCGCTTAAACACCCCCATTGCGCGCAGTTTTGCGTCCTAGGTGGAGCAGCCTGCTCTTAGAGAAAGCACCCCGCCCCCCTCTTCTAGGCCCCGTGTCTTTGTAAATATTATGCTGCGGGTCATGAACCTCAATCTAGCCACCTACTCTACTACCAGCCCGAAAAATACTATGGCACTCCAGAGTGCCTAAGCTTGATTATCCCGACCGCGAAATGACCTCAGCTCCCCTACAGGCAACGTAGCGATGATGGTCTGACACCATGATGCACCGGCTTGAGTGAGAACTTCTCCATTAGAACCATAGATAGAGGTTGCAATAGCCTCAACCCGGTCACTAGATTTCGAATCAGCTAATTCAATTGTAAATAGACTATTTCTTTTTTTGTGAGCTTGCGTTCCACGAGATATACAGTCAGGGGAAGTAGCATGAATCATAATCTCAACCCCATATTTCGATAATTCTCCATGTCTACAAAGACAGGGGGATCCGGTACAAAAACCTATAACACCAATATCAGTAGACAAAAAGTTAGGGGTATTATTTGAGAGACTATGTAGCCTTCTATTTGGTGAAACCAGAAAGAAAGCTGGGTTTGGTGGGGCACCAATACCATGGGAAATGTCTTGTACGCCAAAAGCGACATAGCTATCCCCAGCTTTTTCGGAAAGGTCATCGACAAGATCAGAGAGTCGTGTTGACGGAATAAGACCCAATTGGTCAGAAGGAAATACAATCAGATCAGCTTCCTTGACCCGGCGGTGCACATGATCAATACCCTCGAAAAGGGAGTGAATTCGATCCGTATCATTTAGTTCCGAGCCAGGACAAAACGATGCGTCTTGGATAGCAGCAACACGAATACGTTTACTCCGCAAACGAACAGGGCTTGAGGCATTAACCAATTGGTTCTGTGCGCTAGCAGTGGAACCATATAGAAACCCTGCTGAGGCAGCACCAAGTACACTCCCGCATGTTAACCGCAGAAAGCTACGACGCTGCATACCGCGAATATATTCTTGGCCTTGATTCAAGAGCTTCCCTTTCTTTCTAATATTTCAAACTAGAAATTTTATGATGTTGAGACTCCAGAGTAACCAATTCTAATACCCCCTGCGGATGCAACAAAATAAATAGCTGCATACGCAATCATAGATACGACAAGCCCAAGTAGAGATGGGATAAGAATGTCTGGTAGATCAAGCACGCCATACGTCACGCCGTACGCAAAAAATGCACCTACTCCATAGGCGAGAATTGCAGCCCAATTCCATGTGTGTAGTTTCTTGAGATCATCTGCATTATACTTTCCTTTATGGACTAGGTAGTAATCCACGATCAGCGGGCCAATGAGTGGTGGAACAAGAGCGGCTAGCAAGGTAATCCAACCTAAGAAGTACTGGTAGAGGCCGAGGCCCAAAATCGTACCAAGTGTGCCCCAAATCACTACCATTACCCGTTTTGGTCGCTTAAAAACTGCAGATGTTTGGATAACAGGCAAATAAAGGTTCGCATCGCCGGTCGTCCATAAGGCAAGACTCATGCCAATTAAGCCAATGCCACCGATCACCATGCCTTGCTGTAACAAGTAAGTCGTAAAATCAGCTGACCCCGAAACAACTCCACCAAGCGCACCTACAACTTGCAGGAACCACTGCGCTATGATCATAACAATAAAGGGTATGGCCAGAGCGACCCAGGCTTTTTTGGCAAACCGTGTATATTCAGCCATAACTACTGCACCAACAATCCAAGATCCAACAACAAGATTAACGGCTGTAACAAATGAGATTGGGTCAGCTGCTGCGGTCTTATCCGATAGCGCCAAGAATGCTACACCTCCGCCAGCCTGATCAACATTGAGATAGATTGCATAGAGTCCAACTAAAACTAAAATAGCAACTGAGGGCACGCTCACTTTCTCAATACCCTTGACGCCATAATACGTTGTAACCGTAAACAAGAAACCGCCAAAAAGTGCAACAGCGTAAAACATTGGGCTATCAAAATCTTGCGCCCAGGCAAAGCCAAAAGCACCTACCACAATCGCCTGCCATCCTGTCGTCAACAGCGCCAGAAAAATGACTGGCAAAAAAACACCTATTCGGCCGTACACAAATTGATATAAGAGACCAGAGTTGCATGCAGTTTTATAACCTATGTAGGCCACAAGCCCACCAATAACAAAATTAATCAAATTTCCGGTGAATGTTGCCAAGATAAGGTCTGGCCAGAACGAAACACCCGCCCCCAACTGACCACCCGTTATGAGCCCAGTAATAAGAAAACCCCAACCGAAGGCTAAAGTCAGCATCGGCAAGGTTTCGCGACGCTGCTCCGGCCGAAGAGCCGAAAACGGGTTATCAGCAGTAGCAGATTCAGCGGCTTCGTCCAGCGACCACCAGGCTTGGAATTTATTAATCATTGGTTTCCCCTCTTTCTTCTGGACATATTAGGGAGAATCATGACTGATAAAGCAAGTTATAGGAGATAAAATTAGCGTAAATTAGCTTATTTGTATGAATACTGCGGTTAGTTCTAGCCCTTGGATTGGTCTAGACTACCAAGGATATTTGCCAAAGTTACACAAGTAGCGCAAAGGAATAAATATGCCGCGACCACACATAGAATTCATTCATGCACAGGAGCTAGCATGGCAGAAGAGTTTTCTGAATGGTTCATTGTCGAGCATAGAATGTAAGGTGCTAAGTCATGACCCTCAAACGGGTGCCTGCTCGATAATTATGCGTTATCCGCCAGGTTGGCAACAAACTGGGCCTCTGCACTTGACCGCTGCGCAGGAATTACTTGTACTTGATGGCTCAATTCAGATTGGTGACCAGACCTACCCCTTCGATAGTTATGCTTATTTGCCGAAGGGGTACACATACGAGAATTGGCACACAGAAAACGGGGCTGTCATATTGACCTTTTTCTCAAGCGGTCCGGATGTCGTCTTTGAAAAAGGTAATATGGTAGAAGAAGCTATTCCCTTTATTTATTTACATGAAATGAAATGGTCTAGTGCAGATGTAGACCCTGACCTCGATTTCCTTCGTATTGCCCACAAGATTCTAAGGCACGACGAAATTAGTGGTGAGAAAACTATGGTGCTAGATTGCGGTGCCCAAAGCCACCCTCAGAATTGGGAAGAAGGAGCTCTAGCTCATCCCTGTGTAGAAGAAATGTTCTTATTGTCAGGTGATATAATCACCAACAGAGGGGCAATGCACGCGGGAGCCTATTTTTGGCGTCCACCTAATATCTGGCACGGTCCATTTGGCTCACGTAATGGCAACCTTTGCGTTATCCGCTTTCTTCATGGACACCATGTGAATAATTGGAGTGAGAAGAGATTTCCATTCAGTTTAACACCCGAGCATAAACCTGATTTGCCAGATTCATTAAAGGATATCGCGGGCAAGCCATTTTCCGCTCCAACACCGTATTAGACCAAATTAGGAAACGATCATGCTTGCCATGCCATCCTATGACTTTTTGCCCACTGGTACACATGACGAGGAAGCACGCGAGGGATTTTGCCGGGAAGTCGCTGTAAAATTAGCTGCAGAAATAAGGCCCTCCTTGCAAGCCATCTTTGAGCATAGGATAAAGCCCGTCTTTGTTGCCCAAAATGGGCGAGAACCAGATTTCCGTGAAATTGCAAAGTCAATGCGGTTACTTCCAGAATCCCGGCTATGGTATCGTCTGAGAACTGACAACCAGGATAGAATGTATGCCGTTTCCGGTGAAATGATCGACCGGCAACAATACGTTTTGGCGGAGAATGTTAAGAATGCGTCAGGAGCTCTGGGATCTCTTTGCCTGGACGAGGGCATCAAAATGCCAAGCTACCTGACCGCGGCAGATATTCATCGAAAACCAGGGGGGTATCACCTAGAAACCATACCCGAGGACGTTGCACCAGGTGCACAATACGAACGTACAATTGCGGTGCATAACATGGGAAGTCAGGGTGTCAATAATGATGATCCTGCAAGAAGCATTGGCCAATGGTTACAGAAAGAATTTAAACACTTACAACCGAAAAGAATCTTAGATCTTGGATGCACCATTGGAAATAACACACTCCCTTATAAAGAAATATTCCCAGAAGCAGAAGTGTACGGTGTTGATGTTAGCGCTCCATGTCTCAGATATGCTCATGCGCGGGCCTGCGCTTTAGGCGTCGAAGTTCATTATCATCAGATGAATGCGGAAGAAATGTCTTTTGATGATGAATCATTTGATCTCATTGTTTCGCGCATCCTGATACATGAAACATCCTCCAAGGCTTTGCCCCGGATAATTAGGGAATGCCACAGGCTTTTAAAACCAGGTGGCGTAATGCTGCACTGCGATGCTCCACAGTTTGACTGCCTGACCCCTTATCAGGCTTCACTTAGAGACTGGGATGCCACCTGTAACAATGAACCATTTATGCTGACAGTTTATAGTATGTCGCTAGAAGATCTCTATGAGATTTGCGGATTTGAAACAGGGAAAACTTTCAAGCACTTTGTCCCAGGTCTTTTCATTGAAGAGAAATCAGTAGACCCTAATGCTACGCCAGGATTTAGTAATGACTATTTCCTAACCGGCGCAGAAAAGACTCATTAGCGCCTTACATCTTTAGTTACTACAGGTCCTCCGCCCCGCATAAATTACTTTGCTCACATTACCCAAGGTTATTCTATGAACGAATCTCATGCCAGCTCCGTTAAATATGAGCCACCTTATCCTAGCTTATTTTATTCCTGGTATGTAGTGATCGTGTTGATGCTAGCATATGTATTCGCTTTTCTAGATCGACAAATTCTAGCTCTTCTAGTTGAGCCCATCAAAAAAGATATTGGTATAACCGATTTCCAGATGAGCCTGCTACTTGGTCCCGCATTTGCCTTTTTTTATGTCACTCTCGGCATTCCTATCGGTCGTCTTGCAGATATCCGGAGCCGCCGCACGATAATAGGAATTGGCGTCACAGTCTGGAGTATCATGACCGTAGCTTGTGGTATTGCAAAGTCATTTCCACAATTGCTATTAGCCCGTGCTGGCGTAGGCGTAGGTGAAGCAACTTTACAGCCCTGCGCGGCGCCATTATTGAGTGATTACTTTCCAAGAGAGAAACGGGGCCGAGCCATTAGCGTTTATTCAATGGGACTTGGCATCGGTGCGGGTCTAGCCCTCGTGCTTGGCGGCCAAGTAATTGCATCAATCTCAAATGAACCCGCTCAATGGCTCCCCATTATTGGTGAGATACATAATTGGCAGATGGTGTTTTTTGTTGTTGGCCTGCCCGGCTTGGGTATTGCGGCCTTAATGTTTACTGTCAAAGAACCTTACCGGCGTGATCGTATTAGTATAGCTAAAATGGACTCAGATGGAGTTCCAATAGGACAGGTTATATCCTTCTTGCTGGCGAGATGGCAGACTTACGGAACTCATTTTCTTGGTCTATCGATCATGAGCATTATTGGTAACGCTTATTTAGCCTGGCTACCAACTGTCTTTATTCGAACCTGGGGATGGGGAATTGCAGAGATCAGCTTGTGGTATGGTTTGGTAGTAAGTATTGGAGGAATCATTGGTGTCACTCTGGGCGGCTGGATCGGTGATAATCTTTATAAGCGAGGTGTCAAAGACGGTCATATGCGTGTGGTTCTTTGGGGCACGACGATGCTGGTAATCGCTGCTATACTGGTGCCGCTAATGCCAACACCTTGGTTAGGTCTACTATTTATAATTCCTCACGCAATTGGCTCTGGCATCCCTACAGCTGGAGGACCCACAGCCTTAATGATGGTCACGCCTAATCAAATACGTGCTCAAGTTTCAGCTATTTATTGGTTCGTTATAAGTATTCTTGGTCTCATGGTCGGGCCAACGTCCGTTGCGCTAGTTTCAGAGCTTCTATTTGATGGCCCTGCAGATATTCGTTATGCACTCTCTTTAGTAAGTGCTGTTGTCGGTAGTTTCTTATGGCTATTGGTCATAAATCTCAAATATTACAAAAAAAGTGTAATAGAGGCAGATACATGGACGGCGCCTACATCAGCCTAACTGCCAACTCCATGTTATATGACAGACCAACACTGAGGCAGCCCCAGTAACGAAAGACGCAGAACAACATGAGAAAAACAATGCCGCCTGAGATAACAGCTGAGGCACCATATCCTAATTCGAAATATGCTTGGTACGTAACGACTCTTCTCCTTCTTGCTTACATCCTTTCTTTCATCGATCGGCAGATCATGAGCTTACTAATCGAGCCCATCAAAGCTGATCTTGAATTAAGTGATGGCCAGATCGGATTATTACTCGGGCCAGCATTTGCAATTTTCTATGTAACTATGGGGGTTCCCATAGGCTGGTTAGCCGACAGAAAGAGTCGTAGAACGATTATTGGTGCGGGAATTACCGTTTGGTGCTTCATGACAGCGGCTTGCGGACTGTCGCGAACCTTTGGACAATTGTTTGTAGCACGAATCGGCGTCGGGGCGGGCGAAGCCGTACTTACACCTAGCGCGCTATCACTCATTAGCGACTACTTCCCCCAAAAACAGCGAGCCAGGGCGATTAGCCTATACATGTCAGGGATTTCTCTTGGTGGGGGTATAGCCAATCTCGCGGGTGGACCGCTCATTGCATTACTATTGGCGATGCCACCTCTTGTTATTCCAGTATTCGGTGAACTCATGGCTTGGCAATCAGCCTTCCTGATTGTTGGATTACCGGGCCTTCTCCTAGCCGTCTTAATGCTCACAGTAAAAGAACCTATGAGACGTGGCCTCCTTTCCTTGAAAGAAAGAGCGGGTAATAAATCACAGGAGTTGCCATTTAGAGAAGGAATGACATTTCTAGGTAAGCGCTGGAAAGCATACGGTAGTTTATTCTTCGGGATGTCAGTTGTAACGCTGGTTGGGTATACAGGTTTTTGGAATATAGCGTTGTTTCAGCGCACATGGGACTGGGATATTGCAACAATCGGATTAACTCTCGGTAGCGCTGCATTAATCTTTGGACCACTAGGAACCAATGGCGGTGGCTGGATAGCCGACAGGCTGACGAATCAAGGTCGAAAAGATGGTCCGATGAGAGCGATGTACTATGGAGTCATAATTACAGTAATTACAAACATTGCTTATCCACTGATGCCCTCAGGTCAGTTAGCTATGGCGTTTTATATTCCATCAATCCTAGGGGGTGCTATGGCCTCGGCGTGCGGCGCAGCAGCGGTAGTACACATTGCACCTAACCAGGTTCGCGCCCAAGCGACGGCTATATATTGGCTCATTATTAATGTTATCGGCCTCATGTTTGGTCCAACATCTGTCGGGTTCCTTACCGACATGCTGGGCGATCCTTCAAGGCTACGGTATGCTATGGCCGTCGTACCCTTGGTAGTAGGCGTTCCAGCGATATTGCTTATTATGTGGGGCTTGAAACATTACAACGCTGCTGCCGTTGAATCCGAGGCCTGGGCTGAAAAAGGATAGGCTAATGCATTCATTCTTTAGTTCAGGCAGGTCAGGAATATTCAGCATCATCCGAATTAAAAGCATAGACAGCAGCTTTATCGAGCTCTCGGGTAATGCCGTTCTAGCCCATGGTTAATGGTGTCAAAGATTCAGAAATCAGAACAGCAATATTGCAAGTGCTGGAAATAGCGAAAGGACCGCGCTGAGAGTTAAGAGTAAGGGAAGTTATCGACAATGGGATGGGTTTCTGCATATGTAGCCAGTTAGAGGCTATCATTGAAGGCTCTGCTATAATTCACTAGCATTTCCCTTATGAAGGGGCTACCCACAAAATTATGACAAGATATTAGGAGTGCGTTACAAGACCGGAAATCGTGGCTTTCCCGCATCTCTAATACATCTGGTCTAGTTTTTCTGGAATTGTCCATGGAGTCTTTCTATTTTAATAGTATGAAAAATAGTTTACGAGCTTCCGGCCCCCTGGAAAAGGCGATACATGATTGCCATATGCAGGTAGTGCTAATAGCTATAAAATAGGCTCCGGTTCGGGGAACTAGCCCCAAAAGGAATGAAAATGTCGATCCAATACCCGAGTAGTCATGCTGAAGAAGCTAGATTTAGGATTGGACAGGTAGTACGCCACCGCCTATTTCCTTTCCGTGGCGTCATTTTCGATGTCGACCCAGAGTTTAGTAATACTGAAGAATGGTGGGAATCTATTCCGGAGAATGTTAGGCCCCGCAAGAACCAGCCCTTCTATCACGTATTCGCTGAAAATGAATCCTCACATTATGTTGCCTACGTCTCTCAGCAAAACCTACTGGAAGATGAGACCGGAGACCCTGTGATGCACCCCGACATACCTGATTATTTTAGGGAGGTTGATGACGGGATTTATATGCTTCATGAGACATATAAGAACTAACTAATCCAAAGTGTCGTGAGATTTTGGATGACTCTGTAGTATGAAGAAGTAAGCTGGATACATACATTAAGGCTATAATGAAACCGAATTAAGTAAGCTTTAGATTATCTATTAAATATTTAGGGAAGGATACGCACGCAATGACAATCAATAATGGCGATAAAATGCCCGAAGGTGGATTCAAAGTCATGACAGCTGATGGTGTCAAAGATATGACGACTGATGAGCTATTCTCTGGCAAGAAAGTAGCTCTGTTTTCGGTTCCAGGTGCGTTTACCCCGACCTGCTCGAACGAGCATTTGCCCAGCTATCTGAAAAATTACGACGCTATTCGTGCAAAAGGATTTGACACAATAGCCTGCATGGCAGTCAACGATGCTTTTGTCATGGATGCTTGGGGCAAGGATCGCGGAGTAAGTGATAAGATCTTAATGCTTGCTGACGGAAGCGGCGATTACACTTCCAAACTCGGCCTCGAACTAGATGCCCGTGGTTTTGGTCTTGGCACTAGAGGGAAGCGTTTCTCAATCATTGTGAATGACGGCATAGCTGAAGAAGTCAACGTAGATGAAGGAGGATACGATCTCACTAGTGCTGAGAAAACTTGCTCAATCTAACTAGTTTCCATATATGGATCAATAACCGGCGGCTTGTGCAAAAGCCGCCGGGCCTGTTTTATGAGGCCGGCAATCGGTACAACTCTAATTAACTTAGCTAACACAGCCATCTTTTCTTGAATAATAGTCCCATGCATGAGCAATAATTGTCTCAATATCGCTAAAACATGGCCTCCAGCCCAGCACTTCATTAGCTTTACGAGCATCGGCCACAAGACGGTCGGGATCCCCGGGACGCCGTTCTGATTCTATAGTTCGAATACAACGGCTAGTCACTTTTTCAACAGTCGCTAGAATATCTCGTACTGAATGCCCTCGACCTGTCCCTAGATTAAAGGACTCATGACCATCAGTGCTTCTAGTAAAGTTGAAGGCTTGAACATGCGCATTAGCTAAATCGGACACATGAATGTAGTCACGGATTGCTGTACCGTCAGGCGTATCATAATCGCTACCGTTAATGGAAATCACCTCTTCAGAGTTGGCGGCTGCGTTAAGCACAATTGGAATCAGATGGGTCTCAGGATCGTGCCATTCCCCAATCTCAGAATCAGGATCTGCGCCCGCTGCATTAAAATAGCGCATAGAGGTGCAACGCATCCCATAAGCTCGGGCAGAATCAGTTAGCATATTTTCAACTATCCACTTAGATTCGCCATAAGGTGATATTGGCTTTAAAGGAGAAGCCTCACTAACCGGTATTCTATTAGGAATACCATAGACAGCGCAGGTACTAGAGAAGACAAGTACGCGAACATTATTTTCGCGCATAACCTCCAATACGTTCATACTGCCAATGACATTAGCTTCATAATAGTCCATCGGCCGCTCTTGGGATTCTGAAACATAAGCTAATGCAGCACAATGAATGACGGCCTCGATATTGAAATCCCTAATTGTTGAACTTAAGGCCGATTTATCAAGAATATCAGCTTCGACTAGAGGCCCCCACTTCACAAATTCACGATGTCCCCGATAGAGGTTATCAAAAACTACTGGTGTATAACCGGCAAGTGAGAGTGCTTTACAAATATGACTGCCAACATAACCTGCTCCACCTGTTACAAGTACATGAGACATTCTGCTATTAAACCTCTACAACATGAAAACCGTTATCTCCATGGCTATAAACAACCATCTTGAAGTGAGGAGACCGCTCTGGATCAACGAGGTGACCAAAACCAAGAGCACTAAGATGCTTAGCAAAAACCCGCTCGCCAAGCCGATTGGTATCTTCTGGAATAACTGGTGTATAGCGCTGTAATACTTTAACGCACTCATCGCGGTAAGCGTCACGACTCACAATTGCCTTATTAGCCCCCTGAAAGCGATAAATACCAAGCGGCGTAGGAATAACGTAGCAATCTGTCTTTTCTATGAATCGAGCCCACAACTCGAAATCACATGCAAGTGATAATGAATGGTCAAAATCCCCGCCCACATCTTCCCAAAGTGAGCGGCGAAAGAAAGTTGAATCCTGGACTATCCAGCCAGAGGTTGGCAAACCTGAAGATTTGATGTGTTCTCCGTTATAAAAACCCCATTGATCAACACCAGGGACAAAATCAGCCTTGATTGTTAGCCCATCTCTGCGCGCCTGCATGGGAAAACGTGATGTAATCCACTGCACTTCTGGAAGTTGATCGAAGATCTCAAGTACCGTCTGAATAG
Organism: Rhodospirillaceae bacterium; assembly: GCA_045564915.1. Lineage (GTDB taxonomy): Bacteria > Pseudomonadota > Alphaproteobacteria > Rhodospirillales > Rhodospirillaceae > JAQWRV01. The sequence continues at coordinate 105,094 of JBJLGL010000001.1, forward strand.
CCCATGGAGCAAGCATGTCATCCGAATTTAACCAGCCCATAATCTCGGCATCCGACTTTCTAAAGCCTTCCCTAATACCATGGTACATACCGCTATCAGGTTCACTCTGCCAATAAAGAAGCTGTGGGTCATATTTCTCTATAATATTCAAGGAGCCATCGGAAGAACCAGCATCCATTACCACATAGTCAACACGGTCAAAGCTGCGCTGATTGATAATCGACGTCATACAGTCTTCGAGATAGGCCGCATAGTTAAGATTTACGGTCACTATACACAGACGATTAGATTGGGGCACAGCCAACTTCAGAATCCTCAAAATAGTGAGTCAAGACGAGCATACGTAATCATCATGCGAAGTTCTATAGCATGAAGCCAAGGGGGTATAACGCTTCCAAGGTAAATTTCACACTGTCCTCCCTCTGAACCCAGGATTTCGATTTCATTCTCTCTATAAATACTACCGAGAAAAGTCACTTGAGACTTGAGTTCCACCTGTTTGTACTCTTTTTCGCCACGGAAAGTGACCTCACAGGACATTATAGAAACTGCTGCCCTCGCTTCTGGCCAGATAATTCGTATAGATTGATAAGTTTCTGGTCCAATAGATTTTATTTCCTGCCGCAGCGTAGCGCGCCCCAAAGAAGAGAGACTAAGCGGAATTATAATTTTATATTTGTCATCAAAGCCAACACCAAGATCAGGTGTTATTGTGAGAGAACCTAATATTGCTCCTGATGTAAAAGCTCCAGCCGTTACGGCACCATCCTTTAGAGAGGCGGTCATCTCACATAAATGAGGAGCTATCCGCATCAGTGCAGCTGCGGGCCAGTATGCCTCATGCCGTTGAATTCCAAGAAAATCGTTAGCATTTCCGAATTCGAATGTAGCCTTATCCATACGGAGATCAGAAAACATTCGTTTATCAGAAAGGTCAAAGTTTGCTTCATGTACCCATCGACCAATAGTCTCAGCCTCTTCGACCGTTGGTCGTAATAAGGCTTGACGAACAATCTCCCCCGCATGTTCAATAAACTCAGACGCTACTAGTGTCCTTTCGCCGAAAAGTGAGGTAATAGCCTCAACCCCTGCAATTATTCCGGACTGCATAGCTTCCATTTGCTGGATCTGCTTCCCATCACGTTGACTGCTTAATAATTCAGGCTGACCTTCGTCTGTAAACTGATTGAGACTTCCTTCCACACACATACACGCATGTTCGAGTACGTCTGGAGTGCGTTCCAGAACCTCGACCACTTCAGAAGAAAAACCATTACTAAAAAACAAAGCCCGCATATCAGTTCCGGCCCTCACATTCTCCCGTCCGGGCTCGTTAATGGCAACGTATAGTCCTGTTAAATCAGTATCAACACGCTCTCGCCTAAAGATCTTAAGCAATACAGTCTGTATGGTACCCGCATACCCTATATCCAGAACAAAAAGCTTTCGTAGATTTCCAAGATCTACCTCACGAGATAAATATTTAAGCAAATTACGCCTTTGTCTTCTGCTCTCGGCAGCAATTCTTGATTGAAGAACTGGTGAACGGGATACAGCTTCAAGAAGAGCATCAACGCCTCCTTGCTCATGAAGGTCAAAACCCTCAGCGTCTATGGCAGTCTCAGCCAAGTCAGACCGAGCAATGCCTAATTGAGACAAGATATCATTTGTCTTTGGACCGGGACACAACGAAATAGAATCAGGCAATAGTGAAAAGTCGTCATCCCATAGGGCTGCACGCACAACAGCGCGACGCGATAACCAAAGATCTACACTTTCAACTTTTTGGCCTAGTGAAGCACCAACTGAAGCGATCACTTTATTTAAAAAGCGTCCTTCTCGCATGATACCGAATGACACCTCAGCATCTTCCTGCCTAAGAGTATCCAATACCCAACGGCCATAAGCCGCAAAAAGTGGTGCTAGAGTCGTCGCACCATAGCCCCAATATGATTCTAACCCAGGATCCAGATTTTCAGGGGCGCGTTGTGCCAGACGCGAGCGCAGACCTGTTAGGCCGCGATCACCGCCGGCTAGCAACCAAGCCGCTCTATCAGCAGGCCGATATTTTATCTCATGAGACCGGGCTCGTGGGAGGTTTGACCACTTGTCATAATGCACATGAGCAATGCCGCGCAACACGCAAGGCACCACGTCAGCATCAATATTATCACCAAGGTGCACAATTTTATCAGGCGCAATACCGAGGTCGGTTAAAACCAGATCAAATAGATCTAGCCATTTGGAGCGGCCGTGTTCGTTGGAGATAAAAAGAGTTTCAGGAATATTGCTGCTTTCTAGCCCCGCAGAAGTTAAGAATCTTATCAGTTGTTTGCGTGTAAAATATGTATCGGAGGTTAAGACTACGCGCACATCAGCTGCCCGCGCATGACCCATTAATGCAGAAATTTCTGAATCAAGCACCAGACTTCTTGCCTCAATGTCTACCTCAATATCTGCCGCAGCAGTAATACTTGCGCCATCAACCCAGATATGCTGTGGGAGGTTCTCGTATATGTCCCCAAGAAGCACCTCACGTGACCCGGATTGATTCTCTTTTCTTATCCGAGAGGCCTTCTCTGCAGAAACCCGAAGTTCAGAAAATACCGTACAGGAAACCCATTCAGCTAAGATTCCCTCTTTGAGAAGAGAGTCGCCAACTAAACAAAATATATCTCTGGGTTGGGGAACTGTACGCCACAATAGTGTGTCAAAAATATCAATCGATAGAATTGAAAAAGCACCTTGCCCAATTGAAGCGACCAGAGGTCGTAAGCGTCTATCAACAATCAAGTCAGTCATACCTCAGCTTGCCCCATCAATGAATATTTTTCCGGGATTGAGAATGTTCAAAGGATCAAGCGCGCGTTTGATCTGCGCCATAACGTCAACACCTCTGCCAGATTCTTCAATCAGAAGATCTCGTTTGCCAAGTCCTATTCCATGTTCACCCGTGCAGGTTCCACCCATCGTCAAGGCCCTCTCCACCATACGGCGATGTAGGTGTTCTGCTTCACTCACTTGCTCCTCTGCACCCGGGTCCATAATGAAACATACATGAAAATTGCCATCGCCGACGTGGCCTAGTAAAGGGGCTGGCATAGAGCAACTATCAAGGTCTATCTTGGTTTCACCAATACATTCCGCTAAACGGGAAATTGGTACGCAGACGTCCGTAACGAGGCCAATTGCATTAGGTTTCAAAGCTAGTCCTGCGTAATAGGCGTTATGGCGAGCATTCCATAGGCGGCTACGTTCCTGGGCCTCATCTGACCAAATAAAACTAGAGCAGCTATTTACTGCTAACAGTTTCTCGACAGTTAGCGCCTGCTCCTGGACTGAAGAGGGTGACCCATGAAACTCAAGAAATAGTGTCGGCCTAACGTCTAGCGATAAATGAGCGTAAGTATTGACTGCACTAACACATACCTCATCCATAAGCTCGATCCGGGCAATGGGTACACCATGCTGAATCACCTGAATGACGGATGCTATAGCTGCATCGATAGTCGGAAAAGTCGCTACGGCTGCAGCGATAGCTTCGGGTATGCCATGCAAACGTAATATGATTTCTGTCACGACCCCCAGGGTCCCCTCCGACCCAACAAATAGTCGCGTTAAGTCATAGCCAGCAGCGGACTTCCTTGCTCTCCCACCTGTCTTTATTACTGATCCGTCAGCCATAACAACTGTTAGGCCAAGAACATTATCTCGTATGCTACCATAACGCACAGCATTGGTTCCTGATGCCCGCGTGGCCACCATGCCGCCAACAGTGCATTCTGCACCAGGGTCAATAGGAAAGAATAAACCAGTGTCGCGCAGATAGGTATTTAACTGAACACGGGTTATCCCTGGCTGAACGATACAGTCTAGGTCTTCCGCATGGACAGCTATGACGTCTGTCATTTGGGAAAGATCAATACATACCCCACCCAGCACAGCTTGAACCTGCCCTTCTAATGAGGTACCAGCCCCAAACGGAATAACGGGTACTTTATGGGCGGCACACAGACGAATAATCTCTGCAACCTCCTCCGTCGACGCAGGGTATACAACAACATCTGGGACTTGCGCCGGATGCCATGATTCACCACGGCCATGGCGGTTTCTAATGTCATTGTTAGTAGTGCAGCGTCCTCCATATCGAGCCTGAAGTGCAGACACAACCGTATCTCGCTGGGCTAATTCATCCATTCCTGAAATTTAACCTCGAATTACAAAAGAAAGCATGCCCCCAATTCTTGTTGGTAGTAACAAAAAAGACCGGCGTGCCCAAATAGACTAAAATAGCCCCACCGTATTTTCGTAGAAGTTAAGCATCTTGGTCATTCTTATGATACTTTCTTAAGCTTGTAGTGGCTCATAGCCGAGTATGCTTACTAGCACACCATCGGGATCGTAAAAGATCATCTCAGTATACGTGCCGGCTTTCATGTAGTCCGTATCTATTTCCTTTACATATTTTGTTGGTAGCGTGAGAAATGAATATCCAGCAGATTCAAGATCTTTGTATATATCATCAGGCGCATCAGTATTCACAACTAAGGCGACTTGCCCCCGATGTATCTTGCCTATCGGTGGTAATGTAGTTTCTGGTAGATCATCTGCCGTGATTTCATATAAGCCAATGAGTCCATCTTCGCTGTTCTGAGCCTTTAGGTGACAAATGTGCATCGAGCAGTCTTCGAGCCCAATCATCTTGGCTATTGCTGGGCCGGTCACAGTTTTGTCTTCAGCAACTGTAAAGCCCAGAATATCACGATATAGAGCCAATGATTCTTCTATGTTACGGCAAAATATGCTGGCCCGTTTGAGCGGAGTAGTTCTATCTCTCATAGTGTTCTCCCCATTGCCGGATGCCCGGTATACTTTCATAATGGATTATAATGACAGAGCGGACAGCAAATTGAACCAAGAGGTTTAGAATGATTATTGATCAATTCCCGATAACAGCGCTAGCAACGATCGCTGCCTTGTTTGTTTACTTTTTCTGCGTCATCAAAGTAGGGCAAGCGCGCTCTAAATATGGCGTAAAAGCACCGGCCACCGAAGGACCCGAAGAGTTTCAACGCGTTTATCGTGTTCATCAGAATATGGCAGAACAGCTTATCCTTCATCTCCCAGCACTATGGCTTTTCGCCTTTGCCTGGGGTGATTTATGGGCCGGCGGGCTTGGTTTCTTATTTGCCGTGGGGAGAGTACTCTACGCTTTGGGCTATTATGAGGCAGCTGAGAAAAGAGCCCGTGGGTTTGGCCTGGCATCGCTAGCAACTGTTATTTTGATGCTCGGTGCATTGATCGGCGCACTAGTAGCTTTGTTCTAAAGTACAGCGGGGGATTCAGCGCTATGACCAACTATAACGAATCGCTTAACAAGCTAACCCGCCGGACAGCAATTGCCGGAGCTACGGCTGCACTCAGCTATGGTAAACCTAAAAGCCTGAGCGCATCCAAAGTCTCAGGACTAGACCGCAACAAGGTTTATGTCCAATTGCGCGGCAACATGAATCGTACTGATGGTCTTTGGGCTTACACTGGGAGTTATTGGGGCAAACCCCAAGGTGAAATTGCTCGGCAATTATTCCGCGTTGATGGATTTAGTTTTAATAATATGACGTTGCGTGAAGATGGTGGTGTCGAACAAAAGATGATTGAGTGCGGTTTCTGGCAGGATCCAGAGACTGGTAAATTAGCAGACCAGTGGATCAATCCAATGAACGGACTCAAATGCGAGCCGAAGCACTTCAAATCGTCTCAAGTATTATCATTTGATTCTAATGGCCAACAAGAAATCCCTCAAGAGCGGAAGGTCACGATGCGCCACATAGAAGGCACTATCGTTGAGCCCATCGTGGATGGACCCGTTATTTGGTCTCAGGAGCGTCTGATAATAAAATCAATTAGACCCAAGCCAGGGCCGGGAATAGATCCCCTCACACATACCGGTCCAATTATGACGGCCACTTCATTGGCCACCTATACAGCACAGGTTGACAAGCTCACTAATGATTTTGTACCGACAACAATGCACTATCAGTCTATGGGCGGTTGGTACGCATGGATGCGAATGGGTCAACGCGCTGGAACCTGCTCTTTCGAGTTAGTTGGTCGAAAGCTCCAAGCAATATCAGAAGTACCCAAACGGGTGATGGGGTTCCTAACGGAACTCCAACCCGGCTTCTTAGAGGATCCCTGGTCAGGGCTGGAACTACGGACAACTGCTTCACCTCTTAGCAGCGTACATTAATCTGGCAGACGAAAATTATATGAGCGCCACATCTTCCCATCCTTAACATGATAGATGGCAAGGGTGGTCGATGTTTGTGTGCCCTCGCTCGTGCGAAACGTATCTAACTCTACCTGCACAGCAATATCCTTGACTATAATTCTCTCTGAAATTTCGGACTCCAGGTAACGGGATCCTTGAGTGAATGTTTTTGACAACATTTCAGCAGCCTGAGCTCTATTTCTAATAACTGCTTCTGGGCCTTCATTGGTCATGCGGTAGGCCGTAAAATCTTGGGCCATATTAGCAACTAAAGCATCTACATCACGATTAATGAAAGCCTCAGACTGACGTTTTACCGCGGCTAGGGTAGCAGCGGCACCTGCATGGTCATCAGCAAAGACAGGATAATTAGCAATGCTGTAAATTAAGAAAGTTAAAGCGAAAATAGATAATATCTGAACACGATTCATTATAAGTCCTCCTGTATGGGGAAACTATAGGCACGCCATATTTTACCGTCCTGGAAATGATATACGCCGATTGTTGTCGTTGTCTTTTCACCCTCTGGGGTATCGAATCTATCCTTCTCTACAGCTACTACATGATCACCTATGGCCATTACATGGTCTAATTTTGAGCCTCTAAGTGGCATTGAATCGAACATTTTTCCTAGAATAGTCAGTGTTTCTTCTTTGTTGCTGGTCCGCTTAACAACATCCCCACCCTCTACTAGGTAAGAGGCATAATCATCAGTCAAGTGGGTACCTAGCGCTTCAACATCCTTCCGCGTAAAGGCGTCAGTATTCTGGATCATTGTCTTGATATAATTAGTCATTAGCACCCTCGATTATAAATCTGTCCATTGGCAGGACAGACTAAACAGTATCAGCTTTTCCAACAGGATAATCCACTATGCTTACGTGGCTCTCTAGGGAATTAAAACACATGAATAATACAGCGTCGGGATATCGCCTGAGCTTTAGCCAGAGATTTGGTTGGGCCATTGGAACCCATGGCACATCTACTATGATTGGCGTCCTGGTCACCTATCTCCTCAACTACATGACAGATACTTTAGGTATTGCTGCCTTCACAGCTGGTTTAATCATTTTTGTGGCGCGTATGTATGATCTCATAACAGACCCAATCATGGGTTACATTAGCGACCGCACCGATTCTCGCTGGGGACGAAGAAGGCCATATCTACTAGTTGGGGCCATAGTTTGCTTTATCGCATTTGTCGCCTTGTTCAATATACCTGATATTCAAAGTAAAACTGGTATGGCTGGTTATACGACCTTTTTATTGATCATGTTCACCACAGCTTACACAATTTATAACGTGCCCTACCTAGCTATGCCGGCAGAGATGACTGATAGCTATAATGAACGCATCTCAATGATGGGGCTGCGGGTAATATTTTTCACAACCGCCAGCCTCGGACTTTTCCTCGGAGGCAGTATACTACTGGACCAATTTGGCCCACAGCAAGGCTACAGCTTAATGGGTTGGGTTTTAGGGTCGTTATTACTTGTTGCCATGCTAGTTTCCTGCTTCGCCACACAGTCCGTGCCACATATCAAAAGGACAGAGGTCATTACCTACTCTGTCCAAGAACAGATTTCTATGGTCTGGGAGAATAAACCCTTCTGCATCTATTTAGCAGTGAAGCTCTGCCAGCTTATCGCCCAAGCTAGCAGCCAGGCGGCTCTCCTTTTCTTTGGTATTTATGTGCTGCAACGGGGCGAAGAACTCCTGTTCGCTTTCGGCACCTACTTCACACTTGCGACATTAATCTCTATTCCTTTTTGGACCTGGGCTGGGAAGAAATATACCAAGAAGCCAACCTACATGACTGCTGCTCTCCTCTACGCCGTAGTCATGGCGTCCTGGCTTCTTTCGGATGCCTCTGAAACTCAGTGGATCGTCAACGCTCGAATCTTCGGTATTGGCGTCGCAGTAACGGGTATCCTAGTGATGGGATTCTCAATCTTACCAGACACTATGGAATATGACAGACGGCGCACAGGTTTAAACAGGGAGGGTATTTATGCTGGTCTATATAGCACTATGGAAAAAGCTGCATCCGGCTTTGGGCCACTAATATTCGGTGCTTATCTCAGCGCCATGGGATACGTCTCAACGCGCGGTGGAGAGACCGTTGCCCAACCTGATGCAGCCTTAGCTGGTATATACATGGGCCTAGCTATATTTCCCTCAGGCGCAGCGTTCCTAAGCGCTATAATACTTATGTTCTATAAACTAGATGAAAGGAAACTGAAGGAAGCGGGAGTCAATAACTCTCCTTTGGGTCAATAAAAGCGGTCACAGCTGCTACGTTATCTTCGTCAGCAAGACCCTGTACCCGGCCGATTATAGTACCATCTTTAGATATTACGAGAATGAGAGGTTCTGTCCTATCATTCTCTTCTATACCTAACACAGGAAATATCTTCTTCTCCTTAACATACAAGATAATAATGCGATCACGCAAAGACCGATCCTTGTAAATACTACGAAAGCCACCATTGATAAAACCACGCACTAAGGCTCCTGGATTAGGAATAAGAGGGGTATTATAAACCTGCACTTGATCTGGAAGCTCCCGCAACGGTGTTAACGCTGCATCCCAAGCATCAATAACCTCCTGCATGTCGCGACCGAAGGAAATTAGCAGAACATTCTTAGCCGCCGAGAAATCCTTCGGCAGGGTTACCTTATCTTTGTTCAAGGTACTAGCCTTGATCGTAGGGAAAACAGGCTCCTGAGCTGATACGGGCACGGAGACCACTGCTAACACAATTAAAGTTCGTAGTAATGAGTACGTCATCAGTAGTCTTACGGTAAATTCAACCTAAATGGATCATCATTATTTAATCAGTGTGTCATTCCCTCCCCGCTCTCTGGTGAGAGATAAATTACTAGCCCAGCTATTAGGAAGGCAGCAACAACTAATCGTTCTGTGTATCTTGCGCCAATGGTGCCATCGGCGCGGTACTTGTGGCGACAAAAGAGGAATCTTCCAGCCGGATCCAATTGTGGTAGCGCCCAGCGATTTCGCGGATGGCGTCGCCCGGCTCAGCAATGACATCAACATCATCTTGGAAGAAGCGCATCTTACCTGACGTTATATATATTAGGGCGTCAAGATCACTGCGATTCTTGTTCGTGGGTCCGCCCTTGTAGTTTTTAGTCACACTGACACGATTGCCATCAAACTGATAGTTGTTCAAATCGAGACGAATGGCGTCTGGTGGCGCTTCCTGAAGATCCTCTGACGTGGTTGCAATGATGCGGCTGCCATCGGGACCATTCCAGTATCCAAGCTGCCTAAACGATGCATCTTTAGCACGCACCACTGTTGCTTTAGCATTTCCATTTATTTTGGTTCCAGTGACATGCCATAGAATCACAGTGGCATCGCCTTCACCGCGCAACGTGCCACTGGGATAGCTAACCACGTCCCCCTGACCAATGGCGATAGTCTTACCCGCAACCTCTACTTTGCCTTCCCCCTCCAGCATATACAGTGCTGTTTCAACGGTAATGGCATGTAACATACCACCTTGCCCTTCTTTAAATTCTAACACTCGAATTGTGCCAGTAGGAAAGACATAAGATCTCTGCACGTATCGCGAAGCCTCTGGAGGCGCCGCATCAACCGCCTCTTGACCCCAGACAATTCGGATACGCGCACCCAAATCATTAACCACTTCCCATTCGGCCAAAACCATAGTCTCGGCAGATTCAAGCGCGATGAATGTATCATCAATGGGTTCCAATGGAGCGGCAACGCGCACTGCATGCTGCGGTAGACTCTGTGAGAATGTTGGTGCCACTCCCAGAAAAATTAACACTAGCGTAAGAGAAGGTAGCGTACCCAAGCGATTATTTGAATGGATAGTCATCTTGAACCTCACTACTGAGATTGAGACTGAGTGTAGTCGTGGGAACAGTGCTTCTCATAGTCGAGTGATGCTGGCAATCACCATGGACTAAATTACCCTGACCCGGGGCACGGCGTCTCATTTCGCCACTTTGAACCGTAGTTTCCAGATGCCCGGACATTACCCAGACGATACCCATTCGGTTAGTGATGTGCATTTCATTTAGATTATAGGGTCGTGGAGTGTTCTGACTAAATCCAAGCCCCCAGGTCTGCCCAGTCTGCCGACGACTCATAGAACTCAACGGACTAGTCTGAATCAAAGGAACTTCATAGTAAGTCCATGCCGAGCGGCCATTAGAATCTAATTTATAGCCCGTCATTCGGTAAGCCGTTGATGGTTTTATTTCAGCGATAGTCATTCTTATAATCCCTTCTGGCCAGAACGGTCTTAAGTGTACTTCAACATTCTGGGCGTGCTTTCTTAATTGATCCGCGCAGCTCACCTGCGGGATACTTAGTAGTATGCAAATTTACGTACATGCGATCGGAAACCAAATAAGCCAACTCACCTTCATTGAGAAGGTGTGACCCCTGCACTGGCAAAGCAAAGCCTTCGGTCGCCATATCAAACAAAATTGCGGCCTCACCACCAGGGGTCTGCGGTCCGTGAACATGAATGCCTATTGGTAAGGTTGTTAGGTCACTGTAATTCAAATTCCAGGCAAATGTCAGAGTCTTACGGTCGAGTGTAAAATCGACGCGCCCAACTCCAGGGCTTTCAGTCACAGCACTTTCCTCGCTAGCATAGAGGTCAGCAAAAAAGTTTATCGCTGGACCATCGGTAGCATTGGGATCAGCTGAAAAGTAAACACAGGACATGTCGGGCTTTGGGCCTCGTCTTGGATCACGATACGGAGTGCTGTCTTGTGCCAAGGCGATATAGGCAGCGTTAGCACATAGCACAAAAGCAAGGCTAGCGACGCAATGACCAAGCATTTATTTGAGCTCGTTTGGCATAGTAACTAACAAATAGTTACATTCTTCCTGACCGAGAAATCTTGTCATATGCCCCTGCCCGGCAACATCTTCTGCTATCATAATATCTCCACGGGCAAGCTGACGTTCCTCACCATTACTTACGGTAATGTGCATCTGACCAGAAAATACCGCAATCATTGTGCGCGCATCCATAGGTTCAAAATCAATAAAATGACCTGGCAAGGCATGACCAATACGCCAATCAGTTACATCTTGGCGAGCTGAATTAATACGCCGGTAGTAGATTCCCTCTTCTGCATCTGCACCGCCTGGGGCCATCATCCTAAGCTCTGTCTCATCAAGCAATGAATGCCCATTAGCATCAGAATATACGTACGGTAATAGCATACAACTCTCCTATATAATTGAATTAGCCTCACAAAGCATAAGGCCCTTTTACTACCTCCCTGATCCTGGCATTACGAGACCATCTTTCATTATAGTGCGCCAATAGCGGTCCGTACTGCGTTGACCGTTGAGGTCCCCGGGTTGAGTATCTCGCTCATGGACATAGAGTTTTAGACCTTTATAAGTCCACTGATGCCTGCCATCGTCTAAGGCTACCACAGACCAGAAGCCAATTCGACCTGCAGTACCATCAGCGTAAACAGGAGTCCAAAGATGAGGCGTTGCCATATCCCTTCCGATGCCAATGCCAAAAGCACGAGTGCCAGTAAGGTCATGGGCATAAAGCGTTTTACCATTAGCGTCAGCCAATAGAGGGCCAGCATCCGACTTTTGATATGTAATCCAATCTGGAGTTGGTGTTGGTGGTTCTAAGATCACAGCTGACCAAGTCTGAAAGGCTTCTCCAGCTATCTCTCCAGCCGCATAATCACCCCGATATCGGTAGAGAGGCTGACCTTTGTATGACCACTGCTTTGTGCCATCAGTCCGTTCAATCACCATCCAGTTTTCTATTCTCGCATGCGCACGCCACCAGGCTTCAACTGGTGCCCATGTTTTAGTGCACGCATGATCACATACAAAAGAGTTAGTCCGATAAGTGCTAGACGTATATAAGGTCATATTTTTTTGATCAGTCAGCAGATACCCATAAGGAGTTTTATGAGTCTTGAAGCCAGGCGGCAGCGGAATAGACTTTACTGCGACAAACCACTGCTGTAGCAACTCATCGCCATTCATATCGCCAGGACTAGTGTCGCCGCTATATTTGTAGAGAGGTTTGCCGCGAAAAACCCATTGATGAGAATTGTCTTGCCGTTTGACTATAGTCCAGTCTCCGTCACTAGTTGACCCCGCCGATGGAGCCATTGGCGGCCACGTTTTGGCGCATATATCCCTACATTGCGGTTCACCAAATACAGGGTCCTTCACATAAGTATATAACGTCATGCCTTGCGCAGTATTTATAATCCAGCCGTGACCACGCGGATTTAAGCTAATGTCCGATGGGTTCTGTTCATCTAGAAAGGACGTGGCGCAAGTAACATCGCAAAATAAAGGGGTAAATATAGCGCCCAAAGCTAACGCTACTATTGTCTTCAGGCGACTGTACCTAATAGTACCAACCATGGTCTATTAGCTATACCATAACTTCGGTTATTGGACGTGATGTTTGCAAAGACCTGGTACCCCATCGACGTAAGGGAACTCCCATTATTTGCATGGCTGTAAAGCCGACACGGGTGATAGGATCACCCCCGCCAACAATGTGCATGCCTGTCTTAACTCGCCCCCCTGCCTTACCGGCCAAGAAAATAGGGATGCTATCGATTGTATGTAATTTAGCGTAGTTAGTCTCACTAGCGGCAAAAATGAGGCAATTATCGAGCAGAGTCCCATCGCCCTCTCGAATACTTGATAAAGTCCTCAAATAGGTTGCAAAAGCCTCGCTACAGCGTTGGTTAAACCAAAATGCCAAAGGCTGATAGCCCAGATCAGAGTCAATTAATTCCATGTGGGTAAGTAAGTGGTGTGTATAGGACTCTCCAACCCTGCGAACGTTAGCAAAGTTATCTGTGAACACTAAATTAAAAACATGCGTCTGATTGCAGGCAACAGCCATAGCGAGTAGTTGTGCCATCACTTCATGAGTTTCAATAACATTTGGCATTTCTCGAACACGCGCCACCTTTTCTTCTGGCAGTTCATGAGGCTTCTGCATCATAACACAGGCTTCGTTTGGTTCCGGTTTTTGCAATTGCAATGCCAGACGGTTTTCAATTTGGCGAATGGAGGTGAAATACTCATCCATGCGCTCTCTATCAGCGGTGCCTAGTGCACTGATGAACCGCTTACTGTCCTCCATGAATGCGGACAGTACGCTTTTTTCAACCATAATGTCTGGATCAGGCTTGAAGTCCTCTGTGTTTGGGTCAACGAAACCCGGCCCAAATATCCGAGAATACAAAGCCAAAGGTGAAATAATTGCCTCAGAACGGCTTTCGGTATTACGAGCACTATAATTTTCCCGAGCTAGTCCAGCACTCGAAGCATCAATAGTCTTGAAGCGAGTCCGAGTGCCAATCTGATCGGCGGTAATTAGATCAAGCGTTGGACTAAGAATTTCGCCCTCTTTCGCAGGAACTGTCCCAGTACGGTTACCTACCCAACCAGTAAAGTGAGTATAGTTGGACCTGCCATCTAGCGGCATACCGAAACCTGAAAAAAAGTTCAGCTGATCATGCCATGGTTTCAACGCCTCAGTCTCTTTAAGAAAATTGATGCCTGGGCCAGACTGGGTCTTAGGAGCAATGGCATGTCCAGGAGTATGTCCCATTCCCCAATACCAAGTACCGAAACGTACAGGGAGTGGATTGCCGGTCGCTGCCATGGCAGTGCCATTTTCGTTCAGGAAACAGTCCAACAGAGGCAGTGCAACCGACACAGCACTACCGTTAAGCAGGCCTCTTAAGACGCGGCGGCGAGGCATATTACGAGATAACGAGGCAGTCATAGCCGATTCTCCGCGAGAGGCAGGCTCTTAGTCTTTGCTGAGGCGCTCTGTTTAAGGTCACGACGAGGTTCTGATATAGCATAAAAGGCCTTGCTCGTTGCGATCCGCTGCAATAATTCAGGAAAACGATGTCCACCTTTTGCAAATATATTTTCAAGATAAGCCAAAAAGGCATTTTCAGCCGAACTCAATGGCCGACCCAAAGCATATTCTGTTAATCTGTTGACTAAACACTTTGTAGTCGCAGGATTTTGCCACATAGCTCGCCCTAGTCCAGCACCATCAACAAAGGGGATACCATCGAGTTCACCACTCACATCAATAAAGGCACCGTTCTCCATTTTTCGAAACTGCGCAATGCCATCCAGCTGTTCAAGACCGAGGCCGATCGGGTCCATGATTTTGTGACATCCAGCACATGCGGGCTCGGTACTATGCGATGTAAGACGGTCCTTGGCCGTAGGGTTAGGAGAATTGGGGTCTTCGAACTGGGAAAAATCTACATCACCTGGTGGGCTGGGCACCTTTTGACATAATAGCGCTTCCCGAATTGCCATACCGCGCAGGGTTGGTGAGCTGCGACCCGGGTGAGAAGCTAATGCAGCAAAGCCCGCCTGCATTAGTAGACCCGCACGTGGGCTGCTCTCAGGAAACTCATATGGAACCCAAGCATTTCCTGTAGGGCGAGGCGTAGCAACACGATAGATACGGGCTAACGGGCCGGTAATAAACGTTTGTCGAAAGGTGAACAGATTACGATAGTCCTGCTCCTGCTCCATCAGTAGATCAAGTACAGTCAGAAGTATCTGTTCTTTCGCATCCTCAATAACCTGCACGGTAAAGGCGGGATAGATGATGCTATCTTTCTCCAGGGTCTCGAATTCATCAAAGCGCAGGAAATCTTGGAAGAAAGCTCGCACGCCAACCTCTAGACGATGGGACGCCATCATTCGCTGCACATGAGCGTTGATACCATCTTGGCTATCCAATTCTCCCCGACTAGCAGCGCCTAGTAATAGTTCGTTAGGTGTCGTGTTCCACAACAAGAAACTAAGGCGTGCAGCTTTAGAATATCCTGTTAGACGCAGCTTTGAATAGTCAGAGGGATCAGGCTGAGTCATATCAACAACAAATAGAAACTGTGGAGTAGTCAACATTCCGGTTAGGCCAAGGGCGATACCTTGATAGAAGTCTCCGGCAGACTCTGCACCAGCGTGCGCAGCATCGATGGATATAGCCAGCTCTTCCTCGCTAAGTGGCCTACGGTAAAGTAGTCGCCCGACCTCAGAGAAGAACTGACGCGCACAGGCGTCATCTGGCGCATCCAAAAAAGTAGGCAAACACGAAAATTGGCTAGTTCTATTATCCAAATTTACTACTTGCCGTGCAATGGACTGGGCCATGCCATAATACTTATCAAATCCAGAAGGTGTTATCCTTGCGTTTCGTGCCCCTAGGACTAGTAGTCCATCAGTCCGTAATAGGGAGTCGGCTTGACCAGCAATCGTTATATGTGCACCAAAAATGTCGGCGATAATGTTTCGATATTGCTCGTTAGACAACCGCTGCATTGCCGGAGACGAGCCGTTAGTTGCTGGCTCGGGCTGCTCACAGGCAGCAAGTATCAACGCAGCAAGTAGAAATGCTAATAAACTGTTTACGCCATTCACTGCCTTACCTTCTCATTGGTTTTCTGCGGGTGAATAATAAATGCAGCATACGCCCCGATCTCAAAGGCGGATGACAAATACTTACATTGGCCAGTATTCGGATCAGGATATCCATCAGCTAGTTCTTGTGCAGCCACATACATTGCAGGGCAGTCATCCGCTGTGGAAGTGTGACCAACCATACCTCCCACATAATACAAGAATTCATCGACATTGTAATACCCGGAGACGAGCCCCTTAGCAGTAGCACCATCGTCAGCCATATCTAATTGCAGGTCCATGTCTTTAATTGCTGGGTGCATGAAATTATAGTTTCCGTAAAATGGCAGGCTCACATCACCTCGCTCCGTTGTGAGCACTCCATCAACGATGGTGCCGCGCAAGGAGTCTCCATAACGCGGCTCATCTCCATCCATATCGATATTGTAACTAGAAAATGGTAAGGGTCGTCCGCTGCCGTCGAGTGCAAATTGGTCTATGGAGCGGTAAAAACTTACTTTCACATCATCGTCATTACGAACATCATCAACATTTGTGATTTCAATCAAAATCATTCCAAGACCACTAGTCCCTCTTCCTTCATGCGCATTGAGCTCCGGTAAACCCCCTCTGCGCCAACCGTATATACAGCCAATGAGTCGGTACATCTGATTATCAATGCCAGGCGTGCCATCAGGATGAGTAAAGTTGTCATGAGAGCACGTATTTGGTGTAGCTTGGCCGTCGGCATTACCATCGAGATTCACTCCATAGGAATAATTACCCTCAATGACTCTCATTGGAGGGTCCAAAACTGCTGTCGGGTTAAGACAAACGTTTTCACCCTCAGGTCCGCGACGCATAGCCGTGGGCATACGGTTGAGATTTGAGCGTAGACCGTTTTCCGTCAGATAGGCACGGTCTTCTTTGGACAGACCACGCCACCATATCTCGTCGTTGCTAATCGCCAGACCTTCGGGGCATTCATCAACAAACTTGGTGTTATAAATAGCGGTAAACCAATCACGAACAACGAATCCCATTGTCCCATTTACTGGATGCTGTGCTGAGGCACTAAGATCCAGGCTAATCCCAAAGATTGCAGTGATGACCAGTGACAACCAAGAATGCGTCATATTATCTCTCTAGATTTCAACTCATCGTTAGAGTTTGTCACTACACCTACTCCTTTATGGAAGAGTCTTATGTGATAAATGCAAGGGCGAGTTCAGTTTACATATACTAGCGACACCCCAAAACTACCTCAATTCTTTAGGGTTATTAACTCATTTTAATTAGAATTATTAAACTCTAATTGACAGCAATTTTCGCCAGCGTATGGTTGAATTTAGGACGCCTCTAGCCCGACTGCCATGCATGCTTAGTCTAGAGGCGGCTTTATAAAAATCGCTATTCTAGGAGATTGCCATGTCGACCCAATCAAAATGCCCTTTTGGACACTCAAGTACCAGCCGACGCAACGTGCTTGCTGCAACCACAGCGCTCGCAGCAGCCAGCGCTGCTCAACCACTTAGCGCCGCAGCGCAGCCGATAGACGATGCTACTGGATCAACAGTTGGGGGTGCCCTAACCGGCCATGAATGGTGGCCAGGACAGCTTAACCTCAACATTTTGCATCAACATTCGCCCACATCAGACCCTATGGGCAAAGATTTTGACTACGTGGAAGCCTTCAACACATTAAACTACGACGCCCTTAAGAGAGACTTGAGCGATTTGATGACCGACTCACAAGACTGGTGGCCCGCTGACTGGGGTCATTATGGTGGCCTTTTTATCCGTATGACATGGCATAGCGCGGGTACTTATCGCACTGGGGATGGCCGCGGCGGCGGTGGCACAGGCAACCTACGTTTTGGGCCTGTGAATAGTTGGCCGGATAACGGTAACTTAGATAAAGCACGGCGTCTTCTGTGGCCCATCAAGCAAAAGTACGGCAACCAAATTTCATGGGCCGACCTAATGATTCTAGCCGGCAACGTAGCAATGGAATCCATGGGTTTCAAAACATTTGGATTTGGTGGCGGCCGTAAAGACATCTGGCAAACCGAAGAGGACATTTATTGGGGCCCTGAAACAGAAATGCTCGCTAGCGAGCGTTATAGTGGTGACCGTGACCTCGAGAATCCATTGGCTGCAGTCCAGATGGGTCTAATATATGTGAATCCAGAAGGCCCCGATGGCAACCCTGATCCCGTGGCATCAGGTAGAGATGTAAGGGAAACCTTTGGACGCATGGGTATGAATGATGAAGAAACCGTTGCCCTGGTGGCAGGTGGTCATACTTTCGGTAAAGCGCATGGGGCTGGTGACCCGTCGCTCGTAGGGCCTGAACCGGAAGCGGCATCCATTGAAGAACAAGGCCTAGGATGGATCAACCGTTTTGAGAGTGGTAAAGGCGAGCATACTACGACTAGTGGTATAGAAGGTGCTTGGAAACCCAATCCGACTCAATGGGACAATGGCTATTTTGAAATGCTGTTCGAGTATGAATGGGAACTGACAAAGAGTCCGGCAGGTGCGCAGCAATGGGTGCCAATCAATACTAAACCTGAGAATTTGATTCCAGATGCGCATAACTCTTCTAAGGTCTCGCCACCAATGATGACTACGGCCGACCTATCTCTGCGCTTTGATCCGGTTTATGAAAAAATATCGCGTCGCTTTTATGAAAATCCTGATCAATTTGCTGATGCATTCGCACGCGCCTGGTTCAAGCTCACACATCGCGATATGGGGCCTAAAGCGAGGTACCTTGGTCCTGAAGTACCCGAAGAAGATTTGATCTGGCAAGATCCGATACCAAGCTCTGACCACAAACCGATCAATGCTCAGGACATCGCTAAACTCAAGACGGCAATCCTCGACAGTGGGCTTACGGTTGGTGAATTAGTTAGTACCGCGTGGGCCTCAGCTTCGACCTTCCGTGGTTCAGATTACCGCGGGGGTGCCAATGGCTCACGAATCCGCGTTGCTCCACAAAAGGACTGGGATGCAAACAACCCAAACCAGTTAGCCAAAGTGCTAGCAAAACTGGAGGATGTCCAGAAGGACTTCGAAGCGCCTAATGACAATTCCCGCCTGGGTGGGAAGGTCTCGATGGCAGACCTTATTGTATTAGGGGGCTGTGTAGCAGTCGAAAAAGCAGCTAGGGATGCAGGACACAACATTGAAGTCCCCTTCACACCTGGTCGCACAGACTCATCTCAGGAACAGACTGATGTAGAAGGGTTCGCTGTCTTGGAACCGGAGGCAGATGGATTTCGTAATTTCCAGAAAAAGGCTTATACCGTAGCAGCAGAAAAGATGCTGGTGGATAAAGCGCAGTTGCTGACCCTTAGCGCACCTGAGATGACAGTGCTTGTTGGTGGCCTGCGCGTACTAGGTGCCAACACCGGTGACGCGAAGCATGGTGTATTCACGCAGCACATCGGTCAACTGACAAACGATTTCTTTGTTAATCTCTTGGATATGAATACCGTATGGAGTTCAGCTTCTGAGTCTAGCGATATCTTCGAAGGCCTTGACCGTGAAACAGGTGCCGTTAAGTGGACTGGCACACGGGTTGATCTAATCTTCGGTTCTAACTCACAGCTTCGTGCTTTGAGTGAAGTCTATGCTCAGACTGATGCTAAAGATAAGTTCGTAAGTGACTTCGTGGGTGCATGGAACAAGGTCATGAATCTTGACCGATTCGATATAGCTTAACTGCAAGACCAAATATATTTAGCAGTTGCAGCTAAAATAGAAATTCGATCTGGCGCTAGAATATTTCTAGCGCCAGATTCATTTTGATAAGAGCGAGAATTTATCAATGATCGGGAACCGGCCATTAAACCCATGACTATCACACTTGTTATGCAGGAGCACACACAGCAGAAAGTAATAAATTAAGTCTCCCGAGTATCCGAATAATCTAAGTTACGCCGGTTTAGTCGCTACATCGACCCAAGGATAACCCTGCGGTCCGAGAGCATGAGACTTAATGTCAATAAAGCCCAAATCGTCAAGCACCTCACTCCACTCAGTAGCGCAGGTTTCCGTAAAATAAGGCTCACCCCTATTTTCGGTTTCCCAATCCAGAATAACAGCTTGAAAGGGATGAACGCCTGTAAAGGGTGGGAGGTCATTAATTACTATATCACCGCCAGGCTTTAAGATCCGGAAAGCTTCTTTGATAATATCCTTCCCTACGCTAACCGGGGTCTCATGAAGTATGCAATACATCACTACGGCATCTACACTATTATCCAGTTCACCAGTATCACGCACGTCACATTGGCGGAAGTGAATTGGTATACCAGCAGCTCGAGCACTATCGTGTCCGTTCATTACATTAGCTGCGGAGAGATCGCCACCAACCAGTTCCGCATCGGGATAGACTCGAGAAACGGCCGTTAGCGTCATAGAACCACCACACCCCATGTCATAAATACGGTCGTAGTGATTTTTTGGCAGTAGCTTAGCCGCATTGGTGCGGTGGTTCCTCACATCCTCACCAACTTCGATCGCGGCCCACCCTCCTTTACTCATAACATAAGGATGAATGGCTGACATAAACATTGGACCGGCAAGGTCATAACCATCCCATCCGCCAGGTTCCAGGTGCCATTCAACGCCATCATGATACTTGGGTACCGGCAATGATTGATCCAACTCAAGCGATCCACCACAATCACTCACTTCGCCTAACGCAGTTAGCTTCTCTGCGTCTTCTCGTCGCTCTTCTATAGCTGGAATGGCACGTACAAAATTCTCCTCCGCTACATACCGCTGGTAAAACCTTTCGAACTTAAAAGCAGTAGACTTCATTGCCACAGCTTTGGCACGTACAATATGCTCTTCCAAGTGGGTGCTTAAACTACGGCAATCATGTTCAGCTATCAAAGCAGCTCCATCAGAATCGCTAGCAAAGTCTGCTCGAGCAATGTCTCGCACGCGACTTGACATATACGGTTGAAGAGAACCTAGAAATTGCAAGCCGGACCGGCCTCTTTGTGAAAGCTTTAGCATGCTATGCACCATCTCCGATTTTTCTGTTTTATAGGGTTATCAGACACAAGAACCTTTTTATAGGGTTCTTAGCGGAATAGAATAAGGTTAGTTACTGATATGAAACATAGAGCAAGAGTAAGTTTTGCGGTTATGGTGGGTATGATTTTATGTACCCACCCTTTTGGCTCAGCACCGCGAGCCGGTGATGGGGCGACGTACACTTCACGCCTACCCGATTTCTCAAGTTCTATATCATCAACGTAGCGTCCCAAGTCACGCCACTCGGCAACCTTACTGCGGAACATCAGCTCCATACCATCCGATTCTACTAATAACTCATTGGTGGTCGATAACCCGTTACATCGGGGTTTAAGATGGCGAAGGATATCATGATCTTCCTTAGTCGCCTCAAATAATAGCTGGAGACGGTCAGCATCGTGCTCTGGTTCTAAGAGGAAATTCCGGGCCTGCAAAGTATAGGAACGTACCGTATTAAAATCTAACGGAGTACGTAGTGAGAAAAGTACCTGAGTGATATCCGTTGTCATTTCTTGGTAGAGCATTTCTGCCAACCCAATCATACTCCATTCAACCGTTACCTTGGTCGTCTTACGGTCCTTTGGTAGAAGCCCAGCAACTCCTCCGCGCTTCTGACTTAGCAATGGTGCAGTCCGAGAACGAGTAACCGTTGCTCCATGTTCCGTAGCTTTGATAGGAACGATATTAGCCTTCGCTGAAAGGCGGTTGCCAAATCTTTTATGGACGAATGATAGATGTGAGGTATCAAGAGAATTCTCGCATAGACGTTCCCAATTGCAATCAGTCCATTCGTAGTTACCGCGGGTTACTCGCCATTCCTGATTGTCAATGAAAGGCTCAAACCAATTAGGGATAGTGGGGCGATCTTGTTCCGACTGATCCCCTACAAAAACCCAAATCAACCCCATATATTCTTCGACGGGGTAAGAATCAATCCGAGCACGTTTGGGAATAGTAATATCACCTTCCATAGCAGGGATCTTGGTACACTGACCTTCACCGTTAAACTCCCATCCGTGGTAGGGACAGGCAATACAATCACCAACAATCTCGCCACGATGCAACGCCCCACCCCTGTGGCAGCAAACATCAGATAAACAATTTAGTTTGCCACCCTCGGATCGGAATAGGACAAAATCAACACCTACCATTCTTGTATGATGAGGTTTATTTGATACTTCTTGAGATGTTGCTGCAACATACCAGTTATTGATGAGCATGTTTATGATCCCTACATAAAACCCTATGAGAAATATAGAAAGAGTAGCGCAGACTAGATTATTATAGGCAGCAAATTGTTTTTATTTTAGGTTCAGAGGCCAACTACTAATTTTCTAACCAAAGGTCGTATATAAAGACTAAAGCAAAGTAAGGCTTGATGTACATGATCGGCTGCCTGCCCGTGACACTTCTGTTCACTCGATCACACACGCAATTATACATTCATTACCAGCATCAATAATTTCTCTAACGCTACAATACTGTTTAATTTTTGTCTGCCACCATTGCTTGTCCTCAACAATAAGGTGTGCATTACGTCCATCAGGAAGTTGCTTGCGCGCTCGGACATTAGAAATCTTGAAGAGAATAGTCTTACGTGCCTTGGACTGAATATGCTGAATCACATCATCCAGGTGTTCAGGCTCAACATGTTCCATTACATCAAAAACAATTACCATGTCTTCTGTTTTGGGATCCCCGTCTTTACCACGTACGGCTGGGTCATATTCTTCCACACGTACAGATGGCAGCACTTCGGCCAAGGCCACCTTCAATGTCCCTTTGCCACAACCATAATCCAAAATACTTTTTGCCCCACTGGCTAGAGCAATTCGCGCTACTGCCTGAGCGTATTTATGCGCCTTTGTTCCAAAGCCCTTGTTTTCCGCATGAAATCTTTGGTTTAGGTCACGGTATTCGTCACTAATCAGTACGCGCACACTAATTACACTCCCCCCGGCGGTGCGGGTTCTTGCTCACGGGCGTACCATTCTAGTGATGATAATGACGGCTCCTCCCACTCCGTTGGGGCATCAAGAAAACGACTATAATGCTTGGCAATATAATCAATAATACGCTGGTCAGGAGCCTCTTCTAATGAATGAATACTGGCAGCCATGACACTGTATAAACAGTGCCCTGGGGCCTGACCCATTAGCATCCATGGTAGCCACGGCGTGTGACGGCCCCATACCGTAGTAGTATCCACTGTCGTTAAGGAAGGGTCCTGAAGGTCAGCCAGCGACATATTATAGACGTAGGTTTCAGTCACTTGGTTCATTGGCCCGGCACTCTCGCGAATCCATTTTTTTGGGTCCAAAGCATTTGGATAGTATAAATTGATATGACGTTCCATCATGAGTCTGTCGCCATAGGCCTGCCAATTAAGGATAAACGGCTTAGGCTCAATCTTTTCATTAGTATTAAGCCCACCAAAGCTGGGGCGAGATAGCTCAGATTCCCGAATGATGCGGTTAAACGGATCATTGGCCACCGGTACAACACGGACTTTCTCACCAGTGAACGGATTTTCCATCTCTTCCAAAACCTCACCTGTTTCAAGGTCAGTATAAAACACTACTTCGCGTAATACTCTCCGATAGCCGTGTTCGCCTTCGAGAGGAAGAAGGCGTGTGGTACCCAAACCACGGAAGCCACAAAAGGTCTTAATAGGACCACCTGGCGCTACACCCATGACATAGCCATCTAGCCAACCGTAGTGTGTCGACTTCATATCTAAGTTCGATGAAACTTTAGCATAGGCTTCAACATTTCCGTAGGCAGTGGTAAGGTCATAGGTAGGACCACGCAGAGAAGCCCCCCCAGTTTTATGGGTTTTGGCCGATACCGAGTTGCCTGAAAACATCGCACTGCCTGCGCCCAAGCCAGCCAGAAGGGCCACTCGCCGATCAATTGCGACCTCAATGGGTTGTATGGATTTTAACATTGGTAAAACTCCCCAGTAAATTAAACGCCACTTGGCAAAGCGGGTTCTTGTTCGCGAGAATAACGCTCAATTGACGATAGTGACGGCTCCTCCCACACTTCTGGAGCTTCAAGAAATCTAGGATATTTCTTTGCCGTATATTCAACAATGTCATGCGGTATGTCATCCAGCGAATGACGACTACCCATAAAGGTTTGATAAACTACATGACCCGGAGCCTGTCCCATCAGCATCCAAGGCAGCCAGGGTGTTATTCGTGCCCAAGTGCCTGTGCCGTAAACATGTGTAAGCTCTTCGTTCTGCACTTGATGCAGGGAGTGTACATTGAAGAACAGCTCTGACACCCGATTCATAGGGCCCGCGCTTTCTCGTACCCATTCTCTTGGATCAAGAGCATTCTTATAATAAAGATGAATATGACGCTGATATAGCAGCCATTCATCTTTAATCATCCAATCGAGAATAAATGGCTTCGGTTCGCGCTTGGTCGCATTCAAGCCGCCATAGGCCGGGCCTGGTGAAATAATATTACGGATGATGCCATTGAATGGATCATTGGCTATATGTACGACACGGACTTTCTCATCAGTATATGGATTGACCATCTCCTCCATAATTTCACCTGTAATGAGGTCATAATAAAAACCAACTTCACGTAGTAATTTACGATAACCCACTCCCTCTTTATAAGGTATGAGACGTTTACAGCTCATACCTTTGAAGCCGCAGATATTCTTTACTGGTCCACCCGGTGACACCCCCATTACAAGGCCGTCATACCATCCGTATGTAGTGGTTCTCATATCAATGTCAGATTCAATCCTGGCAATGGCAAGCATGTTGCCATCTGCCGTAGTAAGGTCCACATAAGGTCCGGTTAATGATGCGCCTTGAATACGC
The DNA here is from genome assembly GCA_045564915.1 of Rhodospirillaceae bacterium. Classification (GTDB taxonomy): domain Bacteria; phylum Pseudomonadota; class Alphaproteobacteria; order Rhodospirillales; family Rhodospirillaceae; genus JAQWRV01. The sequence goes on from JBJLGL010000001.1 coordinate 129,724, forward strand.
CTATTGATGTCAGGCGTTGCCGCAGATGCATTAAAGGCCATAGCCATAGTTCCCGCGGCGGTTCCAGCGCTGGCAGCAATCCCGGCCCCCACACCCAAGGTTTGACGGCGTGTAAGAGATGTCTCGGGCCCACCAAGACTATCATAATCCTCAACAACAAGGCCGGTGCGTATTTCCATACTTGTATTGGTTGGATATTGGTCGGTCATTCGAGCACTTCCTTTATAGTGGCTGAGGGATTTTGCCTCGATTTCTTCTGAAACTAACATAGGGAATGGTTTATAGCCTAGCTAGTAGCTGTGGTATTAATCAACCAGCAGCAGCGTGTAGGATGATGTGTTAAGTTTGGTAGCAGGGCACCCACAATCTTGACCTCTAGCAATCACTTGAAATTAGAGTGGAAAGGAATGCATGCAATCAAGATAAACCGTATGCTCGGTGGCGATCTGAAGCCCCTCTGGCGTTAGAAGCACAATTATGAATGTTTCGTTATGATAGGTATTCAGATATCGACTGTGGTATTGAGAGCATTTATTTCTGATACTATTAGGTTTCTAAATACGATAAGCCAAAAGCAAAAGGGGCTACAATGAAACGACAGATCTTTGGCGATGTTTCAGTAGAGAAAGTCATTGATATGATAGACCCATTTGATGCGAAGCGGGCCTATCCCAATGAAAACTTGAGCGTGGCAGAAAACTATCGCGAGTGGCTGGAGCCACATTTTTTTGACTTTGACCTGCAAGCTATTATTCTGAGCTTTCATAGTTACATCATTAGAACGCCCTACCACACGATTCTTGTTGATACATGCATTGGAAATCACAAAACTTTTGGCGGTATTCTCGACAAGTGGAATAATCGGAATGGACCGTTTCTCGACAACCTTAAGAAGGCCAATATAACTCCCGAGGAAGTAGACTATGTCATGTGTACGCATCTACATGCTGATCATGTTGGCTGGAATACACAGTTAAAAGATGGGCGCTGGGTACCAACATTTCCACACGCAAAATATATCTTCTCTAAAAATGACCTCGATGCCTCCCAGGAACGTGCAAAAAGTACCAACGTAAATTATATTGCTCCATCGTACCAAGAAAGCGTTCTACCTATAATCGAGTCTGGGCAAGTTACAATCGTTGACACCGATTTTGCACTGGATGATGCACTCACTATTCTACCAACGCATGGGCATACGCCGGGGCATTATTGTATTGAGATTAATGCTGGTGGACGTAAAGGTATTTTCACAGGAGATTGCTTGCATAATGCTATTGGTATTGCTCATCCCGAGTGGACCACTACATTCTGCGAGGATAAAGCCAAGGCTAACGCTACCCGGGCAGCTCTGATCGATAACCTGACAGATCGCGATATAACTTTGTTACCGGCACACTTTGCCGGACCAACCGCTGGACGTATAGCTTCAATAAAAGGTAGTAACAGACGTAAGTTCCTAGTAGCGCCGGAAGCGCTTTAAGGCATCACCTATGGTTCATAATCTAGTCCTAGAATAGTCGATATTTGAAGGAACACTATGACTCGGATTTTAGCCCTATGCGGTGCACAGAAACCCTTTATTTTGAATAGTCTTAGCTCTTGCGCCGACTAGAAGGATAATCAGCCCCTATGCCTTTTCAGAAAGCATGTATTGCCAAACATTCGCGCCGTCATTTTCTAAGCAGCACTGCAGCTAGTTTAGGCTCGGCAACGGCCTTGCCTGCGATGGCACAGGGCCGGAAAGAAAAGAAGCGCAGAGACAAGGAGCGTAAAGAAACAATCACTGGGCCTTATGACTTCAGCGATCCTTATGATTGTCTTGCGGCTTACACCAAGACACGGGGCAGATTGGATGGGAGCGTTGGAATATTTCACTACGTCGCACATGTATATGGCGTGCCGGATGGTCAAGTAGCTCAGCTTATGTACCGCCGCGAGGGAATTAGTCAGCATCGCATGACTATCCGCAAAGATCGGACTATTGATTGTCAAATTATAGAATGCAACTACGTTCAGAACGCTGTGACAGGTGCTATAGTTGACGATTTCTTTGATAACCCTCTGACTGGGAATCTTGTGCCGGTGCACCACCAGCCACCGATTCCAGGCCCACTAGTGCGAATTAATCCGACGGGTGGGTTTAGGCCCAATGTCATATGGGAGCCACCAGCCGCATTTGTGAATATTGTAGAACCGCCACTATTTGGCGAAGGGCGTGTCTTTTTTAATGATGATCTTCTAATGTACAATCCTCAACCTGAAGGTTCTCTACCACCAGGAAACCCTAGAAGTGATGAGCTACAATGGACACAACTTACTACTTTCTCAGCCAGTACTGTTGACGTGCAGAACCCCGAGCTGATGAGTGCAAAGAGTTTTGCATTTGTTATAGCAGATATCCCATGGGCTAACTGGTTGGGAATGGACAAATTGCCGGGAAATATTCTCACGCGTTACTTAGCAGAAAAAATAAATAATATTGAAGAGATTCCCAAGTGGCTCAGACAACGTATCGATACGGATCACCCCAATTTCTTTTCTGATCCTGGAATTTAGCCCCGACCTCCTATGACCCTCGCTCCCGGTTCGCAATATGATTCTGTTCAACTTGGATATTGATTTCAATCATTGCCCGATAAATAGCTTCAACGATATCTGGGTTGCTTCCCCGCTCTTGCGCGACGGACCTGACTTTCTGCACCACGTCTTCAATACGAGTGGGAACGCGTGCTGCATTGACGTCACCCTTTAGCTTCGCTGCTTGCATTACATAGTGATTACGTTCAAGCAGGAGGGGAACAATGCTATTGTCGAGGCGGTCTATGTTCTCACGGACCTCCTCTAGCGACTTGCATTCCTTAAAGGTTGATGTTGTGTCTTCTTGTTGCATTTCTTTATTTTGACCACATTAGAAACAGTAATCACTATATACCCGTTTAATATCACCATCCCACTCTTTGTGATAGGCCTCAAGCATCTGATCTGCCTGTGTCATTCCCGACGCAGCGATCTCCTGCAGAGGTATCAGAAAACCAGTCTCGTCATTACCGGCGGAATCCAGTGCAGCTCGGCGAGACAAACCAGAGCGCGCTATCTCAAGCACCTCCATAGCAATTTCCTGGACACTACGGCCCGCAACCGTAGCCCTAAGCGCTTGCTTAGGCACAGCACGAAATAAAGAATCTCTTTCCTCAGTACTCCACCCCTTAACCAAGTCCCAGCAGGCATCGAGTGCCTGGGAATCGTATAGTAATCCAGCCCAGAATGCAGGCAAGGCACAAAGCCTCCCCCAAGGGCCGGAATCTGCGCCACGCATTTCAAGAAATCTTTTCAAGCGCACTTCCGGAAATACTGTTGATAGGTGGTCTTCCCAATCAGCTAAAGTGGGTAGTTGCCCTGGAAGAACAGGCAACTTGCCACTCATAAAGTCACGGAAGGATTGGCCAGACGCATCTAAGTATCCATCACGATAAATAAAATACATGGGGACATCGAGAACATAATCTACATAGCGCTCAAAGCCCATGCCGGCCTCAAAGGCGAAGGGCATCATACCTGTCCGGGCATTATCAGTTCCCTGCCATATATCAGCTCGCTTGGATAGAAAGCCATTAGGTTTGCCCTCACTGAAAGGAGAGTTAGCCCAAAGTGCCGTCGCGATAGGCTGTAATGCTATCCCAACACGCATCTTCTTAACCATATCTGATTCAGAATCGTAATCGAGATTGACTTGCACTGTGCATGTACGGGTCATCATATCCAAGCCATAAATACCGACCTTTGGCATATACTCGCGCATAATCTTATAGCGGCCCTTGGGCATCCAATGGATATCTTGTTGACGCCAACTGGGCGTCATGCCCAAGCCTAGCATTCCCATGCCAAGCTCTTCTGCAACCTCCTTAACCTGTCGACGGTGCTCTGTAACTTCGCTGCAGGTTTTATGAATCGTTTCGAGGGGAGCGCCTGACAACTCAAATTGTCCACCGGGCTCTAATGAGATAGCACCCTTGCCCGGCGCATTGAGGGCGATGACGTTATCCCCCTCATAAATCGGTTCCCAGCCAAATCTTTGCAATCCACTCAGCATGGCGCTAATACCGCACTCACCGCTATAACTCGCTGCTTTTAATTCGCTTCCACAGTAGAGAAATTTTTCGTGTTCAGTGCCAATCCGCCAGTCTGGGACCGGCTTACACCCATCCTCAATATAAGAAATTAATTGATTCTTACCGGTAATCACTGTGGAATCTTTTTTCGGAGACGATGTCATGTTTAAAATGGGTCCAGCTAGAGTTTAGGTTTTCATAACACACTTAGCTATTAGAGCTGTTCCAATCCCCACACAACACCTGCCAGCAAGTCAAAGCTGCAATTGCTGCTGTTTCCGCCCTAAGAATACGCGGCCCTAAGGAGACTGCTCTAGAAAACGGTAGGGCGCCCAATAGGTCAAGCTCGGACTCCGAAAAGCCCCCTTCCGGCCCTATGAATAATGCACCGCCATTTTCTGCTTTGCTGGCAAAACTACCTAGGACTTCGCCAATTGGCTTCCCTCGCTGGGTTACATCCAAGATAAATAACGGTAGGTCATTTGGCCAGTCTGCTATAACTTCTGGTAGTGAAATCGTCGGTTCCAACCTAGGAATACAGAGACGTCGGGATTGTTCCGCCGCCTCTGTAGCGATCTTAGTAAGTCGGTCGGTCTTCACTTGCGCTACATTGGTGTGAACTGTCATAACTGGTGTAAGCCGAGTAACACCCAGTTCAGTCGCCTTTTGAACAACTAGATCCATCAACGTACGTTTAATCGGAGCAAACAGTAGCCACAGAATAGGTTGACTAGTTTGGTGACGGGATTTTGACTCCAGCATTACAGTGGCAACTTTCTTGTCGATACTAGAAAGCCGTCCGCACCATTCACCATCGGTACCATTGAATAGGAGAATCTGATCACCCAACTTACGTCTCATCACTTGAAATATATACCTGGATTGATCGGGAGATAATGTGATCTGCCGATCCCTCTCAAGCCCGGAGGAAACATATAAACGTAATGATGAGGCAAAAACAGGCATAGAATCAATCAGTGGCGGCGATATGATAGATTATTGTCCAACATGGAAGTTAGCACTACCTTAACGCCACAATGTCAGAGACCCAAACAATGTTAGAACAGAAGCAGGATAAGTCCGATATTCCAGCAGAGAGTTGGATTGATCGTAATATGCCTGTCTGGTTACGTGGATATCTAAAACTCGCACGGCTAGACCGGCCCATCGGGACCTGGCTACTCCTATGGCCATGTATCTGGGCCATCGTTTTGGCGGCACCAGCCGGGATAAACACTGTAGACTATAATCTAATTGGGATGTTTATCATCGGCGCGATCGTAATGCGCGGCGCAGGCTGCACTTATAACGATATTGTGGACCACAATTTTGATGCTATGGTCGCTCGAACAGCACAGCGACCGATACCATCAGGTACGGTATCTGTACGCCAAGCTTGGGTATTCTTAGGTCTACAGCTTTTGCTGGGCCTAGCAGTACTAATAACACTCAACACGCTGACCATTGGACTAGGCATCGCCTCACTTGCTTTGGTCATTACTTACCCTTTCATGAAGCGCATTACCTTTTGGCCACAAGCATGGCTCGGCCTAACCTTTAACTGGGGTGCTCTGATGGGATGGACAGCTGTAACTGAATTTATCTCTCCACCAGCCATCGCTCTCTATGCGGCAGGGTTCTTCTGGACCCTGGGATACGACACCATATACGCGCATCAAGACAAAGAAGACGATGCATTGATTGGAATAAAGTCCTCCGCTCTAGCGCTCGGCAATCGGACTCTGCCATTTGTTATTGCCATGTTTACCTGCACTATTATTCTATTAGCATTAGCCACTAGCTTAGTTCATTTATCGTGGATCAGCTGCGCCTTTTTGATGTCCGCAGCCCTTCATTTCTCCTGGCAGGTTGCAACTTTAGACATCAATGACACAGCTAATTGTCTAAAACGGTTCAAGTCCAATCGGGAAATCGGTTTCATTGTGACACTGGCCTTGATTAGTACACGACTCTAACAGCATAGCTTATTCAGCCGCGCACTGAACTGAGACATATTGAGAAATATCGACTTCATCAATCTGGTCTGGGTGAAGGAATTGCTCAGCATAATCCCGGTATGCCCCAGAAGTTAGGAAGAGATCAAATAACTCTGCATCAACATGGTTGTCCTTTTTCATAAACCACAAGATCTTTACTGCTTCGCTAAGAGTCTTAGCCTTTTTGTAAGGTCGATCACCAGCCGTTAAAGCTTCAAAAATGTCAGCAATGCCCATAATCTTAGCTGGGATCGACATATCATCTCCCTTGAGACCTTTAGGGTAACCAGTGCCGTCCATTTTTTCATGATGGCCGCCTGCAAATTCAGGAACACGGCTCAAAGATTTCGGGAAAGGAAGCTCTTCCAACATTTCAATAGTAAGAACAATGTGATCGTTAATCTTACGCCGCTCATCATCATTAAGTGTACCACGGGAGATACACAGATTCATGATTTCGCCTAGATCATATTCCGCCTCGCGGTGTTCAGGTAGATCAGCCAAAAGAGTCTCCCACCCCTTCGATGACGGCGGCTTCTTCTCAAGTAACCGCTCTTCAGTCCAAGATAGCCCCTTAGTGCGATCAAAATGGCGATACCATTTTTGCTTTGATAGTTCACGCACCCTATCTTGCTTATCTGGAGCGAGGAATTCCCCGCCTACATTGGTGCTAGCAACGAACTCCCATTGCGCAGCTAGCTCTTTACATCGAGCTCTGAACTTCTTCTTCTCCATCTTAGCGTCAGCACCACTTGCAATAGCCTTCAACATTCTAATTTCAGCATCTCGGCGTAATACTTCAAAACGCATCCGGACCTCATGAACACGATCGTATATAGTTTGCAACTTTGTTGCTTTATCGACCACGTATTCCGGCGTGGTCACTTTACCCATATCGTGTAGCCAGGCCGCAACGTGGAGTTCATATAATTGCTGATCATCAAGCGTGAAGTCAGCAAAGGTGCCTTCATTTGAATCACTACATTTTGCAGCCAGCATTTTTGTCAGTTCAGGCACACGTTGACAGTGCCCCCCGGTGTATGCCGATTTGGCATCAATAGCGTGAGCCATAACTTTGATCAAACTATCCATCAGGGCTTTTTGCGCGTCAATCAGCTGCTGGTTATCTATGGCGACCGCAGCCTGTGAAGCTAGCGCTTCAACCAAACGCTGCACATTCTTGGAAAATGGAACGACCTCAGATCTATCTTCATTCTGCGCGTTAATTAATTGCAGAATTCCAATAACCTCGCCCGAATAGTTTTTTAGGGGGATTGTCAGGAATGACTTAGAGCGAAAGCCAGTTCCTTGGTCGAATTTCTTGGTTCCTGAGAAGTCGTATCCATCAGCTTCGTAGGCATCCTCGATGTTAATAGTTTCACCTGTAAGTGCGGCCGCAGTAGCTACATTATTATAGTTAGCCTGGCCGTTTTCCGGGTCGTACATGTACAACGGTGGAAAGGGAATCGGTACACCAGTGGTGCCACCCATCTCTATATTGAGACTGTGGGTTCTAACAATTTGGAAGGATAAGGTGTCATCCTCACCGCGCAGATAAAGCGTCCCCCCATCCGCTCTAGTGAGTTCTATCGCTTCCAAAAGGATACGCTCTGTCAGTCGATCATGATCGTGCTCTGCGGAAAGCGCGATACCAAGATCGATGAGCTTTTCAAAGCCAATTGACGATGCGGAAATGCCGTCGGACACGTCTCTGAACGTCTTCCTTATCTAATAAGCCCCTACGGAAGGTGCAGGGGACCTGCAACAAATACTAAGTATAAACTAAATATAACGCCAATTCATTGCTAGCCAATCGTTTTCTAGTATAACCATCGCTCCATAGCATTATTATGGCTCTTACATCACCAACTAAACAGCACCTACGTATCAATTTATTCCCTATCATCCTCTAATTAGTAGACACATTTTACACTTTTAGACTGCTCAGGGGTAGATCATGAACTTGACGGCCACCAGATCAGCCAGTAAAGCCGAGATCACAATAATCTTAATAGCCTGGTTACTTTATGCCTTTTTCCTCCTTGCGAGATTTTCTTGCCCGTTTAGAGCGCGATGACCAGTTAGTTCGGGTTACAGAACCCGTATCCCCGAAGTTGGAAATAACGGAGATTCACTCACGTGTTCTAGCTGCAGGAGGGCCAGCGATCTTGTTTGAAAACGTGGTCCGCGAAGACGGATCCCCATATGGCATGCCTGTTTTGGCGAACATCTTTGGCACTGTCGAGCGCGTTGCTTGGGGTATGGACCGTACCCCTACTCAATTACGAGACATTGGAAAAACGTTAGCCTTCCTAAAAGAACCTAGACCACCTGACGGCTGGCGCGATGCCTTGAAAATGCTGCCCTTGCTCAAAAAAGTGATGGCAATGAAACCTCTTGTAGTGTCCCGTGCCCCCTGCCAAGAAATAGTTCTGACTGGCGATGATATAGATCTAAATGATCTGCCCATCCAAACTTGCTGGCCAGATGAACCGGCACCACTAATCACCTGGCCGCTCGTAGTTACAAAAGGCCCGGGCGATGATAAACGCGACGCAGCCAACCTTGGCATATACCGAATGCAGGTTACTGGTAAGAACACGACACTTATGCGTTGGTTGAAGCACCGTGGCGGCTCGGGCCAATACGACCGATGGAAAGAGGCAAAAGGTACGCCCATACCTGCAGCTGTTGTCATTGGAGCCGATCCAGGTACATTACTTGCTGCCGTAACGCCAGTGCCAGATACGCTCTCCGAGTATCAATTCGCGGGCCTGTTGCGCGGTAATAAAGTAGAATTAGTGGACTGCAAAACAATTCCGCTGCAGGTTCCAGCCAAGGCCGAAATTATCCTCGAGGGCCACGTTATGCTCGATGAGTATGTCGGTGAAGGCCCCTATGGCGACCACACTGGATTCTACAACGCAGTCGAACCCTTTCCGGTATTTAGGATTTCCGCTATCACCATGCGGAAGGATCCTATTTACCTGACTACTTACACAGGCCGGCCTCCAGATGAGCCCAGTATTCTGGGCGAAGCTCTTAACGAAGTATTTGTACCGCTATTCATTCAACATTTTCCCGAGGTCACTGATTTCTGGCTACCGCCGGAAGGCTGCAGCTACCGCATAGCTATTGTAAGTATGAAAAAGTCATACCCAGGCCATGCTAAACGCGTGATGATGGGTGTATGGAGCTTTCTACGCCAATTCATATACACTAAATTTGTTATTGTTGTGGATGCAGATATCAATGCTCGGAACTGGCAAGATGTGATGTGGGCAATTTCCACACATATGGACCCAGCCCGGGATATCACCCTCATAGAGAACACACCAATCGACTATCTTGATTTTGCCTCAGTTGAATCTGGCATTGGCAGCAAGATTGGCCTTGATGCAACAACAAAAATACCACCTGAGATTAATCGTCCCTGGGGTAAAAGAATACAGATGGCGAATAATGTCGTAGAATTGGTTAGTAAGAAATGGTCATCTTATGGCTTGCCCGGAGCTGGCAAGCCCATATGGCCTGATGGGGATAAGGAAACTTAAACGTGGAGAACTCAGTGTCCGACCAGTCTCTCAATATTCTAGCGGATCTAATTTCTGCCGCTAAAAAGAAAGGTGCTGATGCTGCTGACGCCATTATCGTCGATGGAGCTTCCACTACGGTAACCTATCGAATGGGAGAATTAGAGCAGCTGGAACGGGCCGAGGGTGGAGATATTGGCCTTAGGGTTTTGGTCGGACAAAAGCAGGCTATCGTCTCCTCATCCGATCGCTCAAAACAGGCTATAGCTGAGCTGGTCGATCGAGCCGTTGCTATGGCTAAAACTGTGCCTGATGACGAGTATGTTGGATTGGCAAGTCCTGAAGAGTTGGCGACGGACATGCCGGACCTCGAAATGTGTGACCCCAACGATATGACTACGGAAGCACTGGTTGAAGCTGCAAGAGTTTGTGAGGACGCAGCACGTAGTGTTGATGGAATCACTAATTCAGAGGGCGCTTCCGCTAATTGGGGCCGTAGCCATGTCGCTATCGCGGCAAGTAATGGATTCCGACGCACCTATGAAAGTACAGGTGGGTCAATTTCCGCTTCAGTATTAGCAGGTGATCCTTCAACAGGCATGGAAACAGACTATGATTATACTTCAGCTGTTTACTCTGAAGACCTTAATGCCCCAGCAGATGTCGGACGTAATGCTGGTGAGCGAACTATCCGGAAACTAGGAGCACGCAAGATCAAGAGTGGTAAATATCCGGTTATTTTTGAACAGCGTACAGCGCGTGGATTAGTTAATCATTTTCTTGCTGCAATCAATGGTAACGCTGTAGCCCTCGGCACAACTTTCCTCAAAGACCGTATGGAGACAGATGTTTTTAGACCTGACGTTACTATTGTTGAGGCTCCACACAGGGCACGTGGTTTACGATCTAAACCATGTGATGCTGAGGGCTTAGCGAACTCAGATCACAAACTAATTGATCAAGGTACTTTGACAACGTGGATTCTTGACTTACGATCAGCTCGTAAGCTTGGTTTACAACCCAACGGTCATGCGAGCCGTGGAACATCATCTCCTCCAACACCTTCCGTCACCAACGTAAATTTAGTACCAGGTTCACAAACACCAGAAGAATTAATCAAAAATATCAAAGAAGGTATATTTGTGGCAGATGCTTTTGGCCAAGGAGTCAATGGAGTGACTGGTGATTATAGTCGAGGTGTTGCAGGTTTTTGGATCGAAAATGGAGAACTAGCCTATCCTATTAATGAAATCACTATTGCTAGTAACCTTAAAGACATGTTCCTTGCGCTCACTCCCGCCAATGATCTGGATCTGCGCTACGGTATTGATAGTCCAACCGTGCTTGTCGACGGAATGAGCGTAGCTGGCAATTAGCACAAGAAGAGCAGCTTAAGATAAGCTCATGTTCAACTATAATATTAGCCAAGAAGCGATATCGCTGCAAAAAAGACAGGCTTTGTTCCACCACAATGGCCTGTAATGCCCTCGATATACTAGGACAAGGCCAAGGAATAGATAGAGACTGATGAAGCGCCTACGCAAAGCCTTTTTTCGTAATTCTGCAGTGCAAAGTATCGCCAGTGCTTTGGCTGCTGCCTACTTGTGGCTGGTGTACATTACAACTTCATGGGCGCACGAAAATCAAACTGTTACATCATTAGCTTGGTCTGGCTCAGAGGCAGTCATAATCGCCTTCTGGCATAACAGATTAATTTTGATGCCCTATTGCTGGCGGTCGAATGCACCTTTTCACATGTTAATTTCAGGTCATGCGGACGGCCAGCTAATCTCTAAGACAATTCGCTGGCACGGCCTTTCAGACGTTAAGGGGTCTAGTTCGAAAGGAGGTACTGATGCTCTACGCGAGATGGTTCAACTAATTAAGAAAGGAGTTTCTGTGGGGATCACTCCGGACGGTCCGCGTGGGCCCCGAATAAAGGCCAGCGATGGTTCAATTGCGCTAGCAAAGCTCTCGGGTGCGATGATTGTACCGGCTGCCGCCGCAACTAGTAGGAGGATAGTATTTAAGACGTGGGATCGTCTCATCTTTCCATTACCTTTCTCCCGAGGAGCCTGTGTGTGGGGTGAGCCGATTCACGTTCCATCAGAAAGTGGTGCCGGTGACCTAGAACAATTGCGATATAATTTGGAAACCTCGCTTATTGCAGTTAGTGATCGAGCAGACATACTGGTAGGGCATAACAGTATCGTCTCAGTGCAGCTAGAGGATGCAGACCGGGACAAAAATGCGCGCGCCTGAGTTCTGGACTAAGGATGGTTTCCTGAGCCGTGCCCTTAATCCAGTAGGGCGGTTATGTGGCGTCCTATCTGATTGGTATATTCGGCATGGTTCTTATGGCCAAGTATCTGTGCCAGTGATTTCTATCGGTAACCTGACTGTCGGAGGGGTAGGAAAAACGCCGATTGCGCATGATATTGTGCCGCGATTAACTGATCTAGGTTATAGACCTGCCGTCGTCATAAGAGGCTATGGTGGGTATCTAAAAGGACCTATCAAAGTTGATGTGTCAAAGCATCGTGCAGTAGACGTTGGTGATGAAGCCTTGCTGCATGCGCGTTATGGTATGACATGGGTTGCCACAAAACGTCTAGCTGGGGCTTATGAAGCGACGAAAGCAGGTGCTAGGTCTATTATCCTGGATGACGCACATCAGCATACATCTTTGGCCAAGGACCTATCTATAGTGGTGGTCGATGGCGCCATAGGATTCGGCAATCATCGCATAATACCCGCAGGTCCATTGCGGGAAAGTATTAGTAACGGCTTAAGCCGTGCAGATGCTTTAGTGATTGTAGGAGAGGACAAAACGGACCTCGCCCGCTATTTACCGTCAAATATCCCAATCTTGCAGGCATTTCTTGAGCCCGGAGTGGATGCCGTTTACCTGCATCAACGCAAGGTATTGGCTTTTGCAGGAATAGGGCGCCCTGAGAAATTTTTTGCAACTCTTGGCAGGGTAGGAGCACGTATTGTCGCCACTCACAGCTTTGACGATCATTATCTTTATCAGCCTTCTGATATTCAGAAGATTCTAAATGCAGCTTTTGCCAAAGGTGCTCTGCCGGTCACGACTGAGAAAGATGCTATGCGACTGACCCCAGAGCAACGCCAGCAGGTTAATGTGTTACGCATCGGTGTAACTTGGAAAGATGAATCAGCATTGCAAGCATTATTAAAGGGAGCTGTTGGTAGAAGCATTTGAGGCCGGCAAAACCAGCATCACGGTCTGAGGGTCAAGCTTAGCGCCATTCCATGAAATCCCAAAATGAAGATGAGGCCCATTCGTCCGCCCGGTCATACCTATGGCTCCGATAACGTCACCCTGCCGAACCGTCTGTCCTTGTTCCACATAAATCTCGCTCATGTGAATGTAGACCGAGTCCAACCCAAAGCCATGGTCTATCATTATCGTTTTACCCGTGAGAATCATACCTTCATGTACGAGGCGAACAACGCCATCAGCTGTTGCATAAATAGGCGTCCCCGGCGGCGCAGCAATATCCAGTCCCGAATGCGGTGACCGCGGCTGCCCGTTAAGAATGCGCTGACTACCGAAGACACCCGAGATGCGGCCTTCTGCGGGTTGTATAAAACCAGTTTCATAGAAAGGATATTGTTCTGTGCTATTTCGCACAGAAATAATCATTTTACCCTCGTCAGCAATACGTTTTATAGTTTTGGGGTTAGGGGCAACCGTATTTTGCGGCAAGCCATTCACTCGCTCTATCTTCCAGTCTCTTTTGGTAACAGTAAGTACTTCAGTCAAAATTGTGCCGTCAGGATACTGAGTTGATAGGGTGGCTGTTGATTTTGCATCCCGGTCAAAACCGAAAACAAATCCGCCAGAATCTGATAAAGCTAACGAGCGTCCGTCCAAAGTGAGGGTCACACCCTCCTCTACAGAGCCAACAACAATACCACCTTGCTCAAGACGGCCCATAAATGAAGTGGGCTGAGCAGCCGCAAGCGTACCCTGAAGTATAATTCCTAGACATAGGACTACATGCATTTATAAGAGCTTCCCTTGCCGGTTTCCCGTTGGTTTTTGCGTAACAATTTTCGTCTGATGGGATCGCTTAACAGGTGCTTTACCATCGTATCCAACCGTAACCTCAACAGGCCCGTCTTGGAATTCGATCTTCCAGTATGCCTTATCAGATGCCTCTGAAGCCAGTGTTACTGGCGTCCCCTCTGAATTAGTAACCAGAGCGTAACCACGTTCTAAAACCTTTCTTGGAGACACAGAATCAAGGCGCGCCACCAAACCGTTAAGTCGTTCACGTGTGCTGTCTGTGGATCGCATGAGCGCTGAAATAAGACGAGTAGACCAATCAGCTAACTGAGTCTCACCGGGGTCAATGCGATAACGAATAATGTGTGTAGGCTTCAGCCCAGCAGTGGATATAGCGAGCTCCTGCGTCTTTGCCAGCAGAAATCGGCTAGGCCCTGACACTAAGCGTTCTGACAAAACATCCATATCTTGTTGTTTCTGTTCAACAAGCCGAGTTAAGTTAGGTAGCCCGCGTGCAAGTCCATCAATATGAAGCCGGGACTCAGAAAGTAGGCGGCCCACAGCTTGAGAAAGCCGGCTCCCGCTGTCCTGTATTTGTGTAATAAGGTCAAGACGGACTGGAACTGCCATTTCCGCCGCAGCAGTTGGCGTGGCTGCCCGACGATCCGCAGCAAAATCAATTAGGGTGGTATCCGTCTCATGACCTATGGCAGAAATTACAGGAATTTCAGACTTAGCGGCAGCTCTCACCACGAGCTCCTCATTAAACACCCAAAGATCCTCTAATGATCCGCCACCTCTCGCTATAATCAGAACATCTGGCCTAGGAATATGACCGACTGGATCGAGAGCATTAAACCCTTCTATAGCCTTTGTTATTTCATCTTTTGCCCCCTCACCTTGAACGCGCACTGGCCACAATATGACCCGGCGAGGAAAGCGTTCGTATAATCTATGCAGAATATCTCTGATAACTGCGCCAGTGGGCGATGTTACGACACCAATCACATCGGGCAAGCTCGGCAAAGGGCGTTTACGCGCTTCGTCAAAAAGGCCTTCAGCTGCTAAGTTTTTGCGGCGATCCTCGAGGAGCTTCAGTAGGGCGCCTGCACCTGCAAGTTCAAAAGATTCGATAATAATTTGGTAGGACGAGCGACCAGGGTAGGTAGTTAACCGACCAGAGGCGACTACTTCCATACCTTCCTCTGGCCTATGGCCTATTTTGCCCATGCTACCACGCCAGATAATGGCATCGATGACTGCTGATTCATCCTTTAAACGCATGTAGCAATGGCCCGATGCTGCTACCTTAGGCTGGGAGATTTCTCCACGAACACGTATATAACCAAAGTTATCTTCGACCGCGCGTTTAAGAGCCGTAGAGATTTCTGAGACCGAAAACTCTGGCACGTTTAGCGGAATAGGCGTGTTAGACATGAGGACGCCGCACTATGTCTACAGTTTGATAAAAATTCTCATCACTGCGACAAAGGTAGACCCCTATGACAGAAAATAATCTAATGAGAGTAACAATCCAAACCATGGCACTTATTCATTTGTTATCATTACGGCATATTATTGCCTAGGTGAATTGTATCATAGGATACAATGTTGTTGACTACATTTAGTCCCGAAACGCCAGGTGCTAAGGCGGCAAAACGAGGCGCTTGGTACATAAAAAGTGCCGCCCAGTCCTTTCGGTAAAAAGACATTATATCACGCCTTAGGGATAAATTACGAATAGGATCAAATTCCTTTTGGGCTGCTTCCACCAAAGGCATTACAGCTTGATTGCAATACCAAGCTTTAGCCCATAGACAAGAGTGGGTATCGAGTGCCCGCAACACATCAGAAGTTGGCTCATAGTTATAATGCAAACCAAATGCATGTCCCTTCCATGTTCCCTCTACCACATTACGAATGATCTGGTTTGTCGTCACGGTTTGGACTTCCATATCAACATTGATATCTCTTAGAAATTGAGACACCATCAGATTTACAGCACTATCATTAGCACTAGAGCCTGCAGTAGCTTCGATAATCATCTCGAAACCGTCTGGGTATCCAGCATCTATTATTAATTGTCTGGCACGCTCTGGATCAAAAGGAATTGCTGGGATTGCCGGATTAAAGCCATATACACTAGGTGGCGCTGGTTGTGTCGCCGCTACGGTTTCTCCGTCCAATAGGCCATCAATAATTGCCTCACGATCGACAGCAATATTAATTGCCTCACGCACTCGAATATCTGACAAGGCTGGCTGGCGTCCATCAACGATATTATAAGCCCAAATTGCAGCATCTCGCCACGTTAGACGCCCACCACCTTGGGCAACAATAGCCCGCGTACTTTCAGGACCCATAGACAAAGCTATGTCAAGCAGGCCAGAAGAGACCGACTGTGCACGTGCAGAGAGGTCTGGAATTGCAAGAATTTCCAAGCGCTCCTCCACAGGTGCGCGCCAGCCACGACGGAATGCTGATAGTATAACTCTTTCCGGACGAATCTCTTCAACGATGAACGGTCCTGTAGCAATCGGTTTGCGAGAGAAAGCTTCTAGCCCAACTTCACGAAAATAATCTGGATCGACAATGTGAAATTGAGGCAGAAAGCGAGGCAGCAAGGGGGTAGGAATAGATGTCTTGATTTCGACGGTATGCTCATCAAGTGCCCGAGCAGAATCGAGAAAAAACATCATACGCGCAACAACTTCACGGATCGCAGCATCACTTGACAAGAAATCCACCACACCAACAACAGCCTGTGCCGTAAACGGCTTGCCGTTAGAGAACATTACATCGTCGCGTAAATGAAAGACCCATGTTAAGGGGTTTATATTTTTCCATGACGTCGCAAGCGCTGGCTGGACGTTACCATCTGCATCAATAGCGGTAAGGCCATCAAAGACGGCGCTCCACGTGTAGACATAAGGTAATCCTGTATTACGATACGGATTGAACAGGCTGGGAGGGAGCGCTGTAACGGCGAGGCTAATTTTATCATTCGCTCTGGCGAGACGCAAAGTACTTGCCGTAACAAGGGTCATGAGAATGCTGAGCAGTAGAACTATAGACTTGAACCTGTGAATATTACTCATGGCTCTATTTATCACATAATTGGACCTTAGCGTCAGTCAATTAATTGTCGTGAACTACTAGACTTCTAGGGTGACAGCTCAACCAACAATCTTCTGGACCAAAAAGTCATACATCTTTGGAAATAACTCCGGACTTAAAGATTCAAACTGAGCCCATGAACTTAAGTTAAGACCAGCAGGATCATTCGGCGCAAATTCCCGATATGCTTTTAGTAGAGATCCGTGAGAATCAATAAAGCCGCAGAACCGCAAACCTAGTTGGTCGATAGCATCTGCAAGCTCAGGAATGGTGTAATTATGCTCTTGGACGTGAAAAAGAAGATCACGACACATAGAAACATTAAAGAAATCAGCAATGCCGAAAATATCAGCATAAATCTCATCTGCCATACCAGACCGGTACGCGTGGTCGATGAGATACCGACGCGCTTTAGAAATTTCTCTCGCGTTACTACCCTCTGTCACATTTTTTAGAAGAGCCTGCGCAGCAATGATAGCCTGACGTGATGCAGCGCTATACAGGCCAATACGCATAACACCTCCCGGCTTACACTTGTCCACCAGCGCCCTCCAACCCATGATTGGATCTGTCATGTGATGCAAAACACCCGTACATGAAATATAGTCGAATGCTCGGTCTAGAGATCCGAGATGAAGAATATCGCCATGGGCGAACTCAATAGATGAAACCTCAATCTCTTCAGCACTACGCATGGCATAGGCAATACTATTGAGTGAGAGGTCCAACGCAAGAATCTGTGAGTCTTTCCATAGGACCGCGTCATCAATAGCCGTCAAACCCGTACCACATCCAGCAATTAGAATTCTGGGACTATTAGTATCGCCGAATGCGTCAAGATCAACACCAGAGCAGGCCATTGTTAATACTTGATGGGCCGTCAAAGGTTCGTTGCGGTGATAACAAACCCAGTTGGGGTAAGGGTTCTTTTCATAAAGAGACCGTACAATTAACGATGTTTCATCATTAATATCGGTCAGCCCACGAATCTCTTTCAGAAGATCTCGTTGGCGCGCAGGCTCAATTACCTGATATCGCCACAAAATGTGAATTACAGGGTCAGTGCTGCCGTTAACAAGGCTTGCAATCTTATCCACAAAATCTAGATCTACTAGCCGCCTATAGCTAGCAAGAACGGCTAAGCTGAAAGAATCAATGAAGTCTGCACTTTGTGATTCTATTCTAGTGCACAACATGGATATCAAGTCAGTTTCATTATCTGACTCTTCAAAAATATATTCTGTCAAAAACGCCTGCGCAGCCAATGCAGCCGCCACCTTGGCTATTGCCTTATCTGGATACCAGCCAGCTTTGAGAGCGCGGTCAAGTAGAAGAAGTCTAATCTGCGTAAGCAGACGTTCCACCCTCAAATCAGGGATTGGACATGAGAAAAGAAGAGCCTGCATCATGGGGGTGTTTAACAAGGCAATAAGCGTTCCGTCAGCTAGAAGCTTTTCTAGAGCTATCTCATCTTTCTGCCAGGCTAAATTCAGTATTGCGTCAACTCGAGAATTATTCCTGAGGAGTGACAGTGCCGCATTAGTTAAGTCTAAACTGCCCATTTCACGGCTTAACAGGGCTTTAGCAATCACTTTATCTGAGTCTGGCGGGATAAATGCACCGGGAATTGTAAGCGTCTGGCAGAGCGCCGAAACTTGGTCACGTTCTCTTTTGCTAGTCCTATTAGCCGAAAACGGCGAAAGCAGGTTAAGCATATGAAAGTGGCTCCACTTGCAGAAACCCAGATTTTGAGGTCACGCCGACTAATTGCTGTGTTACAAAGCCCTGAACAATAATTCAATAGACTTTGTTATATAATCGGAGCCATTACTATGAGAATTTTAGTTGTCGGTGGCGGCGGAAGAGAACACGCATTATGTTGGGCCATCGCTAATTCTCCTTTATGCGACCAACTATTTTGTGCGCCTGGTAATGCTGGAATCGCTGGAATCGCTGAATGCGTTCCCATCAGCGCTGAGGATATTGAAGCATTAGTTACTTATGCCGTAGACAAGGCCATTGACTTCGTTGTTGTTGGCCCGGAAGCACCCCTAGTTGCAGGACTAGCCGATCGCCTGAACGAAGCAAGTATTAAGGTATTTGGTCCGAGCGCAGCGGCCGCCCAATTAGAAGGTTCAAAGGCGTACATGAAGGATATGCTAGCGAAAAGTGGTGTCCCGACAGCAGCCTATGGTCGGTTTACGAATGCTGAACGGGCCAAGGCGTATATCACAGAACAAGGGGCGCCAATTGTGGTCAAAGCCGATGGCCTTGCCGCTGGTAAGGGTGTTATTCTATGTGACACGATTGAAGATGCCCATGCTGCTGTCGATATAATGATGGCAGATAAAGCCTTCGGTG
The DNA here is from genome assembly GCA_045564915.1 of Rhodospirillaceae bacterium. GTDB lineage: Bacteria > Pseudomonadota > Alphaproteobacteria > Rhodospirillales > Rhodospirillaceae > JAQWRV01. Next base: position 148,880 of record JBJLGL010000001.1, read on the forward strand.
ATGCCGGTAACGAAGTTGTGGTTGAGGAATTCTTGGAAGGCGAAGAAGCCAGCTTCTTTGTCTTAGTTGACGGTACATATGCGCTCCCTCTGGTATCAGCTCAGGATCATAAAGCTGTTGGTGATGGTGATGTTGGTCCCAACACAGGTGGAATGGGCGCGTATTCACCTGCTCCAGTGATGACAGCAGCTCTAGAAACCGAGGTGATGGATTCCATTATAATGCCATCAGTCAAAGCAATGGCCGACGCTGGTACAAGATATGTTGGGGTACTATACGCAGGACTGATGATTACCAAGACCGGGCCAAAACTTCTAGAGTATAATGTTCGTTTCGGCGACCCGGAATGCCAGGTGCTAATGATGCGGTTGCGATCAGATATATTGCCTGCCTTGATTGCTGCATCTGATGGGCATTTATCCAAGTTCGACTTACGTTGGCATGACGATGCCGCATTAGTAGTAGTGATGGCAGCTAATGGCTATCCAGGCTCTTATAATAAAGGTTCTGAAATCCACGGCCTGAGCGCCATAAACTCGCATAAGGATTCAGTGATTTTCCACTCTGGGACCCAGGTCAATGAGGGTAAGGTGATTGCAGCCGCTGGCCGGGTTTTGGGAATCACAGCCATGGGTAAGTCAGTAACAGAGGCGCAGAGAAAAGCCTACGCAGTTGTGGATGCAATAGAATGGCCGGAAGGCTTCTGCCGTAAAGATATCGGCTGGCGTGCAGTTGCTCGTGAGCAAGGCTCGTGAAAGTGCTTAGTGTAACGCAATAATACTTTGCACCCGCCTACGCTAGTTCATGGTTTAGCTAAGCTTCAGGACCTATGAGGATCCCATCGAGAATATCAGTTGCGTCCTGGACGGAATTTACAATAGTTAGAAAGAATCTCCGAGTCTTGATCAAGTTCGTCAAATTCTCCGGCTAGCTCGAGATTCTTGTAGTATCGCTCATCTGTTTCTTCTTCAACAAATTCAAGAATCTCAGCCGCTAATTGGTTCTTCCTATCACCTAGAAAATCTGCGGTCGCAAGACCACGTTGCCACACATAGAATAATATTTTCTCGTGCACTATAGGTGCAACAAAACAAGCATACCGAGCCGTTGATTTTTCTCCCATAATCAACCGAACGTTTATAACCTGGTAGCGAATCCCCCGACCCGTCTGAAATGGAACCATTATAGGATCAAGCTGGATGTAGCGCCCAACATCCCAGGGCTCCAAGTCTATTTCCTGCGCAGATACTGGGCGGTATAGGAAAAACATGGTCAGCCAAAGTGAGAGGCCAAAGGTAGCAGCAATCGTATGAATCAATCTCATAAAATTATTATACCCGGCTTAGCGGCGCTCAGCAAAGAAGGTCTTAAGTAAAGATGCTGCGGCCTCCTCACCAACCCCTCCTACAATTGTCGGCCTATGATGACATGTGGGCTGGGCAAATATCATAGGACCATGTTCTATGCCACCACCTTTAGGATCGTAAGCGCCAAATTCGACACGCCTAATACGCGAAAATGATATGGCGGTGGCACACATCGGACAAGGCTCTAGCGTTACGTAAAGATCGAGGCCAGTCAATCGGGGGGCCCCGCAAATATCCGCCGCTGCCCGGATGGCTAGCATCTCCGCGTGGGCAGTGGGGTCGTTGTCCTGCTCGACTCGATTACCAGCCGCTGCAACCACATGACCTCTTTTGGAGTCGACTATGACAGCACCCACAGGCACCTCACCTTGAGCTGCGGCAACCCGTGCCTGATTGAGGGCTAGGTCCATGTAGCAATGGTCTTTCATAGGGAGACCTTCAGTGGCAATTGAAGAAACGTCAAGGTTTGTCTGCGCCAATAAAGCGATTAGACGGTCTTAAGAGTCTAGTAACCCCCTGTACGTAGGCTGTGGCTGGGATATGTTGTAAGGAATGACAAGCCATGATCGACCACGGCACAGAAGTGGTGCGAATTAGCGGCCAAGAGGTCGAACGAAGCACCCTCAAGAGCATCCAAATAGCGAGTGCGGAAAGTGGTGTTAGCTTTCATTATTTATTAGCCAAAGCAGCTCAAGAAAGTGGCTTTGATTCTAACGCCAAATCTAAGACATCCTCAGCCTCCGGCTTATTCCAATTTACCCGAGGCACCTGGCTTGACATGATGCGACGACATGGCGCTGCGCTAGGTTTTAGCAACCTTGCCTCTCAAATAAGAGAGAGTGTTAGCGGTCGTCTATCTGTTGGTAACGAAAATGCAGAGGTTCAAATACTAGGCATGCGCAGCGATCCTGAAATCTCTTCTAAATTTGCCGCGCTCTTTGCAGGAGAAAATTCAAAAACCATGGAAGCAGCATTGGGACGTGAAGCCGCACCAGGAGAACTGTATCTGGCTCATTTTCTCGGAGCATGGGGTGCAACAGCGCTAATGACTGCAGCAGAGCAAGACCCCACGAAGCCTGCCGCTGAACTATTGCCGGCAGCAGCACATGCAAACAAATCAGTTTTCTTTTCCTCTGATGGCAAATCACGATCGGCCTCCGGTGTAATATCTTGGCTGAAGGAAAAATTCAGTAGCCGATTGAACCAAACTGCAGATATCGCTTCTTTATTCCAACCTAACCATGACATAAGTCGCACCCTTCCATCCCCGAACTTGAGTGAACAAGAAAGCATGCCGTCAAAAGCAAATCCTTCAGAGCTATTTGACATTAGGCAGGCTAACCTTAGTAGAGATGCAAGCGCGATGGGAATTTCAATGTATCTGCTACAAATGCTATCGAAGATGCTAGCCGCGCAGCCGATGCAGATGGTTGACGACCCCTTTGCAATGACACCGTCAGGCTTTTCCGGAAGTGATTGGGGTAGCGCTTTGAGCAAAGTCTTTAATACCGAAAGCTATCAGACGGTAGCTTCAGCAGAGCGCGCTTATGAAGAAGCAGAGAAGTCGAAGGGTATTAGCCTCCCAAGGACTTACGCTTGACCTGGACCAACTAGACAGCGTAATCCACAGCTATGATGTCTTCAGAAACCAAACCGGTGATCGGCATTAGCGCCGATAGAGAAGATAAAGGAGGATACTCTAATTTCCCCTGGTATGCCTTGCGGGAAAACTACTGCACCTCAGTAGCTGATTCTGGTGGTATTCCCGTGATTCTACCCAGTGCTCCAGACCTAATTGGATACTTCGTCGATATGATTGATGGACTAGTTGTTTCTGGTGGGGCATTTGATGTGCATCCGCACCTATTCGGAGAAGCGGCGGTACATGACAGCGTCGTACTAAAAAATGAGCGTACCAACTTCGAACTCGGTATCACAAAAGCAATGCTGGACCTGAAAAAACCTATATTCGGCATCTGTGGTGGCCAACAGCTGCTAGCGGTAGCGTTAGGAAGCACACTTATTCAACATATCCCAGATGAAGTGCCAGACGCTCTTGCCCACGAGCAACCTAATCCACGCAACGAAGCCAGCCATGAAGTAATAATAACCAAAGGCACACAGTTGCACCGCATTATTGGAGTAACTAAGCTGTCGGTAAATAGCGCTCATCATCAAGCAGTCAAGACCGTCGTGAAACCTTTAGCTATTAACGCGATGGCACCGGATGGTGTAATCGAAGGTATAGAAGACCCGACGCGATCCTGGTGTATCGGTGTACAGTGGCATCCAGAATTTCATATTTCCGAAAGCGACCGGCTGCTTAACCGAAGCTTTATTTTGTCTTGTGCGGCTTCAACCTCTGCCTCTGCGACGTGAAAGAGCACGTATCCCTTCCTGGCAAGCGAGTTGCGAAAGTTATCGCACGTGCTGGTATTTGCTCGCGCAGGGAAGCGGAGAAATATATTGAACAAGGGCGCGTCACATTAAATGGCGAAACTTTAACAGCACCCGGTACAAATATAACTGCTATTGATGATTTACGAATTGATGGTGAACGCTTGCCAAGGTTAGATCCCCCACGCCTATGGTTATTCAATAAACCTACTGGCCTAGTGACAACCCACAAAGATGAATGCGGACGCCAGACAGTATTTGATCTTCTACCCCAATCCCTACCGCGAGTTATCTCGATTGGGCGTTTGGATCTCAATTCGGAAGGCCTACTGATGCTAACCAATGATGGGGAATTAGCCAGGGAATTAGAGCACCCGAAGAGGGGTTGGACCCGCCGGTATAGGGTGCGTGTCTATGGAGCAATCAAAGAAACGATATTCAAATCCATATCTAAGGGCGTTACCGTCGACGGAGTTACCTACGGACCCATAAAAGTGAAGGTCGACAAGGCTCTAGGGGTAAATTCCTGGCTGACGATAACACTGAAGGAAGGCAAGAATAGGGAGATCCGTAAGGTGATGGAATATGCGGGTCTAAAAGTTAGCCGACTTATCCGCACAGCTTACGGTCCATTCCAAATCGGATCATTGAAAATGGGCGCGATTAAAGAAGTACCCAAGAAGGTACTTAAGGAACAATTAGGCTCAGCCTTTCCGGAAACTTAGGCATGAGCATAAAAAAACAGCCGCCAAAGCGCACTGGCTTAGGATCCATATATATCACCTCTGGAATATTTAAGGGCCAGACTCTAACTGTACCAAAGGGTGACACAGTACGCCCCACCTCAAACAGGGCTAGGCAGGCTCTTTTCGACCGGCTTGAACACAGCTTCCTGAATTATGGTTTCCACCTACGTGGAGCGCAGATAATTGATCTATTCGCCGGCTCTGGTGCGCTTGGCTTAGAAGCATTAAGCAGGGGAGCGGCACAAGCTACATTTGTTGAACATAATCCCATCTCGCTTCAAAGCCTTAAGCGTAATATCAAGATACTCGGCGTCGAAGATAAAACGTCCCTTCTCACGCTTGATGCTAAGACTCTGCATGCTGCACCGCAGCCTTATGATCTTGCTCTTATGGATCCACCCTATGAGTCGGGCCTTGCCGATCAGGTTCTAAAAATATTAGCGGAAAAAGACTGGATGAAGTCCTCAGGATTAATGGTTGTTGAAACTAGCCGTAATGAAAAAATAATATCGCCTATAGGCTGGGACGTGGAAGACAATCGGGCTTATGGCCGTGGAACTCTTACTTATCTAACCCGGTCGAGTTCCTAAACCTTCTAGAACTCTATACTTCCAGAAGTAGTTTTTCCTGGGAACATAAACGCGCTCAGGCCTTAAAAAATGCTCCACTAATTAGTAAAGCTAAACTTACACTTTACAGAATCTTCCTTCGTCTCATAGAGCTTTCTCTAAATTCTTTCAGCTACAGTCTTGTGAGGGTTTACAGCCCCCAAATATAAACCAGCCACCGCGCCCATGAGGCGGTGATTGACTTCTACCCTCAACTACGTCCCGATATTGATTCATGTCAAATGTTGCAACCTCTGGAATAGTAGTTTCAAACGCAGCAGATTCCAGAAATCCAGCTGTTACGAGAAGTTGCGTTGGATCCTGTGAGCGAAAACTTCGGTAATTTGGCTCATTGTTGTGGCGAGTATCCCAATCGTACATAAAATTTATAAAATTTTCGCAGGATTTGTGAGGGGGCAGCTCTACATTAACCATCATGCCACCCGGACGAAGAACCCGGAAGGCCTCACTAAAGATTCGCTTACTCGCGGGAAATGGAATCTCATGAAAGAAGAAACTAGAGACGACCAGATCAAAGCTCCCGTCAGCAAAATCGAGTTTTTCCGCATTCTGTTGGCTGAGATGCATCTTCACACCTTGAAGTTCTGCCTTAGCATGGCCATATCGCAGAGCTGGTGCAGCGATATCAATTCCATAAAGCTCAATTCCAGGGAATTCTTTGCCATAGGCAATGAGATTGCTGCCACCTTGCGTTCCCATATCAAGCACACTATTGGGCATAAATTTGGGATAAGTATGTTTTAGCCATGTACTAACCGAATAGCCTACATTGCCAAAATCACGCCTCGGATTGATAACTGGTCCGGAGTGCTTAACACCAAGCAAAACCCCTTGCGCAACATCATCCTGAGCATGCTCAGCATGATAACCGCCAGGAATAAGGTGTACGTCGAGAGCAGTAATGTACTTTGGTAATTCCAAGTCCGGGTCGGTCTGAAGCGAACCACCGGCAGGATTCTTGTTAGCAACCTCGCGTGCAGCCTCGATCATCTCGGGCAGCTTTCGCTCGACAGCCGATACTTTCGACTGAGAAAGCATTTCCTGCGTGTTATATCGTATGGAGCTATAGGTCCGATAGTAGATTTCTTTCTCAATTTCTTTGGAAAACTGATCAATGGAATTCTGACTGTAACCAAGAACACTCTTTGACTCGGGCTGAACTGATTTCTCATAGATATCTCTTAAATTGAACCGCACATTCATCATCATATGATTGTGAAGGGTGGCAATATATCTTGTGCGAACGTACTCATCGTGAGTTTGTTGAAAAAGAGTATCTATATCTTTCATAATTACTTGCTTCCAGAAGGTAGGCAGCTAAAGCATTAGTATCGTATGCATACCAAGTTGATATACGCTGTGAAGACAAACCTAAAACCAGAGGATAATGTTACCCTAGTCGGTCTCAAGAAGCTAATTATCGTCGGCCAGATGACCAAAAGGGAGGCCTCCCGCGAATACCATTATGCGGTGAGTGATAGTTGAGAGAGTCGCACATAAGATTAATAGGCCTATGGCGAAGAACATCACAGAAGAAAATAGTCAACGTGAGAGTTTTCCCAAGACCCCGGAAGTATTTTCTACTTAAAAGGGGCGCTCAAATTTAGTTCGGGCCGTCTCTACGACCTCGCGGATAACGCAGCCTTCAATATGATCGTTTACCAGCCCCATAGACTGCATGAAGGCATAAACGGTAGTGGGGCCGATAAAGCGCCAGCCTCGCTTCTTGAGATCTTTGCTTAGTGCCACACTTTCCCGTGTCTGGTTGAGGCTCATTAATGCCTTTTTCGAGATTATTTTGGGGCGTCTTTTTAGTCTAGGTTCGTAGCGCCACACGTATGCTGCTAACGATCCCTCGTCACTAACCAATTCTTTAGCGCGCTTAGCATTGTTCACAACAGCTTCAATTTTTCCCCGATGACGAACTATACTCACATCCTGTAACAATCGCTCCACGTCTTTTTCACCAAAGTAGGCAATCTCATTAAAATCAAAGCCATTGAAGGCTCGACGAAAATTGTGACGCTTACGTAAGATGGTCAGCCATGACAGGCCGGACTGAAAAGTCTCAAGTGCTATCTTCTCGAACAAGTGAAAGTCTGTTTTGACTGGAAAACCCCATTCTTCATCATGATAAGCCTCATAGTCACTATGGTTAGCACACCAGAAGCACTTAGGTTGATCATCAGCGCCAGGCCTCAGACCATTATTAAGCTTAAGCATATCCATACCTGTCCCAGAAACGCTTTTTTCTTCTACAACTCAGCCCCGGCCAATTATAATAATGGAATAGTAATTAGTCATGATTACAACACTATAATCAAACAACCAATTTAGTGTTTTTAACTATATTTCTAACTCATTTACTAAATTCAAACATCTAGCCTAAATAGACCCATTTATAGGGCCAAGACAGAATGCTAGCTCAATATGAAGCTTAGAAATCCTTGCTAAAGGGAGTCTATTTAGATCCAGTCCCTTTTCAAGGCGGGAACCTATCCATTAGAATAGCTCCGACTGCTTCGCCCCCAACCTGACATAGCCAAAAGATAGTATTGCACCAATGCTTTTAGCGGCGCCCAAACAGCCTCTCGATATCAGTTAGCTTAAGTGTTACATAGGTAGGGCGCCCATGATTGCACTGTCCAGCGTGAGGGGTAATCTCCATTTCCCTCAACAACGCATTCATTTCTGCGGCTCTTAGACGGCGCCCGGCGCGAACGGAACCATGGCAGGCCATGGTTCCGCAGACATCTGCTAACCTATCCTTAAGCGAGAGGGTTTCGCCAAGGTCTGAGACTTCATCGGCGAGATCCTTAACCAGCCCTTGGACATCAGTCTCGCCAAGTAATGCGGGCACCTCACGCACTATCACTGCAGATCCACCAAATGCTTCTAGCACTAGACCGAGTTCTGCCAGTTCGTTAGCGCGGTCGGCCAGACGCTGGGCGGAAGCTTCATCAAGCTCAACCACCTCCGGCAAGAGTAAAAGTTGGCGATTGATTCCAGCATCCGCAAGCATGACTTTCATTCTCTCGTACACAAGACGTTCATGAGCTGCGTGCTGATCGACGATAACCAAACCGTCTTGACTTTGGGCAATAATATACGTTTCATGGACTTGCGCACGTGCAACACCCAATGGAAAGTCTATAGCAGATTCTTCATCTAACTCGATGACAGAAGCTGTAGGAGCGGCATCATAATTGATATGTGCCTCCAGAAATTTACCATCTGGGCCTTGACTACGGAGAGCGGATTCGCCGTCATTTGCCAATCTAAACAGAGATTGTGGAGCATGCTGTAGCGCACCCGCCCCTTCGGGACGCATCGCACCCAGTACCGCATCGCCAACAGTAGTTGATGATTGGTGTCCAGCTTCTATCAGAGCATCTTTTAACGCACCAATTATTAAACTTCTTACTTTGCCAGCATCCCGAAAACGAACTTCAGCTTTCGCTGGATGAACGTTGACATCCACTTGGCTACTTGGGCACTCCAAGAATAGTGCCAAATAAGGATGCCTGTTGGAGGCAAGGAAATCCTGATATGCGCCGCGAACTGAGCCTTGCAGCAGGCGGTCCCTCACTGGCCGGCCGTTAACAAACATGTACTGGGCTAGGGCGTTACCGCGGTTATAGGTCGGTATACCTGCATATCCAGTAAGGCGGAAGCCATAGCGGCTTGAATCTACAGGTACTGAGTTAGGAATAAAATCTTTACCCATAATATCACCTAAGCGGGCTAACCGTGCGTCGAACAAATCCCCATTCTCAGAATCCCATGAAATACGTGAGCGGCCATCAGCAGTCAGAGTAAAAGCTACATGGGGATGGGCCATAGCCAGACGACCGAGTATATCCACAGCATGGTTGAGCTCGGTGCGCGCAGCTTTTAGAAACTTTAGACGAGCAGGTGTAGCAAAAAAAAGGTCGCGGACCTCAACACGTGTACCTCGCGGATGAGGAGCTGGCACAGGACCTTCGCGACGACCACCTTTTACCATAACATACCAGGCACTCGAGCCGTCCGGCGTGCGGCTAGTTATTTTTAATCGCGCTACAGCACCGATAGAGGGTAAAGCTTCACCACGAAAACCGAGAAATCCGATATGGGTTAGATCATCCTCAGGAAGCTTAGAGGTAGCATGGCGCTCTATAGCCAAAGCCAAGAAACGGTCATCCATACCCTCACCATCATCAGATACAACAATGAGAGACCGGCCACCATCATTCATGGTAACATCAATGTGTTCAGCGCCTGCATCAAGGGCATTCTCGACCAATTCTTTGACTACTGAAGCAGGCCTCTCGACTACTTCTCCAGCTGCGATTTGGTTAACCATATTTGGCGGTAAAATGCGCAAAGTCATGTCAATGATGTCTTTCTTTTGGTGCGATACGCGGTCATAAGACCAAGAGTAGAGGAATCCCTTTCAACACAAGAGTGGCCAGCTACTATGTCTGAGAGTAATTCATCAGCAAAGCGCTTACCAAGTTCTACACCCCACTGATCAAATGAGTTTAAGCCCCACAATACTCCTTCCACAAACGTTCGGTGTTCATAAAAAGCTAAAAGGGCACCCACGGTTTCAGCTGACACTGAGTCTAGAAGTATCGTTGTACTCGGCCGATTGCCAGGACAAGTTTTACATTTAGCCTGATTCTCTTCAGAGCCCTGATTAATTTCATAGGAACTAAGGCCCCGCATCAGCGCCTCCGACTGAGCCAAGACATTAGCAATTACTTTGTCACGATTGGGATCGTTCTGCCCATCTAAAGCAACAATAAATTCTACCGGCACAACCATTGGCGATTGGTGAATTAACTGCATAAATGAATGCTGGCCATCTGAACCAGGGCCGCCAAAGATGATGGGTGAAACGGAGGTCGAAGGAGTAAATCCATCGTGGGTGATCCCCTTACCATTGCTCTCCATCATCAGCTGCTGAAGATAGTCGGGCAGCCTGCTTAAACGGTGATCATAAGGCATTACTGCTAATGAGGTGAAGTCCCAGAAATTAAAGTTCCATAAATCAATCAAAGCAGCAACTATTGGGATATTCTTTGCCAATGGTGCTGTTTCAAAATGCCGGTCCATCGCGTGCGCACCGGCAAGCATTTGAGTAAAAGCATCAGGGCCACAGCCCAAGGCAATGGAGAGACCAATTGCTGACCATAAGGAGTATCGCCCGCCCACCCAGCTCCAAATAGGGAATACTCTATCCTCTGGAATACAAAATTTTGCGGCAGCGTCAGGACTTGCAGACACAATGACAAAGTGAGATGCAACAGCATCTTCCCCTAGCTCCGAAACAAGCCAGCGCCGTGCGTGGCCAGCATTAGCCAGTGTTTCCTGCGTAGAGAAAGTTTTTGAGCACACAATGAAGATCGTCCGAGCCGGATCTGCAACAGCAAGAACATTCTTTAATGCCGTGCCATCGACGGTAGAGACAAAATCAGTATGAAGTCCCTTATCCTCCCTCAGAGCGTTGACAACACAGCGAGATCCAAGATCTGATCCACCAATGCCAATGTTCACAACACGATCAAAAGATAAGCCTGTGTAACCTGTACGCTCCCCATTAATAATAGCCTTGGCGAAACTTATTATACGTTCGCGGGTGTTAGCGACCTCAATTGCAACATCAACGCCCTCTGGTTTGTACTGGCGATCGGAAAAATCACGCAGAGCAACATGTAGAGCTGCACGATTCTCCGTAGAATTGACATTGTCGCCCGCAAACATTGCGTTACGATAGCTCTCAACGCCCCTAGAGCGAGCCAAGTCCATCAGAAATCCAAGGGTTTCCCTAGTAACCCGCTGTTTGGAAAAATCAAACATCAGACCGTTGAATGACCAAGACAAGTTGGCAAAGCGCTGTGGATCAGCTGCGAACAAATTTGACAGCGTTGTACCCCCAATCACTTCGCGGTGATGAGATAAGGCGGCCCATTCTATACTTTTGCTTGGGTCAGATTTAGTCATACAATGTACTTTAGCAGCCACAATAGATTCGGGCTACAGTCTGACTTTAACGTTCAATTTGGATATTTTTATCTCCGGCCGCGATACCGGTAGGCTGACCAACTATAACAACTGTCAGCTCCTCTGGGCGATATAGCTTGGAAGCAATGCGGCGTACGTCGCTCAGAGTTACGGTTTCTATGAAAGAATTGCGCCTATCTAGATAGTCGAGACCCAATTCATCACGTTGAACAGCTACTAAGATAGATGCAATCCGGTTAGAAGAGGTAAATCTTAATGGCCAGGCTCCTGTTAGGTACAATTTAGCACCCTCCAGTTCGGTCTCCGTGGGGCCACTGAGCTGAAACTTAGCCCATTCATTACGGATTACGGCAATACTTTCGGCAACTGACTCATTGCGCGTCCCTACCGAAGCCATGACCAGAGGTGATGCTTCATAGGGTACCAGATTAGTGCTCACACCATAGGCTAGACCGCGCTTCTCACGCACCTCATCCATTAAACGGGAGGCGAAAGAGCCACCGCCCAGGATGTAATCGGCAATCAAAGCTGCATACCAATCAGGATCGGTACGCTTTAAACCGCCATGGGCCATATACACCGTGCTTTGTGGAATTTCCCTCTCTACAATAACAGTGCCAGAAAATCGTGGAGCCGTTTCCACTGCACGCCAATCCGCACCTAATGACTGTGGTAGATGACCGAATACCTGCGGGAGTAAATCCTTGAGTTGCGACGGGGTAATATCGCCAGCAACTCCGATAAGAAGGCGGTCTTTGGAAAAGCGCTCACTGACAAAAGTCTGAAGATCTGTTCGGTTTATCTTATTGATGGACTCTGAATTGCCGCGGACGGAACGGCCGTAAGGATGACGTGGGAACAAGTTTTCGAACAATGTCTTGCTGGCAATACGTTGCGGTGATTCAGCTTCACGCGCTAGGCCCACTTGAATTTGGCGACGAATGCGTTCCACAGGTTCTTCATCAAAGCGGGGCGCTGCCAATGCTAGAGATAGCAATTTAAAGGCTTCATCAGCATTCGCTGTCACCGTAGTCAAAGACCCCGAGAAGTGCTCCAGGCTAGATTCAAAACTAAGTTGGATAGCCATATCTTCTAACTGAGACTGAAACGCAAAAGAATTTAGATCACCTGCCCCCTCATCCAGCAAGCTCGAGACCATATAGGACAAACCGAGTTTATCCTCAGGATCTAAGGCAGCACCACCGCGGAACTGAAAGCTAACGGCAATTATTGGATTAGTGTGATCCTCAGAGAGATAGGCTACCAGCCCATCATCGGTTTTAACTTCAACGACATCTATAGCTATCGCAGGTGAGGTCATAGCGGCGATGATGGCAGCCGTTATGACTAATCGTATCTGGCAAGATATGCTCATGATGCGCCTCCCTTTGGGAGCAACACTCCTGTCCCGCTTGGAGCCTCATTAAACAAGCGGTGAGCTGCTCTATTAACCTGCTCAGCTGTAACTTGCTCAATGCGCCCCGGCCAGGCTTCAATATCCTGAATGCTCAACCCTACCGCCAACAACGCACCCACTGTACGAGCAGCATTATTAGGGGAATCCTTAGCATACACCAACTGAGCACCTAAGCGTTTCTTTGCGCGGGCAACATCAGAAGTCGGAATACCTTCGGCCAATACTTTTTCAATTTCAGCCTCTAAAGCAACTTCCACTTCTCTAATTGACACCCCTGGGCTGGGTAAGGCCGACAAATAAAACCGTCCATAACTGACTGCATCTTCCATGTAGAACGCACTGACACTTGCTGTTATCGCCTGTTTTACCACTAAAGCCTGATAAAGCCTGCTGGTTGACCCACCGCCTAAAATTTCACTCAGGACCTTTAATGCATAGACATCGTCTTGATCACCAACATTAACGCTTGGTGCGATATAGATGCGCTGCCAGCGCGATTGACGGACACGGGCATCTTCCATTGTTACCCTTACATGAGCCGTTTGTGGCAGAAAGTTTGAGCGCTCCCGTAAAGCGACTTTATCAACAGGATCAATCTTTCCATAGGTAGCCTCTGCCATAGGACGGAGTTCATCAAGTGTGATGTCGCCTGCAACGACTAGAATAGCGTTCTTAGGCGCATACCAACGCTGGTAAAACTCTAGGGCATCTGACCGATTAAGGGCCTCGATTTCTTCCTTCCACCCAATGATAGGTATTGCGTAGTGATTGGTTGCCCACAAAGCTGAATTCAGCCGTTCTGATATAATTGAATTTGGACGGCTATCAACCCGCATACGGCGCTCTTCAAGAACCACATCACGCTCCAGGCGTACTTCCTCTTCGTTAAGCACTAAATTACGCATACGATCTGCTTCAAGCTCCATCATTGTTGCAAGCCGGTCGACAGCAATGTTCTGGAAGTAGGCTGTATAGTCGTATGAGGTGAACGCGTTTTGCTGGCCACCATTACGGGCTACCAAGTCTGTAATTTCTCCTGCGGGATATTTGGGCGTTCCCTTAAACATTAGATGTTCTAGAAAATGTGCGATTCCAGACTTACCCAGGGCCTCGTCCGCAGACCCAACAGTGTACCAGACCATATGAGTCACAATAGGGACACGGTGGTTAGGGATAACAACCACTTGCATGCCATTATTAAGATAAAAACTTTCAGCCCCAAATACATTTGCAACAACATCTGAAGGACGCACTACAAAAAATATATTCAGAAGCAAAAAGAAAAAGCAGAAATATGATGGGTGTTTAGACATAAATAGTTTTCCTCACAAGATCTTTAGTACGGCAATATTTGGTGTGCCTAGGGTGACTGGTCAACACTCTTTCTGGGATATGCCTTATTGGTTCGTTTCTCAAGTATAGTCAGCGTTCCATTTACCTTGATGGCAGGGTAGTGTCCGGACCGAAACTGCTAGCACAAGAAAGTAAAAGCCACCCATGTATTTACCAGTATTTAAAACCACTTATGAAATTCTTCAATATTGCTGGGGAAAACCGGGCCAGAATGGCGCTTTACGCAGCGATTCCCTACTGCATAACGGTAGTGCTAAATATTACTGCGTGGCTATCCGGCGCTGACCTTATGGACCCACGCAACCCAGCAGTAGCAGGTCTAAGCATCGTAAGCGCTATAGTTTTTCTGCCGTTCACAGTTACCTGGTACCGAGCCATTATACTCGGCGATGATGACCTTCGGACACGGCCCTTGTTCAGGCTCGGTGGACTGGAAGGAAAGATGCTGGTCTGGCAACTAATCATTGGGTTGATTGTGATCGGAATTGGTTTGTTGGGAGCATTATTGATCAGCGGCGTGTTGAGAGCTTTATCAACAGTGCTGGGTCCAACCACCGAACTCCTCTCGGCTGCATCACTTGGCATTTGGGGTGTTTTTGTGATTTCGGTGCTATGTCGCTTATCTCTAGTGCTAGCTATGGCTGCCACAGGGCGGCCAGCTATAATTAGTGAGGCATGGAAAAAATCGCATGGCTTAGGATCCCGTATGGCAGCTATCTTTATTCTCTGCATAATGTCGGTAGTCGCACTGATTATTCCAGCTCAATTTGTTGTCTTAACTGCTGCATCTATTGTCGGTTTACTGAGTGATTCGATGGCTGATAGTGTCAGTATGTTGCTACAAATACTGCTCGGGACCATAGGTTCACTCTTAGTTTATGTGATACCAGCAACGTTTTTTGCGTTTGTTTATATGCGCATTGCTAGCTCTATGACAGCGTCTAAGTCACCGTTGGAAAGTAAATCTCTTAACAGAACTGACACACAGACCGTCACCACAATTAATGCCAACGTGGGGGGCGACAAGCATGAGCATACCGAGAGTCAAGTTAAGGCGATACTCCAACATTTGGGCGAATACCTTGCCAGTAAACCAAAAGAAACACCACAGGCTATGCGAGACCTTATTGATGGATTATTCGCAAACAAGACTTTGCCACCCAGCATCACTATTGAAGATGTTGATATGGGTGGATTAAGGGGGTGTTTTGTAACGTCCATTGATGCGAATACCAATAGAGTAGTCCTACTACTCCATGGCGGTGGCTTTGTCTCGGGTAGTATTGCATCTCACAGACATTTAGCTGCTGAGGTAAGCGCATTCTGCGGCACACGGGTGCTTTTGGTAGAGTATCGTCTAGCACCCGAACATCCCTATCCCGACGGCCTGAATGACTGTGTGCGAGCATACCAGTGGCTGCTGAAGAAGGGCATCAAGCCGGGTCACATTGCTATTCTTGGTGATTCTGCGGGCGGTGGATTGGTTATTTCAACGGCTCTACGCCTGAAGGAAAGCGGTATAGACCAACCCTCTGCTCTTATAGCGCTTTCGCCATGGGTGAACTTAAAGTGTGATGGAGAAACGATGGATACGAAAGCTAATGATGACCCAATTACAAACCGTGAATCTCTATCAAATGTTGCATCACTTTACTTGAATGGAGCCAACCCAAAGGATCCTCTCATCTCGCCCATATATGGTGACCTGCGTGGACTTCCACCTCTGCTGATTCAAGTAGGTACACGAGAAGTCCTGCTTGATGACAGTCGTAAGCTCGCCGCACGAGCTAAGGCAGACGAAATGACGGTCGCGCTTGAAGAATGGCCAGGGATGTTTCATGTCTGGCATATGTGGAGCGATTCGCTTACTGATGCACGACAGGCTCTAGGAGGCGTCAGCGCTTTTATTCGCCGTCAGATGGGTTGAAGGACTTTCGGTAAAAGAAAAACGGGCCGATCAGGAAAAGGAGGGCAATAATGGGGGATATCATTGCACCGGACGGGAGTCCGCTAAGCGTCGCCGTGATAAGCGTCGCTAACATGAATAAGTCTATACATTTCTACAGAGATCTTATTGGACTAACAACCCATGAAAAAGTGACGTGGTCTGGCCATGACTTTGAGGAGTTATGGAATTTGCCTGAAGGAACATCTGCAGAGGCTGTATTCTGCGAGTTAACCGGCTGTCCAGTTGGCCGTATTTTGCTTCTAGATTTTAGCGCGAAAGATAAGCAGGTCATTCGTAGCGATGAGACATATCGGGCCTATGGTCTCTTCAACCTGAATTTCTATACAGATGATATTCATGGAGACTCGGAAAAATTAAAGGGCAAAGGGTTTAAATTCTGGTCAGAACCTACCCATTACAAAATGTCAGGCACACAAGGGGCGCCAACAGAAGTGATTTTTAACGGCCCCGATGGGGTAGCTATTAATCTGGTCGAGTTAACGGGTAATGATCCAAAGACCAGAGTGGGACAAATGCATGCTTATGTGAAAGAACACGGACGCACCCCGACAGGATTCACGCCAGTGGTTACAACTTCTCACGTCGCCCATGATCTCGATAAAGCGGTGGCATTCTATGAGACTATACTCAAAAGCGGAGTTCTAATTGATGAAATTTTAGGTGGCCCTGAACAAAATAATTTCCTGGGCCTACCGAAGAACGCCAAGACCGCCGTGAAATTCATGCAGGGCAACCATATGTTTGGCAAGATAGCCTTATCCTGTCCTATTAATTATGATTGTGAGGACTTAGTACAATATGCACATGCACCTAATATCGGTTATCTTGCACAGATGTTTGAGGTAACGGATCTGGATTATTGCGTAGAGGGTTGTAACGAATTAGGTGCGGAAGAATATGCACCTCGTGGTCAGCATGTTGTTCCTGGTTTGGGTTTGATTGATACATTCACCGTGCGCAATCCTGGCTCTGGCGCGTTACAGATTATTTTTCGGGCTTAACAGGGTTAACTCAGAAAATACCCAGAAGTGCAGATCCGCCTTTGGAGATAACAGGAATTGGTCCTTCATTAGCGGCTTTACCAAGCGCCTGATTTTCGTTTAGACGTTTTTGCTCAGCAGCCGGATCAAGGGGTGTTCCCAGCTGGCCATTTGAACTCCAAAACACCAGACGATCTGTAAAGCTATCAGACTCCTTTGCAAAAGCGGACGTTTCACGGTCCAGCATATCGCGAATACCTGGCGATATTAAATCGGCACCGGCTTGGTCCAGTAGCTCAATTTCTCCCGGGCTAAAACCACGAAGCCGATAGCCATCGAGTCGATTCCTGCCGATAAGGGTGTTACGCGCCTGTTCCGCCGTCGTTCCTTCTTGCGGGCGCTCAGACCCAGGGGCCGGTGGCCTTAGATTATAATCAGGCGGCATAACCAAGGGTGCCCGGCGCACCACAGCAAACTCATCGGGAAGAGACTTATCAATCCCGAGAGCCCGCCGGGTATCATCGCAACCACTTAGGACAGCAAGGATTAAGGCAGCCAGGGCAAGCGTTCGAGTGATTGAAATCATGTAAGCCTCATTCAGGTTTTTCATCATGGCTATGTTGATGCCGGTTTACTAAGGCGTCAAGAAGCCAAAATACAACGCCGGTAGTAATAAAGAAATCTGCACCATTAAACGTCGGAAAATGATACCCAGCAACATGAAAATCTAGAAAGTCCGCCACCGCACCATAATGGATGCGGTCAATTATGTTACCTAGAGCACCGCCAACTATAAAGCCAATACCAATCGCAATTATCCGTGTTTCTGATTGACGTAACCACCAAAGCAAAACTCCAACAATAGTCAGTTGCAAAAGAATCAAGATGGCGACTGTCGTAGCGTCCCCGTAATCAAACAGACTAAAGCTAACGCCGGTATTCCAGACCATTCTAAATTGAAAAAATGGTAAGATCTCGATTAGCTCAGGAGTAAAGAAAGGCGTCTCAACCATACCATCGCGCCGAAATACTCGCTCTACCATGATATACTTGGTCACCTGATCAATAGCGCAGGCGATACTAGCTACAAGAATTCCGATACGCATGTTAAGCGTCAAGCTGCTTGAACTGAAGCATCGACAGCGTCTGAACATCGGCGACAAACGCCTGGGTTCTTGTGCGTGCCGACATCTGGGAGGAACTTCCAGCAGCGTACACATTTATCACCTTTAGCGATATTAATTGTCACACCTACTTCCGGAACCTCATCTAGCATAAATGCTTCTGCAGTCGGTGTGCCCTCCTCAATAATGATATCAGACGTGATACAAACATCATCCATATCCAAGCCGACACAAGCATCAACAAGAGTAGAATTCGCGGTGACGCTCGGGTAGGCCTGGAGGCTGGAGCCAATCGTTTTTGCAGCGCGTTCTTTCTCAATTGCCCCAGTGACAGCTCTGCGTAGGCGACGCACATGTGACCATTTCGTCGCCAAATCATCGTCACGCCATGAGTCCGGAACAGACGGAAACTGTTGTAGATGTATAGAGCCATCATCAGACGCATTACGCTTCAGCCATACTTCTTCTGCTGTAAAGCAGATGAAAGGTGCAAGCCACCTTACTAAACAATCGTACAGTGTATCGAGTACCGTACGCGCGGCGCGACGGCGTGGGCTATCAATACTATCGCAGTACACCGCATCCTTGCGGATATCGAAGTAAAAAGCTGACAACTCCACAGCACAAAAGTGGTGTAACTCGTTGAACAGGCCATGGAAGTCATAGGATTTGCAGGCTTTGTGGATGCTCTTATCTATTTCCCACAAGCGATGCAACACCCAGCGCTCTAGCTCTGGCATCTGCGAAACCTCAAGCCGTTCGCACTCATCAAAATCTTTGAGATTGCCAAGGAGATACCGGAATGTATTACGTAGTCTGCGGTATAAGTCTGATGTCTGCTTGAGGATAGTGGGACCGACCGACAGATCTTGACTATAATCAGAGGCCACGACCCAGAGACGAAGAATATCTGCACCTGACTGATCTATGACTTTTTGTGGTTCAACCACATTGCCGAGAGATTTCGACATCTTACGGCCTTTCTCATCTAGTACAAATCCATGAGTCAGAACTGCATCGTAAGGTGCCCGTCCCCTTGTTCCGCAGCTTTCAAGTAGGGAGGTATGAAACCAGCCACGATGCTGGTCAGAACCTTCGAGATACAAGTCGGCCGGCCATTTGAGGTCTTCACGCTGCTCAAGAACGAAGGCATGGGTGGAACCAGAATCAAACCAAACTTCAACAATATCTTGAACAGGCTCCCACTCTTCGGCATCATATTCATTACCTAGAAAGCGTGACGGTTCAGAAGACAACCAAGCGTCTGAGCTCTCCTCTTCCACGGCACGCGCTATTCGTTCAGTCACAGCGGGATCGCGCAAGACTTCGCCGGTTTTCTTGCTCACATATACAGTGATAGGTACACCCCAGTGACGCTGGCGCGAAACGCACCAGTCTGGACGGCTTTCTACCATGGCATGAATGCGATTGCGGCCCTGTAAAGGTACCCACTGAGTGCTGTCTATAGCTTTGAGTGCATTCTTCCGCAGATCATTATTTTCCATAGAAATAAACCACTGAGGCGTGTTACGGAAAATAAGCGGTGCTTTAGACCGCCAGGAATGGGGATAACTGTGCTCAAGCGTACCCGAGGCAAGGAGGCGTGTTCGATCTTTCAATGCGCTCACCACTTCCGGATCCGCTTTAAACACGTGCTTACCAGCGAATAACGGAACTGTGTCATAGTAAAGGCCATCACCGTTGACAGTATCAGGCACTAGCAAGCCGAACTCTTGGCCCAGTTTAAAGTCATCTTCTCCATGACCCGGTGCAATGTGGACAAAGCCGGTACCCTGCTCAGTGGTAACGAAATCTGCTGCATACAAAGGTACATCAAAACCAAATCCATCTTCATGCAAACAGTGACGGCAAACCGTACCTTCTAAATCTACACCTTTGATTTGGCTGATAATTTTGTGAGCTTTAATACCGGCCTTAGCTAAGGTCTGATCGAGGAGTGGTAGGGCAATCGCGCAGCGTTCCCCTATGATAGCCAGTGAAGCTTCATCTCTCTTCACGACCTCGATTAATGCATAATCAATGTCGGCACCAAACGCTATGGCGCGGTTACCTGGCAGTGTCCAAGGTGTTGTAGTCCAGATAACAATGGAGTGACCACGCAAGGCATCTACATGTGATTTTGTAATTGGAAACCGCGCCCAAACCGTCGTAGAGGTGTGATTGGCGTATTCTACTTCGGCATCTGCCAATGCAGTCTTTTCCACCACTGACCACAGCACTGGCTTTGAACCCTTATATAGTCCACCATTCTCGACATACTTACCGATCTCGCGCACGATAGCTGCCTCAGCAGTATTACTCATGGTGAGATAGGGATTATCCCAATCGCCGGTTACACCCAGACGCTTGAACTCTTCCTTTTGAATCTCAATCCAATGAGCTGCAAACTCTCGGCACTCCTGACGAAATTCAAGCACTGGGACTTCGTCCTTTTTCTTGCCCTTCTTGCGATATTGCTCCTCGATTTTCCATTCAATCGGTAGGCCATGACAGTCCCAACCAGGGACATAATTAGCATCAAAGCCCATCATTTGCTGGGCTCGGACAATAACGTCTTTAAGAATCTTGTTGAGTGCATGACCAATATGAAGATGGCCGTTTGCGTAGGGGGGGCCGTCATGGAGAATAAATTTTTGCCGGCCCTTGGCCTCTTTGCGCAGACAGTTATAGAGGTCCATCTCATACCATCGCTTGAGCAACAACGGCTCGAGAGTTGGCAAGCCAGCTTTCATCGGAAAATCGGTCTGAGGCAAGAAGACCGTAGATTTATAATCAACAGTATGGTTGGGTTTTTCTGAATCAATCATGTCCGCGGAATCCGGCCGAGCAGATTATTTTATAAAGTAAAAAAGCGCAGGGGAATACCCGATCCTGATTCACAGGACCGGGACGGTAATTCGATCAGCTATCGCAAAGAGAGGTTGCGAGGTATCCATAAGCCCGGGACTTAGCAGGACGGCGGGTTTGAGGCAAGGTGCGAGGGTCATGAACTTAACCCTTTACTAATTGAGACAACGGCACAAAGGGAAAAGGGTTGGCCGGAAATTTATGACCCGATAGTATTTTCCTAGCCTGAGTGCAGTCTTTCGCTAGTTGAGCCTTAAGCGCTTCTACACTGTCAAATTTCTTTTCAGGCCGAATAAACTCCACCAGTGCAGCCCGAACTTGTTTTTGATAAATTTCTTCCTGAAATTCAAAAAAATGTACCTCAAGCAAGACATCAGACTTATTGAAGGTGGGCCGACGACCAAAATTCGCAACCGCGTCGTGCCAAACAGTTTTACCCCCGCGATCCACTCCTGCTCTGACAGCATATACGCCCTGTTTAGGATTGTGATGTTGGCCCAAGGGCAGATTAGCAGTTGGAAAGCCAAGAATCCGGCCCCGTTGATCACCATGTTCAACACGCGCTGCTATTTCCCAATACCGGTCAAGAAGAATAGCAGCTTCCTTACAGGAGCCTTCCGCCAAGAACTCCCTGATAGTAGTAGATGACACTTGAGCCTTATCGTCTATTCTAAATTCTTCAACGGCGGTAACACCAAAACCAAATTCCGCGCCATGGGTTTCTAATAAGGCTGCATTGCCACCGCGCTTACTGCCAAACACATAGTCGTAACCTACAACTACATGAGATACTTCAAGCCCATCCACCAGAAATCTTTTAACGAATTCATCCGCTGACTGTCTGGAAAACGCTGCATCAAATCGTTGAACGTAGAGGTGCTCTACTCCCATTATGCGCATCTGCCGACACTTTATTCTAAATGGACTAAGCAGGAAGGCATCTTGATTAGGTGTAAAAAAAGCCCTCGGATGAGGTTCAAATGTCATCACGGCTAGTGGCACTTTCTGATTCTGTGCAATCTCCTTAGCCTTAGTAATTACTGCCTGATGCCCGCGATGAAGCCCATCAAAATTACCTAATGCAACAACACAACCCTTTAAATCCGGCTCAATGTCGTCGATGTAGCGAACTATACGCATAAAGAATAAATGTCCGTTTAGCTTTTTGTGGGCAGCATCAGGTTGGCTTGCCCTTCCAGAACGGTTTTACCACCAACTTCGCAGACTGTTGAAAAGGTCACAAATTTCTTCTCTTGCACCTTACCAGTTACAGTAACTCTTGTAGTTACTGTGTCACCGATTTTAACCGGCGCCCGAAATTTTAACGATTGGGAAACATATATTGAGCCTGGACCCGGCAATTTTGTGCCAAAAACCGCTGAAATGAAACTGGCTGTCAACATTCCATGTGCAATCTGCTCCTTAAACATAGTGCTAGACGCATAATCCGCATCCAAATGAACTGGATTAGTGTCTCCGGACACTTCGGCATACTTGATGATGTCTTCCTCGGTAACAATTCTTGTTAAGTCTGCCTCCTGACCTTCCTGAAGGTCCTCAAAAAAATATCCAGTGGCAGAATTGTCTTTTGTCATGCGACTATGCCTTTACTGACAAACTTGTGACAGGGAGAATATTGTGCGGGGAACACAATCAGTTCAGCTGCAAAGGGTCAAGAAAAACGGTGTCAACAGCCGAGCCTCACAATGTTTGCCTAAGACTTTTCGCAACAGCCTAACTGGTATCGTCCTTTTTAGCATGTTGGCCGCCTGTGCGGCGCCATCAGACGGCTGGCATCAACCCGTCAAGAATGAAAAATTGACTCAAGCCGATTACCGATCTTGTAGGGATCAGGCGGAAGAGAGGACCCTAGAGCTTAATAGTGACAATAGATCAGGATTCGGAGTGCTTAGCAGAGGTCGGACCGGAACCTTTAATCCCAGGGGCGATAACCCTATGGCAATTGCTGAGAAGTCAGATAACAACGCTATTTTCAAATCCCTTGTATCAAATTGCATGATCTTGAAAGGGTACTTTCAGCCCAATTAAGTCTAAAGTAAGGAGCCAGAACCTTCTCCGGTGTTCTGAATAATATTTTTCATGAGTGCGGACTGTTCAAATTCAATAAAAAAGCATTGCATGCAATTGAACTTAACCGGACGATAAGGCAAGGATTATGTTGTAAGGGGGAAACTATGGCGATCCGAAGACAGGATGCTCTCGGTTACCAAATTGGCCTGCTGAGCAGACTATTTGACAAGGCTTTGGAAGAGCATCTAACAAGTTTTCAGGTGTCACCGGGGCAATTTCCCGCCCTAGTCATGCTCTATGAGCAAGACGGCCTAACACAGGCTGAACTTTGCAAACGCATCCAAGTAGAGCAGCCTACTATGGCCAATACCCTAAATCGAATGGAACGGGATGACCTGATACGACGGGTTCCTGACCCACAAGACAAACGCCGTGTCCATGTCTACCTCACAGACCAAGCAAAAACCTTCAAACAGGACCTAATAGACGCAGCGCGGGCCGTGCCGAGCCAAGCGTTGGTTAATTTCAGCACAGTCGATCAGGATGCCTTTTTCCGTTATCTGGCCAAGATAATAGAGAATTTACAGGATAAGGAAGCCTGACTGGATCAGCGATAGGGGGTTTATAAGCAGAGATAAGAAAGATCGATAGAAGACAAAATGAGCCTTCTACTCCTCCCGAAAAGTACATTCTAGCTGCAGTCTAGACAGAAAATCCTATAAAGATCTTATGAACTCGGTGGCCAATCGTACAATTTTTGTTCATTGGCCGGACATTCTGAACTGAGACATCGGTTTCTTTGGTTTTAATGGTGTTAGTTGGTGGTCTACTATGGCTCTTCTACTTGCGAATCGCCCCGTTTAATGTCACCAAGAATGCCTGTTGCCAAGGTCGAAAGACCCATACAAATCAGTTGTAAGGGTGCAAAATACCTTTGCTTTTACGCTTTTGGTGCGATTGATTCGCTTTGTAGTGAATAAATGGTTGATTCTAAGGTGGGCGCTGGTCCATTACGTCCACTTGCCTGCCACGGCAGGGTGGATATCCGTGCGGATCAAAATGACCTAATAATTAATTGGGTTGGATTCGGTAATCGTTGTTAGGGAAAAGGGGACCGCACACATGCGGAACGCTATGAAAATATTTATGTCAGGCCAAAATGGGTCAGCAGTCGTCAGCCTCGCGCTTTTGCTAGCTATTCAGCCGTTTTTTTCATCATCGACTATGGCCCAGGAGCTAGAAGCCAACAAGCAGCAAGTCTTGCTGGCGCAAGCTGAAGGCAATCAAGCTCAAGAGCGCATCAACGAACTAGACGATGAGACTGCCGCGCTAGAATCAGAGTACAAGGCAGTTCTGCAGCAACTTGCCACTCTTCGGCAGTATAACGACCAGCTACGCGAGTTGATTGCAGCTCAGGAAAACGAAATCGCCGTCACTCAGCGCGACATTGATCGTGTCACTACAATCGACCGCGAGGTGGTTCCTTTGATGCTGCGTATGGTTGATGGCCTGGAACAATTTGTTGAATTAGATGTCCCATTCCTAATCGAAGAGCGCCGCAGTCGAGTGGCTGGTCTTAAGAACCTTATGCTGCGCGCGGATGCAAGCCCTGCTGAGAAGTTTCGCAGAGTGCTTGAAGCATACCAGATTGAGAACGAATATGGGCGTACGATTGAGGGAAGCCGCGGTGTTGTAAATACCGACGACGGAAGACAGATTACAGTCGACTTCCTCCGTGTGGGCCGGGTAGCACTTTTCTATAAGACACTGGACGACGCGCAGCTCGCGCGCTGGAACCAAGACACACGTAACTGGGAAGCCATCGATTCGGGCTTTGTAACACCAATCAAGCAGGCTCTCTCTATTGCAAGAGAGCAGGCTGCACCTGACCTTTTACTTCTACCGATCGATGCTCCGGAGGCCGCCCAATGAGCTGCATAACTAGATCTTTAGCCGCCGCCATATTAATGACTGCCGGATTGGTGGCACCGGCTCCAATTGCGTGGGCCCAAGAGTCTTCTCCAGCTCAGTCTTTGCAGGAATTGCTTGGCCGTGTGCGGGAAGGACGAACCACGGATGATCGAGCTAACCAGGCCCGTGTCCGCGAATTTCAGCAGCAAAAGGCCTCACAGCAAAGACTGCTTGATGAGGCTAAAGCAGCCGTGGTTCGGGAGGAAAATCTCAGTGAGCGTCTTGAAGCCACTTTCCAAGAAAACGAAATTCGTTTGGCTGAACTTGAAGCAGTTCTTGAAGAACGTCTCGGTGCTTTTGGTGAGCTATTTGGCGTTGTTCGTCAGGTTGCTGGTGATACCCGAGGTCAACTTCGCCAATCTCTAATCAGTTCCCAGCTACCAGACAGGGATGATGCCATTGACTCTTTGGCCCAAAGTACAGAACTACCAGAACTCTCTCAGCTGGAGAAGCTTTGGTATACTCTGATGGAAGAGGCCGCAAAACAGGGTGATGTAGTTCGTTATGAAGCCCCTGTCGTGACAGTAGACGGCAACGAGAAAAATGCCTCTGTGGTTCGCATCGGACCGTTCACGGCTCTGTCTGAAGGCAAATTCGTAGACTACTTGCCAGAAACGCAACGGCTGACTGAACTGGCCCGTCAACCCGGCTCTCTTTTCGTGAATGCTGGTGAGGATATCTACAATGCCCAGTCAGGCGTTGTTACAGCTGCTGTTGATCCGTCGCGTGGCGCATTGCTTGGACTTTTAGTCCAAACACCTTCTCTTCAGGAACGGATAGACCAGGGTGGTCTTGTTGGCTACGTCATCATTACACTTCTCGTACTGGGTATTCTGCTGGCCCTGGTACGTATCATCAGCCTATCTATGACTGCTGCCCGAGTGGGTGCCCAAAAACGGCAGCCCACAGGTAACGCCAATAATCCGTTAGGGCGTGTAATGCAGACCTATGAACAAAACACAGGTATGGATGTAGAGAACCTGCAGCTTAAGCTTGACGATGCCATTTTGAAGGAATTACCGGCTCTTGAGCGTGGGCTATCCACTATTAAAGTGCTAGCAGCAATTTCGCCCATGCTGGGACTGCTTGGGACAGTAACCGGTATGATAGAAACATTCCAAGCAATCACCCTTTTCGGGACTGGGGATCCGAAGATGATGGCAGGTGGTATTTCACAAGCTCTGATCACTACAGTTCTTGGTTTGACTTCAGCTATCCCGCTTATCCTGCTGCACTCGATTGCTTCTGGCAGGTCTAAGGCTGTCATTGAGGTGCTAGAGGAGCAAAGTGCTGGGATCATCGCAGGTCACGCCGAGCGCTCATAATGGTAGCTGCATTCGACATATTCGGTCAGATCCAGCAATTTCTGGAGAAGGGAGGGCCGGTTCTTAATGCCATTATGGTCATCACATTCTTTATGTGGGCGCTCATTGTAGAGAGATTTATCTACTTTGGGGTCTTTCATAAGCGTATCGTTGCTGATGCGTTGAATCATTGGAATGCGCGTTCGGACCGGAAGTCATGGCATGCCCGCCATATCCGGATGCAGTTGATCTCAGAAGTCCGTGAGAATACGGTCATGGGGCTAGGCTTTATCGCCACTTTAGTAGCACTTTGTCCAATGTTTGGTTTGCTTGGTACTGTCACAGGTATGGTAGAGGTTTTCGACGTGATGGCCATTACCGGTTCATCCAATCCGCGCGCCATGGCTGGCGGTGTTTCAAAAGCAACGATCCCAACGATGTCTGGCATGGTTGCCGCTTTGTCGGGGCTCTATTTTAGCTTCCGCCTTGCCCGCAAGGCGCAAACAGAAGTGCTCGAGGTAGCTGATGCCCTCGAGATTGATCACTAAGGAGGTCCTCAGTGGCACGACGTCACAAAGCTGGAGGTGATGAAGCTGAAGTTGACATGACACCGATGCTAGACATCGTGTTCATCATGCTCATCTTCTTCATCGTCACCGCAACCTTTGTCAACGAGCGCGGATTAGACGTGACGCGGCCGGATTCAGATGACCCACCGGAAACAGCTGCGGTCACTATTCTGATTTCTATTTCTGAGGCTGGTGTTATTTCTATGGAAGGCCGAAATATAGACGTGCGTGCGGTACGTGCCAATGTGGAACGTTTAATTGCAGAAAATCCTGAAAGCTCTGTGGTTGTACAGGCTCACCCTCAATCCGAGAGTAATCTAATGGTTGGTGTTATGGATCAGGCTCGTCTCGCAGGCGCAGCTGGTGTTTCCATAGCCGAACTCAATTAACGGAGACTGAATGTGGCAGCGCGCTTAGCACAAAAGGAAAAGGATGAAGCGGCCGTAGATATGACACCGATGCTAGACATCGTATTTATCATGCTCATCTTCTTTATTGTCACCGCAACCTTCGTTAAACAATCTGGCCTTGAGGTCACTCGCCCTCCGGCAGAAACTGCAGAAGATCAGCGTCGCGTTAGTATTCTTATTGCGGTTGGACCGGGCGACTCAGTATGGATGGACAACAAAGAGGTAGATGTAAGAGCCGTGAGAGCTGGTGTAGAAAAACTACTCGCAGAGAACCCGCTAGGCTCAGTTGTCATACAAGCAGACTCGAAATCAAAATCAGGGATACTTATGCAAGTGATGGACCAAGTCCGTCAAGCCGGTGCCCCGGCCACAGCGATTGCTACAGAAAAAGAGTGAGTGAGACAAGGCGCCATATAACTGTTACCGTTGAGAATGGAGATTCACCTCTGGGTCGTTTAAAATCTGCACCTAAGTCGGCAATACGGTTCACAACTGCGGGAGGGGGGTAAAGACGATGAGTTCAAATACCATACGGGTAGGGGCATCCATTCCCTTAGCCATCGTTGTAACTATAGCCCTGTTCTGGCTGATGAATTATCTGATCACGCACGGTATGGATGCTATCACAGAAGAAGTGCAGGGCTCGGCAATCGACTTCACACGGGTTGATCGAGATGAGACAGTCCAAGCCAAAGACCGCGCTTTACCGGACAGACCAGACAAGCCGGATGCTCCACCACCACCCCCACCTATGAACCTTAATGCAAATACCGCGCCAGATTCCGGTGGTTTAGGAATTAATGCCCCAGCGTTCTCGCGTGGATTGAACTTGGATCGCGCTGGCCTCGCTGCGCCAACCGACGGCGATGCTATTCCTCTGGTTCGCGTACCCCCACAGTATCCGCAGCGAGCAGCATCGCGCGGGGTCAATGGTTGGGTGCAACTTGAATTCACCATTACAGAGACAGGTGGTGTTGAAGACATTATGGTGATTGCAGCGGAACCTACAGGCTATTTCGAAAGAGCAGCTGAGCGTGCCCTAGCAAGATGGAAATACAAGCCGAAGATTGTCGATGGGCGCCCAGCACGCCGTTATAACAACCAGGTTGTGATCACCTTCGAGTTAGAGGACTGATCAATAGATAAAAGGTTGACTGCAAGTTCATTGCAGCAATGAGGAGGCTAGACCCAATGAAATTACGTAGTGTGATAGGTGGATTGGTAAGCTGCATAATCCTATTCAGCTATTCAGGTGGTCCCGTTATTTTACCAGGCTTATCCGTTGGCGTAGCTCTGGCGCAGGAAGAGAAAAAGCCAGAGAAGCCAAAGACTGTAAAAGTTCAGGCTATGAAAAAGCCAACTTATGAAAGGCTCACAGCCGCTCAAGAGGCCATTGAATTAAAAGATTATGCGACCGCAGATATACAACTTCGAGAGGCTCTTGCAGACCAAAAAACTAATGAATACGAAAAAGCGTCAGTCTGGATGACCTATGCTTATCTCTATGCCGAACAGGAAAACTATAACGGGTCCATTACCGCTTTCCTAAATGCAATCAGCTTGAGTAATCCGGATGAGGGCACCGGCTTGCCCCGCGGCCAAGTAATCTCTACTAAATATAATCTTGGCCAGCTTTATATGGTGGTCGAGCGCTATCAGGATGCTATAAATATTCTCGAAGAGTGGCGTCGGGAAGCAGAAAGCGTTAATTCTGGGGCATTAGTACTGTTGGCTAACGCCTACTTCCAGCTTGAGCGCTATAGGACCGCTATTCCATTAGTAATTGAAGCCATTGATCTAGAGCCGGAACCACGCGAACAATGGTACCAACTCCTCCTAGCCGCCTATTTCGAACTTGAAGACTATGTCTCTGGTAAAGATTTGCTGGAAATTATGGTCGATTTGTTTACGACTAAGAAAGCATATTTTATACAGTTAGCGGCTCTCTATGGAGAGCTTGACCGTGACGAGGAATCTTTTGCTGTTCTCGTAATGGCTGATAAGCAGGGATTCCTAACTGAAGAATCCGAGCTAGTTCGTCTGGCAAGGATGTATATGTTTCAGGAAACGCCTATTAAGGCCGCTGAAGTTATGAACCGTGGCTTTAAGAATGAGGTAGTAAAACGGAATTCTGAGAACCTTGAGATTCTTGCCAATGCCTATTTTAATTCTCGCGAATTCGCTAAAGCCATTCCACCTCTAAAAGAAGCAGCTGACCGGTCGGATAAAGGTAAATTATCCTATCGATTGGGACAGGCTTACTTGCAAGATGAGGAATGGACTAAGGCTGAAGATGCCTTAAGCAAAAGCTTAGATAAAAAGGGTATGAGCGAGAGCGATGAAGGGATGGCTTGGATGCTCATTGGAATTACCCAACTTGAACGTGAGCGCTATACAGCTGCTAGGCGTTCCATGGTTAGGTCACAAAGATTCAAGAATACTAAATCGGATGCGGGAAAGTGGATCCGCTTCCTGGATCAAAAGATTGCCACTGCAGGATCCTAGGATCATATAACTCTTAAGGAATACCATATCCGCCGCTAGACATCGTCAGCGGCGGATTTTTTGCGTATCGAATCTCAAGCGATACCTATTTCTCAAGTCTCATTGATAGCCTCAATAAAGCCATCACCAGACCTACAATACACGGCCAGATTTGCTTCCACCGCTTTTCTTAAGGCAAATAATGTGGGGCCAGATAGCGCAGCAACAGCGCGGATACCTATACGAGCCGCCTTCTCAATGATCTCATATGAACACCGGCTCGAAATCATGACAAAACCACTAGCATAATCTATTTGCTTTCCATCTAGTGCACCGATCAACTTGTCTAGTGCATTGTGGCGGCCTACATCTTCCCGGACAGTAGTGATGCGTCCCTCCCAAATCGACCCATGCGGCGCCATGCACGGTGCGGGTGCGAGTACCCAATGGAAGAAGATCCGAAAATTGGGTATGCGCGTTAGCAAGAGCCTGCGGAGATAACACCATAGTATCGCTGGCCACCTTCGGAAGGGGCTCAAAGAAAACCTCAGCATTGTCAAGACCGCAAACACCACACCCAGCCCGTCCAGCCATATTTCTGCGGCGCAAATGAAGATCAAGGCGATCCATCCGCTCAGGAGAAATCTTAAACCGGAAATCTATCCCTCGGTCTTCCTGATAAATATCAATGGAAATAATATCGCTTGACGAGTTAGCCACACGTTCTGTTAAGGAAAAGCCAACAGCAAAATCAGCAAGATCTGCAGGTGTTGCCAACATGACTGCATAGTTACGCTGGTTATAGACAAAAGCCACAGGCACTTCTTCAGGGACAGCCCAATCTGGCGACGCCGTGACACCACTAGTTGCAATAACTTTGTAGGCGGGCGGTATCACACCATGATAAGTCACAGCCGCCACGTTACTCGGCAGGCTCCGAAACCTTTTTGTTCTCCGCTACTTTACGCATTTTTGGTGTCATAGCCGCATAATCTTTCTGCCATGCTGAACGATGATTAGCCGGTGTCACTTCTACTGCCGTAACCTTATATTCGGGGCATTCAGTTGCCCAGTCAGAATTCTCGGTCGTAACAACATTAGCCCCAGTTTCTGGATGATGAAATGTTGTATAGACGACGCCTGGTGTCACACGCTGGGACAAACCCGCTTTCAGGGTAATCTCGCCCCTTACGGCTGCACAGTGATACCCCAATGCCCATCTTGAATGCCTCTCAGTTCTGCATCAGAAGGGTGAATTTCAATTACATCCTCATTCCACCATTGCGTGTTCTCAGTACGCCGGGTTTGAGCCCCCAACATTATATTGCGACAGGGTGCGCCCAGTAGTCAGTAACATCGGAAATTTTCGGTTTGTTTTTTCAGTCGTCGGAACAAAATCCGTAAGCACAAATTGGCCCTTGCCACGCACAAACTCCTCTACATGCATTATTGGTGTGCCTTCGGGGGCACCTTCGTTGCAGGGCCATTGCATACTCCCTTTTTCATCAAGAACAGCGTGGGAAACACCCGCAAATGATGGGGTTAAGGATGCAATTTCATCCATAATCTCCGCAGCTGCCGCATAGTTCATCTTGTCGTACCCAAGCGCATTGGTAAGTGCTTGGGTAACCTCCCATTCGTCCTTGCCGGTAGCGGACTTAGTAACTGGACGGACACGATTAATCCGGCGTTCCGCATTAATAAAACAACCATCTTTTTCGAGAAAAGATGTGCCAGGTAAGAAAACATGGGCAAACCGGGCGGTTTCATTGAGAAAAAGGTCCTGCACTATGACCATTTCCATTGCAAGTAACGCCTCTTCGACATGCTGAGTATTGGGGTCAGACTGAGCGATATCCTCACCTTGTACGTAAAGTCCCTTAAACTTTCCAGCGCAGGCTGCATCCAGCATATTGGGAATACGGTAGCCATTCTCAGCGTCCTGGGCACACCCCCAGGCGGCCTCAAATTCGGCACGCACAACATCATCGGAGATTGGCCGATAATCTGAGAATTCATGCGGAAAGGAGCCCATATCACAGGAGCCCTGCACATTGTTCTGGCCTCTTAAAGGATTCACTCCAACGCCACTACGGCCAATATTGCCGGTGGCCATGGCCAGATTGGCCATTCCCATGACCATAGTCGAACCCTGACTATGTTCAGTAACGCCAAGGCCATAATAGATAGCGGCGTTACCCGCGGTCGCATACAAGCGTGCAGCGGCCCTTATTTCATCCGCTGAAACGTTAGTAATCTGGGATATAGCCTCAGGAGAATTTTTTTCAGACTCAATGAAGGACCGCCAGTCATTAAATGACTGCGTATCGCAGCGAGTGCGGATAAACTCCTCATCCAGCAACCCCTCCGTCGCCGCTACATGAGCAAAAGCATTAATGAGTGCAACATTAGTGCCCGGGAGCAGTGGTAAGTGATACGCAGCCCGAACATGAGGGGTTCGAACTAGGTCAATCACGCGTGGGTCAGCAACGATCACCTGTGCACCTTGCCGCAAACGACGCTTCATTTGAGACGCAAAGACAGGATGCGCATCGGTGGGGTTAGCACCAATCACCAATATGACATCTGCATCTTCAACGCTATCAAAGTTCTGGGTGCCAGCAGAAGTACCAAATGTTTGCTTTAAACCATACCCAGTAGGAGAATGGCAGACCCGAGCACAAGTATCGATATTATTGTTAGAGAAGGCGGTACGTGTCATTCGTACCACAGCCCAGACCTCTTCAATGGTACAACGGCTGGAGGAAATGGCTCCTATGGATTTCCTCCCATAGGTAGACTGAATCCTTTTTAGCTTTTGTGCTGCAAAGCTGATGGCTTCATCCCAATCAACTTCACGCCACGGTTTATCAATTGCATCCCTAACCATGGGCCTGGTAATTCTATCTTTGTGTGTGGCGTAGCCCCAAGCAAAGCGACCTTTTACACATGAATGGCCATGATTAGCCTTTCCATCCTTAGATGGAATCATGCGTATCACCTGCTCACCCTTTACTTCAGCATCAAAGGAACACCCAACTCCGCAATAAGCACAGGTGGTCTTCACTGTTCGATCTGGGACACCAAACTCTACAACAGCTTTTTCTTGTAATGTGGCAGTAGGACACGCCTGCACACAAGCCCCACAGGACACACACTCAGACTCGAAGAATGTTTCGCTCATGCCAGCCGCGACTCTTGAGGCAAAACCACGACCCTCAATAGTCAGTGCTAATGTTCCCTGGACTTCATCACAAGCCCGGACACAGCGTGAACAGACAATACACTTAGAGGGATCATAGTCGAAGTATGGATTAGATTTATCCTTTTCTAGGGAAATGTGATTCTCCCCTGCATAGCCATAGCGCACATCTCTAAGACCAACGACACCCGCCATATCTTGAAGTTCACAGTCGCCGTTGTCCGAACAGGTTAGGCAATCTAAAGGATGATCGGAAATATATAATTCCATGACACCACGACGCAGGCTAGCTAGGCGAGGCGTTTGTGTGCTCACAACCAACCCTTCTTCAACCGGTGTAGTGCAGGATGATGGTGTTCCTTTGCGACCCTTAATTTCAACTAAACACAAGCGGCAAGAGCCAAAAGCATTAAGCGAGTCCGTGGCACATAGCTTTGGAATAGAAAGGCCCGCTTTTGCTGCAGCGCGCATAATACTAGTACCCTGAGGAGCAGCAAGTTGAATGCCGTCAATCTCAAGAGTGACTAATTGCTCGCTGTTAGCCCCAAGCTTAGACGGGGGAGTTCCAAGATCTTGTTCCTTCAAAAGAGCCATAGCCTCAATTCCCTAATTAGAGCAGCCTAATGCGTAGAGAGAAAGTCCTCAGGAAAATGTTTCAAGGCGCTTCGTACAGGTACCGGCGTCAACCCTCCCATTGCACATAATGAAGCATCGGTCATCAAGTTACACAGTTCCTCTAGAAGATGAAGATTTTCCTCAACCTTCTCACCAGCGATAATCTTATCAAGCACTTCCTTGCCTCGCACTGAACCTATTCGACATGGTGTACATTTCCCACAAGATTCGATCTCACAGAACTTCATTGCGAAGCGTGCCTGATGGGCCATATCTACAGAGTCATTGAATACAACGATACCTCCATGGCCTAGCATACCCCCGATATCCATCAGAGCCTCATAATTCATGTTCACGTCAAACTCATTCTCCGGAAGATAAGCCCCTAGGGGACCACCCACCAGAGCTGCTCTCACAGACCGGCCACTACGGGTACCTCCACCAAAGTCTTCTATTAACTCACGCAAAGTGACTCCCAAACTCTTCTCAACAAGACCACCGCGTGCCACATCACCGCCCAATTGAAAGGGCTGAGTCCCAAGAGACCTGCCATCTCCGTAAGCGGCATAGGCCTCGCCACCATACGAAAGGATAAAAGGTATTGTAGCTAGTGAAAGTACGTTGTTCACAACCGTAGGCTTTCCAAATAGACCACTGATGGCAGGAATTGGTGGCTTAGCTCTAATCTGACCCCGTTTGCCTTCCAGGCTCTCTAGCATTGACGATTCTTCACCACAGATGTAGGCCCCAGCACCAACGCGGATGTGTATGCGAAAGGCCATGCCTGAACCAGCCACATCTTCTCCCAGTAGCGAGGCATCTTCCCATATAGCAATCGCATCTTGCATACGTTTAATGGCATGTGGATATTCGGAGCGGATATATATGTATCCAGTGTCTGCACCAACCGAATGACCCGCTATGACCATACCTTCGAGCAAAGAGAATGGATCCCCTTCCATCAGCATACGATCAGCAAAGGTACCACTATCGCCCTCATCGGCATTGCAGCAGATATATTTTTGATCTGCCTTCACTCGAAAAACCGTGTCCCATTTGATACCAGTAGGAAAGCCTGCACCGCCGCGGCCACGAAGCCCAGATTTCTTTATCATCTCAATAACTTCAATAGGCTCAAGGCTAATTGCCTTGCGCAAACCTACGAGACCTCCATGCCCCTCATAGGCACTCAAATTCAAAGGATCAATTACACCGCAGCGGACGAAAGTTAAGCGCTCCTGATTGGCAAGGTATGGAATTGCATCAACCTTTCCATGCCCCAAAGGATGAGTAGTACCAGCCAGAAAACCTGCCTCAAATAGCCCTGCCACATCGCTGGGTGTGATCGGCCCATAGCCTATACGACCATTTTCTGTTTCGACTTCGACTAGAGGTTCAAGCCATAGCAAACCTCGCGATCCATTCCGTACAATGGTGATTTCCGCATCACGTTTACGAGCTTCTTCCTGAATAGCTATAGCAACAGCGTCAGAACCTACAGATAATGCCGCAGAGTCGCCGGGAATAAAAAGCGTTACGGTCATCTATTCGTGTCCATTATTAGGCTGTTAAATCTTTCCACCGTAACCCTGCCGTATAATTCATCATTAATCATAACAGCAGGCCCCAGAGCACAATTACCCAAGCAGTAAACTGGCTGGAGATACACTCTTCCATCTGCAGAAGTTTCTCCCAAATCTACTTCTAACGTCTTTTCTGCATGATCTTTAATTGATTGGCAACCGACGGCTTGGCAGGCCTCAGCCATGCATATTTGTACTATCTTCTTGCCAACAGGCGCCATCCGGAAATCATGATAAAAGCTAGCAACGCCATGCACTTCTGCGCGGGTCAGGTTTAACGAAAACGCGATAGTTATGAGTTGTTCATTACTAAGAAAACCATTTAAACGCTGGACAACGTGAAGGATCTCTATGAGACACTCTGGCCGGTTATCGTAACCTTGGCAGATTTCTGTAATGGATAGATCGCGCTTTATCTCTGACATCCACAGAGCTCCATTCTTTTCCCATCAATACCGCAATGATGAGTCCGTTAATCCAACTCAAAGCAAAGTTCCTAAGAATCGTGAATACTACCACACAATCGAGTACAATAGACGTATCAGATTCTGCTTATAGCAAGCTGCTAATTCTTAATACTCTATCGTATGACCGGTAGCCTTAAGGCCTTTGCGACAGACCCGCAAAAAGTTCTTAGTCAAAATTCAAAACCAGTACTGGTAATAACCGACTACTCAGCAGCGACCGATTTATGTTTCAGAATGCCTGTGGTTTGGTACTTAATAGCAAGAATGCAGCCTAGCGCAACTACAACCAAGAATACCATCAGATCAATGGCCGGAGTATAGCTCCCCAGCATGACCCGTATTTTTCCTAATGAAAATACACCAAGCGATGCAGAAATTGTATCTACAGCAACATAGATGCCCAAGATTCGCCCGTAAGTGGGTCCGGCAAAGAGTTCTGCTATGGATAATTGTATCATCGTAAATGCTCCGGAGAAACCGATCCCATAAACAACTGCATACGCATAAGTCATAGCCGTATTTTCACCATCCACCAGACGCAAGATTATTAGTCCTATACCAAGGTTTATGGTCGCCAGAAGCATTACTACAAGTCTGTTGATATGATCACTCAGCCAACCAAAAGAAAACTTCCCGATGATCGCGCAGAGGAAAAATACAAATATGACGTCGATTACCGTCGCACGGTCATAGCCCTGGTCTTTTTCTAGATAAATTGCATGGTGCTGAGTAACACCAGTAATACAAAACCAAAGAATGCCCGTAGCAATAAGCAAATAGTAGAATATTGGCATACGAGCCACTTTGTTAAGCGGGAGTCCACCAACGATTCCAATCTGCTTAGTTGATGAATCATTTTCTGTTTCGTTAACTGGCAGACCATCGGGTGTCAAACCTTTGTCAGTAGGCCGAGCCCGCACAGGCCATAGTACGGGCAAGAACATTCCGACAAATCCGATCACAGCTAATATCATCATAGCTAGGCGCCAATTACCCTCAGACAGTGGCACCTGAACAACTTTCGGGAGGATTGCACCACCCACGCTTGATGCCATCAGAACGATACCAACTGCACGCCCACGGTATTTGGTAAACCACCGGCTACATGTGAGCATGGATGGGACGAGGCCACACAAGGACAGACCGAATGCTACAAAAAGGTAGATCAAAGCGAAATGCAACAGACTATCCATAAAGAGGAACAAGGTAAGACCAAAAACCATCAGCAGAGCGCCAGCGCCCATAATTGGACGAGGAGAATATCGGTCGAATAGAAACCCAGCGGTAATATTAAAAATGCTAGCGAACAAAAATTTTATAGCAGCTGGACGGGTTACCTCTTCCTGATTCCAGCCGTATTCATCCATAAATGAGGAGTAGAAAATCGGCAGCGTAAAGGTTGAGATGCCGTTAGAGACGGCATACATCACAAACAGGCCACCTAGAACCCACCAGCCATAGAAAATCCTCATAATACTAACCCTCTTATACCGACGCCCCTGATTGGGCTACTAGGAAAAACAATAGAATATGCGCAAGAGCAGAGCTGTACGTCACTCTGTTGTCCATAAATGTTCTGGCATTCATACTGAGAATAGCTTTCTTGGCTGCATTGCAATGCGGTTAATAGCGATAACACAAATTAATGCAACGACACACATGCCTATCATCAGGTCAATAGCCGGTAGATAGCTACCTGCACGCACGCGAATTATTCCTGTGATCCCAATGCCTGCCCCAGCAGCAAGAGTGTCAACGAAAAAGAACACGCCCAAAATACGGCCATAGGTGGGACCCGCAAATAACTCGATGATCATCAACTGAACCATAGTGAACGTTCCTGCGAAGCCTATCCCATACACCAGAGCGTAGAGATAAATCATACTCATTGTAGAATCATCAATCTGGCGAAGAATCACAAGACCTGCAGTGATATTTATGATGGCAAGCAACATGATACGGCCTTTTGCAAACTTATCGCTTAGCCAGCCAAAAAGCACCTTGCCGATAATCGAGCACCAAAAGAATACACTAAATGCAACAGCAAGATCAGCACCTTCGAGTCCTTGTTGATTAAGATATATGGACTGATGATTGAGAATGCCAGTAATACAAAACCATAAAGTACCCGTGGCAACCATAAGAAGATAAAATATCGGCATTTTCATAGCCTGGCTAATGGTAACCCCCGCTGCAATCCCATGGTGCTCTTTTGTATCCGTTAGCTCATCACTTCCGGGAGGAAGGCCGTCAGGTGTTGTGCAAACATCTTCTGGCCTATCGCGGAGTGGCCAAACCAACGGCAATACCATGAATACAGAAGCAATAATAATTAGAATCCATAGAGCAGCGCGCCAATCACTAAGTTGCACTGCGCTAGCGATTGTAAGAGGCAATACGGCACCCCCGAAGCTAGAGGCCATTAGCAGAATACCAACAGCAAAACCGCGAAATTTTGTAAACCATCGACTAGCTACGACCATCACTGGCATCATTCCACAAAGCGCTAGGCCAAATGCAAAAATAAGATATACCACTGTCATTTGCCAAAGCTCAGAAACGAAGGTGTAAGCTATAAGATCAATGATGACGATAAAAGCGCCAGCTATCATCATCAAACGGGCGGAGAAGCGATCAATCAAAAATCCAACCACAATGGAATAAAAAGCTGCCGCAAAGAACATCAAAGTAGCTGGGCGGGTAACTTGGGCTTCATTCCAAGCAAACTCTTGCATGAGGGAAGGGTAAAGCAACGGTAAGGTGTAGTTAGAAATACCGTTAGATATTGCATAGGTTGCGAATAGCGCGATAAGAACGAACCATCCGTAGAAAATGCGGGACATTGCGACTCAATCCTTATCTGTTTTTACCAACGGCCCTGACGTTCCATTCATAGCGCCAAGAAATTATTGAAGCGCCATAGCATGGTGGCGAAGGTGATCTTCCATAAAAGTAGAGACAAAGTAATAGCCATGATCGTAACCAGTATGGCTACGCAATGTCAGGGGAAAACCCGCTTCTGTGCATGCACGGTCAAGCAAATGTGGATGAAGCTGAGATTCAAGAAAGGGATCATCTTTGCCTTGGTCTACCAACAAGTGCATGCCCCTGAATGCATCGTCTTTAATCACACTTCGAACCAGCTCAGAGGCATCATAAGCTTTCCATTTTTCCTCTTGCGGTCCGAGATAACGCGTGAGGGCTTTCTTACCCCATGAACACCGGGTCGACGAGCAGATAGGAGCAAAGGCTGAAATACTGCGATAAACGTTAAGATTCTTTAGGCCGATAGTTAAGGCTCCATGCCCACCCATAGAGTGTCCAAAAATACCCTGATGGTTTGGATCAGCAGGAAATGTATTAAGGATAAGCGATTGTAATTCCTTAGTAATATACGAATACATACGGTAGTTCGTAGCATAAGGCTCTGCTTCTGCATCAAGATAAAACCCAGCGCCGTGGCCGAAATCCCATTCTCCATCTGGATCTCCAGGAACATCATCACCTCGCGGCGACGTATCGGGCGCCACCAGAATAAGGCCAAGCTCAGCAGCAATACGCTGAGCGCCTGCCTTAGTCATGAAAGTTTCCTCATTGCAGGTTAGGCCGGCTAGATAGGTCAGAACGGGGACTCTTCTAGATTTGGCCTGGGGCGGCACGAAGACTGATAACTTCATAGAACATTGCGTTTCTGATGAATCATGACAGTAAAACCCAATACTTCCGCCAAAACCCGCATGCTCCGAGAGTGTTTCAAGTGTCATTAGCTATAACTTAGTCGTAAAGCACAACTGATCGTATAGACTTACCTTGGTGCATAAGGTCAAAGGCCGTATTGATCTCATTTATAGGCATGGTATGGGTAATTAAATCATCAATATTGATCTTACCCTCCATGTACCAATCAACAATCTTAGGAACATCGGTGCGTCCACGAGCGCCACCAAATGCAGTGCCACGCCATACTCGGCCAGTAACTAGTTGAAACGGTCGAGTTGAAATTTCCTGGCCAGCGCCAGCAACACCAATAATAAAGCTTTCACCCCAACCTTTATGGCAACACTCAAGAGCCTGACGCATCGTATTTACATTGCCTATACACTCAAACGAATAGTCCGCCCCACCATTTGTTAAGTCGGAAATAGCTTCAACAACGTCTTCATGCTTATGCGGGTTAATAAAATCCGTCATCCCAAATTTTTTTGCTAGCACAGCCTTACTCTCATTGATATCAATACCGATGATCTTATCGGCCCCTACCATACGAGCACCCTGAATAACGTTCAGGCCAATCCCACCGAGGCCAAATACAACCACATTGCTGCCCGGCTCGACCTTGGCATCAAAAGCAACGGCTCCCACACCTGTTGTTACACCGCAGCCGATATAACATATCTTATCAAAAGGAGCGTCTTTGCGTACTTTAGCGACAGCTATTTCCGGCATTACGGAATAATTGGAAAAAGTTGAACACCCCATATAATGAAAAATTGGTTTGCCATTAAGTGAGAACCTACTGGTCCCATCAGGCATCAGACCCTGTCCCTGCGTGGCGCGGACTGCTTGGCACAGATTAGTCTTTGGATTCAGGCAGAAATCACACTCACGGCACTCCGGTGTATAAAGTGGTATAACATGGTCTCCAGGCGCAACTGTAAAAACACCTTCACCAACCTCTGCTACGATACCGGCGCCTTCATGGCCAAGAATAGAGGGAAAAATTCCCTCTGGATCGTTACCAGAGAGAGTAAACGCATCCGTGTGACATACACCGGTAGCCTTGATCTCGACCAGCACCTCGCCGGGCCGTGGACCTTCCAGCTGAACAGTCTCAATGTTTAATGGCTTGTCAGCCTCCAAGGCCACAGCGGCTTTAACATCCATGGTGTATCCTCAAAATTATCATTCTTTCTCGCC
The DNA here is from genome assembly GCA_045564915.1 of Rhodospirillaceae bacterium. Lineage (GTDB taxonomy): Bacteria > Pseudomonadota > Alphaproteobacteria > Rhodospirillales > Rhodospirillaceae > JAQWRV01. The sequence continues at coordinate 189,292 of JBJLGL010000001.1, forward strand.
CCAATAATGCACTTCTTTAGACCATTGTGCCGAGGGAAAGCAGGTAATGCCACCCTCCTTTCCATCTTTAAAGCCCTACCCACCGCGCAGTGAGCGTGTTATGGGAATCAGCCGAAAATATTGGCAAATGGCACTGAGATGATTGAACAAAAAATAGGGTACGACTGATGTCTCCATATCTTATAAAGGTGCTGGCATTCCTGGCTGGCAACACCCCATGCAATGGATAAGTGACGGGAATAAACCAGGAAGATTATGGCATATCGAAGCGGGGCTGTGTTGTGTCAGCTTTTGAACTTGCTGAAATAACAGAAGGTAGTGCGACCGGACAAGTGGCGGAACTTTACGATGACATTCGCGCTGTTATCGGCGTTCCTATGGTCAATCTAATCTTTCGTCATATGGCGATTATTCCAGGATGCCTTAACTGGTCATGGCAAACCTTACGGCCCCTTTATTTGTCTGGAAAAATTGCGGATGCAGCCGATGCACTGACGGTCGATATACTTCCTGGGCATGTCGTTGACCTAACCGAATCAATTGCGGAGGCTGATCTGACGGACGATGACACTTGCGCAATTGACCAAGTGCTTTATTTTTATGGTCGGGCTAACCCCATGAATGCGATCGGGCTACAAGTGATTAGTTTTGCATTAGACGGTAGCCCCCAAGAAAATGTAGTTGGGCATTCGCAAGTCCTTACTAATGACATTTTGGTGAAGCCAAAAGGTCTATCCGACTTATTACCTATGGTAGACCCAGCAACCGCATCCCATGAAGTAAGAATTGCGTTGCATAGATTGGCCCTCCAAATTCATGGTGAAGATATAGGTGTCATTCCGTCCCTGTACCGACATTTCGGAAGGTGGCCCAAATTCTTGCGGGCTCTGGAGGGCGCACTAGAGCCCACTTTAAGTATCGGCATAGAAGATACTGCCAAGGCAATGCTGGAGGAGAGCAAATCAGCAGCTAGAATCCTATACCTGGATCTACCATTACCTGCGAAACCACCGAATGATCAGTCAGATAACGCCCTAAGAAAGCTAATTGAGAAATTCCCAAGAAACATATGTCGTATGACAGCTTTAGCAACCTTACTGAGACGTGGATTGTGCAGCAGAGTTCATAATAAGGGCTCGTAATTCAACCAGCGTGGGCTTCCGGATTAAAGCATTGTCGGGTCCTAAACATAGGTATCCCAGGGATATGATTGACACCTTAACCTGAGGAATTATCTATAGTTATAGTGTGAAGAATCGCTGGCAGCTGCCGCACATATTAAGGAGGATTGGTCTTATCACACGTTAGGCTTGAGCTAGCTTTCCAAAGCATCCACCTTGGCAACAAAAGCCTCAATAGCAGAAGCAGCGGATGGCTCCATGAGTGTAGGCACATGCCCTCGATTCGGAACGGTCAGAAGATCTAGGAGTGGTAACCGATGCATCATTTCGGCTGTAGTTTCCTTAGATAAAAGATCTGACAAGGCACCGCGAATAAGTAGGCTAGGTATAGGTTTGAGTGCCAGAAACAATGGCCATAGATCTAATTCAGCAGCAGCATTCTCCGTAAAACGCCGAGCGATAGCTGGGTCATAGTCTGGAACGATGGTTCCATCGTCATTTTGCCTGCACGTTTGTTGGGCAAACACTCGCCATTCGCTATCCGTAAAATCTGAATAAAGGGCTCCATTAATGTCTCTAATTGATGCGATCGCTTCATCCCAATTACGCCAAACTAGCCCTTTACCAACATGCTGACTAATTCTTGTGAGACCAAGGGAGTCAATCTTTGGCCCTATATCATTGAGAACAACCCCCGCAATTCTATTCTTCAAGATGCTCGATAGCCCCGCGCTGACAATGCCACCGAGAGATGTACCAACTAAGATAACCCTTTCAAGGCCACAATGGTTTAGCAACGTCATTACATCATTCACATAGGTGGCTGGTTCATAGCGTGAAGAAATCAAATCCCACTGGGATTGACCTCGCCCCCTGAAATCTGGGCAATAGACAGTCCGTTCATGGCTCAGCAATCTCCCTAGATTAGAAAAATCTCGCGCATTACGCGAGAGCCCGTGCAAACACAAAACCGGTGTTCCATTGCCACCAGCGTGTCTTATATAGTGGAGAAGCAATCCATCTCTTGAAGAATACGTTAGGCTTTCTTCTTGAGAGAAGATTTGATCCTTGGGCTGCATCATAAACCGTATCATAGATGTTAATTTTGTCCGTTTTAGCGAAATACAAATACTTGGTAAAGAAAATGTATTAGCGCTATTTAGTCGTCACAGTGTGCAGTCATGTGAGGAGAGCGAATGTTAGATTCAATGCAAAGCGCTTTAGGGTTAGTCGTTCTAACTGGCATAGCATGGGCCCTAAGTGAACAGCGCTCCGCTATATCCTGGGGCATTGTTCGTAACGGACTTCTTACCCAGTTCATAATCGCCTTGGCTCTCTTAAAGGTTACCGCTTTTCAAGACGCTTTCGCTATTCTTAATAGCGTCGTGGTTGCGCTAGTAGATGCTACACGGACTGGCACATCATTCGTTTTCGGATACATTGGTGGTGGTGAAGCACCATTTGTAATGCTAGATGAAACACGCTCAACCTTTGTTCTAGCTTTCGAATCACTACCGTTAATCTTGGTTATCAGTGCTATATCGGGGCTTTTGTTCCACTGGAAGGTGCTGCCTCCGATTGTAAACGCATTTGCCTGGGCTCTGCAGCGGATGATGGGGGTCAATGGCCCGGTTGGCATGGCGGTAACCCTTAATGTCTTCGTGGGTCAAACCGAAGCTCCAATATTGGTTAGGCCTTACCTAAAATCAGAAACTCGTGCAGGTTTATTTGTAATCATGACTGCAGGTATGGGAACAGTTGCCGGTTCTGTCATGCTGCTCTATGTCACCTTTCTTGATGGTATTATACCTAACCCATTAGGTCATATTCTTACTGCATCTCTTATTAGTGCACCTGCGGCTATTATGGTGGCACTGCTCATGATTCCAGAGAGTCCCTCAGACACAAGAAAAACATCTCTTACAAACGTAGAACTCCCATCACGAGATGGTGGCAATGCTATGTCAGCAATAACACGCGGCACATTGGAAGGCGTGCAGTTAGTCATTAATATTGTAGCTATGCTGATCGTCCTCGTCGCACTCGTGGCTTTAGCCAATATGGTCATAGGGCTACTACCAGATGTGAATAATGCACCACTTACACTTCAACGAATCTTAGGCTGGCTAATGGCTCCAGTAGCTTGGCTCATCGGCATACCTTGGAGTGAAGCAGTTACGGCAGGTTCCTTGCTTGGTACTAAAACTATTCTGAATGAGTTGATTGCTTATATCGAACTCTCTCAACTTCCTAGTGACATGTTAAGTGCACGCAGCCGCCTTATTCTAACCTATGCCATGTGTGGTTTCGCTAACCTAGCATCTATTGGCATCGGCATCGGGGCACTAGCAACTATGGTGCCAGAAAGACGCACTGATATAATTGATCTAATGCCTCGCGCGTTAGTATCCGGAACAATTACCACACTACTAACCGGCGCTATGGTGGGAGTAATATCAGGCTAGCCCTTAGGTCCATTCTAGATCCAACACTTAGGGCTGCCACTTCAGTCTATTTATTTTGATTAATTGATGCCGCTGATTTTCTGGGGTGGAGCTAAGAGGCCATGTATTAGGTATTTGGCGAGATAATCAAGAATATTTAGTCCCCTTGGGTTAGTGACTTCTTAAGTTGGGCACATCGTTGCACTACCATCTCTAATGATGTGCTATTAAACTCAGCAGATTGGAGCCGTGCCCTTTCTGTTAGGCACGAAGAATTGTATAGAGCTAGTATTTGGCGCGTAAGGTCTTCAGGGCACTCCACCGTTCCTATTGTGCGTTTTTCACGATGTGCAGGGAGCTCTTCGACAAATACGGGAGCGTCCCCAACAATTATCCCAACAACTAACCCATTCGGGATAATTGGTTGGCCAGCATCATTTATTAATACTAACTCAATGCATTGTGATCTAGCCAAGGGACTAAAGAATATTGCAAGAAGAAAGACTAGTGAAAATCTAATAGAATCAAACACAAGTATGCCCAGTAAGATGTATGCGATCATAATGGTGCGGGTGAAGGGAATCGAACCCCCACTCCCCGAAGGGAACCAGATTTTGAGTCTGGCGCGTCTACCAGTTCCGCCACACCCGCACAGGTAATAACGTGCCCGTTATACCGGCGGTATTCAGGAGCTGCAAGCAGGACCATAGGATAAGGAAGCACTGCTCTATGAAAACAATCTATAAACTCTAATTTGCTTTGCGTTGCTGCGAACCAGCGGAACTGCTAAACCGCGGCCCATGGAGAATCCCACATGATTCGTAAATTATATCAATGGACGCTAGAACTGGCGTCCCGGCCAAACGCCTTATGGCTTTTAGCTTTGGTTGCTTTTGTTGAAAGCACTATATTTCCAATTCCGCCCGATGTGATGATCATACCTATGATTCTAGCTGCCCGAGCTAAAGCGTGGCAAATTGCGGGAATCGCTACGATCTCTAGTTTTCTTGGTAGTTTTGTCGGTTATGCTATCGGTCTCTGGCTCTTCGATTTGGTCGGTCAGCCCCTAATAGAGGTGTACGGATTAGGCGATAATTTCTCAGATTTCCAGGACCTTTACTTAGAATTAGGACCCTGGATTGTTTTCGGAGCTGGATTAACACCCTTTCCTTTCAAGGTCATTACAATTGCTAGCGGTGCCATGGCCTTGGATCCCATCATCTTTGGTGTGGCCGTTCTCCTAGCAAGAGGTCTAAGATTCTATGGAGAAGCTGCTATGTTATGGAAATTTGGCCCCCCCATTCGCGATTTTGTTGAGAAACGGCTAGGCCTTTTTGCTACACTTGTTCTTGTTCTAATTGTCGGCGGTTTTATCTCAATAAACTGGATGAGCTAAGTCTATTAAATGAAAGCACAGCTAAGACCAGATGTATTCCTGCTTTGCGCTGCATTCCTAACGGCTTTAGCAGCCTTAGCAGCAGCATGGATAGCTCAATACATCTTTGGCTTATTTCCATGCAAACTGTGCTTGTACCAGCGTCTGCCCTATTATGGGGTGGTAGCATGCTCTTTGTTAGCCCTAATGCCAGTTATGGATCCCGACTCTCGCCGATCTGTAGTTACCCTTATCGCCCTACTTTTTTTGACCACATCAGGGATTGCTGGATTCCACGTTGGTGTAGAAAAAGGGTGGTGGGATTCGTCCTGCTCTATATCTAGCTCATCATTTTTTTCAATCGATGACATCCGGACTGCCCTGCAAAAACCTGGAATAGCTTCATGTGATGAGGTGCCGTTTAGATTCCTAGGATTATCGATAGCCACCTATAATATGATCGCGGGCCTAGCCTTGGCGAGCCTTGCATTCTGGACAACGAAACAAGAGTCTTTCTGGAAGTCTAAATGAGTAAAGTAAAACAACAAAAACTCACTGCCGAAGACCGTCTCCCGGGAGACCCCAGCTGCCGTGAAACTATTGAAAGGATGATACGTGTCAATCAAGCAGGGGAATATGGCGCCAAGAGAATCTATGAAGGGCAACTTTCGGTTCTAAAAAATACAGATGCAGAACCAGCGCTTCGTGAAATGCTTGATCAGGAACTAAAGCACCTTGAGCACTTCGATCAATTGCTAGTCCAACGGCAGGTCAGACCAACTATTTTTCAGCCTTTCTGGCATATGGCTGGGTTCGCTCTTGGGGCCGGAACGGCTCTCTTAGGAAAACAGGCAGCAATGGCCTGTACTGTTGCTGTTGAAGAGGTAATAGAAGAACACTATGAGAAACAGTCAGAAACTTTAGGGAACGACGAAAGTGAGTTAAGAAGCGTAATAGAAAAATTCCGGGAAGATGAGCAGCAGCATCGCGAAATTGGCCTTGCAGAGGGCGCAGAGCAAGCACCAGGTTACTTTGCTCTAAAAGAAACCATAAAGACAGGTTCAAGAATCGCAATTTGGCTATCAACACGATTCTGAATTACAGGCCCAAGCTACTCCGCCATTGACTACCAAGGGTCAAGTTCGGAATCCCAATATAGGAAATCACGCCAGCTTTCATGTAAGTAGTTGGGTGGAAATGCACGACCAGCGTTTTGCAACTGAGGTGCCGTCGGCTTTCTAGGATCCCGGCATAAGGCCATACCAGCCTCCTTGGGCGTCCTATTGCTTTTTTTTAGGTTGCAACTGGGGCAAGCAGCAATAACATTCTGCCAAGTAGTCTTACCTCCCCTGGAGCGGGGCAATACATGATCAAAAGTGAGGTCATTGGCCGACTGACGTATGCCACAATACTGACATGCAAAAGTATCACGCAAGAATACATTAAACCTCGTAAACGCTGGCGAACGATCTATTGGTGCAAATTTCTTCAATGAGATAACGCTGGGTAGTTTTATCTCAAAATTTGGGGAGTGAATCATGGTGTCATATTCCGAAACAACGTTGACCCGGCCCAAAAACACAGCTTTGATCGCTGACTGCCAAGTCCATAAGGACAAGGGGAAATAACTCAGCGGTCTGAAATCAGCGTTAAGTACCAGAGCCCGGCTATTGCCCATACCAATCATCTAATTTTTTCCCTTTACTTGTTACAACCACAATCACTAAATCGTATTCTTTTTATGGAATAAACGCAAAGCATGATAGAAAGAGTCGTGTTAAGTGTGACAGTAACATCAGAGATCTATGTCCGTTTCAAAAAATTGTAGGCCAGTCACACGATTTGCCCCCTCTCCAACTGGGGCTCTCCATCTGGGTCATGCCTATGCGGCTTTGGTTGCATACAATACTTCAGCTATCAAAAACGGTTCATTTCTATTGCGGTTTGAAGACATTGATCTGAGACGAAGCAAACGTAAGTTTGAGCGCGCAATATTAGAAGACATCTCCTGGCTTGGAATAAAATGGCAAGGTACAGCCTTGCGTCAATCTGAGCGCTTGGATGTTTATGCGCGCGCTATTGATACGCTAAATGAACAAGGTCTCTTATACCCATGTTTCTGCACACGCAAAGATATCGCTAGGGAAATTAGCGCCGCCGGCGCCGCACCGCATGGACCCGATGGCTTATTATATCCCGGTACCTGCCGCCATTTAGATGACTTAGAGTGTAAAAAGCGAATCGAACAAGGCAATGGATATGCTCTCCGCCTTGACATGGCAAAAGCATCTGCGAGAACCGGACAATTAACATGGATGGATACAGAGAGAGGAAAAATAATTGCCAACCCTGAGCAATTTGGTGATGTGGTTCTGGGGCGGAAAGACTTTGCTACCAGCTACCACCTCTCAGTTGTTATCGATGATCACTTTCAGGGCATAACACTTGTCACACGGGGAAAAGATTTGTTCGCTGCCACACATGTCCATCGGTTGCTCCAGGCACTCTTATCATTGGATACTCCAGATTACTTTCATCATAAATTGATTATCGGGCAGGACGGGAAGAAATTATCCAAACGCGACCAGTCCCTAACTCTCCGCACGCTTCAGGAAGAGGGAAACACACCGACTAGTATATTTGAATTACTTGGGGTCAGTCCGGCAACTTAAACACTGATAAAGGATGATTTGATTGAACAAGTCGTTTTAGCCTTTCATCTAGAACATGGGTGTAGATTTGAGTCGTCGTTATATCGGCATGACCCAACATATCTTGTAAACTTCGTAAGTCAGCCCCATGAGCTAATAGATGTGAGGCAAAAGAATGCCTCAAGACGTGAGGTGAAACACGAGACGGAGCTATGTTTGACTTAATCGCAAGCTCTTTTAAAGACCGGGCTACCATATCTCGACCAAGATGACCACTTTTTGCCCGAGACGGAAATAACCACCGCGAAGCTGTTTCGCGTGAAGGGATAAATGTTTCTCGAACATCAAGATAAGCTCTGACCGCCGCACGTGCCGGCGCACCGATCGGTATCATTCGCTCCTTGTTACCTTTGCCACGCACGATAAGCGTTGGGCGGTCCTGGACGAAAATAGAAACTGGAAGAGAAACGAGCTCAGACACCCTAATACCCGTCGCGTAGAGGATTTCTACAAGTGCCAAGAGCCTCAATCCACCCGGAGTTCCATCAGAGCGACACATTTCAAGAAGACGGTTAACTTCCTCTTCACTGAGATAGTTAGGTAAGCGGAATCCGTGTAGCGGGCTATCTAAGGCTGATGTTGGATCATCAGACCGCACGCCCTCAGCAACTAAGAACTTAAAGAACTGGCGCAAACAAGAAAGATGCCTCGCCATAGACTTAGGTGCTAAACTAGACGCGGCTAAATAATCTAGATGGCGCTTAAGATCTGATGACTTGGCACTCTCAATACTGCAGGAAAGATGCTCAAGAAATTTATCTAGATCACGTTTATATGCATTAATTGTATTTAGAGATGCACCACGCTCAGCAGACATCATGTCAATAAATGTTTCAATATGGTAGACATCTCGGCGGGTCAAACGTCAATGCTCCGCAGTTGTAGCAGCAATAGAATCATAGTCCCTGAATAATGGCTGCTTCAATGGCTAAACGCCTAGCCTGAGCCTCTAACCCAACCTTTAGCAAAGCATCGATTACATTGGAGAGAACGATTGGTGACACTGAAGAGAGTCGATTTTCTTCCAGAGCAAGCAACGCAAAAAGAACTGTTTCTCCAAGTCTTTTGTTATTGGCTGCATTAGACATCCCATTCCATATTTGTGGACTAGGCATATCTATCGTCATCTGGCCCTGACCATCCATAAGGTCGAACCAGTCGGCGTTAGTAACTGACTCTCCCAGAGCAGCGAAAGTGCTAAGTACTAATGTTTTATCAAGTCCGAGCCGCCCAAACGGTCGGGTTTCTTCCCACCTCTTAAACCGAAGAGGCGTAAACCTATTCATAATAGTCGGTTCTAACTGTCGCTCCACCGGCCATATTGCGGCGGCAACATCAGCAGCCTCAATACTTGTTCGAGCATAAAGCTGAGATAACTCCAGCCATCTCCGGCCAGCCTCAGTCTCGCCAGCGGCCAGAAGAGCGCGAGCCGCATTCCCCGAAAACCAGTCCAGATCGCCTACTGGAGTCATATTTTTTACTAAGGGCGCATAGATTAGTCCCATAGTAGCAACATCAGGTCCGTTCCGACCTCTATCACCACGTGCAAAATCAATAGCACGCGAAATTACCTCTGCACGTGCAGTCGGTATGGTCTGGGACTCAGCCAGTTTGAAAAGGCGAGCCCGCGCCCGAACCGTATCTATTGGAAGGTCATTTAAATCTATATCACTACTATTTTGTTGCGCGGTCGGAAGTTCTATTTCCAGTACCCCATCGGCTTGCCCTTGTGGGTATCTAGATAGGGCATCCACATTCGTACGATCTTCTTCGAAAATTTCATCCCGATATAAAGCTCTCAGGACCTCAGCCTCCAGCGCACCAAGGCTTAACGCACCTTCAGCCGCACCAATGCGCTGGTCAAGCGCCTCTCGTATTCGGCCTTCGATTACCTCATCATTATCGTCATCGTCAACTACGTATAGTGGTGGCGCTTCCGCCAGTACTCGTAGCAAGGTGGGATCTCCATTGCGAACTAGCTGTGATGGGAATGGCCGACCTGCACTTCGCAACATAGCCAATTGTAGCGGTGTAAGACGGCGCAACCCATTAGGTGTGATAGGACGATTGCCTGACATAATCTCCGCAGCCCAAAAAAATGCAGCATCGTCGATACCTATTTCTCGTAAAAGGTCTATTGTTAGAAATGCTCCAGCAATGTTGCCATCACTCAATTGACAGAATGCAAATACTTTCTGCCAATACGGATTCTCCGAAATAGGTAATTGTTCCGAAGTATCCAAACACGCTACATCCAACCCCCCCTCAACAAGGACTAAATTAGTTCGCATCACCTGCATGGCTTCCGAAATGGCTACTGTAGGCAACAGCTCAATGAGCGCCCTAACGTTTTTCCAATCCCCCATTCTTGCTAGTTGAGAAACTCGGCGTTCAAGAATCCCAAGATCGGGAATAGATTGTCCGTCTCCACTTTTTATTTCATCTATAGAGTTTATATTCGCTGCAAGTCCTGTTGAACTCGGCACCAACGCAGACATATCGACAAAAACATCGTCAACCTGGGATGGTTCGGGCGGACGCGCGACACTCAAGAGTAGGCCGCTCATCAAAGACCTTGATGCTTCTGATATAACTCTGGTCGGTAATTTGGGGAGTAGAATGTCAACTAGATCTTTGGGTGTACCGCTCCACATGTCAACAGGGAAGCCACCGTTTAGCTCATCAATCAGCCCAAGAGAGTCTGGAGTGACGGCGTTTAGTGCTCGTACAGCTATTTCTCCCGCAGGAACAAGATCTTGAGATCCCATCTCGCTAGAAAAATCAATTAAGCCACTTTGTGGTACTAAGGAAACTGGAGGCGCAAGCAAATTGGGCTGTAAATGCCTACTATCCTCATCCGTCTGGGCATTCGCTATAGCTACAACACCAAGAGTTCCCAGAAAGATAAGGCGCAGCAATTCTCTAGCGAAACCGCTCATCGGGCACAACCCTCTCACGGACAGCAACTGGTGCAGGCATATCCCATGTGGCTAACGCTATTGTGCCGCCAACAAGCAGAACCAAAACCACTACAATAAGTAGACGGGTGACAAATTTCATTGTTCAAAGTGTACCGATTTCATTTTCTGACATTCCTTGTCTTGAATAAAAGACTTATCGGCAAAAATGGCTAGAACGGGTCGAAATAGTGACGCTGGAAAGGCATAGGCCCTAATCCACCCCAGCGTTGTCCGGGACAGTACGTGACAGGTATGGTAATGTCTAGATATCGCTATGTTTGAAAGTTTTCGCCGCGTTACCATGGCTGAACCTATTAGAATAGTTTTGCTGATAAAATAGACATATTGAATTCAACAGAAGCTCAATGACAAAAATCCTTACATTCCTTGAATCTACGCCCTCTACTGACCAAATGATTGTACTTGTGGGTCTCATGGGCGCTGGCAAAAGCTGTGTTGGACGTCGCCTTGCCCGAGAAATGAAAGTGCCTTTTGTGGATGCTGATACTGAAGTAGAGGCCGCTGCCGGATCTTCCATCGCCGATATTTTTGCCCAATATGGAGAGCAAGCTTTCCGTGAGGGAGAACGAAGAGTTATCGCGCGCCTTCTTGACGGTCCTCCGGCTGTTCTAGCGACAGGTGGTGGAGCTTTTATAGATGGAGAGATAAGAAGGCTTATTCTGGAGAGAAGCACCTCAATCTGGCTACGGGCAGACCTAGATACACTGGTCAAGCGGACAGAAGGCCGGACACACCGTCCACTTCTAAATGATGGAAATACTAGGAATACATTAGAACAATTGATTGTCGAGCGTTATCCCATTTACGCAGAAGCAGATATCGTTGTAGATACGGGTAGTAATAGTGTAACGGTAACATGCAATAGAGTGATCAAAGCTCTAACAGCACATCTAAATGATAAAGCATCAATGGCCACCCCATGACATCATCTAGTATACCAAAGCGCACTCTTGAAGTTTCTTTGAGCGAACGCACTTACGATATTATTATTGGTCAGGGCCTAATTGAGCAAGCGGGCAAGATGCTTAGCCCCCTCATGCAACAGTCCCGCGCTTTCATCATCAGCGATGATAATGTAGCACCCTTGTATTTGAACAACCTTCTGAGCACTTTGGAACGCTCGGGGATAGAGGCAGAGTCTCTAGTCTTGTCGGCTGGAGAATCAATGAAAAATTTTGCAACCCTAGAACTATTGGTTGACACCTTATTATCGGCAAAACTAGAGCGTACGACTACACTGATAGCACTCGGTGGGGGCGTCGTGGGAGATCTCACAGGATTTGCTGCCTCTATAGTTTTACGAGGTGTCGATTTTGTCCAGATTCCCACTACATTACTGGCACAAGTTGATAGTTCTGTTGGCGGAAAAACAGGCATTAATACATCCCGCGGCAAGAACTTAGTCGGTAGTTTTCATCAACCAATCGCCGTTATCGCTGACATTAGTGTACTGGAAACTCTGCCGAAACGTGAGTGCGTAGCGGGATACGCCGAAGTATGTAAATACGGGCTTATCGGGGACAAAGAGTTTTGGTATTGGCTTGAAGAAAATGGCGCGAATATAATAGGTGGTGATTCAGCCGCTACCGCTCACGCGATTGAGACCAGCTGCGCTGCAAAGGCTCGTATTGTTGCTGAAGACGAACGGGAAAATGGTGTGCGTGCGCTTCTCAATTTCGGACATACATTTGCTCATGCCTATGAAGCTGAGGCTGGGTACTCAGGAGCTTTGCTGCACGGTGAGGCCGTTGCTATTGGGATGTGCGCTGCCTTCGCCCTATCAGCGAGGTTAGGCTTATGCCCCCATGATGAAGTAAAACGTATCCATAAACACTTTAAGTCAGTTGGCTTGCCTGTGAATGTTCCCCAGAACATCGGTATCAGCGAGCCAGATATTCTCTTATCGCGCATGAAGCAAGATAAGAAGTCTCATGATAGTAAAGTTTCATTTGTTCTGACCAAGGGTATTGGTGAGGCCTTTCTAACCCAAGACGTTCCACATGACGATCTTAGATCGGTCATCGCCAGTACTATCGCATACTAATCTTTTGAATGATTTAAGTGGAGCCATTGAACCATGTTGTTCACTGCCGGATGTATAATCTTTCTTCTCTTACTTTCAGCCTTCTTTTCAGGATCCGAGACGGCGCTAACGGCAACGTCTCAATCCTATATGCATCAACGTGAGAATGAGGGCATTACACGTGCCAAAACTGTCAACCGCCTCATTAAACATCGAGAGCGTCTAATAGCTACAATTTTATTGGGCAATAATCTCGTCAATATCCTCGCATCAGCATTAGCGACAAGCTTAATGATCGAGGTTTTTGGAGATCGCGGCGTTGTCTACGCAACAGCTATCATGACCGTGCTTGTACTGATCTTTTCGGAAATACTACCTAAGACCTTTGCACTCATACACACCCATCAAATGGCACTTGCTGTAGCGCCCATAATGGAGGTGCTCACTTGGATATTCCGCCCAGTAAATATTATTATACAAGCCATTGTTCGTGTGGCTCTGACGTTGCTTGGAGCGAATAAGGAACGCGTTGCCACTGCCCAACAAATCATGTCTGAATTGCGTGGAGTTATCGATCTTCGTACTGGTGAGGCCGAAGTAAAGGAAAAAATGAAACACGAAAGGGCAATGCTCAGAAGCGTTTTAGATCTCACAGACGTAGAAGTTGGTGAAATTATGACCCACCGCAAGAATATGGTGATGCTTGAAGCTGATCTTTCACAAGGTGAAGCCTTAGCCCTCGTGTCAGAGAGTTCCTACACAAGAATACCCTTGTGGCAAGATGAGACAGATAACATTGTTGGTGTGCTGCACGCAAAAGCACTACTTCGCGCACTGCAAACAGCCCATGGGGACATTGGACAAGTTAATTTAATCGACGCATGTTCCACACCATGGTTCGTTCCCGAAACAACAAAACTACTGGATCAACTGAATGCATTCCGAGATCGCCGAGAACACTTTGCCATCGTAGTAAGTGAATACGGTGACTTGCAAGGAGTTGTTACACTAGAGGATATATTAGAGGAAATCGTAGGTGATATTGCTGACGAACACGATGATCTTGTCAGCGGGGTCCGGCCGCAACGCAGTGGCGCATACGTAGTTGATGGCACGGTAACAATTCGTGATCTAAACCGCGAATTTGAATGGGATTTGCCAGATGAAGAAGCCGCTACCATAGCAGGCCTAGTCTTGGCCGAATCTCGCTCAATCCCATCTGCTGGGCAAGTTTTTACCTTTCATGGATTTCGCTTTGAAATACTGAGGCGTCATCGCAACCAGATCCTCCAAATGCGCATAACTCCGCCGGAATCGTCCGATTCTAGAGCGTCTAGGAGTAATGACCCATAAGAGCTAGCCCCCTGATCGCTCAATCAGTGACTTGACCGTTGCATAACACTAGCGCAACAATTCAGTCACGCGGGGCATCCGCTCCCGCACTTAGAGGGAGGAGAGAACTGCCATGCTGCGCAAGATCGTCCCCGACGTCATTAGTGGCCAGGTACTGCACACTGTAGATCCAGATACCACTGCACGTCACGCTGCCCGGATCATGAAAGACAAAAATATTGCTGCAGTTTTAGTGACAGACAATGGTGTTCTTACTGGCATTATTACTGAACGAGATATTACAACGCGCATCGTTGCTGCTGGTGTTGACCCGGATACAGCTAAGGCAAAAAATATTATGACTGCGAATCCTGATACCTTGCACCCCAACGATACCGCGTCTCAAGCAATCAAAATGATGAAAGAGCGAAACTATCGCCATTTGCCAGTCAAAGATGAGAATACCTTGGTTGGTATGGTTTCGGTTAGAGATTTATACGCTAGCTATAATCTAGAGCTGGAAGAGGATCTAAAGGATCGCAATGCATTTATCTATGGTGAGAACTACGGGGCGGGCTAACCATTATTTGGCGCGTTTTTTATAGGTAATATTCAAACTAAGGTCTTGGATATTTAGGCCTGATACGCTACGTGTTCGCACACTGAGGTATGTATTGACGAGGTCCTATGCCCCTTCCCCCCCCATCAAATGAGCGAGAGCTTCTGCATAACCGAACGATTGAGTGTAGGGGTTATCGTCGTTCGGATGGATTGTGGGATATAGAAGGTTGGCTAACCGATACAAAAACCTACAATTTCCCGAATAGAGATCGGACGGAGATCAAAGCGGGGGAAGCCTTGCACGGGCTAGGTATCCGCATAACCATCGATGACAAAATGGTTATCCGGGATTGCGTCGCTGTGACTGATTTTAGCCCGTTCAGCCTTTGTGGTGATATCACCCCTAAATTCAAGGAGCTAATTGGTTTACGCATTACGCAAGGACTGACGAAAAATGTCCAGGAACGCCTTGGTGGCATCAACGGTTGCACGCATCTTGTTGAGCTGATTAAACCTATCGCAACCACTGCTTTCCAGACATTAGTGGGTCAACGGATGGACAAACTTAGTATCGCTATTAAGTCCGGTACGCTACGCAAGCCGCCAGTAATAGATACCTGCCATGCTTGGGCGAGCAATAGTCCAATTACAAAGCGTGAATTCCCCGACTTTTACACTGAATCCTAGAAGGAAAAGCTGATAGTTGATTTAGCTATTTAATTCCAACTCGGTTAGCGTTGTAAGGGAAAGGGCATGAACTCTTTCTTTCAATTCTGAAGCCAGAATTGCATATATGCGTCGATGACGAGCAACTCGAGTTTCACCGTCAAAAGCGTCTGAAACAATGCGAATACTAAAATGAGTTTCACCCCTCCCATCGATATGTGCCCCAGCATGCCCTGCATGAAGATGCGAATCGTCACTAATGACAAGCTCAACCGGGGACAAAGCGGTAGAAAGCTTTTTCTGAATGCGGTCTCTATATTCTGCCACGGTTCTTAACGCTCCAAGCGTGCAGTTGGGTGCAATTATGATATTTAGCAAGCATACTTCTATTCAAGAAGCAATATTGCCCTACTAAGATTCAATACCGATACTATAGCCTATGAGAAATACTTTTCATTATCCTGATCACCTAAAACGGTCGGACCCCGATAGAAACCCTAATGACCAGCGATGTCACTGGGAGGGTTGTGTTGAAAGAGGGGAGTATCGCGCTCCAAAGGATAGGACCTTAAAGGATTACTACATTTTCTGCCTTGAACATGTTCGTATTTATAATGCCCAGTGGAATTTCCACGAAGGGTTGGGTGAGGACGAAATAGAGCAGGAATTCAAGAATGCTGCCACATGGGAACGACCCACTTGGAAAATAGGCCAACAACCATTATCAAGACAAAGCTGGCAAAATATATTTGACCCCTTGGAGCTCTTGCAAGATGTAAACGACGTCAAAAGCGCGGCAGAATGCAGCCGCTCTGCACAAACTGATGGAGAATTAAATGCTCGCCAAGTTTTTGGATTGCAAGGGCATGTTACAGGTGGCTCACTTAAGGCAAGATATAAAGAGCTTGTGAAAATCCACCATCCAGATGCCAATGGAGGCGCTGAGGAGGCCGAAGATAAAATGAAGTCTATTAATGCCGCCTATCAAACATTGCGCGCGTCGCTAATTGATTGATCTTGGCATCTGCAATCTAGAGATATCGTCATATTAGATATAGGGAAATAAAACCTTGATATGGATTTAGAACTCAAAAATAAGATCGCTTTGGTGACTGGTGGCAGTAGAGGGCTAGGAGCGGCAACGTCAGCAGCACTAGCAGAAGAAGGCGCCACAATAGCAATTACAGCCCGCGATGAAAAAGCCCTAGAAGTTCAAGTCCATAAATTGACCGAGACTTATGGTGTTAAAGCAATCTCCATACCAAGCGATCTGACCGCACCACATGCCGCCGAAACAGTGGTGCAAAGTGTCGTTAAAACCCTTGGACCGATTGATGTACTTGTCAATTCCGCCGGCGCGTCACAAGGTGGGATGTTTTGGGAAATACCCGATCACGTTTGGCATGATAGCGTCGAACTTAAAGTGATGGGTACCGTGCGAATGATTCGTGCTGTAATCCCAGGAATGATTGAGCATAGTGCTGGAAGAATCGTGAATATTATTGGTAATACAGGTATGCAGCCGTCGCCGCGCCTACTTCCAGGATCAGCAGCAAACGCAGCCCTCTTGGCAATCACCCGTGGATTAGCGGAGGACTTGGCACCACACAATATTGTAATTAATGCCTTAAACCCAGGCCCAACACGCACGGAACGTTGGGATACGTTGATGGGCCGTCTAGCCGAAAGCTCAGGTCGTTCAGTGGATGCCGTTGAGCGTGACTATACCGAGCAGATACCAATGGAAAGACTTGCCTCACCGAAAGAAATTGGTCGTTTGGCTGCCTTTCTGGCCTCCCCTTCAGCAGCCAACATGACTGGTTCATGTCTAACCGCTGATGGTGGGTGGACAAAAGGGATTGGTTAACAGGCAGAGCTGATTCTAGCTAAGAGTTTATTCACCGTCACCAGGGGTCAGAATATAACGCTGGCCTGAGATAAGGACCTATCCAATGGCTGCTGAAAACAAAAAAATGACTGGACACCCTGATAGTACCGTTAGTGTCAAGGACATCTTTGGCTTCCAAACGGCAATGACTGTGCCAGCTTTCAGCTCCCCTGATGAACATGTACCAAATCTTGACCCCTCGTACCAATTCGACCCTGACACTACAATGGCAATCTTGGCAGGTTTTGGTCATAACCGCCGGGTGATGATTCAGGGTTATCACGGCACAGGAAAATCGACGCATATTGAACAGGTAGCTGCACGACTCAATTGGCCATGTTTGCGGGTAAATCTCGACAGCCATATCAGTCGGATCGATTTAGTTGGTAAGGATGCTATTGTGATTCGAGAGGGCTTACAAGTTACCGAGTTTCGTGAAGGTATTCTGCCCTGGGCGCTGCAAAACCCGATTGCATTGGTATTTGACGAATATGATGCCGGCCGCCCTGATGTGATGTTTGTCATCCAGCGTGTCTTGGAAGTCGAAGGCCGTTTGACGCTTCTTGATCAGAACAAGGTTATTACACCGCATCCTTTTTTCCGTTTGTTCTCAACAGCAAATACTGTTGGCTTAGGCGATACAACCGGGCTCTATCACGGTACACAACAAATTAATCAAGGCCAGATGGATCGTTGGAATGTAGTGGCGACGCTTAACTACTTAGAACATGACACCGAGGTCGATATCGTTTTGTCAAAAGTACCAGCCTATAATACAGATGAGGGCAGACAGACTTTGTCTGCGATGGTCAAGGTTGCTGATTTGTCAAGGATAGGATTTATGTCAGGTGACATTTCCACTGTCATGTCCCCCCGTACGGTTATTACTTGGGCAGAAAATACTAGTATTTTCGACGATATATCGTTCGCATTTAGAGTAACGTTTCTAAATAAATGTGACGAAACAGAGCGTCCTGTTGTGGCCGAGTATTATCAGCGTTGTTTTGGAGAAGAATTACCAGATTCTGTCGCTCAAACGGTCGATTAGAGTAAGAACCCCCTATGGCACTACATCAACCTACTGACAAAGGCTTAAAGTCGGCCCAAGGCGAAAAGTTACCGGCACGAGCAGAGTCCTTAAAGAATTCTACAACCGCTGCAGTAAGGGCTCTGTCAGGACGGCCTGATACCAGCGTATCTTTCACAACGCTTAGGAATAACCAGAAAGGCAGTAAACAAGAAGCTAACATCAATCTACCCCTGCCCCCATCTAGATTAACACTAGAAAACGTTATCCGGCTCCGGGGCTCGGCGGATGCGGGCGCTATGCGGCTTCGCTTCCATAGTGATAAAATACATCAACAGCGAATGCCTCACGGTAAAGATGCTATAGACGTATATAACACAATGGAACAAACCCGGGTCGAAGTACTGGGCGCTAAAAACTACAAAGGGGTATCGAGCAACCTCGCACAAGCACTTGAACAGCGATTAGCCCTCGAGGGATACCAGATGGCTCAATCTTCTACACAAGTGCAAGTTCCTGACGCCCTTAAGGTAATGATTCACGCGCGTTGCGGAGAATTAGAAATAGGTGAAGCGGGCGCGCATGTTCTGGATGTCGCCGAACGGACCTACAATGATGCCCTTACACCATATTTGGATAGACTTGCTGATTCGCTAGAGAGCCAAGAATCCTTTTCTAATATTTTGCGCGAGATAATTGAAAAGCTCAACCTTGAGAAGGATGACGGTGGGCGCGATCTTTCAGAGCAAGAAAGTCCTGATAGCAATGAAGGGGCTGATCCTAAGTCAGAAAATGACGAGGGCGAAGATGAAGGGCAAGAACAGTCTGAACCTGAATCAGGAGAATCAGAACCCCACATTGGTAGTTCAGAAGATAACCTTCAATCTTCCGAAACTAGCGAAGATCTATCCGTGCCATTTGCAATGGAGTCATCAGAAGAACCAGGACAGGAAGGCCAAGAGCTATTCACTAAACAAGGTAATAATAGAGCTGCCAATAGCGAGCGTTACCGCGTTTTCACCTCGGAATATGATCAGGTGGAAGGTGCGGAAAAACTATGTGATGCAGATGAATTGTCGCGCTTGAGGCTACAACTAGACCGTCAGCTTGCCCATATGCAAAGTGTGGTTACACGGTTAGCCAATCGACTACAACGGAAGCTCATGGCGCAACAGGTTAGAAGCTGGGAGTTTGACCTTGAGGAAGGATTGCTTGATACAAGTCGACTCGCTCGGATTGTTGCTAATCCGCTCTACTCACTTTCCTTCAAACGTGAAAAAGAGATGGAGTTCCGGGACACTGTAGTCACATTATTGATAGATAACTCGGGATCAATGCGTGGGCGGCCGATTACCATAGCAGCCATGAGTGCTGACATTCTAGCTCGAACCCTTGAGCGTTGTGGCGTAAAAGTCGAAATTCTTGGCTTTACTACTAGCCAGTGGAAAGGCGGAAAAACCCGCAGAAAATGGGTCGATGGGGGTAAGTCAGCACACCCCGGAAGACTAAATGACTTGCGGCACATTATTTATAAGGCCGCCGATACGCCCTGGCGGCGTGCACGAAAGAATCTTGGACTTATGCTTCGTGAAGGTATTTTAAAAGAAAACATTGATGGAGAGGCACTTGCTTGGGCTCATAACAGGCTTCTCGGTCGCATAGAAGCGCGTCGCATATTGATGGTGATTTCAGATGGTGCACCAGTAGATGACTCAACTTTATCAGTGAATCCAGGGAACTATCTTGAGAAGCATTTACGCCATGTCATAAGATTCATTGAAACACGTTCAAGCGTGCGCCTGCTTGCAATTGGTATTGGCCATGACGTCAAACGTTACTATCGCCGCGCCGTAACGCTTATGGACGTCAATGATTTAGGTGGTGCAGTTATGACCCAATTGACTGACCTATTTGATGAAGACCGCCCCACAAGTAGGCCTGGGCCCGCTCCAATAGTGTTTTAGTCCGAAACGAGTACTCTAGTGAGGGTTTAGAGGCTTGTAGAGGTATTGCAAATATTTCGCTGGACCAATGAAACGCCATAGCAGGTTAAGCAAATATCAACCATGTATCCGCGAACTTGCTTCTCTCAGCATCGGTCCATCAGCACAGAGTCATATCAGGATATAATTTCGGAGATTTAATGCACAACAAATAAAGGTCCACTTCTCGGGCCTCTTTGACTACATCAAGAATGGTGGACTAAGCAGCCTTAGCTTGGATATGCTTAATCTGGCGTTTCAACTTAATAGCTTCGTCTGCTAAATCTCTGTCTGGAGAAGATAAAAGGAAAGCATCAAGACCGCCGCGCTTCTCGATGGTACGCAATGTACTCGCAGCTACCCGCAGTTTTACAGGCTTCTCTAGAACCTCACTGAAAAGCGATACGGCCTGTAGATTTGGTAAAAAGCGGCGACGGGTCTTGTTATGCGCATGACTAACGTTGTTACCGGTCAGCACTCCTTTGCCGCTTATCGAACAGCGTCGCGACATAGCGTTCTCCTTAGATTTCAACCTATTAGGCCCTAGGTACTGGTGAAAGCGGGTTTTAACTGCGAGGGCTCTCTCCGTCAAGAGCACAGAGCAGACTATTCTAATAATTAGCGGCGCTTATTTGGCCCCGAATAGACCCTTTCTCCTATGTCAGCAGTTCTTTTGGGGCTGGGCCTAGCTTCCTCCAGCAGACTACGAATAACAGCCATTGCAAGATAACGGCGCGCCGGGTGGGCCAGAGCTTCATCAATAACTTTAACAGACTGCTTTAGGCGCAGTGCATGGTTTAGCGCCGCTTTGTATTCCTTCGGATCTGAGTTCACTAAGAGAGCTTTGGCCGCACCAATAGCACCAGGTATATCCGGGCGTGGTACACCGCCAATAGCATCAGCCAAAGCGGCTTTGATTTCCACTTGCTTCAGATTACTTACTTTTTTAGCTTTAACGCGGCCTGAGTGGTCAATACCACGTGAGACTATATCACCGCTATTTACTTTTTTCCTTGTGTTCCGGATGTCATTTATAGACTTTGCACTACGCTTCTTACCCCCGAATAGAGACTTACGCATTAGATTTTACCCAGTTTAGAAAGATCTTAGTCATATCAACCAGTATGCCTAAATTAAGTGTATTCGCCTAACAGGGATAACAGAAGCATTCGCAAGAATACTAAGGTCTAGTCTTTTCGGCTCAATTTTTTCATTGATAATACCTGACTTTGGAATTCGATATACTATCCCAACGCGAGAGAATTAGCTGATTTGCAGGCCGTTATGGCCACATACAGCAACCCATTACTACATATTTGTTCTTCATTAATCTCTGATATGGTTGACAATTAAGAGCCGTTTCTCAAGGATGCGCGCCGCTTGACTTCGGAAAGTACTGGTTTGGATCGACAATGCATTTTCTCGAGTTTGAAAAGCCGATTGCTGAGATTGAAGGAAAGATTGCTGAATTACGCCACATGGGCGATGGCGGCGGTATAAATATCGCTGAAGAAGTCTCAAGGCTTCAAGGCAAAATCGATAAAGACCTCAAAACCACCTATGCCAAGTTAACGCCCTGGCAAAAGACCCAAGTCGCCCGACACCCAGACCGTCCACATTGTCTTGAATATATATCCGCACTTATTACAGGTTTTTTGCCCTTAGCCGGGGATCGTAACTACTCGGAAGATACGGCAGTTATAGGTGGCTTAGGACGGTTCCAGGGCCAGTCCGTTATGGTGATTGGGCAAGAAAAGGGAAAGGATACGGAGACACGCCTTCAGCACAATTTTGGAATGGCTAGACCCGAAGGATATCGAAAAGCCCGCCGCCTCATGAAACTCGCTGACCGCTTTTCAATACCCATATTAACATTTGTCGATACTGCCGGAGCTTATCCTGGCGTGGGAGCCGAGGAGCGTGGCCAAGCCGAAGCCATAGCTAGATGTATTGAGACTTGCCTAGATGTCCGCGTGCCAATCATAAGCTTGGTGATTGGTGAAGGCGGGTCTGGCGGCGCCATAGCTTTAGCTACCGGCAATACAATACTGATGCTCGAGCATTCAATCTACTCTGTGATATCACCGGAAGGCTGTGCTTCAATCTTATGGCGTGACGGAGATCAAGCTAAGTCCGCTGCAGAAGCATTAAGATTAACAGCGCAAGATCTTGCTGAATTAGAAGTGATTGACGGCATCATTGTAGAACCGATTGGGGGGGCACACCGTAATCATGAAGAAATTTTTTCTAAAGTAAGAGAGTCCATTGCCAAACACTTACATGAATTACTCCCTATCGAAGGTGGTCAGCTTCGCGCCCGCAGACGAGAAAAGTATATAGCAATCGGACGCCATACAGAAAACTGATCATGCGTGTCTTGATTTCTCTTCCACAGTGGGTAGCGCTCTATAACTGAGCCTGAGCGCAAGGTCTTATTCTCTACACTGCTCACTTTTCCCGGGAACACGAAATAAGTTACGAAAGTGCCTCAATGCCTGGCAGTGTCTTGCCCTCAAGCCATTCAAGAAAAGCACCCCCAGCAGTTGAAAGATAGGAAAATTTTTCGGCAACCTTAGCGCCATTAAGTGCCGCGACAGTGTCACCGCCGCCACCCACGGAAACAAGCTTTCCCGACGCCGTTAGGTTAGCTGCGGCAATCGCAATGCGGTTTGTGCCTATATTAAAAGGCTCTACTTCAAATGCACCAAGTGGACCATTCCAAACTACTGTGGAAGATCCTATTAGCCGCCCCTCAAAAGCAGCGATGCTACTATGGCCTATGTCAAGGATCATTTTATTTGGAGAAACAGAATCAATTTTGCAATGGGATACATCTGCTCCTGCGCTCAGGTCCTCGGCAACTATAGCATCAACTGGGAGCATAATTTCACACTGAACTAAAGATGCTTTTTCCATTATATCCCTAGCTATATCAGCAAGGTCAGGTTCGTGCAGCGATGCACCAACTTCGATGCCCTTGGCGTGCAAAAATGTATTTGCCATGCCGCCGCCAATTATGATCGTGTCAACTTTTTCAATAAGGTGTCCAAGAACGGCAAGCTTTGTCGAGACCTTGGAGCCGCCTATAATGGCGGTTACCGGCCGTTTTGGACTCCCGAGAGCACACTCAAGGGCATTTAACTCTGATGCCATTTGCCTACCTGCCGCATTTGGCAGGAGTCGTGCCAAACACTCTACAGATGCATGCGCTCTATGGGCCACTGAAAAAGCGTCATTGACATAAAAGTCGCCGAGACCAGCTAGTTGCCTAGCAAAGGCGAGATCATTTGCTTCCTCGCCAGGATGAAACCGGACATTCTCGAGAACCGCTATGTCTCCAGAAGACATATTATTGATTAAGGTTTCTGCCGCAGAGCCGACACAATCGGTCGCAAAGAAAATATCTCTATTGAGAACAGCGGCTAAAGCTCTTGATACTGGATCTAGAGAGAATTCAGCTACCGCCTTGCCATTGGGACGCCCAAAGTGTGAGATTACAACCACTCGCGCGCCGCGCTCAGATAGTTCGTCCAAAGTCGGCGTTAGGCGTTCCAACCGGGTGACGTCGCTGACTGCGCCACCATTCATTGGTACGTTCAGATCCGCGCGGACCAGTACCCTTTGCCCCTCTACTCGGAGATCATCAAGCGTGCGGTAGGTTAGCAAGTCACTTCTCTACAGCAATTTTCCCATGGTAGCCAAAGTATCGAGCATTCGATTAGAGAAACCCCATTCGTTATCATACCAAGATAATACTCTTAGAAAGTTATTTTCTAACACCTTAGTCTGGGTTGCATCAAAAGTGGAGCTCGCTGAATTATGATTAAAATCGATCGATACTAAAGGCAATTCGTTAACGGCAAGCACCCCCTTTAGGGGCCCATTAGCTGCATCATGCATGGCATTATTAATGTCATCCTCATTCACGGATTCATTGAGCACACACTTTAGGTCAATCATAGACACGTTGGGTGTGGGCACACGAATCGCTGAACCGTCTAATTTACCCCTCAACTCCGGCAGAACCTCGCCGACAGCTCGTGCTGCACCCGTTGATGTAGGAATCATACTGACGGAAGCGGCCCTAGCACGCCGAAGATCGCCATGTAATGTGTCAACCGTCCTTTGATCACCTGTAAAGGCATGGACAGTTGTCATATAACCGTGATTAAGACCAAAGGACTGATTGAGAACATGGGCCACAGGGGCTAAGCAGTTCGTCGTACAGGATGCATTAGATACGACAACGTGTTCTGACGTAAGCTTGTCGTGATTCACTCCGTAGACCACAGTCAAGTCAGCACCTTTAGATGGAGCTGATACGAGAACACGCTTTGCCCCTGCGCCCAGATGAATAGCTGCCTTATCCCTATCCGAAAAAATACCGGTACACTCGGCGACAATATCCACGCCAAGGTCGGACCAGGGCAGAGACGCCGGATCGCGCTCGGCCAACACTTTGATAGACCTTTTGCCAACGGTCATGTGGTCACCCGAAACTGAAATGTCAGTCCGTAATGGCCCATGAACCGAATCGTAGCGCAGCAAGTGAGCATTTGCGTCTGCCGAGCCAAGATCATTAATAGCAACGACCTGAATATCATCACGCTCTGACTCTGCCAGAGCTCTAAAGACCATACGGCCAATTCTACCAAATCCGTTCATCGCGACGCGAATAGCCATTTTCTCTACCTTTCCTTCATCTACTAGCCTGACCTGCGAGCTTTCCCAAACCAGAGGGCCAGCTAACTTCCTAGTGAAAGCACGGGCATACACCACAGAAAAGAACCTGCCAAGAGGTGCCTTTATGCGTCTTGTGTGTCGCTTTCGCTTGCGTTCCACAGCACGGTATTTATGTTCAGATAACGATTAAACAGGCAATTCGCAATTAAATGGCCAGCTGGGCTCCCCATTAGGAATTCAGAAATAGAGCCTAATAAGACGGGCTCATAGGAGAGGCATGAATTCAACCGCTAAAACCAAGAGTGCGGACGTACCCGCCAATCAGGTGTTTAATTCGCTTATTGGCCCAGCAATTCCGATACTCCATCAGCTTACTCGCTTGGCTGTGTTACTTTTCATGGTCACAACACTACTATTTTTCATGTTGCGGTTGGCGGGAGATCCAGCTTTAGTTTTGGCTGGGAACGACGCGACTCCTGAACAACTGGAAGCAATCCGCGCTCAGTATGGCTTGGATAAGCCCTTAGTCATTCAATATCTAAACTATATGGGTAATCTTATCCAAGGTGACTTTGGCAAGTCATTAGCCAGCGGCGAACCTGCAATGGGTAAAGTCCTCACCATGCTGCCTGCAACCCTTCTAATCGCAGGCCTAGCTATGGCAACGTCAATTTGCATTGCTATACCCCTGGGCGCTTGGCTCGGCTTCAAACCAGAGCGATATGACCGCCGGTCAATATCAGGTGTTGTTTTCGTCTGCCAGGGTGTCCCGGGTTTCGTGAGTGCTCTCATATTTATTCAAGTTTTTGCCGTAAATCTTCGTTGGTTACCCTCCCTGGGCATGGATTACGGCAACTTCAAAACGTGGATACTACCATCAGCAAGCTTAGCATGGTTTCTCATGCCTAGTTTAACCCGTGTTGTAGCTGCCAATACTGCTGAAGCCATGCGTGAAGACTATATTCGGACGGCCCGAGCAGGTGGTGCCCCTGGGTATTCGCTTCTGTGGCGACATGCCCTACCAAATGCCTTGCTTGGCGCCGCCGCTCTAATCGGTACTCAATTTGCTTTCCTGGTTGGTGGTGCCGTTATTACGGAAACCATTTTCGCATGGCCTGGCATAGGGTGGCTACTGATTGAATCAACGCAAACCCTAGACTTTCCGGTAGTGCAGGCCTTAGCCTTCTGTATAGCCATCCTAGTGTTTACTGTGAATGCAATTACCGATTTGAGTTTCCAATACCTAGATCCACGCCTACGGACGAAGGGGGTTTGAGGTATGTCCGAAGTAAAAATAAGTCGCGCCGGCGGGCTTTTGGGCGGGAACGAAGGTCGGTCCTTTAGTTGGGATAAGATTCGCCACGTCGCAAATGTTGAGATCATAATCGCCTTTACTCTGTTCACAGTTATCGCAGTTATAGCAATTTTTGGACAATTCTTGCAGACTCACGACCCAATGCAAGGTGACCTACTAAAGCGATTCACGCGACCAGGTCAGGAAGGATATTTTCTGGGTAGTGATCATTTAGGTCGCGACCTATGGTCTCGTATGGTGGACGGTCTACAATGGTCCATGGCTTGTGCGATGACGGCTAACATCATAAATTTATTTATAGGATCAACGCTCGGGCTTCTAGCGGCCGAAAAACCAGGCTGGTTGCGCATCATAGTTAATCAATTAGTGTATACACTCCAGTCATTTCCAGGACTCGTAATCCTTATATGCGTTGTAGTTGTTGTAGGACAAGGTTTCCTAACACTAGTTATGACTCTGGGCCTCTTGGCTTGGGTAGTGTACATGCGAGTAGTCTATGCAGAGGCCTCAAGCCTTTTTCAAAGAGAATATGTCCAAGCGGCCCGGTTGGCCGGGGTAAGTAAATGGTCAATCATGTTTAAGCATGTCCTACCTGGTGTGCGTGCGAGTTTGTTCGTAATATTTGCTTTCCATTTTGCTGGCCTATTGATTGCAGAAAGTGCGCTGTCTTTCCTCGGTCTTGGAGCCCCACTCGGCGTTCCAACATGGGGAAACATGTTAGCCGAAAGTAGGCAGTACATGATCCGCGCACCATGGATGTTGATGGTTCCAGCGGGAGCCATTGTAACGGCGGTTGTGACCATGAACTTAGTAGGCGATGGCATTGCCAGCCTAGCTCGCAAAAAAGGGCCTAGCATTGATGCATAAGAGACTCTCTCATTCAGCGCAGAAGAAAAAGAGAAATTATGGTTAAACCCGTTGTGTGTATTGAGGACCTGCGTCTTGAATTTGTCAGTCAGGCTGGCGCTTTTGAGGCTCTAAAAGGTATTTCTCTCACGATCAATGAAGGTGAAATTGTCGGTGTCGTCGGCGAGTCGGGTTCGGGCAAGTCCGTCACCGCCATGAATATGCTACAGCTCCTGCCACGCACAAAGATTAGAGTACCCTCAGGGAACGTAAACGTTTTAGATAACGATGTGCGTGAAATGAGTGAGAAAGAACTTCAGCACATTCGTGGTGGTGAAGTTTCGATGATTTTCCAAGAGCCAATGACGGCCCTAAACCCAGTACTCCGGGTGAGCGATCAAATCAATGATGTTATCCTGCGACATGAAGATATTAGCTATGCCGAAGCTGAAAAAATTTCTATTTCTTTACTTAAAGATATGTACATATCTGATCCGCGTAGGGTCTATGAATCATTCCCGCATGAGCTTTCGGGAGGTATGCGGCAACGAGTTATGATTGCCATGGCCTTCTCATGTTCGCCAAAATTGATCGTCGCCGACGAGCCAACGACCGCGCTTGATGTTACAGTTCAGGCTCAAATTCTTGCATTACTAAAAGAACGAGCAGAAAGGACAAAAACATCAGTACTCCTAATTACTCATGATCTGGCTGTCGTTGCGCAGCTCTGCAATCGTGTCTATGTAATGTATAAGGGTGAATTTGTTGAAGAAGGCAAAACAAAAGATGTTATAGGAAACCCGCAACATGCATATACCAGGGCCCTTCTAAATTCTCTTCCAGAGGGAAAGGCGCCAAAGAGTCGTCTGGCTACCGTAGCTGCTGCAATGATTGAAGGTGGCTCTACTGAGGTTCATGCAGAACCACCAAAAGCTGTAAAGAGAATTGCACGAACAGGCGAAACAGTTCTAGAGATCAGGAATGGCACTGTCCGCTACCCTAAAGACTATAATTTCTTTGGCCGCCCTGTGACTTTCCATACGGCCGTCGACCACGTCAGTGTAAGTATCAAAGAAGGTGAGACATTAGCACTAGTGGGTGAGTCTGGCTGTGGCAAAACCTCTCTAGCTAATGCAGTTGTCGGCCTAAATCCACTTGCGGATGGACAGATTATCTATTGCGGTAAGAATATTGAAGATCACGATACGGAAAAACGCCGGGAAATTCAGATCGTATTTCAAGATCCGCAAGCATCTCTCGATCCGCGGTGGCCCGTCTGGAAGATCATGACAGAGCCATTAACAGTAGCAACATCTATGAATAGACTAGAGTTGCGTGAACGGGCGGCAGAACTGTGCGAAATGGTGGGCTTAGAAAGTAGTCAGATAGACCGCCTGCCACATGAATTTTCGGGCGGTCAACGCCAGCGCATAGCTATCGGCCGCACGCTCTCGGTACGTCCGAAGCTACTTGTTTTAGATGAACCGACTTCGGCTCTTGACGTTTCAGTCCAGGCACAAATACTCAATCTCCTCCTTGACCTGCAAGATGAGTTTAATTTGACCTACTTGTTTATTTCCCACGACGTCGCCGTCGTAAGACATATCGCAGATAAAGTCGCTGTTATGTATCAGAGTAAGGTAATGGAAGATGGTGATGCAGACCAAGTTTTGTCCGAGCCAAAACATGAGTATACCCGCAAACTTATGAACGCTGTGCCTAGCCTGGAGAAGGCTTTTGCAACCTGATAGGTGGAGTAAAGGTACTAAGATATATATGGTAAACTTTTGCAGAAAACCCTGCTGCTATTGATTTTGTAGCAAAGTGCGTTGGTGCAGCGGAATATTTTGATTCGAATAAACGAAGACTTATTGTTTCGTTAGGAGACAACCGATGAAAGTTAACCGCAGAAACTTAATTTTGGGCTCAGCTAGCGGTGCTTTTATGGCTTTGGCCGGTCCTGGCCTTCGCGTTTCTTTGGCTGCGAGAGGTGAAATTAGCCGAGATATCTTAGTCGTTCTTTTTGCACGGGGTGGGGCTGACGGCCTACAGTTAGTGGCACCAGCTAATGAAAATGCCTACCAGGATGCACGCCCAAATATTGCTGTTCAAGTAAATGGGGCCGATGCAGGTATTAACATAAATAATGGGCTTGATGGTGTTGACTTTTTCTTTAATCCAAACGCTAGAGGTCTTTCAAAACTTTATGGTTCAGGCAATCTAGCGCTCATTCATGCAGCGGGTGTGCCAACAGAGAGTCGTAGCCATTTCAAATCTATGGACATGATGGAACGGGGTCTGGCTGATAATGAAATTATGTCTTCCAAAGGCTGGCTGACCAGACATATTTTGTCATTAGCTATGGAGCGCCCACCGCTATCAACTATTTCAACTACTGACAGCAATCCAATTTCATTGCTGGGATCCACACAAGCTATAAGCATTCCCGATATACAAAACCAAGCTGTTTTTGGTGGGGAAGCATATAAGGATATTGTTGGAAATCTAAGAACAGACCATGGAGCTTCCAATCAAGGATTCGCCTATACTAATGGGCCCCTTTCTAAGACACTACGTAGTTTAGCGGAGTTAATCAAAATGGAAGTCGGACTTGATATTGCGACGGTTGATCATAATAGCTGGGACCATCACAATGATCTCCCCCATGAATTCGGTAATAGTGCTACCGAATTATC
The DNA here is from genome assembly GCA_045564915.1 of Rhodospirillaceae bacterium. Lineage (GTDB taxonomy): Bacteria > Pseudomonadota > Alphaproteobacteria > Rhodospirillales > Rhodospirillaceae > JAQWRV01. Next base: position 218,943 of record JBJLGL010000001.1, read on the forward strand.
TCGTTCCTTATCAGCATTCTGGGCAGACATAGTGGACTTCCATGACAGAGTAACTTTAGTATTCATGACAGAATTTGGTCGAAATCTAGCCGAAAATAAGAGTGCGGGAACAAATCATGGTTCTGGTTCTGTAATGATGGTGCTCTCGGGTAATGCAAACGGTGGGCGGATGTACGGTGATTGGCCGGGCTTAAGCAGAACGAACTTAGATAAGGGTGCTTTAGCTGTGACAACAGACTACCGAAAAGTTATCAGCGAAGTCTTGGCGAAACGCCATGGCAGCACATCCCTGGAGAGCATATTCCCAACGGTCCCCTATGAACCCTTGGGATTCCTCAATGGAGATGATAGCACCCTGAAAAACAAAAATTCAGCTAATGCTTAAGCGTCCGCGCTGAACTGATTTCTGGCTAAGAAACTCATAGATTCTAGTGAAACAGGGTAGCTTGCAACTTCTCCCTCCCTCGCAAAGAAAAATCTACCCTGATTATCTAAGAGACAGGGCCTTGGTAACTTTCGATATAGCGCCTGACCATTGGCCAGGTTGATTTTGTCTAAAAATCTTTACATGACGGTACCAAAGTGATTCGTCCGCTGTTAGGCCCCATCGCCATTCAGGAACAGCTGGAATCATCAGCCAGGTTTCCTTTTCCAGAGCCCCAGCTAAATGCACAACAGTTCCTGAAGTCGCAATTATAAGATCTAAGGAAGCAATTTGGGCTGCAGCGTCCACAAGACTTTGCATTGGATCAAAATCCGAGTCTATGTAGATAGGAACCCCGGTCTCTTTCTCTACCGCCTTCACTTCCTGTGCGCAATCACCGTATTGCAGACTAACAAAAAATAAATCCCTCTCTTTAAGTATAGGGGACCAATGTCTCAACGGAAGCGACTTTGCAGCGCCGATTGATGGATTAATGCTTTCCCAAGCTATCCCTACTTTTGGACGCCCCTGTGCCAGTGCTTCATACTTTTCCAAGAAATCAAGAACCAAATGGGTGTCAACATCCAAGTAACGACAGGGTTCTGGAAAATCATCGGGTGAAGACCGGCAAACACGGCCCAACGAACCTATTGGAAGCTGACTACTAACTTCTGTAATAACCTCAGGGGGTATCGCGTCATATCCAAAAATAGGCATAGTCGTCGAATAACTGGATAGTAAGGGAACCAGGCGAGGATCTATTTCAACTACAACTTCAACTCCACGTTTTACAAGCTCGGGAAGCATGCTTGCAAAAAGTATCTGATCACCAAGCCCCTGCTCACCCCAAATAAGCACTTTTTGGTTGGGTACCTGCAGGTTTCCTTTCCACATAGGTAGCCCCCGATCCCGCCGGTCGGAGATATTACTTGATATATGCCACCGGCTCTCGTATCCGTCCCATCCCTTTGCCCACTGCCCCTGCAATAGCTGAAGATGGCCTAATTTATGTGACGCTTCGCTGCAATCGGGATCAATTTCTAAAGCTACAGTATAGTCCGATGTAGCATCTTTAATCTGGCCAAGCTTCGCCTTGGCAACCCCTCTATTAACAAGAGACAAAACATGGTCATTACGCACTCTAATAACTTGGTCATAAAGATTAATCGCCGATGCCAAGGCGCCCGTATCGGATTCAATTAATCCCAAGCCCATAGTTGCATCCGCCCACTGGTCCGAACCATTGTCAGTAATTTTCAAAACATGCTGATAAATTTCCTTCGCGTCCTCAAACTCTTTCATCTCATAAAGTAGTATAGCTTTATTGAGCAAAACTTCTGGGCTATCCGGTTCAAGCGCCAAGCCATCAGCATACGCCAGCAAGGCTTCATTGGGCCTGTCTAGATTCTTAAGAGAGTTACCGCGCACATTGTGTGCTTGTACAAGCAAGGATTGGGTTCGGATCGCTTTATCAGCGGCATCAAGAGCAGAGCTAGGCATTCCATCTGCCAAGAAAAATCTAGCCAAATTAACTAAGGCTGATGCATAAGCCGGTTCGATTTCTAGAGCCTTTTCAAACATAATACGGGAGCCTTCGGCATCCCCAACCGCCTCTAAGGCCATACCTAAATCATTTAATATTCCGACGTCATTTGGACGAAGCTTAGAAGCCTTCTCTAATAATATAACTGCTTGTTTAGGCTGGCCTGTATGAATTTGAAGTGTACCCTTTAGCCAGAGAGCATCAGGTTGAATAGGGTTGCGCTTTAAGACTTTGTCATAATCAGCTAAGGCACCGGATAGATCTCCAGCCCTGTGCTTCGCAACACCAGAATCAAGAAGAAGTGCAATTTTATGCGAGACCTTGCTCACGGCTATCCCTCAAATACAAAATTTAAGCCAGTTAGCACCAAAGATACCGTGCATTAGTCAATTCTCATAGCATTCACAATGACTTGTAGATAAATAAAGGGCATAAAACGATTCTGGCTTGAAAATATTGCAAGGCATTCGGATGGGTTGGCAATTCTGGATTGATCGAGGTGGCACTTTTACGGATGTTGTTGCGTGCTCACCCGACGGTCAGATTTTATCTGACAAACTGTTGTCAGATAATCCAAGCCAATACACTGATGCAGCTGTTGAGGGTATAAAGAAGATACTTGGGCTTAAGACTGAAGAACCCCTACCCGCGGAAAGAATTGATGCGATTAAGATGGGTACAACGGTTGCAACTAATGCTTTGTTAGAGCGCACAGGTCAACCGACCCTACTTGCAATCACCCAGGGCTTTGCAGACGCGCTGATTATCGGCACGCAGAATCGACAAAAGCTGTTCGACCTCAAGATAGAGCGGCTGAAAGTGCTTTATAGTGAAACAGTAGAAATAAAAGAACGTCTCTACGCTGATGGTTCTATCGCGACACATCTAGATGCAGACCGTGCCAAAAGGGACCTACAAAGATTTTATGACAAAGGTTACCGCTCAATCGCAATTGTGCTTGTACATGCGGATCGGCATCCCAGACATGAGAAGGAAATTGCCAACATTGCCTATTCTATAGGTTTTGATCAAGTTTCAGCATCTCATGAGGTCATACCTCTGATTAAGTTAATTAGTCGAGGCGATACAACAGTTGCCGATGCCTATCTTTCTCCCGTTCTCAAGCGCTACGTAGACCAAGTTGAGAGTAAGGTATCTGGAGCGCGCCTCTTTTTCATGCAATCAAATGGTGGCTTAACCCGAGCGCATACCTTCCGCGGCAAAGATGCAGTTCTTTCCGGGCCTGCGGGTGGCGTTGTCGGAATGGCTAGCATCGCTCGCTCAGCCAATATCGAGAGAGTTATTGGCTTTGATATGGGTGGGACATCAACTGACGTGTCTCACTTCAACGGTGTATTCGAGCGTACATTCGACAGTGTCATTGCCGGTGTCCGCATACGTGCGCCTATGATGGATATCCATACCGTCGCCGCTGGAGGTGGCTCCTTATGCACTTTCGACGGCCTACGCTTTAAGGTTGGTCCAGAAAGTGCTGGCGCTCAGCCTGGCCCTGTTGCCTATAGACAAGGCGGGCCTCTAACGATCACAGATTGCAATATATTCCTTGGCCGTATTCAACCCCATCATTTTCCATCGGTATTCGGGAGAACAGGTGATCAGCCATTGGATAAGGAAGCAGTTACAAAGTTATTGGTGTCTATGTCAGGCTCAGTGAAGTCAGGTATTAGTCATGCAATGAAACCAGAAGAAATAGCAGAGGGTTTTCGATCAATAGCCATCGAAAACATGGCGGGTGCAATCAAGACAATATCTATTCAGAAAGGGTATGACGTCTCTAATTATACACTCGTGAGTTTTGGTGGTGCAGGAGGCCAGCACGCCTGCAAAGTTGCTGAAAGACTTGGAATACGAGAGATTCTAATTCATCCTCTCGCAGGCGTAATGTCAGCATACGGCATGGGGATGGCTGAACTCCGTGCATTAAAAGAAAAGACTATTGCCCTCCCCTTAAACGAGTCATGCATCGTCAGTATTAATCAAACACTAAATGAGCTGTCATCTGAGGCTTGCCAGACACTAATTGAGCAGGGCGTAAATGAGATAGATATAACTATCATGCGCTCTGTCTACATCCGTTATAGCGGCACGGACTCAACGTTGACTATTCCTTATGACACGGCGTCTAATATGGAGCGTAGATTTGAAGAAAACCACCTCCAGCAGTTCGGGTTTATTCAAGAAAATAAAGCTTTGTTTGTAGAGGCCGTCAGCATTGAAGCATCTGGAGGTGCCATAAGTATTAATGCAACGAGAATCGCTCAACAAGCTAGGGAACACAATATTCTCGTAGAAGAGACGGTTGACATGTACTCTGGCGGTTGTTGGACAAGCATACCTGTTTTCCGTAGAAATCAGTTGAGACAAGGTCAAGATATATATGGACCGGCGCTCATCGTAGAAGAGAACGCAACTACTGTAGTTGAGAAGGACTGGAATGCACATATCTCTCCACTTGACCATCTCATTCTATCAAGACCTATCAAAACGACAGCCAAAAGGTCTCTAGCGATAGAAGCTAACCCCGTTAGAGTTGAAATCTTTAATAGTTGGTTCATGTCTATCGCTGAGCGTATGGGGGCTGTGCTGCAAAATACTGCACATTCTGTAAACATAAAGGAACGTCTCGATTTCTCTTGCGCTGTATTTGATGCCCAAGGGGCACTGATTGCAAACGCCCCCCACATGCCTGTTCATCTTGGGTCTATGGGAGAAAGTGTGCGTGCTATCCTGAATGTGCATAAAGATACCATGGCTCCTGGGGATGCCTTTGTAACCAATGCACCTTATAACGGCGGAACTCACCTCCCAGACGTGACCGTAGTTTCACCTGTATTCGACCCCCAGTCCGAGGAGCACGTATTGTTTGTTGCCGCACGCGGGCATCACGCGGACGTTGGTGGTATTACACCTGGGTCAATGCCACCAAACAGTACTTCAATCGACGAAGAAGGCGTACTCTTCGACTCGATGCAGTTGGTAATAGGAGGGCGACTCCAAGAGAAAGCAATAAGAAATATTTTATTGTCGGCTAAATACCCATCACGAAATGCTGAACAAAATCTGGCGGACTTACGCGCTCAGCTCGCAGCATGCGCAAAGGGTGCTGCCGAACTTCATTCAATGATTCAAACCTCAGGGCTGGAGGTCGTAAAAAATTATGCGCTGAATGTGCAATACAATGCAGAAGAGGCTGTTCGACGGGTTATCAAGAAACTTGATAGCGGCTCTTTTGTTGCTCCTATGGACGATGGCAGCGAAATCAAAGTTGTCGTCTCCATTGACAAGAATACACGATCGGCAACGATCGATTTCACCGGCACATCAGACCAACGGCCAAACAATTTCAATGCTCCAGCTTCAGTTTGTAGAGCCGCCGTTCTTTATGTATTCAGAACACTCGTTGACGAAGATATTCCCATGAATGAAGGATGCTTAAGACCTCTAAATTTGATTATCCCCGAAGGATCAATGCTAGATCCTCACTATCCAGCTGCTGTAGTCGCTGGTAATGTAGAAACATCGCAAGTCATTTGCGATGCCCTATATGGTTCCCTAGGACAACTCGCAGCCAGCCAGGGAACCATGAATAATCTGACTTTCGGTAACGACACTTATCAGTATTATGAAACTCTCTGCGGAGGCGCAGGAGCTGGGCCTAGTTTTGTTGGCGCTGATGCTGTCCAAACTCATATGACCAATTCTCATCTCACGGATCCCGAAATTCTAGAATTACGTTATCCAGTGTTGCTAGAATCTTTTAATGTGCGTCATGGATCTGGTGGGACTGGCCGATTTTCCGGTGGTAATGGCATTGAGCGGCGTATTCTTTTTCTAGAAGCAATGTCTGTTGCTATGCTCTCTGGAAGACGTACTACTCATCCATTTGGACTAGAAGGTGGTCATGCCGGAAGTCCTGGTAAAACATGGATAGAGCGCACTGATGGAACGAAATCTATATTCCAGTCATCAGATAGTGCTGAAGTTGATGCTGGTGACACAATTGTTATTAATACCCCTGGTGGAGGCGGGTTTGGTCCACCTGGATAATCCAGTGTATTTAGGATATTTATGTACTTTGGATTTATGTCCCTCTTAAACCAAAATATCTTCGCTCCGAGACATGTCCAGAACACTTGCCAATATGGCCCTAAGTGCTTACCAAATACATCAGCCTCATCAGTGGAAAGCTGTAAAGATTGATTGACCTTATTCCCTATATCTACCTGGTGACCGGACTTATTTTGTTGAGCGTTGCAGCGGACTACTTGATTAGTGGCGCCGTAGATTTGGCTCAGCTCCTAAAAGTATCTCCGCTCGTAATTGGCTTAACGGTCATTGCTTTTGGTACCTCATTACCAGAACTAGTAGTCTGCGTGAGAGCTGCGCTAAACGGGGCTGCAGGAATAGCAGTTGGAAATGTAGTTGGTAGTAATATCGCTAATATACTGCTGATTATAGGAACCGGGGCGCTGATTTTTCCAATATCTGTAAACCGTAACTATTTTGTCCGAGATAGCATGATTGTATTGGCTGCGTCGCTAATATTTGTGGGCCTTGCCTTATCTGGCAGCTTCGGAAGGGTCTCCGGTACGATCTTATTCGCCTGTATTATTGCCTACCTTTTCTTCTCCTACTGGCAGGGTAGGAAACACAGTGCATCAGATCGGAAAACAATAGAGCTGAAGGAACTTGATGCGAGAAAGCCTGAGTCTCCTGCGCGCGCCTGCCTGTGCGTCTTCGGTGGATTAATTGGCGTTGCAGTTGGCGCAGAGCTGCTGATTAATGGAGCAACGACAGTTGCTAGAAATCTTGGTGTCTCAGATGAAGTAATTGGCCTCACGATGGTAGCCCTCGGCACATCTTTACCTGAACTTGCCACCGTAGTAGCAGCGGCTGCAAAGAAACATACCGATGTAATTGTCGGCAACGTCCTGGGCAGTAATATTTTCAATATATTTGGTGTAATGGGTGCTACCGCTATTTTTGCTGATGTGCCTGTGTCATCACAGATTTTATCTTTTGATGTGTGGGTCATGCTAGCTGTAACTATCTTACTTATTCCCGTGATGCTTAGTGGAAATTCTTTGTCTCGCCGGGAAGGAGGAATTTTCGTTACGCTTTATAGCCTATATATATTTATACAATATCTTGGTGTTGAAAACCTGATTTAGAAAGTAGCCAGTTAATGCCCTCTATTGACCACAAAACTATTCTTGTGACAGGCGGTGCCCACCGAATCGGAGGTCACATTAGCTCAAGGCTTGCTGAAGAAGGCTGGTCAGTTGCTATCCATTGCCACAAATCAGTAGATCAAGCTAATGAATTGGCAAGGACGATTATTTCGCAGGGAGGTAATGCCGCGACATTCAGTGCAGACCTAAGCTCTTCTGAGTCATTGTCTGGATTAATGTCACGAGTGGTAGATGAGCTAGGACCAGTAGGAGCTCTGATCAATAATGCGTCTATATTCGAAGCAGAGCAATGGGATGATGTCAGCCTGAATTCCTGGGCGGCACATCTCGACGTCAATCTAAGAGCACCTTTCTTTCTAAGCCAAGCTTTCGCCCAGCAAATGCCAAGAAATTCATTCGGTGCGATTATTAATATTATTGATCAGCGGGTGTGGAATCTAACACCAGGCTTTATTTCATACACAGTTAGCAAATCAGGTTTATGGACATTAACACAAACACTAGCAATGGCCCTTGCACCACAAATTAGAGTAAATGGTATTGGTCCTGGCCCAACATTCGCAAATAAGCGGCAAGACAAGAAGGCATTTATTCGCCAGAGTGAATCCATGCCTCTAAAGCACAGAGTTTTACCTAGCGATATTTCTGACACCGTAATTTATCTACTCGATACAACTTCCGTGACGGGACAAATGATCGCTGTAGACAGCGGTGAGCACCTTGGATGGACCCAGGCTTCACAAATTCGGCAATTCGATGATTGAACTTAAGAACTCACAATTTATGGAACCCTCGCGTATAGCAGACGCTGGCGAAAATATTCGCCACGTATTTGTCCATGACCTGATTCTAAACTGTGATATTGGCGTTCATGCACACGAAAAAGGTCATCCGCAACGAATACGTCTGAACCTTGACCTAGGGGTGTGTGACCATGACCGTCCTATCGCAGACCGACTCGAAAACGTTGTCTGCTACGAGGAGGTAGTGACTAGAGTTCGCGCAATAGTAGGAGATGGTCACACTAACCTAGTGGAAACTCTAGCTGAGCGAATCGCGGAAGCCTGTCTTCAGATATCCGGCTGTCAGTCCGCAAGAGTTAGGGTTGAAAAGCTAGATGTGTTTGAAGATGTAGAAAGTGTAGGCGTGGAGGTGGAGCGTAGAAATAAACCTGGGTCTAACCTAACCTCTTGCTAGGCCATTGAAATATTTCACAAAGATAACTTCGAATTGCTCATAACACCTAAACATGATGGCCAGTCGAGCTAGTTGTGCACAAAGCTGCAGACAAATTCACATTATTAGTCAAAGGCGAGGTATTGTCATTGGCCCACCTAATGTTAACGTATATCGATTGAATAAATTAATTAGTTTCAATAGTTTGCGGTCTAGTCCACAATTTTGGCGCAAAATGGCTAAATAAAGGAGCTTCACCGCTCAAATTTCTCGGGTCCCGACATTCCCACAGAGTTTTCCACAGGGTAAATAAGAGAACTGTTGAAAATAGGTTTATAGTAGGCACACGGTTGACCAGAACATCCCCAAATGTCACATCGAAAGCATGACGTCGAGAAAGTTGCATCACCCCTATCCGACCACTTGCGCAGTGGGTTCCGCACCCAGTGGAGATTCAGATTCCAGTGCCGGCCACAAGAGCGGTCTTGATGTAATCAAAGAGACCGTAAAGATACTACCAAGTAGCCCCGGTGTGTACCGCATGCTAAGTGAAAAAGGGGATGCGCTATACGTCGGCAAGGCAAAAAACATAAAACAAAGAGTATTAGCTTATACAAAGATTGAAGGTATGCCTAAGCGCCTCCAGCGCATTGTCATGGCTACGCATCATTTGGAGGTAATTACTACTCATACAGAGGCCGAGGCCCTGCTCTTAGAAAGCAACCTCATCAAGCAGCTAAAACCGCGCTACAATATCTTACTGAGAGACGATAAATCCTTCGCATACATCAAGATAACTAGAGATCATGATTTTCCTCGTATTCTTAAACACCGCGGAGTGAGAAAAGCTCCCCATGATTATTTTGGTCCGTTTGCATCAACAAGTGCAGTCAATAGAACCCTTACAACTTTGCAAAAAGCATTTCTTTTGAGATCATGTTCCGACAGTGTTTTTGCTCATAGATCTAGACCCTGCCTCTTATTTCAAATCAAACGGTGCTGTGCACCATGTGTTGGTAAGATAGGGCCCTCAGAATATGAGAATCTTATTCTTCAATCCCATGAATTTCTTAAGGGCAAGAATACCAGTATACAGTCTGACCTATCGGCTCTTATGGAGACCGCAAGTGATGAATTAAATTTCGAAGAGGCTGCAGAGCTAAGAGACCGCATTCACGCTTTAACAAAGGTTCAGAATCATCAAGGCATCAACCTCATGTCTATCGGCAACACTGACGTTATCGCGCTTTATCGCGCCGGTGATCAGTCGTGTATCCAAATATTTTTCTTTCGGGGTGGTCAAAACCTTGGAAATCGTGCCTATTTCCCATCTCACGGCGCCGAGGAAGATAATAGTGCTATTCTGGAAGCATTTATTGGTCAGTTCTATGACACAACACTTGCTCCCAAATCCATCCTTGTCAGCCATAACCTGGCAAACAGAGAACTGCTCAATGAAGCATTAGCTATTAAAGTAGATCACAATGTGACAATTCTGACTCCAAAGCGAGGAGATAAACGTAAACTAATTGATCACGCGTTAAATAATGCAGAGGAAGCAATGGGGCGGCAACTCTCAGAGAGTTCGGCACAACGGAAGTTGTTGGAAGGCCTCACTGAAACATTTGACCTTCCGTCGGCTCCAGGTCGGGTTGAGGTGTATGATAACTCACATACCTCTGGAACTGATATGGTCGGTGCCATGATAGTGACTGGCCCTAATGGATTGGAGAAGACTGCTTATCGTAAATTCAATATTAAGTCATCTAGCTTAGCTCCAGGAGATGACTATGGTGCAATGCGAGAGGTTATGACTCGGCGTTTTTCACGGGTGCAGAAAGAAGACCCCGACAAAAACAAAGGTTCATGGCCCGACTTGGTCATACTGGATGGCGGAAAAGGCCAACTTTCAGCAGCCTTTAAGTGCTTAGAAGATCTTGGTATCGACGACGTGCCTTTAGTCGCTATTTCGAAGGGGCCCGACCGTAATGCAGGCCGTGAACAATTTCATATGCGTAATCGTTCTGCCTTTATGCTAGCACCATCCCATCCTACCATGCATTTCTTGCAAAGGCTGAGGGATGAAGCTCATCGATTTGCTATCACGGTGCACCGTGCAAAGCGGGCTAAAGGAATGGGCCGATCAGAGCTAGACCTCGTTCACGGCATTGGATCGAGACGCAAGAAGGCGCTACTTCACCGCTTTGGCTCAGCCAAAGCTGTTGCGGAGTCTGGTATCGAAGACTTGTCTTCAGTCGATGGAATTAGTGTAGCTTTAGCAAAAAGGATTTATGACTATTTTCACGCAAACTGATACTTAATTAACCCATTAAATGCATCTTGGAATCTCACCGTGCTTAATATTCCTAATATTTTGACCTTTTCTCGTATTCTTTTAATTCCTATCGTTCTGGGCCTTTTCTATTGGGATACGCCAACAAATCGTTGGTTAATGGTGGGTCTCCTTACCCTCGCCGGAGTCACAGACTTCTTTGACGGCTACCTAGCACGTCGCAGTAACCAGGTTTCACCATTCGGACGTTTCCTGGACCCCATTGCAGATAAGCTTCTCGTAGCAGCATTACTTCTAATGCTAGTGGGTTTTGACCGGTTGACCGTTTGGACTTATCCAGCGGCAGTAGTGATTCTGATGCGAGAACTTTTGGTATCTGGATTAAGAGAATTCCTTGCTCAAACGCAGATAAGCGTTCCTGTCACCGCTCTCGCCAAGTGGAAGACTACGCTGCAAATGTTCACTCTGGGATTTCTAATTATAGGTAGTGATGCACCTAGTTGGATACATGCTCAAGCAGTTGGAGAGATAGGCCTTTGGCTAGCCGCTATCCTCACTCTCGTTACGGGATACGATTATCTAAAAAATGGTCTCAAACACATGAACATAACCGACAATCAAGATAATTAAGCAGCTGGCTTCAACTATGGAAAAAATCCAATGACGATAAGAATACTTTACTTTTCGTGGATTAGAGAGAAGATCGGTACTGGTGAGGAGCATATGGAATTGCCAGCCAACGTAAAAACTATCGCAGACCTCATTAAGTGGCTTAGAACACTTAGCCCTGTATATGACGAAGCCTTTTCTGAATTAGTCCAAATAAGAGCAGCCATAGATCAAAATCACGTGTCTTTGGATGTCGAAATCGGCTCAGCTGGCGAAATTGCGTTCTTTCCTCCTGTCACAGGAGGCTAGGTTGGTCATTGTTCAAGGAGCACCATTCAACTGTGGCGAAGAGATTAATCGATTTACAAAGAGAAATTTTAGTTCAGGCGGTATAGTTACTTTCATTGGTCAAGTGCGGGATTTTCAGACTAATGGGGGCCAGAAGACCTCTACCGTTGAAGCACTTGAACTAGAACACTACCCGGGAATGACAGAGAAGGAACTGCAACGCATTACAGATAAAACGCATAAACGTTGGCCACTAGATGATATCCACTTAATTCATCGATTCGGTTCTATGAAACCAGGAGACCCCATTGTTCTTGTATGTACTGCAGCGGAGCACCGTGGAGATGCCTTCTCGGCTTGTGAGTTTATTATGGATTGGCTCAAGATTAGCGCTCCTTTCTGGAAGCGCGAGCAAACAGCAGAAGGTGCTTCTTGGGTATCAGGCAGGGAAAGTGATATAGCGCGCACTTCCCGTTGGACTAAGGAAAATTGAGATAAAACTAACACCAACTATATGGTTTTGTTGCCTGATACCTAGGTTTTACCTACCACATCATCGTAAGCTTCAGCCAAGGCCTGACAGACAGTCCCTGGGGTAAACTTATAACTCCCAATGGATCCTACTGGGGTTACTTCAGCAGCAGTGCCAGTTAGAAAACACTCGTCTGCACTCCCCATATCTTCTGGCAATATTGCCCGCTCAACTATTTTATACCCACGTTCTCTAGCCAGATCTATAACGGTACGACGTGTGATTCCATCAAGGAAGCAATCTGGTGTCGGCGTATGAATAACTCCATCGATTACGAAAAATATATTTGCACCCGTTGCCTCTGCTACTTGCCCACGCCAGTCTAATAATAAAGAATCATCATATCCCTCTCTTTCAGCAGCGTGTTTAGAGAGCGTACAGATCATATATAGGCCTGCTGCCTTGGCAAAAACAGGCGATGTTTCTGGTGCCGGTCTTCGCCATTTCGAAATATTAAGCTTGATTCCTTTTTGCTGGGCTTGTGGTGAAAAATAAGATGGCCATGGCCAGGATGCGATAGCGACATTGATCTTAGTCGTTTGAGCAGAAACACCCATCATTTCACTGCCGCGCCACACAATCGGGCGAAGATATCCATCCTTAATATTATTAGCCTTTAGCGCCCCATAACTCGCTTCGTTGATTACATCTCGTTCAAATGGAATTGTCATATCCAGCATATCTGCAGAATAAAACAGACGATCGGTATGCTCTTGAAGTTTAAAGATATTGCCACTGTAGGCCCTCTCCCCCTCAAAAACAGAAGAAGCATAGTGCAGTGCATGACTAAGAACGTGAGCTGTTACAGTACGCCATGGTTGGAGTTCGCCATTAAGCCAAATATATCCGTCACGATCATCAAAAGCCGGAGTCGTCATGGCCGATTCCTAACGAGACCAAGTGTCTAAGCGTTTTTTTGACACTTTTTAAAAAAATACTCTTCAGTCCGTACCTCTGTTTGTTATTTATGTCAACAATACTGACATAAATGTGTTATCATTATCAGATGGCTAACGAGACCCCCAAGACTGCCACTCATGCTGACCCAATAGGAGCCAAGTCGTATCTCCAGGAGGAAGGGTTACGTCAGGCTATAGAACTATTGTTCTTTGCCTATCGGGATTTTACCGCCAAAGGTGACGCTATCTTAGCTAAGCAGAACTTTGGCAGAGCCCACCACAGAGTTATATACTTCGTTGGACAGTATCCGGGTATGCAGGTTAACGAATTACTTGATATTTTATCTATTACAAAACAGAGCCTTGCGCGCGTTCTAAGGCAGTTGGTTAATGAAGGCTATATCAAACAGCAGACAGGTAAAACTGATAGACGTCAGCGTTTGCTCTCCTTGACACAAAAGGGCGTTGATCTTGAGCGTCTCTTGACCAGTGAACAGAGGGCTAGAATTGGCACAGCGTATCGGAACGCAGGGCATAATGCCATTAAAGGGTTCAAGTCAGTTATGTTAGGTATGATGGAAGAGTCCGCTAGAAGCCGCTTCGTGAAACGAAAGAGCTAGAGCAGAAAGAATGTCCACCCCTATCAGTGAAACACGAGAATTACCTGCTCACATTCTGGTAATCGATGATGACACGCGATTGAGAAAATTAATCCAAAAGTATCTTAAGGAGCATGGTTTTCTTGTAACTGCAGCTGCTTCTTCGGAAATAGCTAGACAGTACATGGCGTCTTTTCAATTTGACCTATTAATCCTTGACGTCATGATGCCTGGAGAAGATGGCATGAGTTTTGCGGCTGACCTTCGCAAAGAAAGTAATATTGCTATTTTAATGCTTACAGCAATGAGAGAGTCTGAGAGTAGAATAAGAGGACTAGAATATGGTGTAGATGATTATATGGGCAAGCCATTCGAGCCTAGGGAGTTACTTCTAAGGGTTTCTTCAATTCTAAAGCGCGTACCACCACCACCCGACGAGAGCACCCATGAACTAATTTTCGGGCCCTGCCGCTATAACCTAGCACGCAGTATTCTGACGCGTGACGATAAATCAATCCACCTGACATCAGCAGAATCTGAACTATTACGTATTTTAGCAAGGAATGCGAATGTCCCCGTAAAACGGAATCAACTTAGCAATGCATCTAATCCAAGAACTATAGACGTACAGATAACAAGATTGCGGCGTAAGATAGAATCTGACCCAAGACAACCGCGCTATCTACAAACTGTCCGTGGTACGGGCTACCTGTTGCGGACGGATTAATGGGAAGACGATAGATGAATTACCGGCACGCCTTTTCGAGGCAATTGACCGATCGCGTTGCAAATTGGTTCACATTAAAATCATGGCCGAATATAATACCGACGACCCTTATGGGGCGATCGGCACTAATCATCGTAGTGCCATTGATCCTTGTACAGGTTATATCAACGTTTATCTTTTATGAGAATCATTGGGAAACGCTATCCCGCCGCCTAGCGCAGAATCTTGCGGGGGACATATCACATATTAGAGTCTTCATGCAGGAAAATCCTGATGATGAAAGTTTTTATTGGGTTCAGACGGTTGCCCGGCAAACCATGTTGCTTGATATATCCTTTGAGAAAGGCGCAGAGCTAAATTCAGGTTCCATCATAGACGCCAGTGGCCCATTCCCAGACGTAATGACCCGCGAGCTTTGGCGTGAAATGAAACGCCCATTCACCCTTGATTTAGAAAATGAGAGTCGCCAAATCGAGATAGTAATGCAACTGCCTGATGGTATATTACAGGTGCTTGCACCCAGAAAGCGTTTGTTCAGCTCTACAACGTATGTGTTCGTAATCTGGATGGTGGGCTCTTCTCTTATACTTTTCGGTGTAGCTGCTCTGTTCTTGGACAACCAGGTTCGAGCAGTACGTCGTTTAGCCCGGGCAGCGGACAGCTTTGGTAAGGGTCAGGATGTTCCCCACTTCAGGCCAGAAGGTGCAAAGGAAGTGCGTCAAGCAGCCCATGCCTTCACTGTCATGCGCAACCGAATTCAACGTCAAATTGACCAAAGAACCGAGATGCTAGCTGGTGTATCCCATGATTTGCGCACCCCACTTACACGCATGAAACTACAAGTAGAGATGTTGGAAGGTGCCAAGAGTGAGGATATCCGCAACATCAAAGATGATATCAATGACATGGAACGAATGCTTGATGGTTACCTCGCCTTTGCACGGGGTGAAGGCACAGAGACTGCCGAGCTGATAGATATAGCGGATCTTATTAACGATGTTGAGAAGCGCTTCAAGCGCGAAGGATTGTTAATCCTATCAGACAACTCGGATTCAGAAAATCTAATAAGGACAAAACCAGTTGCCTTACAGCGCTGCCTCAACAATTTAGTTGGTAACGCCGCGAGGTATGGAACCCAGATTAGAATCAGCATCCAACATATTAGTAAGCATCTATATATCCATGTGGATGATGACGGCCCAGGCATTCCTCCCGAAGAACGTGAAGATGTATTTAAGGCATTCTATAGAGTTGACCCTTCTAGAAACCCTGAGTTAGGTGGCGTTGGCTTAGGAATGACCATTGCGCGTGACATTGCACGTAGCCTTGGCGGTGATATTAATCTTGGTAAAAGCCCATTAGAGGGATTGAGGGCTACTATCCGTTTGCCAGTCTAGTTCTCACATACAGTAGATTACTTTTCACGGCTTAGGCTTTCCAAACATCACCTCTGCGACGCTTTCTAGACGGGCTAATTCCTTGTCTAAGGTAGCCATGGTTTGTGTCATATCTGAACTTTCATCCTTGATCCAAACCCGCAAAACAGACCAATAGACAACTACTAGAGCCTGTGTGCATGCAAAACCCTTAAGACCGTTGACCTGCACACCGGAAGCAGTCAAAACAAGAGCCATAGCATGTATTACATGCGGGGCCTGGCACAGCAGTAGATCTGGATTTCGCATAAGGGTCTTGATCAAACCTGAGTAGGCAATACGGTCCTTTTGCAAAACATCAAACCGCATCATCAATACATCAAACAGGCGATTCCTAATGCTTTCGGAGACATTAGCCTGACGAAGACTATACATTACAGCCGTGTCAATACGTTTTATAAGTAAGCTCGTGAGCCGGCCTCTCGTCGGACATATGCCAACTACCTCGCCAAATGAGATGTTAATTTCTGACGCTATACTATCCATGGTCACTGCATCCCACCCATGTTCGTTAGCCAGCACGAGGGCAGCATCGCAAATATGATCCTGGATTGTTAGATCTGGTTGAGACCTACGCGTAGCTTTCTTTTTAGATGCAGATTTCTTGGCTACCACAGCTCCGCCTTTCACGGCATAAACTTTAGAATCAAAGCAATCAGCCTGCCAGTTCTCTTGACCGCCTGGCCGCAGCATCAATTGCACGGTTCATAAGATCTTGCATACCCTGATCCAGCATTAACACGTCGAGAGCTGCAGCTGTAGTGCCACCTGGACTAGCAACAATCTCACGAAGTTCTGTAGGTGACCTCTCGCTGTGCGCAAGAAGAGCCCCAGCACCTGATACAGTTGCAGAGGCTAACTGCTCCGCTAATGCAGGGGTTAATCCAGCCCTTACACCAGCTATAGCAAGTGTTTCGGTAAGAAGAAAAATATAAGCCGGGCCGCTACCTGACACAGCCGTCACAGCATCCATATCTGATTCATCTTCAATCCAGGCAGTCTGCCCCCCCGCAGCCATTAGCACTTGGCATGCCCGCCTTTCCGGAGGACCAACCTTCTTTCCTGGGCATAGTACACTTATACCCTGGCCGATTGAAGCTGGCGTATTTGGCATTGCCCGAACTATCGCCGCATTATTGCCTAGTAGCCTATGCATCTTTTCTATAGGTAAACCCGCTATAATAGAGAGAAAAACAGTGCCAGATTCCGCCATCGGGGCATACAGAGGAATGATATCTTGGGCTACTTGTGGCTTAACCGCAAACACGACAACATCCGGCGCAAAATCGGTCGGAATTTGTGCAGCGTCTGACAACACAACAAGTGCTGGGTGATCTGAAGTGGCCGTAACCATCTGCCTACCAGCCGGCTCGACTATCATGACATCAACAGGATTCAACCCTCTAGCAAACCACCCCTTTAAGAGCGCGCCGCCCATACTGCCACAACCTACTAGAAGAATAGTGCCTTCAATCATTTATGCATTCTAACACACAAAGTTGAGGTAATAGTTGTTTCTGAATAAGATTATTTGACCTATCCAGGCTCAGGCTTCACCAACAGTGTCAAGCAAAGCACATGAAATAGCATCATCGGGAGTCTTCCCTCCCCAAATAACAAATTGAAAAGCAGGATAATACCGCTCACATTCGCTCCGAGCTAGGTTTACCAACTCGTCAATATGTATCACATCTATTCTACCACCCTGGCAATGTACGGTGTGGCGAAACATTGGTATACCTTCGTCTATCCAGATCGCGAAATGACCAATCCAAAGACGCTCATTGAGCTTCGCGATGAGCTCATAAATGTTGCCGAGCACACTGGGCTGAACGCGCATATCAAGAGCACAAGAAAAATGCAGCGCATCTAATTCCTGAGACCACGCAAAAAACAACCCAAAGTCACACCAGGTTCCAGGCGCCTCAACAGCCATTTCCTCATCATTACGGCGATCAAACACCCAGTCCTTTACGGAAATAACTTCTTCTATGCGGTCCAGAGGATTGCCCGCAGGTGTATCATGACTTACAGCTGTGGTGCGCATGCAGTTTCCCCTATTTGCCCGGGCCCATCCGGCTTTCCGTGCCAAATAAAATATAGCTCTCAAATCAAGATATAGTAGGTTATGAGGGCGGGCAATAACAAATAGTAGTATGTCTACCGAGTCGGTTAGTTTGCTAGAGGAGCGGAAGGATAGCTGGCTTAAAGCGACAAAAAACGAGACTGCTACGCATTCTTAGGCATCTTACTCTTTTGTGTTTTAGGCCCACTTTTTGTGAGGGGTGCTGCCTTTTTTGCCCTAGTCCTGCTGGTCTTCATTGAACCTTCTAATTTCTCAATGCGAGCAAGGATAAGAGTTTGCTCAATCCGGGCCTGAGCAGCCATCTCTTTTACAGCCTCAAATTCTTCCCGTGACACTAAATCGCGATCAGCTAGAAAACGTTCGATGCGTTGACGAATGAGAACCTCTATCTCTTGTTTCAGGCTGCCTAATGCCCCTAGAGCACCACCAGCAACCTTAGCAATATCGTCAAATATTCGATTTTGGCTCTGCATCTTGCATCTCCGTTAACAGTGACTAGTTAAATATCGTTCCTTGAGAACGACTCTTCAACCCTTCACGGCACACATCATTGCCGGATGACAGATGATCCGGCATAACTCAGCAAGTTCAATTATTAACAAAAAACGGATCGGACTAGCATGCTCGCTCTCACCGGCGCTGCCGGGTTCATAGGCTCTAATTTGATGGCGGCGTGGAATATCCATGAAAATAGCCCAATTGCAGCATTCGATGTGGTTGATAGTGCCGAAAAAAAAGCAAATATAGCCCAACTACGGAACGTAATCTGGGTGGAGCCGACAGATACATACGCATTCTTACAGGCCAATGCTGATTCTATCGATTCACTGATTCATCTTGGAGCAGAAACAAGCACCACTGCAACTGACCGGGGAGCAGTCTTTAAAGTGAACGTTGAGTTAAGCAAATGCCTCTGGTCCTGGTGTGCGGAAAACTCAGTCCCGTTTATTTATGCGTCTTCCGCGGCAGTATATGGTGATGGATCATCTGGTTTCTTAGATGATCCTGCATTGGATACACTTAATACGCTGAAACCACTCAATATCTATGCAGAAAGTAAGCTTGCCTTTGACGTTTTTATATCTCAAGCCCTGGCCACTGGAGCTGCGCGGCCACCTCAATGGGCCGGGCTACGCTTTTTTAACGTTTATGGACCACGGGAGGCGCACAAGGGTTCCCAGGCTAGTGTCGTATCGCAAATGCTGCCATCTGCAATCAGGGGTGAATCTTACGCGTTGTTCCGCTCGCACCGCAATGGTGTGGCTGATGGTAAACAAATGCGCGACTTCGTATTTGTCGATGACTGTATAGACGTAATGCGGTGGCTGTTGAAAACACCACAAATATCTGGAATCCTTAATGTAGGAAGTGGTTCAGCAAGAACGTTTCTAGACCTCGCTAACGCCGTATACTCTGCTGCAGAACAATCACCAAATATAACTTGGCGAGATACACCGGCCCATATCCAGGATCATTACCAATATTTTACAAAAGCAAATCTAGAAAGACTTAGGACAACAGGCTACGCTAACTCATTTACCTCATTGGAAGACGGTGTCGCCATAACTCTTAGAGACTACCTTAGTAAGCTAAAACCACACCAAATAAGTTCATGACTCCTCTTGCTTTAACTTTTCCTGCCTTTGATCCAGTACTGATTGAGATTGGCCCTTTAGCAATCCGATGGTATGCCCTAGCTTACTTAGTCGGATTGTTTGGCGGCGTTCGGTATGCTCGCTATCTAGTGCTAAGACCCCCTATCTTGATGAAACCATCCCAAGTCGACGACTTCTTGATTTGGGTATTGTTTGGGATCATCTGTGGGGGCAGGTTTGGGTACGTCTTGTTTTATAAACCAGCGTATTACCTTGCCAAACCAGCCGAAGTTCTGATGACGTGGGAAGGTGGCATGTCATTTCATGGCGGCTTACTTGGAGTCATACTTGCTATAATTTTATTCGCTCGAAAAAATCGTATAGATAAATGGTATGTGTCCGACCTTGTTGGTTGTGCAGTCCCTATTGGCATCTTCCTTGGCCGCGTTGCCAATTTTGTAAATGGCGAACTTTATGGCCGTTTTGCACCAAACGTGCCTTGGGCTATGGCATTTCCAAATGGTGGGCCTATTCCTCGTCACCCCAGCCAACTTTATGAGGCCATGCTGGAGGGACTCTTACTGTTCCTCATAATGCATGTTCTTTGGCGTAAAGAGGCTATTCGTTCTAAACCGGGGACTCTGACGGGTTGCTTCTGTGTTGGCTATGGCGTATCGCGTATAATCGCAGAATTCTTCAGAGAACCTGACCGTCACCTCGGCTTCATTGCAAGCGGTATAACCATGGGACAGATTCTATCTCTACCAATGATTCTATTTGGAATCTGGGTTATTAAGCGCTCGATCGCCCAGCCCTCAGCAATCACATAGGTATGAGCGGCCCAAATATATCCGACGTCCTTGGCAAACGGATCAACAGAGACGGTCCAATCTCTGTAGCTAAATATATGGAAGCCGTGGCCAAGGCGTATTATGCGGAAGGAACCGCCTTCGGTAAAGACGGTGACTTCGTAACAGCGCCAGAGGTATCACAGATCTTTGGCGAGCTGATTGGGATTTGGTGCGTCACAGCTTGGCAAGCACTAGGTCAACCACGCAATTTCAATCTTGTCGAATGTGGGCCAGGACGCGGGACCCTTATCGCAGATGCTTTACGCGCCATCAAAGATATAGCCCCCTCTTTCCTCGATTCAGCATCCGTGCATTTAGTTGAACGAAGTCAATCTTTGCGTGCGCAACAAAAAGAGCGGTTAACCATTTATAATGCTAAATGGCATAACGATTTTTCAACTATACCCAATGGCAAAGTTATAATTATTGGTAACGAGTTTCTTGATGCTTTACCTACTCGTCAGTTTCAAAAGACAAATCTTGGTTGGTGTGAACGGCTAGTCGACTACAAACATAAAGAGTTCTCGTATTGTCTCGACCCCAATCCAACAAACATTATTGACGAGACATATAACGATGCATGTCTTGGGAGTATCATTGAGTATTCAGAAGCAGTGGAGGACATCATCAAGCAAATGGCACAGCTCTGCTTGGACGATCGTGGTGTCAGCCTAATGATTGATTATGGTCACATTCAGTCTGGCATAGGGGAAACTCTGCAAGCCTTAAAACACCATTCCTATCACCCCATACTCAAAGAGCCCGGTACAGCAGACATCACGGCGCATGTTGATTTTGCTCTTGTGGCACAGGCAGCACGATCAATGGGAGTTGAAACATGGGGGCCTCTTGAGCAAGGTCTATGGCTAAGACGAATCGGAGTAAATATTCGCCAAACACAATTATGTGCTGGCAAGTCTACAGAGGATGCAAAGGCAATCCGAAGTGGTGTTCGTCGCCTTGTAGAGCCTGACGCTATGGGATCACTATTTAAGGTAATAGCTTTTGCACCACCAGGTATTGGGCCTCTCGCGGGCTTCAAAGTGGAGAGCTAATCGATGCTTAAAGCTAGTATTCTAAAAACTCTAGGAGGTATCAATCATGGATTCTTTTGCAGAAAAAATGGTTATTCCTCTGGGTTTTATACCAGCCTGAATTGCGGTTTAGGGTCGGGAGACAATGAAGAAATCGTAATAAGAAATCGCAACTTCTGCGCAGGCCAGTTAGGCATCAAAAATGACCGCCTACTAACAGTCAATCAGGAACATACAGCCAAGGTTATCACGGTAACACAACCTTGGGCAGCCGCAGATGCACCTATGGCTGATGCATTAGTAACAACACAGCCGGGAATTGTATTAGGCATATTAACAGCTGATTGCGCCCCCGTACTGCTATGTGATTCCGGATCTGGCGTTATTGGTGCGGTACATGCAGGCTGGAAAGGTGCGCTCAATGGTGTAATTGAAGCTACAGTCAGGGCAATGACCGAATTGAAAGCAAATCCAGACAGAATACAGGCCGCTGTTGGGCCTTGTATTGGGTTTAATTCTTATGAGGTTGGCCCCGAATTTAAAGAAAGACTAGTCCAAAAGGATTTGAAGAACAGCAGCTTTTTTAGGGAGGCCCTCACTGTAGGTCACTCGTATTTCGATTTACCTTCCTATGTAGCAAGACGATTGCATTCCACAGGCATAAAACAAATTGAGACCGTCAGTGTAGATACTTATGAAAATGAAGATCGGTTTTTTAGTTATCGGCGCAGCTGTCATCGTAAGGATCCCGCATATGGCCGCCAACTATCTGGCATAGCTTTGGTAGAATAATATTATGGGCCCTTTGATTAATTCTAGATATCTCTTGTTTTCATTAGTGATGGCCTTAGTGTTAACTTCTTGCGGTAACATTCCAAGGCCATTCGAACCTAATAAACAAGCCTTCATCCCTATCCTCGAAAGTCCCAGCACACTGGGGATTGGAGTGCTTGCTTTACCAACAGATAAGCCACAGGCTGGGCAAGACTTGGCAGAAGATATTGTTGCACAGCTCAGAGAATACGATATCCCATCCGAATCTGTAGATCGGCTTGGTCTTCTCGGATATAGTCTAGAGGGCTCATTTAGTGAAGAAAGGCCTTCAGACCAGGGAGCAGAAGCCCTGATTGAATGGAGCCTGAAGAACAGGTCTGGTGAATCAATACAAACCTTCAGCCAATCCATTCCAATGAAAGTGCTAGATGGCGAGCGCCTTTCGGATGAAAGTCGAAAGCAGGTAGTGCAAAATTTAGCATCGCGAATTGCGGACTCCTTAGGATTTAACCTTTCTGACATACCTCCTACTTCTGATGCACCTCCTGTAAAATTGATTGGTGATGGTTTGTCGGTCATTATCAGACCTCCTTTCGCGGCACCCGGTGATGGCGCTGAATCACTTGCACAAACTCTTGCAAACCGCCTCGCTCAGCAGGGGTTTTCCCCAGCCAAAGATACTTGGGATCTGGAGATTATTGGAATGGTACATGTCAGTAACTACGATACAGCCCAGGATGATATCGTAATTACCTGGCGGGTTGTGAATACAACCGGCGAGGATCTAGGGGAAGTAAAGCTAGAAAACCGTATTCGTCGAGGTGAGCTAGATCGGCGCTGGGGTTTAATTGCTGAAGCTGTAATTGACTCAGCCTTTCCCGGCCTGATGGGGATAATATCTTCAACTAAAGAGTAAGCCAAATAACAATGATGGCGAATCAGCAACACCTACCAAAGACTGGTCACTAATCGCCTTTCATAATATTTACAGGGCTACGACAGATTGATAGGTTTTCGGAGTATGAGGCAGCTGCACAGTACGACTGCAGACTGATTGTAAAGTAAGTCTAGCGAGGGGATCCAGTGCAATGAAATTGATGGCTGCAAATGCCAATAGGCCTCTTGCGGAGGCTATCGCTGCGTATCTTCAAATTGAACTAACCAACGCCTCAATCAAGCGCTTCTCAGATATGGAAGTCTTTGTTGAGATTAATGAAAACGTGCGCGGTGAAGATGTCTTTGTTGTGCAACCAACATCATACCCAGCCAATGACAACTTGATGGAATTACTAGTTACTTTAGACGCATTACGCCGAGCATCGGCGAATCGCGTTACGGCTGTAATTCCTTATTATGGATATGCTAGGCAAGATCGGAAAACCGCGCCGCGCACGCCGATTACGGCAAAACTGGTTGCGAACCTTATAGCTCAGGGTGGGGCCAGCAGGGTTGTGACTTTGGATTTGCACTCTGGCCAGATTCAGGGATTCTTTGATATCCCTCTTGACAATTTATACGCCCAACCAGTCTTTGCCGAAGATATTCAGGATCGCTACTCTGGCAACGGGGGGCCAATGATAGTATCTCCCGATGTTGGTGGCGTAGTCCGCGCCAGGGCCTTAGCCAAGAGGCTAAGTACAGACCTTGCCATCATTGATAAAAGGCGCGAGAAAGCTGGTTTATCGGAGGTGATGAATATTATTGGCGACGTAAAGGATCGTGATTGCATATTAGTAGATGATATTGTCGACTCAGCTGGCACGCTATGTAATGCAGCAGTTGCCCTGATGAGTGATGGCGCAAAATCTGTGTCAGCGTACGTCACCCATGGCGTGCTTTCGGGTGGGGCCGTTGGAAGGGTTTCCGCATCTCCTTTGCGCGAATTAGTCATAACGGACAGTATACAAGCTACTGAGGCCGTCAGACTGGCAAATAACGTCCGCCAGCTATCTATCGCTCCATTGATGGCAGAGGCGGTCAAAAGGATCAGTTCTGAGGCCTCTGTCTCAAGTCTTTTTGATTAAACACCCGGCCACACCCTAGGGCTTGAGCCCGCGCTGGAATCCCTGTATATCGGCCCCTTCTTATTGCTCCTGGCCAACATGAGCATTGTCGGAACCGGCAGCGACACCCCTGGAGGCCTGTCGGGAATTATCTTTAGAGGAGACCAGAAATGGCCGAATCAGGTGCCCTGAATGTGCAGGGACGTGACCGGGCCGGCAAGGGGGCAGCCCGCGCAACACGCCGCCAAGGCCTTGTGCCCGGCGTGATCTATGGAGATAGCAAGGATTCTGTCCTGATTGCCATGGAGCCGCGCGACTTGCTCGTTGCTATGCACAAACCCGGTTTTGCGACCCAGATTTTTGAAATTACCGTTGATAATGAGACGCACCGCGCCATGGCGCAGGATGTCCAAATGGACCCTGTGCGCGATACGCCCATCCATGTGGATTTCCGTCGGATTGGAAAGAATACAGTAGTTACCGTTGAGGTCCCTGTACAATTCTTAAATGAACTAGAATCGCCTGGGCTCAAACGTGGTGGCGTTCTAAATATCGTACGCCATAATATTGAGGTCCGGGCCCGGCCAGACGATTTACCTGAACAGTTTAAGGTTGACCTGACTGGCCTTGATATTGGCGACTCTGTTCATATCAGCGCGATTAATATGCCCGATGGTGTTGCCCCCACAATTTCCGATCGTGACTTCACGATTTCTACGATTGCACCTCCGACAGTGGTTGCCGTAGCTGAAGAAGAAGAAACAGAAGAGGGCGAAGAGGGTGCTGAAGGCGAAGCTTTGGAAGATTCTGAGGGCGAAGAGGAGAAGAAAGAAGAGTCTGTTGATTAGACTGGTTCTGAGTCTGGCTCGCGATTCAGACTCATAAAGCAGCACGTTCCACTTAGTTAAATTACACTGTGCTTAAGCGAGACCGCCATGTACCTTCTTGTCGGCCTGGGCAATCCTGGATCGGGTTATGCCAATAACAGACACAACCTTGGTTATAGAACCATTGACGCAATCGCTAAGCAACATGGGTTTGGGCCCTGGCGCGACAAGTTCCACGGCCAGATAACAGAGGGTCGTCTAGGTAGTAACAAAGTCATACTTCTAAAACCGACTACTTTCATGAATGAGTCGGGTCGCTCGCTGGGCGCAGTTATCAAGTTCCATAAACTCGATCTTGACGATGTTATTGTCTTTTTGGATGAGATTGAATTAGCTCCTGGAAAAATACGGGTTAAAAAAGGCGGGGGGCACGCGGGGCATAATGGTATTAGAAGTCTGATATCCCACATAGGCCTTGATTTTTGGCGCGTGCGTATGGGAGTTGGCCATCCCGGGCACAAAGACCGTGTATCAGGATACGTATTGCAAGATTTCTCTAAGACTGACCAAAGCTGGCTAGATACCTTAGTAGACGCGACTGCTGTTTCAGCTGCATTGCTGGTCGAAGGTAATCATAATCGATTTATGACGGATGTCTCACAAGCCATGACTGGATTGACACTCCCAACCTCACCACGCGATGCAATTAGCACCGATTAAAAAGGCTAGAATCAATGGGTTTTAACTGTGGTATCGTTGGCCTCCCAAACGTAGGTAAGTCGACCCTATTCAACGCCTTAACATCAACTGCGGCAGCCCAAGCAGCTAATTTCCCTTTCTGTACAATTGAGCCAAACGTGGGTCGTGTCGCAGTGCCAGATGAACGTTTAAAATACGTGACGGAAATTACTAAATCTGCAGAAACCATACCAACCCAATTAGAATTTGTAGACATTGCTGGCCTTGTAAAAGGTGCGAGCCGTGGTGAAGGTCTAGGAAATCAATTCTTAGCTAATATTCGTGAAGTAGACGCTATTGTGCATGTGCTACGATGCTTCGAAGACGAAAACGTCACCCATGTAGACGGCAAGATAGACCCTTTCCGAGATGCGGAGACAGTTGAGACTGAACTCTTGCTAGCCGACCTAGAAAGTGTCGAGAAACGCTACGAACAGGCAGCGAAAAAAGCCAAGTCAGGAGAAAAGGACGCTAGAACCAAAGTAGACATAATGGAGCCCGTCCTAGATGCTCTCAGAGATGGGAAACCAGCCAGATCTGCATACCCTAACGATGAAGCAAGCCAAATTCACTTTTGTCAGCTTCAGCTATTAACCGCAAAGCCTGTTTTATATGCTTGTAATGTTGGCGAAGACGAGGCCAGATTGGGTAACGACCTTTCGGCCAGGATTAATGCAAAGGCTACCGCTGAAGGAGCGAGGACAGTGGTTATCTCTGCTGCTATCGAAGCTGAAGTTGCACAGCTTGATTGTCCAGCTGATCGCCAAGATTTCCTAGAGACCTTAGGTCTAAAAGAAACCGGTTTGGCTCGCGTGATTAGAACTGGCTATGAGCTTCTCAATCTCATCACCTACTTCACTACCGGTCCTAAAGAGACCCGGGCCTGGACGGCCCAAAAAGGTTCTACAGCACCACAAGCAGCAGGCCTCATACATACCGATTTCGAAAAAGGGTTTATTCGCGCAGAAACCATCGCCTATGAAGATTTTATTACCTTTGGAGGTGAACAAGCCGCAAGGGATGCCGGCAAGATGCGTCAGGAAGGTAAAGAATATATGGTCCAAGATGGTGACGTAATGCATTTTCTATTTAACGTATGAACTCTCCTTAGAGCTCTAAGATACAGAAAATGGGTGTTCCGTTCATGAACCTGCACCTTGAGGCTTTAGGCACATTATCAGCTCAGTGGTTCACGTCAGCCCAAATCCTCCTCTTCAGGAAATAGGCTAGAAATGTAAAGACAAGAGTAAACAGCAGCACGCGAACTCCAGTTTGCTTGCGTACCTCCAATTTTGGCTCTGCTGCCCAGTGAAGAAAAGCGGTAACATCCTTAGCCATTTGCTCGTTGGTGGCCGGCGTTCCGTCAGCATATTCAATCAAATCATCATAAAGCTGCTGGGCCATAGCAATCTGGTTGCCGTCGAACACGCTATTATAATACATACCGAACATAATCTCACCTTCCATGTCTGGAGGTGGATCTTCATAGGCAAGGATCAGATTGTAGAGATAGTCTGGCCCGTTAGCGCGGGCTTTGGTGATTAGAGAAAGATCAGGCGGCAACGACCCATTATTAGACGCACGCGCAAACTGCTCGTTAGGGTAAGGATTGGGAATATAATCAGAAGGAATTGCCGGGCGTTCGAAAATATCACCTTGGTCGTCACAACACTCTTCTACGAAGTATTCTGATGCTAAGACTTTGGTTTGGTCCTCGCTATATCCAAGATCCTGAAGATTACGGAAAGCAATATAATCTAGGCCATGGCACGATGAGCACACTTCGCGGTAGACCTGGAAGCCACGCTGAAGTTGCTGACGATCAAATGTTCCAAAAATTCCGTCGAAACTCCATTCCTGATGATCCAACTCTACACTAGCGCCAGCGGCTTGAACCGGTTCCGGTGTGCTGCTCAGGAGAAGAGCCATCAAAGCAGAAATAACAACAGTTCTCATAGCTCTACTCCGCAGGACTGGAAACAACGGGCGTGCTGATACTGCTGGGCAAAGGTCGAGGAGTCTCGATCCAACCCACCACAGGCAATAACACTAGGAAATGGAAGAAATACCAGAAGGTGCCGACCCGGCTTAGAATCAAAGGCAGGCCTTCAGGTAGTTGTGAACCGCACCACCCGAGGACAAAACAAACGATAAAGAAAATCCAAAATAAGGGCTTGAAGATAGGCCGAAAGTTTCCCGAGCGAACTCGCGAAGTATCAAGCCACGGCACAACAAATAGTATTAGGATCGATGCAAACATCAACACGACGCCGATCAGCTTATTATCAATTGATCTTAGAATTGCGTAGAACGGTAGAAAATACCATTCGGGCACAATATGAGGAGGAGTTTGTAGCGGATTTGCTGGAATATAGTTGTCTGGGTGGCCGAGTGCGTTCGGGAACCAGAAGACAACAGCAAAGTAAAACAGAAGGAAGACGCCCAAACCAAAGACGTCTTTGGCGGTATAATATGGATGGAAGGGAATCTTATCTTTTGCCGCAGCATTGATCCCGATTGGATTGTTTGAACCTGGGATATGCAGTGCCCAAATATGCAGAATGACCACACCAACAATGACAAACGGCAAAAGGAAATGCAGGGCATAGAAACGGTTTAGTGTAGGATTATCTACAGAGAAACCACCCCATAGCAGAGTCACAATCTCATCACCAATGATAGGCACAGCAGAAAACAGGTTGGTGATCACAGTGGCACCCCAGAAGCTCATCTGGCCCCAAGGCAAAACATACCCCATGAATGCAGTCGCCATCATCAGTAGGTATATAATTATACCGAGCCACCAAAGGACTTCTCGAGGCGCCTTATAGGAGCCGTAGTATAAGCCCCGGAAGATATGTATCAGAACAACAATGAAGAAGAAGCTTGCGCCATTAGCGTGGAGATAGCGAATAAGCCAACCAGAATTTACGTCCCGCATAATACGCTCTACACTCTCGAATGCGTAATCCACATGCGGAGTGTAGGACATCGCCAAGACGATACCGGTAATGATCATCACCACTAGCATGAAACCAGCTAGAAAACCAAAATTCCAAAAATAATTGAGATTCTTAGGAGCTGGATATTGGGAACCAACTGAATGATCAATAAACGAAACGATGGGCAGGCGTTCTTCGAACCAGTTAAGCGCGCGCTTACCCCAACCTTCTTCATAACTCATTGCGGCTGTGCTCCTTAACCAATGCGAACGTTTGTTTCGGAGAGATAGGTATGCTCAGGCACCTCAAGGTTAGTCGGGGCAGGACCCTTTCGAATACGGGCTGAAGCATCGTAATGAGAACCATGGCAAGGGCAGAAATATCCGCCATAATCGCCACGAGGCTCCGTTACTTTTTGCCCCAACGGTATACATCCGAGATGCGTGCACACGCCAACAACTATGAGATACCTGTCGTCTTGAACACGATCTTCATCAGGCTGTGGGTCTGGTAGGTCCTGCCAACGCTCCCCCCGCACCTCTTCAATTTCCTTCGGTGTGCGGTGACGTAAGAAAACTGGCTTGCCACGCCAACTAATGGTCGCAGCCTGGCCCTCTTCAAGGCCGGCGAGACTTACTTCGACAGAAGACAAGGCCAAAGTATCTGCTGCGGGATTCAGACTGTTTATGAGCGGCCACAGTGACACCGCAGTGCCAACCACACCTGTCGCAACGGTTGCATGCAGAAGAAAATCTCTTCGTGACTCGTCTTCTGTCGGCACCGAATGAGTCTCTGCCGAATCCGCCATCTTTATGACCTCATGGTTCTTGTTTCATTATCAGGTATGAAGCGACAAACTAAAGCCTCAGTAGAATTTAATAAGTCCAAATAAGCTCAGAAAACAAGGGTTTCATAACCTTGCTTGCCGCATCTTGGCTACCTAACAACTACGAAACACTACGGAAAATAACTAGATGGGGTATAGGATATTTTTCTAGCTGTGAAAAGGCTTTTACGGATCCTCTAAACTCCACATAAAGTGAGGACAAATATCTTGATTCGTTTAGTTCTGTACCAACCCGATATTCCACAGAATACCGGAGCAGTGATGCGCTTAGGTGCTTGTTTCGGTTTGCCTGTTGAAATCATCGAACCCTGCGGTTTTGTATGGAATGACAAGCGGTTGAGGCGTGCTGGCATGGATTACACCGCCAAAGTAAGGCTAACCCGCCACCCATCGTGGGAAGCATTTGTAAATTCGTCCAAACATGAGAAAGCTCGTCTCATCTTATTTACGACCAAAACCGAACAAAATTATACATCGTTTGCATACAAAGCAGGGGACGTGTTGATATTTGGTCAAGAGAGCGGTGGCGTTCCTGATACAGTGCATCAAGCTGCAGAGCACAGGGTCCGCATTCCATTAGTCACAGGTGCCCGATCCTTGAATCTTGCTCAGGCTGCAGCTATTGGAAGCGCAGAAGCCATGCGACAGCTGGATGGCCTTTCTTCGTAAAGAATAAATGCCTAAGCACTAAGCTAACATGACAATAGTTTAATATTTCTGCCATGCTCCTGTAATGTTTTGAGGTTTATAAATCGGTCAGCAATTGAGAGTTAAGGAATTAAGTATTTCTTTTGCACTCTAAACTTAATTTCCCCTCCCTGGCCCCGCCCGCGTCCCCTGGGCGGGGTCTGCTTTTTCAAGCGATCAAGGCTTTAAGACGCCTACGTAGGTCGTCCGCAGATTCGTGAAATCCACCATCAACCCATTCCTGTTCCAGTTGCTCAAGGAGCACGCCTACTCGTGGCCCCTCGCCCAGACCCATCTCTCTGACATCCTGACCTCGCAATGGAAATGTCTTGGGTGACCACTTCAATGTTTCTTGATAAAGCGACTCCCAGGCAGGGCTAGATGCATAGACATCCCGTGCCCATGCAACCAGGACCGCAGTCATTAAGGTCTTTGGTTTATAGGAATAGAAAAAATGGTCATATTGACCCTGAGATAGGATAACCCGCGCCTCAGTTGCTGCTTTATTTATTTGTGCAATAGCATTGGTATCAATGTTGGACAATTTCAGCCGTTTTGTAGCATCACCAACTTTCTTTTGGTCATTAGGCATCAGA
This sequence comes from Rhodospirillaceae bacterium, assembly GCA_045564915.1. Classification (GTDB taxonomy): domain Bacteria; phylum Pseudomonadota; class Alphaproteobacteria; order Rhodospirillales; family Rhodospirillaceae; genus JAQWRV01. Next base: position 249,662 of record JBJLGL010000001.1, read on the forward strand.
GCAGAAAGTCGACTGCGCCAAATTACAGGAGAATCTTGGACGTTTCTTTTTCTTTCTAGGTTTAATAGAGCCCTCAACGTCTCTAATTCGGATCCTTCTGGTAAAATTTGGTGCAAAATATGAGTGTGGTTCAAAGCATCGATAGCTCTACCTGGCTCAGGTACACTAAGGACTTTTATGATTTCAGCTCTAATACGCTCAACAGATAATTTGTTTAGTCCTTCGCGCAGATCTCTACAGGCCTCTAGAATATCTTGCGATGGCTCCTCTTGCCCATAGAGAGCAAGAAATCGAAAATACCTTAGTATGCGTAGGTAGTCTTCTCGAATTCGATCTCGCGGATCACCGATGAAGCGTACCCTTCCTGCTCTGGCATCGCACTCGCCACCATAGTAGTCAAATAATGTGCCATCAGGCCGAGCAGACATCGCATTAAAGGTGAAGTCTCGGCGAGATGCATCCTCTTCCCAGTCTAGCGTGAATTCTACTTCTGCGTAGCGGCCATGCGCGGCTGTATCTCTTCGCAAAGTCGTTACTTCAAACCCGAAGCCCTGCGAGAAAACCGTAATCGTTCCATGGGATAGCCCCGTAGGAATAGCCCTTAGGCCTGCTTTGGCAACTTTCTTGATGACGGTTTGAGGTATGTCTGGTGTGGCCAGGTCAATATCAGACACGGGTCTGCCCAAGATTGAATCACGTACACAACCGCCAACATATCTCACGTCAATAACTGGTGCTCCGAGAGCACGGAAAACTTCATCAGCGCCAAACTGCGCAATCGGTCCCATCGAGATCAACCTCTTAGAGGCGCTCTCAGTCACTGAGGTTCCTGGTGTTTCAAACTCCCCGGAACAATGCGGCCATTTTCATAGCGAGGCGGAAAATATGTAGTTTCAGGATCAGCGCCTCGTAGCAATGCAGTAATCCCCATTAGCAAAAGCACCAATACCGCTCCAGCCAACACTAACCAGGGCCATGGTCCTTTCTCAATTTGAGGTACTTCACCTCCGTGCTTCTTAGCATGGGCGGCGCGATACCAAGCCCAGACAAAATAGGCCACCAATGGCAGTAAGAAAGGGATAAGGTAGGTAATAATTATACGGGTCATTTGTCCCTCAAGACCTCGTAAAGGTTAACTATCATACCTGCAGTTGCTCCCCAAATATAATGGGTTTTGTATGGTATTGCGTAATAGGCTCGGTCTTGCCCGTTAATCTTTCTACACACTTTTTGGTGATTATCTTTGTTTAATAGAAACGACAGTGGCACCTCAAAAATCTCGTCTACCTCTAAGGGTTCAGGAATAAAGTCCTGCGGCGGTATAATACTAACGACAGGGATTACCTCAAATCCCGTAGTGGTTAGGTAAGGGTCAAGATTTCCTAACACGTCAACCGACTCCGGTCCTATATTAACCTCTTCTTGCGCCTCTCTCAGTGCCGTATGAATAGGGGTTTTGTCTGCGGCGTCAACCCTACCGCCTGGAAACGCGACTTGACCTGCGTGGTTATTCATATCGCTACGTCGTCGCGTTAACAGCACGCAAAAACCATCTTCATAGTCAATTAATGCAATTAAGACAGCAGCAGGTATACACTGTATTCTAAGGCCAGCCCCGCCTAGTTCCGAATTAAAAGAAATACCGCCATATCCATGGTCCTTAGATTCCTTTATGGGGCATGTACTCAGCATAGACTGTTCTGTAATTACATCGCCTCGAATGTTGGGCACTCTCCCTGCATTCAGACGCTTTCGAATGCTCTCAGAAGAAATCATTCTTCAAACGCACCAAGACTATAGAATTCTCCCCGGCTCCAAATACCAAACATAGTTCCTTCGTCGCCTACCCTTTTTTCACCTAAATCAACAAGATGATAGAATACAGCGCGTGCAATCCTAGCATCGAGACCTTTTTCAACATGAATGTAAGGCTTGGATTCACAACTTTCTGGCTGGCGCTCCATCCTCAGAGGGTGCTCCCGATCGAGTGGCACAATAACATCAAGATTGGTACGAAAATCGATTTCCTTCTTGCGGCCGGAACCATTACACATCACCTCCACGACAACGTAAGGCACCTCATCGACCTCGATCCAGCCATTCTCGACTGGAGTCGTTAACCAGTAGGAACCGTCCTCATGACGATTCAAAACAGTCGCAAACAGCTTCACCATGGCCTTACGGTCGATAGGAGACCCCCGATAGTACCAAGTCCCATTACGGTCAATACGTATGCCAATATAGCCACAGTCAGGCTCTTCGTTCTCACCAATAGTCGATCTACGCAAGGATACGAGGTGATTATCTACAGAATCTGCTTCTAACTTAGCCTCTTGAACCTTCATACTCTGCCAATCAAATATAGAATTAACAAATTTGGAGCCCTCTTGGTGACAGATACAATAGCACAAAGCTCCACCCCTGGTGGAAAGAACGCAGAAACCACTGTCTCTGTAGATGATATAGAGAGGGTTAGTGATCACATGGCAAAAGCAAAGGCCGCAGTTGAAAAGGTTATCCTGGGGCAAACCCGCGTTGTTGAAGAAAGCCTAATAACCCTTCTCGCTGGAGGGCATGTGCTGCTGATCGGTGTTCCTGGATTGGCCAAAACTAAATTGGTTCAGACATTGGGAACCGTGCTGGGCCTGGACGACAAGAGGGTTCAATTCACACCAGACCTAATGCCAGCTGACATCCTAGGGTCAGAAATTCTGGACGAAGGCGAAGACGGCAAACGCCACTTCCGTTTCATTAGAGGCCCAGTATTTAGTCAACTACTTATGGCGGATGAAATAAACCGCGCAAGCCCAAGAACACAATCTGCTCTTCTCCAAGCAATGCAAGAGCGACGGGTGTCTATAGCAGGCATTTATCATGACCTGCCGGAACCATTTCACGTACTTGCCACTCAAAACCCAATTGAACAGGAAGGCACGTATGCACTACCAGAGGCACAGTTGGACAGATTCCTACTGCAAGTCAACATTTCCTATCCAGACACTGAGTCTGAACGCAGAATGATCATAGCGACTACTGGTGCAAAAGAGTTCCAACCAGAGCAGGTTCTAACCTCAAACATGCTCATGGATGCACAAGCTTTGGTTCGACAGCTACCCGTCGGTAACAGCGTAATCAATGCCATACTCAGATTGGTTCGTTCCGGTAGACCAGAGAGCAGCGAAATAAGTGAAGTGCGGGACTGGATCGCCTGGGGTCCCGGTCCTCGGGCAAGCCAGGCCTTTATGCTCGCGGTCAGAGCACGTGCTTTGCTCGACGGCCGATTAGCTCCATCTGTTGACGATGTTTTAGCCCTTGCTAGGCCTGTTCTTCAACACCGGATGGCATTGAATTTTACCGCACGGGCAGATGGCCGCAGTCTTGAGAACGTTATAGATAGACTTAGCCAAACTGCTGACTCCTAATCACTGAACGTTTTGATCCGATGGACATATCTGCTCAGGTTCTTCAACAAAATGCGGAGCAGGCAGCATCGACTCTGCCTCAATTGCTTATTGACGCCAATCGAGTTGCATCAACGGTCTCACTGGGATGTCATGGTCTACGCCGATCTGGACCGGGTGATACATTTTGGCAATTCCGCCAATACGATCAGAGTGATCAATCTAATATGATCGATTGGCGGCAAACAGCAAGATTCGAGACCGTCTATGTGCGAGACCGGGAGTGGGGTGCAGCACAGACATCAGCACTATGGTGTGACTCCTCACCTTCAATGGCTTTTCATTCGTCTAACAAAGTTCCAACCAAGTCTGTGCGCGCTGCAGTCATAGGACTTGGACTTGCAGCATTAATGCTCAAGGGTGGAGAACGCGTACGTATGCTTGAACATAGCCCGACAGCTAGTTCAGGGCGACTTGCTCTTATACAAATGGCTCAAAATTTAGAGCGCGCTATTAGATGCGCTGAGCCTTCGGCGACTCCTTTAGCACCCCCTTGGATTCCGAGGCACGCTTCTGTTATTTTAATAAGTGACTTCCTATGCCCTATTAAAGAAATTGAACGTGCTTTATTGTCCTACTCTGCACATGCTTCAGGCGGATATTTATTACAAATACTTGACCCAGTAGAGGAGAGTATGCCGTATCGGGGCCGTATTCGCTTCCATGGTCTCGAAGAGGAAGGGGCAATATTAGTCGAGCGCACAGAAGATATACGTGCAGACTACCTAAGAAGGATGGAGGCACATCGTAGCAGTCTCCGGTCACTCGCGGAGCAGATGGGCTGGGGCTTTAGTATACATCATACGGATAAATCACCCCACACGGCCCTAACTGCGCTTCACATGCGGTTGGCAGGGTAGAGATGCTGAACCTGGGGACCATAACATTTACTTTGCCGTGGGTGCTGATCGCCTTTACAGCTCTACCATTGGTTTGGTTATTGCTCCGAATAACACCGCCCGCCGCGCGTAAGCTCAGTTTCCCAGCTATCCAATTGCTTTTTGGATTGGCATCAAATGAAACCTCATCTGCTCTAACTCCCTGGTGGATGGCGCTGCTGCGGCTCACCTGCCTTGTCCTTATTATCTTTGCTCTAGCTGATCCTGTATTGAACGAACGTCAAGGTATGCGTAACAGCCCATTGGTAACAATCATTGATGACGGGTGGGCAGCCGCTTCAACTTGGTCACAGCGCCAAGCCGCTCTCGTCAGCTTGCTAGAAGGTGCCGTCCGAGACAAAAGGCCCACCATGCTGGTTACGACAGCACCGTCTAAAGCTGGACCCCAGGATCCCTATTCGTTTGCACCCGCCAGTGATACATTGGCAAAGGCCAGATCACTTGAACCAAAGCCCTGGTCAACAGATAAGCCCGCGGTTTTGCAGAGACTAGAGAACAGTAACCTGCTTCCACCTACTGAGATCGTTTGGATTACGGACGGTATTTCTTCTGACTTGGATACTGTGACTGCTTCTTGGCTTCAAAGGCTTGGGCGTCTTACCGTTCTGACTGACCCAAATCGTCCGGGACCCTTTTTTCTAGGATCCGCAGAACGCAGTGTGGAAAGGAATACAAATGTCATAGATGTTTCCGTCCACCGCCCAATATCAACCGATGCTAGACCCTTCACTATAAAGATTACTGCCTTAGACGAAACAAACCGCACCATCGCCAGCACAGCCACTAAGTTTGATGCCGGAATGGCCGTAACAACAGCCCAGTTCGCGGTTCCTATCGAATTGGGGAACCGTATGACCCAACTGGTTGTCGAGAACGAAAACAGTGCGGCAGGTGTCTTCCTCTTAGACGGCAGTTGGACGCGGAGACCAGTTGGGATCGTCTCAGCCAATCCAGACGGGATTGTTACCCCCCTTTTGGAAGACGGTTTTTATGTAACTCAAGCGCTGTCACCCTATGCAGAGATACATGCTGGGACAATAGCCAGTCTTCTAGCCCAGAATCATTCAATGATTGTCTTAGCAAGCGGGACAAGAGTCACAGATCCAGAAATTGCACTGTTAGAACCATGGTTAAGCAATGGCGGTGTTCTAGTGCGCTTCTCGGGGTCAACGATGGATGGAAATGTTGACCCTCTTTTGCCTGTTCGGTTGCGCGGTGGCGGCAGAACCTTTGGTGGCACGATGTCATGGACAGAACCTGTAAAACTGGCAGCATTTAACGAAGACGGTCCATTTGCCGGGCTTGTAGTTCCCAATGAAGTATTGATATCCACACAGCTCCTCGCGGAGCCCTCGCCAGGACTGAGCCAGCGAACTTGGGCCAGTCTTGAGGATGGGACACCATTAGTCACAGCTGAACGCCGAGGCCAAGGCTGGATTGTTTTGTTCCATGTCACAGCAACTCCGGACTGGTCAACACTGCCATTATCTGGCGCGATGGTGGGCATGTTACGTAGAATTCTCGACCTCAGTCGCGGTGTTGCCCAACCACTTTCAAAGCTGCCACAAAGTTTATTTGCACGCCAAATCCTAAATGGTAGTGGTCAACTCATAACCCCACCCCCAACCGTGCTAGCCCTTGACCGCAACGAAATCAACAATCCAAGTTTAAGCCCTATTCACCCGCCGGGCTATTACGGTGACAGCAACAGCAGAATTGCAATCAATCTTGGCCCTTCAATAGGCCCTGTCTCGGCCCAGGGGCAGTGGCCAAGCGATGTAACAGTCTCTGGACTAGATTCTATAGTAATCGAGCGGACGTTAAGGCCGTGGCTACTATTTGCGGCGCTAAGCCTTTTTATCTTCGACTTCATCCTCTCACTAGCTCTCCGCGGAATCACTCCAAGCCTGCGGATGGGGCATATGGTGTTACCCTTCTGCTTGCTTTTGCTCTTTTTTTCCGCAAATTCAAATACAGCATTGGGTGTAAATGCGAAGCTCAAACCGGCAACCATCTCAGCTGTACTCGCAACACGCATAGCCTATGTTCGCACAGGCCAAGAAGATATCGACCTTCTCTCTGCCCAAGGGCTTGAGGCTCTAACGAAAATCTTGACGACACGTACCTCTGCAGAAATGGCATCGCCCTCAGCTATCAACCCCGAAATAGACGACCTTTTTCCTTACCCATTTGTCTACTGGAGGGTCGCACCGGACCAGCTACCTCCTTCCGAGAAGGCAGCACGACATATCAATGATTATCTCGGCCGTGGTGGCATGCTAGTTCTCGACGCGCCTAATCAGGTTGGCGCTAATGCTGCAGATGATGGCCAAAAAGTTAGCACAGTCCTAAACAATATCTTGGTGCGTTTGAATATTCCGCCACTAGTGCAGGTGCCAGAAAATCATGTACTGCAGCGAAGCTTTTACCTGCTACAGGACCTGCCCGGCAGATATGCAGGTGCCCCGGTTTATATTGAACGTGGGTCAGTCGCAAACGATGGCGTTTCTTCAATCATTGTTGGCAGCCATGATTGGGCAGCTGGATGGGCAATAGATGCCCGAGGAATCCCTGTACACCCAATGGTGCCTGGTGGCGAACGACAGCGGGAATTGTCCTACCGCTTCGGCGTAAATTTAGTAATGTATGCTTTAACGGGCAATTATAAAGCCGACCAGGTACATCTGCCCGCCATAATGCAGCGGCTGACACAGTGACCGGCGTTACCTTTACATCGCTAGTTCCATTTCCACTTTTACTAGGCTTACTTGCCCTCGGCTTGGTGGTGGCATTGTATGCCTTCGCCATGCGCGCTCGTGCAACTAGCCTGCGAACCCTAGGGGTAATAATTCTAGCTGCAACGGTTACAGACCCGCGGGTCAAGATTGAGAGTCAAACACCTTTAGATGACATTGTGGTTGTCGCAGTAGATGAAAGTCTTAGTCAGCAAGTTGCTGATCGCCCAGCGGTTGCTGCAAAGGCCTTAGATGAACTGTCAGCTAATTTTGAGCGCCTTAAAAGTATTGATGTCCGTACTGTCACTTTAAAACCAAAAACAGCTGGCGGACAAAGGGATGGTACTCGACTATTTGAAAGCGTTTCAAAAGCAACAGCAGATGTTCCCAGTAGCCGTTTAGCCGGGATCATACTAGTTACTGATGGCGTCATACATGATGTGCCAGAACCTGCGCAGACGGCAATAAACGCACCGATTCACGTGCTTCTGACAGGCCACAAGAACGAACGGGACCGAAAGCTCGTGATTGTCGAGGCCCCCGAATTCGGCTTAGTTGATAAGACCGTGTCTATTCGTGTCAGTGCGGAAGATTCGGGGTTACCGAATGGGACACCTATTGGGGCGAGTTTGCGCTCAGACATCGGAAAGACTCAACCTTTTACAATTAAAGTAGGTGAATCGCTTGATGTTGTTGTTTTGCTCGAACATCCCGGCCCTAATATCTTCGAATTGGCGATCGACGAATTGGAAGATGAAATCTCTCTGCGAAACAACACTGCAATGGTCGCTGTCAATGCTATTCGAGACCGGCTCAAAGTCCTGCTAATTTCCGGGAAACCTCATTTGGGTGAACGGGCCTGGCGTAACCTTCTGAAATCGGATCCAAATGTGGATTTAGTACATTTTACAATCTTGCGGCCTTTGTCTAAGGATGATGGTACACCACTTAATGAACTTGCATTGATCTCCTTCCCTATTCGCGAACTTTTTGAAGAGCAACTTTACGATTTCGATTTAATTATTTTTGACCGCTATAGTCGCCGCGGCTTGGTACCTTTTCAATTTATGATGAACGTTGCGAGTTATGTGGTAGATGGCGGGGCCATTATGTTGTCTGTAGGGCCGGAATATGCAGACTCTTTCTCCCTTTTTGATAGCCCCCTACAAGATATTTTACCCGCAGCTCCAACTGGTAATGTTCATAATGAAGCATTTCTGCCGCGCCTAAGTGCGGTCGGCGAAAGACATCCAGTAACCGCGGCTCTAACCCCAGCTGGACAACAAGATCCATCTTGGGGCCGTTGGCTACGTCACATAGATGTTGCCACTAAATCTGGCCAGGAACTAATGTATGGTGCAGCAAACCGACCGCTACTTATGCTTGATCGGGTGGGCAAGGGGCGAGTGGCTTTATTGCTCAGCGACACCATTTGGCTTTGGGGGAAAGGATTTGATGGTGGGGGTCCGCAAGCTGAAATGTTACGCCGTTTGGCCCATTGGTTAATGAAAGAGCCTGAGCTTGAAGAGAATTCCCTTACCGCCTCAGCGCAAGATGGGATGCTTGAGGTTATCCGGAATAGCCTAGACGATACCGTGCGCATGGTAACAATACAGGCACCTGATGGCTCATCCCAAACTACACAGCCAGAATATAGAGAATATGGTCAGTTTGTTGCCCGCGTGCCGGCTAGCGAAGAGGGTCTGTACCGCATTGAAGATGGGATTCTTTCAGCCGTAGTTGCTGTGGGAGCGGCCAATCCACTTGAGAATCATACAATCATTGCCACGGCAGACCGCCTTGCACCAGTTGTGGAGTCAACGGGCGGCGGCCTGTTCTGGGTAGCGGATGAAGGAGTGCCAACAGTGAGACTAGTTGCGCCGGGTCGTCTAGCTAGCGGGGAGTCTTGGATTGGTCTCAGAGCCAACAATCAATATATAGTCAATAGAGTGAGTGAAATTCCACTTGTTCCGGCATGGCTTGCTCTTCTGGTACTTATGTCTATCCCTCTTCTTACATGGTGGCGAGAAGGACGTTAGAGTAGTGCTACATTCATGCTTTGAGGAGGAGATATAGAACAATTCTAAAGCGTTGGGCCTGTATATCTAGAATATGACTGTATGGATAGCTCAGAGTACCTAAGGACGGAATCCAGAAGCAACAATGAATGCCTAATATCTTGCGGATTAGCTTTTGGCCTTACTTGAGATCACGTGTTACGGTTTTTGAGTAGGAAGTAATGTATCTAACTAGCCTGCGGAGTTAAATGTATGAGCGTCTCAGGCGGCACACTACCCCCAACCTTTGACCGCGCCAATAGCCATGCGCTATTTCCTGATACTAGTCACGATGAAACCGCGCGACTCAATCACCTGACTAATTTAAATGTACACCTAGGTCGTTTACTTTCACCGGGTGTGCAAACTGCTTATGAGAAACGGGTCAGGCCAGCTTACGAAGAAGAGCATGGACATAAGCCCACGAGTGCTACAAAAGTGCGAAAGCTGATGCTAGGCAATGCATATTATCAGCAGTGGGCTGCACTTCGGCGCAATACTCAAGAAGCTAGCCAGCAAGCAAGTCGCGACATCACGATCCGCCGGCTTGATGAAATCGCAGACAAAGTTAAGGCATTAAATAAAGGATGCAATACATTATGTCTTAATCCAGATCTGAGCATCCCTCCGTATCAGTTAGCTACCGATAATCACCTCATGCCGGGTAGTTATCATGAAAAGATAACGAATGAGGACGTGACTGCAGCGGCTACCTATGAAGTGAGCCTATTCCCCATTGGCGGCGCCAGTTTTGGGCCAAAGTGCGATGGCGGTGGCCGGGCCCTCGCTCATTATATCCACACGCAATTCCCCAATTTCAAACCCAAACGTATTGTCGATGTAGGCGGTGGTATAGGTAACAATACCTTGCCTTTCGCTGAGTACTACGCCGAGGCGGAAATTATCGTCTTAGATACTGCAGCCCCTTTGTTACGCTATGGTAATGCCCGCGCGAAAGACCTGGGTTACACCGATGTACGCTTCGTACAAGGTGCAGCTGAGACCATGGACCTAGAGCCAGGCTCTGTGGATCTTCTAGTATCTGTCATGTTTTGGCATGAGACCTCATCCCAAGCCGTGCGCGACGGGCTCAAACGGATGTATGATCTCCTGTCCCCTAACGGTATCATGCTACACGTGGAACAACCCAATTTTAATGAGAATACTTCAGTATTCGAGCGCTTTATGCGTGACTGGGATGGCTACTACAATAACGAGCCTTTCTGGCCGAAGCTTCACCGCACTGATATGATTGAAGCCATGTATGAAGCTGGATTTGATCGAAATAAGATGTTTGATGCTGGTGTCGAGGCGGATATCGAACCAGAACAATTCCAGTCATGGTCAACTATTGTCACCCGTCATAGGCACGAAACAAAAGAACTTAGTAAAGTCGGCCAAAAACTGAGTAAACTGGGTGGTTACAAAGGCGAGCGCTGGTGGCTATTCGGTGCGCGCAAATAGAAAGCCAGTAAACGATGAGTCTGCCACGGCTTTCTGCTCGCGCGGGCACTAGATAAACTCAATTATAAGGCAGGTATCTGCTCCATCCTTTTAGTCTCGCAAACCACTATTGTTCTTTTGGTTTTGCTTTTTCTTTATGGTCGAGACGAATTGCAAGGTTATTGCCACGGCGCCCCATACGGCCGGTAAACATGGGTTGGTCACCGCAACGCAGTGAAATTTGCGAGTCCGGTTTCGCTTGAATAGGTATATGAGTCCCGACTTCCATATTTAACACCTCGCTTAGAGGTAACATCTGGGTTTCAAGCACAGCTTCCAGATCAACACTAGTGACCCACATTTCCTCGGATAGGTGAGATTCCCATATTGAATCACGGCCGAATTTTTCCCCCATAAAACCTTGGAGAAGCAATTCTCGAACCGGCTCGAGCGTGGCAAAAGGAATCAGAATTTCAAGGCGGCCCCCGCGATCTTCCATATCGATCCGGAGCCGTGCAACTATACAGGCATTAGATGGAATAGAGATCGTGGCAAAACGAGGGTTTACCTCTAGACGGTCAAACCGGAAAGTAACTGGTGAAAGTGGGTCAAAAGCTGCTGATAAGTCAGCAAGTACAACATGTATAAGCTTTTCAACTAAATCTTGTTCAATAACAGTATAAGGGCGGCCTTCAACACGCATCTGAGCGGTGCCTCGTCGACCGCCAAGTAGAACATCCACGATAGAATAAATCATTGCAGAATCAACAACCATCAAGCCATTTTCATCCCATTCTTCGGCCTTAAAGATGTTGATCATCGCAGGCAATGGAATTGAATTAAGATAGTCGCCAAAACGCTGAGTTAAGATATCGTCTAGTGAAACTTCTACATTATCGGATGTAAAATTACGCAGAGAAGTCGACATTTGCCGGACCATACGGTCGAAGACCACTTCCAACATAGGCAAGCGTTCATAAGAAACAAGCGCTGAGTTAAGAATAGCTTGAATACCTGCACGGTCCATACCGTCTTCAGAGGCTTCATCAAAGCCGAGCAGACTATCAATTTCATCTTGGTTTAGAACGCGTGTCGACTCTGGAGTCCCCATACCGGCTTCGTCGTCGTCGCCTCCGAGCATAGCCTCCCACTCGGCAGCCATAGAGTCCGCTTCTCCTCCAACACCACCATCATCGGCTACCGGCCCTTCGTCGTCGTCACCGGGGACATCTTCGCCAGGAGGAACCATAGAAATCTAATCCAAAGGCTGCGCTAAAAGGCCCTCGGCCATCAGCACGGTTAAACTTTCTTGCCTGTATTGTACCATATTTCAGGCGTAGTATGGGAGCTTCACCTCTCATTAGAGCTGAATCCCGTTAAGAAACTCTTTACCGAGGTGGCCAGCGCAGATTAAGTGTATGAAATATCATCAACAAGAATAAAATAATTTGTTTCAATCGCTTAGGTGACGGCATACGGCTGTTTTTATAGACGGAATGAGTAGCTTAGTGTCCCGTCTGTGAAGTGTGTCGCTTTCTGATAAGAATAGCTTTGGCAATATAATACCGTGAACAAACATCTTCCTTATTATATGAAAACGACCCCTTAATAGCCAACCAGAACAATACACATACATTACAAGGTCGCAGATGGATTAAGAATTGCATAACATGCTGAAAGCCTCCGGCTATTTAAGCTCGCACTAAATTGGCTAAGCACTTCCCGATACCCCAGGAATATATCTAATTTTATTCCCGTTTAGCCATGCAGCAAAGACAGCAGTATCATGAACAAAAGAAATCGTTAGGGACTATCCTTTGCAAAGATCTTAGGAATTTCAGCCTAGTACAAGCAAATTGCATCTATTATTAACCACTTATAGCATTAGCCATTTGCCGCTCTTTCCATGCGCGCCGCTACATCGGCTGATGTACCTGTCTTAATACGGACAATGACCGCTATAAGGCCAGTGATTGCATTTATCCCTGCCATATATAGAAACGGAGTCTGGTAGGAAATTGCATCAAAAAGGACACCGCATATTTTCGCATGTATCAACACGCCAAGAATTCCGCAAGCACCCATTAGGCCAATAATAGCTCCTCGAAACTTGCCTGGAGCCTCTTGTCCAACAAGAGCAGGGCAGGAAACGATAACAGCCGCCTCACCAGCACCTGCCATAATAGCTACTAGGATAATAAACGGCGACTCAAATGGATTTCCTACAATGTATAATGCAAAATAGCCGGCTGCTGCTGTGCCAAGTGAAATAGCTAGCGTGGTCACTCGGTCAAATCGATCAACTAAGAAACCCATGATTGGAAAGAATATAAGTAATGCAAGCTGCGAAATTCCGAACATGCGGCCAGCATAACTTTGCGCAGCGCCAGTCTCCATGCCACTGTCAACACCAACGGCAACAATCCACAATGAAAAGAAGGTCGTCATAACCAATAGATCGCCCCGAGACACAAAATATCCTACGCCAGCAATACTAAGACGCGGATTCTTTCGCGTGGCAGAGAAACCCTTTATCAATATATCTTTGAGATTCTCGTGTGCATCGTCTTGATTGCGAGGGCTACCTTCCTTGACGCCAATCCAAACTACCATACCTGCAAGGGCTGCAAGGGTAGCCATAGACCATAAAGTGAAGCGACCAGATTCAATGGATTAAATCCGTATGACTGAAAAATGTATGGAAGTTGGGCGAAAAAAAATGCCCCTATCAAAGAAACTCCTAGGCCAGTAATGATACCATTGATACTTATCATCTTGCCTCGGGAAGGATTTTGCGGATAGTCAGCACTTATGGCGGCCAAGCCCAACGTCGCCATTGCAAAACCAACACCCATAAAAACGCGGACTGCAATAAAGACATCCGTAGTATGCGCTAAAGGCCATGCAATAAAGGCAGCGCATATGACCATGAATGCACCAATGAAGACTGGGCGACGACCGATCTTGTCGGCCAACATGCCCAAGGGAATGATGATTCCAAATGATATAATCTCAACAATAACAATTAGATTGCCGGTAAAATCACCCTGCTCAGCGGTCGGCATGCCAAGATGTTCATTTAGCAAGTAGGGTGCAATCACACCTGATGCCGTAACATATACAATAGCCATCATAGCGCAGAAGAACAGTGCTATAACATTGATTGGAGTAATACCCGGCTGCAACCAAATTGGTCCGAGGTGGCGCTGGGCACTATCAATCTCAGATTGTGGCTGGCCTACCATGTCCCTCTTCACGTGATATGTTGGAGCCTGAGCAATCGTAGGCTATTGATTGTACGATGGCGAAAATAAGTGTCTCATGAGATCAAGAAGATAGTGCACGGCGGCAAAGAATGAGTAAAGAAGACTTTAATAAGTTACTTAGGAAGGCTCTGGTTGGTCCGTATACAGAAACAGATATTGGCCTATCATTGTTTAGAACCTGCTTGGAAACCATGCATGCCGCATATATGAAGGCATGTAATGTGGTTTCGCCTAGTCTTGAACTGGGTGTCGGTGATGGCTCCTCTTCGATGTTTATTAATGGAGAATTCGGCAGAGAGATTTCTGTTGGTCTTGACATGCCCTTGGGTATGACTTTGGAAACAAAAGGCCTTTGGTGGCATCCAACGGCCACCCATTATCGCAGCTTCATGGGCGGTAACATGGAGAATATACCGTTTGCCGACAGCACCTTCTCAACGGTCTACACATCAGAAACAATGTTTTACGGTATGGACCTAGAGGTGACGGCCCGCGAGATCACGCGCGTCCTAAAACCAGGAGGGCGTTTCTATTGTTTCAATGCAACCGATCAATGGTACGCATTTGAAGTCGTGTTAAATCAACTAAAGACAAATATCCCCACTTTCAGCGTCCCGAGCGATGATACATTTGTAGCCTTATTTGTAGATGCTGGACTTTCTTGCGAAGAACACTCCTACTTCTTTTCTCCGGCTATGGAAATTCTCTTGCACTCAATTGTTGATGCCGGCTCCGGCCGTACTTCAGCGCATAGTCCGTTACATCTTAATTCTAACAACTTTGAAGGAAAGCTTGATGTCCTAGCTGAATTATTGAGCTATGAAACTGACCTGCCTCTTAACGGTTTTCACCACTTCTTATCATTTCAAAAACCCGGACAAGACGCCACAGCAGGAGTGCGTCCATTTGATCCGTTCAACCACCTAAAATGCCCAAAATGCCAGGCGACAGTTTTTAGCTTTGAAGAGTCAACCATTACCTGCACACTTTGCGGCTCAAGCTATCAAGTGGTGTGTGGGGTGCCGATGATGGTTACCGCCGAGGAAAGCGGTTTTTCGTCTATTCGATTGAGCGAAGATATTACTACTGGAATAAACCAACACCTGAGTATTGCTGCAAATACCGCCACTGGGATATTTAACCAGTATGAAAAAAACGTAACTGCAATGCTAAATGAGAAACTAGCTAAGACTCTCGACATCATCGTAATGGCTGAACATAATTTTGAAAACAAGGTGCCTATTTCAAGACAAACAGCATCCGCTTTACGCTACATGTTTAAGCGTGCACATCCTGAGCTCACGATCAGTCTGCGCATAATCAAAGAAGAAAACGATCCGTTCCCACCTCTTGAGAAGTCAGATATTCCAGTGCTAGCGCTCTACTTAAGTGGCGGCGCACCAATACCCAAAAGTTTACTATCTTCTGTCCAAGCCCGTCAAAATCTATTGTTGTACGGGGTTAAACTGACGTCATGACGCATTAAACAAGGAGAAAGGTCGTTAGGTGCTTCTTCTCAACATGCATTTCATTGAATTTTTTCGCCCAGTTCAGCACGAACTTTTTGACGCAGCACATCAATAGCCACCTTGTCACCCTTCATCTCTAGATGCCAGAAGGTCCAGCCATTGCAAGCTGGCGCACCTTGAACGGCAGCCCCAACTTGATGAATTGAACCTTTGTGCTCCGAAGAGATCAAAGTACCGTCAGCCTTCACTTTTGCGGTGTAACGACCCGCGACGTCTGTAAGAATGGCCCCTGGCAACAAGAGGCCGCGCTCAACCACCGACCCAAACGGAATGCGCGGTTGAGAGCGCTTGGACGCCGTATCGAGAAGGGTCTCATCTTGGATTCTCTTGACCGTCTTGATACGGTGCCGAGCAGCTTTGATGTAATCCCCATCTCGTTCTATTCCTATATAGTTGCGGCCTAACTGTTTAGCGACAGCACCGGTGGTGCCCGTACCAAAGAATGGATCGAGAACCAATCCACCCGGCTTGGTTCCGGCTAATATCACGCGATATAGTAAACTCTTAGGTTTTTGCGTAGGGTGAAGCTTAGAGCCGCTGCCACTCTTTAGGCGCTCAGCACCTGTACATAGGGGAAGAGACCAATCAGAGCGCATTTGTAGGCCTTCATTAAGGTTCTTCATGGCGTCGTAGTTAAAGGTATACTTGGCGTCTTTAGACTTAGATGCCCAGATCAAGGTTTCGTGAGCATTGGTGAAACGCGTCCCTCGAAAGTTAGGCATGGGATTAGTCTTGCGCCAAATGACATCGTTCAAAACCCAGAAGCCGATGTCCTGCACAGCAGTCCCAACGCGAAAGATATTGTGGTAACTGCCAATAACCCAAATAGATCCGGTGTCACATAGAATGCGCCGTGCTGCTGTCAGCCAATCACGGGTAAATTTATCGTATGCGGCGAAATCGTCAAATCGATCCCATGCGTCCTCCACTCCATCAACTCGGCTGTTGTCAGGCCGGTGAAGTTCGCCGCCAAGCTGCAGATTGTATGGCGGGTCAGCAAAGATCAAATCCACCGAATTTTCGGGGAGACCATTCATCACTTCAACACAATCGCCACCATAGATTACATTTTTCTCAAGTGAGGCTGTTCGTGTAAAGTCCTTAGAAGTACTCTTAGTCTTCACCATAAACTGTGCATCCCTGAAACTTGGAGCGGTCCACCTCCTATTCTGGAGGCTAATGCCTAAGCTATATCCCAACAAAATACAGCCTCATTACCCGGGCTGTTTGCGTAGAATCCCATTATGTAATCAAGGGGTTAGAGAATGATTAACAGACAGCACCCGACCCTTAAGGAAGCAGCCTAAGAAAACAAATGGTGGGGATCCGCCAGCGATCAACCGCAAGATGTTGGGTATATTAATTAGTTTAGGGTCCCATTCTTTTGAAGGATGGCCCGTATCGGCGCATAACTCTTTCGGTGATGAATCGTTAGACCGATACGATTAATAGCGTCACGGTGTTCCGCCGTCCCGTAGCCTTTGTTAGTCTCCCATCCATAACCGGGATAATCCTCAGCCAAGACTCCCATTAATCTATCGCGAGTAACCTTCGCCAAAACAGATGCTGCCGCAATAGACAAACTCTTGCTATCACCTCTGACAATGGTTTTTACCGGACATGATAGGGACGGCGCTCGATCACCGTCTACAAGCGCTATATCTACAGATATAACAAGGTCCTCAAGAGCCCTTGACATAGCAAGGTGGGTTGCTTGGAGAATATTTTTTGAATCGATTTCCTCAACACTGGCAAGTCCAATGCCAGTTATTGCTGCGGGGCTCTCGGCTAGTACAGCAAAAAGATCTTCACGTTTTGCCTGTGTGAGAACTTTAGAGTCATCAAGACCAATTGCCAACACCGGGTCTAATATCTTGCGATCCAATACCACGGCACCGGCTACCACGGGGCCCGCCCAGGGGCCTCTACCTGCCTCATCAATCCCCGCAACCAGGCCACCTGCATTAATTTCGAGATCAAAGTCAGGCATAATACTTTTGCTATTCTTATAATTAGACAGCAGTCTTGGGCAAAACTATTGGAGCATGCCGATACCAAGCATTGGGGTTTTGGCAATTATGAGTGTGATGCCGACGATACCCGTCTGTCTGTGCATGCAAAACCATAAATGACATAATAAGGCCAGAAACTTATAAAAGAGGCTATTGTATAGCCTCAAAGCGGAACAATATGCGATGGCAGAGTCTAACATAATTTCTCTCTCCATTGTCATTCCGACATTGGACGCGGCGGCAAGACTTTCGATCTGTTTGGAATCCCTCATGGAATGGCGGGGACCGAAGGAGGTGATTGTCGTCGATGGAGGCTCAGAAGATGCCACAGTCGAAATTGCCCGCACTTATAACATTACTATTCTGCATACAACGCCAAGCCGTGGAGAACAAATGCGATATGGTGCCACCTATGCCACTGGCTCTTGGTTGCTTTTTCTTCACGCTGACACAGTACTAGAAGCAGGGTGGGCTGATGAAGTGCGGGCATTCATTGAGAATGTTAGTAACCTCCAACGGGCCGCAGCATTCAAGTTCGTGCTTGACGATAACAGCACCCAAGCACACCGTGTAGAACGCTTGGTCGCCTGGCGTTGCCATCACTTCGGTCTTCCGTATGGAGATCAAGGACTATGTATTTGTAAAAACCATTATACGGCCATTGGCGGCTACCGTCCGATACCCCTCATGGAAGACATAGATTTGATCCAACGGTTGGGCAAAAACAAGGTGCAAATTCTTGACGCGGCAGCCGTGACCTCGGCTGAACGATACCAGCGGGATGGCTGGTGGGCGCGACCCTCGCGTAATTTAGTTTGTCTTTTTCTATACATGTGTGGACTGCCGCCACATTGGATAACAAGATTCTACCGATGAAGAAGCCTATTCTCATTATTATGGCCAGAGCTCCGCGTTTTGGTGCAGTCAAAACCCGTTTAGCAAAGGATTTGGGGCAGCTACCGGCGTGGCGTTTTTATGTCAATACACTGAGGGAGTCTTTGCGCCGACTAACAAAAAAAGATCATTGGGACATCTGGCTTCATGTTACTCCAGACCGCGAAAGAAGAGCTCTGGGACAATGGCCCGCATCGGCGGGTCTCTTGCCGCAGGGTAGAGGCGGACTTGGTAAAAAGATGGAGCGCGGACTTACGGCCTTTAGTCGCGGAACACCAGTAGTTCTAATAGGTAGCGATATCCCTGGGATTACAACCAACCATATTCTTCGCGCCTTTAAAGCCCTGGAATGGGCCGACATTGCCCTAGGCCCGGCAACTGATGGAGGATATTGGTTGGTAGGCTTTTCTAATCGAAGGCCGTCTTACCGGCCTTTCAACAATGTTCGCTGGTCAACATCACAGGCACTAGCCGACACTCTAAATGGATTCGCAAATCGGCGCGTCGCTTTGGTAGATTGTATGCGAGATATAGATAATGGTGAGAGTTATAATCAGCTCGCTCAAGCATACAGAGCTAGGGTCGAACTGCAATCAAGCAAGAACGTGGTGACGAATCAGGGACCATACAGACAGAAAAGAATATCCTCTTAATCCTGTTTTTGACTGTGGGAAATCTGCCTCTCGATTACCTAGGGTAGATAAGGTTATCCGAATGGAAACAGAATCCTGCGGATCCTAATGGTTCGGTAAAGCGCCTTTGATCATTGGTGTGACTGTTATACTCTAATCGATCAGGTTAATTAATAAACATGCCATGAATTATTCCTCTTGCAGACGAGGTATCAGCTCGACGAAATTACACGGGGTGTGTCGAATATCTAGCTGAAACTTGAGGATCTTATCCCATCCGTCTCTGACTGCACCATTAGAGCCAGGAAGTGCAAATAAGTATGTACCTCGGGCCACGCCGGCCGTCGCACGTGATTGCACAGTCGATGTGCCAATAGAGTCCATACTTACCCATCGGAATAACTCACCGAAGCCGGGAATTTCCTTTTCACAGACTATGCTAAATGCTTCAGGGGTAACATCTCGCCCGGTCAGTCCAGTACCACCATTTGTTATAACAACATCAACCATCGGGTCTTCAATCCAAGCATTAAGAGCGGCAACGATATCCGGAACTGCATCTTGGACGATCTTGCGCTCGACCAATGTATGGTCTGCCTCCATTAGAAGGTGGGCCAGAATCTGGCCGGAGGTATCGGTATCGAGAGTACGGCTATCGGTTATGGTTAGAATACCGATATTGACTGGAATAAATGTTTTGCTTTCGTCTATACCGGCCATAGCTCTCTCTATTAACCTAAGATTCTTTGGGTTTTTGCCCGCCGATTATGCCAGCCCTAATTCTCTAAAAGGCTATCTAACTTACTTTTTACCGCTAATAAATCTCTCCAGGCTAATCTTTTTTGCTGCGGCGAACGCAGAAGATAGGCCGGATGAAATGTAGCAAGAGCAGGGATTGGGGCGTCAAGCCCGGGAAGCATTACTTCTTCCCAACGTCCGCGCAGGCGGGTAATGCCTTCCGTACGGTTGAGGAGTGTTTTCGCAGACAGTCCTCCTACCATAAGAATCACCTGCGGCTTAACCAAAACGACATGTCGTTCAATAAATGGTAGGCAAAGGCCAACCTCCTCTGGCGTTGGCTTTCGGTTGCCCGGTGGACGCCATGGAACGATGTTAGAAATATAGGCGTTGTCGCGGGTATGCCCTATAGACTCTAGCATGCGGTCAAGCAATTTGCCGGACACGCCCACGAAGGGAAGGCCTTGGCGGTCTTCATCTCCCCCAGGGGCCTCACCAATGACCATTAGCCGAGAGCTCGGATTCCCATCTGCAAAGACAGTAGATTTAGCGGTAGCTTTTAAGGTGCAACCCTCAAATGTTTCCAGCGCAGCACGCAGCGCCTCCAGCGTGTTTGCATTAGCAGCAGCAGTAGAAGCCGTCTGATTAGCAGCTTGCAAGGGCGCAACTGATGGCAAGACTGCCCGGCCAGCCGCCATAGATGTTGACGAGGACTTGGCTGGAGCCGCAGAATTAGACTGCTGCAAGGACTGAGTAGGGGCATAGCGGCTCACCGGCCTATCGCCGATTGTCTCATCCACGCCACATTCTAGATAGAATCTTAGAATAGCAGCGGCACTCATGTCCTGCGCAGGCGTCTGACTGGTCATAGGCTACTCACTTACCATGATCTGCTGCGAGGAGCCATATTCATAGACCACTGGCCAGTCTAGCGGTTATGTTGCATTTAACTCTATATGCTGAAAAAGAGCTTGGAATATGAAAAGAGAATCGATGGATTTTGATGTGGTTATAGTCGGCGGAGGCCCCGCAGGGCTGTCAGCCGCAATCCGCCTCAAACAACTTGAAACCGTGACTGGACGCAAAGTTTCTGTCTGTGTCCTGGAAAAGGGCTCGGAGATCGGTGCCCATATTCTTTCAGGTGCCGTGATCGACCCAATCGCGTTGAATGAGCTCATGCCTAAGTGGATGGATTTAGGAGCACCTCTGAACACTAAAGTTAAGGAGGACCAATTCTTATTTCTTACCAAGGGCGGGGGAATACGGCTGCCTAATTTCTTGATGCCTCCGCTCATGAATAATCACGGTTCATATATTATCAGCCTGGGTAATTTGTGCCGGTGGCTGGCAGAACAAGCAGAAGCATTAGGTGTTGAAATCTACCCAGGTTTTGCCGGGTCGGAAGTCCTATATGATGAGAATGGATCAGTACGTGGTGTAGCCACTGGTGATATGGGTGTCAGAAAAGATGGGGGAAAAACCGATGCTTATGAACCCGGCATTGAATTGCTTGGTAAGTATACTCTTATTGCTGAGGGTGTGCGGGGATCTTTAGCTAAAGAAATTATCGCCAATTTTGAATTGGATAAGAGCTCCGATGTTCCCAAGTTTGGAATAGGCCTCAAGGAAC
Source organism: Rhodospirillaceae bacterium (assembly GCA_045564915.1). GTDB lineage: Bacteria > Pseudomonadota > Alphaproteobacteria > Rhodospirillales > Rhodospirillaceae > JAQWRV01. The sequence continues at coordinate 270,958 of JBJLGL010000001.1, forward strand.
TTTGGGAAATCAAACCAGAAAACCATGTCCAAGGCCAAGTCACACATACCATGGGCTGGCCTCTATCAAACGACACTGGCGGTGGGTCATTTCTGTATCATATGGAAGACAGGCAAGTGGCTGTTGGCTTTGTTGTTCACCTCAATTACAAGAATCCACACCTTTCGCCCTTTGATGAGTTCCAACGCTTCAAGCATCATCCAAAAATCAAGCCTATCCTTGATGGTGGACGGCGTATTTCTTACGGTGCTCGGGCGATCACGGAAGGTGGATTCCAATCGGTTCCAAAACTAACATTCCCAGGTGGCGCTTTGATTGGTTGTTCTGCCGGCTTCGTAAATCTGCCACGAATCAAAGGCAGCCATAGCGCTATGAAGTCGGGCATGCTAGCAGCAGAGGCAGCTTACGAAGCCCTCAGCAGCGGACGAATTGGAGACGAATTGACCGCTTATGATGAAGCGTATAAAGCATCCTGGATCTTCAAAGATCTAAAACGTGTTCGTAACGTAAAGCCGATATGGAGCAAATTTGGCACCTTGGGCGTGTTGGTATTAGGCGGTCTTGAGATGTGGATGAATAACCTCAAAATCGGCCTGCCTTTCACCATGAAACACGGCAAGCAAGATGCAGATACATTGACTTCCGCCAATGAATCTAAGCCGATTGAATATCCAAAGCCTGATGGTCAGATATCATTCGACAAACTAAGCTCGGTTTTTATCTCCAATACAAATCACGAGGAAAACCAACCAATCCATCTTGAACTCGGCAACCCTGATCTTCCCATTTCGAAAAACTTGCCAGAGTGGAACGAACCGGCCCAGCGCTATTGTCCGGCAGGCGTTTATGAGATTGTTGAGGATGATGTAAGCACTGGCAAACGCTTCCAAATTAATGCCCAGAACTGCGTGCACTGTAAGACTTGTGATATCAAGGACCCGAGCCACAATATCAATTGGACTACACCGCAAGGCGGCGAAGGGCCTAACTATCCCAATATGTAGCGGATTTGACGCATAATTAGCGGAATTACTATACGGTTAATAGAAAGTATAAGAATACAGGTTTCTTGGTGACCACTTGCGTTTTAGAATGATGGAATGACAAAGATGCGATATTTGGCAACTTTAAGTCTTGCTGGCACAGCTGCTTTCAGTCTCGCAACCACAACAACTCTAGCAGACTCTGAGCAGGTCGGAATAGCGGCCTCTTATTTGTCTGCAATACACGCCCAGGCCATCAATGACTCAGAGGCTGCTGGGAAGTATCTAGATGAAGCCCTTAAGTTTGATCCAGAAAATAGCGGTATTGTGTTCCGAGCCTTCCTGCAAAAGGCCCAGTCTGGTGACATTAAAGGTGCTTTACCCTATGCCAAGTCAACCTATGAAGACCGGCCTAATCTTTCCCTTGCACCCCTTCTTATTGCAATTGATCATTATAGCGTTGGGCGTTTCCAGGAAGCGTCTGGTCTTATTCAACGCATTTCGAGACAAAACCGCATTGGCTTGTACTTACCCCTGATCCGAGCCTGGGCAAGGGCTCCTTTGGGTGATTACTCGCGAGCGCTCGCAACTTTAGCCCCTTATGAAGGCCGATCAGAGTGGAGCGTACTTTATACAATGATGTCCGGTATGATGAACGAATATTATGGCCGTGATAAAGCCGCCCTAACTTATTATCGCGCATTGGTGAATACACTTCATGAGCAACCGCTTACGGTTTTGCGAGTGGTGACCGAGGGTTTACACCGGCTTGGGTATAGCGCAGAAGCCGTCTCTGCAGTTGCTAAGTTCCGGGCCAACCGTAACTCGGTTATTTGGGCTGATTATTTAAAGAAATATGAAGATCCGACACAAGCTCCAGAGGCTATAACGGCGCAGATGGGAATGGCAGAAGCTCTATACGCTATCACCCGAACACGGATGGCGACAGCGCGGCAGTCTCTTAGTTTACAGATATCATTGATATACGGCCATTTAGCCCTAGAGCTTAACCCTAACCTCGATCTCTTACACCGAGAGATTGCTGATGCTATGTCTGCACAAGGACAATACGCAGGCGCTAATGCGATACTGCGCAGCGTTGGACCAGATGAGCCAGGGTATTTGATCGCCCAGTTACGTCTCGCTGATAACCTGGAACGGGAAGACCGCACAGACGAGGCCATAGATCTACTTAAGGATTTAGCACGCCGTCGGCCTACCTTACCAGAACCGCTGGTATCCATCGCAGATATTCTGCGTAACAGAGAACGTTTTGAAGAAGCAGTTGAAGTGTATGACCAGGCATTTGAACGCTACCCTAACGGCGCACCAGATACATGGGCAATGTATTACACCCGCGGAATCGCGTTAGAGAGGGCCCAGCTTTGGAAACGCGCCGAAAAGGACTTCAAACGTGCCCTAAAGATCAGCCCTGAGCAAGCTAACGTACTCAATTATTTGGGCTATTCTTGGCTTGATAGAGGAGAAAATGTTGCCGAAGCCAGACAAATGATTGAATTAGCACTAAGTAAGAGACCTGAGGACGGATACATCATAGATAGCCTGGGTTGGGCGATGTTTCTCATGGGGGAATATGAAGAGGCTGTAGTTCAACTCGAACGTGCCGTTTCGACAAAGCCATCGGACCCAACAATTAATGAGCATTTAGGTGATGCATATTGGAAGGTGGGCCGCACAACAGAAGCACGTTTTCAATGGCGGCGTGCCCTATCGATGGAGCCAGAACCCGTTCAGGAAGCCAATATTCGCGAAAAAATGCAACGCGGATTGGCACAAAACTGAACCTTTTGTATGGCACTCACTGAGGTTAGCGCCGTTCCCGAGCCGATGAAAATTCAGGCAGCGGCCAAGGTTAATCTGACCCTGCATATTACAGGCAAACGTAATGACGGATTGCACCTACTGGAATCCCTTGTTGGATTCACTAGCATTACAGATCAAATCACACTTACTGAAGCGTCAGCTACTTCTGTAACTGTTTTTGGGCCAGAAGCTGAAACCTTGTTGAACGAGAAATACAACCTGGCCGAAAGGGCTGCTGACCTGGCAAGAGAGCAAACTAAGTCGCTAAAAGGCGTACGAATATCTCTAGAAAAAAATATCCCGGTAGCAGCCGGAATGGGTGGAGGCTCAGCAGACGCTGCAGCCGTATTGCGAGGCTGTTTGAGAATGTGGGGTGAGACAGAAATCTATGATCTGAATAATAGGAGTCTCGTAGAGCTACTTGGAGCTGATATACCGGCTTGTCGTTATGGCCGCGCCGCATGGGTTTCAGGCGTAGGGGAACTAATTAAGCCCGCACCACAATTTCCTACTCTCTGGATGGTTTTGGTCAACCCACGGATTCCCATTTCAACCAGCGCTGTATTCCGATCCTTTGCGGGTCGGCTTAGAAAAGCTGAATTCATAGATGATGCTGGCCCAGCTTGGCCTATATCAACCTCAGATTTTATAGATTATCTGGCTGAAAGAGAAAATAGCCTGTCGGAGGTAGCTATGTCGATCGCACCCATTATTTCAGCTGTAATTCAAGTATTACAAGAAGCACCCCACTGCCTAATGGCAAGGATGACTGGCACTGGACCAACTTGTTTTGGTCTGTTTGCGACTGAACAAAAAGCAAAGAATGCTGCGCAAATCATAGCTAATGCCGAGCCGGATTGGTGGGTTCGGCCGACTCTCTTATTGTCCAGTGCATCAACCTAACTAGAAAATTTTTCCAAAAGCTGGGATTTAACAAACAAAACTGGCTAGAATTAAATTGCCAGCGCTTGCGAACCCAAAAGGCCCAGAATTAGTAGAGACTTGCTCATGAGAAACGTGTTTATCTTATTGTTCAACACCATCCTAGCTGGAGTAATGGCATTTCTACTGCCTGCTCAGGCGCAACTACCAATGCAATCAATCGTCACGACGGAACGGGTTAATGCGACCCTTATGACTGAGCGCATTTCTGTCAGCCCCGGCGATAGTATTTGGATAGGTCTGCGATTGGAAATGGCTGAGGGCTGGCATACCTATTGGCGCAACCCTGGCGATTCTGGACTGCCTACAACGATCGACTGGGTACTGCCAGATGGGGTCACAGCTGGACCCATTCAATGGCCAGCACCAGAGCGTCAGCCATACGGTACGCTGATGAACTTCGGTTATAGCAATGACGTCACTTTACTGACCCGACTTTCTTTTGCTCCCGACATGCCTGCTCAATCAGCTTTGATTATTGCGCGAGCCACGTGGTTGGTCTGTGCCGACATTTGCATTCCAGAAGATGGATCTTTCGCTATTAGTGTAGATGTAGATCAATCGGCACCCGTTTTTTCAAACTTGGATGGCGCACATTTGAAAAATGTTGCAGCAACCTTGCCAGACCTTCTGCAATCCCCCATTGAAGCAACCATCACGAAGGATACCTTAGTCATAACGGCAGAGTGGGATGATGTTCCTCCTGGCGAAATTGTCTTTTATCCCTACCCGACCTACCTGATGGATAATGCAGACCCCCAACAGGTGATCCATACTGAAAGTGGATTCCGCATTGAAGTCGCGACCGTACCTGATCCAGAGCTTGAGTCGATGTTGGGGGGGCTTATCGTCATTGGACTGGGGGATTCCCAACGCTCATTCTCATTTGAGAATACCCCTATTACGGCAGCCGAGTCTAACCCCCTTTCAATGCCAATGACAGCTAGTACGGCGAACATAGGTCTAATAGCTGCCCTATTATTTGCTTTTGCGGGCGGATTACTTTTGAACCTAATGCCATGTGTGTTGCCTGTGCTTTCGATCAAAGCTTTAGCCGTCATGAAACACGCTAGTGATGCTGATGCCAACAAACGAGAGGCCATAGCCTACACCGCCGGTGTTATGACATCTTTTGGTCTGTTAGTTTTCATATTACTAGCGCTAAAAGCTGGTGGTGAGAGTCTGGGGTGGGGATTCCAATTACAGTCGCCTAGCTTTGTAACCGTACTCGCCTATGTCATGTTGGCTGTTGGGCTTAGCCTATCAGGCGTATTTAATATTGGTACTAGCCTGATGAACGTAGGCTCTGGACTAATTAACAAAGATGGGCCTTGGGGATCGTTCCTCACAGGCGTGTTAGCTGCAGTAGTCGCCACACCGTGCACAGCTCCTTTTATGGCACCAGCTATAGGCTATGCTCTCACCCAACCACCATTGATTATCCTCATAATTTTCGAGAGTCTGGCAATGGGTTTGGCTGCACCTTTCTTGCTGATCGGGTTTGTGAGCAGCGTTGCTAAGGCCCTGCCTAAACCAGGTCCATGGATGGACACGTTTAAGCAAGTGCTCGCTTTTCCTATGTATGGTTCAGCAGCGTGGCTTATTTGGGTAGTTGCACAGCAAGTAGATCCCGTAGGCTTCGCCGCGACTTTGGCAGGATTTATTTTGATTGCCTTTGGAATCTGGTTGCTCGGCTGTATGCCCAGAGAAGGCCGTGGGCGTTTATTGGCGGGTGGTTCTGCCACAGCTGTTTTTCTGACCGCTATCGCCATAGCCGTCGTCACTGAGGCACGCCCGCCTGGTAAGACACAAGCGTCAATGGTTGGAACGAATTGGGAGTCTTTTTCAATCGAGCGTGTACAAGAGTTAAATGCAGCAGGTGTACCTGTTTTTGTTAATTTTACAGCTGCCTGGTGCATTACTTGTTTGGTTAATGAAAGAGTGGTCCTATCCACCGACAAGGTGCGCAAGGCCCTTGCCACCAAGAATGTTGTTTATCTCAAGGCCGACTGGACCAACAGAAATCCTGTAATCACCGCAATGCTAGAGTCGTTTGGCCGCTCTGGTGTACCTCTATACGTCTTATACGATACCGAGGGCACACCGGAAATTCAGCCACAAATACTCACACCCAATGGATTTCTCGAGTCTATCGAAGCGCTATGAGCATTGCGTATGAAGAGCTCTGACTGTCAGGTGTGAAACGTTGCAGCGAGAGCGGCTTTCCCTTATGGTCCGCCCAATTCTTAATGGGGCGTGGCCAAGTGGTAAGGCACCGGTTTTTGGTATCGGCATTCGCAGGTTCGAATCCTGCCGCCCCAGCCACCCCGCCATAGGTTTCTAGAGCCCCCTGCCCTGCATTGTTTAAACAGCGGCAAACGCTCACAGACGGCATATAACTGATACTCGATACCAGAACACGGTGTGGAATAATCGAAAAGATAAAGAAGCAGCGCCAGGTCACAAGGATCTCAAGAATTTGGAAGAATTACTCTTACTCTGCAGCGGCCCCAAGCTCCGGATTGACGAACTCTGATTCGCCCGGCTTCGGCCAATCACCTCCGTCGTTGGCATTTCCGGCCACCACCACCGGCATGGCCCTGCCCCTTAGCACGGTCGCGTTTGGATCGTTTGGTGGGAAGTACGCTTTGAAAGTGTTCATCTTGGTTTTGTCAGGCCATAGCACGCCTAATGACGCTGGCGAGCCTGCGCCCCCGCGTGCTGGGAACCATATCGCGCCGCCCCGCGAGATCGTCATCTTCGGCATGTCATTTCTCCATGGCGTCGGATAGTAAGTAAAAGAGCCTTTCTCCGGATCTAGCCGGACGAAGTAATTATCAGAGCTCGACCAAACCTTATCGTCCGGATCCACCCACGTGTCGTAGGGTGTGGCGAATTTAACAGGGATCTGGAAGACGGTCGTCTTACCGGTGGTGGGATCGAGCTTTTCAATACGGCCACGGTCGTAGACGCCATACCAGACGTTGCCTTTAGAATCTAGGCCGGGGCGACGGCTCAGACAGGGCTGGCTAGGAGAAGGATAGGCTTTGGTTAACTCTGTCACTGGATCGTAAACCGCCACACCACAAGCGTGAAACTCATTCCACCAGAACCGATCCTGACGATCAACCACACCACCGTAGGGTGAGCCGTTCTTGGTCGGGCTGTCAAAGTGCTTCCAGGTACCGGTCGCTCGGTCTACGCGGCCAATCTTATTAAAACGAATGTCGGTCCAATATACGTTACCCTTTGAATCGATGAAGGGTGTTAGGCCACCCATGTCCCTGTGAGTGTTCGTATCCTTGCCATAGGCATCCCAGTTACCAGTCTTCGGATTGAAATGCACGACACCAACTTTTAAGGCTGCGAACCACACCGTGTCGTCCTTATCTATCGCGATACCGTGTGGCGCCCACGAGGAATGTGGGGTCAGGTAGTATTTGTGTTGACCGGTCGAAGGATTGAGGAAAGAGATTGCACTGGTGCGCGTATCCGTGCTCCAGATATTGCCTTTGCTGTCAAAGGTGATTTCCTGCCTCATCCGGTTAGGTTCGTCCTCAGTACTTGGAAACGTGTACATAATGTATTGCGCCTTCCCAAGTACTATCTCGTCGTGCGGCTCGGTCTCCTCTTCCAGCACCGCTCGTACCGGTTGGCCATCGCCAAAGTTTTTTTCGAGATAGTCGAGCAATACTTCGCGTTTCGAGAGCGGCAACCGCTCTGGCACCAGGAAGGGATCACTGTCGGAAACACCCCAGTGCGGTGAAGTTGTCATGTAGTCAACGACAGCCCCCCAGCCTGCGCGGGATTGTGGCTGCGCTGGGAGGAAGTTCCAGGCGTGACAGACTGTGCAGTTGTTCTGGACAATGTCGCGGCCCTCTCCGGGTGGATATAACTCGTCCAAAGGCACGAGCATGCGGTCGGGTAGGGCGCGCGGTCCGACGGGGTATTGCACTGGTTCGCTCGCCGTCATGATTATGTTAGCCTGAGTAGTCATATCTCTGGAAATCTCGGCGATCGCCCGGTCGGAGGCAAAACCCTGATGCTCCGCCCATACTTCATATTTCCCAGGCAATACGTTCACAGCGGCGTACTTTCCACCCTCGGTGAACACTACATAGGTCATATTCGAGCCAGCTTTGCGCGCAAATACTTTTGCGGCAGAGAACGCCTTCGGCGCGGTGACCGTCCCTTCAAGATTACCTGTGCCAGCGATTTCAGCGGTCACAGGCGCGGCAAGCGCGGCCGACAGCATAAGAGTTCCCAAGAGTTTGTGCAGCATCTTGTCCCCCTTCAGAGGAATAGAGTGGAATATTTCAGCCACCCACCCCCAGCAACCAACTCTTCTCAGCCACCCAGCTGGCGTAAAGAATCACGAATGGCACGACCCAAATGAGACGTGCTAGTTTATCTAGCCAACGCGCTGGTAGAAAGAGCTGGCCAACCACAGCAACTATTATAGCAGGAATAATCGCGATTGCGATCCAGCCGTACCAACTCATGGCAGGGCCAAGTGTTCGGTCGGGGATATCAATCAACGAAAATTTCTCCACCAGGGGATAGTATCGAAACAATGGATAATTCACGAAGACCGCCAAGGCGTAGCCGAGTCCAGCCACTAGCGTTAAGAGTGGCAGTGAAATAAAGCGGGTCACATCAACCCCCGTACATTGTTTAGCAAGTGGCCGATAACGAGGTTCCACCAAACGGCAAGCATTATTACCGAAGTGACAAACCGCCTTGTCATGACGAATTCATTGAGAACGGTGTACTTCCAATAATGCCAATATGCCGGCAGTAGGATGAGTCCGATAACCGCAATGTGCTCTTTCGCCTGGAACAAAAAGATATGGGTATAAAATCCAAAGTCCGCTAGCGATGCCTTTACATCGAGTATATAGGCTGGATAAACGTAAGCGCCGAGCGCAAAGTCGGTAACGAAGAGGACAACAATTGGGACAGTATAACCAGGTGTCGGCACTGCCCTAAAGCGATCAACAAAGACCCTTGCGGGCGATGGCCGACGCCAAACACTAAGGCCCTGATGGGTGATCGCGCCAATAAGCGCTATTGATACGAGTGCATGAAGAATGACGAGAAAAACAGTCATCACAAAACCCACTCTGCACTAGGGCGAGGAGAATAATGGTGACTAGGACTCATCAAAAATAAACGCTGGAACGTGGCATAGGTCGCTACCCACGGAATATCCGCTTCAAAACGTGAAAAACTTACTTGAGCTTCGATCACTCTTGCGGAACCTCATCTTGTTCAGACTTACGCATGACAAAGTCAATTTCTTGCAGGCCCATCCGCTGACGCCCTCGTGTTCGGATCAAACGACGAACCATCTCATAGCCAGACTTTTCAACTGTAAACTCTACTCTTTGCGGATTCAAATCAGCCCCCTCTCTTGCAACGATTCGAGCTACATCTACAGTCCGAAACCGCCCAAGCACGTTGGTCCATGTCCCAGCAGTACTTGTATGTTCATCCCCCTCAACACCAACAGTCCCAGTCGCCCGCCACCGCACAAGGGCATCCTGCAAATAGTTGCCGTCTTCATCCTTGACGGTCCCCACAAAGATCAGTTGGTGACCCAACGGAACGTCGATAATCTCGAAGAAATCATCACCATCCGCGTGTCCTTCGATAGACAAAAACATGCATCCGACAACAACCAGAAACCGGAAAGCACACATCACCATCTTTTCCTATCTGAGCCAAAGTATCCGTTGTGCAAAGTCAATAGTGATTAGGACTTTAACCGACTTAACACAGTTCTCGTCCATATATGACTTGTAAACAAAGACGTACAGCGAAACAATGACTTCATAAGAACTGGCTCCGACAGTTAAAAAGATCGTCGCTCCCGCTGCTGGATATATCCAAATTTAGGAAATTTATGCGCTACGCTACCATACTACTCGCGTCGGTCATCATTGCCATACCCGTGGTGCCGTCGGCAATGGCTGTAAGCAGGATCGAAATGATAAAGGCTCGTGGAAGTCTTACTTGCGGAATTGTCGCTCGTGTTCCTGGGTTCACAGACATTGACTCAGAAGGGCACGTATCGGGCTTTGAGCCCGACCTTTGCCGCGCAGTAGCAGCTGCAATCATTGGTAAAGATGCCAAGGTAACGTATGTGATAGCGAATGATGTCCAGAGCTTCATTCAGTCCGGTGAACCGGACGTTATAGCGCGGCGTTTGACAGTTACGCTACGTCGCGAACTACAACCTAGTCTCGCATTCAGCCGATTAGTTTTTTTCGACGGCACAGCCCTCCTCGTTCCTACTACTTTGGAGGAGAAAACGCCTTCTGCGTTCGCTGGACATACGATTTGTGTGCGTGGCCAGTCAGAAGCCGACCGCGGCCTCACTTCCTATTTCACCAGGAGGCAGCAGACGTTTAAGGCGCTTCGTACGGCCGAATTAGGAGACGCCACTGAAACTTTCTTAGACGGTGAATGTGACGCTTTAGCCGCCGATTTGTCTGAACTTGCACCGGTTCGAGCGAGTAGGCCCACGCAACTTACAATTCTACCAGGAATCTTGTCCCAGGAGCCTCTCGCTCTCCTTACTCACGCAGATGATCCACAATTCACTGCCGTCGTTGATTGGACGATGAACGCTCTGATAGCGGCCGAGGAACTGGGTATTTTTGCTATTGACGCTAACTCGCTGGGTGACTACTCCGATGTGGAAACACGGCAATTGCTGGGACTTGATCCTGGCAATGGCGCAGCTCTCGGCCTTCGTGAGTCGTGGGCCGCGGACGTAATTGCTACGGTTGGAAATTATGGCGAAATCTACTCGCGCAACCTCGGCGAGGATAGTGACATCCAATTGCCTCGTGGATATAACGCATTATGGTACGATGGCGGCCTACTTTACGCGCACCCAATGCGCTAGGACGCTGTTCCTTCCGAAAACCCCACCTGGTTTATTTGCCTTCCCTGTTTTGCAAAGTGCTGTTCCCTGATGATTAGAATAAATTACCCCCCCCCCCCCCCCCCCCCCCCACTTTTAACACAAGAAAAGATAAACCGAATTCAACACTCGGGCTGGATGCCTAACCTCGAACCTTTAATCACATAACTTGTGTGATGCATGACGTAGAAGAATAAACTCAGACGAATGCTGTTTTCAGCAACTCTCATAAGTACAAAAGGATATCTTGATGTTTTTTGAAACAGATAAGAATGATCACGGCCTGCCCTTCAGTCCTTATCAGGCCTGTGTTGTACCGCGACCAATCGGGTGGATCTCAACAGTCAATACGAAACTCGACGTTAACCTTGCCCCGTTCAGTCAGTTCAATACCATTGGAGCTCCCTACATAGCGTTCTCTGCTGGAAAACAGGAATTTGCTGATCGTAGAAAGGACACTGTGATAAATATTGAGGATACTGGAGAGTTTGTTTTTAATATGGCTACGTTCGACTTAATGGACGCCGTCATCAAAACAGGGCAGATCACAGATCCTAAAGTCGACGAAATGGCGGCAGCTGGTCTTACACCTGCACCATCCCGCCTTGTCAAACCACCGCGCGTTGCAGAATCACCAATCCATTTTGAATGCAAACATTACCAAACCATTGTTCTGCCCGACAACGTGTACGGACGATGTAATTACTTAGTTATTGGCCGTGCAGTCGGCATCCATATTTCAGATGCTGTCATTACGCTAGATGGAAAAGTAGATGTGGCAAAGATGAGGCCACTCGCACGACTCGGATACAACGACTACACTTCAGTAGATCATGTTTTTGAGAGCGCCACTCATGGTGACTTGCCTGGTCCACGCAAAGAGCAACTAACAAAAAAACCAGCTAATTAGTCAAGAGACTGTAGTAATGACCAGCACGTCATGGAGCTAAATTTTAAACAACCAATAATCTGGAAATGAGCGGATAAAGCATTCTCTTCTTAACACCTTGAGATACATTACTCCTGCATCAGTTTTAGTATCACAATCATGGCTATGTTCTTTTCTAAAGTAGAGGCCAAAACTGTTAAGAGCAGACACGATAAGAATCGTTATTGGTTCTTTCGGCGTTCGGCGGCAGCAGCAAGATCAGCATCAACCTGTGCCTTGCGCGCCTTGAGATATTTAACCGCACCCTCAAAATCAGCACCTTCTATTTCACTCATGGGCGTATCGGAATAAATGCTTGCAGTCTTACCGAGGTAAACATCAGACTCCACCTGATCAAGGATCCACTGAGCAAAATCAGCGTACATGATCACTCGCTGCCTCGGTACCGGCTCGTCATCAACGGAAATACGCACGCCGCCCCGCGGCGGCTCGATCAACAACTGCCCCGGCCGCAAAATAATATACCGCAAGCCCGACTGCTTAGTGATCTCCTCCATCTTGAGCATATCGTTGTAAGGACCTCGCAAGTTGTAATCCCAAAGACCCGATTGGGGCGTTACATCGGGCGGTTTAGGTGTATCCGCCTTGTAGCCCTTCGCCGCCACCCGTGGAGCTGCCATGGAGCCGGTTACCATTAGCTTGGTGTTTCCCTTGTTTTTCATGGCGTTAATGATGTTGGTGGTACCTTGAGACATCAGGTCTGTTTCAGGAACTTCAATTGTAGGGTCGACCGAAGGGCCGTATAACGAGATCACCACCTCCTCGCCCGTGCCAGACAGTGCAGCTTCAATCGAAACCTGGTCGTAAACGTCACCCTCAAGGATTGTTAGCCGTGGATGATCAGCGTAACGCACACGATAAGGACGCCTAGCAACAGCCACTACCTCATAACCGCGCCACAAAGCCTGAGGAATAAGTTCATCAGCAGTACGTGCTGTCGCTCCGATGACGACGACTTTAACACCTGAAGTTTCGCCTGAATGCGCCAGGGAGTCATTTGGTAGCGCCATGGAAACCACATGCACCACGGCCGCGATAATAGCGCACCCAAAGAGTGTCTTGGCCAAGCGCCCATCCTTTTGTCTCCATCCGAAGATCATCATGTTTTATTTTCCCCCGATTATTAACTATCTAACACCTTGTAGGCGGCCCCAGTGCCTCCGCCGTATAGTTCCCTTTTAATAATAGGGCAATATAGGAGTGAATTACCATGCACTTGAACTCACACCTCCACCCTAGCATCTTATTGTAGCTCAATTCGTGCCCAATCTAGTAACCAGTTGCAGTCACTTAGTAATTCTGGATGACAATCCTAGGCGCGTCCCGAAGACATGCTTGATCGCCAGTTTCCGATACCTATAATCCAGCACCTGGATCCTGGGGAATGCCCCGATTCCCAATGAGGATATTGTTTCGTGAAGAAAGATGATCTGTCCCGAGTAGAGCGCTTAGCAGTAGTCATTTTTAATCTCGGGGGGCCAGATTCACCGGATGCTCTTAAACCCTTCCTGTTCAACCTTTTCAATGATCCGGCAATTCTACGTTTACCCAATCCAATACGCTGGTTGTTGGCAAAACTTATTTCATGGCGACGCGCACCAACGAGCAAAGACATTTACGAACAAATCGGCGGTGCCTCGACACTACTACCCGCTACCCTTGAACAAGCAGAGGCCTTAAAGGATGAAATCGCTAACTCTGCTGCACACGTCGAAGTATTTACGTTTATGCGCTATTGGCACCCAATGGTGGCAGAGACCGTCGCCAAGGTTAAGAAATTTAATCCAGACCGCATTGTTTTACTCCCGCTCTATCCTCAATTCTCGACCACTACAACTGGAACATCAGTGAAGGCTTTTACAGAAGAGGCTAAACGGCAAGGTCTGCATGCGCCTCAGGATTCTCTTTGCTGTTATCCACTACACCACGGTTTCCTGGATGCAACGGTAGCAAATATTTCGAGCGCACTCGATGAAGCATCCCACCATGGTCAACCTCGCCTACTTTTGTCTGCCCATGGGTTGCCGCAAAGAACAATTGATGCGGGTGACCCTTATCAATGGCAGATGGAACAAACATCGATAGCTATCATTGAAGCACTCAACCGGCCAAAACTGGAATGGGTAACTTGCTATCAAAGTCGCGTTGGACCAGTGAAATGGATCGGCCCCTATACAGAAGACGAAATTAAGCGCGCCGGCAGAGATGGTAGTCCTGTTGTTGTCGCTCCTATAGCATTCGTATCTGAGCATGTTGAAACCTTGGTGGAATTAGACATTGAATTCCGCAGCCTCGCCGCTACGGTAGGCGTGCCGTTTTTCTCACGATGCCCAGCGGTCGCTACAAATTGTACATTTATTCGTGGGCTGGGTGATCTGGTACGTCAAGTTACGGGAGTAAGTAATATAGTATCCGATGCCGGCCCACGGCGCTGCCCTCTAGTTTATAGTGCTTGCCCAAACCGAACAGGGGTTAACGAGTCCCTATCATGAAGTGCAAAATTCAATTTCTATTTATGCCTGAACAAGAACACGTCATCCCTTGCAATCGTTGCCAAATTCGCGCATTAGGACAGTAACGAGCTCACGCGTGTGGAGCAAAGTATTGCAGAAGGGACTGGGTGACATGATTTTAGTTACAGGTGCAACGGGAAAAACTGGCGGCGCAGTTGCCAAAGAATTAGCCACTCACAACATTGTATTTCGGGTTATAGTGCGAAATGTAGAAAAAGCTGCAGGCCTCAAAGATCTAGGTGCCGAAATTGCCTTAGGTGATATGTCTGATGCGGCAGCTGTCAGCGAAGCCCTAGAGGGTATCGACAAAGCTGTTCTCATCATGTCTAACGGCGAAAATCAGCTCGCCATAGAGAAGCAATTCACCGACTGTGCTGTGGCTGCAGGGGTCAAACATTTAGTGAAATTGTCATCAATGGAATCCGAACCAGGGACGGCTAAGCCTATTCCGGCTATGCATGTCGCCTCTGAAAACCATATCAGAGCATCGGGCATAAATTGGACGATGGTACGGCCAACCTTTTTTACACAAAACTTTTTAGCAGCAGCACGGACGATTAAGGCAAGCGACGAGATCACCTTAGCACTCGGTGATGCAGTCGTCGCACCAACGGATATTCGTGACGTTGCTGAAGTAATGCGCCTTGCTTTGACCGACGACAAACATATCAATATGAGCTATGATCTCACAGGACCCGAGGCCCTGTCACTGGCGCAAGCAGCCAAAATATTCTCAAGTGTTTTGGGCAGAGAGATCCGCTATGTCCCGCAGTCCGTGGAAGAATTCCGCAAAGCCTTAACGCAAGCTGGGCTACCCGAGTGGCGAGTCAATGCCGTCTGTGACGAATTTAAGCTTCTCAGTGAAAAGGCCAGCATGCATACGACAGATAGTATCCAACAGGTCTTAAGCCGTGAACCAACATCGGTAGAGCAGTTCGTCAAGGACCATATCGCACTATATCAGGGATAGCCTTGTCGCTTCCTTATTAATATCTCGCACATAAAGCATGGCGCTAAGAAGTCTGGGGCAAAAACGAGAGGCATGGCCTCTCTTAAGATGGCTTGATGCCCATGATGTTGCCAAGCGGACGGCCATCTTCGGAATAAAGACCGCGATTGCCGCGACGCACCACTGGGCCTCTGACCACTTCGAAGCCGGCTTTACGCATTTCGCCTTCCATATCGAGGTTTTCGTATTCAAAACGCCAAACTTCTTCATTCCAGCGGTAATCCCGCCAGCCCCAGAAGCGCCCGAACGCCGTCATGTTAGGCTTATTTTCGGTGTATTGGTCGATGGGGAAGAAAATCCCGCCTGGACGCAGGCTACGGAAGCTTTCCTCGATGATGCCTATACCGATTTTCTCCGGTACTTCGTGGTATAGAAGATTGTTGGTGATCAAATCGAAGTGGTTGTCGGGGAAACGACTCTCCTCACTTAACTCCTGCATATAGTGGGTTTCGATGCCTAGATCGACAGACCTTTGATGGGCATAACGGATCATCGGCGCGCCAACGTCGCTGCCCCAAACCTCCGCTTCCGGCCACTTGTTCTTCAGGGCAATTGTGAATTGGCCCGAGCTACAGCCCTGCTCTAGCACACGATTGACCACACCGTCTGGGGGCGCTGGCACCCGGCGGGCCAATCGCCGCTGGGCATCGTCCTGATAATTACCGTTAGAGAAGACGACGTTTTCGCCGTGCACATAAATATACCCAGCGAACGGATCGCCTATGTAACCACCCGGCTGCAAATGAATTTCGTAACTGGCGTACTCAGGAATGTGCATTTCAGGATGAAGTTCAATACTTCCCGGGCCCAATTTTTCAGCGGCTTCCATTTCATCCAGATACATGTCGGCTTCACGGTGATAGGCCTCTTGAATCTGCAACCACATGGCGATCTGGGTATTTTCCCAAGTGAGTACGCTCATCCCCATGATGTGATCATTTTCCATGAGTTTCACGACCTGTTCCATGGGAATGATTTCGTCCGGGGAGATTCCGTTTTCCGATAGGATTTCCAGGCATCTACGTTGAGCGGCTCCGATGATTTCTCGGCTATGGAAACGGCGGATCCCACGGTAGAAATCCTGATCACTTTCGACATTCAGGTAGGGCAAACGTTCATGATAGGTACCCACGGTTCCCCGTGGCTCCACATCCCAGCCAGCCTCCTTAGCAATTGCTTTAAGACCAGGTAACCCAACAGACGCGGCAGCGGCCGAGCCAAGTAGGAATGCGCGGCGGTTGGTGATTGGATCCTTAATTGAATTGAACATAGTCATCTCCGACAGTCTTATCCGATAGCGAAATTGAAGCTGCAGTTAACCGACCTAGTAGAGGAATATTTCCTGATTATGCTACGTTAAAAGCCCAAGATCCACCAGTTAGTGCTCCGCCCTGGAGAACAATACCCTAGATAATTCATTCCTATGATACTTTCATCTCGGCATTGCCCGCTCAAATTGGTGTTTTTTGATTAATGATTGAGCGTTTTGCATTTGTATTCAGTGATAATCCTTTGGGGGCCAAAGAATGACTATAGACAAGTCCCCCGATGGAATGGGTTCCTTTTTATCAGTCAATTTATTGAACGCGCTTACCACGCGAACGAATGAGATAGGTGCTTAGCAACAAAAAATAATACGGGATAAGGTCCGAGTAAGTCCCATTAGGGGGCGCCGTCTGAATGTCAGGGAAGAAAAAAAATGGCCGATTTATCGGGCAAGACTGTTATTGTACTTGGCAATGAAGGCACCTTGTCATTAGCAATCCAGAATACGCTGACAGAAGACGGTGCAGCCGTATCCATTCTAGATATCGCGGAATCCAATGAAACAGCCTGGGAATCAGGTTTGTTAAGGTCAAATCACAGACCTAAGAAAATTGACGCTATAGTCAATGTCGCCGTTCCTGACAGTGGTGGCTCCATCGGGGACATAACCCTTGAGCGTTTTCGGTCAATCTTGGAAGCTAGCTATATCCGTGCCTGGCTAGCTCATAAATATGGCATCCTCTCGATGCGCGAGACGGGGGGTGGTGCTTTCATCACCGTGACTTCAGTCGACGGCTTAACGGGGGCGCCGGGCGCTGCTGCAAGTTGTGCCGTATCCCGTGGTATAGTGCAAATGACTAGATCAGCCGCTGTAGAATGTGCCGAAAAAAGGGATGGGGTGCGGATTAATGCTATCTTAGTAGCCGATATCTTGCAGGGACAACAAGAGGGCTTTGCAACCGGTCATGTATCACCGGAGGACATAGCTAAGGCCGTAGCTCACTTTTCCTCGGATGCGGCTGTTTATATTACCGGCGTAGTAATGCCTCTCGATAATGGTGGAAGACTGCCGTCATGAGCAAGATATTGAATGCCACTGTTGAGTTGGCTGCAAGCGCTGCATCGTTAGAAGGGAAGATCGCCCTAGTCACCGGAGCAACTTCCACCTATGGGATTGGGAGGGTTACAGCAATAGCCATGGCTATCTCCGGCGCGTATGTATTTGTCACAAGCCGTGACCCAGAAAAGGGTGCAGATGTTGTTAGCGAGATTGTAAGCCGCGGTGGCAAGGCCTCTTTTCTGAGATTGGATGTGACTATCGAGGATCAATGGATTTCAGCCATAGAAAATGTCCGCAAAAAATTTGGGCAACTCGATATTCTTGTCAATAACGCAGGTAACGCTATCAGTATGCCGATCGAAGAAATGACTTTAGATACCGTCTCATATCTAGCCAGACTCAATATAGAGGGTGCCTTTATGGGTACCACGTATGCTTGGCCTCTCCTCAAAGAGAATGGCGGAGTAGTGTTAGATATTAACTCTACCGCTGGACAGTCAGGAAGTGCAGGAGGAACGGCTTATCAAAGCTCGAAGGGTGGCTTATTAGGGCTGAGTATGGCGGCCGCTGTAGACGGACAGCCTTATGGCATCAGGGTAATTTCTGTGCATCCTGGCTCTACTTGGACACCAGGTATGGAGCGCGTACGGCAGATGACCCGGACAGAATATGACCGTAGTATTAGCGAAAATGGTCGTATCCCTCTCGGCTACTCGGCGGAGTCGGCCGATGTAGCTTCAGCTCTTGTATATCTGGCGTCAGATGAAGCACGTCATATTACCGGTATCGAATACAACATCGATGGAGGTACAAACGCCCGATAAAGATCAAATGAGAATGAGGCAAACTATCATAAGAGATAAATGGTTACTCGCTAGCATCACGAGAACTTAGGTGGCCTACCCAACGTTGCAATAGATAATACGCCGATTGCGAGTGCTACAATGGCAAGTTGCAGGGCGACATCGTAGTTGCCATTAATATCGAATACACGCCCAAAGATTGGTGGAACAATTCCAACACCGCCATAAAAGAAAACGAAAATCCAGCCATATAATTTTCCATAGGATTTGAGGCCAAAAAATCGAGCCGTCAAGTAGGGTATTAGATCCACCTCTGATCCCGCAGCTAGACCAATGAACATAGCTGCGACAACTACTATCCAAAGAGGAAGGGTGCTACCGGAAAGTAAGACACAACCAATAATTGGCATAGCCAGGAAGAAAGCAGCCACATAAGGCGGATGAAACCGGTCAACAAGAAAACCCGTCGTCACACGCCCTACAATAACCGCAGCCCCCATCACCCCGGCAATGCGAATAGCCATGGACCGGGGCATATTCGCATCCGTAAGTAGTGGCACCAGATGTATCATAAGCGATGAAATCATCCCCCCGATTAACATGAACGCGAAGGCAAACTTCCAAAACCTGATGGTTTTAAAAGCTTCGGAGACAGTAAAGCCTGACTGCAAAACTGGCGCAGGAGGCTTGTCAGCATCCTGAGGCTGCCGGCCATTTTCGAAGAAAAATAGGCTGGCTGGAATAATTGCCAGAGCAGCTGCAGCAGCCATGAGAAAATACGCGGCACGCCAGTCATATTTATCGACCGCCGTACCCAGGAAAATGGGAACGAGAATTCCAGCGACTCCCGTCCCCGTCAATGTAAGGCCGAGCGCGAGACCACGTTTCTTAATAAACCAAGTGGCTACACCGCGGGTCCATACCAAAGGTGTGGTGCAGCAACCAGCGAGCGATAATGCAAAAATACAGGCATAGTAAACGAGTATATTTCCATTCATCTGCGTTATACCCAGCATAGCCAGGGAGAGCAGCCCTAGTGACACCAAAGCGATCTTCCGTACGCCATACTTGTCAGCCACATACCCTACAAACGGTGCTGTAGCGACGAAACCAAGCGTTAGGAATGTCTTTACGCCTGAGACTTCCGCGCGGCTCCACCCAAAGGTATCCGAGAGAGGATTGATCAAAATGCCTAAGCTATAGACCATCGCACCGGTAACACCCGCCCCAGCGCCAACGGCCGAAGCTATCAGAACTTTCCAATGGGCACGAAACTCCCCGTATTCATGTTCCATTCGTTAGAATTCCATTCAAGGGTGAAAATTTTACGTGGTTGAAATATCTTAGACCAGGATCGGAGGCTCTCACTACTAATATCTGTCCCCATCCTCTTCCTTGGGGTCCACATAACCTGATGATTCAATATCGTCGGGACCTGGTAGGCCATTCGCGATTGCCCAAGCCTCATACTCTCGAATGTTACGTGGAGCGAACGCATATATATCTGTGCCCGTGACTTTAGGCGGTTTTGGCCCCTTATATTTACTAGAGAGGAAATCACCGCTTTCCGCATGATGATAAGCGGCGAGCGTGGTCATTTTATCCTTGTCAGGATAAAGCGCTACAGAGGTTGCTCCGTATCCGGCAAACTTGCCAGCATTACGATAAATAAACCAAACCACGCCTTCTCTCGTGATTGTAGTTTTTAAGGTGTCTGACCGTGTCGGAATTGGATAGTGCGTGAATTTATCGGCCACCTGATCATACATGGACATATAGTTATCGGTCGTAACCCAAATGTTATCAAACGGGTCCGCGTCTGCTTTGTAGGGTGAGGAATGTTCTATTCCTAGCCTACGCTCCATCACTTCCCCAGTTTCAGGATTGAGCTTATAAAGTGCACCACCAATATTTCTACCGTTAACTTCCCGGTCGGGGCTGGCCCAGGTGCCAACCCAAACCATATCTTTAGAATCAATGCCAGGACGACGCATAACGGTGGGTTCTTCGGGCGTTATCCTAAAGAATGTAAATTCTTCAGTTTCAGGATCAAAACGCGTCATGCCGCTGGTGTAGTGGTCGGCGAACCAGATTTTCTCTTTCGAATCGACCACAATGCCGTAGGGGCCACTCCGCAATACTGGCACCTTCCAGTGCATTAGCGAATTTGACTTACGATCCCACTTGGTAATGCCATCTGTAGTCATCCACAGATCACCCTTACGATCGAAAATCTGGGTATTGCTCGGCCGCCCCACCCAGTTGTCGACAAGTCCGGTCTCCGGATCCAAATGTTTAACGGTACTCCGTGGTTTTCCTGGCGAACTACCGCCATTATTCTCTCTTGTTATATCACCAGAATACCAAACGGTTCCGTCAGATTGATCAACCTCAATACTGCTGCCGCCGCCATTGTCTTCAAAAGACGTAGCTTCGCCTGTGCGTGGATCCGTCCTGATGATGCAGCAGCCGGTATAGGCGTTCCAAACATTACCGTCGGCATCAAACGTCAGATTATGGGACCAACCCCAGGTTGGATATTTTTCCGGGTCTTCCTTATATATGTACTCTACAAACATAGCCCTCTCTAGCGCTTCCAAATCGAGCTCTGCCTCACTCTCTAGCTCCACTAGACGCGGCGGCGCGTCATAATCAAAATTCTCCGCTAAGTAGTCGACCAGGATCTCCTGATCTACAGGCGGCAGTAGTTCGGTCTTGAAATAAGATGCTTTACCAATGGGTGCGCCCTCTACACGCTGGTGCATGCGGTCTACGGTCATCGCCCATGTATCCTTATTATGCGGCTGGCGACCACCCGGGTATCCGCGGATCTGGTTGTAGGGAAAAAATTGAACGTGGTGGCATCCCAAGCAGGTGCTCTCCATAATTTCACGGCCCGGGCCGGGTGGGTATGCTTCGTCGTAAGACACTATCTCAGCACCGCAGTCATCAAAGTCCCGGTCGCACTTTTCGTATGGATATCCTCCGATGTAATTTGGTACGGGACCTATATCCTTAATTTCAAAATCAACTCTGATAGCTTCATTAGCGGCAATGCTTCGTTGTTGGGTTTCACTGGTAAATCCCTCCAACTGTTCGACTGCAGGACGAATAGTGATCTCGTAAGGACCTGGAATCATGTTAACGGCACGATACTTTCCATTGATAACAAACACGGTGTATCCGACGTTCTTGTCTGTATTATACGCATACACAACGGGTAGCACTCCCGGCTCAGACCCGGATACATAACCAGAAAGCTGACCATATCCTGAAAGCTGCTCGGCCTGGACCAAGCTCGAGTACATCAATACTAGAAAAATAAATGCGATCCCGAAAAAGTTCCTATTCATCAATCCCATAGACCTAACCTGACTGTTTCTATTGTGGAGGCCGTATTACCATTTCATTTCCGCGGCAGTTAGTACGGTACCAAACTTACTCATCGTCTTAAGACTGTTGTTATGTTCATCGTCGCTGGTTGCGGCACAACAATCGGAAATGACAGTTACGCGATAGTCCCGGTCATGAGCGTCCCGCACACATGACTCTACTGCCATGTCCGTTGACACACCCGCCATAACAAGGTGGTCAACCCCAGCGGCTTTCAATAAAAGGTCGAGATTGGTCGCGTGGAACGGATTAACACGATTCTTAGAAATGACGGGCTCCCCGTCTTGCGGGAGCACCGCCTCATGAAACTCTGTTCCCCACTCTCCGAGTATGAGTGCACCAAATTCATGGGCTTTGCCTGTAAGCGGTGAGTTCTTGTTTTGCTCTACGTAGGATGGCGAAAAGCCCACTTTTATATGAATAACAAGGTGGTTGGTGGACCTAGCAACACCTTGCAATTCTGCTACCGCCTCAAGAGTATTATGTCTAGAAACAAAATCAGAATAACCCTTGCCCGAAACCTTGCCATTTTCGTGAACAATATCATTAATATAGTCAATACAAAGAAGTGCTGTACGAGACATGATGTATAAATTTCTCCTCAATTAATATATGTGGTCACCAGATCTAGTATCTGAGACCCTCATACTGTGCTTTTTCTCTTGCAGATTCAGTTTCAATATAAGCAATCAAAGCAAAACGATCCTTCTTTTTTGGCAGGCCATTATAAATCATATTAGTGCCTGGCAAAAAAGATTTTGGGTCTTGAATATACTTATCAAGAGCTTCTCTAGACCAGAAGATATCGGATTCTAATAGTGATACTGAATACCCCTTAAACCCCTCTTTTATACCAGCCCTAGCACCCATCAAGCCCCAAAGGTTAGGCCCTGCCAGATGCCCGCCATTCTTTGTGATCGTATGACAAGATATACATCTCATATATAGAATTTTTCCTGCGCCAAGAGTATTGCGATCATATTGCTGCGCAGCTGCGGGCAAAACACAGAACACAGCAGCTACCAAAACAGCGAAGAAAACAGTTGCAATTCTATTCAACATAGGTGCTCAAAGCCTCATGTCTCAAATTTCAGCTGCCTACTCGATTAGCGCACCCAACTGGTCAACACCTTTACTTCTTACCCACTCAGCATATTCCTCGGCATTCTCTGCCGCTGCTGACCCAGTTCTCACTTCACCTTTCACTTGCGGTGCCAAGGGCCCTTTGTATTTGCTCAAAAAATAGCCAGGGCTATCTTCTGAATGATACGCAGCCAAGGTCGTAATTTTGTCTTTGTCTGGGTACAGGACCGTAGCGTTGCCCCCATACCCCGCAAACTTGCCAGCATTACGGTAGATAAACCAAATGCCACCGTTTTTTGAGATTGTTGTTTTCAGACTATCTGATCGCGTTGGTATAGGATAATGCGTGAATTTATCTGGTACCGGCTCGTATTTTGATAGGTAGTTATCCGTAGCTAGCCAGACATTGTCATCAGAATCAGGCTCCGCATTGTAAGGGTTACTATATTCAATCCCTAGTTTGCGTTCCAGAACGTCGCCTGTTTCAGGGTTCAGTCGATAAACCTTGCCGTTCTGGTGACCGCGGCTACCCCAAGTTGCCGTCCAAATCATATTATTGGAATCAACGCCTAAACGCCTTATCGCCGTAGCAGCACGATCTTTCTCGACTTTATAGTGGGTAAACTCTTCTGTAGTGGGATCGAACCTTGACACACCACCGTTGTGGTAATCTGCCCACCATATTTTATCTTTGCGATCAACAATGATTCCATATGGCCGACTTCGAACAATGGGGTTTTCCCACCAGATAAGAGAATCCGTCTTGCGGTCCCACTTAGCTATGGCACCCCGCCCTAGCAAGGACATCCAAAGGTTACCCTTAGAATCAAAGATCTGGGTATTACTACCCATGCTTGTGTCACCTACTTTCCAGTAGTCAACCAATCCAGTCTTTGGATCAAGTCGACGAACAGCATCACCAGATCCAGAATACCAAACAGTGCCATCCGTCTGATCGACGAGAACTCCATGACCGCCACCATGACCCTCAAAGGCTTTTGACTCACCCGTGCGTGGGTCAAACCTAACGATACAACAAGCAGTGTAAGCAATCCAAACGTTCCCATCAGCATCAAAATCCACCTGATGCGGCCAGGGATTTGTTTTCATAAACGGATCAGCATATTCTTCCGACTCATGATAAATGTAGTCAATAAATTGCGCCTTCTCCAATGCCGCTTCTTCCAGCTCAGGCTCACTAGCTAGTTGCACAATACGCGGTTCAGAATCAGGACCGAAATTTTTCACCAGGTAATCAATAAGAATGTCTCGGTCGACGGGGGGAAGAAGACTCGCATCAAATAGGGTGGCTTTGCCTGGAACACCGAACGCTGGCCCCTTATGCATTCTGTCCACTGTGACGGCCCACGAAAATTCATCATGAGGAACACGGCCTGCGGGATAGGCACGAACACTGTTATATGAAAAAAAACTAACGGCGTGACAACCATGACAGGCTCTCTCAATGATATCCCTTCCTGGACCCGGCGGATAAATGACATCATAGGGCAGTATCTTCGTACCATCGGGGTATGGATATCCGTTGACATAGTTCGGCTCTACATTGATGCCTTCAACAACAAAATCAGCCCGAATATGCGTATCCGCTGCAATATTGACCTTAGTATATTTGGTATCGAAACTCTCGAGCTGATCAACCGCTGGTCTTAGCTCAACATAGTAAGGACCAGGTATCAGATTGACGGCGCGGTACTTTCCGTTAATCACAAATACTGTGTAACCAACATCTTTTTCTGGATTGTAAGCATAAATCACGGGTAGCACACCCGGTTCTGATCCAGTTACTTCTCCTGACAGTTGACCATAGCCATCCAGAACTTCAGCCTGCAATGATTGGAAGAAACCTAAAGTAGCCAACATTAGGCTTGTTATAATGAGACGTGCATAGTTTCCTGCCAGCATCTTACTCTTCTCCGTGCCGTGTCTTTCGTATAAAGCCATTTCTGCCTTCTTTCTTACTATCGGCGCATATAAGGATTTGCAACCTTCCCTCCAGAAGAGAACCAAATACTCTTTACTTGAAGATATTCTTTAACGGCTTCAAGTCCATTCTCGCGACCCAATCCACTTGCCTTGTAGCCACCAAAAGGCGTCGTGTAGCTAGTTGAGCGATAAGTGTTTACCCAAACTGTTCCAGCTTCAAGGTTTTCGCTCACCTTAATCGCTCTTTGCAGGTCTCGTGTCCATACACCTGCAGCCAATCCGTACTTAACATCATTTGCAATATCTACCGCTCCATCTTCATTTTCAAAACGCAATACTGACAGTACAGGACCAAACACTTCCTCTTGGGCAATACGCATATCATTCGTGACTTCCGAGAAAATTGTCGGCTGTATGAATAGGCCTTTATTACTATCAGGTGCAGCTGCTGGGCCACCACCAAGGACACAAACCGCCCCCTCCCCTTTTGCAATCTCGATATAATCCAATATTTTACGGTATTGGGATTCTGTTGTTATCGGCCCCACTTGGGTATCGGGACTCAGTGGATCTCCTATACGGGCTTGGGATGCTTTATTAATAAGCCGTTCAAGAAACTCATCATGGATTGAGTCGTGCAATAGAAGCCTCGAACCAGCAATGCATGTCTGCCCACTTGCCGCAAATATCCCTGAAATGGCGCCATTGACCGCCTGATCTAAGTCCGCGTCGTCAAAAACAATATTTGCGGATTTTCCTCCCAGCTCCAGCGTCACCCTAGTAAAGTCTTCTGCAGCTGCAGAATTAACACGCCTGCCGCCATCTTCGCCACCTGTAAAAGCGACTTTGCGCACCTTGGGATGACGGACCAAAGGTTCGCCAACATCAGACCCGAGCCCTGTAATAACATTAATCACACCAGGCGGAAAATCGGCGTGTTGGGATAGACGCGCAAACTCAAGAGTCGAGGCTGACGTGTACTCAGAAGGCTTGATAACAACAGTGTTTCCGGCTGCGAGTGCTGGAGCAACCTTCCATGCACATAACAAAAGCGGTGAGTTCCATGGCGTAATGCAAGCACATACACCCAGCGGTTCATATTTTGTAAGATTCAATATATTAGGTTTATCAATTGGAGGAACCGTACCCTCGACTTTGTCCGCTAAACCGCCATAATATTGGAACCATTGTGTCAGATAATTACATTGATTAATCACTTCAGCAATCAACTTACCATTATCCCGCACCTCGATTTGAGCTAATTCCTCAGCGTGATTCGCCAGAACATCGCCAAAGTTACAAAGCAGTTTCCCTCTCTGCGTCGCAGTCAAGCCAACCCATTCACTCGACCTGTAAGCTTTTTCAGCCGAGGCTACGGCTGCATCAACATCAGCTTTGCTGCCTTTAGGAATTTGCGCCCATGTATCCCCGGAGTAAGGATTAACGGTATCAATCCATTCATTGGATACAGGGTCACACCAATTACCGCCAATGAACATTTGGTACTTCTGCATCATAAGGACCTCGTTGAATCGGACGGGTTTGTCGATCGATATAAAGATTAGAGCCTTACCTCACCTTCATAGACGAAGTAAATATTCTATTCCCACGCCACCCCAGCTTAGAGCATCTATTCGATAGAATGACTTAGTAAATCAGCAAAAGTTAGCCTATCCTCAAGAGGCTATTTCAGAGACATAAACGAAAATCATATAGGTATGATTAGAATTGCTAGCTAAATCGTAAGCTGGTTGATAGGTGTAGACTTATAAACTCTATATGGGTAATTGAGATTAGAATTAGATAAACCGAGGCACTGAGAGAAATACGCTGCGGGCCAATGCTGAACGCGGGTAAGGACGCTTTATCGTATTAATATTACTGGAATTCTTGGTATTTCGGTTAGATGCTTAAAGTGCGGTACAAGAACCTTGATGACCAGCCTGCTATGAGCTTAATAAATATTCTGCGGTCTCGTCACAATCCAGCCTCAATAACAGGACCAACCTCTTTTATATATTGAACGTGATAAAGAATTTAATGAAACGGATTTAGGACTTGTGAGTTTTTCAGCTCTTAAAGTTGGGGTTACCTGGCAAAGGCTCGACAGCCTTATGGACGAGACAGCGTATACGTTTGTCCGAACATCTTTCTCGTCAGTAGTTCGCGACAATTGGGATCTCGCGGTAAGCCTGATGGATAGCGAAGGACGCCAGTTTGCCCAATCGTCCCGTAGTGTTCCATCTTTCATCGGCACCATGCCAAGCACACTAGCTGTCATGCTGGGGCGGTATCCGAAGTCAGAGCTCAACCCTGGAGACATATTGATTTCAAATGACGGATATCACGGGACAGGGCACCTCAATGATATCACCATGGCAAGACCGGTCTTCAAGAATGGCCAGATCATCGCTTTCATCGGTAGTGTATTTCATTCAGTTGACATCGGCGGCGCGCCATCAGTCAATGCTCGGGATTCATACGAAGAAGGACTCACTATCCCTGTTGCAAAAATTGTCCGTGGGGGCGTGGAAAACGAAGACGTTTTTGCTTTCCTAACTGCAAATCTGCGTGCTCCTGAAGAGACATTGGGCGACATACGTGCGCAGTTCGCCGCCTACGACATAGCAGCGCCACGTCTGTTAAAAATCCTGGATGATGAAGAAATCGATGATTTAGGAGATATGGTTGATGAGATCCTAAATCGGTCGGAAGCAGCTATGAGACGGGCAATCGATGCCGTAGAGGACGGATCCTATTGTGGAGAAATCAAGCTCGATGGTTTCGATGAACCACTGAGGATCTGCTGCAAAGTATCAATTTCTGGCAGTAATTTGACCATAGACTATTCCGGCACATCAACTCAGATCGATAAACCGATTAATTCGGTGATAAATTACACGCGCGCCTATTCTGCCTACGCCATTAAGTCAGCATTTGACGCGTCCACGCCCAATAACGATGGCTCATTTCGGCCCATAACAATCAAAGCGCCTGAAGGCTGCTTAGTTAATCCCCGCCGTCCCGCGCCGATCTGGGCGCGGCACCTTACAGGGCATTACCTTCCACCGGTTATATTCAGTGCCCTAGCAAACATCATGCCAGACCGGGTTATTGCGGACTGTGGGTCACCGATCTGGAATGTCTATTTTGCGGGGCAACATACGGACGGACAGCGCTTCATGAAAATGTTTTTCATGAACGGCGGTCATGGGGCGCGGCCACATCAAGATGGCCCTGCCTGCCTAAGTTTTCCCAGTAACATTACAACCTTGCCAATTGAACAGTTCGAAAACAGTGTTCCGCTACTCGTGACCGAAAAGACTCTGATACCAGATTCAGGCGGGGCTGGTCAGTATCGTGGCGGACCAGCGCAAAGAGTTTCGTTCAAAGCAATGGCCGAGAAACCGGTCACTATGACGATACGCCATGAGCGTGTGAAATTCCCGCCACGTGGTCTCCGCGGAGGAACCGATGGAGCGGCCGGAACGGATTACCTCAACGGAGAACGCATTCCAGCCAAGGTCCGGTTAGATATGCAACGAGATGATATCGTCACGTTTGACACACCAGGTGGCGGTGGCTTTGGACCTCCAGAAGATCGTGATCCTGCAAAGATAAAGTCAGACGTAGAAAACGGCCTTGTAACCGCAGCAAAAGCAAAAAGCGACTATGGCTTGGATGTTGCTAAGGCCAAGTCTGATGGATAAGCGATACCGAATCGGCGTCGACATCGGAGGTACCTTCACTGATATTGTTATGGTCGACACCCTATCTGGCCGTCTGTTCAATGAAAAAGTTCTGACCACACCAGATGATCCTTCAGTGGGTGTGCTGACGGGCGTCGAAAATATCTTACACGCTTGTGACGTAATGGCTGGAGAAATAAGCCAAATCATTCATGGGACAACCCTGGTAGCCAATGCAATTATCGAACGCCGCGGCGCCAAGGTCGCGCTGATTACGACTGCGGGGTTTCGTGATATCTTAGAGATCGGGACTGAAGGCCGTTACGATTCCTATGATCTCTTTATCGACATGCCTGAACCATTGGTGCCACGCCGCTGGCGCTTCGAAGTTCCCGAACGCATAAGCCCTTTGGGCCAAATCATTACGCCTCTCGATGAAAGTGCCGTTATAGCGATCGCAAAAAAAATTGCGGGCACAGATATAGAAGCAATCGCTATCTCATTGCTGCATAGTTTCCAAAACGCGGATCATGAACGTCGTATTTCTGATATATTTCAGCAATATACACCAGGACTGGCAGTTTGTATTTCAAGCGATGTAATGCCAGAGATCGGCGAATACGAGCGCACATCCACAACAGTATGCAATGCCTATGTGCTCGCGCTTTTTGAAAGTTACTTAAAACGCTTGACGAATGGTCTACGCAGCAAAGGCTTTGAGAAAGACCTTTTTCTCATGCTGTCCGACGGCGGCACTGTTCATGAGTCAACAGCAGCCTCATACCCCATTCGGCTGGTCCAGTCCGGTCCTGCGGGAGGAGTACAAGCAACGTCAAAGATTGGTGCGCTTGCCGGTGAGTCCAATGTTTTCTGTTTCGATATGGGTGGCACGACGGCTAAAGCTAGCTTAATTGAGAACGGTGAGCCACTGCGTAGCACGGAATTCGAGGTTGCCCGTGTATACCGCGCAAAGAAAGGGAGCGGTCTGCCATTACGAGTTCCCGTCATTGAGATGATTGAAATCGGGGCTGGCGGCGGCTCGATAGCGCAGATTAACAGTCTTGGATTGGTTCAAGTTGGCCCTGAAAGTTCTAGCGCTTACCCCGGGCCTGCCTGTTACGCTCAAGGCGGTAAGAAGGCCACCGTGACAGACGCCGACCTCATTCTCGGCTACTTGGCGGCGGATAGTTTCTTGGGCGGAGACATGACACTTGATGTAGACGCTGCAAAACACGCGATGGATGAAAATATTGCCAATCCATTAGGTATTACGACCATTGATGCCGCATGGGCAATTCATGAAACTGTGAACGAGAGCATGGCGCAGGCGGCAAACATTCATGCATTAGAGAAAGCGCAACGAATATCAGACTACGCCATGATTCCTATTGGCGGCGCCGGGCCGGTTCACGCCTGCAATATTGGCTTGAAGCTAGCAGTACCCCGTGTCATTTGTCCCTTAAGTGCCGGCGTGGCCTCTGCGCTTGGGTTTCTAGTATCTCCTCTAGCATTTACATTTGTCCAAGGTGGTGTGGTTGGCCTGGAATCTGCAGACTTTGTCTCTATAAGGTCAATGTTGTCTGAAATGGTGGGTAAAGGCAAAGAACTTCTCCGTGCTGCGGGTGCCTCTCTCGATGATTTTAAGGTTGAGCACTTGGTGTCCATGCGCTACCTCGGCCAAGGTTACAATGTCGAGGCACCCATTGATATTAGTGTACTAGTTGACTCTGACAGGAACGCTGCCCGGAGTGTTTTTGAAAAAGCATACAAAGCCCAATACGGTCGTATTGAACCCGACGTGGCCGTTGAAATTGTCTCATGGAGAGTAGTTGTTTCTGGCCCACCGCCCACTATTGACCTTTCCGCCGCTCGACCTAACACAGTAGTCAAGCAATACCGCAAAGGTGAACGCGATGTTTACTTTGGGCCTGATAAAGGGTTTGTGACAACTCCAATATATGATCGGTATAGTCTAACGCCTGGTAGCACATTTGACGGACCAAGTATTTTCGAAGAGCGGGAATCAACAACTGTCGTGCCACCTGGGGCCAAATCTAGGATTGACGACGCTCTCAACCTCGTTGTCGAACTTCCCGATGACTGAATGTACTGTCGCAGAAGCGCTCGCAACAGCGTTTGCCTCAAAGGGCGTTAAGCACATCTACGGTGTTCCTGGTGGTGGTAGTAGTCTCGATGTCATTGAGGCCGCTGCTAAGAAAGGCATTGAGTTTATCCTCACTCGGACTGAAAACGCCGCAGTTATGATGGCTGCGGTTTCTGCAGAACTCAGCGGCACTCTTGGCGTTGCCTTAACAACCAAAGGTCCCGGCAGCGCGAATGCCACAAACGGCGTCGCCTGTGCCTCGCTCGAATGTTTGCCAGTTGTCTTGCTAACCGATGGTTTTACCCGGCAAGAACAAACCTACATCACCCATCAAGTCTTTGATCAAAAAGCCATGCTAGCTCCAATCACGAAAGGTCATAGCCGTTTGGAAGGCAAATCGGCTGCCCGTGATATTAATCATTACATAGAGATTGCACTGACAGCTCCATATGGCCCCGTACATTTTGAGCTGACCGGTGACGCAGCAAAGACAATGATAACAATCGAAGACCGAGTCAAAAGTGATATGGCGGGGGAATCATCTACTCTAAGTGAGAATGATTCAGTGATGAAAAAAGCAAATGAACTTATATCCAGAGCGGAATACCCCATTATAATCGTGGGTATGGAATCCCGAGAAGCGAATGCGGCAAAAGCCATTCGGGAATTAGTTAGTTCTCTTGGGTGCCCAGCACTAACAACATACAAAGCTAAAGGCGTGATCTCTGACAATGATACGTTCTTTGCCGGCATTTTCACTGGTGGGAGCAATGAAGCAGACTGCGTCAACAAGGCTGACCTCATAATCCTTTGTGGTGTAGACCCCGTTGAATTCATACGCCAGCCCTGGCGTTATGAAGCTCCCGTAATCGACATATCCCTCGTTAAGCATTCTATTCACTATCTGACATCAGTGGCTGGCTTGTACGGTCCCATTAGCGAAAGTATCTCGCGCTTTTCTATTACTAGTACCAGCAACTCATGGAAAGAGTCAGATATTGCTGGTCTGCGCCAAGCCATGCATGAACGTGTGCGATGCAACGCTGTCGCTGGAATAAATCCCCAGCAGGTTGTTGAATTTGCTGTTGAAGAATCAGGAAACCTTCACACTAATCCCCGTATAACGGTGGACGCCGGTGCCCATATGTTTTCTGCTATGGAGTTCTGGCCATGTAATGAGCCAAATGATGTTTTGATCTCCAATGGTCTCGCGACTATGGCGTTTGCCCTGCCAGCAGCCGTGGCTTCTGCTTTGCAAGACGGCGGCCGGCCAGTTATTGCTTTCACGGGCGACGGTGGTCTTCTTATGTGTATAGGCGAACTGCTAACAGCTGTTCAGTGCAAAGCAAACATTACTGTTATAGTGTTCAATGATGCTTCCCTTTCTCTCATCGACATAAAACAACAGGAGCGACAGCTTCCGACTCGCGGTATGCGGTGGCAACGTCCAAGCTTCGCGAAGATGATTGAAGGAATGGGAGGTCAAGGCTACACTGTTGTAACTCTCGAGGAATACAAAAAGGCTTTGACTAAAGCACTGCATCTTGAGGGACCGGCTTTGATTGACGTTGCCGTTGATGCGACCGGTTATTCAGACCAGCTGAAGGCGATGCGCGGCTAAGCCTACATAGGTAAAGAGTGAGATATTATGGACACAGGTGCCTTTCAACTTCCGGCTGACGTCGTGGAGATGTGTGGTGTTGCGAAACGCATTGTTCAAGACGAGCTCTTGCCGCTTGAGTCACAATATCTACAACACCCTGACCATTCCTTCGGTACAAATCAAACCTCCACTAACCTCAGGCTCGTTTTCGGGCAAGCCGTGCTCGACCGCCTAACAAAGATCTCTCGTGATACTGGTCTTTGGTACCTCATGGTTCCGGAACAGCATGGTGGCTCTGGCCTCTCCATGCTGGCTCAAATTGCCATTTTGGAACAGTTCAATTATACAGCGGTTCCCTTCCCGTTCGCCCATGTTGCTAACATTCTCTATCAATGCGAAGGCGATCAAGTTGACCGTTTCTTAAAGCCTGTCATCGAAGGGGAAAAAATCACGTCATTTGCACAAACAGAAGCTAATGCGGGATCAGATCCGGGTGGCATGATGCAAACTAGCGCTGTCCAGGACGGTAATGAATGGGTGCTCAACGGGACCAAAATGTGGATTAGTGGTGCTGCCGAATCCGATGTCATAATGGTGCAAGCAGTAACGGACAAAGAAAAGCGGCAGCGCGGCGGAGTCACCATGTTTCTTGTGGACCGTAATAACCCAGGCGTGACTGTCGAAGAGCCAGGTATTCAAACATGGCTGGGCAATAGGCCATCACAATATATTGTTCACTTCGAGAATTGCCGCATCTCTTCTAAAGATATACTGGGAGACGTAGGGAACGGCTTCAGATTGGGGCAGCGCTGGCTGACCATTCACGATCGCCTTCTTCGCGGACCTTTCGCACTGGGTAAGATGCAGCGTGCCTTAGACATGTCTATTGAATGGGCAAAACAACGCGAAACCTTCGGTAAACTGCTATCGGAGCGCCAAGCCATCCAATGGAAACTGGTGGACATGTATACCGACCTCCAAGCCTTGCAGTCCATGACATATCAAATGGCTGCCCGTGCCGATACGAGAGAAGACATTCGTACTGAGGCCAGCATGATCAAGCTAGTTTCTATGAACTGGGGCGCACGATGCGTAGATCATGCCATTCAGATTCATGGGGCTATGGGTGAGTCACTCGAGCTGCCTTTGACTCTATTCTACCGTTACCTCCGCCATGGTCGGATTGGGGGTGGCACAGACGAAATACAGAAAATGCTGATCGCCCGTAAATTACTTGGGGATTAAAACTGCAGCACAAATGATACAAGCTGTTTACAGGATGAGAATATGTGGCAACCCACACAAATTATGATGAACGGCAAACTCATGCCGTTTGCCCGAGCCAGTCTGCACCCCATGTCACTGGCTGTAACCTATGCAGCAACCGTGTTTGAGGGTATACGCGCCTATCATAGTCCTGATACTGGAAAGTTCACAATCTTCAGACTGAAGGAGCACATCGAGCGGCTGCAGGTAGGTATGAAAGTGATGCGCTTTGACCAAACCTATGAAGTCGACTACATGCGCGACTGCTTAACCCGCCTGCTTAAAGCTAATGATCCCGACGCTGACGTATATTTCCGCCTTCTTGTTTACATCGAGGGAACAGGATTGCTGGCTTCTACCGGACCTACTGGCTTCACCGCGGCGGCA
The DNA here is from genome assembly GCA_045564915.1 of Rhodospirillaceae bacterium. GTDB lineage: Bacteria > Pseudomonadota > Alphaproteobacteria > Rhodospirillales > Rhodospirillaceae > JAQWRV01. The sequence continues at coordinate 304,707 of JBJLGL010000001.1, forward strand.
ATGCCACGTTCTAAACCAAAATTCGCGGAAACGGGAATGGGACTAGGCGTGAGTTCTTGGCAGCGATTGTCCGATAACGCTAGCCCGCCACGAATCAAAAGTACAGCGAACTACTTCAATGCCCGCTTGGCTGTTCATCAAGCTAAGGCCGATGGTTATGACGGCGCCCTAATGCTAACGCCAGACGGGAAAGTCGCGGAAGCACCAATCGCCTGCTTCTTTATGGTAAGGGAAGGACGGCTCATAACTCCGGATTGCACCAGCAATATTCTGGAAAGTATTACCCGGAACACTATTCTTACTCGCTATAAAGAATTAACTGGAGAAAGCGTAGAGGAACGTGCGATTGATAGGAGTGAACTCTATTTTGCTGAAGAAGCGTTTCTCTGTGGGACGGGACAAGAAATTATTCCGGTTGTGTCTATTGACAAAATGCCAGTCGGATCTGGCGGCATTGGACCCGTAACCCGGAAGGTGACCAAAGATTATTTCGACATTGTTCGGGGCAAGGTGGACGATCATCAGGAATGGCGCACAGCTTGTTCTTAGTGATTGCGAAAGTGCCTTAATCTAACTCAGAGAAAGTATTACTCAGAATGATTAGCCTCAATAAACTGACCACTGCGCCATAGCCCTTCTTTGATCGACGTATCAGGATTAGTCAGCCGCCCTTGGCCATTAGGCATGCCACCTTCCCATTCTCCATAAAATACACCGCCTTCAGGCAATATAAACCTACCCAAGCCATCCGGTTTACCGTCTCTCCAGCGACCGAAATAGATTCCACCACTCGGGTAGACAAACGTTCCTACACCGTGCTTCTTTCCTTGATTATAGCCACCAGAATAAGTCCCGCCATCATTGTATAGGACGGTACCGTGTCCATGTTCTAAGCCATCGTGGAGCCCAACATATCGCCCACCTTCTGAATAGGCCCAGGACCCGTTTATTTGTGGCTCATCACCAGTCCATTCAATCGCATACTTGGCACGGTTCACAAAAACGTAAATAGCATGCCCTTTAGACTTACCGTCTATCCAATTTCCAGTAAAAACACCGCCATTGGAACGCTTTGAAATACCATTGCCGTGATACTTACCATTTCTCCAATTACCCTCGTAATCCGAACCGTCATCATAAAGCATGTACCCATACCCATTGGCACAGTCTCCTTCCACACATTCTCCAATTGCAACAGAACTGAAAAGTAAATACAGGAATACAGCTGCAGTATAATTCATTCTGGGGATACCTAACGTTAAGGGTAATAATAAGCTTTTAAAATGAAGGCACCGCTTCAGCAAGACGTATAGTCTGCGGCCTTCCCGCTGATCACATCGCTTTAACTTTTTTGAAATAGAGCGTTCGATCTCTCTGTTCCAAACGGGAAAGCTACAGGTTACCGACTATACATTTAGAAGGAAGTGCCCTCTATTCCTTCTACATGCTTAATCTCTCGATCATGCCATTTCCGCATAGTCTAACTGATATTCCTTCTTACTATTATTCTAAGAATACCACATCCCTGCAAATACCTGAGCAGCAAGAAATCTCCTAAACTACTGTTTTATCGTATTTTTTACCACTCCTAACTTAGAGTTAGCCCCACAACCAGGAGCCAATAAAAAAGTATGATTTGTTATTGCGAATTAGTTGCATTTGCAGTGAATAGTCCATATATAGGCCCATAGCTAAGTCAAAGTCGAACTCATAGGTAGTAAAAATATGAAGATAAGACCCCAATTATTAGAATTGAGTTTAGTAGCCTTATTGGCCCTACCAATTCTTGCCGCACCGAATGCCGTTTCGAGCCAGGAAGCTGAAGTCGCAGATTCTGATGAAAAAGTCATACCAAAACTGCTTATCGAGGCTATCACAGTGGTCGGGAGCCAGTTAGAAACACAACAGCTTGCTGGTTCTTCAGATTTTCTAAACGCAGCTGATCTTGCAGTATTTGATTATGGCGATGTTAATCGCCTACTTCGGCAAATTCCCGGCGTAAATATACAGGAAGAAGATGGATATGGCTTGAGACCTAATATCGGCCTGCGTGCCACAGGACTTGATCGTTCATCGAAAATTGCCTTGATGGAAGATGGTGTTCTTATTGCCCCTGCTCCCTACGCAGCACCCTCAGCCTATTACTTCCCTCATGTCGCCCGAATGTCTGCGGTTGAGGTTGTAAAGGGACCTAGTGCGATAAAATATGGGCCTAACACTGTAGGCGGTGCTATTAATTTCCTTTCAACTCCTGCAAGGGAAAGAAATGGTCTCGACGCCGAAGTTTTGTACGGTTCAGATTCTTTTCTGCAAGTTCATGCCAGCGGTACTGCAAGGTTTGCTTTATCAGATGCATTAGATGTCAGCATTTCTGGGGAAGCCCTTGAATGGCAGAGTGATGGCTTTAAGGAAATTGACGGTGGAGGAAATACAGGATTCGATATAGACGATTATGTTGGAAAAATCCAACTAACCTCGCGACACTCTGACAACGTCACTCAAAGTATCCAGTTTAAGATCCAGACCTCAGATGAGATATCCAATGAGACATACCTTGGCCTGACTGAAGCGGATTACGCAGTTGCGCCATTTCGACGTTATCGCGGTAGCCAGCGTGATGAAATGGATGCCAAACATGATGGTTATCAGGCAACATATCGAGCTGACTTTGTATCTGGTTTAAGCGTTACAGCCGTAGCCTATCGTAATGAATTTAGTCGTGATTGGTTTAAGTTAGACAAAGTCGCAGATCCAATTGCTGGCTCCGTAAAGATTAGCAGTCTCTTGAAGAGTCCAGGTTCGTACTTGGGAGCGTTCGATAACATTCTTGGCGAAGCGGGACATGTCAGTTCCGACAACGCTCTTTCCGTGAAACACAATAATCGATCTTATTTGTCAAAGGGGATACAGACAGCAATTGAGTTTCCCTTTAAATCTGAATCCATCTCTCACAACATTACAGCCAGTGTTAGGTACCATGAAGATAAAATGGACCGATTTCAGTGGGTAGATAAATTCCGAATGGATAACGGTGCCATGGTTCTGACAAGCGCGGGCGTGCCAGGAACAGATAGCAATCGCATTGATTCGGCTGAAGCGTGGTCTGGATATATTCAAGATGAAATTATCTTTGGACGTTGGACAGCTACTCCAGGATTCCGTATTGAGAGTGTCGATTTGTTGCGCCAGGACTACGGGAAAAGAGACTCAACGCGGCAGGGTACAAGTCTAAAGAATACCGTTACAGATGCGACGGCTATTCTACCCGGCATCGCAGTATCCTATGAAATTGACCAACAAATGCTTGCATTTGCAGGCGTACATCGCGGATTTGCGCCACCAGCTCCCGGCAAGAATGCAGAAGAGGAAACCTCGATTAACTATGAGGCAGGTATACGGTATTTTGACCATGGCCTTAACCTTGAAACTGTTGGATTCTTCACCGACTACGAGAACCTGGTCGGACAATGCACTAATTCTACCGGTGGTGGGTGCGTTATTGGAGATCAGTTCGACGGAGGCGAAGTACATTCTTATGGTTTAGAGGCTACAGCAAGCTACGATCTTGCCGAACTGATAGACTCCAAGGGTTCCATCCCCCTTAATTTCTCTTACACCTATACACAAGCCCGTTTCCAGACAAGCTTCAAAAGTAATTTCGGTCCGTGGAAAGATGTGGTTAAGGGCGACAACCTGCCATATATTCCTAGCCACCAAGCCACAGTCAGCCTTGGCATCATTGAACCCCAGTGGAGTTTACAAGGCATCCTGAATTACGTCAGTACATCTGGAAGTCAGGCAGGGCAAGGGCCCATAATGCCCTCGGAAAAAATTGATTCTCGTGTAATCGTCGACTTAGGGGGAAGTGTGAGTCTGACAGAACGTGCTGACCTGGTCTTACGGATAGAGAATCTTTTTGACAGCGAATACATAGCAGCCCGCAGACCTGCCGGCCTTCGGCCAGGACAACCATTTTCATTGAAGGCTGGGTTTAAGGTTCGTATTTGATAAAACGACTTTTATTAAAATAGGTTTATTCTTTTACTACGACCGCCGGGGCTCCCCCCCTACCCAATAGATCCCGGCTACAAGCGGCGAACTCCATAAAGAGTTCGTCGCTCTTCTTTGAACTACACAAGAATATATTTCTTTGTACAAGATATACTAACTATATAAAGGCGTCTTTCTTTAGGCTTTGTAGTAAGAGGAGCGACGCATCAATCTTTTAGATCCCAGTGCGCACACCGAAGTCCACATCAGTTCTAGGGGGCTGATATACACCTGTTCTATTGTATCTTTCTAGAACATCGCGTAACTGCTTATACCCTTGATATGGATTAACATAAGGGTCACCAGCCCACACATCCAGTGGCATACCTATTTCTTTGTTAGCATAAATGGCTGCGTAGGCGCCGGGATCATCCCAAATTACAGAGTTCATAGTAGTATCCTGACGGGCCATACGTAGCTCACGAAGGTCCAATGATCCGGACATAAAGGCACGCCCTGCGGTGTCGATCTCACCCATGACTGATCCATCAAAGTGAATAATACGGCTGTATCCGCGCTCAAGCACACTAGGGTGTACTCCATTGGGATCCAGGTATTCGCCACCATTACGGGGCGCCAGAATATATGCAGTATTCTCAAATCCCCGGGTTTGGCGCGTAAGCTCCCACGGCAAACGGTCAGCACCATGGGGATCAGAAGTACAATGAATAATTACCTCCGCGCCACGGTGAACTAACATACGAGCAGTTTCTCCAACTGTGTGATCAAAACACACCATAGTAGCTAGCTTGCCTAGAGGGGTGTCAGCTACGGGGAATAGATAGTCGTAACCAAAAACATCTACATACTGGGTGAAAATGCTGCCTGGCGTACAGTCAGGGAAAAATCCCCATACATCAGCACAATGAATCTTGCGGTACCGGTGAATTAGATCGCCACTATCATTAATGATGAAGGCACAGTTAAAAACCCGACCTGGAAACTTGGGGTCCTTTTCCAATGCCGAGCCAGCGATATAGACCTTATTCTTGGCACAAAATTCACCTAGTTGATCGGACTCTGGCCCAGGAAAAGAAATAGCTATACGCTCAAATGTGGCTGGTGTTCGCCTACCGTATCCTCCCTGGCCATGCAAAAAGAACTCTGGATAACACAGCAAACGCGTGGTTGGTCCGGAGGCACTGCGTTCTGTAATAGATAATGCATCTTCAAGGTTCTTTTGAATGATAGATTTGGGGTCGTTGGTGCTTTTTTGAATAAACCGGGGTTCAGGCTGCACCACAAGGACGTCATAACGTTCCTCTTGTTGCCCTTTGATAGCATTGCGCGTGGCTTGACTAACTTGGCGTGCGAGGGCTTCCTTGATCCATCCTGATTTAGTTTTAGGTAATACCCTACTAGGTTGCTGCTTCTTAACAGCCTGCAACCCTTTCACATAAAGGTTAGCCCGCACATGGACAGGTGGATTATAGTAAGGGTTCTGCCGTCTGATACGCAGAGTTTCAATATCTGCACAAACAGATAGGAAAGTTTCGTCTTTTCCTATACGCAGTTTGCGATATGTCCAGGAATAGAAACCACCCCCTGGGGGAAGAGACACATCGTTTCCTCTCCGTGTTATATGGCTCGGTGTAGCACAAGCCACATAAGCTAGATTTTCATACGCCCTAACCAACCGCGCATTTAATCGAGATTCATAACTATAATCACGCCGCTCAATCGCAGGATTAAGAATTATCTCTGCACCATGCCAAGTTAGCGCTCTACCTAAATGAGTTTGAAAAATATCTTCTCCCACCAAAAGGCCCACAACTCCGAGTGGGGTTTTGGCAGTAGGAAATTTTGCCCTCTTTCCAAGTTCACAGGTGGTGTCACTAAATCCAGTCAAATAGTCAGGAGTGACCTTAGGTACACGCAGTAAAGCTTCACCATCCGGTCCGAACAAGAATCCAATCGTTTGCGCCGTCTTTAAACCTCTAGGGATAACTGGGGCTGCACCCGCTAGGTATAGGGCGTGCTCTTTAGCTAAGCTAGCTAGCGTTTTAAATATCATTAATTCAGGTTTGTATTTACTAGTACTTTCTCCAAGTGGGAGTAGAACAAGAAGAGGGTCATCACTAGAAGTGCGCTCCAGTTGGGCGGCAGACAAAAGGCTATCTAACTTTTGTATATTCTCAGTTGACCATGACTGTTGAGTCATAACGAGCATGGGGGCTCTCCTTTACTCATATAAAATACAGACGGTTTAGTTTCCTTATCCGGCAGCAGAGTCCAAACTCTATCGTCAGCAACCAAATGTTGAATACTTTCGCCTTCTTCGCCACCTCCAACCTCACCAAAGATCCGCGCTTTAGTGGGGCAGACCTCGACGCAAGCTGGCTCTCTTTCATCGTCAATACGGTGATAGCAAAAGTCGCATTTAGCAATGGTCCCTAGTTTAGCCCGTTTCACATCAGGACGTTGAAAATCAGAACCATCGGGGAATAAGGTGCGTTCATCAAAGACATGAAAACGTTGATCATACGGGCAACCAAGAATACATGCACCGCAACCAATACATTTGTCCCAGTCCACTAGAACAATACCATCTTTCTCACGAGCATAGGTAGCAGTGGTAGGGCAGACATCAATACAAGGTGCATCATCACAATGATTGCACATCACCGGCAAGAAATGGCGTTTTGAATCCGGATAGGTGCCAGTCTCTTGTTCCAAAATCTTTGTAAAATTAATCTCTGCGGGCGAGTTATGCTCCACCTTGCAAGCAATAACACATGCGTTACAACCGATACAGCGATCTAGATCCATAACCATACCGTACTTGCTCATATACGCGTCCTTTTCTAACTGATTTCTTTCTCTATTTTAACACGCACACAAGAGTCTGTTTGGCCGCTAAGCGTATCGATAAAAGCGACATCAGGTGCGGGGAGGAAGTTATTAAAGCTAGTTCCTTTGTACTTTGAAACAGAGTAAGCACGAGCCCAATGCCCTAGTGTGGATGGAATGCCAATACAGTCTGGATGAATAAGCTCTGTTGTTTTAACAACACCCTGGCCTTCAGCAAAAGGTGATGTAATCCTAATTACATCTCCATCAGTTATTCCTTTACCCTCTGCAGTCTTAGTATTAATCATCACATTATAAGTATAGGGATTTGCTCTACTAATCTCGTCGATCCACAGATTCTCAGATGTAATAGAAAATGTGATGAATGGTACCTTAAAATTAATTACATGAAGATCGAACTCAGAGTCACCCCCTTCGTTACTATGACATGGAAAGTACTCTAGTAGTGGGACATATGGATCTGTATCCCATTCTATACCAAGTTCTTTAACCACCTCATTGACCTCCTCACCGGTCTTAATAAGGTGCTCCATATAAATGGGTACACGCGCATTCATAAAAGGCCGTGGATAGGCTTCCTCAATTGTTTTCTTCCGCGTAATCATACATGCGCTATCGCGCAGGTGATCGAAAGAAAAGTCATCGCCCATAAGCGTCTTAGCTTGACGTTCAGCAATATCCTTCACTGTGTGGCGCTGCCCAGGTTCTAGACAGTAAGCGTCATCAATGTTCCACATAATTCGCCCGTGTTCGAAAACCTCGTCAAGAAAACCTGCTCGTTCTGCAAGATCTAGATAGACTTCCGTCCAGGGCCGCACACCATCTGGCGGGGCAACAGCTTGCTGACGCATGAGCCAGTACCATTCTCCAGGACCGGGGGCGATAAATGCGTAAGGATCATTGGCTGGAAAAAGATCCCATCGTTCATAGTCGTGGCTATCAGGTAATATGATATCAGCAAACTCAGCTGTTTCATCAACGAATGTTGCAAAGGATACCTGAAACGGAATCTTAGCCAGCACCCCCGCCATAGCTTCGGGATTGTGACTGTTCATCATCAGATTGGTGCGGCCATGTAATAGAATTTCCGGGGAATAGGAGATGCCAAAGTGTTCAGGGTCTTGAATACCCCATGCAAACATGCCGCGAGTAAACAATGCAGCAGGGAAGAGCTCATTCAGATCAAGTGTTTCTGGGATTCTCGGTTGCCGCGGTGGGTAAGGCTTATGGTACTTTGCAATATTCTGGGCAGGTATAAGCATACCATCGCCATCCTCTTCCGGTGCCCAGAACGGTCCAATGGGATTGACGCCTCGTTGCCCTCCAGGCACATCCAGATTGCCGACCATAAGATTGAGCATGTGGATAGCTAGAGTTGTGTGAGCACCGCCTTTGTGAGCGCCTGCGCCGCGCTTAAAGTGGATAGCGGCTGGCCTCAGAGGTAGTTCATGACCATCGATTGAGACTGTAGCGCCAACAGATGCAGCTTCCGCAAATTCCTTAGTTAATTTCCTGATTATCTCTGCCGGCACCGTTGTCGTTTGCTCTGCTTTCTCAACGCCAAACTTCCGCAAATGGTCTCTCACTTTTTGGAAGGCAGGCTGGATAGTCAAACCAGAGAAAACAACTTCCCCCTCAAGCAAAACATCTGTCACAGATGGGTCATCAAAAGCCTTGGCTATACCATCTGGCACATCCCACACTAAGGGCTTACCTGTGTCTGTATCGCGCATATAATGGCCATCTTCGCCGACGAGATAAGGAGCATTGGTCTTCGCTTTTAGAAAAGGGGCATCATAGATTTCTAATTCGTTCAGTAATATGTTGAGCATCGCTAGTGCGAGGGCACCATCTGTGCCTGGTTTAATAGCAATCCATTCCTCAGCTTTTGCAGCCGCATTGGTGCAAAATGGGTCAATCACCACCAGCTTGGCCCCCCGAGCTCTCGCCTCAGCCATCATATCCGCCGTATGTAGCGGGATAGTTTCGGCTAATGCACCCAGCTGCGTTCCCCACAATACCATGTAGTTGCAACGCTCAAAATCTAACTCACCATTAAAGGAACCATTAAGCAACAGATGGGCCATATGTGGCGCTGCACCGCAATAGTCTGCCCTATTCCAATGCAGATTAGGGGTACCAAAGGCTGCGCCAAAGGCTTTGGAAATACCGTATCCAGGCATATCGAAATGCGCGATAACAAGTTTTCTGGGATCATCTGCGCGCACAGCCTCCAGTCTCTCTGCAACAGTCTGAAGCGCCTCATCCCAGGTAATCTCTTGCCACTCAGGATCTTCATCAAGCCCTTTATTCGGATTACTCCGTTTGAGTGGTGCTTTTAGGCGCTTGGGATCATGGAGGTCTAGAAAACGCGCCTTACCTTTAGCGCAAATATAACCCTTAGAGTTGGGCGCATTATGGTCCCCGATAACATCAACGACCTTGCCATCAACACGATGCACTTTAATACCACAGCAATTATAGCAGCCCATACACACAGATGGGGTCCAAGCATCATCCTTAACATCTGTATTATTTTCGGTTGCTGACATTTAAGCTCATTCCTTCATCTGTCTCAGACAACAGACTCAAATGCACCAACTTTAAGTATGGCATATCGGAAGGCAACGTCACCAATGATGCGGCCACAAGCAACCCCAATAAGTGTATTACTTCCCAGTTTAGGTATTCCAAAGACAACGACGACTAAAGGTAGCAGAATTCCCAGGCCTATAGACAAGAACCAGAACAAGAATCGCTCATTTTTTAGCAGAGTTCGTGCAGAAAGGGCAGAAGCCCCGCCCCTATGAATTGACTGAAAAATAAAAATTAAGAAAGATATAACTGTTCCAAGAATAGCAAGTAGGCCAATTGTGTAGAGCAGCGTGATTATCTCAAAAGCTTTTATTTCAGTGGCGACAGCAAAATAGATAAACATTCCCGATATGAACCCATTCAAGAATGATAAACTTACATGGTTAGCATTTTTCCAGAATGCTATACCCGCGGAGGCTGACATAGCGAGACCAGGATAGAATAGAATAAAAACACCAGAAACGATTAGAAAAAATAATAAAGGGGCACTAGCAGCCTGAGCAAATCCAAGAATAGGGATGCTTAGGCTACTAAGATAAAGGGCTGCAAGTACGACAAACAGCCCGATTGCTGCCGTGCCGCGGCTAATCCAGGAACGGCGAATATTTGCAATCGCGCGCCAGGCAGCAATAGGCCTACCAAGGTGAGATAGCAAAAGCAAAACAGCGACAAGCATGGCAAGTATGGAAAACATCATTCCAATAACATCACCACTAAGAGCAAACCAAAAGAAAGTGCTGCTTCCAATACCTTCCAAGGAGAAAACGATAGCCTCGCGCAGTCCCCAGACAGTCTGGAACTTGGGACCAACAGCGAAAGACAGTTCGGATTGACTGAAGGGCTTATTGGTCATAGGTGCACATTACTCATCGGCTAACATGATGTCTTCCAGATTCATCTGCTGCCGGCCGAAGATAATATTTTTCACTCGGCTAGAAAATGCAAATGTACTAGCTTGCGGGAAGAGGTACAGAGATGGTGCTAGATCGTGTAGGCGTGCAAGTAAATCCTGTAACTGGCGTTCGCGCGAAGCTGGATCAAAGTTTGTACGCGTCTCCTCAATATCTGCCATCATCTCAGGAATACAAAAGAACGCTCCATTCTTAGTACATGATACGTTTTCGATGGCGCGTATAGCATCCATATAGACAGAGGTATTCCATATTGATGATAGAATGTCTGCCTCCCCCCAGTCACCGGAAAACCATTTCCTGATCCATTCAGTGCCAAATGTCGGTCGGATTTCTAGTTCCACGCCAATCATTCGCAGGTCTTGTGCAATAGATTGGTAAATTAAATCCGCTTCCGGTACATTTGCCGATAGCAGAACGTCTGCACGAAAAGAAAGGCCACTCGCATAACCAGCTTCATCTAATAATGCTCGTGCCCTCTCTGGGTCGTACGGATAGGCTGGGATAGCGGGGTTATAGCCTGCCACACCAGGAATAGCGCCTTGGCCATTGGCTTTCACTGTATCCTGAAGGATCACGCGTGATATTGCTTGGCGGTTAGTGCCGTAGTTTAGAGCTTGGCGCACCCTCACATCCGCCAATGGATGGTCTGGGTCCCAATTTGGCAGGGCTAAAGCCCCCACCAACGGGGCCTGTTTAACTAAGGTATGGTAACCCTCATCTGCTAATTGACCTAAGGTCTCAAAGCTTAGTCCGTAAGCCATATCAATTTGGTCAGACATTAACGCTTGAGCACGGCTAAGCTGTTCTTGAATAATTGCAAACTCAATGTTTGTAAGTTGCTTAACCTCCCGCCATGAAGATTTATTGCGAACAAGTTGAGCGCGGCCACTATTCATACCCCAGTCTACAAGAATAAATGGCCCAGTGCCGACGGGCTGCAAGCCAAAATCATCCGGCCCCATTTCTGACCATGCCCTATGTGGAACCATAAGAATCATACCTAAGCGCTTAGGAAAGATAGCATCTGGTGTCCGCGTCGTAAATTCTACTGTGAACTCATCCAGCGCCATGATACCCGAAATCTTTTGCACCTCACCGGATACAAAATAACGCTGAGCGGGTTTTGTCTTTAGGTAATCGATGATGTAAACTACCGTTTCTGCATTAAACGGCTCTCCATTGGCGAAGAAAATATCATCCCGTAAACTAAACTCCCATGTTGTGGGAGAAGTTACTTTCCAAGATTCCGCAAGAGCAGGAACTACAGCACCGCTACTATCGATCTCAACCATACCATCGAATATCAAGGTGCTAGGATGAACCCCGCCTGTGATCATGGAGGCAAAAGGATTTCCTAAACCCGGCGTGCGACTAGGAACACCTACTCGTAGTGTCTGGGCATTCGTAGATAAAGACGCCCCAGTCATAAATATGATTAGCGCGAGCCATTTCAGGGTTAATTGATTTACTCTGCTCACCTAGTTTTTCATTCCATGTCTTAGAATTGACGCCCTGGAGCATACTACATAACGCGCCATGCTTTGTTCATTTAGCGAACTCAAGCCGATTTCAATTGGCAACCAGCTACTACAGACTCCTCTTTTCTACATCAGATGCATAGGATTTAGTTCGATACGATATGACGTTTTAAAGGTTTGTTAGCCCCCATGCCTCTTTTTGATCCCAGACCGGAACAGAAGCACTTTCTATCAATTGCAGAAGATTTGGCGGAGAATCAGCTTCGTCCACAGGCAGATAATGTTGATGAAACTGGGCAATTTCCAAAAGAAAACTTTGACGCATTCTCCTCTACAGGTTTACTTGGACTGCGTATACCTAAGCATCATGGTGGAATGGGTGCTGACGTCCTATCTGCGGTAATGGTAATTGAGCGCCTATCTCGCGCATGTGGTTCCACAGGTATGTGCTTCAAAATGCACTGCGAGTCCACTGAACCTATTTGGCGCCTCGCAAAAGATGAACAGGTAAACCGCTTTGTTAAGCCGATAGCGGCAGGTGAACGTATTACTACTACGGCAATTGCAGAAGCAGGTACTGGCTCCCACACATGGTCTCTACAAAGTTCAATAACACCCTTTGAGGACGGTTATGAATTAAGCAATGTCCGCAAAGGATGGGTAACAAGCTCTGAATACGCCGATCTATATTTCACACCCGCTATGTTAGATAAAGCATTACCAGGACACTTTACCTCCTTTGTATTAGAGAAAGAGAATGTAGAATGGTCCATCGATGGAGAATGGAATGGCCTTGGGATGCGCGCTAACGCCTCCTCACCGATGACTTTCTCTGGTATTATACCGAAGGATAATAGGCTCGGTGGCGAGTCAGCGTGGCCTGCAGAAGTCATGCCCGTTTTTATGCCATTCTCTATGGTAACCTTTGCCGCAGTATACCTTGGCATTGCCGAAGGAGCCTTTGCTATATGCGTAGACCACTTAACCGGCCGCGCCTATGGCGATACAGGCTCAAAGCTTGCAGAGATAGATGGCATTCAACGCTATGTAGGTGAAATGCGCATCGCTTTGGATCGTACACGGGCCCTGTTGTACGCAGTTTGTAGCCTAATTGAAGATAATGATGTTGTAGATCCGGCACCCTTTATAGAATGTGTCTGTGCAGCCGATGAAACCGCCTTATTTGTTACCCGCACAGCAATGAATGTAGGTGGTGGCCGCAGTTATGGTGGAGACAATGCTTTAGGTCGCTATTTGCGCGATGCCCAAGCCGGTAGTGTAATGGCACCGACAGATGATATAATTAAGCTTCGTGTTGGCCGCTTGCAATTAGGACAGCCTCAATTCTGAACAGATCAGTAGACCGCTGGTGTATGACATTTGATAAACATAAATATACCATCATCCATCAAGAGATCCCTTCGCCATAACTATGAGTTATTAAGATGATTGCAATAGATGGTGCCAGAAATTTAGCAGCGATAAGCTTGTTTAATATTATTTGTTTGGCTTTTCTGGCTTTACTAGTTTCACCGGCGAAAACTGCTGATATAACAAAGCCACCTCTAGAAAATGATTTATCGCTCGCAATATCCTATATGCAAGGTCGATTTGATAATTACGAACAAGTCTACTGGGAGCGAGCACTCAACACTCCCAAGCACCTACAACACCGCCAAATTAGCTCCGTCTATATTAAAGTCGACCTGCCAGATTTTGGCGACAATGTTATTTATGCAGATAAGTACTGGGATGGGGATCCGTCAAGAACTGCCTATAGAAATCTATATGTTCTAAAACCTGACGCGAACCTAGATGCTGTAAGACTCCGCTTGCTGACAATTCCTAACCCAGAGCGCTTAGATGGTGCCTTAGAAAATCTTTCCTTACTAAAACAGTTAACTCCAGAAGAGATGATTGAGATGGATCTAGACTGCGATACCGTCTTCAGGCGTTGGGGGGATGACTTTAGAATAAACATGATTGGTGAATGTTGGTTAAACACGGTTCACCCCTCCAATAAACCCGTTAGCATTATAGTTGAAACTATACTGGATGCAGATGACTTTTGGGTTCTGTCGTACGGCTATGGAGTAGATGGGAGCCAAATGTACGGTCCCCTCGATCTCATTCCATCTAAAGAGGTTAAGGCAAGGTCTTTTACATGCGCTATTAATATAGCCTCTAATGGGAAGCTAGAAAGCTATATAGATTTGTCTCTACATGACCAGGGTGGTATTGCCCAAATAAACTCGGAGTCAGAGGGCGTCATTAGCATACGTTTGCGGCAATTAGTATGGCCGATAATAAATCAGACCCCTGCACTTGCTCTCTTCATTCTAAGGCAAGGACAGGAAGAAATACTCATCAATAGAGGTACCTTGGAATCGGCGCCTTATGCCACAGCTCCTAGAGATGCGACAAGAATCGAGCTCTCGATCCCAGGTATACGAGCTTCATGTGCTATGAATTAAGATCCCCTTTCTGATCGGTTAATAATTTAATTTCTTTGTTAAGAGAAAAAATAAATGAATATTAGTATTAGCTTTCAACAGGCCTGGCTGAACTTCTCGAGAAAGTTCTCAATCTCTATACTTCTTATCGCTGGCTTATTTCATTCAGAGGGAGCCTTTGCAAACCAACCGGCAATCAGAAATATGGTTGATGAATTTGTTGAAGCCTTTTCAAGAGGGGATACACAGGCTGCCGTAGACCTTTTCACAACCAATGCTGTTGTAATGCCCTCAAATGATCTCGATTTGAAGGGTCATGATGCGATGAAAAACTATTGGGCTCCAGGATTTATACATAATTATGTAGATCTATCCGTAGATATTCAGTCGATAGAGACATCAGGAAATCTAGGATTTGTCCAAATGATTACCCATGCCAAGGTAACGCCCAAGAAAGGTGGTGAAACGAAGAATCATGTATACCGCGATCTTATCATCGTTAAACGCGTCGGTAATACTTGGAAGATACATCGAGATCTATCGCAACAAGCGCCTCTTGCTTTGTTGCAACAACTCGCAAAGTGATAGGATGCATAACCCATCAGGCATTCAGGGCGAGACACTAACCTTTTCTTGTCGACTTCTTACTCGACCAAAGTGGCAGAATATGGCGGGATATTAATTTCTAGCATTCATAGTAACTTATACAATTTTTATCCGGCGTCACACGTTAGCTTGCAGCCTTTCTATTTGAATTGGCTCTTTAACAGCACGACCACCTTCACCTCCAGTAGCCTCTCGAATTCCCTTCATACGTTCAATATGTGCTTCTGTCACGGTATGGCCGACTGACAACAAGAGGCCTCCATTATTAAGTCTAACATCCTCCGTAATGATATCTCCCTCCATCAAGAGATCAATGCCAACTTCTTTAGCTACGGTATCTCGTTGAGCTTTGATACTTGAAACATGACCCCATATGTCTACTACTACTTTTAGTAACTTAGGGTCATATTGTCTTTTATTTTCCCTGAGTTCATCTATATCCTCTTTTCCAGGCTCCTTCCCTTCCTTTACAATCTTACCTAGGTCACCCAAAATCCTGAGAATACGAGAACCAAAGGGAATGTCTTCTCCTGATAGATCGTCATCATATGGATAGCCATCTCCATTAAAGGATTTTGACTGATAGTAAACCATCGTAGCTACTTCGTTTAAGCGCGGAATATTTTGGATCAGACGCCAGGCTGCGCCCGGCGCTGCCTCGAAAACGTCCTGTTCTTCATTTGATAGGTACTCGCCTTCTCTTACCTTAGCTAGAACATCTGGTGGCACTGCGACCAGCCCAAGCGGCATCAGGGTCGCTGCCATTTCAAGATCCCAGGCATTCTTAAGGCTCATAACCTGTGCTACGCGATGCATCCACTCCCGTACTCGCGTTGCCTGCCCAAAGGCATGCGGATCAGTCATAGCTAGAACGTCCATGAGAACTTTTACACTGCCGGCTATCGTAGTTTTCAGTAGCTTCTTTTCTGCAGTAATAGATTCATAGTGAATCAATGCATCTTCTAAAGCTGCACGTAAATCTTTTGCTTTACACGGTTTGTTTAGGAACCTGAATATTTGCCCCTTGTTGATCGCATCAACTACAGTCTGCTGCTCAGCACTACCGCTTAGCATTAGACGCACAGTCTCGGGAGAGAACTTATTGATCGCTTCCAATGTTGCCACGCCGTCCATTTCTGGCAGTCGCATATCACAGACAGCAACAGCGATTGGTCCATCACTCTTGAGCGTGTCGATGGCATCCTTACCACTAGTAACGACAATTATATCATAGTCCTGGCGCAGTTTGCGCTCAATGGCAGTTAGGAAATCGTTTTCATCATCAATGAAAAGGATTTTATCTGTCATCCGGCCGCTCCTTACTAACTGAAATGTAGACCATTTCCCACTTCTTCATATCTGTCTCTACACATAGTTTATTAACCATTTACTAAGTGATAATATCAAAGGCACTTATGAACCCGCAATTACCCCTGGAGAACTCCATGCGTTTGATCCTACTTGTGGCCACCATCATGGTGTTAATCACTACTCACGCTGACGCTAAGACTGTGCTGATTACAGGTTCCAATTCTGGGATTGGTCTTGAATTTGCCAAGCAGTATGCTGCTAAGGGCTGGAATGTTATAGCGACCCATCGTCGCAAATCAACGCCTGATTCTTTGATAAATCTGGGTAACCAATACTCCGGCCTCATTCAGATAGAAACTATGGACGTAACCAATCACCAGCAGGTCGATGCGCTGGCAGCTAAGCTGGTGGGGAAAACGGTCGACGTCCTAATCAGCAACGCCGGTATAACTGGTGATTTCCTCGATCCAAGCCCACAGTCCTTTGGAACGCTGGATTATAATCAGTGGGAGAATTTCATGCGTATAAACGCCTTGGGTGGCCTAAAGGTAATAGAAGCATTCGCAGCGCACGTCAAAACTAGTGAGGATAAAACCATCGTATCAATCACCTCCTTGGCGGGTAGTTTTGGCTTCAAAGGCCCCACTATGCCAGGCGGGTATTGGTATAAAGCTTCCAAGGCAGCGCTCAACATGTACATCAAGATCCTTTCCGGTGATCTAAGAAAGGATGGCATCATCGTCGCATCTCTCTCACCAGGGCAAGTGAAGGTAGAAAAGTTGGCGGGCATAAATTTCCCGGGGTTGATAGAGCCAAAGGAAAGCATAAAAGGCATGATGTCCGTTATCGAAGATCTGACACTGGAAGATTCAGGAAAGCTATTTAGCTACGATGGCACCCAATACTCCTTCTAGAAACTAACGCAAACCGAGAAACATAGAGGACACTCCCTATAACAAGTCACCAACCTTGGCAGCAATTGCAGCAACTTCCTCATCTGTTGCGTCCGATACTTGCGCATACTCATTAAACCGCTCAGGGACTTTTATTGTAGCGTCAATACCCATCTGCTCTGATACACTAGCTGCGCCTTGTTCATTCCTAGTAGCTGAAGGATCTAGTAACATTGCTGGGCCTGAACGATTAACTATGACATCAGACCATGGCTGTACCCGCGTCATAATTGCAAAGTCGATATCATTCCAATTGTTGGGATCAACATCCGGCCCAACCACAATAACCATTTTCGCTGAACGCGCCCAGCGCCCAACTGCACCCCACACTGCATGAATAACATATTTGCCAAACTCTGGATGTGGTTTGTTCGCCCCGTCGACACTGATTTGTACTATGTAGCACAGGTTCGGTGTAACAACGACGTCACTAACTTCAGGAACTTTACCTGTAAGGTCGCTGACCAATTCACCTTCAACCGTTAGTAGGGCGAGGTACATATGATCAAATGGCGGGACCATTTCCATCGTTGAGTACCATAAAGGATCTTCTCTATGGGTAATGCAGGTAGCGCGCATAACTGGCAAGATATGAGCTGGGTCGTAATATCCGACGGGGTTTGAATGCCATCCTATCGGCTCCTCAATCCCAGGCACCATCTCGCCCTCAATCACCCATTCAGCTGATGCAGGGACCTCTAGATCAACTGTCTCACATTTGACTAGGTCAATCGGTGCACCGCGTAATCCACCCGCAAATTCAAATTCATCACCATCCCACGAAATGCCTGTTGCAGCGGCAATATGAATGGCAGGATCACACATAATAGCACAAGCAACCTGGAGCCGGCGCCCTGCCGCATTAGCCTTAGCGATATGCATTCCGATTCCAGACATTGGTGGATTCCACCAGAAGAAGCCGGCCAGGTCGGCCTTTGCTCGCTCTGGATCGTATTCACCCCCAAGGGGGTGATGCGCATCGACAAAACTTGTTAGACGATACCAGCCTACATTGCGTTGACCGGTCTCGACATCCTTTGTCACAACTACGGCACCTGTAATATATGCTGCTCCCTCCTTGCCAAACCAGTGATTAGGTAGATCCCGAGCAACATTAACATCCTTAATGACCACATCTTTGCAGGGTGCTCCCTCTGATTGAACTAAGTTCGGTTTTTTCCAGAGCGAGGGGTCTGCCGCTACCGTCGCATGTTTAGTTCTTGCCTCATGCCAAGTGTTTACTTCAAGCGCCTTGGCAACGCGATTACGTGTTCCAAATATATTAAATAACGTTCGCACCTCTTCACGGCCAATTCCCTGAACCTGTTTAAGAATAAGCGCGCGACCATCTTCACCCGAGTGGAGCAACCGCATGAGAGCCTGGAGTTCCGTATCATCCCGTCGGGCACGCAATGGTTCATCAATATGCCGTACCTGGTCTTCGGCCTCTAGGTTATCTATAAATGCTCTCATATCTTTATATGGCATCTGAACAATCTCCCCTTGAATTCGACTCTCTCGAAGTTACCTCATCGTGATACGTTAAGATGGCCAATGGTTAAGAAATGCAATTATTGACCGAGGCATGGACACTCATGCATGTAGAAGTGGTGGGCTTTTCTGGCACGGGCCACCCTAGGAAAATAATATATCAGTCTTTAATCTACACATCTCTCACCGCTTGCGATCTCGTCATAAACAGCATAGATCAGAACAGTATAACAATGGAGGCACCTAATGGTTGAGGTCAAGAAAACGGCTATTGTAACTGGTTCTGCGACTGGGGTTGGCGCGGCAGCAGCAATAATACTAGCTGAGCATGGCCATAATGTCGTTATCAATTACACCAAGAGTAAAGCAGAGGCAGAAGAAACGCTAGAAGCCTGCTGCGCTGTGGGTGCGGAAGCAATAGCCTTCCAAGGTGACGTTGGTGATAACGATGCCTGTTGTGCCATGGTCGATTCAGCGATCGAGCGTTGGGGACGGGTTGATTATCTCATCAATAATGCAGCGAAGACAAAATTTGCTCCCTATAGCGATTTAAATAATCTTTCGGGCCAAGATTTTCTGGATATTTACCGGGTTAATGTGGTCGGCTCCTATCAAATGATTAAAGCCGTAACGCCACACATGAAAAAGCAAGGAACAGGAGCCATTGTCAACACGTCCTCGATTGGCGGGGTAACAGGCATTGCCTCTTCAATGGCTTATGCAGCTAGTAAGGCCGCTTTGAATATGATGACAAAATCACTGGCTTTGGCTTTGGGTCCGGAGATTAGGGTCAATGCCGTCGCCCCGGGTGCGATTCAGACTCGCTGGTTAAAGGGCGGACTAGGTGATGATCAATACGATTCTCTACTCACCGCAGCAGCGGCTGCAGCACCACTAAAACTGGTGCCGACGGCAAATCAGATTGCAGAATCACTCGTTTGGTTTCTTGAAGGTGCGAGTGTCGTTACCGGAGAGGTGCTCTTGGTGGATGCAGGCGTGCACTGTGGACAAATACCAGATGCATACAATAATCCCAAGCCAAAGTAAGAGCTGTCTATTAAGATTGAGTGGAACTATGAGTATACTCAATCTTAACGCATGTAATTATTTTCAGTCTACTCAGATGGTTTCATTGCCGACTTTGGTCTGGCGGGAATAATCTGGCCATCTGCCATATTGTCAAGCGCCAGTTGGTAGTTCTCCTGTATGCGCTCCTTAGAGTCCATTACCTCATCTGCAAATTGGTTCGGTGGATAGAAATGAGTATTGTTATAGACCGGTAAATACATTTCTATTCGATTACGCACAAGACGGTTAAAACCACCAGTCTTTGAACGCAACCGTCGCAGGCCTTCTACGTCAATAAACGTGGCTGCCCGTGAGCATTCGCCCACTCCAGCCTCAGCCAGAACTCTACCATCATAGTCAAAAATTTTAGAACGGCCCTGGCATTCATTTTCCGCATACGGTGCATTAAGAATACCAGCGGTATTACAAGACACTAAGAACATCATATTCTCAGAAGCCCTTACGGTCTTTGCTGACTGCCACCCGTTATTATCTGCAGCTCCAAAATCTGATGTGGGATGCAGTAGAACTTCTGCGCCACGGAACATAAACATCCGCGCTGCCTCAGGATACATGATTTCACCACAAGGCATCATAGCAATATGACCTAGCGTTGTATCAACAACAGGGAATGCGCCTTCAACACCAACAGTATCAAAATATAGGTCCATAAAATCATGTGGGGAGCCAGCATGGGCAGTGTTAACCCTTCTATACTTCAAGACAATATCTCCTGAGGTATCAATCAGAAAACTAGTATTAAAATATCGCCCAGGAAACTGTGGATCACGCCAATACGCATTTGCACCAATAAAAATACGGAGCTCTTGCGCTAAATTCTGCAGACGCTCTGATTCTGGCCCAGGCAGGTCGAGACAGGCTTTTTCGATCCACGTCTGTGCCGACTCACCAACGGGAAAACCTTGCAGGCCAAACTCGGGAAATAGAACAAGCTTTGTCCCGGTATGTGCTTGTCCGCGGATCAATTGCTCCCAGCGGCTTAAACGAGCATTGACAACAGCCATTGCCTCTTCTCGGCTTGAGCAACCGTTCAAAGCATGGGTATGGGTTTGAATACAGGCAACACGCCAAGGTTCAATCATGGTTCAGAATTCCTCTAAATAAGAATGAGCTTATGCAGCCACAAAGCACCTAGAAAGCCATAGCTAGCAGCTGCATTCCCTGGTGAACAGACAAAACTCTATCCCAAGAGTTTATGCCTCATTTTCCACGTTCTAAATCTTAGGACGGGCTCTATATTTCCCTTCGTCTAATTCGTGCTCGAACTTAGCAACGGTTAGAGAGACAGTAAGGTCCCCAGTCACATTTACCACCGTTCGCATCATGTCTAGAACACGATCAAATGGAAGAATAAAGCCAACAATAATAGCTGTTTGGGCGCCCGACACACCGATAGACTCAAGAACAGCTGCCAGCAAGAACAGTGATGCTGATGGAACTGAAGCAGTCCCAATAGAAACAAGGGTAGTCGTCAGGCCAATGATTAAATAATCAGACATAGTCAAGCTGATGCCAAACGCTTGTGCCGTGAATAGCGCCACAATACCAACATAGAGAGCAGTGCCGTCCATATTAACAGTCGCACCCAAAGGGATTACTGATGAGCTGACAGGTGTACCAACACCATGATTCTCTTCAGATGCCGCCATAGTTGCTGGCAAAGTAGCCGCACTAGATGAAGTTGAATAGGCAACCAGTTGGGGGTCAACTGCGCCTCGGATGAAAGGCATTAATGGGAGCCTACAAATAAACTTTACCACGCCCCCGTAGACCAAGACCATGTGAACAAAACAGCCAATATAAACGGCAACGGCAAGCACAAAGATATTGGCCAGAGTAGCCACACCCTGAGTCCCGGAAACCCAAGCGATAAGAGCAAACACGCCAAAGGGCGCAAGCTCCATAACCAAGAATGTGATCTTTAGCATGACATCAGCGGCCGCGTTAAAGGTTTCACCTAGAACCTTAGCTTTAGCGCCACTGAGTACAATGCCCAAACCAACGAGAATTGCGAAGAGAATGATCGCTAGAATATTACCTTCGGCCAGAGCGGCAATAGGATTAGTAGGTATCACCGCGTACAGCCGCTCTGCCACAGACATAGCCGGCCCTAGATCTCGCGCGGTTGCACCCGACAAGTCTACACCAGCCCCGGGCTGGAGAATTATTCCCATCACCAACCCGATTACAATAGCAGCTGCCGTTGTTAGTAGGTAGAGGCTGAACGCGCGAACTCCAATAGACCCAAGGCGTTTAGGCTCTCCCATTGAAACAACACCCGCTACAAGTGTTGTGAAAATCAATGGAACAACTAGCATTCGGATAAGCCGCACAAACACATCGCCGATCCAGCGGATTGACTCAGCACCGTCACCCCAAATTAGGCCGACGATTACTCCTAACACCAAGGCGGAAAGAATGCGCTTCCAGAGCTTGACCTCAAACCACGCCTTCAACATGGAAACATCCCCCATACACTCTACTGATTAGGTCAATAAGCATAACAAATTTTTCGGTCCCACAAGAAATATTTGCTGCCAACAGCATTTTTATTATTTAGGTTGATTATTGAAGCGCAGATATTAGTAGGGAAGAACAGTAGTGCCCATAAGGTATTCGTCAACGGCCCTGGCACACTGGCGGCCCTCACGGATTGCCCACACAACGAGAGATTGACCGCGCCGCATATCACCCGCAGCAAATACGTTTGAGGCAGACGTCTTATATTTGTGTGTGTCAGCTTTAACATTGCCACGTCGATCTAGATCAATACCAAGCTCAGTCAGTAGTCCCTCATGGATCGGGTTAACAAAACCCATTGCCAAAAGCACAAGATCTGCTTTTATCTCAAAGCTACTACCGGGCACGTCCTGCATGACAACACGGCCACCATCACTTCCAACCCACTCGATATTAGCTACATCCAAAGCTCTTACAACGCCGCTACCATTATCCAAGAATTCTTTTGTCGTAATGCTAAATTCCCGCACTGCACCTTCCTCTTGAGACGATGACGTGCGGAACTTTTGCGGCCAATAGGGCCATACCAGCTCCTTGTTTTCTTTATCGGGGGGACGATCAAGAATTTCAAGTTGAGTCACTGACAAGGCGCCATGGCGATTTGAAGTGCCGATACAGTCTGAACCAGTGTCTCCGCCACCAATAACGACAACGTGTTTCCCCTCGGCGAGAATAGCGCCTTCGCTTTCTTTAGTAGGTGTAGCATTGTCACCAGCGACCCGCCTGTTTTGCTGAGTCAGAAAATCCATTGCAAAGTGGATTCCTTTTAATTCTCTTCCCGGAATCGGCAAATCACGTGGGATTTCTGATCCACACGATAGGATTACAGCGTCGGATTCGCGCCGGATCTCTGTAGCAGAGACGTTAACGCCAACGTGAGCGTTAGTCCTAAACTGAACGCCTTCTTCTGTCATTTGTTCCATACGGCGGTCTATTAGATGCTTTTCCATCTTGAAGTCTGGAATTCCGTAGCGAAGTAGTCCTCCGATACGATCACTCTTTTCAAACAGAGTAACAGCGTGGCCAGCGCGAGCTAGTTGTTGTGCAGCTGCCATACCGGCAGGTCCAGAGCCTATAACAGAAACTTTCTTGCCAGTACTCTTGGCTGGTGGCTGTGCTTCAACCCACCCTTCTTCAAACCCTTTATCGATTATTGCGCACTCAATCGACTTAATGGTCACAGGTTTGCTATTTATATTGAGGGTGCACGCTTCCTCGCATGGCGCAGGACAAATTCGGCCTGTAAATTCGGGGAAGTTATTAGTCTCATGCAGCGCGTCAAGTGCTTCACGCCAATGCCCATTATAAACCAGATCATTCCAATCTGGTATAACGTTATTGACAGGACAGCCATTATGACAAAATGGCACACCGCAATCCATACAACGGGCACCCTGCGCTTGCATGACTTCATCTTCCAATGGGAGGATAAATTCATGCCATGTCTTAACTCGCTCAGAAATATCTTCGGATGTTCGATCTGCGCGAACAATATCTAGGAATCCTGTAACCTTACCCACGGGCCGTCCCCTGACCTACGTTATTCGTATGAATAGATGGTGATTCAGATTCAAACTCTCGGTCTGTTAATGCACGTCGATAATCCGTAGGCACAATTTTTATGAACTTAGGTAAGAAAGACTCCCAATTATCTAATATATTCTTAGCCCGCTTGCTACCAGTATAATGCATGTGCCGCTCGATCAGTTTCTTTAGCCGCGTCTCATCGCCAGACAGGGGGTCGGTCAATAGCCCTCCTTGAAGCTCACCGTCAGCACCACTAGCATTGAGCCTGATTTCTTCAAGCTCAACCATTTGCATATTACACCGTTTATCAAAATTGCCATCCACGTCAAGAATGTAAGCAATGCCTCCACTCATACCCGCAGCAAAATTACGTCCTGTTTCACCCAGCACAACTACGCAGCCGCCTGTCATATACTCACAACCATGATCGCCGACGCCTTCAACTACCACCACCGCGCCGGAATTACGCACACCGAAGCGCTCTCCTGCAACACCTGATACATAACATTCACCGGCAATAGCGCCATAAAGGAGGGTGTTCCCAACAACAATGTTCTCAGCAGCTTCGAGATTTGATTCATCAGGTAGATACACTGAGATGCGGCCACCAGATAGGCCCTTACCCAGATAATCATTTGCCTCACCAATCAATTCCAAGCTTATGCCCTTGGCTAAGAATGCTCCAAAGCTCTGTCCCGCACTGCCACGTGCGGTAATAGAGATTGTATCTTCTGGCAAACCTTTGTGCCCGTATTTCTTAGCCACCTCACCAGACAACATTGTTCCGAATGTGCGATTGCGATTAGTAATTAGCGAATCAATCTTTACTGGTGTGCATTTCTCCAAAGCTAACTTGGATTTTTCTATAAGCATGTTGTCAATTGCTTTTTCAAGCCCGTGATCCTGACGGTCACAATGGTGAATGGCAACATCCGAACTAACGTCCGGACGATGGAAAAGCCGTCCAAGGTCAACCCCCTGCGCTTTCCAATGATTAACAGCTTTACGCGCATCTAAGCGATCAACCCGCCCTATCATATCCTTCACAGTTCTAAAGCCCATAGTGGCCATAATTTCGCGGAGCTCTTCAGCAACCATAAAGAAGTAATTTACAACATTACTTGGCTTGCCAGCAAACCGCTTGCGCAGTTCTGGATCCTGCGTTGCCACGCCGACGGGACAGGTGTTGAGGTGACACTTACGCATCATGATACAACCAAGTGTAATCAAAGGAGCTGTCGAGAATCCAAATTCATCAGCACCTAATAACGCTCCAACGGCTACATCTCTGCCAGTCCGGAAGCCGCCATCTACCTGAACCGCGATCCGACTGCGCAAATGATTTATTACCAATGTCTGTTGTGTTTCAGCCAAGCCAATTTCCCAAGGCAATCCAGCGTGAGTAACGGACGTTAGTGGACTCGCCCCTGTACCACCTTCGTATCCGGAAATAGTCACATGATCAGACCGCGCTTTAGCAACACCAGCTGCAACTGTTCCTACCCCGACCTCCGATACTAGCTTAACGCTGACTCGCGCACTCGGATTCACGTTCTTGAGGTCGTGTATCAATTGGGCAATGTCTTCGATCGAATAGATATCGTGGTGTGGTGGTGGCGAAATAAGGCCCACGCCAGGAGTAGAATGGCGGACCTTTGCTATCTGACCATTGACCTTATGTCCTGGTAGTTGGCCACCTTCGCCTGGTTTTGCGCCTTGCGCGATTTTGATCTGCAAATCGTCAGCATTGACCAGATACTCAGCCGTTACACCGAACCTCCCGGAAGCCACTTGCTTAATGGCAGAACGCATTGAGTCTCCATTTGCCATAGGTGTGAATCTATCCGTCTCTTCACCACCTTCACCCGTATTCGATTTTCCGCCTATCCTATTCATAGCCACAGCTAATGACGTATGGGCTTCGCGTGAAATAGAACCAAAAGACATTGCTCCGGTTGCAAAACGTTTCACAATTTCTGCAGCTGGTTCAACCTCATCTATGCTGATCGGTTTTACAGCAGGGCGGAAATCTATTAGCCCACGAATAGTTAAAAGGCGCTCAGACTGATCATTTATAGATTTAGCAAACTCGGCATAGGTTTCACGATTATTTCCACGCGCTGCATGCTGTAGTTTCGCAATGCTATCTGGCGACCAAGCATGCTCTTCCCCGCGTAATCTGTACTGATATTCTCCACCAGGCTCGAGCATTTTTTGCTGCACATTACCTTGACCGAATGCGACACGGTGCCGTTCGTAGGTTTCCTGCGCTACTTCATCCAAGCCAATACCTTCAATAGTAGTCGAAGTGCCTAGAAAATAGCGCTCGACAAAGGAACTAGATAAACCAATGGCATCAAATATCTGTGCGCCGCAGTAAGATTGATAGGTCGAGATTCCCATCTTCGACATTACTTTAAGGATACCCTTATTCATCGCCTTGACGTAATTCTTCTCAATGTCTTCAACACTTAAGTCACCGGGAAATGAGGCCCTTGCTTTTCCTATCGTTTCAAATGCTAAGTAGGGATTAATAGCCTCCGCACCATAACCCGCTAGCAGACACATGTGATGAACCTCACGGGCCTCACCAGTCTCAACAATGAGGCCAACCTCAGTGCGCAGACCACGCCGAACTAAATGATGGTGGACAGCGGACGTCGCCAACAAAGCTGGAATGGCTATTCGCGCTTCTCCCATTTTCCGGTCTGAGAGAATGAGGATGTTATCCCCATTTGTTACAGCGTCTTCGGCGCTCCGGCACAAACCACGCAATGCGAGCTCCATGCCCTTAGCTCGTTCTGTGGCAGGGTAAGTGGTATCCAGCGTATGTGCTCTAAAACGATCGCCCACTAAATCGGAAATATGACGAATCTTGTGCATTTCTTTGTCGGTTATAATGGGTCTTTGAGATTCCAGTCGCCAATGACTTCCACCCTGATCAAGGCCAAATAGATTAGGCCGAGGGCCGATCAGGGTTACCAATGAAGTCACCAGCTCTTCTCTAATGGCATCAATGGGTGGGTTAGTAACCTGAGCAAAACACTGTTTAAAATAGGTATAGAGGAGTTTTGACCGATCCGACAGAACAGAAATTGGGGTGTCGCGTCCCATTGAGCCAATGGGATCTTCACCCTTAGTAGCAGCAGGCTGAAGGAAGAAATTAAGGTCTTCTTGAGTATATCCAAATGCTTGTTGCCGTTTTAGCAAATCTTTGCTGGGTGAGGGCAAATCGTCCACTCTAGGAAGAGATAGGTCCTCAAGCTGGATTTGTGTCTTCGCTAACCATTCACGATAGGGTTGAGCACTTGATAGTGTTCCTTTGAGCTCATCATCATCAATAATACGGCCTTCAATCATATCAATCAGCAGCATTCTACCTGGCTGTAAACGCCATTTCTTTACAATACTGCTTTCAGGAATATCTTCTAGAACACCCGCCTCGGATGCCATAACAACTAAATCGTCATCCGTTACAATGTACCGAGCTGGTCGTAGACCGTTTCGATCCAACGTCGCACCAATCTGACGCCCGTCGGTAAAAGCTACCGCTGCTGGGCCATCCCACGGCTCCATTAACGCCGCGTGGTATTCATAGAAGTCTCGGCGCGCTTCATCCATAAGTGGGTTCCGACCCCACGCTTCTGGAATTAATAACATCATCGCGTGGGCGAGCGAATAACCGCCCATCGATAACAGCTCCAAAGCATTGTCAAAACATGCCGTGTCTGACTGACCCTCTGGGATAAGTGGCCATAGTTTAGCTAGATCATCTCCAAACAATTCAGACTGCATTGAATGACGCCGTGCGGTCATCCAGTTTATATTACCTCGAAGTGTATTAATCTCTCCGTTATGAGCGATCATCCGATACGGATGAGCGAGACGCCATGATGGAAATGTGTTGGTAGAAAATCTTTGATGAACCATTGCCATGGCTGTTTCTACCATAGGGTCCATTAAGTCTGCATAGTAACTTCCGACCTGGGCAGCGAGAAGCATGCCCTTGTACACTATTGTTCGTGATGACATAGAGGGCGCAAAAAAGTCGCCCCCCGGGTCAATGCCTTGAGCGCGGTCACCGTTGGCAATCTGCTTGCGTATCACGTACAACTTGCGCTCAAACGCATCTTGGTCAGAAACTTTGTCGCCCTTACCAATGAAGATTTGTCTTATTCTTGGTTCCGTAGCTTTTACCGTAATGCCAAGCCCCTCACTGTTGACTGGCACATCCCGCCACCCGAGGACTGTCTGTCCTTCGGCAATCACAAACTTCTCAGTGAATTCCTCGCAAGCTTGGCGCTTGCCAGGATCTTCCGGTAGGAACATCATGCCGACTGCATAGTCGCCAGCCACTGGTAGTCCAAAACCAAGCTTCTCTGTTTCTTTTCTTAGAAAAGAATCAGGGATCTGAATTAAAATGCCAGATCCATCACCTGCCAATTCATCTGCCCCGACAGCGCCACGGTGCTCAAGGTTTTCTAGAATACGAAGCCCCTGCTGCACGATTTTATGGCTTTTCACACCTTTAAAATTCACCACAAAACCAACGCCGCACGCATCGTGTTCTCGAGCGGGATCATACAAACCCTGCTTTACCGGCAGTTTTGTATGAGAAAAAATAGACCTCTTATGGTCGATATTCACCCCGAAAGCGCTCAAACCTTCCTCCAAACAAACCTTTCCCGTTCCCTTGGCAGCACCAAGAGACCCCCCTCACACCGTTCCACTAGCCGATTCTGTGCCCTTAGCTCAACAGTTGTTTTTGCTGAACCGCAGAAACCCTTGTTTTCTGCAGAATCGATTGTTCGCAACGCATCATAAACTGCTGGGCTATAATGTAAGCAATATATGACCAAGGAATCACTAAAGATTCCTAACAGCATCGCCTTATAGATTTAGGCGCTTTGGTTCAACAATCAAGATAGATAGAGTGGTGTTTCTTGGATAAAACCCTGGGACGTTAAGTGCAACATTCTACAAGAACCCATGAAAAAAATGAGGTTGGGCTATTTGAAGCCCTTCTTCCTCTTACAATGCTCATTATCTCGCTTGTGACGACCGTTGCTGTTTACGGAGATGATACAACGGGCGGACCAGCACAAATAGCCCTTCTCTGCTCTGGTATGCTGACAGCCTTCATAGGGTTACACAAAGGCCACGCC
Source organism: Rhodospirillaceae bacterium (assembly GCA_045564915.1). Taxonomy (GTDB): domain Bacteria; phylum Pseudomonadota; class Alphaproteobacteria; order Rhodospirillales; family Rhodospirillaceae; genus JAQWRV01. The sequence continues at coordinate 333,670 of JBJLGL010000001.1, forward strand.
TGGAAATCATTGGAACATGCAGCCGTGCAGGCTATTTCCAACGCAATGGTTCCCATACTCATTCTGTTAATGGTAGGTGCACTTATCGGAGTCTGGATAGCGTCGGGAGTCATACCAACTATCATTTATTATGGATCTATGATCCTTGCACCATCAACATTCTACTTAGCGAGCCTTTTGCTATGTTCCGTAATTTCAATAGCTGTCGGAAGCTCATGGACTACTATCGGTACTATAGGCATTGCGTTGATTAGTATAGCTAGCGCAATGGATCTATCATTGGAAATCACAGCCGGTGCGATTGTCTCAGGATCTTATTTTGGTGACAAACTATCACCACTTTCTGATACGACCAATCTGGCTGCAGGTCTTTCCGAAACTAAACTTTTTACTCATATTTTATTTCTGCTTTGGACAACCATCCCAGCCTTTCTTCTGGCCTTAATATTTTTTGCAGCTGCCGGCCTATCAGTTGCTGACGCCGCACCCACAGATAAAATGGATGTTTTACGCATCACGCTAGCAAACAAATTCACAATCAGTCTATTTCTATGTATTCCGCTAGTATGTTTGTTTCTAATGGCAATACGCGGAACCCCACCCTTGCTCGCTATCTTTCTATCTATCTGTATCGCCGCCCTGATAGGTATTTTATTGCAACCACAGAGTCAGCCATCAGAAAATATTTTTGACTCAGCCGGAGAGTATTTCAACGTTTATTGGACTGCAGCCGCCAGCGGCCACGAATTCAAAAGCCCAGATAACATACTCGATGATCTACTATCTCGGGGAGGCATGTCGACTATGTTGCCAACTGTCTGGCTAATTATTAGCGCAATGTTCTTTAGTGGCATGATGGAGCGTACAGGTAGTACTCGGCGGCTACTAATCGCACTAATAGCGTTTTGTAAAAAAGATGGGCACCTCATATCAAGTGCTGGGGCCACAGCTCTAGCCGCAAATGTGGTGGCATCAGACCAATACATGTCGATTGTTCTTACATCTCGTATGTATGCGGAAGAATTTCAACGCAAAGGCCTTGACCCAGCCAACCTATCGCGCGTCGTAGAAGATAACGGAACGGTGACGTCGGCACTAGTGCCATGGAATACCTGTGGGGCATTCATAGCTGGTACTTTAGGGGTAGGAACACTCGCTTATCTCCCTTACTGTATTTTTAATATAGTGAGTCCTATTATTTCGCATATTTATGCGGCAATTGGATTCAAGATTGTAAGGATCGATGCAGATGAAGTAGAAAAAGCGTCCTAAGATACTTGCACTTTAATTTTTCCAGGCAAACACAGTAACAATATATTTTTCTGTAGGACATGCAGCAAAAGGTGTCTGACATTCTGCCTCAAGCCAAGTTGCATGGTGCAGATCATGCAAAACATACTTGAACTTCAGAGATTCTAGTTGCGCTAACAAGGCACCTAAACGTCCATCTTCCGGCCGGAGAACATGAGCTTCGATAACAATACACTGTACCGTATTAAGCGCTGTACCACAGTCTTCAATCACAGCATATTCAGCACCTTCAATGTCAAGCTTTAGTAGGTGAACAGGATTCCCATCCAATAAGTCCCGTAGCCGCACCGATGGCACTGAAATGTTACCCTCTCCATCAGACTTAATGTGACCAGAGTCATCCCTGCTATTTGAAAAAGATACGCCCTTATCTGAAATCCAAACGGCTTTGGACTCAACCCTGAAGTTCTTGCTAGAAAAAGCAGAGAGATTCTCTTTACACATCAGTGCTATTTCAGGGTCAGCTTCCAATGCGTGAATTCGAGCAGCAGGATATTGATCAGCAAAAAATAGTGAGGCAAGACCAATATGTGCGCCACAATCAATGATCGAGGGTGATTCAGAATCACAAGAGAAGTGATATAAGCCTTCACCAAATATCTGTTTTGCCTGGTAATAGAAACTATGCATGTCAGCATACTTTACTAGCTTACCATCAACAATAATTTGCCCGGGTTCACATCTCGGCCATCTTGAGATTTCAGGTGTCAGTTGGCCAACAACTTCACAGATAGCAGCGCGCAGCATTTAACGATTCCATCAAAATTAACCGTATTTGATTGTAGGGCATTTCCACCAGCTGGACCACTTAGATTCAACCATGACAGAACAAGGGGCATCTGATAAATTTAAGATCCTTATGCTCAAATGAGATTTTTCCCTAATATGCGCATTGTTCTGATCAATACGAGTGATATGCAGGGAGGCGCAGCAAGGTCTGCCCACCGCCTGCACAAAGGTTTATGTGAGATTGGGGCGGATAGCACTTACTTTGTTCAAAGTAAAACAATTGACGATCCAACGGTTCAACAGTTTATTCCAGACCCGTCACCTCAAGCAATCAAACACAGACTGATGGCAAGAAGTGATTTTGATCTCGCTTACAATGCTTACGCGAAAACTCGTAGCCCTGATATTGAGCTATTTAGCCAAGAACGGGTCGATAGCGACGAGGATTTCTTCATCCAAAGGCCGCGAGCAGATGTTATAAACTTACATTGGATTGCACGTTTCGTTGACTATCAGCTATTTTTCACTCCCGAACGTACTCGCTGCCCTGTGGTATGGACTTTACATGACATGAATGCCTTCACAGGCGGATGTCACTATGATCAATCCTGTGGAAAGTTTATTGAAAAGTGTGGCGCCTGCCCTCTACTTGGGTCTGAAATCGAATCAGATTTATCGGAAAAAATTTTCCTGGCTAAAAAAAGAATATTCGAGGCTTGGCCTAGCGAGCAGCTACATATCGTCGCTCCTAGCCGGTGGCTGGCCGGAGAAGCACAGAAGAGTATGTTACTATCGAAGTTTCAGACGTCTGTTATTCCTTACGGTATCGAAACAGAAATATTCAAGCCCACAGAGAAGGCTAAGGCAAGGCATATTCTAAACCTACCACAAGATGCCCAAATCATACTCTTTGTGTCCAACCACATCGGGCTCGCTCGTAAAGGATTTCGAGAACTTGCTCATGCGATGTCGCTAGTTCCTGATAGCAAGAATTTAATGCTTGTAGGCGTCGGCGATAGCCATGTACTTGATATTGAGGTGCCGTTTCAGGTGAGACAGATCGACTTTGTCAATGATGACCAAATGACTGCGTTGATATACAGCGCGGCAGATTTAACGGCGATTCCATCAAAACAAGACAATCTGCCTAATACTATTTTGGAGTCGATGAGCTGCGGAACACCCGTTGTAGGCTTTCAGGTAGGCGGTATACCGGACATAGTTAGGCATGGGGAAAACGGTTTCTTAGCGGAATCGGGCAACGTCGTCGATCTATCGGGCATAATAGAAAAGGGACTATCCGATGCCCATAAACTTAATGCGTGTGGACGCCGTGCACGGGCTCTCATTGAGCGGGATCATAAACTGTCTGATCAAGCGTCAGCCTATGCCGAGCTTTATGATTCCATAATTGGAAGGACTAAAATAGATAGTTAGGGCTTACCAACAGTTACGCTGCACCGACCTTGGCCTCCAGAGTCTTCTGCATAATATCTTTAAACCAAGCCGTTCGCTTGCCAAGACCGTGTTCAGTCAAACAGCGCTTTTGCCCATTCCGCGCGATTTCATCACAACGGTCCGGGTTATCCAGAAAGTATAACAGCTTAGAAGCTAGCTCATTTTCCGTCCGGAAGGTTTCCACCTCCAGTCCTGGTTCAAAAAAATTCTTCAGCTCTGGATGGTATGGAGTCATAAGGAACGCACCTGCGCCTGTTGCCTCGATAAGCCTCATATTAGGTGGCTGACTGTCAAACGCATCAACATCGATATTAATTACTATACGGGCATTACGTAAGACGCGTAGCATTTCATCGCCCCAGCGCGCGCCTTGGTTAAGCTGTTGTACAGGAGGTGTAAGTGCGTTGACATCCGGCATAAATAGCCCAAATGAAAACTCCCCGTTGGACTCAGTGCTTAATTGAGCCACCATCTCGAGAATAGAAATACGTCGACGATGCTGGTGCGTGATGGTTCCAGAGAATACTACGTCCCATTTAATTTCTCGTGGCTCGATTAACACACGAGAAGATTCTGGGAATCCCGGATAAAAACGAGCGGAATTTGACGCACCAAAATCCTCCGCCTCCTTCATAATCCTGTCAAAACTAGTTAGAACTAGATCAAATTCTGACCAGTCTGTACCTTTGGGACTTGGGAATCCACGCCACCCAGAGACGATCGTAGGCTTCTTGGATAGGGTTCGAATAAAACGTGAGTCAAAGGTAACGATGTCGGTGAGGTAAAGAATATCCGGCTCAAACGCCTTTATTTGGTGCTGCAGCACCTGTATAGGATCCACTGCGCCGTCGACTGTACCTCCCGCTTCAATAGACCATTTAGCTTGCGACACAAGATTATTTACTATGACCTGAAACGTCTCAAATCCATGGTCAAGTAATTGCCGGGTGAATATATGTGAGCCTGAGAACCCGTCATCAAGTAGAGCGTCCATCTGATTCTGATAGCTCGCATCTATAAGTTGCGGGTTACCAGTGTAAAAGTCTTCTAAATACTGTGGGTAAAATGTATTTGCCTGAAGAAAACGGACTGGGCGGTCTGGAAGAGCCATCGTGTACAAATTTCCTGATTGGAGTTATTATATTACCCGCAATCGCTAATGATAAAATAATCCAAAATCCTAATGGGCTTGTAGACCCATGGCTCTAAGCATCTCATTACTATGTGTATGTCCACGAATAGTGCGTCGCTGAAGTCCCGACTGCACCCGCCCCGCCCCGTGGGCAACATCTGTATCAAAAACAATAAGCGTCCCTGCAGGTCCCGAAATGGGTATCGACTGAACATGTTCATCTGACAAGACATTCTCGATATCTTCCAAGTTATTTCTCTCCATAGCTTCTAGCCGAAGCCTTCGGATGACATGATTTGTGCCGGGAGTAGCCCGCATAGCACCATTTTTCTCATCCGTGTCGGAAAGGTAGAAGTAAAACTTGAGTACTTGGCGCTTATCAAAATGCAATACAAAAGGAGGATGGTCAAAGGAGTCCATCCCCTCACCCAATTCCGTCACAAAAATCTCGCCGTTAAGTCGATATGCTCCTGCACCAAAATAGCAGGCTGCAACTGCATCCATCACTGGAGAAGCAAAAGTATGTGCCAGAAGGCCATATTTTGATATATCCAAGTGGTCACGGATCACGCGGACATTAATCATGCTGCCGTATGAGTCTGTAGCGAATGGGCTATCACCGGTGCGATGCAAATCAATCATACTGTCAAATTCAAGGTTTAGGAGCGGGAGAGCGGTTTCATCAAGGAAACGCGGAAATACGACTATTCCATTTTTGCGTACCGCTCGTGATACAGTCTCTGCTTCTAGCGGCTTCAAGCAGTAAATTTCATCCCGATTTACGGCCAGACTGATCTCACGCAGTTCTTCAAGGTCTGAGTTTTTCATAGGTCTCAAAAGCTCCAATATAATGACCGCCAAGGATGCATGTCACACTTACCTTTTAATTCTATGTCCAGAACCTCAAATATAGTTATTCGCCTTTCCTAGTCTAAATCATTTAATTGTATTTGCTCAAATTGGGTTATATTGCGGTTCACTTTGCATCCGCAAATATCATTGGCTCTAGTCGGTGGTAGGCCAGGTAGGCTCATATTTCTTAAGAAAGCGATCTTATCCCTTGTTATGATTTCTCCCGCCGCGATATCAACTGCAGCAGTAATCGTTTTCTTTTGAAAGAGCCGGTAGCGTTCATCGGGTTGAATCAAAGCTGTAACATCGCCATCCCCTAAAGCTATTTGAGCATCCCGTATAAGAGAAACGTATTGCTTATACTCACATGGTTCTAAGGCCGATTCATGATCAATGCCTTTTTCAGAACGGTCCCATGTTATATGCTTTTCAAGCACACAAGCTCCAGCGCCTAAAGCCACCAGATCAAGCACCCTAGCCAGTTCTGTATGGCCGGCTGTATGGTCTGCATAACCAACTAGGCAGTCGAATTTTTCACGTAAAATACTCATACGGCGAATACGTGCGTACTGATTCAGGGTTGGAAAACTCTGAACTCCCTGCATCAAGATTGCACTCTGACCACCATGATTTGCGTAACAATCAAGCGCGATCTCAATTTCTTCAAGAGTGGAACCACCGGTGCCCAGCGATAAAGGCAATCCTACTTCCGCACATCGCCTCAACATATCTGTATGTAGCAGGTCCGAAGAGTTCAATTTTACTGCATCAACGCCTAGATCAAAACCCAACTCAAGACTAATAGGATCATAGGCAAAATTGAAAACAGCGATATCGAAATTACGGGCATACGCAACGAGATCAGACCACTGGTCAGGAGAAAAATATAGTTTTTTAAGTAGGTTATACATATCCGTATTAGGGATAACATTGTCGTCTGGGTCTAAAATCTCAAACTGTATAGCGTCAGCGCCACCATCTACAGCGGCTTCAATAAGCTTCACCGCTTTCCCATATTCTCCATCGTGCGCACAAGCCATTTCAGCAATAAGATAGGGTGGCGCTGTTTGGGATATTACCTTATCTCGGATGGTCAGCTCTTTAGCAAACCGGTTCATACTCAAAGCCATCCAAACGACTTAATAACTCTGGAAATAGGGGCGCTATCAGACTCACTGAGTGGCTTCAGTGGCAGGCGTTCATAACGAGGCATTAGGCCCATAAGGTCAAGGGTGGCCTTCATTGCGAGATGCCAACCCATGGGCTTTGACACGGCAAAGAAAGGGTCTTCATACTTTCGGACCAAAGCTAATGCATCATTAAACCGCCCTTCGGAGTGAGCCGAATAAAAATCCTCTTCAATTGAGGGATAGAAGCTCCCAATGCTAGTCAAATACGTTCTTACACCGTATGGCGCCGTACGTAGGTACATAGCCATCGCGCTACCGGCAACTATGAATGCCAAATCCTCAGCAAAGGCAGTGACTAGTTCATAACGGAGATCCTCATCGCCATGCTCTTCTTTCATTCCAATGAAATTGGGTAAATCAGACATCATCCGAACCAATGATACTGAGAATGGCACTGTGGCTCCACTTGTCGGCTTTGCAGCACGCATTGGCCATGCGTGTACCATAATACCGATCTGTGGCGCCGCCTCACTAATATCTGAAAAATAGTCAAAGACGTCTTCATTGCTGTAAAACCGCTCTGGATAAAATACCAAAAGAGCATTTGCTCCTATTTCCTGTGCATGCCGTGCAACACTGATGGCCCTATCCGTACCCCCACTAATAGGATTCCCAACGATCGTCAGGGCATCACCAGAAGCATCACAAACTGTTGCGTTAAGTTCTTTAACTTCATCTTCCGAGAGAAGATTGAATCGGCTTGTACCTGCAGTAGTCATTAAGTTCTTAGCCCCACCCTTGACTAAGTAGCGCACATAACTAGCCGTCTTACCTAGATCTAGTGCGCCATCCTGCTTAAATGCAGGGCAGATTGGGTATACGGGCCCACGGATGTGGCTAGCGAGATCCCTAAAATATGAGTTAGGCATAATATGTTATTTCAGCTTGCTCTGACACCGGGAGGAGAATTATTTAATGTTTCAACAACACCAGATTGCAATAGGTGTTCCGCATAACGAAAGTCATTTTCATCGTCGATATCTATCGACGTAAGACGTGGCATAATATAGGCCTTTGTCTTGCCTGCAAAATAGTTGCCGTTAGTAATTAATCTACCCCGCCAACCAAAATAAAAACCGCCATTTGGATGATACACCTCATCATGGTCCTGTGAACGCGTATTCCCACTGACCAGTGGCGCTGGGTTGAAGACGTGCTTGATTAATCCTACATCATCGACCCGCATGCTCATGGTATATGGGAACTCATAGGCCGTAGCGCTTACAACCGCATCCGCACCCTCATCTAACATGCCCAAACCATTAGTAAGATCTCTTGCATCTCTGAAAGGACATGTAGGCAAAAGAAGTGCTATTACGTTAAAGTTATCAGCTACATACTGTTCAGAAGCGATCTCTATTATCAGATCGATCACCTTAACAGTATCACCCGCCAGATGCTCGGGCCTTAGACGCGCTTCAACAGCCTCATAACGCTCCCCAAGGGCTAATATTTCAGGGTCATCGGAATTTAACATTACATGATCAAAAACACCCGACTTGATAGCGGCATCAATGGAATAGCACACCAGTGGCTTACCATTTAGTTCTAGTAAGTTCTTCCGGGGCAAACGTTTAGAGCCCCCACGGGCAGGGATAATGGCCAGCGTTCGTTTTTCCATAATCCTATCTACCCTTCAGAGCATTCCCTAGTCAGACCCAGGGTGATTGCCTGAAATCACATCAAGCTCGCTAGCAACCATTTCTTCAATGACAGACCTGAGCGTAGCCTTAGGTGCCCAACCTAGCTTACTTCTAATCTTAGTAATATCTCCAGTTAGAACTACAGCTTCTGTAGCCCTTACATGTAGCGGATCAACCTCTACATGTTTCTCATAATCTAAGTCTACTGCTTCGAAAGCCCATGACACAAGCTGACGCACCGTATGAACCCGCCCTGTTGCTACGACAAAATCATCTGGCACATCCTGCTGAAGCATTAGCCACATAGCATTTACATACTCAGGTGCGTAGCCCCAGTCTCGTTTTGCATCCAGATTACCGAGTGCAAGTTTTTGTTGATAACCAGATTTAATATGCGCAACCCCGCGAGCTAGCTTGCGTGGGAGAAATTCCAGCCCTCTTCGCGCCGACTCATGATTATAAAGAAATCCGGTGGCTGTATAGAGGCCGTGAAATCGGCGATAGTAGGCAGCAAGTTGATGAGCAGAAAGTTTTGCTAGGCCATATATGGAACGTGGATTGAAGAGAGTCTCTTCATTCTGCGGCGATACGCTAGCCGACCCAAACATTTCCGACGAACCAGCAAGAAAAAACTTACAATCTGGCGCATGCTCTTTGATTGCAGAGAGAAGAATATGCGTGCCGCCAACAAGTGCAGCAAGGATGGCGGGCTCCTCAACAACGGTTGCATGAACAAAACTTGGCCCAGCGAGATGGTAGCACTCAGTCGGTCGCACAGCTTTTACTGCATACTCAATGCTTTTTTGGTTCTCAAGCACGCCGGAGTGGAGATTCAGTTTAGATGCAATATGTCGTGTATTTTCCGGAATGAGTGAGGGGTCTTTAAGTTGCCGCGGCCGGAGAAAACCGTTAACTTCATAGCCCTTAGCCAATAATAGTTCAGCAAGATAGGAGCCATCCTGGCCACCTATCCCTGTTATCAATGCCACCTTTCGGGCACTCAAAACCAGCGCTCCAATCGGTCAAGAGCAATCCAGAACCCTTCACCGTCGCTCTTATGACCCTGCCAAATCTCTGGGATAAACCACGCATCGGGACATAGTGAATCAACTTGCTGAGCTAAAAGAGAAAAGTCAATCTCACCGTCGCCAATTTGAACACCCTCGCCATCCACGCCCACCGCGTCAACAATATGAAGGTGGCCTGTGTGAGGACCAACCAGGTCAACGAAATTCTTAAAGCTAGTTTTTCGGTGGTTACAACTCAACTTAGAATGGCTGACATCTAGGCATAAGCGTAGATCCGACTGAACAGCAAATTGCACGGTATCTTCGGGATCAACGAATAGGTTACAATAGAGTTGGCCGCCTAAGTACCATGGGAACGGTGGTAACGTTTGGGGCAAAATCTCGACGCCCGCGGTGTCCAGTCGGGACAAGCTATCCAAAACGACTTCATACATGCCAGGCCGCTCGGATATCGGGACAGGTGCGTTACGAGAGAAACCGCCAAGGCTAGCAACGATAGGCACCCGCGCTGAGTTCTTGAAATAGGCCTTGATTTCTCTGGATTGATCAATGACCCTTTGCAACTCATCGACCGACCTTTGCCTATATACCGGATCTGACTCAGCAAGATTCATGATGTGATCGCCAGCAAATAAATCAGGGCTATGGACAACAACATCCATTTCGTATTTGGTCTTTAGAAAAGAATGTAGATCTAACTCCATGTCTTTGTATGATAAATGAAATTCTACAAAATCTAGGGGTGATCGCGATGAAAGTAATTCAAAATCGTGGTAGCGAACAGGAATTCCATAAGGCCTCCTAAAGGAGTACGTGCGCGGTTTCACAACATCATCTAAGAGGTCTGCTGAGTAAAAGAAGTCGCCGGCCTCAAAGTTGTGTTTTGCCGCCTTCCCAATCAATTCGCGGATTCGATTAGGTTGCAGTCCCTTACCAGGACTGCGCACCTCAAGCATTGCTCTTGTTATTTCTATACCTTGCTGGATCGGGACTGCGGCAATAATGCTCTTTGCTAGATTCTCTCGGTTCATACGCTCACCTTGCGTAATAGTGCGGGCCAAGCCGCTGCCCATAGACTCTTCTACTCTGCGAATAGCTGTGACCATATCTCTGAATTCAGATGGTAGGAGGCTGACCTTGTGGTCATTACCTTCCTGCTCTTGGTCATCGGTAAAATGTTTCTCAATAACTTTAGCGCCCAAGGCCACGGCTGCTACAGGTATAGCATACCCACGCTCGTGGCCAGAGTATCCAGTCAGCCCGCCACTAATACTCTTAAGGCGATTCAAATATCGAAGATTCACATCTTTGAAAGGTGCAGGGTACGTAGAGTTGCAGTGCATAAGGATATAACTTGAACCGTATTTTTGAAGTAAATTTACGGTCTCTCGTATTTCCTCTTCCGTGGACATTCCAGTCGAAACTAGGAGAGGCTTATGCTTCTGCAACAGAGCCGAAAGTAGATCATGATTTGTGAGATCAGCAGAAGCAACTTTATAGGCGGCCATATCCATATCTTCTAGAGCGTCGATGCTTGCGATGTCCCAGGGTGTACAAAGAGGAATGAGACCACACTCACGACAGTGTTCGAAAGCCTCTCCCATTTCTTCGTTACTCAATAAGGAGCGGGATAATATGTCGAGCGTATATTGGGACCCAAGGTCTGCACTAGAATCCTCTGGGTTGCCGGCATTGCGATATAAATCGTCCATATGTCGCATTTGGAATTTAGCACAATCAGCCCCAGATTCTGCTGCCATGTCTATGAGTGAGCGCGCTTTATCAAGGCTCCCATTATGGTTAATACCGATTTCTGCAATAATAAAGGTAGGGCTAGACTCATGCAGTGCTTTACTACCAACATTGACAATTCCGTTATCTGGCCGTGCGATAGCCACTAACCGGCCACGTTCATCAACTAGAGGAATGAACTTAATAGCTTTCGTATCTTCTTTCCCATCTTCAGAAATTATAGTTTCGCGCAGTGCCAGTCGCCTCTTGATAGCCAACATATCGGACCTAATAGATAGCACCTCGATACTTTGATTAGCCGCTTGATGGGCCGGTATATCTAGATTTATAGATTCCTGGTTTGCTGCCCAACGGCGGAAATCGCCATCGGTAATTACACCTTCGACACGGTAATTTGTATCTACGCAAATAACAAATCTGGATTTATTTGCATTGATCTTGCTCAATGCAGTTCTGATGCTTTCCTGCGATAGCACGACAAAGGGCTTAATTTGGCGGTCAATAATCATGATTATCGCTTCCGAAGATCCCCACTCCGCTGGACAAACTTTATCGCAGTGAACCCTAGGTCCAAAGAAGGAATTTTAATACTATAAGGTTAATGATTGATTGCCCGAGGCTTAGGCAACATAAAGATCACAGATAGTAGATTAATCGTTTGAAAAGGTTTCGGATATAGCTAGGACGCGAACCACAGCATGTATGATGAAGTTATTGACAAAATTTGCAGGATTGAGCGTGCGGTTGACACCACCTCATTAACCTATGGTGATATAAATTATTGGCCCGTCTGCCGCCTACGTCTTTGGGCGCATCTTATCGGTACGAAGCTCAAGGTATCGAAGCCGGGCCCTATCTTCGATGATTTAGGGACTGCCAACGCCTTCCCTATCGGAAATCCACGTTTGGGCTTGCTGCACACAGACAGAGCAGCAGCAAAGATCTTAGAATCCCCTGGTGGATTTTCCCCTGACATTATTTTCTATTTGAGACCCGAAGAGTATCGCGATCACATCGAAGATAGAGCCTTCGCAAAAATTCTCGATAGCGTTTACGAACGTGCCACGGATTATAAATGCCTTAAACTCGAATTAGCCGACCCTAAAGCCATGAATATTAGACGGCGATTCCCATCTGTGTTTATGCATCCAGACACCATAGCACTTAGAACTAAATTTGACCCTTCACATGATCTTTTGAACTTCACTTCTGTCTTACCCGCAATAAATGATCTATGTGGCGTATCAGCCGTCACTTCAGAGCTCATATTACAAGATATGGATAAAATTTTTTATTTTGCCCGGATGTTTGAGCTTGTTCTAAGGGAACTCTCACCCCGCTCTATTTTCTTGTCTGTATACTATCACCCTACAGGCTTAGCCCTGATGCTAGCCGCACATCGGCTCAACATTCCAACGATCGATGTGCAGCATGGTCGCCTCGGCCCCCATCATGGCCTCTACACCCAAATGACGGCCGCACCAACTACCGGCTATGCACTACTACCGGATTATATCTGGTGCTGGGGAAACAAAACCAAACAGGATATCGAAGTAGACAAGAACCCTAAATGTACCCGGCATGGCGGCATTGTGGGAGGTAACCCATGGCTAGATCGATGGAAATCTAAGCACAGCGCAGAAATCCTGTCCGAAGAGACGAGGAGCTTAGAGGCAAGATCAGAAGGACAGCAAAAGATTCTAGTCAGTTTACAACCTCTTGAAGTGCCATTGCCCGCACTTGTTATTGAAGCGATGGGGGCCTCTCCGAGCAATTGGATCTGGTGGATTAGGGTCCACCCACTTAGACATCATACAGTACCAGAAATTTCTAAGGTCCTATCTGATAAGGGCATTAAGAACTTCGAAGTCAGGACAGCCACTGAGTTACCATTGTTTGTCTTGTTAAGAAACTGTGATCATCACGTCACTGCATTTTCCTCCGTTGCTATAGAGGCTCTTGCTTTTGGAAAAACAACGACGCTTTTTAGCACTGTCGGTGAACAGATTTTCGAGGACTACGTGACCAGGGGCTTATTTTCAGTCGCCACTGAGGCCAATGACTTGATTAAGCAGGTATCAGAGGCATTAGATGGCACCAACATAAGGGACGATAATCCCTTCATTAATACTTCGGAAGGTCTAGCAGAAAAGGTATTTACCCACATAATGCAGGACAAGTCCGGTGCACCCCAAGTCAGGGAGCGATGAAGCTAACAGGATAACAACATCAATATTATTAACGAGAAGTTTACCAGCTTCCATGTTCATCTCAATCATCGATACCCGACTTCAGTAAATATTGATGATACTCTTCGCTGTTAACGAGGGCAGTGGGCTACGTCCATTGGCCTTTCAGGCCTCCAATATTGGCGTTAGCGCCGAATAGCCGCGCAAGCGACTAGTTGGCAATATTGGAAGCGATATCAAGAATCGGCAGCGGATCAAGCACAAAGAGAACCAAGGCCGTTTCCCTTACAGGTGGCTGTGCCATTTGTTATGTATCTTAACAAAAGTCATTCAGCGAGCACGGCAAGAGCGGTCGCTGGAAAATCCGTGAACACACCGTCTAAGCCAAGCGCGAAAAAGCGCCTATACTCTGCTGCCGGATCACCATTGTAGGCCTTGACGAGGTATCGAGGTTCATTACGAAATGTATAGGCATGGACCAATAATCCAGCCCGGTGAGCTCGGAAAATTAGATCCGTCGCCGGCAAAAGATTACCTTCGCGGTCTTGGGGAATAATAAGAGATTTCCACGGCCCGATAGCATCGGCATAAGTTGCTATTTCGGCCAATCCACCGTCTGTCATCATAGATTCATAAGTAAGAACCTTATCCGAGTCCTGCTGATCATACGGAGTTAGATGACCAACTCCGAGCAACTGTACTAAGCGCAGGTCCGTCATAGTGTCGAGCGATCGAAGGTTATCTATTTCGAAAGATTGAATAAAGACCCAATCTGTAGACTGAGTGAGTCCGGCGTTTGTTAGAGCGCGTATCACGGGTGGCTCCAACGCAAGGCCAACATCTCTAAAATAGGTTGAGTGTTTAGTTTCTAGGTATACGCCTATAGGCCGACCACTGCGAACGCTTTCCCTTTGGACTAGAACAAGAATGTCATCAAGAGTGGGAATACGAAATTTTCCATTACTAGCCTGATTACGAAAGGGCAAACGCTCTTTCGCTCGCAGCGTCGCAATTTCCTTAGCGGTAAAATCTTCTGTGAACCATCCCGTCACCTCTTTACCGTCCACCATTCGTGTGGTGACACGGCTAGCAAACTTCTCAGCCACGTCGGTTGTATCAGACAACTCATTCTCGTGGCGAGCAATCAAAATGCCGTCACGCGTAATGACAAGGTCAGGCTCAATGAAGTGGGCGCCCTGCTCGATGGCAAGGGCGTAGGCTTCCAGAGTATGCTCAGGAAGCAAACCGCTTGCACCACGGTGTGCAATAACCAATGGCATCGGAAAAGACTTTGCTAAGCAAACATCTGCTGACAAAAACGGTAGAAGAAAAATAAATATACGAGCCATATCTAATATCACCCACTACGGAAAAAATTCTAGTGCCAATGTACGGAGCGACCTTAGGAAAACGATATTTCAGCAGAGATCAATGAGGAATATCACGAGTTCTTATAGAAATTACATATTCACATAAAGATACATGTCACTGTTTGAAGTCCGAAACGCCTATGCGGACAAGCTCATACGGTGGCGGACAACTTGGCAACCGTACAAATAAACAGGAACTAGAACAGACTCTTAGTTAACCATGACGCTATCAACCAGCGCTTCCTTGGCGCTACGCTCTGCAACGATTTTGTCGAAGTGTGACCAAACACCATCGACACCGTGCCATTCGCCTGTAGTCGCATTCTTCGAATACTCAGTCGCCCGCGCTTCAAAGAAATTGGCATGCTCTACACCGTTCAGAATCTCGGTAAGCCAGTCGAGCGGATGATCTTTAACGCCGTATACCGGCTCAAGCCCCAGTTGCTGAAGGCGCCAATCAGCAATAAATCGGATATAGGTCTTGATATCCGCTGGGGCCATACCATCCACGGGCCCCATTTCAAAAGCAAGGTCAATAAACTTGTCCTCCAGGCCAACAACGGTCTTAGCACAATCCGCAATATCGTCTTTTACCGAATTCGTAAGACATTGCGTTTCATTGCAAAAGGTATGAAATAGCTTGATCATGCCTTCGCAGTGTAGACTCTCATCTCGTACGGACCAGGAAACGATTTGCCCCATACCCTTCATCTTGTTCTGCCGTGGGAAATTTAACAACATGGCAAAACTGGCAAATAGTTGGAGGCCTTCCGTGAAGCCGCCAAACATAGCTATGGTTTTCGCAATCGACGCTGGATTTTCGACTGTAAACTTCTGCATATAATCGTGCTTAGCCGCCATCTCATCGTATTCAAGAAACGCTGTGAATTCAGAATCTGGCATGCCGATAGTTTCAAGCAGTAGTGCATAAGCTGCGATATGAACCGTCTCAATGTTCGAAAATGCCGCAAGCATCATTTTGATCTCAGTGGGTTTGAAAACGCGGCTATAGCGTTCCATGTAGTTATCATTTACCTCGACATCTGACTGAGTGAAGAACCTGAAAATCTGAGTAAGCAGATTCCTTTCAGAGTCAGACAGCTTGTTGGCCCAATCCTTGCAATCTTCCCCGAGAGGCACTTCTTCTGGCATCCAGTGCACCTGCTGCTGACGCTTCCAAAATTCATGCGCCCAGGGATAGCGAAAGGGCTTGTAGCTATGACTCGGAGTTAACAGTCCCGGTAATGCTTTTGGTGCAATCTGATTCATGGTCGTCCCGTTTAACTTTATTAGTTCATTAATAGTTTAGCTAAATACTCAATATTACTGACACGCGAGACATTCTTCATAATCTGTCCGCTCATTGACAGCTAATTCTTTCTCTGGCCAGGCCCGGGTATTATCACCTTCGACTCCAGCAAAAGCGGCTCTCTGGACCGACTTTGAGCGACAATAATAAAGGCTCTTCAGGCCTGACTCCCATGCCTTCCAGTGCAGCATCATCAAATCCCATTTATCAATGTCAGAGGGCAAAAATACGTTAATAGATTGACCCTGACAAACAAACGGTGTGCGGTCACTAGCCATTTCTACAACCCAGCGCTGATCGATCTCGAAGGCGGTTTGAAAAACGGATTTCTCTTCGTCAGTTAAGCCATTGAGATGCTGCACTGACCCCTCGTGTTCAAGTATCGACTTCCATGTACCTGGATTATTCAGGCCTTTCCTCTCTAACAGCTCCGTCAGATGCTTATTCTTAACAGTAAACGAACCCGACAGTGTCTTATGGGTATAGATGTTCGCTGGAATAGGCTCAATGCACGGACTTACACCACCGCAAATAATACTGATTGATGCTGTCGGTGCGATTGCCATCTTATGGCTAAATCTTGCCATCAACCCGGACTCAGCAGCATCTGGACAGGCACCACGTTCTTCAGCAAGCTTTACAGACGCAGCGTCAGCACCTTGTCGCATATGCTTAAACATACGGACATTCCAGGACTTTGCCATAGCGCTTTCAAAGGGAATGGAGCGGGCTTGCAGAAAAGAATGATAGCCCATCAGACCAAGACCGACTGATCGTTCCCGGATAGCAGAGTATTTGGCACGGTCCATGCTACTTGGTGCTTGGTCAATAAAACCTTGCAGAACATTGTCGAGGAAGCGCATCACATCCTCAAGGAAGCCTTCTACCTTAGACCACTCATCCCATCTCTCCGCATTAACCGAAGACAGGCAACAAACGGCTGTCCGGTCTTCTCCTAGGTGGTCTGGTCCTGTATGCAACATTATTTCACTGCACAGGTTTGACGTCGTAACTTTCAAACCAAGCTCTCGCTGATGCTTCGGCATCTGGCGATTTACCGTGTCAGAGAAGATGATGTATGGCTCCCCAGTTTGCAGGCGGAGCTCGAGCACTTTCTGCCATAACTCTCGAGCGTTTACAGTTTTTCGGACTGAGCCATCTTTTGGGCTGAGTAGATCAAACGGCACGTCATCACGGACCGCTTCCATAAACTTATCAGTTATATTCAGGCCGTGGTGCAGATTTAGGCTCTTGCGGTTAAAATCTCCGGATGGTTTGCGTATTTCAAGAAATTCTTCGATTTCTGGATGATGAATATCTAGGTATACAGCAGCCGAACCGCGCCGGAGTGATCCCTGCGAGATCGCTAGAGTTAAGGAATCCATCACCCTCACAAATGGGATGATGCCAGACGTGTTCCCGGCATTCTTGACTTTCTCACCGATAGATCGAACACGGCCCCAATATGTGCCGATTCCGCCACCGTTGGATGCGAGCCACACATTCTCTGTCCAGGTGTCGACGATGCCGTCTAGATCATCATTGACAGAATTCAAAAAGCAGGAGATCGGCAGACCGCGTTTAGAGCCTCCGTTAGACAATACCGGGGTAGCCGGCATGAACCAGAGGCGGGACATATAGTCGTAGATACGCTGCGCATGTTCCAAGTCATCTGAATAGGCCAGTGACACACGAGCGAACATGTCTTGGTAAGATTCGCCTGGAAGTAAGTAGCGGTCTTCTAGCGTGGCTTTGCCGAAATCCGTCAACAGAGCGTCCCGAGAGAGATCTACTTTGATAGACGGAACAATGGCAAACGACTTATCATCACCAGCAGCCTGGTCAATTTTTTGACTACTGCCTGGCTTTCGTTTGATCTGCTGGGGCAAATGATCTGCAGTTTTCTTATCAGCTTCCAGCGCGTAAGCCATGTTTTCCCCTAATTTAATACTTCCGATCCGGCGGCATTTATGCCGAATCCACAAGAATCCATTCCAAATGGCGCCGGAGAGACTCGTAACCCGTACGTTGCTGCATTCCCTTCTGGAATCAGAGAGTTAGCAACACCGTCTTGGCAACGATAGCCGTTGCATTGCAGAATTTAGCTGCCCGAACTTTCTAAAGCCGCTAGGACAGCCCCCTCAGTCCCTTCATGCCCCCGATTTAGCGGTCGAAGACAGAAGCGCCACTAGATATGGTGCTGAAACCGTCTGTTTTCGTCAACTATATTTTGGTGTTTCAAGGCAAATATAACACAAGATATAGTGTGTATTAGTCTTGACAGGATCACAAAACGCTCGTAAAGCGCAGAAACTCAGGGTTTATAAAAACGGCTTCTGATAGATAAATTTGACAACATTCTTAATTCTTATTGAGATGCTGGACTTAGGGAGAGCGTGAAATTTAAAGAATCAGTTGGAATAGGGCTACATTTGAAAGATTAGATGATCTTTCTTTTAAAATCAGGAGACGATCTGGCATTTTGGATATGAAAAACACGCAACCTAAGCCACACGATAGTTATCAGGGGCCGAGAAATCACTGAGCATCGACCCGCAATCAATAAGCGGAACCTGTGTACGCACAGAATGCCTCCTTTAGCCGTTTGGTCTCACTCAGAACATTAGGGGACCCTAATATGCGGTGACGCTACCCCTTGAACAATACTCTGGCGCTATACTTCGCAGTGGCTATTCCTAGAAGTTCTCTACACATGGTTGAAAAGAAACGCAGCGCTGGTCGTTCTTTTTTGTTCTATCCCTGAAGAATAAGCAAGAAATCCTATTTCCTTCCCTCCCAAGTTAAGACTTAAGAAAATTGAAACACTCAACTAGGGTTGGAAGTTCATAGCTGGAGGTTATTAAGATGGCAAACCGTATAGCACTTGTCGGATCAGGCCTGATCGGTTGCGGCTGGGCAGTGGTATTCTCGCGCGCCGGCTGGGATGTGGCCTTTCACGACATAAAACCCGGGCGGGCTGAACAAGCAGTCCAAGAGACCAAGACTTCATTAGCTAATCTTGAAGCCTGCGGCTTTCTCAAATCCGCTGCACGCTGCTCCGATCATCTATTCCCCGTCGAGAGCCTCGATGCAGCCATAAAGGGTGCAACATTCGTTCAAGAAAATGTGCTCGAAACACCGGATGAAAAATTGTCCGTATTTAAGGAATTAGACCGCAAAGTGCCCCACGATGTCATTCTTGGTAGTTCGGCATCAACCATTCCCGCGTCCACTTTTACAAAACATCTTAAAGGACGCGAGCGCTGCATCATCGTCCACCCTTGCAACCCACCTTACCTCGTACCGCTTGTTGAGATTGTGCCGACACCTTGGACGGCAGAGTTGACTACAGAGTATTGTATGGACCTGATGAGACAGGTGAATCTAGTGCCCATTCTTCTTCATAAGGAGATATACGGCTTCGTCCTAAACAGGTTGCAGATCGCCCTAGTTAATGAAGCGATGCATCTCGTAGGAAAGGGTGTCGCTACACCGGCCGATATAGAAAAAACGTTAAAAAATGGCCTGGGTCTGCGTTGGTCTTTTATGGGACCCTTCCAGACTATGGATCTGGCTGCACCTTCAGGTTTTAAGGAATACGCCACTAAATTCGGCCACTCATACAGCAATATGGGCAAGGAATTAGGCGTTGCTGCGGACTGGTCGCCCGAGGCTATTGATCAGGTTAATCAATTTCTACGTGCTGAAGTTCCGTTAAAAAAACTGCGAGAGCGTGGACAATGGCGTGACCGAAAACTCATGAAATTAGCAGCAGAACTTGACGACTAGATTTTGAACACATCCTCAGAATCATCAACAGAAGGATCTCCTGTTTGCAGTCCTAAAGCCCACTTGCCGACCGGTATGGCGGCCTTATCCCAAATGAATGAAGTGTGCGCAGCAATAGCACGAATATCACGGAATTGTCGCTGCACCGGGTTATTACCAATTTGGCCTGTAGCCCCCATCATTGACACAAGGCGGTCGACAGCTTGAACGCATAGCCGCGCTGCATAAGTGAAAGTCAAGCGTTGCATCACCCAACGCTCGCCAACGACAGCACGTTTGGCGATCCCATCTTGATGTAGGCCTTCCATTACATCCTTTGTCAGCCTATCTGCTGTTCTGATATCCATGATGGACTCTGCCACTCGCGCCTGAACGCTGTTTTGACTGGAAACTTTCTCGCCAAACTCCCGGCCCCGTCTAGCCTTGGTAATCTCAAGATAATCTGCAAGAGCACCTTTAGCCGCGCCAATCAGGGGGCCGACAAAACTAGATTCTAGATAAGGCACTAACTCGACACCGTAAATGTAAGAGTCATGCAGTAATGCGCCAACAGGAGAGCAGCGCGTCATATCATCGCTAAGCATCGTCAGTTCTTCCGGGACGAACTGATCGGTAGCCTTCAAGCTACTACTACCAGTGCCCTTCAGCCCTTCGGAATACCAATCATCAATGATTTCGTATTGATCAGCTCTCAAAAGGGCCATGCGATATGGTGGACGAACATTAGGTGTTAGAGTCTTGGCGGTAGGCACCTGCGCCCCAATTATGGTCCACGACGCATGATGAACACCGCTTGCAAAGGCCCATTTGCCGTTTACATGGTAGCCACCCTCAACTTTTGTCATTTCGCCCTCGCCGGCGAAAGCGGAAGCAATAACCACATCTGGATCAGGCTCGAATACGGCACGTTGGGCTACTTCGCTAAATCTAGCCACGATCCAGGAATGAGATAGAACAACCGCCACCATCCAGGCCGAGGACGCGCACCCTCGAGCAATCTCCTCTGCTAATGTTGTATGGGCACCCCAATCGAGCTCCAGACCGCCAAAACGTTTGGGTGTATAATGCCTACAAAATCCAGCCACCCTAAAATCCGCCATAGTTTCTTCTGGAATCTGGCGCAGATTCTGGGCCTCGACCGCCCGTTCTTTTACAACAGGAACAAGGCGGCGGGCCTCAATAATAAGGTCGTTAAGTTTCAGGACCTGTTTTTCGGGGCTGCGAGCATCATCCATACCCATAGTATGAGAAGCCTTGCCAGTTCCGTCAAACGCTTACAACGCAAAGAAAAAGGGGTCTAGACGTCTGGCGCTCTGATATAACCCCTAGATTCATATTAACTTGTGTGGGCTAAAAAGCGTGTAGTTGGAATTATCTTAAGCGAATTATGAATTAGTGACTTGGTAGGATGATGAAACGTTTCATTTGCATAGCGCTGAGCGCTATGAATATAGCGCTACCATTGAGTGCAGCCGGTCCAGTTCCGCTGACCGTTGTAAGTTTCTCCGCACCAGATTCAGCCCATGGCCGACGCTGGATAATCTTTGAGAATGAGGTTAGAGCAACCCTAGGTAATCAGGTAGACCTTACCATGCTTACTGGTGGCCAGGTCGGGAACGAAGACAATATGCTTGCCAGTCTGCGCCGGGGGCGGGCGCAGATGGGCATTATCTCCATTGGAGCTTTATCAGCACTAGTGCCAGAACTCTCCCTTTTATCTGCGCCGTTCCTTTTTGAATCCGATGCAGAAGCGGACTTTGTTATGGATGAAGTGCTATTCAAACCCTATGCAGATTTATTAGCGCAGCGCGGCATCACTCTTATCAAATGGGAAGATGGTGGCTGGCACAATATTTTTGGCCGCAAACCATTAAGGATGCCAAATCATCTAATAGACTATCGTTTAAGATCCTCCGCTACAGATGCAACACGCTTATTTCTTTCGGCCTTCGGCGCAGATGTCGTTGTTTTGGATTTTGGTGACATGGTATCCGCATTAGAAACCGGATTAGTCGATGGGGGAGTAACCACATCAATCATTTATCGATTGGCTGGTCTTTACGAAGACGCACCTCACTACACCCTGACTCGGCATGCGTTTGCTCCTGGAGCATTGATTGCGAACAAAGCTTGGATACTAGAGACTCCAGAAAAAGTGCTAGAGAAAATAATTGCGGCACACGGAACCGCTGATGGTGGACGTAAAGTAGTCCGTACTGAGCGAGAAGAGTCTGAGGATTTCTTGCGACAGGCTGGCGTCAATATTTATGAGCTAAAGCCGGAACAGAAAAAGCTTTGGGTTGAAGCGGTCAAGCCTATGAATAATAAACTTATCGCTGCGATAGGCGGAGAGGCTAGGCTAATTTATGATCTGGCCCGCGAAGGCAGAAAGAAATTCCGCGCCCAGGCACGCTAGACATTCTCATGTATTAGGAACTGCTAAGTACGTTGACGTAATTCAGAATGCGTCCACAAACCTACGGCGACAACAATCAGCAAGGCCGAAATAACCATGGCGAACCCTGCTCCTGCCGGACCGTAGGTCTGGGTCAAGACAACTAGCAGCGGCAGATAAATCAGTAATATAACAAATGCATTGACCCGGAGCGGGATGCCTGGCCGACCCATGGCGTAAATAGCGGGATCAAAACTGAATCCGGCGATAGTTATTGTCGCAGCCGCTACTAGCAGTACGAGAGTCGTATAAGCTGGAACAAAACCTTCCCCGAAGACCAGGGAAAGGAACGGTTCTCCGGTCAACACCACTACCAGCAAGATGGCAATACCAGCCCCACCAGCAATTAAAGCAGCGCGACGAATCAAACCACCGAAGGCATACCACTCATCTTTTGCGCCGAGACGGGCAAATTCTGGATAGATAGACTGGGTGAGCAGCTCAGCTGGTTTGGTCAGCGCCGTTGCCACCTCCCTAGCCACCTTGAACAAACCAGCTGCAGCTGGTGTAGCAATAATCCCTACCAATAATGTACTCATATGGCCCGTCGCCATCTGTAGAGAGGAATGAAAATTAGATGCAAAGCAAAAGCTCCAAATGCCGGAGTGCGTTTCTGTAATACCAGTTAGTGACCAGCGCATTCCTGATAAATGACCTTGGCGAAGCCCTTCCCTCCACCCAAGTATTACAAGGGCCAGACCGCCTACAATTCCAGCAACAAACCAGGCCAGTAAATAAGCCCACAGGGACAATTCAAGGAGTGCCGCGATGGCTACGCCCGCCAAGCGCAAAATAGGGGTAACAGTTACCTGCCAAGCCAGAATATCAAATCGATCATAAAGCCTCAGAAGACCAGTAGGAGTTGCCACAATCGTAAACAGGATCATTAAGCTGTAAGGCTGAGCATATCCGATCACGGTATCACTCCACCCAATGTATGGACCAACGAGAGGAGCGGCAAACCAAGCAACAACTGCTCCAATCATCACACCACCAATATCGAGTAGCGTAGTGAAGGAAATTAAGGTTTGCAGTCCGTTCGTGTCGTCTAATTCCAAGCGGTCTGCCCCATAGCGTATCACCGCCTGCCAGGAATGAAATGTAGTCAGACCTACGATCACTTGAACGTAAGTCTGCACCAAGATGAGTACACCGAATTGTTCAACGCCAAGGCCGTGGGCTGCTAAGCTAAGATATGCTAAGCCCAGCAAACCAGTAACTGTCTTCCCCGACAAGAGAAACCCTGCGTTCTTGAACACGCGCAAGAAGACGATATCCGCAAACCACCTGGTCAGCGGCCCCTTTATATGCTGTTCAGATTCTTTCGACACTATTTTCCCTTCTGGGTATTGTTTCTTCCGCACAAAACCTAGAAGCTTCTAACCTGCGAAGGCGCGCACTATAATGCGTCAGTTGCTTCAGATGATATGAGACTGTGTTAGCTTCTGTTCCATGGCAAATATAGGCAATAAGAGTCAAAACTTCACTGCTATTGTGCTGGCTGCTAGCAGGGGCGGCCCTGAAGATTCCGTGGCGCAGATTCAAAGCAAAAGTCATAAATGTCTCGTCAGCCTCAATGGCTCGGCCATGATTCAACGTGTCATTCAGGCTATTTTAGACACACCACAAGTCAAACGTATCTTTGTCTCGATTGATGATCCATCTGCTCTCCTTGAGATCCCTCAAGTAGCAGCCTTAATGGATCACGGCTCGATAGAGGTCCTTACGAGTAAAGGCACAATATCGGAAAGTTTGGTCGCTGCAACTAAAGAGATTGAAAACCCCTACCCCTTGATAGTTACAGCCGGTGACAATGCATTGCATACCGCGGAAATGCTCGAGTTCTTTTGCAAAGAAATAAATTCGGGTGAAGCTGATGCATATATTGCAATGACCGACGCACGGCTCATTCTAAAAAAATACCCTCAGGGCAGGCGCGCATTTCACCAGCTCAAAGACGGTGCCTATTCAAGCTGCAATCTTTATGGTGTGACCAGCACGGTAGGTCTGCGCGGCGCAAGGCCCTTCGCGACCGGTGGGCAGTTTGGCAAGAAACCATGGCGTATTGCCATAGGCTTTGGGCTGTGGTCACTTTTGCTCTACAAGATGAAATGGATTACCCTTGAGGGTGTGGCCAAGCGTATATCAAGATTAATCAATGGGAAGGCCAGCGTAGTGTTGATGCCCTGGGCGGAAGGGCCGATAGACGTAGATAATCCTCAAGATTACGCACTGGTTACAAATATATTAAAAGGCAGAGAAGGCGACAAGGAATAGCCTTGCGAGCAGGATGCTGTGGTGATGCATTGTGTCGGGGATACTATTCTCATGAACTACACTTCCGTTTCCATGTTGCAGGAAATAACGCATCCGGAATGGGGCCACCTTCGACAAGCAAGTTACTAGCTTGAAAAGGCGAAGTTCTTGAGGTGGGATTATACTCATAACGAATATCACTACCTAGCCAGCGCAAGGAAAATCCAAGTCGACGGCCTTCCACACCCGCCTTGCGAGGCAATGAGGCGTGAATAGTCTTGGGGTGAATTACCAGCATATCGCCAGCCTTGACTTCCCAAACGCGTATGTCAGCATCTTTTGCCGTGACCCTTTCCAATAACTCACTCCAAGGATGAAAGTTGTCGGGCACCTCGACTCCTTCCATGGCCCAGGAACTTTTGTAGCGATGCAAGTCGTTACTAGAGCCGACTAAGGTTTGTAACGGAGCATTTTTGCGGTCCACATCCGTTAAGGCAATCCACATGGATGGGCTGTGACTGCCGGACAAAGGAAACAAACATTCATCGTTATGCCACGGAGTAGCGGTTTCAGCGGCTTCGCCCTCTTTCATAAATGTCCCATCCATCCACGGTCGCATCTCGTCTGATCCGATTACGTCAGCTACAATGTGGGCTAGGTCTGACTCTTCCACCAATGCTCGCATTTCAGTAGAGCGATGATAGACATTGGTCAAACGCGTGTACCCGCCATGGTCTTCAAACTCAACACTGCGCGCTACTTCGTTCTTACCAAACTTTAAGGTGCCCCTACGTAGGCCATGAACAATATCATCAATAACCTTTGTCATCTGGGCTGCCCAATGAGTGCCTACGGCACTACGAACGTGGGCTACACCAATATCTGCATAAGCTTTTATTGTTCCAGGCGCCACTTTGGGGTGGTGTATGGCCATGACTCTGCCTCCGCATTCATTACGGAATATGTTATACAAAAAGTACACTTAGGAGCAGATGAATTATTTCCGAATGTGCATCTTTCGGACAGTGCTAATGGCGGAACACTTAATGGCTATGGCCTCTCCATATCAACCAACCAGCATAATCTAGCTAAGAATTGATAGCTTCCAGCGAATGATCTATCCCAAAGCACTGCCCTGTTCAGTCCAGAACCTGAAAGTACCGTATGAGCAAGAATTTTAGAGAATTAGATTATCGCAAGACACCGGTCGGCGAACTGAGCTTGCGCAGACGAAAATTACTCAATACAGGCGAAGAAATCTATGAGATAAAACTTGGAGATGAATTCCTAATGTCGAGTCTGTTCACTACCTCGGAAATTGCTCTAGCCGATTTAGGTATCGCCGCCTGTTCAGGCAAAGACCTTGATGTAGTAGTTGGTGGCTTGGGGCTAGGCTACACAGCGAAGGCTGTATTGAATCACGATTCCGTTAGTACGCTTCTCGTTGTTGATGCCCTGGAGGCTGTCATCGATTGGCATTCAACCGGCCTCTTACCACTTGGGGCGGAACTACTCAAAGATCCACGGTGCCGGTTTATTCATGGTAATTTCTTTGAGATGTCTGCTGCACTAGCAGGTTTTGATACTGACCACCCAAAACGCATGTTCGACGCCATCCTTGTCGATATTGACCATTCTCCCAAAGCGTTGCTAGATCCAGGAAATGCGAGATTCTATCAGCCGAGGGGATTACGTACCCTCAAAACGCATCTAAAAGCAGGCGGAATTTTTGGCCTTTGGTCTAATGAACCACCGGACGAATTTTTTGTCTCCCAGCTAGAAACCGTTTTTGCTGATGCCCGCGGTGAACCAGTGATTTTCCACAATCCGCTTCAAGACACAAAAGTAATCCAAACAGTTTATCTTGCTTGGGTTTAAGCGTAGGAGATACGGGCACCGAAAATGCTACCTCGGTATACTTTTATTGCTTCATTAGGCCTCAATCCTTCGCCAAATTAGAGAAGTACACTGCCATGTTATTAGCGCACAATTATTGTTTTCCTGGTGCGCTGGATCGCGTATCTTCGACCAAAGTCATAGGCGACAAAATTGAGGAGAGACCCGCATGCCACACGACTCGCATGATCATGACCATACTGAGCCCCCATCAGACCTAGCGCTTCGGGTTAAAGCGCTAGAAACCGCGCTTACACGCAAGGGTTACGTAAATACCGAAGCTATCGACGCTGTGATAGACACCTTCGAGAACAAAATCGGACCACGCAACGGAGCGAAAGTTGTGGCCAAGGCCTGGAGTTGTCCGGACTTCAAAAAGCGTTTACTCGACGACGCGTCAGCTGCCTGTGCTGAGCTAGGATTTACTGGACAGCAAGGTGAACAGCTAAAGGCTGTGGAAAATACAAGTGACGTTCACAACTTGGTAGTTTGCACCTTATGTTCGTGCTACCCTTGGCCCGTATTAGGGCTTCCTCCAAGCTGGTACAAAAGCCACGCCTATCGATCCCGATCAGTAATTGAACCGCGTGAAGTACTTAAAGAGTTCGATGTCGCCGTTCCTGAAAACAAAGAAGTGCGGGTCTGGGACTCAACCGCCGAGCTACGCTACTTGGTTTTACCCACTCGCCCTGATGGGACTGAGAACTTAAGCGAAGAGGAACTGGCTGACTTAGTAACCCGCGACAGTATGATCGGGGCGGGAATCATACCAAGCAAGAAAACAAAAAGTTAAGAGCATCATGACAAATAGTATTCATGATATGGGCGGTATGCACGGCTTTGGAGCTGTTACCCAGGCGCCCAACGACCCCATCTTTCACGAAGAATGGGAAGCCCGTATTTGCGGAATATTGCTAGCCAGCCTCGGTCTGTTTGGCGTATCACTCGACAACGTTCGGTCACGTATGGAGCTCATCCCTCCAGGGACATACTTGAAGACCCCCTACTACGCAAAGTGGGTGATGGCATTAGAAAATCTGGTAACAGAAAAGGGAATCGCAACACAGAGTGAGCTAGAGGCTTTGGCCCAAGGTGAGGAAATAGCACTTGAAAAAGATATGCAGCCTATTCCGACTGATGGGCTGCTGGATTTCATTAATACGGGCGCCACGGCGGCACGACAAATTGAGAGCAAACCTCTGTTTGCATTAGGCGATACGGTTAGAGCAAGGAACATAAACTCGATGGGACACACCCGCCTACCCCGCTATGTGCGTGGTAAATTGGGCACCGTCATCGCCGACTGTGGTGGGCAAATTTACCCAGAAGTGAGCGCACGGCTTGAAGGTGATGGGCCGGAGAGGCTCTACAGTATAAAATTCAGCGCACGGGAATTGTGGGGGTTAGGTGCCAACATCAACGACACTGTATGTGTTGACCTTTGGGAGCCGTATTTGGAGTTGTGCCCTGCTGAAACAGAGATGCATGATTAATGTCCAATACCATCCATGATATGGGAGGTACATATGGCTATGGGCGCATCCCCTTGGAAGCGAACGAGCCGGTATTTCACGAGACTTGGGAAGGCCGAGTGCTAGGTCTTATGATAACTACGTCACCGCATCTTAAAGGTAATATCGATAATACTCGTCATATGTCGGAGACGATGCTGCCGGACAAGTACCTTACATACAAATACTATGAACGCTGGTTCGTCCGCATGGAAAAAGCATGCGTCGCCAAAGGCTTGGTGACATTTGATGAGCTGGCAAATCTTCGCACACGCATGGAAACGGGTGTAAAACGAGAAAGAGACATGCCGGAAAAGAAAATCGCTGCGGCGCTGTCACCAGATGACGTTCGCCGCAACTTCGCGTCTGGCCGTAACTACTCTCGTAAGCTTGACAAGCCTAAAGAGTTCCGTATCGGAGAAATCGTACGTGCTAAGAATATGCACCCGAAGGAGCACACCCGCCTTCCCCGCTACGCCCGCGGCAAAGTAGGTGTCATCACCGCTGATCATGGTGGACAAGTTTTCCCTGATACCAACGCAACTTTTTCCGGCGAAGGCCCTGAGTGCCTTTACACAGTGCGCTTCAAAGCAACGGAGTTGTGGGGGTGGGACTCTAATTTATGGGACACAGTATGTATTGACATGTGGGAACCATACCTTGAGAAAATAGACTCATGATTAAACCGCAGTCTTTTGAAGGCCTCTTGCCGAAGACAATGGATGAACCTTTGTTTAGTGAGCCTTGGCAAGCGCAAGCCTTTGCATTGACAGTAACACTGCATAGTAGCGGTCTTTTCACTTGGGATGAATGGGCCGAAACCCTGGGCGGAGAAATTGCGAAAGACAAAGAACATGGAGAAAATATAGATAGCTCAAACTACTATTCTTTGTGGTTGTCTGCACTAGAAAGTCTAGTCGCCGTTAAGGGTGCGATAACGATGGCAGACCTATTAGCGCTAAGAGAAGCTTGGAAAGAAAACTACTTAACCACCCCCCATGGCCAGCCTATCCCTGAGCCAGATATCTAAGCTACGCGCTCTCTGTCCGCCGCGCTCTGTTTGAAAGTCTCAAACCCCCGCCAGAAAGTCAGTAGCATCAACGTGCCGAAGCCGGCGGTGACGATGACTATAGCATATTTGAGGTCTTTGGGGTCGCCAAAGGCATCGGTGATGGCGCCTAGGAGCGGCGGAGTCACCAGAGAGCCGATGAGATTGATGACAAGATAGAACAAAGCAGTCGCTTGACCGCGCAATTCGCCTGGCGTGATCGCAATGATGCAGCTCGGGCTGGTGGCCGCGGTCATAGTAGTAGCAAAAATAGCAACGGCAAACATGGCAGCTGACAGCTCGGCCGTCGGCATGAGCGGATAAAGAATGCCGAAAGGCACCAGCAGAAGGGCGCCGCCAAAAACGGTGTAATAGGCGCCGTGGGCGTAACCGCGTTTGACCAGGTGTGAAGCGATCCATCCACCCGCTGTAGTGCCTAGCACACCAGCAATGATCAGCACTGAACCGATAAACAAACCACTTTGGCCCACGCCCCAACCGAAAGTGCGTTCAAAAAGGGCTGGCATCCAGAAACTAGCAACGCCGATGGCCACGTTGCAACTGACCCCGGCGAATAATACGCCATAAGCCGCTTTGTGGTGACGGATGTAGTTTGCGGCTTCAGCGAGCGTCGGGCCTTGCGTGCGCTCTGTTAGTGTTTCTTGCCGTTTGGGCTCACGCACAGTCAACCATACTAGTGCGGCAACAATCAAACCGGGGAGGCCAACCACCAGGAATGAGCTTTGCCAGGCTTGGAGGATGCCAAAAATAGGTAACGTTACCGGCGGTGCTGCCGCTATCATCTCAAACAACTGCCCACCGATGACGTAGGATGCTCCGGCCCCCACCGGGGCACCGATAGAAAATAATGCTACCGCGCGGGGACGTATATCTTTCGGGAAGTAGTCCCCTATTAGTGAGAAAGCGCAGGGCGCGACGGTGGTCTCTCCAATACCCACACCCACCCGCACGAGAAACAAGCTCCAGAAGCTGCGGGCCAAGCCGCAGGCTGCGGTCAGCACACTCCACACAGCAATTCCGACGGCGAGGATGGAAGAACGGCGCTTGCGATCCACCAGCCAACCGATGGGTAATCCGGCAGTTACAAATAGAATGATAAACGCAGGGCCAATGAGCAGGCCAATTTGAAAGTCCGTGAGTTCGAGAGAGGCTTTAATGGGCTCAATCAATAGCGCGAGGATGTAGCGATCCATGTAGGCGAGTATGTAAACCAGAGCTAGTAGAGAGCAGACGTACCATGCATAGGCCCGATCTGGGTATGGAGTATCTGGATGTGGGTTGTCGGACATATCTTTTGGGGGCCTAGCGGGCCGCTAACTCCGCAGCACTCTGCTTAAACTTCTTGAAGCCGGGCCAAAGAGATAACACCATAAGAATGCTGAAGCCGACACCCACGTAGGCTAGGCCGTACTTAAGATTCTCAGGCCCGCCCATCCAGTCGGCGATGAGACCCACTAGCGGCGGGGCGACCAACGAGCCAAACAGATTGATAGTGAAAAAGAACACCACCGTAGCCTGACCACGCAGCTCTCCAGGCGTGATGGCAATAATACAGCTCGGGCTGGTACCCGATGCGATAGACATGCCGAGAAAGAACAGAAAAATCATACCTATTGCGAGCTCTGGTGTTGGCATGAGGGGATACAAAATTGCGAACGGTATCATTAGCACCGCACCGCCAAATACGGTGTAATAGGGCGCGTGGTGTATGCCGCGGGTAATCAGCTTAGAGGCAATCCAACCAGCCGATTGAGTGCCCAGAATTCCACTTACAATAAGAATGATACCCACATATAGGCCACTTTGCCCGACACCCCAGCCCCAATTGCGTTCGAACAGTGCTGGCATCCAAAAACTGGAAGCGCCAATAGCGGTAACCCCGATAATGCCGCCGAACACCGCGCCGTAGGAAACCTTATGAGCTCGCATATAACTAACGGCTTCCCCCAGGCTTGGGCCGCCGCTACGCTCGGACAGGATTTCCTGACGCCTGGGTTCACGTACGGTGAACCAGACCAGAGCAGCAATTAATAATCCAGGCAATCCAACAACGAGAAACGCGGTCTGCCAGGCAAAAAGCTCCCCAATCAGGGGCAGCACTACTGGCGGAGCGGCTGTTATCAACTCAAAAAGCTGCCCGCCAAGAATGTAAGTAGCCCCGGCCCCGGCTGGTGCACCCAACATGAACAAGGCGACGGCTCGTGGCCGAATATTTTTTGGAAAGTAATCGCCAAATAATGAGAATGCACATGGGGCGGCTGTGGTCTCACCGATGCCAACGCCGATACGCACCAGAAATAGTGTGAGAAAACTGTTGGCCAACCCGCAGGCAGCGGTCATTACACTCCAGACAGCAATACCTATTGACAGAATGGCTCTTCGGCTTTTTCGGTCGACTAACCAGCCGACGGGCAATCCGACTGTGACAAAAAAAATGACGAAAGCTGGCCCGATGAGCAGACCAATTTGAAAATCTGTTAGCCCCAGTGAGGCTTTGATGGGCTCTATAAGTAGCGAGAGAATGTAACGATCCACATAGGAAAGGACATAAACCAGCAGTAATAACGCGGCCACGTACCAAGCATACCCAATGTTAGGGTAAGGAACCGGTGATTGTTTGTATGCCTTTAGATCGGTCATTTATATTCCCTACCTATTCATGACGGTGTCGGGCGGCACTAGGCGCTGATTGTTTCTAAACATAAATTTTTTTTATAGCTATTTTGAAGCGGACTTTTCTAATTCAGTGGCAGCAGGGTCATCTCTTGGATCAAAAACGCTTCTCAGGCTCAGAGCAGCTTCTGGCTCCTCGCGTGCCATACGCGCCCAGACAGCATCAGAAGCCATACCCCTATACAATGGAGCAGCATGGTCTGGCAGCGCAAAGAAATTCATACCCTGGGCAGCTAGACGTTCTTTTTCAATGGCTTCAATTTGGAGGAAACGGGCACGGCTCTCCTCTTCATAACGTTGGGTTTCCTCCAACAGCAGGTCACGCACAGTAGGGGCCAAAGCCTCCCAGCGGGAGAGGTTTATCTGCATCGTCATTATTAGGCCGAGCACCCCCGGATCAATACGATAACGGACGAATTTCTGGAAGCCTTGATCGGACATAGATGTTGAGGTCCAGGCGATAGCATCGACTATTCCTCTTTCAAGAGCAGTATAAACTTCTCCGGATGGTATATCTACAGGCACGGTTCCAGCTGCTTTCAGGAAGGCGCGATAAGTTGGGGTAGCACGAACACGCAGATCAGAGATATCTGGTAAGCCGCTCGGCAGCAGGCCGGGCTCTCTGCGCACAAAAATGTGAAGCTTCGGGCCTGTTTGATGCCAACCAAGGAAATAGGCATTTAGCTTTTCCGCCCATATCTCTTGTATAACGTCGTATGCTCCATTAGCGCGTGCCTGAACGGGTGTTACTGATGCAGCTAGAAAGGCATCTGCTTCTGGAGCTAGACCTAGCATATACGTGGCCGCACCAAAGTATATATCCACTGCACCCCGGCGCATAGCATAGACCATCTGTCTTTGAGGAATTACTTCAGGCCCACCAAGATAGCGTATACGCGCAATACCTTTAGCGCGCGTGTTAAAAGGTTCAATAAAGTGAGCGTTTACGTCTTGTGCAAATTCAATAGAACTATTCCAGGCAGTGATAAAGGTGATCTCTGTCTCCGCAGCAACCGGTTGGCTAGAAAGAAAGACAATAATATTTAGAAAAGTAAAGCGCATGGCGAGATTGTTCCATCTACTGTAAAAGACGTCAAATAATCCCAAACATTCCGTCAACAGCGAATGAATAGAATTCAGCTGTTGTAAAGCTGTCCCTAAGCTAGCTGTTCCATTTCCTCTGAATTACAAGAAGCTGAACCTTCTTTCCATTTTGGTCATGCAAAATAATCAGTCAGGGGGTGTGCTCCAGGTCCTTCACCAACTATGGACTTTGAAATAGATTTGGCCTTTGGTAACACTTAGATAAACCCTAGCTAGTTACACTGGCCAATCAATGCTCCTGGCGCGTATTCTACGTGTCATAATCTTACTGTGGAGAAAAATAATGCGCCGCAGAGAACTTATCAAGAACGCTATCGGAATTGCGATAACATCCTCCTTAACGAGCGCCAAGGCATGGGCACAAGACATTCGTGCCGTAACGCTTGATGGCGGCCATACAACGCTGACGAAAGCTGACATCAACTCTTTTGCAGCCGAATTGAATGGCATTGTTCTGCTGCCTGACAGTACGGGCTATAATATTGCACGTGAGCTCTGGAACAAATACTGGGACCGGCGCCCAGCCTTAATCGTCAAGTGCAATGGCGTCCAAGATGTCGTCACTGCAGTAAATTTTGGCCGTGAGAATAATCTCTTAACAGCAGTCCGCTGTGGCGGCCACAGCATGTCAGGCAAGAGTATGTGCGATGGCGGTTTAGTAATTGATCTTGCTGCGATGAATGATGTTCAGGTTGATGTCCGAAATCGTGTTGCCATGGTTGAAGGAGGTGCCCTTCTCGGCAATCTGGATAGCAAAGCCTTACCCTTAGGCCTTGGGACTACAGCGGGAGTAGTGTCCCACACTGGTGCTGGTGGTCTAATTCTGGGCGGAGGAATGGGCCGTCTGCAGCGTCGTTTTGGCTTGGCTATTGACAATAATATTGGCGCTGAGATTGTCACGGCGGAGGGTAAAGTGTTGCGGGCTAGCGCTGATGAGAACCCTGACCTCTATTGGGGCGTGCGTGGTGGTGGGGGCAACTTTGGTGTCGCAACCAAGCTATTTATGCGTTTGCATCCAATGGAGCAAACCGTCCTGAATTTTGTTTTTGTCTTTCCTAGCAATGCAATCAAAGACGCCTTGAAATTGTATTTTGATTTTGCCCTTGAAGCGCCTGAAAATACTTTCACTATGGCCGGGGCCTCCATAGATCCAGAAGGCAATAGAAGTGCATATATTAGCGGTAACTACTTTGGCTCTTTTAACGAGATAGACGAACTCTTAAGGCCAATCAGAAGCCTTGGCACAGCGGCCGTCGACCGAGTTTACCCAATGAAATACGTAGATGTTCAACGTTCTATTGACGACGGCATAAACGAACCAGGGCGCAGGCGCTACGCGAAGGGTGGTTTTTTGCGGGATATTAAGCCGGGGCTTATCGAGACTTTGATTGATGGCTTGGAACCATTGCCGACTCGTCGCCTTGGTATAGGTTTGTTACCAATGGATGGTGCTCCTGCCCGCATTGGGGCAACGGATACTGTGTGGGCTCACCGTGATGCACTCTTTAACATCGACTCAACGAGTAGTTGGACTGATAGCAACCCTGACGTAGATGCCCAGAATATTGCCTCTAATAGATCCTACTGGGAACAAATAGAACCCATGCTCGGAGGTGGGTTTTACGTGAATTCGCTTATGGATGAGAATCAAGGCCAAATTAATTCCAACTATCGCCAGAATCATGAGCGTCTAGTAAAGGTTAAGAATACTTATGATCCAAGCAATTTCTTCAGACTCAATGCAAATGTGCAACCGACCAAGTAAATTAGTTGCTAGGGTTTAATAATTGATAATTAATAAGTATTAGCGAATACCCAAAACTTTTGTCGACTTTATCTAAGCCTAATGGGAGCTGGCCCGTGTGTTGCTAACCAATAGTTCTGCAGCGAAATCAATAGAATTGAGCCAGCCATTCTGTGTCTGGCGCAAATATCATTATCGGATAGGCTTGCTCCATCATACCTTTGCAAGGAGATTTTAATGACCGAAAAAGCATACAAAGCTGCCTCGTACGGCGAACACAGCATTGGCTTTGGTGAAAGACCGGCAATTGTCATTGTTGATTTCCAATTGGGTTTTACCGACCCCCAGTATGCACTCGGAAAGTCGCCTCATATTCATGCGGCTGTTGAAAAGACCTCAGAACTATTAAAAGTTGCTCGCGCTCGGAATGTACCAGTTGCAAGCTGCCGTGTTGGTTGGGGCTCTGAGCGCGATATGGGCTATTGGAAAATCGGTTGTTTATACCAGGACTGGTTCTATGGCGATGCTCAAACAGAGATGGATCCTAGGGTATATGATCCAGAATACGACTTCAATTTCTGGAAACACGCGCCGTCTATCCATTATGGCACTCCACTTAACCACTTCCTTACCAAGCAATGTATCGACACCGTAATTATGACGGGTTGTACTACATCTGGCTGTGTGCGCGCATCTATCAATGATGCCTTCTCAGAAGGCTACCGCGTTATGGTTCCACATGATTGCGTCGGCGACATGGATGAAGGACCACACAATGACAATCTTCGGGATGTTGGTCGTCGATATGCAGATATCGTGGATGCGGCGACTGTAATGAGTTATTTGTCTAAGATCACATCTCACCTGAAAAAGGGATAAGCGAGTTTTAGTCGATGGATATTATGTTTGATACCTACATTATTCTTAAGTTCCTACATATCATCATGGCGGGCCTATGGCTTGGTATGGATATGGGGGTCTACACAGCCTCGGGTAAAATGAGCAACCCAAGGTTTTCGATAGAAACGCGGGCTGCAATGGGCAAACTAGCTGGCTTTCTTGATATGGGACCACGCTCGGCAGTAGTGATAATGCTAATGCTTGGTATCACGATGACATTTATGGGCGGCTGGGGCTCCGCCGGCGATTACGATGCAGAAATAGCGTCAGTAGCCGCTCTGACCGGCGCTGTATGGCTGACAGGCCTGTGGCATCAGTACTGGGTTGATCACCCCAATTTAAAGGAGACAAGGCCACAGTCACACATTGACTTTGGTAAGAGGTTTAGAAAACTCGACATAGGCATGCGGCTAGTCATCACTAGCGCATTAGCTGCTATTGCCATCTGGTCATTAGTGGGCAATGGACCGATTGTCGCCGATTGGCTGGCCGTAAAGCTGGTAATTTTTTCGTTAATTGTGGCCTGTGGTATTGGTATTCGTATTTGCATACCCCCAGCCAGAGCAGCAATTGCTGACATTTTTGCCAATGGATCTACACCAGACAGAGAAAAGTTATTAGAAAACTCCCGCAGGATGGCTTTGATATTTGTTAAAAGTATCTGGGCCCTGGTAGCACTCATTATCTGGATTTCAGTCGCTAAATTCTAAATTGTCTCTGCGTGCAAAAGAAAAGTAATATCCAGAATTCTTTGACACGCCGACAAAAGCAACCTGGATGTGCAGTTTAGCTAAGTAGCATTGTCAGCCCATGTTGCACCAAAGGACGACGAGCGTTAAATAGGCGCACTTATCCCATCGTGTGGACGTCAGTCAAAGACCCAAAAAAATTAAGGAGATGCCAAGTGCCTACGGCGAATATCAATGGCCATACTATGTTCTATGAAACCCATGGCGAGGGGGTGCCAGTTCTGGTGCAAGGTGGCTGGGGGTCGTTTTGCCACGGCTCTCATAATCACTTGCCACGCGGGCTCTCTGACAACTATCAAGCCATCATTATCGATTACCGAGGACTTTATGATTCCGATGATGATCTTTCGAGCGAATCCAGCATTGACCTTTATGCTGATGACGCCATACAGCTGTTAGAGTATTTAGGCCATAGTGGCGGAGCTCACCTGATTGGCCTAGTAGGTATGGGCGCTTGCATATCTCAGGTAATGGCGCTCAAGCGGCCTGACCTGGTGCGTTCAATGCTGAACATGGGTGCCTGGTCCGATGCAACAGACCCCCTATTCCGTGAACAGATGATGCTCTTCCTTGATGTTCACCGCGAAATGGGTTGGGAAGCCTTTCAACGTTTCGTTTGCATGATGTCTTTCCGTCATGACTTTTATAACGCTAATCACAAACGGCTCTTAGGACCTAGCGGACCTTGGCGCGAGTTGAACGGACGTCTTGGCGCACACCAAAGGTTCATACACGCTTGTTTAAACCACAACGTCACAGCCCAACTTATCGACGTGAAGTGCCCGAGTCTAATCGTACATAGTCATATGGATACTGTAACCAGTCCTCGGATGACCCTACCAATCCAAGAAGCTATTCCAAATGCAGAGGGCATTGATCTAAAGGAATTTGCGCATGTTGTTGCTGGGAAGCAGCAAAAAATTCAGTTCTGTGAGATTGTACTGGATTGGCTTGAACGAACATAAATACGGGACCGCCAGAAGATCAAAGACCAGTTTGCATACAAGCTTCGGCGTTTGAGATTACCCAAGACATTTTAGACAATGGTTGCCTGCCCCAATATGGGTATTACGCCACAGCCATCTAAGGCGAACTTATTCTTCTTCTAGATACCCTATATTCTGGTACCTAGATAGGCTGTCCCGGAGGTTGGACTTGGTTTTTCTGTTCCGTCGACCAAGGGATCACCTGTGGGAATTCCAAACAAGTACTTTCCTGTGGCGGCCATAGACATGTCCCACTGTAGCTCGATATGAGTGCTGACCGTCCGGCAGTCTCGAAAATGGCGCTGAACAGGATTACGGCCGTTTTGGGCAGAGACCCCCATCATTCCTGATAGCCTCTCGGCTGCGCGCAAGCACAATGCTGCAGCGAAGGTCATGTCACGCTTGGAACACAGAAGGTCTTCCCCCAAAATATCCTGATCAACACTCCCTCTTTTGTGAAGCATCTGACAAAAATCTTCTACAATGAGATTCGCTGCATGAATCTCAGCAGCCGACTCTCCGACTCGGCCTTGCACCGGTGCTTGCTCGATAATGGATTCTCCGAACATCGCACCCTTACGATTGCGGGTTAATGACACGTATTCTTGCAACGCCCCCATAGCAGTGCCAACCAAAATGCCAGCAAACCAGCTTTTTTGATAAGCACTGGTGCGCACTTTATATATGTAGCTGTCATGAAGCTTTGAACCTGGCGGATTAAGCTGAAGCATATCATCGCGACCGATAAGTCGATGCGCTGGTATTCGTGTGCCATTAACCTTGACGTGATGACTACCTGTTCCGCGCAGTCCCTCAGCCTGCCAATTATCCTCACTGATATAATCACCGGGGTAAAGCAATACGAAATGGGTGAAAATACGTTCATCACCAAGTGTAGCAGTCACCATAGCGCCGTCAGCGTGGTCAATGCCGCTCATGAATCCCCAGCGGCCGTTGAGTAGATATGCATCGCCATCATGCTCGAGCTTACCCCCCCCTGCTGATCCTGTTGCAACGATAGGGTCGGAGTTTTTCTCGAAAAATTCCTCTTGGGCTTGTTCCCCAAAGCGGGCGATCCACATGACATGCGAAAACACGAGTCCTGCAATCCACCCTGCAGAACCACAACCTTGTGAAATCTCACGCGAAACCTCCATGTGCACACCCCAATCCATCTCAAACCCGCCGTAGCGCTTGGGCATATAAATCTTATGCAGCCCAGCTGCTTTCAAGTCCTCAACAGTTCGGTCGGGCAATCGCCGTAGGTCTTCCGCCTCATTAGCCTGCTCTCTTAAAGCGGGTATCAGCGCTCTAGCCGAGTCTAAGATTTCTGCCCTAGTGGGTGAGTTGGACGAGGCAGTATTAGTCCTGGACATTTTCCGCTCCCTTATTTCTTTCTCTGAGTAAATGAACGGTGCAGATATTGCCCACGCATTAGCAAAAAGAAATTGAAAAAAATCTTTCATCCAAACCGTGGTATGAGAATAGGTAAAGCTTAGGCGGCTTTCCTATAGACCCTTACGACATTATTGGCCGGCATTTCTATCACTTTGTCGCATGATAAACCCCATGAAAATGCCAAGTCATCTACTTCACGAGCATCACGCACACCCCAAGCCGGATTGCGATCCCGCAAATATTGGTCAAATACCTTATTTGAAGGAGAAGTGTGATGCCCATCATTCTTAAACGGCCCGTAGAGGTAGAGGCAGCCTCTGCACTCTAAAATAGCTGATACCCCGCGCAGTAGACCTTCCGTTGCACGCCATGGCGTTATGTGCACCATATTGAGACACAGCACACCCTGAGCATGCTTGAGAGGCCATTCCAGCGCGGTAACATCGAGAGCGAAAGGCGGTAATAGGTTACTAAGCTCCTCTATTTGGGCTGTTGGCTGCAAAGCCCTTACCTGTTTAGGGTCAACCTCGGTTGGTTGCCAGCGTAAGTTTGGAAACGACGCTGCCATCACTGCTGCATGAAATCCACTGCCCGATCCAATTTCTAGGATAACCCCTGTGTGAGGAAGTATGGGCCGCAAGACCTCTGCAAGAGGGAGAGCGTTTCTAAGCGCAGCCGGAGATGCAAACTGTTTGAGATTAGAAACAGTAGTGCTTACTTGTCGTGATATTTGGTCTGAATCCATGTTCATTTTATAGACACAACGCCCTTATAAAGTGCAAATTATGGCTAGTGCTGCATTTCAGGATTGCGGTACGAAGACATCAACACATCTTGGTCTGGAACAGACCATTTTAAGACTCAAATAATCTGGATAGAATGGATAGGTGTACGAAAATCTGCTTCACAGAACGATTAAATGAACCTTAAGGAAACTCAACTGCTGCAAGCAGAGCTATCCCTGTCCAAGACAACTTTCCTGTCAGAAGCAGGTAACAGCATGCACGCACAAAAAGAGCGGTCCCATGTATGCCAAGGATCCGCCCTTTCTTAATTTTAATTTAGCAGAACGCTAACTACGCGCCCTACTCTGCTGCCTGCGCTAAGTTGCTAGACTGGAACACCGGCTGTCTTGGAGCTTTGAGATGTGTTTCCTCCTCAGCATTGGCGAGAATAGTCTCAAGTTCCGGCCCCTTATCGAAGACAGGGGTTACCTTTGGACGCTCGGCCTGCATTTCCTTACGCAGTTTTTTCGTAGCCTTTTCATCAACCTTACCCGCTTTGCTTAGAACTACTCCGTAACGCCGGGCCCCCTCCGCTGTGACCAGGCCCCGCTTCACTTCTAAGGCCACTTTCTCAGCGGGACGCTCGAGAGGATTTCCAACTCCGCCGCCACCCCAGGTGATAAAGGCAAGAATGTCACCAGCCTTAACCTTGATATTATCACACTTGGACTCGTGATACTCCACAATACCCGTTTCATAGCCACCGCGGTACATGACCTTGATAGATCGCTCACCCGGCTCACCGCCGGTTACACCCCATGGATATGTGAGCCAACGGTCATCGTGAATCGATATAACACCATCTTCAAGAAAGCAGTAATCGACGCGCAGTGCGTTGCCACCACGAAAGAATCCAGCCCCTCCCG
The DNA here is from genome assembly GCA_045564915.1 of Rhodospirillaceae bacterium. Classification (GTDB taxonomy): domain Bacteria; phylum Pseudomonadota; class Alphaproteobacteria; order Rhodospirillales; family Rhodospirillaceae; genus JAQWRV01. The sequence continues at coordinate 373,814 of JBJLGL010000001.1, forward strand.
TATCGGAGATAGTTTCGTGCTTTTCAATACGTAATGGGAAGTAGGCTTCCAAGTACTCTTGCGGCACGTTGGTAAAGCTCGGCCACATGGAGTGGCCGTCAGGACCATCATCGTGCGGTCGAGCCGGAATGCCACCAAATCCGATTTGGTAGAGCTGATACCATTCACCTCGCTTGTCAGTACCCGAGTACATAAAGTGGGGCGAAGACGAGAAGCCAGCTGCCGCCAAGAATCCTGGATTCTTCTGGCCAAGTAGCGCTGCAAATGTATCAAAGATACGACCCAGAGCGTGGGTTCTGCAGGATAAAGCTGCAGGGAAAGTGGGCTTCAACAATGTCCCCTGCGGAATACGAACGTCAACCAGATCATAAAATCCATCGTTGAATAGAATTTCTGGGTCAAAAACCATTATCATGTAAACACCCCAGAACATCTTGAGCATGTTTTCGTTTAGATAGAAGTTGATGGACCCGATGGCTTGAGGATCTGTCCCTTCCCAGTCGAGAATCACCTTTTTACCCTCACGCCACATGGTGCACTTAATCTTGTAGGGACCAAAACCACGTCCATCATCATCGACATAGTCTTCGAATGAAACCGGGTCTTCACCAATAGCCTGCATAATTAGACCACCTACAGCACGGAGATTCCGGTCTAGAGCAGCCTGAGTGGCCGAAACATAAGTATCATCACCAAACCGGTCGCACATCTCTTTGACTCGCTTCTCAGCCACCCGACAAGCGGCAAGAACAGCGTTGAGATCTGAACGGTTCCATTGTGGGAGCCGGACCTGATTAAGCATGAGCTCAAGTAGGGTCTCTTGCAGAATACCTTTCTTGTAGAGCTTCGTAGGCGGCGTAACGAGGCCTTCTTCAAAGATGGTCGTGGCATCCGTTGGCATGGAACCAGGCACCTTGCCACCGTTATCAGTCATATGACCGAAGTGGCAGGCCCAACCCACCAATCGTCCATTGTAAAAGATCGGCAGAACTATTAGCCAGTCATTGGCATGGCTGATAGCACCCTCAACCTTATAAGGATCATTTGTGAAGAAGACATCACCCTCTTCAACTGTGCCGTCGTAACCATTCAGAAAGCCGTCAATAAAAGATCCAAACTGGCCAACAACCATCTTGCCGTTACGATCGGCGATCAACGGAAACGCGTCGTGCTGCTCACGAATGCCAGGCGACATAGCCGTACGAAACACGGTTGCATCCATTTCAAAACGAGCATTCCGAATGGCGCTCTCAATTATATCAAGAGTAATTGCGTCAATTTTGACCTTCTTGAAGGGCTTCTTATTGGTTTGGATAATTTGTGCTTTGTGTGTACTTTTTTTAGCCATGAGTTTTCTCCTAAACCTCTGCCCTACTTCTTCGCCTTAGATTTGGAAGCGGACTTTTTCCCGCCTTTCCAACCCTTAGGCGTTATGAGAATGCAACCAACTTTGTCCACCTCACCGACACAGTCCGCGAGAATAACTGTGGTTGCGTCAAATTCAGTAACAACCGCTGGACCTGATATTTTATTGCCGGCTTTTAACTTTAAACGATCGTAGATTTTTGCTTTGTGCTTCTTACCGTCTGCCCAGATGGTATGTTTGTCATCAATTACTGCCGCGTTAGCATTAGCGCTGCCTTTTCCTGCCTTCACCGCTTTCACATTGGGAGCATCACCCATAACAATAGCGCGCAAGTTAACCACCTCATGTTCAGCGTCTAGCGCGAACGTAAACATCCGCGTATGGCTAGCATCAAAAGCTTTGCCAGCTTGTTCCAATCCATTCTTATCAAAGCCTTGTATCTTACATGGGACTGTCAGTGCAAAGCCTTGGCCGTGATAGCGCAGATCAACTTCCCAAACGACCTGATGCTCTTTCTTTGGAATTCCCTCTTTAATGAGCGATTGAGCCGCCGCCTTAGTGAGATCGTTCAGAATTTTCCCGACTTCTTTATTGTTCGTTTCTGAGTAACGCCGAACCAGCGTTTGCGAAGACTCGTTGCGAACCCGGGTAGTGGCATCGCCATAGGCACAAAGTACACCAGGGCTTGGCGGAATAATAACAGGCCAGGATCCAGAAAGCTTACCGAGTGCATTGGCATGCAATGGTCCCGCCCCACCAAAGCCAATGAGGGCGAACTCCCGTGGATCGTAACCTTGTTCAATAGAAACCAAACGGAGCGCACCAAACATGTTTTCGTTGACGATCTTCACAATACCTTCCGCAGCCGCTTCGATAGAAATCTTGAGCGGATCGGCTACGGCTTTTTTGATAGCTTTCCGTGCTGCGGCAACGTTCAGCTTCATCTCTCCGCCGATCAATGACGGCGGCAAGTGACCTAGAACTACATTTGCGTCAGTTACAGCAGGTTCTGTGCCACCCTGACCATAGCAGGCTGGGCCAGGATCAGCTCCAGCACTTTCTGGGCCTACACGCAAGGCGCCGGTAAGTTCAGGAACACGCCCAATTGAGCCCCCACCAGCACCAACAGTCCGCACATCTAGGGATGAAGCCCGCACTGTAACATCACCGACACGAGTTTCACGACGCAGCTGCGGATCTCCGTTCTCAATCAGCGCGACATCTGTAGAAGTGCCGCCCATATCGAAAGTCAGTAGGTTCTTAAAACCAGCCTGCTTAGCAACCCATACGGCACCAGCCACTCCACCGGCAGGTCCAGACATCATCAATGACACTGGTTGGTCGGCGGCATTACCAAAAGCCATCAAACCGCCGTCGGAACGCAGCACTTTATACTTGCAGGAACCAGTCTTTTTCTTTAGCGCCTTTTCTAAATTGCCCAGGTACTTTGAGACTGTTGGCCGCACGTAGGAATTAGCGACAGCCGTAAGAGCGCGCTCGTATTCATACATTTCAGGGAGCACTTCATGACTCAAGCTCACCGGAACACCCGGGAGCTCTTTCTTTACGATATTACGTATTTTTCGCTCATGGGCACCATTGGCATAAGAGTTCATTAGGGAAACCGTGACAGCCTGTACCCTTTGCCTTTTTAGAACTTTACAGGCTTCAATCACTGAGTCGGTGTCGAGTTTGCGAACTACATCCCCACGCGCACCAACGCGTTCTTTCACCTCAACAGTATTCTCAAGCGCTGCCAGCGGTTCCGGCTTCGGCCAAATTATCCAGCCAGCGAGACCGCCAGGAACAAAAGAACGGGCAATCTGAAGGACCTGGCGGTAGCCATCAGTCACTATTAAACCCACTCGAGCTCCCTTTCCTTCGAGGATAGCATTGGTAGCAACCGTAGTGCCGTGCATTAGCTCGTTAATTTCTGTCGGCTTAATATCAGCATCCGAACAGATCCTATTGATACCGTTCATCACACCGACTGATTGATCTGCCGGCGTCGAGGGCGTCTTCGCCCTAAAAGTTTCACCAGTTTTTTCATTAATCAGGAGCAGGTCCGTAAAGGTCCCCCCGACATCACACCCGAGTACGTAAGACATTGCGCAGTCATGCCCCTTTTTTTAAATTATTCTAATTTAGCTGTAGCGACGAATCTTATGCCGCACAACCACTCAAATCCCTAAGATACTGCCTCAATAAAGGCACAGCCAAACTAACCTAGCAATCCAGTCAAATCGACCCTCGATACATTTACTTCGAATTGCGGCGCTCAACTAACCCAAAAACGGCGCAAATGCCAGCCCAAAGCGGGTCTTTAAGCTGCTTTAGAAACGTCCGGAAAAACCCCGGCCTTGCCAAGCATCGCCGGTATAGGTGCTCCGAGTCGCTCTTCGACCCACGCCGCGTTTGCAATGATTTTATTAATATCTACGCCAGTCGCCACCCCCATACGGTCAAACATATAGACAAGATCTTCGAGCGGAATGTTGCCAGTCGCGCGCGGAGCGAAGGGACAACCGCCAATGCCTCCAGTAGATGCATCCATAAAGTCAACACCCGCAGAGACCGCTGCGTAGGCGTTGGCCAATCCAGTATTGCGGGTGTTATGCAGGTGTACTCGAATGGGCATGCTCGGAATGGCGTCTTTAACTTTTGCAATCAAATCACCAACACGGCTTGGATCTGCACAGCCAATCGTATCGGCTAAAGCGATTTCTACTGGCTCGGAGTCGGCACATCGCTTGGCAATATCAACAACGCGCTCCTGAGAAACCTCACCTTCAAAGGGGCAACCGAAGGATGCGCCTATTGTAACGCCAGCCTTAACACCCTCTGACTTTGCCAGCCGACCAACGGAATTCCAGGCGTTCACGGTTTCAACAGAAGTCATACCTTGGTTCTTGGTGGCAAATGTATCTGTTGAAACAACCGCATAACCGACCTCATCAACACCCGCATCTCGGGCACGTTCATAGCCTTTCATATTCAAAATTAGACCAATGAATGAACATCCTGTATCTTTGGGGAGTGCTGCAACTACTTCAACGGCATCGGCCATCTGTGGTACGCGTTTCGGGTTAACGAAGCTGGTCACCTCAATACGCTTAATGCCTGCATCTATTGAACGAGTGATGAATTCGACTTTCTCCTCAGTCGTCAAAATCGTAGGCTCAGCTTGTATACCGTCGCGAGGACCAACTTCAACCAACGTCACTTTTGAGGTCATTTCTTGTATCCTTCAATCAAGGAAAGAGGGTGGAATTGGCTAGGGGTAGACTTTAGTCCGGGTCTATAGCTTTTCAAGCCTAATTCGCGCAATACACTGTTCACAAGTGTAGAGAGGAAGGGATATAGAACATGACATTTTTGCTTCTTTGGGCATGTAGTAACACGAATTAAATCATTCACACCCTTGCACTAGGTAAGCCTCACAGCTAGGAAACCCCGCGAGGACAAGGTATTCCAAGTTAGGCAGTCCTGAGTTGCAAAGCGATAAATACGAAAAGGAGCACGGCATGTCGAATGTAGCTAAAGAGGCCACAGGCCCGCTATCAGGTCTTAGGATGATTGAAATGGGTCAGCTTCTAGCTGGACCCTTTTGCGGCCAGCTTATGGGAGACTTCGGCGCTGAAGTTATCAAGATCGAGCAACCCACAGTTGGGGATCCAATGCGTCAATGGGGCAGAGAATTAGTTAATGGAACATCTTTATGGTGGCCGATTCTTGCGCGCAATAAGAAGTGTATCACCCTGAATGCTCGCGTTCCGGAGGGCCAAGAGATAATAAAAGAACTGGTCAGAAAGTCTGATTTTCTACTCGAGAATTTTCGGCCGGGGACGTTAGAGCGCTGGAATCTTGGCTACGATGTGCTCTCAGCTATTAACGAAGCCATAATAATGATCCGGGTATCCGGCTACGGTCAAACCGGTCCATATTCTCACAAAGCTGGCTACGCAGCAGTAGGTGAAGCTATGGGTGGCCTTCGCTATGTCATAGGAGATCCAACCTCAGCACCAAGCCGAGCAGGCATTTCGATCGGTGATACCTTAGCCGCCACCTATGGTTGCCTGGGCGCCCTAATGGCACTGCACAACCGCCATAATACTGGCAAGGGACAGGTCGTAGACTCCGCAATCTACGAGGCTGTTTTTGCAATGATGGAAAGCTTGATCAGCGAATACGATAAGACGGGATATATCCGCGAACGGACTGGGTCTATTCTACCGCAGGTAGCACCCTCCAACATTTATGAGGCTAAGGACGGACAATTCCTCATAGCGGCTAATCAGGACACTGTCTTCCAGCGGCTCTGTGAGGCCATGGATCAGCCGGAATTAGCCAAGGACGAACGCTATGCTACGCACCATGCTCGCGGCGAACGGCAGACGGAACTCGATGAGTTGATTAACGACTGGGCAAAAACTAAAACAGTTAAAGAACTTGAAAAGATAATGGACTCGAATGGCGTGCCATCTGGCCTGATCTATCGCGCACCCGAAATGCTAGAGGATGCGCACTTCAAAGCACGAGAGGCCATTATTGATGTTGCCAACAAGCATGTTGGTTCTATCAAAATGCAAAACACGTTCCCAAAATTCTCGCGCACTCCGGGCAACGTCCGCTGGTCTGGTCCTGATCACGGCGAGCACAATGATGAAGTCTATAAAGACCTGCTTGGTATGACTGACAAACAGATTGGCGATTTCAAGGAAAAAGGTATCATCTAATACCGGCATTAGTTCTGGGGGAGGCAAAGCATGGGTGAGGGCGGAAATCTAGATCAAGACTATGACAAGGCCGGTTTCGGTGGTGCATTAAAGTTTGGTAAAAAGCCAGCCCTTTTGCTAATCGATTTTGCTAAAGCTTACATCACCAAAGACTGTGGCCTTTATGCTGGGGTAGAAGCTTCAGCCGAGACTGCCCGCAAGGTGCTCGCCGCAGCACGTAGCGCCGGCATCATGATAGTTTTTACCCGGGTAGAATTTACACCGGGCGGGGCAGATGGCGGTGTATTTTACCGTAAAGTACCTGCACTTAAGAATTTTGACCGCGGAAGTCCAATGGCAGAATTCGTTGAAGGGTTGGAGCCAAGGAAAAATGAACTTGTAATTACTAAACAATACGCCAGTGCTTTTTTTGGGACTAATTTGGCCTCTACACTGTCTGCAGATGGCGTTGATACATTGCTAATAACGGGTTGGAGCACCTCGGGCTGTGTCCGCGCTTCCACCTTGGATGCTTGCCAATCGGGCTTTGTTCCCATCGTAGTACGCGAAGCGGTAGGCGATCGAGATGTCCGACCCCATGAAGCCAACTTATTTGACCTGCAAGCCAAATATGCAGAGGTCAAAGGCATGGATGAGGTGCTAGAATACCTTAAGAATCTCTAATCTAAAGCTGCGTTTAACAGTTGGCTCCAAAAAGATACGCTGGGGCAGCTGATATAACCGTGTTAGCATGTGTATCCTTAAGATTAAGGAGTAAACCATGGCCCGTCAGACCGAACACGACTTTCTCATCACTGGCACCCACGATGAAGCCAACCGGCAAGCTTACAGCGCTAATTTACGCATGCATGTGCTGACGGTGATTGGCGATGGCCTCAGAGACGTTTATGACCAACGTGTTGAGCCGGCTTTTGAGAAAGCACAAGGGCGGGCGCCGAAAGATGGTCGCGAAGCGATGAAAGCTATGCTGAAAGACCATTACGGAAAGACCTGGTCTTCGATGATACATACCTGTCAGGAAATGGTTTGGGACTCCGTGCGCCCTGCCGTAGAGCGCGCCCAACCCGCCTTCAATGAAAAGGTTCGCGGCCTCAATACAAAATTTGGCAGTCTGGTCCTTGACCCAAATGTAGAGGTGCCACGCTATGTTTCCGCTAGCGATATTCACTTGATGCCAGGTAACTATCATACGGAACACGAATCCGGTGATGCTAGTCAGGGTGCTCTTTTCGATCGTGGCCTGTACCTTTATCAAGGTGGTTTTGCTGGCCCCCTATGCGATAACAACGGACGCAGTCAGGCAGAAGTTATCAAACGGCGCTGGCCGGAGTTCAAACCCGCTAAGATTCTCGATCTTGGCTGTACCGTAGGCAACAACACCCTACCCTATGCAGATGTTTTTCCAGAGGCAGAACTCCACGCCATCGACGTTGCAGCACCCTGCCTCCGTTACGGCCACGCCCGCGCAGAAGCGCTAGGCGTGCCCTGCCACTTTCACCAAATGAATGCTGAGAAAACATCTTTCGAGAACGAGAGTTTCGATCTGATCGTATCTTGTATTCTATTCCATGAAACGTCGCGAACCAGTATGGCAAATATTTTCAGCGAAAGTCACCGGCTCCTAAAGCCTGGCGGATTGATGCTGCATATGGAAATGCCACGTGCTGACGAGATGGGCCCCTATGATCAATTTCGTCTTGACTGGGATACTTATTACAATAACGAACCATTTCTCTCTAATTGGATGCGCACAGACGTAAGTAGCGCTTGCGTTAACGCAGGTTTTGAGTCCGAGAAATACGTTCACATTGCCGCTCCTGATTTTGGTACAGTGCCCGATGGTGACTTCACCCTTTACGCCAAGGGAAAGAGTGTTGGCGCCAGTAACCCAGGTCATTGGGGCGAAATGATAATGTGGAACATGTACGGCGCCTGGAAATAAAAGAGAAAGAACGCACCTTCATGACCCTACAGCACGAGCACAAGTTCCTGGTTACAGGCACTCATGATGAAATAAACCGACAACACTTTGTTTCGCGTTTGCGCATGCACGTCCTCAACCAAGTTGGTGGCGGTATGCGTAAGGTTTATGAAAACCAGGTTAAACCAAAGTTCGAGAGAGAACATGGCCGCACTCCCAACGGTGAGCGCGAAATCCACAAGGCAATGATGGCTAATCACTATGGACGAACGTGGTCAACCATGATGGTCAACTGCCAGGACATGGTTTGGGACTCGGTACGCCCAGCACTCGAACGGGCTCAACCTGCATTGAATGATCGTATTAGCAAGGTCAAGGCACAGTTCGGAACATTAAACCTTAATCCTGACATGCAAATTCCCAAGTATCTCACAGCTAGTGACATTCACCGCATGCCCGGTAATTACCACACAGTTAGGGCAGAAAATGACGCTAGCCAAGGCGCTCTCTATGACCGGGGTCGCTTTGTCTACAATGGTGGTGCGGCTGGGCCTTTAGCTGACGGTTTGCCGCGTACATTGGCCGCTTACATCAAGAAGCGCTGGCCAGATTTCAGGCCTAAAAAAATCTTAGAGCTGGGCTGTACAATCGGTTCTTCAACTGTGCCACTGGTTGATGCCTTCCCGGAGGCAGACGTGTATGCCATCGACGCCGGTGCACCGGTTCTGCGTTACGCCCATGCCAGGGCCGAAGCGCTAGAAAAACCGATACATTTTTACCAGATGAATGCGGAAGATATGAGTTTTGAGGATGAGTCTTTCGACTTGATTTATTCTTGTATTGTCTTTCATGAAACATCCCGCAAGGCATATCCAAGAATCTTGGAAGAATGCCACCGCACTCTAAAACAAGGCGGTATGATGGCGCACATGGAATTGACGCCTGTGGTCAACATGAGTGATTTCGATGCATTCTATATCGATTGGGATGCTTACTATAATAATGAGCCGTTCTACAAAACTTACACAAGTCTTGACCCGAAAGAGTGGGTCACGAGGGCAGGTTTTGCCGATAACCGGTTTTGGCAGGTCTCTATTCCGGATATAGACCGGTCGGCATCCGAAGAGTTTGATGAGGCGGTTAATAACCCAACCGTCGCGGGGAGCAAAACCGCCCGCGTTGGTGAAAGCGCGCGCTGGTATACTTACGGTGCTTGGAAGACCTAAGAGGCCCACTTTCTATGGCTACGGCCTATGTCCGATCTTGCCCTCATCTTTAGCTTACCGTTTCGTCCACTCAACGGTTTATGCTGTCTATGCCAATTGTGAGGACATAGCCTAGGCTGTTAGGTGCCCCTGCACACTGAAAACAAGACCGTTAGGATATGCCGGACTATGGAAAATATAAGTATCGCTGTAATCGGCGCTGGCATGTCTGGCTTAACTGCCGTTTTGTCTCTGCAGAAGCACGGCTTTAAACCTATCGTCTACGAAGCGGCACCCGAACTGGGAGAAGTTGGTGCTGGATTGACTATCAGCCCAAATTCGACCCACGGCCTCGAGTATGTCGGACTTGGGGATGAACTGGCTAAGAGGGCTGATGTCCCCCAAGCTCAGGCAATCATCCACTATAAGACCGGGGAAATTCTAGTTGAAACAAAACGGGGAAATATTCCAAAGCAAAAATACGGGGCCAACTATTATCAAATTCACCGCGCCGATCTACATGAGATCCTGGGAAACGCCGCTAAAGCTGGCGATCCCGGCTGTATGGTGCTTGGCCACACTTTTAAGAATTACAAGGAAACTAAAAGTGGCATCGAAGTAAACTTTACAAACGGTAAAAGCATTACATGTGATGTGGTCATAGGTGCGGACGGTATTCGTTCCTGCGTAAGGGAATCTCTATTTGGACCCGAGGACCCTAAGTTCACTGGCAACGTGGCGTACCGTGGCCTAGTTGATAAAGGGGATCTTGCAAATGACGTTATCACGCCAGCCTCAGGCGTCGCCATTGCCCCTAGAAAGGCTTTCACACGCTATTTGGTTCGGAATGGAGAGGTATTAAACTTCGTAGCCTTTGTTCGCCGCGACGGGTGGGATGAAGAAGGCTGGTCCATTCCTGCAACGCGGAAAGAATTGCTCGATGAGTTCGGTGACTGGCATCCTCGAATTCGTGCCCTAATTGAGGCTGCACCAGAAAACAAGGTTTTTAAATGGGCGCTATATGATCGCGACCCTCTCGACCAATGGACTAAAGGGCACGTAACTCTATTGGGAGACGCAGCCCACCCGATGTTACCCTTCATGGGCATGGGCGCGGCCATGGGTATCGAGGACGGTGTCATATTAGGCCGCGCATTCGCTGCTGCGGAAACGATTGACGAGGCATTGCAGCGGTATGAATCGGCGCGCAAAGAACGAGCCAACTTTGTTCTTTTGCGTTCGCGAGCTGCTCGTGAGCGTTTACAAAGCGACAATCCAGAGCGGTATGTTGAAAAGAAACATAAGAACGAAGAAAGTCTAGGACTGTTCGATTATAATCCGGGCACTACCCCAATTTGAGAGGCGGTAATTTTTAGGAGTATCATTAGTTATTTTCTTGTCGAACTCGGGATATCGACTAATCTTTATTCGAATCCGGCCCACGGACCCAGAAAGCAGGCACATATTTGCCGCAGAATCGCCAATAATACGCCTACTTAAGCTTAGATGATTTGGCCTCACAACATTCCGGATATAGACTACTACGAATCTAAACTAAGCGATGGAGTATACCATGGTTGGCCAAGCCCCTCACGCCCTGCTAGCTGAGCCTTCACACGACGAACTTTCCCTGCAGAGCTATGTCTCAACCCTACGCATGCATATTCTTAATGATATTGGTGGTGGCCTACGTGGCGTCTACGACAACAGTGTCAAACCGGCCTTCGAGTCTGAGAAAGGCCGCGCGCCAAAGGATGAGCATGAGGTGCGCCGGGCAATGATGAAGAATGGCTATTGTCGTACCTGGTCTAGCATGATGCGATCCTGTCAGGAAATGATTTGGGACTCTATCATACCCTCTATTGAAAGGGCTCAACCGAACCTAAACACACGCGCTGAGAAACTGGCCAAAAAACCGAGAGGTTCGTTAATACTGGACCCAAGCCTCAAGCCGCCACCCTACACGACCGCCTGTGATATTCACCTCATGCCTGGGAACTATCATACTGAGCGTGGCGGCTACGATGTCTCACAAGGGATGCTTTACGATCGAGGGGTATATGTATACGCCGCAGGCAATGGTGGCCCGCTTGGCGATACCATTGGCCGGTCCATGGCAGAACATCTCAAAATACGATTCCCGGACTTCAAACCGAAACGCATTTTAGATATTGGCTGCACCGTCGGGCATAATCTGTTGCCAATCGCCGACGCGTATCCCGATGCTGAAGTCCATGCAATCGACGTCAGCGCCCCAATATTGCGCTATGCTCATGGCAGGGCAGAGTCTCTTGATACCGCTATACATCTACACCAGATGAACGGCGAAGACATGTCATTCGAAAGCAGTAGCTTCGATCTTGTAATGTCGGTTGTGACTTTCCACGAAACATCCCGGATCGCTATGAAGCGTATCCTTAACGAATGTCAACGCGTACTCAGACCAGGCGGCCTTATGATCCATATGGAACTACCGAGAACGGCAGAGATGGATCCTTTCGACGCTTTTTATATTGACTGGGATGCTTACTATAACAACGAGCCTTTTTATCAAGCATTCACATCAACAGATATGAAGCAGGCTTATGTCGCCGCGGGTTTTGACGAAAACAAATACATGGAATTGATGACTCCAGATATTCATGTTGTACCGCGAAAAGATTTTGAGGAGGCAGCGAAGGCATCCAATCAAACTGCTAAGCGCTATGGCCGGCTTGGGGAATCGATCCATTGGACTGGCTGGGGTGCCTGGAAGTAAGCTCACTGCAGCAAGGATTAGTGACGGTGTAGAAACAAGCTCCGCACAACAAAAAGAGAGGACTACATGAGTGACGGAATCAGAATCACACCTGTAAACCGTGGGAAGCGGCCGACTTTCTTTGATGATCCAGCGATTGACCAGTTAATGGCAATTATTATGGCCATGTCGGCGGAAATGTCGGTGGTCTATGACAGAGTCGATACTATTGAGCGCCTGCTAGATAAGAAGGGTACTCTCAGCCGCGCGGATGTAGAAGCCTACAGGCCTGACGAGGCCGTCGAGGACGAGCGTAATGAGCGCCGTAATGAATATATTGCCCGTCTTTTCCGGATAATTCGTGAAGAACGGGACACATTGACTTCTCATGACAAAATGGACGAATACAACACCCTAATGGATGAACTGGCCCGGGAGTAATGGTGAGCAAACATGAGTGAAACAACGGACACCCCAATTACACTACCCCGCACTGCCAAAGGCAAGCGATCAGTATTTTTCGACGACCCCGCCATTGATCAAATGATGACTTTCATTGTCGAACTTTCAGCAGAAGTCTCAGTAGTTTTTGATCGCTTAGATACCATGGAACAACTACTCGACGAAAAAGGTACAATCAGTCGTGATGACATTGAGGCTTACCGCCCTAATGAGGCAGTTGAGTCGGCTCGCAATGCAAGACGCGAAGCTTACCTGAAACGCGTTTTCCGCATACATAAGGAACATGTCAAAGATAGCGGTAATTGATGTCACCCTTGAATACTGTGGAGCCAATGGTAGCCCACGTCGTTGGGACCCGTTTCGCTGATTTACCAGAAATAGTCGTCAAAGCTGCAAAGACCTTCGTATTGGATACGTTTGCCTGCGCCCTTGCTGGCTCAACTGGTCCGTCCGCAGATGAGGCATTAGCTGCAGCAAAACTCTGGGGATCAGGGAGCAGTGCTAGGGTATGGGCGCGGCCCGATCGCCTACCACCATCCAGTGCAGCTGTAATCAACGCCTACCAAATTCACTGTCTTGAGTTTGACTGCGTGCATGAAGGCGGTGTGCTTCATCCCATGTCGACCCTAATGGCAGCAACTATGGCCGAGGTCGACCGGCAAGCAACATTTGGCTCAAGGATTAATGGTAAGGCTCTAATTGAAGCTATTGCCATGGGTATTGATGTATCATGCTCCATCGCCACAGCGTCTAACGCACCTATGCGTTTCTTCCGCCCAGCGATAACTGGTGGTTTTGGGGCTACAGCTGCCGTTGCCAAACTGCGCGGCTTCGATAGGCAAGCCGTCCACAATGCTCTCGGCCTCTATTACGGCCAGGCAGGGGGTAATATGCAGGCACATATTGAGGGCTCCCGCTTGCTTGGACTGCAGGTGGGCTTCGGCGCCCGCAATGCGCTTGTAGCCTGTGATCTTGCGGAGGCAGGCATTTCTGGTCCCAAGGACTTTCTAACCGGCATGTATGGCTATCTGTTGTTGATGGAGGGTGATTACGACCTGGAGCCAGCGCTGACTCAATGGGGCAAGGTTTTCCGTTTAACCGAGGTAGGGCACAAACCCTTTCCATCAGGCAGACTCACTCATTTTGCTGTCGACGCACTACAAAGGCTCGTCGCGGAACATGCGTTTTCTGCTGATGATGTAACAGAGGTCGAATGCTACGTGCCGCCGTTGGCTAACCGCCTAGTGGGCCGGCCCGACATTCCAAATCCAGAGCCCAACTATGCTAAGCTTTGTTTGGGGGGTACGTCTGCGCCACCACCCTGATCAAAGGCGTTGTCGGACAAACGGATTTCCTACCTGCAGCCCTCAACGACTCCGCTACCCATGACTTGGCCAAACGGATCATCGTGATTGAAGATGATAATCCTGATGTCAACGCTTTTGGACCGCAGAAAATTTCAGTGACACTCAAGAATGGTACAAGATACTGCCTGTCCATTGAGAATGCGATTGGTGATCCGCGCAACCCTTTGTCTCGAGACCGCCAACTCGATAAATTCTGGACCTGCTGGGATTCAGCAGCATCTGCCTTATCTAGGAACAACGGTGAATCCCTCATAGCAGCGATCGATACATTAGAAACCCTCAAAGATACCGCCCAACTGACCACCCTGATGTGCCCTTAGAGTGTAATCGAATATGTCGACCCTTGATTGGCATCTTTGAACCCTTTAAGCCCCAACGTTAATCTGACCGGCAGACGATCACCCCACGGCGAAGACTCGTCTCACATTGCTATGCCGATAAGGTGCCGCTTGCATGACACCGGGCCACGTCCCAGACAAAGGTAAACCCAAATAACCCAGACCTACTTTTTTAATATCTGGAGACCGAGATGATACCCCTAGACCACCACGCTATTCTGCCCATACCAAATCATGACGAAGACTCTCGTCAGTCTTTTGTCAATGACTTCCGCCTCCACTTGGCTAATCAAGTTGCCCGAGGTAACTCCAAAGCCTACCAAAGCCGCGTATTACCGAAATTTATCAAGAAGAAGGGCCGCGAACCTGCTGATCAACATGAGATTCGGCAAGTAATGACTAAAGATCCTTATTATCAAATGTGGAGTGCCATGCAACGTTCCAGCCAAGAAATGGTATGGGACTCGGTAGCAGATACAGTTGAGCGCCAGTTACCTGAACTGATAGAGAAAGCCAGACAGCCGAGCAACAAAGGGTCGCTAACATTAGATCCCAATTTAGAGATCCCGAAATATCACACGGCTTTTGACATTCACCTTCAACCAGGAGCCTACCACAAGGAAAGCACAGATAATGATGTGGCTGCGGGCGCGATTTATGATTGGGGTTCATATATTTACTCAATGGGGGGCCAAGGCACGGGAAATGATGGTCTAGGAAAAATCGCCCACAAATTCTTCAAGGGCGAGTTTCCTGATAAGAAGCTTCACAAAGTTCTCGACATGGGCTGCACTATTGGTGGCTCAGTGGTTTATTGGGCGCAACAGATGCCTGATACGGAGTTTTTCGCTATTGATGTCGGCGCACCTGTTTTGCGCTATGGTTATGCAAGAGCAGTAGCACTTGGGACCGCTGTACACTTCAGCCAGCAAAATGCTGAGCACACCAATTTTAAGGATGACAGCTTCGATATGGTGATGTCACACATACTCCTGCACGAAACTTCGCATCAAGCTATTCAGAACGTGTTTAATGAATCCTATCGCTTGCTTAAGCCGGGGGGCATCATGATGCATTTGGACCTGCCGCAGTTCCAAGATGCTGAACCCTTGGAACGGTTTCTTTCAGCCTGGGAGATATATAATAATAACGAAAACTTCTATGGGCAATTGCGCGAGATGGATCTGATTGAAGTGTGTCAAAAAGCGGGTTTCAAAAATGACAATATTCATCCAAAATCAACAGGTTCAATCTGGGAAGACGACCAGACACCTTACGCGGATGACGATTTTAGATTTCCCGTCACAATTGGCATTAAGTAACTACTATGACATAGGGTCGAACAAAACAGATAGTAAGGACGGAACTAATTATGGGCAAAGATGATCAAGAAAAAATCAAACTGCCGCGCACAGCAAAAGGTAAAAAGCCACAATACTTCAGTGATCCGACTATAGATAAATTACTGTCGATGGTCTTGACCCTCATGGGTGAACTTTCAGTGACCCGAGATAGACTCGACACCGTTGAGCGGCTAATCGAAAGCAATGGCCTTTTTAAAATAGACGATATTGAAAATTACGATATTCCGGACGATGTTAATCAGTCTCGCACGGAACGCCGTAGTGCTTACATAGCCCGAGTCCTTAAGAGCGTGCAAGACGAGTTAGATGCCTTACAGGCAAAAGGTGATGGTTTAGATGGAGAGCTGCCGGAAGAATAAGGGCCCGATAGTTTCTAAGACAGATTAGCTTGCCCGCTTGTAGGACGGGGGTTAAGCGAGACAAAATTTTTTATCCGGACAACAAACTTATGAGACAGCGTGGCGAACCTCGCTCCAGCTACAAACATTATCTCAAGATACCAACCCGGTGGAGAGATAATGATGTCTATCAGCATGTAAACAATGTGGTGCACTATGCATTTTTCGACACAGTCATTAATGAATATCTGATTAAGGAAGGTGGCCTGGATTTCGAGCACGGAGATGTTGCTGGTCTAGCTATTGAAACGAAGTGCGTATTCCATAAACAAATTCAATTTCCCGAAGTGGTAGATGCTGGATTGCGCATTGGTAAACTTGGCAATTCATCCGTTCGATACGAAGTGGGATTGTTTATCGAAGGCGATGAAGCATGTGCAGCTAGCGGCTACTTTGTGCATGTCTTTGTAAAACGGCAGAGCAACAAACCAGTATCTATACCGCCGAAGTTGCGGGCCTGTATGGAGCAGTTGCTAATAGAGTGATGTAGGAGAATATATATGAGCCTAAATCAACGCAAGAAACTGCGTGGTCTGATGGCTGCTGACGGGATGATAATTGCTCCTGGAGCCGGCACGCCCCTAGATTTACGCCTTATCGAACAAGCTGGGTTCGATGTGGGATACATGACTGGCTATGGCTGTGCCTGCATCCGTTACGGAGTGCCCGATGTAGGCCTAATCGGGTATGGAGAATTAGAAGAAACTGTGCGCGCCATGCGCCAGGTGACTGAGATCCCGCTTATCGTCGACTGCGATACAGGTTATGGCGATATTGCGAATGTGAAACGTACTGTACAAGGAATGGAAGCGCTTGGAGTTTCCGGAGTGCAACTAGAAGATCAGGTGTGGCCAAAAAAATGTGGCCATATGGCCGGAAAATTCGTTGAGCCTCGTGACGTCGCCGTACGAAAGATCAAAGCAGCCGTGGCCTCGCGCACCGACCCAGACTTAGTGATCATTGCCCGCACCGATGCCCGTGGACCTGAAGGTATGGATGAAGCGATGGAACGGGCAAGGAGGTTCATGGATGCAGGCGCAGATATGATTTTTTTTGACGGACCCAAGTCCATTGCTGAGTTAGAACAGATTTGCAATGCTGGTATCGGCCCACAGATGGCTAATATGAGTGAAACGGGTTTGACACCGATCCTTTCTGCCCAAGAGCTTGAAGACATTGGCTTCAAGTTGACTATCTGGCCGTCAACCACTTCACGCATAGCGGTGCGACAAGTTTCAGAATTTCTTGCCCATCTAAGAAAGACTGGGGACTCCAGACAATGGTTAGACAAGATGGCCTCTCTTGAAGAAACTAATACCAAGCTTGGCCTTAACGACGTCAAAGATTTCGAAGGCATTGTTGGAGATAACTAGGAATGTCCGCAGAATAAATAACTCAGGGCTTTAGTCTGGCCGTTTATTTAGGATATCGCATTCATGTATGATGCTATCTCCAGCGTAAACCTAATTCTAGTCTCTTGCTCCGATTATTAACTGTTGGATAGCTAGAATTTGTTATGGAGCAACAGATATAGAGCTTGCCAAAGCAGCACGATAAGCCCTTCTTGGAGTGCCCCTATTAATAGTAACGCCCTTGCGCTAAAACGCGCCCCGGGCGAGAGTTGGCATCGGATGTTAACCTTATTCCATACGCAGTTATGATGACTAATGTTGCAGGAGCGGAAAAGATGATGACCATTAACGAGTTGGTCACCAGGGCGAAGGCCATTGGACCAGGACTAGCATCGCGACGTGCTAAGACGTCCGAAATGCGCCGCCTGCCCGACGAGAGCATTGCAGACATAGTAGGCGCGGGTTTGTTGAAAGGCTGTCAACCCAAACGTGGTGGTGGGTATGAAATGCCTTTTGGGGCCCAAACCTCAGCTGGCATAGAAATTGCAAAATACTGTGGTTCATCAGCCTGGATCGTTTCTGTTTGCGGCACTCACCATTGGATGCTTGGTAAGTTTGCCCCTGAGGCCCAGGATGATCTGTGGGGTAAAAACCCTGACGCTATTTCTGCATCAGCGTTTGCCTCCCAGTATCAGGAAACCAAGAAAGTTGAGGGCGGATTCAAGGTTTCAGGAAGATGGATGTATTCTAGTGGCATCCATGCCTGTGATTGGTGCATCATCGTCGGTCGCATACCGAGAGAAAGCGGGCCGCCTGACGCATGGTTTATGCTAGTTCCAAAGGAAGATTACGAAACCCAGAATAATTGGCGCACAGTTGGTTTGCGCGGTACGGGATCGGAAGACCTAATTATAAAAGACGCTTTTATCCCAGAGCATCGGACTATCCACCAAGTTAAAATCAATGCTCTTGAGACACCAGGAACAGCCGGCCTTCCAAATAGTGTTTATAGAATGCCCATGCAGGGTGTAATCAATTACTGTGTCTCTGCACCTACCCTAGGCTTGGCAAAAGGTGCCATGAATAGCTTTGCCTCCGACATGGCACCGCGCACTGATGTGTTTGCACAGAAGATTGCGAATAATGCAACGCTACAGTTACGTACATCAGAGTCGTCGGTGGAGATTGATTGCGCGCAGCTCCTTTATGAGGCGGACATGGCCCGAATTCACGATTCCATTAATGGTGGTGCTCCCCTCCAGTTGAACGATCTCGCTCGAATCAAGCGCAACGCCTCCTACGTGGGTCAACTGTGCAAACGGGCGACTAACCGGCTTGCTGATGCCATGGGTGCGAAAGGTCTGGATGAAAGTAATTTTGTTCACGCGGCCAAGTCGGATATCGGTGCAGCCTGCTCACACATATCCATGGTATGGGATACGTGTGCCTTGCCTCATGGTATGGATAAACTTGGAGTGCTAACGGAGGCATTAATCGGACCATGACCAACGTTATTGGGCTTCTAGCCTACCAGGCAGTTACACTGTGAGCTTTGCCTTTATAGCAAATCGGCCCATTTATGGAGATAACCACAATGGCCCCTGACACCTCCGCTTTAGAACGCAAAGCGACCTTAGAAGACCTTCTATGCCAGGTAGAAGCACTTGGTCCCGGATTGTTTGCCCGACGAGAACTGGCTGCCAAGAACCGCCAGGTCCCAGTAGAGAGCATGACTGAGATCGTAGAGTCTGGGGTATTGCGCGCCTGCATGCCGGCTAGGTTCGGCGGCCATGAACTACCTTTCGGAGCCCATACAGACGTGGCGATGGAGATAGCACGTTATTGCGGCTCTACTGGATGGGTTGCAGGCATCATTGGTAGTCATAATTGGTGGCTTGGAAAATACGAACCCGAAGCCCAATTCGAAGTTTGGCAGGATAACCCTGATGCGTTGGTTGGCGCCGCCTTCGCATCTCAAAAAGGTTCGGTAGGCATACCAAGGGAAGGCGGTATAACAGTCTCTGGCACTTGGATGTGGTGTTCGGGAATTGATCACTGTGACTGGGTCTCCCTTATGACGCCTATTTTCGATGACAATGAATCTCCCGAGATGGCAATGATTCTACTAAAGAAAGGTGAGTATAGCATCGACGATGTATGGTTCTCTCCTGGCATGCGTGGCACAGGCAGCAACAACGTGATCATCGAAGACCAGTTTGTCCCATCACATCGAATTACCCGTATAGCTGAATTGAACTGCAAGGATTCTCCAGGTTTAGCCCTCAACCCCAGTAGTGTTTACAAATTGCCGATGCTTGACGTTTTTGGGTATTCAGTTGCTATGCCGACGCTTGGCTGCGCCAAAAGTACACTGGACCACTTTGTCAATGGTATGCGAGAACGGGCTGCTCTAGACAATGCTCGGGTTGCAGAGTTTCAAAGTTTACAACTGCGCGCGGCTGAATCGTCAGCAGAGATTCATGCTGCCGAATCCGTTTACCGACGTGATCTGCAGGACATGTGGCAAGCGGCAGAAGATAATCGGGACCTACACCAGGAAGAACTGCTTGCCATCAAACGCAACTGTGCTTTTGTTGCTACACTCGCTAAGCGTGCAGCCTCACGCGTAATAGAAGCCATGGGGGCAGGTGGTATGGCTGATAGCAACCCAGCACACACCGCATTCTCAGACACCTTAGCTGGTGCCTCTCATCGAGCTCTTCAATGGGATATTAATGGAACTTTGTGGGGCAAACAATTGTTTGGGCTTATGGATAATAAGTCAGACCTTGACCGCCGCACTGAGGCAGCTAGAGATCGAAAGTAAACCAGACAAGCTCGTGCATCAATTCAATTTAGATGTATTAGCCGCAACGGGACACCAAGCGTTATCATGGGATCCTAATGCGATACCTTATGGCGAGCTTATGCTCGGGCTGGATCCGAGCCAGCTTCCTGGCCAAAATAGGTGTTAAAATACTAAGACTAGGTCGGGCTCACGGCTTGGGCGTGTTTCAGTAGATCACTTAAGCCATCATCTCTAATACCCAATTCACCCAATGCAGAGACAACTTTAGCTAAATAATCAATACTGCTACCCTCAGTCCCCAAACCCTGCCGCAAATAGGTAATTTTCTCTTCCAAAGAACAGTATCCAGCAAAATGCTCGTGCCCGACATCAGCTACATAAACCCGAGCGGATACGGTCCTGCCATGGTCGAGCACTATTTCATGGTGCTCTGGCAAGTATACATCTGTGATTAGCTCGCGCTCGTCGAGGTACGCAATGACCTCATCCACATCTTCTTGTAAAACACGAAAAGCTCGACCCTTGCAACTTCCACCTGGAGTTAATCCACCGACCAAGCCTGGCAACTCAGGAGTGCCACGGTAGTGAATGGATTGGATACACATATCACGCCGCCACCCATGGAGTTCCGCTGGCGCCATTTCTACAAAATGAAAACCAGGTCGCCACATCAAGGAGCCGTAACCATAAATCCAGTAATCTAGCGCGTTAAAAGTTGCCATCCGCCTGTGTTAAGTCAGCATCCAAAAGTTGCAACTCACTTTATTCTGCCTGTTTAGCTTTAATTACGCCGCTTCGGATAGCCCGTGTCCTAGTGAATATATCTTCTAATACATCGCCCTCACCACGGCGGATCACTCGTTGCATTGCGGTCAGGTCTTCTGAGAAACGTTGCAGGATCTCGAGCGTCGCGTCGCGATTGTTGAGGAAGATATCCCTCCACATTATAGGATCCGAAGCTGCAATTCGGGTAAAATCGCGGAAACCAGAGGCAGAGTATTTCATTACCTCTTGGCGAAGATCATCTTCCAACTCTATCGCCGTGCCAACGATCGTATAAGCAATCAAATGTGGTAGGTGTGAAGTAATCGCCAATACACGGTCATGGCGATCGGGTGTCATAATGTCGACCATGGCTCCCATAGCTCTCCATAGGGCAGTCACGCGCTCGACGGCTTCATCGTCGGTAGAGTCTGACGGTGTAAGGATCGTCCAGCGGCCTTCAAATAACTCAGGGAAGCCCGCCTCAGGTCCTGAATATTCGGTGCCAGCGATTGGGTGCCCGGGAACAAAATGGACGCTATTAGGTAAGTGTGGTGTAACAGCATTAACTACGGCCGTTTTGACCGACCCCACATCTGTTACGATAGCGCCCCCTTTCAACGCCGGGGCGATGTTTTCAGCAATGGCGCCATAACTGCCGGTTGGCGTTGCAATAACGACAAGATCAGCGTCAGCTACCGCTTCACCGGCATCTTCCACAGCAGTTGAGACGATGCCAAGTTTGACTGCTTTGGATCGTGTGGACTCCGATCGGGCACAAGCAACATACTCTTCGGCCAAGCCATCTTGGGCCATGCGGCGCGCCATACTCGAACCTATTAAACCGATACCGATAAATGCGACTTTCTTAAATAAGGGCTCAGCCATCCTTCCCTCCCATAAAATCGGTAAGTGCCGCAAGTACAGTATTCATTTCTGCGTCGGTTCCAAGAGTTATGCGTAAGTGGTGCGGTAGACCATAGTCGGTAACACGACGCACTATAATACCTTGCCTCTGTAGGAATTTATTTGCATCCGCAGCTGTATATCCTGGTTTTTCTGGAAAACGAGGTAAAATAAAATTTGCTGACTCGCCTTTGACCTCAAGGCCAAGAGCGCGTAAACGATCTAGAGCTTTTCTCATCCACCTAATATTATGCGCAACTGCAGTCGAAGTATGATTCGTATCGCGTATCGCTGCTGCGGCAGCTGCCAGAGCTGGCATATTAACGTTAAAGGGACTGCGAATACGATTAAGCGTATCAATAATAGACTTCGCTGCATAAGCCCAGCCCACACGTAAACTAGCAAGCCCATAAATTTTTGAGAAAGTACGAGTCATGATTGTATTGGGCAAACTGGCAGCCAGGGATAAACCGGGCTCATAGTCCTCATCGGTCATAAATTCTGCATACGCCCCATCAAGCACGAGAATAATGTCATCGCGCAAACCAGAGCGTAGTCGCTCTACTTCTACCGACGGAATATACGTACCAGTGGGATTATTGGGATTGGCAATAAATACTGCGCGTGTTGCATCTGTGACATTTTCTAAGACAGAAATTATATCGACGGTTATGTTATTATCTGATGCTGCAACAGGTGTTGCTCCAACACTACGAGTGTAGAGTTCGTACATCAAGAATCCGTGTTCGGTATGGATAACTTCATCACCTGGGCCAGCATAGGCCCGGCAAATCAAACCTAGAATTTCATCAGACCCTGCACCGCATATAATACGCTGAGCGTCCAACTCATGAACTTCAGCAATAGCATTGCGGAGCTCTTGCGCACTGCCATCTGGGTAACGCGCTAACTGAGCTTTGGCCTCTTCATAGGCCTCTAAAGCCCTAGGGCTCGGCCCCAAGGCGCTTTCATTTGAAGATAATTTTATCACCCGGCCGTGCCCAGAAAGGCTCGACCTGCCGCCCTCATATAGAGGAATATCCATGAGTCCGGCCCGAGGCTGAGGGAGCGCCATGGCAAATAAACTCGCTTATCCAGTGGCTGAATATGGCGCAGTCTTAGTTGCAAGACAGTCTTAAATCAAAGAAAACATTGACAGGGCAGCCCCTTAAGGATGTTTTGGAGACTTGTTTTTTAGCTTGGACAGCGATTTATGACCGTTTCAGACAAAGTCCCAGCCACTTCTGGTGCGGATAGAAATGAGGCCCACAGAGTAACTCTGGAGGAACCGCTTCTTCTGCAATCGGGCGTTTCTTTGGCACCTGTTAGTATAGCTTACCAGACCTATGGGTCTCTAAATACTGACAAATCTAACGCCATTTTGGTGTGCCATGCCTTGACTATGGACCAGTACGCGGCTGGCCCACATCCAACAAATGGAAAGCAAGGCTGGTGGAATGACATTGTCGGGCCAGGCAAAGCAATCGACACAAATCAATTTTTTGTCGTTTGCTCAAATGTGCTCGGCGGCTGTATGGGCTCTACCGGACCAAAGGAATTGAACCCGGAAACGGGCTCCTATTTTGGCCTGAGCTTTCCCGTAATCACTATCCGCGACATGGTGCAAGCGCAGGCCCGCCTCTTAGACCAATTGGGTATCGACAAATTATTTTGTGTCCTTGGGGGTTCTATGGGTGCCATGCAAGCTCTTGAATGGGCGCATCGCTTTCCAGAGCGTGTAATAGCAGCAGTACCCATAGCTGGCTCTTACCGTCACTCCGCACAGAACATCGCCTTTCACGAAGTGGGCCGGCAAGCCATCATGGCTGATCCTGACTGGCATCAGGGTAATTACCTTGCTGAAGGCTCCAACCCCCATCGTGGATTAGCCGTCGCTCGCATGGCAGCACATATTACGTATATGTCAGAACCGGTTCTACAAAGGAAATTTGGGCGGAGACTGCAGGATCGCGATGGTCTGACTTATGGTTTTGGCGCCGACTTCCAGGTTGAAAGTTACTTGCGACACCAAGGCTACACCTTTGTTGATCGATTTGATGCCAACTCATACCTCTACATTACTCGGGCTATGGATTATTTTGATTTAGCTGAAGAGAATGGTGGCGCACTAGCCAATGCTTTTAAAGACTCTCCAGTTCGTTTCTGTTTGATTTCATTTACCTCAGACTGGCTTTTTCCAACAGCCGAAAGTCGAGAGATTGTGAATGCACTTAACACTAACGCGGCAAAAGTTAGTTTTGTCGAAATTGAGACAGATAAAGGGCACGATGCCTTTTTGCTGGATGAACCCGAATTTCGTAGGACACTTAAGGGGTTCATTGATGGTGCTGCACTTTCGATCGGGCTAGACTCACGCGGCGGAGAGCAATCAAATGGCTGAGGAAAATACAAAGGTGAAAAACGACTCGGAATCTAAGATCCGTGTGGACCTACAGCTCGTTGCTGACCAGATCAAGCCGGATAGCCGAGTTCTTGATGTGGGCTGTGGCGACGGCATATTACTTGCCTACCTCAGGGATGTTAAACAAGTAGATGGGCGCGGCTTGGAGCTTTCTATGGCAAGTGTAGGAACCGCCGTACGGAATGGTCTTGCAGTTATTCAAGGTAACGTTGAAACGGACCTCAAGAACTACCCTGCCAATGCATTTGACTTTGTAATCCTCAGCCAGACCCTTCAGGCAACCCACAACCCTAAAGAAGTTCTGGAAGATCTACTACGCGTAGGCAGGCATGCGGTTGTATCCTTCCCAAACTTTGGCCATTGGAAAGTCCGGCTCGCTTTGCTTTTAAATGGGCGCATGCCTTCTACACCTACGTTGCCTGACCAATGGTATGACACCGATAATATTCACCTTTGTACGATCAAAGATTTTGTTGCTCTGGTAAAATCACTAGGGATTGTCATCGAAAGGGGCTTTGCCCTAAGCGATCACGGGCAACCGCGCTTTTATCAAGCTACCGGGCGTTTAGCTAATCTTTTTAGCGAGCAGGCTTTGTTTGTCTTAGGCCGTGGGTAGAAACGCCATTCACAATATTGATCGATCGGGCAGGCGCCACATGGTTAGGGATAAACACATAATCTTTTAAGCGCCTAGTGGCTGCAATAGCTGGCGGTGCAGCATATATTTTCTTTTTTGCCTCAATAATATTGATACCAGCTATAGTGGGGAGGAATCGCTGTCCAACGCGTTCTGCAGCTAGAGACCAGGAAGTAAAAAGTGGCCACCGCATAGGTGGGAAGAACAGCGCCGTAGTTTTAACCACTGGAGCAAATAAGACATCACGCAATAGGTGATCGAGCTGTCCCATCGAATATGGGCGCCCTTGGGCAAATGGCGTACGCTCGATGCGGGCCCATAAGCCACGCCGATTGGGAACAATCACTATCAAGCTCCCACCATCAGCCAAGACACGCCAGCATTCCCGCAGGAGCTCGCGAAAATGAGCGCTACTTTCTAACGCGTGCACCAGAACAATACGATCCATCGAGCGGTCCATGAACGGAAACGAAAAATCTTCAGCCAAGGCAATCGCGCTGGGCGCCCCCATTGGCCAATGCATAACCCCCAGGGCTGGTGGCATAGTCGCAATAACACGTTCCGCCTCGGCCTGGAATTGGCCCAAATATGGCGTCGCAAAACCTACACCCAAGACTCTTTGCCCCGACACATCTCCCCAAAGTTTTCGTATTTGCCCGCGCAGTACAAGCCGCGCCAAGCGTCCTAACCGCGACGCATAAAAATCCCTTAAATCTATTACATCAACCCACATTCGGGTATTTTAGCATAATCTGGGGCATATTGTGCGTCGTGTTCTGCAATCAATAATCAGTCTGTCCAATCGCCCCAATTCCGGAAACTGTTCCAAGTACTGCTATAGAAGAGCCGCGAAAACACCAGCGGCGAGAGCTGGACCAATTGGAATAACTTGCCTACTCAAACACCAAACGAACTGTACGGCTAGCATTATCGTCGCCAGACCAAAAACACCCAGGAATATGGCCATTGAATCTAGAGGCACGCAGAAAAAAATAGCTGCCGCTAACTTAACAACACCCCACTCATGAAAAGATTCTTTCAGAAAAAACTTCCAGATAATATGAAGGACAATACCAAGACAGAACGTACCAGCACTCAGAATTGCTGCTGCGAAAAATGGCGAACAGTTAATCCAATTAAGGCCCAACGCTAATCCAAGGGTAATTATAATAAGGCTATTAGGTAGGCTGTAGCCTTCCAATTCTATGACTGATAGGCTCAACAGCATAACACACAGGCTACATTGAAGTAGGGTCCGCGCTGGTTGATCTGGCATGTACGATAAGGAGGTTAGCAGGAAAAGTATTCCACAGGTAATTTCTATAAACGGATATCTTACTGAAATTGGGTCTTTACAGTAGCGGCAGCGCCCGAGAAATGTGGTCCAAGAAAGAAGCGGTATTAGGTCCAGAGCCTTAAGATCTGTTTCGCAAATCGGGCACCGCGAGTAGCCCCGAACAAATCCCTCTCCACGCGGCATTCGGTAAGATAAGACCGTAACGAAGCTGCCACAAACCAACCCTAAAACAAAACTCAGGCTATGGATCGCATCTATGGGAAGGGCATCCATACTCTTTCGATCCTAAGCCTCTTATAAGAGCAACATCAGACCAATAACTGCCTCTAAGAAAAGTCTCTAAAGGCATCTTGAGGCCAGCACTACACGGCCAAACTGTGACAAATAAAGCAACGATGGCAGCCATTCTAAGTATATCGACTTAAATCAGCGTGCATTGTGGCTTGGTCCGCTAACATGCCATTAAGGTTTGCTACTTGAAGTAGATAATTATTTACAGCCGCAGCTTCCCTCGCTCCTGGCTGCCCTACCTTACCGTTATGGTCACTTTTCCAGACATTACTGGTGGGTCGTGTGGGACGTGATCCAGATCTCCTAGAACCATTTGTAGGGTGTATTCTCCTGGCTCGAGAACAATCGATGCTTCCGTTTGCCCACCGCCAAAGTGAAGAAGATCAGGCTCCCCAGAAACAAGAGGCTCATCAAATTTCTTGACATCACGATTGATTGCCAAATGGTGATGACCAGTATCTGGGTAGTCTACGCCGGCCGGGGCGACACCCATTCCCTGCAGTCCGAACTTTACAGTGAATGGGCTGGAAACTACTTCACCATGTGATGGTGAGATGATGTAGGACGTCGCCTCAGGCGGACGGTCAGCCCGTTCCCAGGCCTCGCCCTGTGCGAAAGCGGATGTGGGAACCAAGGTAGCTACGAAAACGACGGCGAGCAAACGCATGGGATTTCTCCAAAAAAGATTAGGTTGATGGCAGCCCACAGCCTAGGCGAGAGGCTTAGGTGTGGGCAAGACCGGTATGCGTAGAAAAACATAAATCTTATGCTAACCAACATAAAACATCTGACATAGAATCTTTACTATATAACTTTGACTGTAAGAGCGCAGTACTTGACGTATGCAAATGAGTTATATTTGAAGAGTAACAGGACGCATTCTAGACAAGGGCGCAAAAAATGGCGCGCCCGTAGGGATTCGAACCCCAGACCTCTGCCTCCGGAGGGCAGCGCTCTATCCAGCTGAGCTACGGGCGCACTATTCTAAAAGCTGTTGAATTTGGGCTTGTGCCGCGGGACCATACCCAAACCTCCCAGCGCTGTCTATTATGCTATAGATCAGCTGGGCTTAGGAAAGACATTCTATTCTAATGCTTTGAGGCGAACCCACGCATCTGTATCAGATCCTGACGGCAACGGTGCAGCGGGATTCTCGAAGTAAGCGGCGATGTCTGCCAAAACTGTTTCCGCTTGTAAGTCACGCAGCATCATGTGCCAACCTTGCTCATAAAACGCCAAGCGTCGCATGTTTGTGTTTCCCAGAAACTTTTCACCCGCACGTATAGTTGCGTTTTTTGGGACGATATGATCATTTGCTCCGTAAAGGTAAAGTGTCGGGACTGAAAGACCTCCAATGTTCTGCTGTGCTTGATCCATCAGATTTGTCAGGCCATAGATACTGTCGATGCGGGTATTTTTTATGAATAGTGGGTCGCTCGCAGCAGCACGCAACATTTCAATATTGTCACTGGCCTGCCGGCCTAGACCTCGCCCGCTTGGCCTAGCTGTTGGAAAAATATGAGCACCTAGCCACAACGATGCACGATACAGCAAAGGCATAGTGGATCGGCTCCAGACGGCCGGTGCAACAAGAACTATTGCGTCTGCTGGTGGAGAATCTGACGCGGTCATCGCTACTGTAATAACCGCAGCACCCATACTCACGCCTACAGCATAAACTGGTAAATTAGGGTAAGCTTGGTCAAGTAGACGAATAAAGTCAGCAAAATCACGGGCCAATACATCTCTGCCGGCCCATAGACCAAAGTTTGGTGCTTCACCGAACCCGCGCTGGTCATAGGAAATGACAGCATACCCTTTGGCGGCTAATGCCGGACCGGCACCTGGCAATCCCGGGACTGCTTCAAAAGACTTGCTATAATCATTGAAACCATGAACGGCTAGTATGATACCAGTTGGGTCTTTATCAGGTAGCCAGCTGCGGACTGGCAGGGATAGGCCATCTGAGGTAACAAATTTCCCATCAAGCAACTGTGGTGATGCGTTTATTGGGCCAATTGATGCTACCCGAGGCGTACAGGCAGAAAGCGCCAAGCAACAGATACCCAGTCTTAGAATTAATCTTTTCATCAAGAATTAGACAAAGGAGCTTCAAGAGAAGAGCTAGTCAACTGTATGAAGATGTCTTCTAGATCTACCTCTTCAGTTACAATATCGGTGATAGGAAGAAGGCATTCTTGTGCGGTTTGGAGTATCTCAAGCATGGTCGTGGATGATGGTCTGTAGGTGATTTCAAGTTGGGTCGGAGTGGGCTGTCGTGGGTTAAAACGCTCCATAGTTTCTGGCAATACATCGAGCGGCTGTGACAAAATAAACACTACAGTCTTGTTATCTAACCGCTTTAGTAGTCTCTCGGTTGTATCGTGGGCGACAACCCGGCCATGGTTAATGATAGCTATCTCGTCACATAGCTCTTCGGCTTCTTCGAGATAGTGAGTAGTAAGCAGAATAGTTGTTCCCCGTGCATTCATCTCCCGGAGAGTTCTCCACAAAGTCTGCCGGAGCTCCACATCAACCCCGGCCGTCGGCTCATCCAACACCAATATGGGCGGGCTATGGACCATAGCCTTAGCAATCAATAGACGTCGGCGCATACCCCCAGATAATGTACGGGAATAGGCATCAGCTTTATCGCTCAAACCAACAGATTCTAAAATTTCATCTGTCCTGCGTTCGGCCTTTGGCACACCATAAAGACCAGCCTGGACATCCAAAGCTTCACGAGGCGAAAAGAAGGGATCAAGATGTAATTCCTGAGGTACTATACCAATAGCGCAACGCGCCATACGCTCATCTGACAAAATGTCGAAGTCCCACAGGCGTACCGTACCAGATGTTTTGTTAACAAGGCCGGCCATAATATTTATCATGCTAGACTTGCCTGCTCCATTCGGCCCAAGCAAGCCAAAAAAAGCCCCCCGCGGCACCTGCAAATCTACATTGGTAAGTGCCTGCCTTGGCTCCTGCCCCTTGCCAACAACGTAGATCTTGTTCAACCCCCGAATGTCTATAGCCAAATCTGGCAGCGCGGCAGGGGTAATCGGCGCATTATCAATTGTGTGAGATGTATCTGGCATTTTTTATTCCTACGATGTGGTTGCGTACCACCAGGGCCCACCCTTGGTCAACTTGGAGCTCACAGGAATGCCGCATGTTCAATGGGGTTTAGCTCTTGCCTCACAGTCCCAGGCGCGTCATAGAAGGATACAAATTCATATACTATTACGATGTGGATGATGCCATGAAAGAATCACTAGAAAAGACAGCGACAGACCCAGTGGAGATAATAGGCACAGACAGGGCGGCTGTAGATTGTGATGGAGGTGGGGGTGCACTCGGGCACCCGCACGTTTACTTAAGCATTAAACCAGAAGAAGGCCAGATTGACTGTCCTTACTGTAGTAGAAGATTTGTCTTACAATCCTCAGCAGCGGCTGCCCATTGAGCAAAGACTGAGTAATTTATGGCACCCGCCCCAAAAGCCGAGCGGCTCATTCTTGTTGACGGATCTGGATATATTTTCCGAGCCTATTACGCCCTGCCAGAAATGACGCGTACAGACGGCACCCCCGTTAATGCCGTTTTTGGATTTTCGAAGATGATTATGAAGCTGATGGACGATCTGCTCCATAAAACTGAGGCCGAACTCATAGCGGTGATATTCGATGCTGGTCGTAAAACGTTCCGTAATGACATTTACGCCAACTACAAAGCTAACCGCGCAGATACCCCTGAGGATCTAATTCCCCAGTTTGAATTAATCCAAGAAGCGACAAGGGCATTTAACCTGGCCGCTGTTCAGATGCATGGTTTCGAAGCCGATGACTTAATCGCCACCTATGCGCGCCTAGGTAAAGAACAAGGTCTAAAAGTTACCGTTGTCTCCGCAGACAAAGACCTGATGCAGATAGTCGACGATGACATCCAAATGCTCGACCCCATGAAACAAAAAATCATCAGGCCAAAAGACGTGGTAGAGAAATTTGGTGTCATGCCAGAAAAAGTAATAGACGTACAGGCACTTGCCGGCGACTCCTCAGATAACGTCCCCGGCATACCTGGTATTGGCGTAAAAACGGCAGCGCTATTACTAGAAGAATACGGTGATCTGGAAACCCTTCTGGCGCGAGCGGAGGAAATCAAACAACCAAAGCGGCGTCAGAACTTAATTGAGTTTGCTGAATTAGCCCGAATTTCAAAGCAGTTAGTGACTTTAAGAAAAGATGTGCCAGTGGAGAAGCACTTGGACACTTTCAAATGGCAGGCTCCAGACCCTAAGGTCTTGCTGAAATGGATTGAAGATCAAGGCTTTAAAACACTAACTTCGAAAGTAACAGCCGGGCTTGGTGTAGAGGTGTTAACAGACCAGGCAATTATAAATACTAACCAAGAGACCGAAACCACAGGGGACAGTAGCTATGAACTCATTCAAGACGAACAGGCTCTGAATATTTGGATTGAGCGTGGGTTCAAGGCAGGGGTGATTGCAGTCGATACAGAGACCGACGCGCTGGATGCCTTTCGCGCTAATCTTGTCGGTATTTCATTATCTTTAAAATCGGGATCTGGCTGTTACATCCCGCTTGGTCATAAGGGCAGTACAAATCAAGTTGCATTTGATCTGGGAGATAGTATTGACGAAAACATCGAGTTAAGAAATGCTCCAAACCAAATCCCTTTAAAAAAAGTAGTAGCTAAATTGAGGCCACTACTAGAAAGCCCAGGCGTCCTAAAGGTTGGCCAGAATATCAAGTATGATATGCATGTATTGCGGCGTTTCGGACTCAAGGTTTTCCCTATAGATGATACCATGGTGCTGTCGTACGTGCTCGAAGGGTCAAGTCATGGCCACGGCCTGGATGAGCTTGCCCAACTCTACTTGGATCACTCGACCATTAAGTTTTCTGATATTTGTGGCAAGGGCAAAAAACAAATTACCTTTGACCGCGTACCTTTAGATAAAGCGAGAGACTATGCTGCTGAGGATGCGGATATCACTTTACGCCTTTATAACATTCTCAAGCCGCGATTAATTGAAGATCGGCTAGTGAATGTATATGAGCGTTTAGAACGCATGTTAATACCCATTTTGGCAGACATGGAAGCCATTGGTATTAAGGTGGATGCTAAGGTTCTCCAGGATCTAAGTAAGGACTTCTCCGGACGTGCGGCGGAGCTAGAAGTTGAGATTCATGCACTCGCTGGTCGCGAGTTCAATGTGGGCTCGCCAAAACAACTGGGTGAAATTCTATTTGATGAGATGGCTCTGCCTGGTGGAAAGAAAACAGGCAAGTCTGGTGCTTGGGCAACTGGCGCAAACGTTCTAGAAGACTTGGCAGCACAGGGTCACGAAATGCCCGCCCGGGCGGTTGAATGGCGCCAGCTAACTAAGCTAAAGAGTACCTACACAGATGCATTGCAAGAACAAATAAATCCCGCAACTGGCCGGGTTCACACGACCTATGCTCAGACCGTAGCCTCAACCGGTCGACTCAGTTCTAATGCTCCTAACCTACAAAACATTCCCATCCGTAGCGAGGAAGGCCGTAAGATTCGTACTGCCTTCATAGCCGACGATGGAAAGACGCTAGTCTCTGCTGACTATAGCCAGATTGAATTGCGCCTAATGGCGCATGTGGCTGATATCAAAGCGTTAAAGGAGGCATTTAAGAACGGTGAGGACATTCATGCGGCGACTGCCTCTCAAATATTCGAGGTCCCCATCGAAGGAATGGACCCGATGGTCCGCCGACAGGCTAAGGCTATTAATTTTGGTATAATATATGGCATCTCCGCGTTTGGCCTAGCGCGACAGTTGTCGATACCCCGCGAGGATGCAAAAAATTTTATTGATGCTTATTTCGATAAGTTTCCAGAGATTAAAACCTACATGGAAGCGACTAAGGCACTGGCTAAGGCACAGGGCTACGTGACTACATTGTTTGGCCGCAAGTGTATGACGCCTGGCATCAATGACCGCAATCCAAACGTGCGTGGATTCTCAGAGCGTGCAGCTATCAATGCCCCGATTCAAGGTGGTGCTGCCGACATCATCAAACGCGCTATGATCAGACTACCAAATGCACTTGGAAGAGCCGGCCTCAAGGCCAGGATGCTGTTGCAGGTGCATGACGAACTGATCTTTGAAGTACCTAACAAGGAAGTTGACGATACGGTAGCTCTCGTAAAAAGGATTATGGAGGGTGCCGCTAATTTGGATGTACCTTTAGTAGTTGACGCTGGTGTAGGACCTAATTGGGCAGAAGCACATTAACGCTTTCGTATGTAGTTGCTTTAGCTTCCAGTCCAAATCACATTTATTTAGTAAATTACTAAACCAATTTTTGGGTATCTTAGTAAGCGGGCTAGACCAAATAGCAAGAAAATTATTGCAATCGTAATCGGTATTTGACAAGAATTTTTAGCCCAGAGAATATAAAGTGATAAGGACAAAATTCGATAAGAAAACTGGCCTAGGTTGGAAGAGAATCCATTAGAAGAAGAACCCTGGGTGAGATTTTTCCACTTTGTATAGGATCCCGGGTTGCCGCATGCAGATCTAATGCGTATCCATTATGGATGTTGTTTCTCAAGCTCTTATTCGCCATCGTAATGCCGACTGCAGCCGCGCCTATTACTTCGTCTATGGAATGTTTCCTGGCTGGGGAAACCGCCGGGGTGAGGTTGGCTAGTTGCGACAAGATCATCATGGATAAAAGCCTTGATGAGGCCCTGCGAGCACGAGCGTTGTTATCTCGCGCCGCAATGCGTCGCGCCGAACAGGACCATAAAGGTGCCCTAGCCGATATAAACGCTGCATTTGCGATCGGCGGTGGGGATACGGCAGCACGACTGGAGCGCGCCCGCCTGCTCAATCGCTTAGGGCAGTCAGAAGAGGCTATTAATGAGCTAGATTTGGTCACGGGAGAAGATCCGTCTTTAGGGGAGGCGTATACCTTGCGTGCTGACATTTTAATGAGTCTAGGTCAGACAGACCGTGCCATGAAAAACCTAGCCCAAGCTAGGCGTCTTCACCCAGATGACCCAAGACTATTTAGCTTGCGTGGTCTAATTTTTCTTCGCACGGGTGATGCTAAATCCGCTGTGGGTGAGCTCAAACAGGCGTATGAGCTGGCACCAGGTAACCTGGGAATACTAAGGCTCTTGGGGACGGCCCTTCTAAGAGACGGACAACCAATAGCAGCAATACTTGCTTTTGATGATCTCATAATAAATGCGCCAGATAACTTAGATTTCCGCATGCTGCGTGCCACAGCACATGGCCAGGTTAAGAATTATAAAGCCGCTATTGCGGATTATACGGAGGCACTCAAAGCGCAGCCGGACAATTTAAAAGCACGAGAGGCACGCGGTATTGCCAGTCTATTCAATAGTAACGCGCGCGCGGCGGAAGAAGATTTTAACATACTGTTGGCACTCTACCCAGCTAATCAGCGTATGAGTTTGTTTCGCGGTAGCGCCCGCTTTGCGCTGCAAGACTATGCTGGAGCAGAAGAAGACTTCAATAACGTACTAAAAGAATTTCCTAACGACGCCGATACACGCCTAAACCGCGGCCTTGCGCGTTTAGCTATGGGCCGCCCAAATGAAGCTATCCAGGACTTCAATGTCTCCCTAATCAGAGAGCCAAATTCAGAACTCGCACAACGACGACGCGCGCAGGCCTATCTGCTAACTGGTCAGTTTACCGAGTCCTTATCCGACTTTGATTCCTTACCAGCGCCTCGTCCTGCAGATGCTATATGGCGCTTCATAGCCGCAAAACGGTCTGGCACACAAGACGCACTCGAAACATTGCAGCGTATGACTAAGGGTATTGATCCCAATGTCTGGCCGGGAGCCCTAATTGATGGATTAGAAGGACAGGCCCCAATCGCAATTGTCATAGCTGAGGCTGGACGTGACCCTGTGTATTCAGCAGCACGAATAACGGAGACACAGTTTGTACTCGGTCAATTAGCCCTGGCTAACAACCAATTTGATCTAGCGCAGGAAAGCTTTGAAAACGCCATTAATATCGGCACTAGCGACCTGATTGAGTATCAGGGTGCAGCATTAGAACTGCAGCGGCTTGTTCGGGACTGATCTGAGATTTACGTATCGTCATAAGTGAGTCTTAAAGCTACAAGAAAATTATCATAGTTGTCAGATCTCTATCTTCATGGCGTTATAGATAAACTCGTCATTCATCCCGGCCTTAGGATCCTTTGCCCGGTCATTGGGATCGGCACTCATGTAGGTTTTGCCGCGCTCAAGTGACTTTACGTGGAACTTGTTAGCGCGAACTAGACGGGCCTTTTCATATCGAACGAATGCTGTCTGCCAGTTGCCATCTTCCGCCTCAAAGCAGCGAGCGAGAATGGCGGCGTCTTCAAACGCCATGCCTGCGCCCATGCCATAAAAAGGAGTCATCGGGTGCGCAGCATCGCCCAGCAAAACCACTCGACCACAGATCCAACTGTCAAGTGGCTTACGACTGTGCAATGCCCAGCGCAAGCAGCGGCCATTGGGAGATGCTTTGATTATACGTTGTACATCTTTGTGATAATCACTTAAGTGGTCTAGCACTTCAATAACACTAGTCCAGTCGTTCCAACTTTCCTGCCCAGTAGCCTGTGGATGGTAGGCGTTGGCAACCCAATTAACTTGACGGCCATGACGCAGCGGATAACGCGCGAACATGCGGCCCTCGGACGGATAGCTGGCAAAGTGCGGTACAACACTAAGGCCAGGCACAGCGTCAGCATCAACCAGACCACGCCAAGTCAAAAAGCCTGTATACGTCGGAGGCTGAGTTGCAAAAAGTGTGTCCCGCACGACAGACTTCAAACCGTCAGATGCTATAACAACATCACAGCTCTCTGAATTTCCATTGGCAAAATGAAGAGTTACGCCGCCATCGCATTGCTCAATATCCTTTAATAGGTGGTTAAGCCGCAACGAATCCACACCTTGCTTGAATGCATTCTCCAAAACCTTGTGTAGGTCAGCGCGATGCATATGACGTGTAAGTGCACCCTGTTGTCTAATAGCATCTTCCAAGCTTCGTTCCGTAAATCGTATACGCTCTCCAGTCTTATAGTGATTTGTGCCGAAGGTAGTTGACCCATCCGCGTAGGCTTGCACTGCGCCTTCCAAGCCCAACTCATTAAGAATCAAAGTAATATTAGGCCCGACCGTAATTCCAGCACCAATTTCCCCGAGTTGAGGCGATTGTTCAAAAACTGTGATGTTGTAAAAACCGCGTTTTTGCAACGCTACCGCTGCGGCCATACCACCTAGGCCCGCACCAACAATCCCTATTCTGATATCCTGGCCCATTCCCTACGACTCGACTACCTTTCTACTAAGAAGGCAGACATTAATAAGCACGGTTAGGGCTCACCCTTGAATTTTTTTAAAGCACGCCGGACTGCACGACCAGCTTCATAAGCGCGGTCTTGCTTGCCAGCAATGTACTTTGCTTCCTTAGCCACCCCCCTAGCAACACGGGCCGCCTTTTCTCGTGCGGCCGGATCGGAAGCAATTCTTTTTACCACCTGGCGGGCCAATTGACGAAGCAAAATAGACATGTGCTATATTATCCAACCCAGCCTCAACTTGCCAGTGTGATGTCTGAGCAGAGGTTTAATATAAAATAGGTAACATTAAACCCTTAACACGGAGTTAGTCGGATCTTGGCCCAAGATAAGATTATTGCAGCTCTTGAGAAACTGCCAACAGCAACTTTGTCGGAGGCTACAGCTGCGCCATGCGACCTGCCTCCGTCAGTGCGCTGTATGGTGCCAGGCTCTCGCATGGTCGGAATCGCGTTTACCGTTCGATGCCCTTTAGGTGACAATACTGCTGTAACCCGCGCAGTCGACCTCGCTCCACCGGGAAGCGTGATAGTCATAGATTGCGGGGGGCCAGCAAGAACAGCCATGTGGGGTGAGACCGCTACATTTGCTAGCCAGTTGAAAGGGATAGCTGGCTGCGTCACTAATGGAGCAATTCGTGATATCGATGCGATTGTTCAGATGGGATTTCCCGTTTTCGCGGACGGCCTATCACTGCGCGGATCCACCAAAGGTCAGGAGGGAGAAACAGAGGTGAATATCATTATCGGAGATATTGCTATCCAGCCCGGAGACTTTGTTTGCGGCGATGCTGACGGAGTAGTGCTGATCTCAGCAAGGGATGTAGACGTCGTTCTTAATGTAGCTAACCACATGCTAACCGAGGAACAAAGCCGTAATGAGCGTATCAAAGCAGGAACGCCTTTGGCCGATATTCTTGCAGAGTCCGGCAACCGCAAGAGGCCGTGAGACCTGCATGTATTCTTTAGAAATTTCCCAGACCACTAATAGAATATTACAGATATGTAATTCTCTATCCGCCTGATAAAACGCCGGGCAACATGCCAAATATCTGCTCAGTCAGGGTATAGGACGCAGCTACTAAGACAAAAATACTGACTAAATTGAGCCAGAAGCCAG
The DNA here is from genome assembly GCA_045564915.1 of Rhodospirillaceae bacterium. Lineage (GTDB taxonomy): Bacteria > Pseudomonadota > Alphaproteobacteria > Rhodospirillales > Rhodospirillaceae > JAQWRV01. The sequence continues at coordinate 410,704 of JBJLGL010000001.1, forward strand.
CACGGGCCATTTGGGGAATAGTAACTTGACCTGAACCGAAGACGATGGCGTTAGGAGGAGTGCCCGACGGCAACATAAAAGCACAGCTTGCAGCCAAAGCGGCAGGAACACAGAAAGTTAAGGGGTTTTCTCCTGTGGCTACAGCAGCAGTAGCAAGCAAAGGCAAGAGCATTGCCGTGGTCGCTGTGTTAGATGTTACTTCTGTAAGGAAAACAACGGCAGTAACAATCGCAAGCAAAAGAATCAGCGCAGGAATACCTCCCCAGCCGGCCATAGCTGTACCAATCCAATCCGACAATCCTGAGGCTTCAGCAGCCCCAGCCAAACTGAGCCCACCTCCAAATATAAGCAGTACTCCCCAAGGTAATCTACTGGCCCACTCCCAGTTCAGAACACCATCACCAATTCTTTTTCGGCTAGGGATAATAAATAAGGATAGGGCGATAAATATAGCAATGCCGGCATCACTGAGGCGAAGCCAAGGAAATAGGTCAGTCAAGATAGGACGAAAGACCCAGAGAAATGCCGCTGAGGCAAAGGCTATTGCGACCATTCTTTCACCATGAGAGACCGGGCCTAACTTTGACCGAGCTGTATCTAATATAGCGGCCACCCCATCCACATGCGTATTAGGCATTGGATAAAATATCCGGGTAAGGAGGAGCCATGTTAAAAAAAGAAGTACAGTGCTTATAGGCAAACCCACCATCATCCAGTCAGAAAAACCTATGTTGACACCATAGGTTTCATCAAAGTAAGCAGCTAGCAAGGCGTTAGGTGGCGTACCAACAAGAGTTGCGAGACCACCGACATTTGCACCATAGGCTACGGCTAGAACTAGTGCCGTATTAAATCCAGGTAATTTCTGATCTTCTAGTGAGTCAGCCTTGAGTAAAGCCAAGACTGACAAGGCGATGGGCAGCATCATCATGGTAGTAGCGGTGTTGCTAACCCACATAGACAAGAGCGCAGTGGATATCATAAACCCGCCCACCAAATTACGGGCCCGAGTTCCGGTAATCGACAACAGCGCCAGTGCAATCCGCGTATGCAAACCCCACCGCTGCATAGCAAGAGCGATCATGAACCCACCCATAAAAAGGAAGATTAATGGGTTAGCATAGGGCGCTGCGGCAGTGCCAATATCAACAACATTAAGTAAAGGAAAAAGCGCGAGAGGAAGCAATCCGGTAGCGAAGACTGGCAGCGCTTCTGTGAGCCACCATGTGGCCATGAGAACTACCACAGCAGCAGCGCGCCAACCAGCGCCGCTAAGGCCAGCCGGCGGCTCCGACAACAAGATAAAAGCGAATAGCACGGCACCCAGCAGCAAACCAATGCGCTGCCGGGATAGACCACTATGCCGCTCCTCAATTTCGGTTGCAGCCATTACGCTCTTCCAGTCCCGCAGCAATCCCTGAATGTCTCGTATTAATAGACCAAACCCATCTATCGGAATATGACATTATTCAGGAATAGCGAATGACAGAATAAATCCTGTTAGCCAATCAGACAAAACTCCACCAGAATAAAATTAGGCAATAGCTCGAATAGCGCAAGCGGCCACCCGTTTATCCACATGGTCAGCAAACTGTTCAAAATTGTGTTCGAACCGCCGCGCCACATCTTGGGCGACCGAGTCATATTCTGCTTGGTCTTTCCAGGTCGACTTGGGCTGCAGCACATCATCAGGCACACCAGGGCAGGATGCCGGCACCAATAGACCGAAGTTTGGATCTAGATTTAATTCAACCGATGCTAGTGCACCATCAAGCGCCGCGTTAAGCATGGCGCGAGTATGTATAATCGGCATGCGTTGACCGACGCCGTATCCACCCCCGGACCAGCCCGTATTAACTAGCCAGCAAGTGGCTCCCGTTTTCTCCATCTTCTCGCCCAATAGTTTAGCATAAACGGTAGGGTGACGCGGCATGAAGGGGGCGCCGAAGCAGGTAGAGAATGCTGCCTGCGGTTCCTTTATGCCCTTCTCAGTACCCGCCACCTTTGCAGTGTACCCGGACAAAAAGTGATACATAGCCTGTTCTGGACTTAATTTAGAAATCGGCGGCAACACACCAAAGGCATCAGCTGTCAGCATGATAATATTTTTTGGTAAAGGCCCAGAGCCGGTGTCTGAAGTATTGGGGATAAACTCAATAGGGTATGAGGCCCGGGTATTTTCAGTCAGCGTGTCATTATCAAGATCAAGTTCACGTGTGCGAGGGTCCATAAACACATTCTCAAGAATCGTACCAAAACGGCGCGTAGTAGCATAAATTTCTGGCTCAGCTTCCTCTGAAAGATTGATGACCTTTGCATAACAGCCTCCCTCAAAGTTGAACACACCACTATCGCTCCAGCCGTGTTCATCGTCGCCAATAAGAACGCGAGACGCATCAGCCGATAAGGTTGTCTTGCCTGTGCCGGAAAGGCCGAAGAATATAGCACTATTGCCATCCTGACCTACGTTTGCGGAACAGTGCATTGGCAAGACACCTCTAGCTGGCAGTATATAATTAAGTATCGAAAAGACTGACTTCTTAATTTCCCCCGCATAAACGGTGCCACCAATGATCACCAGTTTCTTGGAAAAGTTGACGACAACAAAAACTTCTGAATTGGTGCCATGTAACGCTGGTTCCGCGTGACATGAAGGTGCCTGTAGCACTGTGAATTCTGGCTCAAAGTCTGCAAGATCTTCATCAATTGGCTGAATAAACATATTTCGAGCAAAAAGGTTGTGCCATGCATTCTCATTAATAACCCGCACACGTAGGCGACTGTTAGGATCAGCACCAGCGTAACAATCTTGTACAAAAAAATCCTTGCTAGAGAGGTGTCCTAGGATTTTCTCGTGGAGGGCATTGAAGTTTTCTGAGGTCATCGGTGCATTGATCTTACCCCAGTCAATAGAGGCTTCGGTTTCAGAATCTTTAACAATAAATTTGTCGTTAGGTGACCTACCAGTATGCTGACCAGTCAGGCAAACGAGAGCCCCATCCCTCGACAAATTACCCTCACCACGGGTCACTGCTTTTTCTACTAGATCTGCAGAACTAAGGTTCCAATAAACCGTGCCTGATGGGGACAACCCATTTTTTTCTACCCCGAATGAACTGATCACATTACAGGTGTTCTGCACGGCAAAGCTCCCAAACAAACTACATAAAGCAAGGTCGGCCTGAATGGACTTCTCCACGCAACCGGCTTAGTCTCGAGCTTTACATACCGTCTCGGTGAAGACGACGCAACCGGCAGAATCCGGGTTTTTAGGCCAGAAAAGGGGATACGGCACCCGAACTAATTGCGGCAAGAATCAGGCAGGTTTAGACCCAATTCTTGCCACAATGGCGGTATGATATGTTCTCAGCCTGTCGAAATGCAGACAATTTGGAAGAATGCGCACTTATTCATTAACTCAAAATGCCCACGAGTCAGCCTAGGACGCCGCGCGCATTGGCTTTACTGAAAGGGGTGCTGAGATGACCCACAAGATCGCCTTAGTCGACGATGACCGAAATATCCTTGCCTCTGTCTCCATTGTGCTAAAACAGGAAGGCTTCGAGGTGGTCACCTATGAAGACGGCTCTCAGGCGTTACACGGCCTGATGGGAAGCCCGGTCGACCTAGCAATTCTTGATATCAAGATGCCTCGTATGGATGGTATTGAACTGTTCCAACAGCTTCAGAATAAAGCTCCGACTCCAGCCATTTTCCTTACATCTAAGGATGATGAGGTTGATGAATTACTTGGTCTACGTATAGGAGCTGACGACTACGTCAAAAAACCATTTTCTCAGCGGCTCTTAATCGAGCGAATTAAAGCTGTTATTCGGCGTATTGAAGCCAAAAATGGAACCATGTCAGGAGCCTCAGCAGACTGTATAACTCGCGGCCAATTGCTCCTTGAGCCTGCTCAACATTTATGTTTGTGGCGAGAAAAACCGGTCAACCTAACAGTGACGGAGTTCCTAATAATGCAGGCGCTGGCCACTCGACCTGGCCACGTCAAAAGCCGGGATCAATTGATTGATGCCGCCTACGGCGAAAATATTTATGTGGATGACCGAACCATCGATAGTCATATCAAGCGCTTACGTAGGAAATTCCGGGATGTTGACGAGGCTTTCGCCAACATCGAAACTCTTTATGGCTTAGGTTACAAATACCGCGAAGCTGGAACCTGATTACCGCAATCACTGTTAGCGGCATGAAGCGAAGGACGTAAAGCGTGCGCTCCAATCAAGAGTCCAGAATTTCTACAACACTTAAGGACACCGAAAAGCTTCGGTCAAAAGCCTTGCTGACCCCCCTAACCCGCCGCATCCTAGCCGTCACTTTAGTAGCACCTGTGCTGCTGGGTCTCGGACTGCTCTTTCTCGATGAATACGAAGAGAGTCTTATTTCTACTGAGATCGATGCTTTACGCACAGAAGGTGAGTTGATAGCAGCGGCAATAGGAGAAGGCGCAGTAGTCATTGAAAGCGAAAACGACGCCTTCACCACATTCATGCCAGCTGGCGCAAACCGTCGAATCGATTCGCCTACTGCGCGCCAATTAATACGCCGACTTGCTGAGTTGGCAAATGTCCGCGCCCGTTTGTACGATCGGGGAGGAGTTTTAGTTGCAGACAGCAGCTTGCTCCAAGGCCCAGGGGGTGAAGTCCGGCTCATTGACTTACCGCCACACCAGAATGGACAGATCTCAGAAATACTGCGGAGAGCCCTAGCGTGGGTTGAAGATTTACTAGGTCTTAGCGTTAGGCTTGAACCCTATATTGAACAGAAAAATGGTACTGCATACGATTTTGTAGAAGTTGTAGGCGCTTTGGAACAAGGCGAACCCGGCAACGCCGTAAGGCTAGATCCCGATGGACACAAGATACTTAATGTGGCTGTGCCGGTGCAGTTTTATAAGCAGGTTGTAGGCGCGGTTCTCGTTTCCGACGGAGATGCTAATCTTGAGCGGCGGCTATTCGAAGTGCGTAGTGCTATTTTAAACATATTTGCCTGGACCTGCGTCGTAACCTTCCTTTTATCCCTCTATCTCGCCAGCACGATTGCGCGGCCGGTGCGTCGACTAGCTGATGCTGCGATGCTAGTCCGTGGCAGCAGCAACAGGTCACACGATATTCCCGATCTGAGCAACCGGGGGGATGAAATTGGGGCGTTATCGACCGCACTTCGAGACATGACTAGAAGTCTATGGCTACGTATGGATGCGACAGAGCAATTTGCAGCTGATGTAGCGCATGAAATTAAGAATCCACTGACGTCTCTACGAAGTGCTGTAGAAACTATTGCCAGGATTCAAGACCCTAATCAGCAGAAGCAGTTAATGAGTATTATTGATGATGACGTTACTCGGCTAGACCGGCTAATCTCAGACATATCAGATGCGTCACGCCTAGATGCTGAGTTGTCGCGCGCAGAAACTGAGTCAGTGGATATTAGCACACTTCTAAGAACGCTGGCCCAGATTACCAATGCGAATGACAAACCAGACGCTGTGCAAGTAAGCGTCGACATTCCAGTTGGGGATATCTTACTAGTAAACGGCATAGAAGGTCGCTTGGCTCAAGTATTTCGTAATCTAATTAGTAATGCTGAGTCATTCAGCCCAAGAGGTGGCAAAATCTTCATTCGTGCCGGCCGCCGGAGCGGGACAGTTTGGATCAGCGTCGCGGATCAAGGACCAGGCATTTCGAAAGGAAAGGAAAAAGAGATCTTTAGCCGCTTCTATTCCGAGCGACCAGCCAGAGAAAAATTTGGCACGCACTCTGGCCTAGGGCTCTCAATTTCAAAACATATTGTAGAAGCTCATCAGGGCACCATAACAGCAGAAAACACTAAGGAGGGTGGTGCATGCTTTCTTGTTCGGCTACCCGCGTTAAAGGCATAAGCCTACCCTACCCTTCACTATCCGTCTAAGGACACTGCGAAGCCAAGCAAGAAAGGTAAGGTAAGAAATGAAATAGCTGTCGATACTACGACAATGCCAGCTACCTCATCTGGACGGTTATTAAAGCGGGCCGCAATCAGATAGTTAAACACTGCGGTGGGCATAGATGATTGGATAATAACAGCCGCTCTAGCCACTCCATCCAGTCCAAGCATCGTTGCAGCACCATAACCAGCCACAAAACCAATCAATAAGCGGGCGATAGAAAAGGCTGTGCTCCGCACTAACGACCCCGGCCTCAAACGAGATAAAGAGATGCCTAATGACATCAACATGAGGGGAATGACTATACCAGCGAAGGAGTCAACGGTCCCCTTTATTAAACGTGGGAGTTCTGCATCATTTATGAGTAGAATCAACGCGACTGCCGTCGCCCACAAGACTGGATTGGCAATCACATCACGGACGCCTATTCGGCCTGCCGCAATACCAATACCTAGGGTAAATTGGGTTAAAGCCGTAACAGCAAAAAAGGACACTGAAAGCGCTAACCCTTCATCACCAAATGCGAACATACATAGTGGAATTCCCATATTACCAGCGTTTGGAAAAACTAGTGCCGGCAGAAAAACCTTCAATGGGTAGCCAGCTAGACGAAGAACAATCCCAGCGAGCAGGGCAATACAACCAACTACAAACAATGCTGCAGTCGCCATACTACTTATAGTGTGCAGATCCGGACGGTTTTCTAGTAATATCGAAAAGATCAGGCAAGGTACGCCAATACTGGTAATTAACCTTGCGACCATGTTGGCATCAAAAGGGAGCCCCATCCGATCCCAGATAAAACCAAGCGCAGCTATTATAGCAACTGGTGCAATTATATTCAGAAGTTCAACAAACATAGGTTTTTTTTGACATGCAAGCCAATCAATTCGATAAATAGTGGAAGCGGATTAGAATGATCTAGCACGGCGCTCGAAATGCTCCAATAAAGATACTAAAGAAGCCAACTATCGCCATCACACGGTCTCAGAAATAGAATATCCATACAAGAAGCTTTGACACCAAGATAGATTAAGGACACGATTCCGCTATGCCTCTATTACATGCGACTTGCGTTGCGTTAAACGACGCAGGGATTCTCATCCGCGGTCCGGCAGGAAGCGGAAAGTCGGATCTAGCCTTGTGTCTGATTGATGAAGGAGCTGTGTTAATTGCTGATGACTATTGCACTGTGATATCTGAAGACGGTCAACTGGTTGCTCATACACCAGAAGCCATAGCTGGCCAAATTGAGATAAGAGGGTATGGAATCGTGCGCGTGCCATATAAGAGAAGCATCAGGCTGAAGCTATTAGTAGATTTAGTCAAACAGGCAGAAATTGAGCGCCATCCTGAAACCGCTTATTGTCAACTCTATGATTTGCCATTGCGCCATATCGAACTTGATCCTACCAGACCTTCTACTACGGCAAAGGTGCGCCTTGCTTTGAAGCAAATACCTGAGGACACGAATTAGGTTAGTGTACCATTATGACAGAGTCCAAACTCGTCCGATTATTCTTGATTACTGGCATGTCGGGTGCCGGTAAGAGTTCAGCTTTGCATGCGCTTGAAGATCTTGATTTTGAGACCGTCGACAACCTTCCTGTCCATCTACTTGAGACGGTATTAAGGGGTCGCGGGCTAGACCGGCCGCTTGCCGTGGGTATGGATGTTAGAACACGTGATTTTAATGCCACGGCACTTGTGAAGGAGCTCAATTCAATTACTGATAAGAATAGTAAATATTCAAAGGTAGGCCTAACACTCATTTTCTTGGAATGTGATGATGATATCCTTGTTCGTCGCTATACTGAAACACGCCGCCCACACCCAATGGATGGTGAATTGCCCATCGGTAGCGCCATTGAACTAGAACGCCACTTGCTTTCACCGATTAAAGCAATTGCAGATAATGTCATCGACACCTCTACTATGGCCATAGCTGATTTAAAGCGGTCACTTGAGCAAAACTATGCCCACGATGACGGCCGGCCTATGCATATTCATCTCGTTTCATTCGGCTACCGTCATGGATTACCACGGGATGCTGACCTGATTATTGATGTTCGATTTATGCGGAATCCGCATTATGTAATAGAGTTAAGATACAAAACTGGGCTCGACGCTGACGTTGGCGCTTACGTCAAAGAGGACCCAGCTTTTGAACCTTTCATGAAAAATTTCAAGGCTCTCCTGGACCCTCTATTACCATGTTACCGTAATGAGGGAAAAAGCTACCTGACTATCGCTATAGGCTGCACTGGAGGCCATCACAGGTCTGTATTTGTGCTTGAAAAGCTCGCCAGCTGGTTAATGGCACAGGGATATCCATGCGACCACAGACATCGGGATATAGAAGTATAAGCATAACGACAGAATAGTGGCTACACTACTTAGACCACGAGATTATAAGCATTCGCAATACTACTTCATTAGTAACCGAGAGTACTCTAATCTTTAAAAAATTAGCTAAACAAAATACAAAGCTTATTAACAGCACGGCACTGCACGAAGGCCGATAGAGATAAAAAGCGGCAATGCAGCAACAGGTTCGGACAAAATTCCTATGATTGGCATGGTTCTTGTTACACACGGTAAGCTAGCTCTTGAATTAGTGGCGGCTCTCGAACACGTGGTCGGCCCTCAGACACAAATTGCAAGCATCTGTATTGGACCAGATGATGATATGGAGCAGCGCCGATCAGAAATACTCACTGCCGTCGAAGAAGTTGAAACCGGGGCGGGTGTTGTCGTGCTTACCGACATGTTCGGCGGCACACCCTCCAACCTAGCCATTTCAATTATGGAAGATTCCAAGGTAGAAGTCATCGCCGGAGTTAATTTGCCATTACTGATTAAACTAGCATCGTTAAGAGCATCAGTCTCACTGACAGAGGCCGTAAGCCAGGCTCAGGAGGCGGGACGTAAGTACATCAATGTTGCTTCGGCACTGCTGGCCCAAAAAGATTAGGCAGGTGCCAGCATGAAAAAGAAGATTCAACGATCTGCAAAGATCGTGAATAGTAGGGGGCTGCATGCTCGAGCAGCTGCTAAACTATGTAAGATAGCAGAACTATATGATGCGGAGATTTCAGTTGCGAAAGGGGATCTGGAGGTTTCGAGCCGTTCTATTATGGGAATGTTGATGCTTGCTGCAACGTACAACTCAGAGATCTTGCTCTCGGCTAGCGGAACGGAGGCTAGAGAAGCAGTGGACGTCATCTGCAAATTGATAGCTGATAAATTCGATGAAGAATGAACTTGAATATAAGGGCGCGCGCAAAGAGCTTGTTTTTGATGGTGTTCCAGCGGGACCTGGCATCGCTATTGGTACCGTCTACCGTCATGACTCTCGTTTTAATGTGCATGTCCGGGAGGTGCGGATACCTGAACATCGTATCAAACGTGAGCATCGCCGCCTAGCCAATGCAGCTCAAGCTGCTATCGCTGAGATTCAAGTTCTTCAAAGAGAAGCCAAGAAGCTGCCCGAAGCTGCGAGTGAAGAAGTTGGCTATCTGCTCGATGCCTATCAACAAATGCTTACCGGTTCGCGTCTCATAAGAGGCGTCGAGAGACGGATTGCAAATGAGAAAATTAACGCAGAAGCCGCCGTCTTAAAAGAAATCAATCAAATGGAAGAAGCTTTTGCCGCTATGGATGACAGCTATCTATCTGCACGTATAGATGACATCCGCGAAGTGGGTAATCGGCTGGTGCGCAGTCTCAGCAAAGGCTCTGTCGCAGCATTTGCATCACTACCACGGAATGCGGTCATTGTAAGCAATGAATTGTCTCCCGCCGATACAGCTCTTTTAAAACCAAATCTCGTCGCAGGTCTAGCAACGATGTTAGGTGGAGTTGAAAGTCATACTGCTATCATGGCCAGATCCCTTGCTCTTCCTGCCGTCGTAGCGGTGAATAGTATCTCACTTTGGGCCATGAATGGAGATACAATTATCGTGGACGGGGGGTCCGGGCGTGTAATTCTTAACCCAACGCCAGAAACCCTTAAAGACTATCGTAAACGTAGAGCTAACTATCTACGGGCGCGACGGTCATTGGACAAACTGCGCTCCATTCCTGCTGTCACTATGGACGGCATGGCAATTAGCCTCCAGGCAAACATAGAGTTGCCTAGTGAAATCGAAAGCGTAATTAATTCAGGCGCATCCGGCGTTGGTCTTTTGCGAAGTGAATTCATGTTTATGAATCGTGATGATTTGCCGAGCGAAGAAGAACAGTTCCAAGCATTAAGCGATGTAGTCAGGCAGATGGAAGGCCGGCCAGTTACAATTCGAACATTAGACGTTGGCGCCGACAAATTAGGCGATGGACTAGGTATCGAACCAGGGCCAAACCCAGCACTTGGTCTTCGTGCCATCCGCTTCTCATTAAGCCAACGAAAATTACTGCTTGAACAACTAGCGGCAATCCTGAGAGCTGGCGCCTATGGGCCGGTGCGTATTCTTTTGCCGATGGTGTGTACTCCTGAGGAGGTGCGGGAGGTCAAGCGGGTGATAAACCGGTTGGTGAGCCGAATGCGCCGCAAAGGCATGCAAATTGCCAATCCGTTACCGCCACTAGGAATCATGATCGAAATTCCTGGTGCTGCGTTAGCCGCTGATGCCCTTGCCGCAGAAGCTGATTTCTTTGCAATCGGCACTAACGATCTGACACAATACACCTTGGCCATCGACCGTACCGATGAAACCGTTGCCTACCTATACAATCCTCTGCATCCGGCTGTTTTAAGACTTATCCAATTTTCAGCAGAGGCCGCCGCAGCGGCGGGGATTCCCGTCTCGATTTGCGGGGAAATGGCTGGTGACGAGCGCCTTACTCCTTTGCTCCTAGGTCTCGGCATCGCAGAGTTATCTATGGCCGCTGCTAGTATTCCTCGGATCAAGAAGCGAGTCCGAGAATTGAACCTAGCTGCTGTCGTTGGCCGGGCCCGTCGTGTTACTTCAGAAGCCAACCCGACACGTTTAGAAGCCTTTATAGACGAAATGGCTAAACCATAAAATAGGCCAGCAAAATATTGGCGACTTGCCCCCTGATTATAGCGCTGGTATACGCAGGCCTGATTTTGATTGCGATGTGCCAGCCCATAGCCGTTGCCAATCTGTTAGAATACTGAGGAGCCCACGATGAGTTTTACGGATTATAAAGTCGCCGATATGTCCCAAGCGGGATGGGGACGACACGAAATCGAAATGGCTGAGACCGAAATGCCGGGCTTGATAGCGATTCGTGAAGAATATAGTAATGCTAAGCCTCTTGCTGATGCTCGCATTGCCGGGTGCCTTCACATGACTATCCAAACAGCGGTGTTAATTGAAACCCTAACAGCACTAGGCGCATCCGTGCGGTGGAGCTCATGTAATATTTTTTCTACTCAGGACCACGCCGCGGCAGCCGTCGCAACCGCTGGAATTCCTGTTTTTGCGTGGAAAGGAATGACCGACGAAGAGTTTTGGTGGGCTATTAACCAGACCATCGAAGGGCCTGATGGCTGGCACCCTAATTTGATTCTAGATGATGGCGGCGATCTTAGCCAGGTGATGCATGAGAAGTTTCCAGCATTACTGAATGACGTAAAAGGTATTTCGGAGGAAACAACAACAGGCGTGCACCGTTTATATGAAATGGCAGCTGAAGGGTCCCTTAAGGTTCCGGCCATTAACGTCAATGATAGTGTGACAAAATCGAAATTTGATAACGTATACGGCTGTCGCGAAAGCCTTGTTGATGGCATTCGCCGGGCTACTGATGTGATGATGGCTGGGAAAATTGCAGTCATAAACGGCTATGGCGATGTCGGTAAAGGTTCTGCAGACTCACTGCGCAATGCAGGCTGTCGAGTAATGGTGACTGAAGTCGACCCAATTTGTGCACTGCAGGCTGCAATGCAGGGATTTGAGGTCGTCACGATGGAAGACGCTGCATCTATCGCCGATATTTTTGTTACTACCACGGGCAATATAGATATCATTACAATCGATCATATGCGTGAAATGAAACACCGCGCAATTGTCTGTAACATCGGCCACTTCGATACCGAAATTCAGGTTGACGCTCTAAAAAACTACAAGTGGCATACGGTGAAGCCACAAGTTGACGAGATTGAATTTCCAGACGGTAAACGAATCATCCTTCTCGCTGAGGGTCGTTTGGTAAACTTGGGCTGCGCCACTGGGCACCCTAGCTTTGTAATGAGTGCATCTTTTACCAACCAAGTGTTGGCTCAGATCGAGCTTTGGAATAACGCCGACAGCTATGAAAATCAGGTTTACGTTCTGCCGAAGCATCTGGATGAGAAAGTCGCAGCACTGCACCTAGAAAAAATTGGTGCAAAGCTTACACAGCTCTCAAAGAAGCAAGCTGAATATATCGGCGTCGATATCCAAGGCCCGTTCAAGCCCGAGGCATACCGATACTAGGTAAAATCCGCCCCTAAAGGTCAGGCCGAGTACGTATATTAAAGGCGATTGAAATCCGTTCGCCTCCACCATTGTATGGGTGAACGTGGTGACGCACCCAACTTGGGAAAACAATAATGTCACCCGTAGTAGGCCTTTCTATCTTGGACAATCCAAACATAGCACCAGGAATTGGCATCATTTCTGTGCCAGAGCGTGGGTCCAAAAACTCTAAGGTACCCGTTTTTGAATTGGAGCCAGAAACAGGCGTTCCGGCGTCAACATAGTATACTCCGGACCACACACAGGCGGGATGAGTGTGGGGTGAATTGTAGTCTCCACGACGATTTACGTTCGCCCAGGCATTTAGTTCCAGTTTTCCCTGATAGTCTTGACCAGATGAAATAACCCGATTGAGGTCCCTAAAAGCATCTACAATCCAACTCTGCAAGAGGGCTATTACGGAGTCATCCCATGTCAATAAGTCCTCTTCGGAATGCCAACCACCTTCATTACTTTTTTGAGAACTTCTGCTGGAAGCCATTTTTTTTAGAATCAACGCCTTAAGTAAAGGATTGCTCTCTTCATGGGATGGACAAGAGCGGCGCAGAATCGGTGTGGACCACCATACCAAAGTATCTGGCTCTAATATGTAATCCGAAGACTGCATACCATCGTCAGGTTTCAAATTCCCTTTAGTCATCCCAACCCACTCACATCAGGTCTAAAAGAGCTATATTGAAGGCGATCGAGATTCTCTCACCCTGTCCACGATACGGCCTTACACCATGCATGAGCCAGGATGGAAACAATAAGAGTTGGCCATTTATGGGCTTGAATTCACGTCCCTTGCCAAACTTAGCAAAAGGATCTTCTACTATTCCTGCGCCAGCACGTGGATCCAAAAAATGAAGAAACCCTGATCTTTCTTCATCACTAACTGGCGTCCCAACATCAACATAGTAAACGCCTGACCAAGCGCATTGCGGGTGATTATGTAGATCATTGGAATGCCCATTGCCATTGACGTTTGCCAACAATTTACTTGCATACGGCCATTATAGGATGCCCCACGGCTAGTCTTCTTAGTAGCAAGTTTAAAGCCGTCTATGATCCAGGTCCGCAAGGCCTGAGTTGCTGAATAGGGCCACTCTAGAAGATCCTCAGTTGAGTGCCAGCCCCCAAAATTACTCTTTTGAATACCAGGGTCGCTGGAATAGCGTTGTAGAATTATCCGCCTTAGCTCAGCATTAACTGACGAAGCAGCCGTTGGCTGTAGGACAAAAACTGGCGTGCCCCAACATAATGTAATTTCATTCTGTACCTTTTGTTGCATCGCTAATCCGTTCTTAAGTACAGGGACGTCTATACCACACTTCAATACGATATCATCCAACGTCGACAGTAAAAGTGACCTTTGATTGGCAATAATCAGGGAGAGGCCTTACCCCATTTTCCATCTTATGTGTATGGTAGCTATTTTAATGCCGTGATCTTCGATTAGAATACTTCTTTGCGCAAGGACCGCCTGTGAATATACTATTACCTCCCACTATTCTCGCTTTTGCCGGCGCCATAGCTTTAATCCTTATCCCGGCAGTCGTGTTGCTTGTTTTGCAACACAGAGCCTGGCGTAGGGCGGAAACCCTTCTAGAAGCTACAGAACGTGAATACACAGCAACACTTGCTGCCCTCAATGCCTCACCAGATGGTTATTTTGCTTGGATACCAGCTACTGCTATACGCGCAGAAGACGCATCAAGCAGAAACACAGCCGAAGATAAAATCGAGGAGAATACAGGGGTATGTTCGCGTCGCCTGGCGGTCTTGTTAGATCTATACCGTGGATTAGACTCCACTTTCTCAGATGTCCTTGCTGGTTTTGATGGACCGTCCATCGAACAGCTCACAGCAGCCGTTAGCCACCTGAGGAAGGAAGGACGCGGATTTAACTTTGAATTGTTCCACGCAGCAACAGGCCGAAGAATAGAAACTCGTGGCGTCCGGGCTGATAGCCTAGATGATAACATGACAGTTGATATGATTTGGATGAGTGACGTCACCGAAGGCGTTGCAGCTGTAGATACCTTGACAAAGGAGAACCAGAGACTCCAAGAGTCTAATAGTCTGCTTGAAGAGACTCTAGATGGCCTAACGATCCCTGTATGGCTGCGCGATGACGATCTTTCTCTGATATATTGTAATGCAGCCTATGTTAAAGCAGTAGATGCAGATAGTGCTAGAGACGTGACCAGCCGTGGTCGAGAAATTGCTCCCCGCAATTCAATTCGTGAGGTGCGCGCCCTCGCAGCCGCTGCAAGGGCCTCAGGTGTTACCAGATCAGCAGCCTTCCATATGGTCATTGAAGGTAGTCGGCGGCTAATTGAAGTGATTGAGAATCCGGTATCGCCAAAAAATATCAGAGACGGTGTAAACGAGGAGGATACACGTTCTCTATTTGGCGATGGTAGCGGATTAATGACCGCTGGTGTTGCATATGATATTACGCACCAAGAAGAACTTGAGACGCGTTTGCATAGGGAAACCGCATCACATGCTGAAGTTCTCGAACGCCTAGGAACAGCAATTGCTGTTTATGCTGCAGACCAGCGTCTAGCCTTTTATAACACTGCCTTCACGCAGCTATGGGATCTCGAAGACATTTGGTTGCGCAGTGGGCCTAGTTATGGGGATATTCTTGAGAGTCTCCGCGAAGGGCGTCGCTTGCCTGAAGTTGCTGATTTTCCTGCTTTTAAGGAAACGGAACTAGATCGCTTCCATTCTTTGATAGATCCATTAGAAGATGTACTACATCTTCCAGACGGGGGCACATTACGCCGGGTCATTGCACCTCACCCAATGGGTGGCTTACTAACTACCTATGAAGACGTTACCGACACGCTGGCAATGGAGCGATCATATAATACTTTGATAGCGGTACAGCGGGAAACTATAGACAATTTGAATCAGGCCATTGCTATGTTTTCAGGAGACGGGCAGCTTCAATTGGCTAACCCAGCCTTTTTATCTCTCTGGAAGTTATCGCCGGAAATTGTTGAAGAGCGCGTTTCTGTCGCTTCCATAGTCAAGCGTATGGAAGATTCATTTGATACAGTTGAAGACCGTACGCACTATAGCGCATTTATTTTAGATGCATTGAATCCCGATACTGAGAGGGTGCTACAACAGGCTCATTTCAAAAAATCAGACGATGTGACCTTCGAAGTCACTAGCGTCCCTCTGCCCGATGGCGGTGCACTGTTCTCTTTCACCGACATTACTACAACGCCTTAGACCCAGCATATCGCGTCATTGCAGCGAGACTCCCCACCGGTTACAACTGATCTAAAGACCAAAGGAATACCGACGCTGTGCTCACTCACCAGCTCCACACAGAAGCAGACACCCTCGCTTTCGGTAGGTATGTAGCTGCGCAGACGCGTGCCGGGGACACAATTGCTTTGTCAGGGCCATTGGGCTCAGGCAAAACAGTTTTCGCCAGGGGTTTTATTCGTCAGCGTCTTGGGTATGACATAGACGTCTCAAGCCCGACATTTAATATTGTCCAAGTCTACGATCAGACTACCCCGGCCATTTGG
The DNA here is from genome assembly GCA_045564915.1 of Rhodospirillaceae bacterium. Classification (GTDB taxonomy): domain Bacteria; phylum Pseudomonadota; class Alphaproteobacteria; order Rhodospirillales; family Rhodospirillaceae; genus JAQWRV01. The sequence continues at coordinate 426,672 of JBJLGL010000001.1, forward strand.
CACTTTGATTTCTTTCGCCTTGAGCACCCTGATGAATGTGCCGAACTTGGGCTAGATGAGGCTCTGGTGAAGGGTTTGACCATTATTGAGTGGCCTGAAAAGGTAGCTGGTTGGCTACCGAAAGAGCGGCTTGATATTTTTCTTACGGGTAACGAGCAAACAAGTTTGAACAGCGCAACGCTTAGACCAACTAGAAATTGGCAGACCCGTATAGAGTACATTTTGCAGCAGAGTAGCAAATAATGGCACAGAAGCGAGAGCACTTGTCAGAAGTATTCCTGGCTTTACACGGCTGGGCTGAGGCAACCCGCCATGCTCTAGCGGGTGATGCATCCTTTCGGCGTTACGAACGAATAATACACAACGATGGCCGTCGTGCTGTACTGATGGATGCCCCACCTCCAGAGGAAGATGTTCGCCCTTTTGTAAGTATAGCGAGACACCTAGTCAGTCTTGGGCTATCAGCGCCGCTAATCCTGGCCGTGAATGAAGAACAAGGGTTTTTGTTGTTGGAAGACCTTGGTGATGACACCTATACCCGGCTGCTCGCTCGTGGCTACGATGAAAAGGCGCTATATGAACTAGCAACTGATACACTGATCTATCTAAATAGTAGACCCGTCAACCAGGCGGTGCCAAATAGTGTAGCCCGTTATAACCAAACTAGACTTTTGGAAGAGGTTGATCGATTAAATGTCTGGTATCGCCCGCTCGTCAACGCGCCAACACTGTCAAAAGATGCGCATCAAGCCTTCATTGATATTTGGAAAAGTACTCTGCCAAAGGCCTGGACGGTCCCGGAGTCACTAGTCTTATTCGATTATCATGTGGATAACTTATTACTCGTCCAGGGGCGAGATGGTGTCGCCGCTTGTGGCCTATTAGATTTTCAAGACGGGGTCCAGGGACCAGTAACCTATGACCTGATGTCCTTAATGGAGGATGCTCGACGTGATATTGGCCGGGATCTTCAAAATGCTATGAAGCAACGCTATCTATTAGCTTTCCCTGATATTTCTCCCACCGATTTTGAAACATCTTGGGCGGTCATGGCTGTACAAAGGCATGTGCGGATCATCGGCACCTTTGCCCGATTGCACCTGCGGGATAAGAAATCTGATTACCTAAGACATATGCCCCGGCTATGGAACTACATGGACACCTGCCTAACACACCCTGTTCTAGGACCCCTTAAGTGCTGGCTTGACTCTTATCTACCCGAATCGCTGCGCAAGGTTGAATTATGACTTTTATTCCTCTTCACACAGCTATGATTCTAGCGGCGGGTTTAGGTTCGCGCATGCATCCTCTCACAGATAATTATCCCAAACCGATGATTAAGGTCCGCGGCAAAGCACTCATAGATTGGGTTCTTGATGACCTTGCAAAAAACGATATCACCACGGCGATCGTTAACGTCCATTACAAAGCGCCTTTGCTTATCAAGCATTTAGCTAAACGAAATATACCAAACATCATTATATCTGACGAAACAGAACTTCTGCTCGATACGGGAGGTGCTGTTCTAGCAGCCCTTCCCTTGGTGGAAGATGATCTTCTTTTGGTGACTAACAGTGACGCCTTGTGGGGCTGTGGCCTTGGGCCCGCGATCTCAACGCTGCTAGCTAGGTGGGATGACGACATAGACTCATTAATTCTCTTAGCTCCCATGCGACGAGCCCATGGTTTCGATGGCGCTGGTGACTTCTTCATAGAAGATAATGACACGCCGGTGCGACGGGGTAAAAAACCGACTGCTCCTTATGTATATGCCGGAATACAAATCATACATCGTCGGCTTTTTAACAAAGCTCCAGGGGGCGTATTTTCATTCAATGCTTTGTGGGATAAGGCTCATCAAGAAGGGCGGCTCAAAGCGGCCCTACATGACGATGATTGGTATCACGTGGGAACACCGGATTCTGTCGAACAGACAGGGCAGGCGTTGAAATATAACCTAGCGCATACATGAGGCAGGCGTGACAAACTCAATACATCCTGACCTTTCAAGTGCAGAAGTGGATTGGCTTTCCCACGCGGTCCACTCGGGTAAACACGTCTGGACTATTCCGCCAACGATAGGCTTTATCGATGCCTTGGCTGACGGGCTACTAGCAGAGACTGATAGTAACCCGCTTACTCTTTCGGAAATTACTGTACTCTTGCCCACCCGCCGTTCCGCTAGATCCCTGCGTGATGCTTTCCTAAGGAGATCCGAGGGGTCGGCGTTAATCCTACCCAGGCTCATGCCATTACAAGAGATCGACGAAGATGAGGCTCTCCTATCAGGATTTGGTGGTGCTGAAGGTCCTCCCTTGGATATTCCCCCAGCTGAACCACCCTTATCTCGCCAGATTCTTCTGGCCTCTTTGATCATGGAACAAGCAGGTCATGATGGTCGCCACTCCAGCCCCGACCAGGCGGCCCGCTTAGCTCAAGAATTAGCGCGCCTGCTTGATGAGGTTCAAACTGCTCGGCTCTCATTCACAGCACTAGCAGAACTAGTGCCTGAAACATTAGCAGAGCATTGGCAAGTCACTCTTGTCTTCTTGCGGATTCTAACCTCTCGCTGGCCTGAGAAACTTGCAAAACGGGGCACGATAGACCCCGCAGAACACCGGAACCGGGTCTTTGCCGCACAGGCAAAGGCCTGGAGCCAAAACCCACCAAAAGGTTTGGTGGTCGCGGCCGGATCAACCGGTAGTGTGCCGGTAACGCGCGACCTGTTAGAGGTAGTGGCAAAGCTACCCAATGGTTGTGTCATCCTGCCCGGGCTTGACCAGACCATGGATAATAATAGCTGGGATTGCGTTGAAGATAGTCATCCACAGTTTAACCTTAAGGGTCTACTTGAACGCTTAGGCTTAGGTCGGTCAGAGGTATCGCTTTGGCCCACAGAAGACGCCAATGAGACAAGCCATGATCGTCAAAATCTGATCAGCGAAATTATGCGTCCTGCCGCCACCAGCGAACAATGGTCCAACCTAAATACGCTACATGCTGACGCTATCGCAGGCATTCAACAGATTGAGGCGCCAACACCGCGCGAAGAAGCTGCCGCTATCGCTTTGGCTCTAAGGAGGGTAACCGAAGATAAAGACCGAACGGGGGCCTTAGTCACACCAGATCGTAACCTAGCTCGCCGGGTATCTGCTGAAATGGAACGCTGGAATCTCAGTGTCAACGACTCTGGTGGGCTGCCACTTTCTATGACACCTCCAGGCGTATTTCTACGCCTAACAGCAGCCATGGTGACCGAAGACTTTGCGCCAGTTCCATTATTGGCAGCATTGAAACACCCCATGGCTGCCGGCAATCTCGGCCCTCCAGAATTCCGTAACAGGGCTCGGGACTTAGAACGGACCCTGCTACGTGGTCCGCGTCCACCCCCAGGTATGGACGGTCTTCGCCAATCTCTGAAAAGCCATCACAATCACGACCCAGCACTTGATGTGTGGCTTGATAAGCTAGCACTCGTCATAGCGCCTTTTGCCGCTTTGATGGAGGCAGACAAAGTAAGTCTGAAAGACTTGTTGTCAGAGCATCTGTTGATGGCGGAGCATTTGGCAGCGTCTGATGAGATAGCTGGACCTCTTCGATTGTGGGCTGGTCCAGACGGCGAAGCCGTGGCTAGCTTTCTTGCCGAACTAGCCGATTCGGCAAGCCACTTGGGTAAGAATAACCCCAGAGATTATCCAGGTTTACTGGACGCATTCATGGAAGGTCGGGTTGCGCGCGCACCTTATAGCAGCCATCCACGCCTAAGTATTCTTGGCCCTTTGGAGGCCAGGCTCCTCCGTCCAGATGTTTTGATTTTAGGGGGACTTAACGAAGGAAGCTGGCCGTCCGACAGTGCTACGGACCCCTGGATGAGCCGACCCATGAGAATAGCATTCGGACTATCACCACCGGAGCGCCGAATTGGTCAAGCAGCCCATGACATGGCCCAGGCTCTTGGTGCGACTGAGGTCATCATGACCCGCTCCTTGAAGTCGAATGGTGCCCCTACCGTCGCTTCGCGCTGGTGGCAGCGGTATAACCAGGTGGTCAAAGCCGTGGACATTCCTACTCACTCAAAAGCCATTGGGCATACCTGGCTGGAATGGTCAGCAACTCTAACTCGGCCAGAGTCATTCAAAGCAAGGGCGGCGCCCGCACCAACGCCGCCAGTCGAGGTCCGGCCCCGGCGGCTATCGGTCTCAGAAATTGAAACCTGGATGCGCGATCCCTATGAAATTTATGCCAAGCACGTGTTAGGGCTGCGCGCTCTTGAACCATTAGATGCAGATGCCAGTAACGCCGACTACGGCACCATTGTTCATAAAATTCTTCAGAAATTTGTTGAGACCTATCCTGACGCCTTGCCTGATAATGCAGCAGATACACTGCACGAAATCGCTAGGGAACAATTTAGTAGAGCTGGCTTGGCTCCTGCTATTCAAGCGTTCTGGCAGCCGCGTTTCAAATTGATTGCAGATTGGTTCCTGGGTGAAGAACGTAAACGCCGACAAGAAGTTGTAAAAGTCTATCCGGAAAAGGCTGGGAGCCTGGAGCTGAGTGGGCCCGCTGGACCATTTAAATTGGTGGCGAAAGCAGATCGCATCGAAGCCAAATCAGATGGCACACTCTCAATTGTGGATTACAAAACCGGGGCAACACCGAGACCTACTGAGGTCGATGCTGGGTATTCCCCGCAGTTGCCGCTGGAAGTAGCTATTGCCGCTACAGGTGGTTTTGACGGCATAGACTCAAAAGTAGTTTCCGAATTGCTTTATTGGAAATTGACTGGTCGAGAAGAAGGTGGAAACTCCTCTCCAGCAGGAACCAAAGACGCTGGAGAACTTGGTTCGGAATACCTAGCCAGATTAAAGCAATTAATTAATGAGTTTGACAAACCGAACACTGCCTATGCAGCCAGACCGCATCCGGAACGGGCATTAAAGTATGGACAGACGGCGCATCTCGCAAGGCATAAAGAATGGGCTTCAGCGGATGGAGATGATGAATGAACACATTCTCACCCGTCGCCCACGCCAATAAACAGCAGAAACGTGCTGCTAAACCTAGCGCATCAGTATGGGTCTCTGCCTCAGCAGGCACAGGCAAGACCAAAGTGCTTACGGATAGAGTGCTAGCCCTGATGCTGAATGGTAATGCACCACAGCGTATCCTTTGTCTAACCTTCACCAAAGCAGCGGCTGCGGAAATGTCCAATCGTATTGCCAGTGTTTTGAGCGAATGGCTGACTCTCTCAGACGAAAACTTAGCATCAAAGATTAAGGCGATTTCGGGACAGCAACCATCTCAAAAAGACCTAACTCTTGCCCGACAGCTATTTGCCCGGATGCTTGATACCCCAGGCGGCATGAAGATTCATACCATCCACGCATTCTGTCAATCGGTTCTGGGGCGATTTCCATTGGAGGCAGGACTGGCGCCGCACTTTGATCTTCTCTCAGAGCAGGATACATCAGACTTGTTAGCGCAGACAAAGGACGCAGTGATTGCGCGCGCACACGATGGCTCTGATCAAGATCTAGCTGATGCATTAGAGTTCATTGTGGGACGGGTTGATGAAAAATCTTTATCTGATTTATTAAAAGAGCTGACTAATACCAGAAGCGAATTAGCACACCTGATGTCTACTCACGGTAGTTTACACCGCGCTATCACTCACACGCGGCGCTATCTGGGCTTGACTGAAGATGAAACTCGCGAGTCGGTTATTAGGGATGCATGCGAAGATAAAGCTCTTAACATCCCTATCCTTAAAGTAGCAGCAACAACTTTAATGGACGGCAAAGGGGGTAGTGACCAAAATAAAAGAAAAGGGAGCGTGATAAGGGGTTGGTTAGATGCTGATATAGAGACACGCATTCTATCTTTTGATAAATACGCTGCCGAATACCTGACCAAAGACTGCGATATTCGCTCCCAAAAAGGAGTTTGGGGGAAGGCCGAGCTAAGGAAAGCGCATCCTAATCTACAAGACAGTCTCCTTACCGAGGCTAAACGCGTCTCAGACGTCATTGATCGCAAGCGTAAGATCGAGGTTGCTACGGCAACACAAGCACTGCTGACTTTGGGTAACGCCTTTCTGGGTAATTACCAAGGCCGTAAGGAAGCCTATGAGCGGTTAGATTACGATGACTTGATTCAAAAAACCCGCACCCTCCTAGAAACACCCGGCGTAGCCGCCTGGGTTTTATTCAAGTTGGACGGTGGATTAGACCATATTCTGATCGATGAGGCCCAAGATACCAGTCCCGATCAATGGGCCATCGTTCGCGCTTTAACAGAAGAGTTTTTTGCCGGCGAAGGGCGATACCAGGATCAGAATGAAAGACCCCGGACTCTCTTCGCTGTCGGCGACTACAAGCAATCCATCTTTAGTTTTCAGGGGGCCGCACCTGATGGCTTTCGTGCTATGCAAGAAAGTTTCAAGAGCCAGGTAAAGAACGCCGAGGAAATTTGGGATGATGTTGACTTGGATGTCTCGTTCCGTTCCACGGAGGCTGTGCTAACAATGGTAGACGCTGTGTTTGCGACAAGCCCAGCTCGAGATGGAGTGATGACAAAGGACAAAGCGCTCACACATCTGGCTAAGCGCCATGGCCAGGGAGGTCTAGTAGAACTGTGGGATCCTGTTGAGCCAGACCCAAGTGACAAAAGCGCACCATGGAAACCCCCTGTAGAGCGGGTCTCCGGTGACTCCGCCCAAACTCGGCTTGCCCGTTTAATTGCCAGAAAGATAGACCACTTGTGCAATAACGAAACGGTACAGTCCAGAAATAGGCCTATCCGTGCCGGTGATATTCTGGTGCTGGTCAGGCGCAGAACCGCGTTTATCTATGATTTAGTGCGCGCTCTTAAAGACCTTGATATACAAGTCGCAGGTGTCGACCGCATGGTCCTCATCGAACAGATTGCGGTGATGGATCTTGTAGCACTCGGACGGTTCTTACTGCAGCCGCAGGACGACCTTACCCTCGCTACAGTATTAATGAGTCCCTTAATTGGGTTGAAAGAAAATGAGCTTTTTGAGATCGCGCATGGCCGTGTTCAACAAACTTTGTGGGCAGCACTAAGCGTCCATGCGGGGGCAGACTCTACTTTTGGTAAAGCACACGAAACATTGAGCAATATTTTGGATAAGACTGATTATAGCACACCCTATGCTCTATTTTCCCACGTTCTCACAGCGCACGATGGGCGCCGTAAATTACTTAGCCGCTTGGGCAAGGATGCGGAAGACCCGATTGATGAGCTTCTTGCACAAGCCCTAGACTACGAACGACTCCACCCACCGAGCCTGGAAGGATTCTTACATTGGCTCGAGCATGGTCATTTCGAGGTAAAGCGTGACCCAGAACATGCAAGCCTCAACAACGCGGTGCGCATTATGACCATTCACGGAGCCAAGGGATTACAGGCTCCCATAGTTTTCCTTCCCGATACCAGGCAAACTAACAACATAAGACAATCCATTCTGTGTGATCAGGATAGCCAAGGCCACCCTCTAATACTTTGGACACCAAGCATAAAAAAAGCCGATTCAGTTACAAGAAAACTTAAAGAAAGAGCTGATAGAAAGCGTGACGAAGAGCAGAACCGACTTTTGTATGTAGCAATGACGCGCGCGGAAGATCGTCTATACGTTTGCGGTTGGAACACCAAGAAAAAAGCACCAAGAACCTGCTGGTATAATCTAATTGAATCCGCGCTCGATCCGATTGCAGAAAAAGCAACTGACCCACTACTGATAAGCGTGAAAGGACAGAGCAGACAAATTCGCCGCTACGCTGTCAAGCAAACGCGTGAACCCGAATCTGATATGACTCCTGAAGAGAAGGAAACACCTCTGAAGCCCTTACCACCATTTGCATCGACAAAAGCCCCAGCTGAACCGAACCCGGCGCGACCATTAATGCCGTCGCACCCGGAATTCGATGAGCCGCCAGTCATGCCCCCATTAAGTGCTGACATGTCCTTAAGTTTCCAAAGAGGGTCCCTGATTCATAGACTGTTACAAAGCCTCCCAAGCCTGCCACCAGACCAACGATTGGCAGCAAGCGATGCCTATTTGATGTACCCTGTGTGGGGCCTGTCCTCAGAAGAGATAACATCTATCCGGGACGAGACTTTAGCAGTTCTATCCAACGAGGCCTTCGCACCTTTGTTTGGACCGGGGTCAAAAGCAGAGGTACCGGTAACCGGTTTGGTTGATGGATATGCGTTATCTGGTCAGATCGATCGGCTAGTTGTCAGTGCAAGTGACGTAATGGTGGTAGACTTCAAGACCAACCGCTCGCCGCCCCGAGATGCTACCTCTATTAGCCAGGCCTATTTGTTCCAGATGGCGGCTTATCGTGCAGCTCTTCGCTCCATTTATCCTGATCACAAAGTCCGGTGTAGTCTATTGTGGACAAGCGGACCTTTTCTTACCGAACTTGATAACGCGCAGCTTGATAGAACGTGGAGTACTGCTGGGACAAAGAATAATGATACTAACGAAATAAATTGATATTTGAGATAACGCCAGGGTTGCTTTTCTGGCACGGGGAGGCACCATCGTATTATGAATGACAGCACTCCAACTCTCTCCGCGGGATCTACTGAAGCGGAAAGAACCCCCGTAGAGGAATCCTCTTTCCTTCAGGGATTCTGGTACTACGCTGCAGCTTCAACTGACATTGCGCTGGGAAAGACATATGGCCGAGTATTTCTGGGCCAACCGATTCTTGTTGGCCGAAACCTAACGGGCGATGTATTCGCAATCAGAGACACCTGCCCTCACCGTGGTACGCTGCTTTCGCGGGGATCATTCGACGGAAATGAGGTTGAATGCCCATATCATGGGTGGCGTTTCAATACTCAAGGACAGTGCACCCATATCCCATCGCAATTCCCCAATCAAAGTCCGCAAGCTACCGATATTAAGACTTCTTGTTACCCGTCTAAGGAGAGCCAGGGAAATATATGGGTGTTCATGGGTGACGTACCAGTAGAGTTACCGCCCACACCGTCAGTTCCAGACATAGGCGAGCGCTTTCAACTACATCTTAATAGGCGGTTTGAGTGCAACATCGATATGGCAATCACTGGATTAATGGACCCTGCACACGGTGCATTTATTCATACATCGAGGATTTGGCGTAGTCATCGCGATGTGCAGGCTAAAGAAAAAAAATTTTCCCCAGCTCCACTGGGCTGGCGTATGGATAAGCACACAACATCGAGCAATTCACGAGCCTACAAGTTATTATTAGGTGGTACTCCGGAAACCGAGATCACATATAGCCTGCCAGGTCTCAGGGTCGAGCATGCAACCACCGGACGGTTCACTTATTGCGGACTCACCGCTTGCACACCGGTGGACAGCAAGACTACAGATGTACATCACGTCATGTATTGGGACGTGCTGGGCGGTTCTATCATGAGACCGTTAATACGACTTATTGCTCGGCAATTCCTTGATCAGGATGCTAATGCAGTGAAGCATATGCGAGATGGCCAGGCCTTTGACCCCACCACTATGCTAATCCAAGATGCAGATACCCAAATCCGCTGGTATTATCGGCTAAAACAGGAATGGCAGCTTTCTCAAGCGCAGGGCCGAGTGTTCGATAACCCTATTAAGCCAGTGACCCTGCGCTGGCGCAGCTAGCTTTACCGCGCTGACCGCAGGTTTTTGCCAATACCAACAAATCCAATATGCTGGCTTGCTTGACGGCTCGTCGGCCCCTTCCTAGATTGGGGGGTATCAATAGACGCGGGTTTGGGCCGGACGCCCATAAGCCCCAAGCCAATAAGGACATATGGTTATGAAACACGTTTCCGATGATTCATTTGAGTCTGACGTTCTAAAGGCCGATGGACCAGTTCTCGTCGATTTTTGGGCCGAATGGTGCGGTCCATGTAAGCAGATTGGTCCAATTCTTGACGAGATGGATCAAGAGATGAGTGACAAGATCACCATTGCAAAAGTTAATATCGACGATAATCCTGACACACCAACAAAGTATGGCGTGCGCGGCATTCCAACGCTAATTCTATTTAGAGGCGGTGAGATTGCAGCCACCAAGGTTGGTGCTCTCCCAAAGAGCAAACTAGTGGAATGGGTAGAATCTTCTATCGCATGACCAAGTCCGGTCACCTCTCATGATGCTAAGCGCGCGTTCAAAGCCAGGTCATAATGCGATTGGCTTTCCAAACAAGCTATAACAGCTCTTAACCGATTACTTTTACGAGAAGCGGCTTATTAATTTCTGGGCGGATTGAGCGGAACGCGAGGTAATACTATGAATGGCGGCTATATATCCGACACCGCCTATGTAGCGGAATATTACGGTGACCATGCCCCGGCCCAAATGAATTTAGTCTGTGCGTTTAACGGATTCAAACCGAGGCCTCTCGATAGGCCATTTGTATGGTGTGATTACGGCTGCGGCAATGGGTTTACTGCAAATATTCTAGCGTCCTGTTATCCCCATGCACAGTTTTTCGGTATCGACTTGTTGACCACACACATACGCACAGCTGAGACACTCTCGCTGCGCGGCGGGTTAGATAACACTAATTTTTTGTGCAAGAGCTTCAATCAACTAGAAGATGATGACATACCTCCACTAGATTTTGCAGTGATGCACGGTGTTTTGTCTTGGGTTGACGAAGTGACACGTTCGGCCCTGTTGGAAGATGCTGTCAAGCGGCTTAAACCGGGGGGCATATTACTGACTGGCTATAACGCAATGCCGGGATGGGCCGCTAAATTGCCTATGCGCGACATGATCTACTCCCTCACCCCTGATACTATGAATTCCGAAGAAAGGGCGCGCATCGGTCTGCAGTGGCTTACCAAACTCAAGAAGGCTGAAATAAAATACTTTCGCGATAACCCGGCGATAGTAGAAGCCATTGATCAACTTGCAAGACTCGACTTACGCTACATGGCACATGAGTACTTCAACACTAATCTTCGCGCATTTCATTTTGCAGAAGTAAACCGCACTATGAATCATGCAGGCTTGAAGTTTGCTGGATCTGCTACGGTATTTCTTAACATGGTCGACTTATCCGTTCCGCCAGAACTCTATGAAGATTTCCGCAATATTACGAGCCGTGTGGAACTTGAAGCTAAGCGCGACTTTGTCCGTAACGAGACATTCCGGCGTGATGTGTGGGTTAAAGGTGAGCCCCTTAATAACGAAGAGGAATGGCTCTCCACAAACGCAGCCTTGACTATCGGCTCATTAGTAAATCGGAAAGATATGGATAAGGATGTGGCATTTGGCGACGTGCATTTATCTTATGAAGGTGAGCCCTTTGATTCGATTCTTGAGGTAATCACTAAAGGAGCTAGAAGCGTTAAAAGTATGGATGATTTACCCGCCCTTGCGGGCCTATCCATACCGACGCGGGTCGACGCGACACGGTTCTTGGCAGCCGGCGGACAAGTCATCGCCTTCTCTGGAAAGACTGATCCCATCATCCATGATCCGAAGCCCAAGATTTCTATCGGCACAGCCTTTAATCGAGGGATTATAAAGGAATTTAGCATGCGAATGCCGCGGATACCTTTAGCTGCACCAGGTGCAGGAACTGCTATCGAAGTCAGCAATGTTGACGCCTTGTTGCTCTTGGCAATTTGTGAGACGGGTTGGGGTGATGCTGTAGAAATGGTGTCAAAGATCTTAGGTGCCGGACAGGGCATAGTTGATGGTGAAGTTATCTTAGATGAGCGCCCCCTCAATACTGATGAGATATGGAGCTATCTTTCGGCACAACTAAATCACATTCACGACAACAAACTCGATAAGTTGCTCGAGCTCGGCGTTGTTACACTTGATACCTAAGCATGCGATATTAGAACATCACCAGCCAGATAGAGTGAACCACAAATTAACACCCTAACCCGATCTGCATTTAAGTGTGTCTGTGACCAAGCTAGAGCATTTTTAGCTGTCGCAGCAACTGCAGTGATAGCAACTCCACTGTCTGCCGCTATGGCTGCCAGCTCCTCAGGCTTAGCACATCCTTCATGATATGGAATTGGGATTGCAATAAATGCTTTTACATAAGAAACAAACGGCGAAATAAAACCGCCTATATCTTTATTAGCCATCATGCCACAGATTATTACGGTGGGTACTGCGCCATCAGCCAACCATGCTGCCAAAGCCTGTCCTGCAGATGGGTTATGGCCGCCATCCAACCAAAGTTCCCATCCCATCCTCAGTTCGTGAACAAGTGGGCCACTTGTAATTTGCTGACAACGAGCGGGCCATTCTACTTCGCGCATGCCAGTGCATAACCCAGAAGATGTGATGTTAACACCAAGACGGGCTAGTGTAGCCAAAGCAACACCTAGATTTAAGATCTGGTGCTGGCCAGCAAGGTGCGGACGTGGGACTATCCACTCGGTACTCGCATCGGCGTAATGCACTCTACCTGCTGGGTCTTCTTCGATCGTCCAATCACGACCTTGAAAAGCGACCTTAGTCCCCAATTTTGCGGCAAACTCTTCAATTATTAAAGTACTATCGGCTTGTTGCTCGGCAGAAATACAGGGTACGCCCGGTTTTATGATAGCAGCTTTTTCCGCAGCTATGGCTGAGAGGCTATTACCAAGATAACTCATGTGATCCATAGAGATTGGCGTTAAGACTGCAGCCTGCGGTTGGGGCACGACGTTAGTGGCATCTAGCCGTCCACCGAGACCTGTTTCTAGTAATAGGACGTCAGCTGGGTTTTGTGCAAAGGCCATGAATGCAGCAGCAGTTGTGATTTCAAAGAATGTGATAGGAGCACCCCCGTTCACCACTTCAACATGAGAGATCAAATCAGCTAGAAAAGTGGCATTAACTAGATCACCATCCAGGCGTATTCTTTCTGTAAAGGAAACGAGATGAGGAGATGTATATGTATTAACCTTGTAGCCTGATCCTTCAAGCACGGCACGCATGAACGCAATAGTGGAACCTTTCCCATTGGTGCCAGCCACATGAACAACAGATGGAAGCTGTAGATGCGGAGAACCCAGGTCACTTAGCAGACGTTCGATCCGACCTAGAGAAAGGTCAATGACCTTGGGATGAAGAGCCTTTATGCGGCCTAGCACTTCCCCTAAAACCGTTATTTCGTTTGACATGACTGCGGCTAAACTTTGTCAGGCCCGTCATCATCCCCCTCAGAATCAAAGAGGCCAGCATCTGGAACAGACGGATCAGGTGGCGGCGTCGCCATTAGCTTTTCATCCTGATTGGAGCGTAATCTCTTAGATCGCCGGCTGGCCTCATCCAGAGAAAGAACAGGCGCCGCTGGATCACGGTGCAATATCAAGCTAAGTAATTGCACCAATGTCTCGCGCAGTTCTCGGCGATGGACCACCATGTCTACCATACCATGCTCCCTCAGATACTCTGCCCGCTGAAAGCCATCTGGAAGCGTTTCACGAATCGTTTGCTCAATAACCCGCGCCCCAGCAAAGCCTATGATGGCACCGGGTTCGGCTATTTGCACATCACCCAACATGGCAAAGGATGCAGTTACACCACCCGTTGTTGGGTCAGTCAGCAATACGATATAGGGTAAGTGCTTTTCGCGGATGCGATCCACGGCTACAGTTGTACGAGCCATTTGCATTAGAGAAAGAATGCCCTCTTGCATGCGAGCACCACCCGAGGACGGAATGACAATTAGTGGGGCCTCCTGAAGAATGGCTAACTCTGCAGATGCGACAATGGCTTCTCCAACAGCAGTACCCATAGAGCCACCTAGAAAATTGAATTCGAACGCAGCCACAACGACATTGAGCCCGCCCATGCTGCCATAGGCCACTACAACTGCATCCTTCAATCCCGATTTTGATTGAGACTCTTTAAGCCGGTCTGTGTATTTCTTGCGATCGCGAAATTTCAATGGGTCAACAGGCACACTGGGTAGCTCGATCTCTGTCCATTTTCCGTCATCAAAAAGAGTTTTTAGTCGTTCCCTAGCTGGGAGACGCATGTGATGGTCGCAATGAGGACATACTTTGAGGTTCTTTTCTAATTCACGATGAAATATCATCTCGCTACACGAGGGACACTGTTGCCACAAATTTTCGGGCACTTCACGCGGCTGAACTAACCGTTTGATGCGCGGCCGAACAAAGTTGGTCAACCAGTTCATTAATGCTCTCCGCCTGCTGCTTTTGTTTCACTCCCGGGGCGCGCGCCACGCACTCCTTGTGAGAGACTTCTGACGAAGGCCAACACTCGCTTGGTCAGATCGGCATCCGCAATTCCGTCTGACTCCAGTCCTTCAGAAATAATATCAACAATTGCAGAGCCCACAACGACTGCATCAGCAAATACAGCAACCTCGGCAGCTTGGTCGGACGTGCGTATACCAAAACCAACACCCACAGGGATGTCCGTCGATTGCCGGATATCACTCACAGCCTTCCCAACATGGTTCATGTCAGCAGACTTCGTACCCGTCACACCTTTTACAGCAACATAATACAGAAACCCGCTAGCATGTTCGATTACGCGTGGAAGGCGCGTAGAATCTGTTGTGGGTGCAGCTAGAAAAATCAAGTGAATACCGTGGCCGCGGAGATGCTGATTCAATTCCTCCGACTCTTCCGGCGGCAGATCAACAACAATTAATCCATCCACACCAGCTTTAGCAGCAGTGCGTGCAAATTTTTCCGGTCCAAACTGGTAGATTGGGTTGTAATAGCCCATAATTATTATAGGTGTATCCGTTTCCCACTCACGCATTGCCGCTACCGCATCCAAAACTCCTTGCAGGGTGACGCCAGCACATAAGGCCCGCTGTGACGATAATTGGATAGAGGGACCATCAGCCATGGGATCAGAAAACGGCATGCCGAGTTCAATAAGATCAGCCCCAGCTGCTGGCATACCTTTAAGAATTTGTCCAAACACCTCAGCATTGGGGTCGTTAGCAGTAATGAAGGTAACCAGCCCTGCGCGGTTTTGCTGTTTAAGCATGGCAAAACGTTGGGTAATGCGACTTTGCTCAACGGAACCGCTCATAGCTCAGCACCTAAGGCGCTAGCAACCGTAAATACATCCTTATCGCCTCGACCACACAGATTTACTACTAATAAATGGTCTTTGCTCAATGCTGGTGCAATCTTTCCGATATACGCCAAAGCGTGCGAAGGCTCCAATGCCGGCAATATACCTTCTAGCTGAGAGCACAATTGGAATGCCTCAAGCGCCTCCACGTCGCTGGCCGATACATAGTCTACCCGGCCCTGCTTATGTAACCATGCATGTTCGGGGCCAATGCCTGGATAATCAAGACCAGCGGAAATGGAATGAGCATCAGTAATCTGCCCGTCGTCATCTTGCAGGAGAAACGTGCGGTTACCGTGCAGAATGCCTGGCTTACCGGCTGAGATCGATGCAGCATGCTCTCGAGTCTCAATGCCTTTGCCAGCGGCTTCTACCCCTATCAGTCGAACACCCGAATCATCGAGAAACGGATGAAATAGTCCAATCGCATTGGAGCCGCCACCTATACAGGCAACAAGGGTGTCGGGTAGACGTCCCTCAGCCTGTTCCATTTGTATGCGCACCTCTTCGCCAATGACCGATTGGAAATCTCGAACCATAGCCGGATAGGGGTGTGGTCCCGCTGCCGTGCCAATTAGGTAATAGGTATCATCAACATTAGCGACCCAATCGCGCAGTGCCTCATTCATAGCTTCTTTCAGTGTAGCAGACCCCTTCTCCACCGGCCGCACCTCTGCTCCCAAAAGATTCATACGAAATACGTTAGGCTTTTGCCGCTCAATGTCTTTAGCTCCCATATACACTACACAGTCGAGCCCAAAGCGCGCGCACACCGTGGCCGCGGCAACACCATGTTGCCCAGCCCCAGTTTCCGCAATTATACGTGTTTTGTGCATCCGCTGAGCCAGCAGGATCTGACCTAAACAGTTATTAATCTTGTGTGATCCAGTGTGATTTAGCTCATCGCGTTTAAAATAAATTTTGGCACCGCCCAAGTGGTCGGTTAGTCGCTCTGCAAAATAAAGCGGACTAGGCCGGCCCGCATATGCCTTCTGGAACCCATTTAGTTCGGCTTTGAAAGACGCGTCGGCCTGCGCCGCATCATAGGCTCGCTCCACCTCAAGAATAAGCGGCATCAAGGTCTCTGCAACAAAACGACCCCCGAAAAGGCCAAAGTGTCCGTTTTCGTTGGGTCCTTCGCGCAGGGTATTGTGAGCTTCCGCCATAAGATGAGGGTCCTGAACGGCCGAGATCGGGCCGGATTTATAGCGCACGGCCAAGGCTGGAGCAAAAGAATTAGGCCAACTTATCAGTCTGTTAACAGAGGATTCGTCTGCTTAGACAGATTTTGCCGTCTTCAAGAAGGCGCTAATTAACGATGGGTCCTTATGCCCAGGTCGGGACTCCACCCCAGTCGACACATCTACGCAGGGCGCTCCGGATCGCGCTATGGCCGTTACGACGTTCTCTGAGGTTAATCCACCCGCTAGCAACCATGGCATCGTCCCCGGATATGACTTCATTAATGACCAATCGAAGGACTTGGCGTTTCCACCTGGTCGGTCGGCCTCAGGAGATGGCTTGGCGTCGAAGAGTAAGAGGTCTGCATGATTACTGAATGCCGCTGCTGCCTCAATATCTCTTACTTCAGATACACCAAGAGCTTTGATAATTGGTACGCCAAAATCAAGGCGTATAGCGTCAACCCGGTCAGGCGTTTCGGAACCATGTAGCTGTATATAATCGAGTCGCACCTGACCCAGCACCTCAACCAATAACGAATCAGTTGGATCAACGAAGAGACCAACGCAGGAAATCGTTTCAGGCACAGCTTCGATCAGCATCGCAGCGTGAGAAGGGGTAACAAATCGCGGAGAGCTCTCAAAAAACACGAAACCAAGATAATCAACCCCGCCCTCGATCGCACTTTCAACTGCATCAGAGTCTGTCAGGCCACAAATTTTAACGGCAACAGTCATCAGGTTAAGTAACTTACTTACTAAGCTGTAAGCGAGCTGAAAATGCGGCGTGCGGCTGCAGCTGGGTCTCTTGATGCTGTAATCGGGCGCCCAATCACTAAATAGTCAGCACCTTCCGCCAAGGCTTGTTCAGGCGTCATAATCCTTTTCTGGTCATTTTTTTCAGCCCAATCCGGCCTTACGCCTGGCGTGACTAGCTTGAAATTTGGACCACATTCTGAGCGGATACGTGATGCTTCATGCGGTGAACAAACCACGCCATCAAGCCCTGCCTCTTTTGCTAAAATGGAAAGACGAAGAGCTTGGTCGTTAGCAGAACTGATTCCTAGATCATCAAGATCTTCATTTCCTAGGCTTGTTAAAACTGTGACGCCAATCACTAATGGTCGGCCGACACCATATTCATGGGCTGCCTCTGCTGCGGCCTTGACGGCGGCCTCCATCATTGCACGACCTCCTCCTGCATGGACATTGAGCATAAATGGCTTTGTCGCTGTTACTGCCCGTACGGCACCTGCCACTGTGTTAGGAATATCATGAAACTTCAGGTCCAAAAAAACTGGACAGTCAGAATCTTTCACTACCTGCTTGATTCCCATAGGACCGTGCGCGGAAAAGAATTGAAGCCCCAGCTTGATACCACCAACATGGCTTCCAATTCTTGTGGCCCAGGAGGTCGCTATGTTCACGTCGGCGGTATCTACCGCGCAAAAAATAGGATTCTGCACAAGTTTATTTGCTGTGGTCACTGCAACATCCTCCTTTCATATGGAAAGGCTTAGGGACAAGAGTAGGGCGAATTAATAACTATTTACTATGCGATGTAGGCCAGGTCATGGGCAAGCCAAACACCAATTAGCCGTTACGGGACTTCCTCCATGTCAGACCCTAAAGCTCTTTCAGAAGGCGGGTCTAGACGAATTCTGAGGTCTTCGAGATCAGACTCCATCGCCCGAATCTCAGACTGCTGGCGCCGAGCCCGCCGCCGGTGTTTGCCGGCCGCAACCCAGCTCGTAATCGCGCCAACTAAGAATCCCAATACCACACTAGTAAAAACAAGCACGTATAAGCTTAGGTCAAGAGCAAATGGAAACGGCCACATAGAGATAGAAACTGTGCCACGATTAGAAATCGCAAATAATACAGCAGCCCCCGCAGCCACCATCCCTATTATCCAGGTCAACAGCCGCATGGAAAGGGCCTAAGCCATTCCTTTAGCTTGCCGGCGTCAATGGATCGTTGGTCAGTTCCACTGTGGTGTTGTCCGTGGCTGGAGCATTCAGGAGATCTCTAAGCTGTTTACCAGTCTTAAAATAAGGAACGGCTTTTTCTGCTACAGACACCGCCTCCCCAGTGCGCGGATTGCGGCCGATACGCGAGTCACGGTGCTTGACTGAGAAAGCACCAAAGCCGCGCAGCTCTACTCGGTCTCCGCGGCTTAGGGCAATTGAAATTTCATCAAAGGTAGTGCTGACTATACGCTCAACATCGCGCTGAAACAAATGAGGATTGCGATCAACAATACATGCAATCAGTTCAGATTTAGTCATTTCCTGTCACCTCCACTTATGCCAAAGGCCTCGCCTGCCGCGCGGATAGACACAAATCATGCGAATTGGTTTCTTCTGAGTCAATATTAAGTCATTAATTTAAAATAATTTTTCCCTATCAATAGGACAAAAAACAAAATCCAATAAGGTGCACTTTCATTGCCCAGAAAGTATGGCGAATTATTATTCGCCGTCCTTTCCATCGGTTTCAGCAGCAACATGGTCCGCTGCACTCTCTGCAGTTGGCTCTTCCGATTCAGAGCTCGCCTCGCTTTTGGCTCCGTTTTCATCTCCATCGTCCTGCTTGCGCTTGAGTGCTGCACCCAGAATATCCCCTAGCGAGGCGCCTGAATCTGCTGACCCGTATTCGGCCATGGCTTCTTTTTCTTCGGCCACTTCGCGTGCCTTTATGGAAAGCTGAATGTTGCGAGTCTTAGCATCGATCGCGGTGATGCGGGCATCCACTTTCTCTCCCACAGCAAAGCGGTCAGGTCTTTGCTCGGACCTTTCTTTGGCCAGCTCATTCTTCTTAATGAAACCAGCGACACCCTTACTAACAGTAATTTCAAGTCCAGCGTCGAGCACACTCTTTACCACACAGGTCACAATCTGACCTCGTTTGAGGTCACCCATAGCTTCCGCAAATGGATCCTCAGTTAACTGCTTGACGCCAAGACTAATTCGTTCCTTCTCGATATCAACATCAAGAATTTTTGCTTTGACAATATCGCCTTTGTTGAAGTCAGAGACAGCTTCTTCTCCCTCTTTCTCCCAGGACAGGTCGGACAGGTGCACCATTCCATCAATGTCGCCATCAAGACCCACAAACAGTCCGAATTCGGTGATATTCTTAATCTCGCCTTCTACAAGTGTATCCACCTCAAACTTATTCTTGAAAGCAGTCCACGGATTATCCGTACATTGTTTTAAGCCAAGAGAAATGCGCCGTTTCTCTGGGTCCACGTCCAGGATCATTACTTCGACCTCTTGGCTTGTGGATACTATCTTACCCGGATGAACATTCTTCTTGGTCCAACTCATTTCAGAAACGTGGACCAGGCCCTCTACACCAGCTTCTAATTCAACAAAGGCGCCGTAGTCAGTGATATTGGTGACCCGACCGTTGAACTTAGTGCCCACAGGATATTTCACACCAACTCCATCCCATGGATCTGTTTCGAGTTGCTTCATACCCAGCGAAATACGTTGGTTATCAGCATTGAAGCGAATAACCTGCACTTTGACAGTCTGACCAACAGAGAGAGCTTCAGTTGGATGGTTGACGCGCTTCCATGATATGTCGGTCACGTGAAGCAAGCCGTCGACTCCACCCAGATCGACGAAGGCCCCATAATCAGTGATGTTCTTAACGACCCCGTCGAGAACCTGACCTTCTGACAAGTCTTCCATCAGCTTTGACCGCTCAGCAGCCCGTGTTTCCTCCAGCACTGCACGCCGCGACACCACGATATTGCCGCGCGCTCGATCCATTTTCAAGATCTGAAAATCGTGTGCTTCGCCCATCAAATAGTTAGCATCACGCACGGGGCGGATGTCTACCTGACTGCCGGGCAAGAAAGCTACTGCCCCATTGAGATCTACGGTAAAGCCACCTTTGACTCTGCCAAAAATAATGCCCTTAACAGCGTTGGTTCGATCAAACTGTTTTTCAAGAGTATCCCAGGCTTCTTCGCGACGGGCTTTGTCACGGGACAGCTGAATCATGCCATCCCTATCCTCGTAGCGCTCGACGAAGACGTCGACCGACTCGCCAACAGACGGTGCATCTTCGTTTCCACGACCAAACTCACGTAGGGGGACTCGGCCTTCAGACTTTAGGGCAACATCCACAAGCACGTAGTCACCTTCGACACTTAGCACCGTGCCCGTGATGACAGCGCCTTCTATTCCATCATTACCTTGAAATGATTCTTCTAGGAGTGCCGCAAAGTCCTCCGTCGTCGCTGCGGTTGCAGTTTCAGACATTGAGCGTTCCTTTCTTTCTGCGCCTTGCCAGCCGGTTGAATCCGGCGGTCTTGTGCGGGTCCAGACCATTCTGGGGTTACCGCCTTCTAAAAACCTTCAATATTTCTGGATGCATTAATTGCATCTCTTTTCGGGGCGATATCTTTGAATGGAAACGTACTAGAAAATCCCATTCTCGTAGATGAGAGCCAACGCAGATGCGAAAGCTTCGTCAGCGTTCAAGCCAGTAGTGTCTAGACGCCTCGCATCAGCCGCTGGTTTTAGCGGTGAAATTGAACGATCTCTATCGCGGGCGTCACGGGACTCCATATCCGTTCGAACTTGGCGTTCATTAAACGATTCCCCTCGATCCTGCAACTCCTTGATTCGTCGAGTAATTCTGACCTCGAGATTAGCTTCAACAAAAATCTTAATATCAGCGCTATCAGCACAGACTACGCTGCCAATATCCCTCCCATCGAGAATCGCCCCCCTGAAGCCAGAGTCTGGTGTAACGGCAAATTTCCTCTGAAAATCAAGTAATTCTGCCCGGACAGATGGTAAAGATGCTACTTGCGAGGCTGCAATACCTGCTGCTTCGCTGCGTAACTCAGCAGGATCAAACTTTCCAAGATCAAGCGATTTGACGGCAGCGACTGCGTGGTCTTCATCGGCGGGGTCCTGTCCAGCCTTGAGAATCGATAACCCCACTGCGCGGTAAAGACTGCCAGTATCTAAGTGCCGAAGGCCAAAATGAGCGGCCAGCTTGCGAGCCAAAGTACCCTTGCCTGAGGCTGCTGGGCCATCAATTGCTATGACTACTTGGCGCGCCGGCCTCACAAGAAAGACCCCAAATCGGACGTTTTTACCTTAGTCAGGCTAGCGCCGAGCTGATCCATGTGACTAATAAAATCTGGATAGCTGGTTGTAATCGCGTCAACATCGTCAACACCAATTGGCTTGTCCGCAACCATACCAAGCACTAGAAATGACATAGCAATACGATGATCTAGGTGAACAGGGACTATTGCCCCTCCGGGCACCGGACCTGATTGACCTTTAACTGTAAGTATATCCTTATCGATAGCTGCCTCTACACCACAAGCCGACAAACCGCCCACAATAGCAGCTAGACGATCTGTCTCCTTTACCTTTAACTCACTCAAGCCTTCCATTCGTGTATCGCCTTCCGCACAAGCCGCGGCTACAGCAAGAATCGGATATTCATCAATCATAGATGGAGCCCGGGCCGCTGGAACTACCTTGCCAAACAAACGACTAGACCGAATACGCAGGTCACCTACAAGCTCACCGGCCACATTGCGGCGGTTCATAATAGATATATCCCCACCCATATCCGCCAAGGTGTCATATAAACCCGTTCTAAGAGGATTAAGGCCTACATTTTGTATAGTGATGTCCGAGTTCTCAGTAATCAGCGCCGCAACGACAAGGAACGCCGCCGAAGACGGGTCACCGGGCACAATTACAGTCTGACCTCTCATTTCTGGCAGGCCGATGACGGTGACCGAAGAAGCCGAAGGGTTGCCATCGACAGCCTGAGTAACCACCTCAGCACCGAAATGACGGAGCATTGTTTCCGTGTGATCTCTGGTTGGGGCTGGCTCAATGACGGTTGTAGCACCTCGGGCATTCAGCCCAGCCAATAGGATCGCAGATTTAACTTGGGCCGATGCAACTGGACTATGGTACACCATCGCAAGCGGATCGTCGGCACCCCTCACCGTAATAGGCATAAAGCCACCCTGCCGGCTTTCAAAGCTGGCTCCCATAAGGGTTAATGGTGCCGTCACCCGTTCCATGGGACGCCTACTGAGGGATGCATCGCCCGTAACAACGGCTGAAAAAGAATGCGATGCCAGCAACCCCAGCAATAACCTCGCTCCGGTGCCTGAATTCCCCAGATCTAGAACCGTTACGGGCTCAATAAGGCCGCCAACTCCCCGTCCATCGACAGTCCATATATGCAAGCCATCGAGTGAATTAGCCTGCTTAATGCCAACCCCCAAAGCGGCCATGGCTTTGGCCGTGTTGAGCACGTCCTCAGCTTCAAGCAACCCCTCAATTCGGGTTGGACCAACTGCTAATCCTCCGATCATCAAAGCCCTATGGGAGATAGATTTGTCGCCCGGACAACGAATAGTGCCCTTCAGGCTGGATGCCGCCGCAGATATAGTAATTTTGCTATCGTACTTATTCATCATTCAAATACTGAAACAGTAATTGTGGTTGATTTCCTAGGGCCACAGACAGTTGATTGAGGACGCGGGGTAATTAACACAGGTCAATCTAGAAACCTAGCCAGGCGGTCATATTCTACTATGAAGTATATTAAGTTTTGACAGCGGCGCTCTAATTTGGCAAATGCGTTTTCAAGATTTTTTTTTGGGCGGTCGCCAACGGCATTTTCTAGAGAGCCCGAGACGGCTAAAGTACCATGAACAGGAGACGGCAAAAGTGGGTAAGGTTGACCTTGGAGAAAAATTATCCTGCTCTAGTTGTGGAGCACGTTACTACGACCTAAACAAGAAGCCGGCCTTGTGTCCAAAATGCGGCGCTGAAAATGAGCGGCCTAAGGTCTTCAAAACAAAGAAGACAGAAGTGCCTAAACCCCAGGCTGAAGAGAAGAAGTCTGACAAACCCGAAGACGACGATGTTGACGAAATAGAGGACCTGGATAGTGCTGATGATGACACCCTGATCAGCGATGATGATGACCTTGATGATGATAATGATGACGTCGGGACAGTTATTGGACCTATTGAGACTGGCGAAGTCACGGATAGTTGATTAGCTTCGATAGGAAGCGATGTTAACTATTCAATATCTATTATCAATCTACAGCACCAAGCACAGGCCACACACAGATGTCAGGAAGTGAGGGGAGCATGTGTGCGAGGATCGTTGGTTAAGAGTATTTTTCGCTTGAAGGGATAAGATGAACTGCCTAAGGTCCGCTCCGCTCCTGTAGCGGGATTTCTATAAGTCTTCCCGCATAAACAACACGGGGCCGTAGCTCAGTTGGGAGAGCGCTACAATGGCATTGTAGAGGTCGTCGGTTCGATTCCGTCCGGCTCCACCAATTTTCATTGATAACAAAGCTGACAGTCGCTTTGTTTGAATTAGCCGGCAATTCAAGGGCCATAATGCTAACCAATGGATTGGTCCAGTGCATGCGCTAAGAGTTTAGATGCAAAGTCCGGGCCCAGGGCAGAACGGCTTGTTCTCTGCCGTGAATAACTGTGGCTGCATCAATACCATATACAGATGCAAGGTGCGCAGGTGACAGAACCTCCTTAGGGGAACCATCGGCAATAAGCTGTCCCTGCTTTAGCAGAACTAAGCGGTCGCAGAATCGAGACGCCAGGGTAAGGTCGTGTATCACTATAATGACTAGACATCCTGCCCTTACAAGATTTCGTAATACTTCGAGAACTTGAAGGCTGTGCTCTGGGTCTAAACCAGATACAGGTTCATCAGCCAACAGAATCTTTGGGCCTCCAGCAAGTACCCGGGCTAATAATACCCTCGCCAATTCTCCGCCGGACAGGGCAGTAACAGTTCTGTGCTTAAGGTCAGCAACATCAGCACTGATGAGCGCCGCTTCAATGGCCTCTGTATCCTCTTCAGACAATGAGTCCCAAAGGCCGCGATGCGGTAAACGGCCAAGTGAAACGAGACGCTCAACAGTGACAGGCCAATAAACGTTACGGTCCTGGGAAAGATATCCAAGACGTCTTGCCCGAGAATTGTGGCTCAGCTGGTCAAGGTGTTCTCCCTCGAGAAATACTTTGCCAGAGTCTGGGACAAGCAATCCGCCTAGAACTCTAATCAGGGTGGTTTTGCCGGCTCCGTTCGGGCCGACTAGGCCGACCAGACTACCCATACTTGCAGACACTGAAACACGGTCCAGCACACGGACTCTTCCATACCCTACGGTGAGCGTGTCCGCCTCAAGCATCGATTCTTTCATGATCCACCCCGGCGCAGCACGAATAATAGATGAAAGAAAAATGGTGTTCCTATTAATGCAGTCAACACGCCAATCTTGAGTTCAAATTGCGTATCAATCATTCGTACGCCAATATCAGCGGCCAGCATTAATACGGCACCGCCGAGCATACTTGCGGGTAATAATTGGCCTGGACGGTAGCCAACTAATGGGCGCAGAATGTGTGGAATGATCAAGCCAACGAAACTAATAACACCAGTAGTAGCTACGGCTGCACCCACAGCAAAAGCACAGCCAAGAACCGCACGTATTTTTACTCCTATGAGATTAAAACCAAGGGATGCCGCTATATCCTCCCCAAGTATTAAAGCATCAAGACTGCGCCATGTTGACAAAAGCAAACACCACCCAAGGGCCATCAAAGGCAAAGCAAACGCCACATGGTCCATACTCCGGTCAGCAAAGGACCCAAGAATCCAAAAAACAATCTCGAGCGCAGCGTAAGGGCTTGGTGCGAGATTCAGGGCCAAGGAAGTTAAGGCAGCAGTTAGAGCATTAATCGCCACACCCGCCAAGATCAAGGTAAGTGGCTCTTGCGTTCGCCCACCAAGGGCCAGGAGCACAGCAGTCGCAACCATGGCTCCGGCGACGCCACCCAACGGGGTTGCTAGAGCATTTCCCGCTGCAATGCCAAAATAGAAAACTATGACCGCACCTAATGCAGCTGAGCTGGATGCCCCAAGGATAAAGGGCTCAGCCAAAGGATTACGCAGCAGTCCCTGGAGGACGGCACCAGACAGGCCTAAAGTAGCTCCCACTGCGCCAGCCAGAATAGTCCGTGGCAAACGAATCTCTAATATTAATATCCAGAATGTTTCAGAGTCAGAAGATCGTAGATTTAGTAGTTCAGAAAGTCCGCCAAGACCTAGCCGGCCCACGAATAACGAGAGTCCTGTCAGTAACACAAGCAGCATAATTAGAAACCCAAACAACAAAGCTTGCGGTCTCTCTCTGATCTTTGAGGCTGATTTAAGAGGTGCAGCCGTCATAACGGTTCATCATAATCCTGCTGCTCAATCTCGCTTAGAACTTTCTCAGCGGCAAGCACAAGAGAACTGCCTCCGCAGTGAAGCCAAGATCGAGCAACTGAAATAATTGCTTTCTCTCGAAAATATTTTGCGAGAGCTGGATGCGAGAGCATTAGATTAGCTAAGGATGGAACGTCAGTTCTATAGGCTATGCGCACCAAATGATCTGGCTGTGAAATTATGATGTCATCCATCGTCACCCGCCCAAAATCACTAATATTTAGATGAGTCGCTATATTAACCAACCCTATTCGGCTCAAAACTTGGTCTACTAAACTGGGCCTGCCGACTGCAAACCCATTTGCATCAAGAATTAGAACAGTGCCGAACCTTCTCCGGCTAACGCGTTTTTCTAGGGCTTCTAATCTATTACTAAGTCCAGCGAGAAAGCTTTCAGCCTCATCAGATCGACCAAGAACCTTGCCTAGCGCTCGATAAGTTTTATACATCTCCTCAAAAGTAAGAGGGATATCAACCTCGACTACACGGTAGCCCAAACGTTTCAAAAGAATCTTAGCCGCACCGGTGGTATGGCGGCCAGCAACAACTAGATCAGGCTTAAGCGAAACAATTTCTTCCACTTGGCCAGTGTTTAGAATCAGCCCGCGCGCCAAATCGGCAACAGGAGACTCCTCAGGATCAGCAGTCAAGAAGCTGACGGACACTATCGTGCCCACCTCCGCTAAGCGTAGGACTATTTGGTCGGCACACAAATTCATCGAAACTATACGGCGTGGCTCCTCTGCCTGCACTTTGCCTGCAAGGCCCACACACACAAACACGAAAAAAAAACGTCCCACCTTCATTTCGTCTTCTGCCTTTAGTTCAGGCTGACTCGTATACCAACGTATGTGCCGAATCCTGGCGAAGCAAAGCCAAAGACATCTTGGTATTTTTTGTCAAATGCATTTTCTACCTTGCCGATAAGTTGCACCTGATCATTAACATCAAATGTCATCGCAACATTGGCTAATAAGTAGCCGTCAAGCCTAACCGTTGATGCGGGTGTAGAAAAGATAAACTCGCTATCCTGCATGGCGCCGTTATAGTTTAGGCCCATATTAATTGCCAAGCGCTCCTGCATTAATTGATAGGTTGCATTCACGCTTCCCAAATGTTTTGGGCGTCGTAATTCTCTTGCTCCGACGTCATCTCTTGCGTTCGTGTAAGAATACGACGCGGCAATTTCGATTCTATCCCGCGGCTTAAGCTGAACCGAGGCTTCCAAACCACTCCGTTTGCTGGTCCCATTTCGATTGTCGACAGTGAATGGAAAGACCCCGAAATTTGTGAAAATCTCGTCCTTTAAATCGGAATTAAAATAGGTCAGTGCCGCAAGGCCCCAACCTTTGGCAAACACATAATCTAAACCAGCATCCCAGCCTTCAGATTTTTCTGGCTTTAGGCCCGGATTTCCCACAAAAAAGTTGGGGTTAAAGCCAAATAACTCAAAAAAGCTGGGCTGCGCCACACCTAACCCATAACTGCTGCGCACTTTCCATCCTGTGCTTGGGATATGCCAAGCTGCCGTCAACCGATAAGTCGTCTCGTTTTCAAAGCGCTGATGGCCGTCGAATCGGAGGCTTGCACCCAAGAATACCTGTTCGGATATACCGAGACGATACTGCAACGCGCCTGACCACTGATGACTGCTCCGCTTTTGATTCTCTGGCCCATTTCCAGAACTAATATTCTCATAAACAAGATCTTCATACTCCATGAGCGCGCTTATGGAATGGGTGGTGAAATCGTTTAATTGAAAGCTATAATCAGTTCCATATTCTATATCCCACTTTCGCCCCTTTGAACCAAAGGTAAATTCATTCCCAGAAAACGACTGGTTTTCTGTGTCAGTGAGACCAGCTGTAATATTGTGGTTCCACCGCCCCTCCAATAGTGTCCCAACAGCACTGGCTTGACCGTACCACCGCACCGATTCACGCTGACTGTCAGAGTCAATTACAAAACCTTGGGTAGGGGATGAAAAGTCGAAATCCTGCGCATCTTGGTCAGCTGTAGCATTTACGTGACGTGCGACTAATGACACTGTTAACGCTTCTGACATTTCCAGATTAGCATGCAGACTTGTGGTTAGATTTTCATAGCCGTCTCTCTCTAACCCTGTCGGGGATGCAGAGATTCCCTGGATGTCACTATATGCGGCGCTGCCACGGACAGACACTTTGGTGCCTTTGGCGCCTGCACCCACGTTGCCGCGCATGGTACCGAACGATCCTCCTTCAACGAATCCCTCGGACCATATACCCTCACGACTCCCTCTGGTCCCAGTCAAAACGTTGATAACACCGCCGATAGCATCGGATCCCCAAAGCGCGCTTTGTGGGCCACGCAAAACCTCAATGCGCGAGATGTCGTTAGACATTAGATGGGCAAATTCGAATTCGCCAGCATTGAATGGGTCACCAACTTCAATTCCATCGATTACGACCAGGGTATGATTGGCCTCTGCGCCGCGCAAACGTACCTGTGTCAATGCCCCTGCAGGCCCTGCGCGATTAACTGCTATACCAGGAATGTCACGCAGAAGGTCACTGACAAATGATTTTTGGCGAACTCTAATATCACCTTCGCTTAACACATCGACCGTACTGCCAATCTCAAGACGAGACTGAGATACACGGCTTGCGGTGACAATGACTTCGTCTTGAATCTTGATGGACTGATCTCGAGCAACGGCAGGAAAGCAGCTAATTACTAGAACAAAAAAGAGAACATATCTTTTTATCATAACGGTCTCCGTATCGGCTAAACGCGAATGGCATTGCCAGCAACCGGAGAAAAAGAAAAGGGATAGGAGTCTTAACCCTCATCACAGCCGACGGCACTACCTCGTGCGCGTCACCGCTACGCATAACCGCTCCATCGGGAATACCCCGCCCAATGGAAAAGTGACGCTGTGAGGGCAGGTCTCCTGACTAACGGGTCCTCATCACTCCATCGGTCTTCCCAGGGCTGACACCCTAGTGACATTTTTGATGGAGGACTCGCCGATTACAGTTGCGGGGGCAGTTCCGGCTTACTACCGGATTCCCTCTTGGTTTGCTCTCTTAGAAAAAGAGCAAACACACCATCACTGCAAACATTGGTACCGCCGCAACCTGCAATGTGTCAAGCTAGTTCGTTGATCAATAGAAATGTTGCAATACTAGATATGAACGCAGCACCAACCGCCATGGATGTCGAAATAGCCGCACGACGCATTGGAAGCTTTGTCGCGCGCACCCCGCTGTTAACTAGTGACGTATTAAACAAAATTTCGGGTGGGCAAGTTTTCTTAAAGGCAGAGTGCATGCAACACACTGGGTCGTTCAAGCTACGCGGTGCGATTAATAAAATGCAGAATCTTTCGATCAACGATAGGCGCGATGGCGTTATCGCATGGTCATCCGGGAATCACGCCCAAGCGGTGGCAGCAGCAGCCCGGCAAACCGGCACTTCAGCTAAAATTGTAATGCCATCAGACGCTCCTACAATCAAAATTGATGGCACCAGAGCACACGGTGCAGAGATCATTTTTTATGACAGGGCTACAGAAGATCGTGAAGCCATCGCTCAGCAGATTGCTAAAGAAGACGGTCGTGTAATTATTCCTTCCTATGACGACCCGGATATCATTGCCGGCCAAGGGACGGTGGGATTAGAACTTGTTGATCAAGCATACGAACTAGGTGTAACGCTTCAGGATATTATAGTGCCGGTTTCCGGTGGCGGATTGCTTGCTGGTATCGGACTCGCTGTTAAAAGCAGGCAACCTAATACCAAATTGTATTCAGTTGAGCCTGACGGATTTGACGACCACCGCCAGTCACTAGAGTCAGGACAACGGGAAATTAATCCAAAGCTAGCTGGTTCTTTGTGCGACGCACTCTTAGCACCAACACCCGGATTTCTAACCTGGCCTATCAATCAAATCCAGCTTGATGGGGGGTACGCAATCACAGAGAAGCAAGCCCTGTCTGCCATGGCATTTGCCCATACCCACCTTAACCTTAAATTGGAACCAAGCGGTGCGTTACCCCTTGCTGCAATCATCACTAGGGTTCATTCTTGCCAAGGTCGGTCCGTTGCACTTGTATTATCAGGCGGTAATGTGGATATAGAAATTTTTGCACGCGCTTTTTCCGACGATGTGGTTCAGCATATAGAATAAGTGACGGCCGATACTTCTGTGCTATTAAATCTTGTCCTGCAAAAGTTCCTTCTAGGAGAAGTCCGTGAAAGCCTTGCAACAGATTAGCCATGGAGATCCAGCAGAGGTAGTCAAACTGGTTGAACTCACCGACCCAGAGCCCGCGGCAGATGAAATTGTTATTGCTATGGAAGCGGCCGGCGTACACTTGGCTGACATCAAGCGGTTTACTGGAGAACATGGCTTCGCGAGTGATGACCTGCCTAGCCAACCAGGGTACGAGGGGGTTGGTAGGGTTGTAGCTATTGGTAGTAAGGTAACAAAATTCAATGTGGGCGATCGAGCTTTCCCCTGGTGGGGCTCTGGTACTTTCGCCGAGAAAGTGTGCGTTAAGGCTGAGACGGCCATCGCTGCACCGGACGGTGATGCTGAACAGTTAGCGCTGATGATGGTCAACGGCATGACTTCAGTTTGCCTACTAGAGGATTTTGTAGAGTTAAATGAAGGTGATTGGGTATTGCAAAATGGCGCCAACTCCAGTTGCGGGCGTTACTTAATCGTTTTAGCCAAAGAACGCGGAATCAAGACCTGTAATATAGTGCGACGTAAAAGCCTATTTGATGAGCTTTATGATTTGGGCGCAAATGCATGTCTGATCGACCCGGACAATGCTGACGACTTGGCATCAGCAGTAAAAGAATCTACAGCTGGCGCAGGTATAAAACTTGGCTTAGATCTAGTTGCTGGTGAAGCTACAGGCCGGATCGCGCGGAGCTTGGCATATGGTGGTAAGGTCGTGAATTATGGGTTCATATCCGGCAAACAGTGCACCATTCCCTTCCATGATCTATTCTTTAATAACATCACACTAACGGGTATGAGCACTGGGCGTGGACTGGCTAAACGCAGCACTGAAGAAATCCGCCAGGTCTATGACATGCTTGCACGAAAAATTGGCAGTGGTGAATTGAAAGCCGCCATCGCTGGAGCCTATCCTCTTAGCCGTTACGCAGATGCTTTTACTCATGCCACCCGCACGGGCGATGACCGTAAGGGCAAAGTGATTCTATTGCCAAATGCCTAGATTTCAAATCTTAAGAGCATGCAGCCTCTAACTGCAATGAAATACCGCCGCTCACAAATATATTACAGCAATTTGCAAATAAACCGCTATGACAGCTAGAAAGCATAGTCGGCTGGAGCGCACATATGCCACTCGCTACAGAGAAAATCTTGGGGGCTAGAGCGACCGCTTGCTTGGCATTGCACGCAACAAAGCGGGTGCTTTGAATTATACCTTGAGGCATTCTTACGTGGAATCGATAGTTTTATTGAGCTTTGTTTAGCTCCTTATTTCTCAATCAATTCGTAGACTTCCACAAGCTGTCCTGTTGGCGCTTTGATAAGAATTTGTTCCGAAAGTCCCGTTTGCGATAGACCAAATGGCTTTAGTACTTCAAATCCGTGGTCTACTGCACGATCATAGACAGCCCGCAAGTTTATCGCCGTATGAACAAGTACCACACCACCATGGGCCGCACTGGCGTCAGGTAAATCAATCTCGGGAAAGCCCGGTGAGTCTTCCACCATCAACAGACCAACCATCGCCCCGTCTTTGGAGGAAAAGGTCGTAAAGTATGTTACCGCTTCTGCCACCCAGCCTAGCGGACTGGCATAGCCAGTTCGGGGTTTCGGATCACCAGCATATTGGAATCCCATGACATCGCGCCAGAAGGTGACAGACGGCTCCAAGTCAGAATAACGCGCCACAATAGCTGTACGGATAAAGGTAGCATAACCATCACCAGCTTCATGACCATCAGCCAATGCAGGCCGCGTAGTCGATAAAGGAATAAGCAACGAAGCAAGCAATGAAAGGACAAAACGCATAATTACATCTCCCTTCAGATAAGTACCATCAGCATAGGCTAGTCATGCCATATCGGCTATAAATAGAACATGCCTGATGATAAAAAATTAGTACCTACCGCCACTCACTGGGGTGCTTATACAGTGCGTGTTGAAAACGGTCGCGTAACTGCACTCGAGCCAAACCCAGAAGACCCCGACCCCTCACCTATTGGACCAGGAATGACTCAGGCCATCGATGATGCAGTCCGCATTCCTCGGCCTATGATCCGCAAGGGCTGGCTTGAAAGCATGAAAGCAAGCTTACCAAGCTTGAATAGAGATCGGCGCGGCAACGAGCCATTTATCTCCGTTCCCTGGGACGAAGCGTTAGACATAGTTACGGCGGAACTGATAAGGGTTAAAGAGACGTATGGTAATGAGTCTATCTACGCTGGTTCATACGGATGGGCTTCGGCTGGAAGATTCCACCACGCACAAAGTCAGATGCGCCGGTTTATGAATCTGTTTGGTGGCAATACTTTTTCTGTGAATACATATTCATCTGGCGCAGCGGAAGTTATAGTCCCTCATATAGCTGGAAACTGGGTGGACGTTTGTTACAACAGCAACACCACCTGGGGCTCTATATCGGATCATTCTGAGCTAGTAGTAGCGTTCGGCGGGCTGGCACTGAAAAATAGTCAGGTACATGGTGGCGGTATAGGCAAACATGTTGCCCTTGAGGCTCTGCAGCGCTGCCATAAAAATGGCGTAGAAATTATTAACGTTAGCCCCATCAAAAGCGACGCTGCAGATTTCCTGTGCTCAGAATGGCTTCCCGCTCGACCGGGTTCCGACGTTGCAATGATGATCGGCATTGCACATACACTGCTAAGTGAGAATCTGTATGACCGCGAGTTTCTTGCATCCCATTGCGTTGGATATGAACCTTTCATCGCCTATGTCATGGGTCAAGCTGACGGCATTGAGAAGACAGCGGTCTGGGCAGCTAATATCTGTGGACTTAGTGCTGAATCTATACAAGGCCTAGCGCGCCGGATGAAACAGAAACGCACATTAGTGACAGTAAGTTGGTCCCTCCAGAGAGCTGATCACGGTGAACAAACATACTGGATGGCTATCACTTTAGCCGCGCTTCTCGGGGAAATTGGGCTCCCCGGGGGTGGTTTTGGCTTTGCCTACGCTGGTGCTGCTGGTATGGGCACACCGGGCACATCGGTTGCACCGGCACAGCTGCCCAAAGGTGAGAACCCGGTTAGCACATGGATTCCAGTCGCCCGCATTGCAGACCTGCTGCTTAACCCAGGTAGCACCCTAGAATATAACGGTCTTACTTTAACCTACCCAGATACGCGTCTGATCTTGTGGGCTGGAGGAAATCCATTCCACCATCATCAGGACCTTAACAAGATGATAAAGGCTTGGCAAAAGCCAGAAACTATTATCGTAAACGAGGCATGGTGGAACTCTATGGCACGTCATGCTGACATTATCTTGCCATCAACCATAACACTAGAGCGCAACGATATCACGACTTCAGGTTTATCTCTTCAAATTATGGCTATGCACAAAGCGGTGGAACCAATGTACGAAGCGCGCTCTGATCACGACATATTCAAAGGCATCGCTGCACGGCTGGAGCTAGAAGAAGCCTTCACGGAAAACCGCTCAGAGATGGAATGGGTGCAATGGATTTATGACGAAACCTGTGCTCGCGCTGCCGAACAGGGAATAAATACCCCTGACTTTGAAACATTCTGGGAAAATGGCATGCTAGAATTTCCTGCACGGCCGGAACGGAATTTGTTCCAAGATTTTCGAAAAGACCCCATAGACAATCCACTTCAAACCCCATCAGGTAAGTTGGAGCTTTTTTCTAAAGATATAGCGTCTTGGAACGACCCGGACCAACCGGGACATGCAGTCTGGCATGAGCCGGCCGAATGGCTCGGTAGCGAGCTGGCTAAGGCATACCCGCTACACCTAATTTCAAATCAACCCGCGACGCGGCTGCATAGCCAATATGATAACGGCGGTTATTCCCAGTCCTCTAAAGTGAATGGTCGCGAACCTGTTTGGATTCATCCGAAAGATGCACAAGTACGAAGAATTAGAGAAGGAGATCTAGTACGATTGTTCAACAACCGGGGTGCCTGTTTAGCAGGAGCCATAGTAACTGAAGCTATAAGCGAGGGTGTTTTACAGCTTTCCACCGGTGCATGGTACGATCCCGAAATACCAAGCAAGCTTGGGTCTATGTGCGTGCACGGTAATGCCAACGTATTAACGCGGGACGTCGGCACCTCCCGTATGGCACAAGGCTCCAGTGCCCAGACCTGCCTTGTGCAAGCCGAGAAGTTTGAGGGCATCCCACCACCAGTTAAGATATTTGAACCGCCAGAGATTGTTGAGTAAACCGCATCTGCTTGGTCTCCTCTACAAAGCTATGGTATCCCTTTTCTCGCTTTGGTTAACCATTACAAACAAGAGCGCCCAGATGATTGACACTAGAAATGCCAGGCTAAGGCCAATGGCCTCACCCCACCACAGCACACCGTAATGTAAAATCAACAGGGCAAATGCAATTATAGAAACCACACGCAACGCCGTATGCATAGTCATTGCTAGAGCTGTGCCACCGAGTCTCATGTGCAACACAACAGTGAGACTCAGAAACACTATAGGAAAAACTGCACCCAAGCCCATTCCAATAGGGCCTAGCAGATCGGATAAGGTTACTACGCTAGCAACAAATAGACCAATCACGATGGCACGTACCGGTAGCTCAAACCATTTAGCTTTCTTTATACGAAGATTACTCAGATCAAACCTCATATTGCGAGTGAGCCAAAAACACACGCCATACACAAGAAAATTACAAGCCAAAGCTACTAATGGTGTCCAAGTGAATTGGGTGATGGGTATAGCAAAAGCAACCCAAACCAGGAAACCACCCAGCACAGTTGCTGCCGCATTGGCTCGTGTTGCGAGGAAGATGATTGCTAAGGTACAGGGGGCAATAGCAATCATAGCGGCTAAACTAGAAACCGCACTGGCAGCAACAAAAGCTGCATCTTCTTTCAGGGCAAGCATGACATAGGCTGGGCCAGCAGACGTTGGGAAAGCACCGATTAGTGCTGCCCAAAAAGGACCAACCCGTTCTGCAGCCGCTGTGGCAGCCACTACAACCGCAGCTGTTACCACCATACGCAAGATTAAAGGTATCCAGAACTCTTCCATGATAGAATTCTTTGTGGAGATAAAACGCTGATAAGTCCAGCTTTCTTGCACCTTTCGGCTAATAACGAGACAGACGGCTCAACATGCCCATAAAAAAAGGGTTTGTAGACTTTAATCATGGGAAAAACCACTGCCGTGCCAGCGTGCTTTGCACTAAACTAGTGTCATGGACAAATCAGATATGAGGTTGAGCATGACCTTTGCGGAAAACGATGGTCACAGGCTTTGGTATGACGTGCAAGGTTCTGGAGAGCCACTGACTCTGATCGGTGGTTTTGCCCTCCTGCATGACCAGTTTGAGATCTGCCTACCGAATCTACATAAATATGGGTATAAAACTGTCAACTGGAATTACCGAGGCTCAGGCCATTCTGACTGTACTTTGGTAAAGCCCTATTCAGTCGAAGACTGGGTGGAAGATATGCGGGCTGTCCTAGACGATGCGGGCATTAAGAAAACCGCGATATGGTCCACCTCCACTAGCTCCGTTATCGGTACGCGGTTTGCTAGCAAGTATCCAGAACGAGTCAACGCCTTAGTGACGTATCCTTGGTATAAGGCAGACCGTTATTGGATTGACCTGTTTGATGCAGTGGACGGCATATGCCGCATGTTTAGTCCACGGGCTTTGTCACGAATCTTTGCTGGTTCTGTTTTGCCCAAATCGTTGCAGTACACCCCCGCGCAAATAGAATATGAAATTTGGTCAGGGGACAAATACGAAGCCAACGTCAATATGACCACCTTACGCAGTACATTAGACGCCCTATCCAATGTAGACCTAACCGGAGATATTAAAAGCTTGTCGGTACCAGTGCATCTACTCTTAGGTAACGACAGCGCTCTCAACCAAATGGAAAATAAGAAAGCGGCAAGCTTCGACAAACTAACGACCGATTTTCTGGCGCTCAAACCGAGTACAAACATCGGCATCATTGAAGGTGCTGGTAGTACTTACTGTATGATCACTAAACCTAAAGAAACTGTGGATAAACTGCATGAGCTACTGACTAGTGGGCGGCAATAATATGGTGGCACAGCGCGCACTATTTACAATCACTATTCTAGCCTACCTAAGTCAAAGTATCGTAACATTTGCACAGAAGATTCCCCTGACTGTAGGCGCAGCAGCCATGATGGATCTAGCGTCAGACAGACTTTACCAAGAATTTGGCGATGCCCTAACGTATCCGGATTCACCCTTTGATGTCAGATTAATGGTGCGCGGCGAAGGGGGCTCTGACGAACAGAATTTTAGTTCTGTTCGTCGCGGGCGCATGCAAATGGGGGGAGTTAGCTACGGCGCAATTTCGACTGTCATTCCCGAGTTAGCCGTACTTAATGCCCCCTTCCTGTTTGATAGTTACGGTGAAATGGATTTTGTACTCGCTACCGGATTGGAAGATACAGTCAACAGCATGATCAGCGAAGTGGGCCTAGTAGGTTTAGGGCAAAACGCAGCGAGTTGGCATATTGTTTATAGCAAAGCAAATCCTATTGTCAGGCCAAAACAGGCGCGTGGCGTGCGTATGCGCTCACGCATTGACACTAGTTCTATTTTGTTTCTGCAGGCGTTGGGGGCGGATGTAATTCATCTCTCAGCCACTGACGTTATTCCTTCACTACAAACAGGTCTAATAGATGCTGGAGAAACCAACTCCTTCGTATACCTGCTAAACGGCATATACAGCGAAGCGCCGCATCTTACTCTAACCAATCACGTCCCTTCTATCACTGCGTTTATCGCAAACGAACGCTGGTGGAAGAATATGACGAAAGCGCAACGCACAATGGTTGTTGACGCACTGGCGCCACGTAATACTTGGAATGCTCCAATGCGTGCTGATGAAAAGCGATTACTATGCCAGTATATGGACCGTGGTGTGATTATTCACCGCCTGTCCGATGAAAGCCGGGCGCAATGGAAAGCTGTTACATGGCCAAGTCATAGGACACTTATTGATGAAATTGGTGGGCGGGCGCAGGAGCTGTATGACGTGGTAATGGAAGCCAAGGCCCGGTATAAGCCCGACTTGATTGAAGATGTTAATGGGGCATCTGCCTCTCTTGATAAGATGCCTGGATGTCAGCAATGGTCTCTTTGACAATGTCTTCTTTCTTTATTGCCGTCCAGTAACGTCCGAGGTTACGCCGTTTATTGCCCAAGAGATCTTTCCCGCCCATCATACCACCAACACGTTCCAGGAAAATCATTGAAGAGACAATGTAGCAATCAGCCGCGCTAAAAGAATTGCCGTATGCATAAGGACCAGGCTGAATAAATTGATCCAACGCATCCAGACTATTGTCTAATTTCTTGACGGTATCGACCACAATAACCTTGTCCGGCTTCTTGCTCAGAGCCTGTACGAATAGGCGAATCAGCATTAGAAGAATATAATTCTCACACATGGCGCCTAAGAGACGAACCCGGGCACCAGCGACGGCCCCAGCGGGAATGAGCTTACCCTTAGGGTATTTCACATCCAGATACTCGAGTATGACACCAGACTCAAACAACACCGTGCGTGCGTCCTTTATAGTGGGGATTTTTCCTAGCGGGTTTATTGCAAGAATTTCCGGGGACTTGCTCCCACCCTCTGGCAAGAACACGCGGAACTTGAGCCCTTTGCGACGGCAAGCCATTACTACACGGTTCACATAGGGTGAGGTGATAGTTCCATAAATAGTAATTGCTTTACTCATATCAGCATCCCCTGAAATTTGTGCCCTAAAGTATATTGGTCTACTTAGAGTATTCCATTACCGTGTAAGTTGCACCAGGAGGGAACTTCAAAAGGAAACAGTATGGCTAAGAAGCATTTTCTCGATCATCCCACCGTCGATAAAGTCATGCGAGTGGTTGTTGCCTTGGCCCGGGAAACCTATGTGCTGAAAGACCGCATGGCGCTCATGGAAACCTTATTGGATGAAAAAGGCTATGTGACCCGCAGAGATATTGAAATGCGTCGGCCTTCGGAAGCGGAACGGGAGGCGAGTAAAGAAGATGCAGACCATTTTATCAATGCGGTAATGAGACCCATCGTACATGACCGTGTAGACTTGGGTGGCCGCGGATCTGAGGAAGGTTAAAGAGAGACTAGTGACCAAAAAAGCGTTGTTTCAGAAAGAGTCGATGACAGTTTCTCCCTGGCCTAATCGAAAATACGCATGGTATATCGTTGGCGTTCTTACCATAGCTAACACGGTGTCGTTTATCGATCGCCAAATCCTCTCGCTGCTGGTAGAGCCAATCCGTGAAAGCCTGGGTCTGTCAGATACTGAAATTAGCCTACTCCAGGGGTTTGCTTTTGTCATTTTCTACTCAATCATGGGCATTCCTATTGCCCGCCTGGCCGATAGTAAGAACAGAAAGTGGGTAATTATCATCGGTGTGACCTTGTGGAGTGCAATGACTGTGGCCTGCGGTCTAGCCCGCAGTTATGGTATGTTGTTTCTAGCACGCATGGGCGTAGGAGTAGGTGAGGCTAGCCTATCTCCCTCTGCTCACTCCATGATGAGCGATTACTTCCCACCAGAGAAACTATCCCTCCCCATGGGAGTTTTTGTTGCCGGCGTGACTAGCGGAATGGGCATTGCCTTAATTGCTGGGGCCGCGGTAATAGACGCTATTGAGGCGTATGGTACCATAACTTTGCAAGGAATCGGCCCGTTACAGCCGTGGCAAAGCACCT
Organism: Rhodospirillaceae bacterium; assembly: GCA_045564915.1. Lineage (GTDB taxonomy): Bacteria > Pseudomonadota > Alphaproteobacteria > Rhodospirillales > Rhodospirillaceae > JAQWRV01. The sequence goes on from JBJLGL010000001.1 coordinate 465,216, forward strand.
TCGTCATCGTCGGCGCTCTCGGCATTGTCACCGTGGCACTGATGCTGACCGTGCGCGAACCAGTGCGTAGGGGACGATTGATCCGCACGGGTCATACCCAACCTGACTCTGTCCCCCTTAAGGAGGTAGTTGCTTACTTCCGCGCTAACTGGAAAGCCTATGGTGCAGTATTCGGCGGCTTCACTATGACCGCTGTCGGCGCCTATGGTTTAGCCACATGGACCCCAACTTTTTATATCCGCAGCTTCGGCCTTAGTGCCAGTGAAGCGGGCTATATGATCGGAGTATCCATTGTCATCAGTGGTTTGTTGGGCTCAGTTTTCGGTGGCTGGCTAGCAGATTTCCTGGCCAGCCGTGGTGACCGTTACGCAAAAACCCGCGTCATGTTCATTGGCGGAATCATTCTTATTCCCTCAGGACTAATAACACCGCTAATGCCATCGGCAACACTAGCTGTCATTGGACTGGGCTTTACTTTTTTCGCCGGTTCCATGGCCGCCGGCCCGGTAGCATCAATCGCCCAGGAAATGACTCCCAACCAGATGCGTGCCCAGGCCTCAGCTATTTACCTGTTCCTAACTAACTTAATCGGCCTTGGCCTTGGACCAACCGCTGTAGCTTTATTTACCGACTATGTTTTTGGCGATCCAATGATGATCCGCTACTCTCTTATCGCTGTTGTAGTAGTGTTTAATCCAATCGCAGCAGTACTGTTACGTATGAGCTATAAGCCCTACCGTGCAACTGCTGATCAGGTTCACAAATATGCAGATAAGATACCGTAGGTAGACCATTACCCTTTAATACCGGAGATTCCATATGGATATTCAATTTAGCCGCCGCGAACAAGCAGAGTGGGATTTCATCGACAGCTTGATGGCCTTTAATTCAACCGGATTAGGCCCCAAGGTAAAACTGGACTATGCGGATGCAGTCGAACGCCGCAAGGCTGCTGTGGAGACTACAAAAGATGTGGGCGGAATCATCAACACTATGCCCAGCTACCAGTTCGCCGCGTTCTTTGAACGGCATAACCACGCTATGATGTTTGACACCACTCTCGATATCCTCGCTGGTCACGAAAAAGAAATACTGGCTTGGTTGGACCATAATAACAAACCGGATGCCTTGGGACGTTTGGAGCTGAATCCAGAACTCGGCGTGCCCAAATACTACGAGAATATTGAGATTCATACTCAGCCGGGCAGTTATCATGGCAGCCCGTTTGCCGGACTAATGTATCATTGGATGATAGGACCATTCCTCGTGCACCGAGATGATGAGGATGGAATGGGCTGGGCCTTGGCTAATGCTATACCTAAAAGAAACTACACTCGCGTCCTCGACCTAGGCTGTGGCATTGGGAAAAGCACGTTCCCCTATTGTGACCTATTCCCTGGGGCAGAGGTAGTGGGTATCGACTACGCAGCACCCATGATCAAGTACGGGCACAAGCTTGCAGAACAACGTCGGAAGAAGGTTACTTTTTCGCAGAGACTTGCCGAGGACACGGGCTATGATGACGAATCGTATGACCTCATCGTCGCACTCTGGCTTTTCCATGAAATTCCCAATCCGATTGCCAATGCAGTGGTCAAGGAAGCCTACCGTTTATTGAAGCCAGGCGGCGTGTTTGCGCTGATGGAAGGCCCGCCATACAAAGAACTAGAGCAGAACCACAGCCCGTTATCTGCCTTCATGCTAGATTCTACCGGAAAGCGTATGAACGACCCCTACCTACCAGGCTTTTTCAAACGCGATCGGGTAGAAATGATCAGCAGTGGCGGTTTTGAGAAGGCCTATGATAAGGCAGTCAAACGGGAGCTGGCAGCGGAAGCGTCCGGTAAGAAAAACTTATTTGGCCCCTACCCTTGGTGGGTAAGCATTGGCGAAAAGGCAGAATAAGAGAAATCTTCATATTGAAATCATAAAGCTGGGAGACTTAAGATTTTTTCGGCGTTCACCCATTATTCTCAACTATCCACAAAGTCCCTCACTAGTTTGGCAACCGCAGCAGGAGACTGATCTAAGAACCCATGGCGCCAGTCCATACGCTCTACATAAGTGCCCATTTGCAATACCTCGCTAAGGCGGCGAGTAGGTACGGTAATTTCATTATTGATGTTGATCACTAAAAGCGGAGGCTTGAGCTCATCGATCCGGTCCCTATAGCGAAATGCAAAGGCAGCACGCGGTCCCCAAGGCTTGCGAGCCCCGGCCCGGATATGATCAGGGAAAACACGCATGCGCAGCTGAGTGGAGGAAAAACCTTCCACCTGTGCCCAATTGGCTAGAAGGTGTGAACCATCTTTCACTGGCTCAATCACTCGGCCCAAACTAGTGCGCATCTGAGCAGCCTCTTCTGCGGTATAGTCTGGTGCAGAAATCAAAGTCACATGCTTAATACGATCCGGGTTATCTAGCGCCGTTTGGAAGGCAATCTTTGAACCTGTACCATAGCCCATTATATCGGCTGTCTCAAACTTCAGATCATCAAGTAACCGGGTCATGGCGAACGCGTAGGTTTCTATATTAGGTGCGTCACAAGGACCATCGGACATACCATAGCCCGGAGTGTCCGGCGCAATGGCAATTCGGTCTGTCCCTATTTCACCCAGGAATTTCTCGTAAACGATGCCAGAGAGCGGGCTAACATGAATACATAATAATGGTCGGGCGCAAGGATTCTTAGGCGAAGTCAAACGCAAATGCATCTGGCCAAAGAGGCCGTCAATGTAGGTACGGAGAACTTGTGTTCTTGTTTCCATAACTCATCGTAACTTTAACTAGTATTAAGCAATAAGCTTTTCGTAAATACGGTACGTTTTGTAGATCCGCCCGCCTATACTTTCAATAGAATGTCGGGTGGGTGCATTGTCTTCTAGAACCCAACTCATTTCACAGACTGGCATGTTAAGTTTGAGAGACTCAGTCCTTATCGATCCAATTACCATTAGAGCTAGAACAGATCCCAAAGACGTGTTCTTGTAACGAGGAGCAACACCCATTAGCGGTATACGGGTGCCTGACACGAAAGATCGCTTTGAGAAAAGGCGCCAAGCTAACTTAACCGCATTTATTGGGGAAAGTTTTCCCCCCAAGTCCCGGATCATCTCATTTAAGTCCGGTAAAGCGACTGCCATAGCTGCTGGCTCGTTATTATTGAAAGCAAACCAAACTAGTTCAGGGATCAGGATCAACTTAAATTCTTTGGCCATATGGCGCGCGTCTTCTTCCGTCAAAGGAATAAAACCCCAGTTTTCAGACCAAGCCGCGTTGAACAAATCAACAAGAATTTTAATATCTCGGTCATAATTATTCGGATCAAGGTGGCGGAACGTTAATTCTGGGGTACGCTTAGTTAGACGCTTCAAAAGCTCGAGATACTTATAGGGCAGCGCCGTATCCATCGGAGTCAAATATGCAAGGAGATCTCGCACTCCTTCAAATCCAGCCGCCTGTACTAGATCTTGATAATACTTTGGTGCATGCCCCATTAGCATTCTTGGTGGACTCTCAAAGCCATCCACCAGCATGCCCGACTCCTCATTCGTGTTAAGGCTAAATGGCCCGCGCAGTCGAGTGATGCCCTTAGCAGTCAACCAGCTCTGTGCGGCAGCAAATAAAGTATCAGCCACGGCTTGGTCATCAACACACTCAAAAAAGCCGAAAAAGCCAGTTGCATCCTTACGTAGTTTGAGATGACTTTGATCAATCTGTGCAGAAATACGCCCAACTGGTTTGTCGCCTCGATAGGCAACAAACAGCTGCGCTTCTCCATGCGTAAACCAGGGATTTTTCTTTGGGTTGAGTTGGTCACGCACCATCATTTCAAGCGGAGGAACCCACACTGGGTCAATACCTTGACAGATATTAGGAACATCCAGAAAGGCCCGCATATGAGCGCGGCCTTTAACGGGCTCGATAGAGATTCCCAGTTCTGACATGATTCACTAAGAGGCTGATGTCAAAATGACGCAGACACTTCAGAATCTGAAGGCTGTGAGTATTCGCGTTGTCGATGAACCGGGTTAGCAGTGTGGGGCCAACTGGGAGTAATATCAGCTACGTAAGGATAGAGCTTAGCCACATCTTCATCATAGCCAAGGTTAAACACCGTAGCAGAGCGTTTGCGCTCTTTGACATGAATGTAGAGGGTTCTAAATATACGATCCCATAAATAGTTTGTAATGCCGTAGTTACCATTCTCATTGTGGAAGTGATGCGCCATATGTAGCTTCTTCATCCGCTTGACCCAACCCCACTTTGGGGCGTACCCAAGGTGCTGGATACAGTGGATGAATTCATAAAAACAGGTTTGCAGCACGCCCATGCACAACGCTGCTGCACCGCCGGGCCAACCCGCAATCAAATAGCCAATTGGTACAGTGGCCACAGCAACGGTTGGCAGGGTTGTGTACAAGGCGCCGAACAGCACCTTGAGACTATTGGGGTCACAATGATGGTCATAGTGAATGCGCTTCCATACTGGAGCCGTTAGCTTGGACTTCCACATCCAGCGAGAATGCAGAATCCAGCGATGCAGCGCGTACCAGACAAGGGGGTAAATAAAGATCGGTATAATAACAGCCCATGCCAAGCTCGCAATCGTAGTGATTCCATTGATCAAGGCCCAGACACAGGACGATGCAGATACAATAGCTAGAACCAGATAGGCCGCAATCGCATAGTACTGAAAATACGCGGCAGCTAGACCGGCAAGATTCATACGATCAAGATGATAATCTTGGTCAGACCAAAAGCCAATTTTATAGACCATACCACTTCCTGTTAAACGTGTTCAGGTAATACGCCATAGCAACTCTTGATATAGCGCTAATTTCTCGGTTGTGCAGGCCGAGAAGGCCTGCACAACCGAGAAATCAAACTCCTTTGTTTTCTAAGTTTACCACAATCCAAAGGCCTATAGTGCCAAACAAAGCCAATGGCAACCAGGCAGCGATAATTGGAGGCAAAGCCCCGAACTGTCCCATCGCCAGAAGCATGTTGTCGGTCACAATAAAAATAAATCCTAGTGAAATACCCCAAACTACAACTAGGACCGCACTGCCTTGGCGATGGTGAGCAAATGCGGCGATAGCTGCGAGTAAAGGCATTAATGCCAACACAACAGGGCCAGCAAGTTTTCTTTGTAGCCATGTGTCATAATAATACTCTGGCCGAGTACCCAAGGCGAGTTCACGAACATAATGTTCTAATTCATCGAAAGTCAGCTCGCTGGGCGGATTCGCTAACTTATTGAAGTCTTCTGGTTTGAGCTTCGTACTCCATGCTGGAGCCCCTTCCAGCCCACCATCTCCACCAACACGTTCAACTTCGAATAAATTCCATCCTCCATCTTCCCAGAGGGCCAATCGAATATTGATAATATCAGCAACTGATTCAGAATCCGTTTGGTGAAAAACGCGTATTCCATTTAGAACCGCACCATTACGCAATACGTGCCCCACTCTAACAATGGTATCCCCCTCAATGACCCATGCTTCTCTGCCATCTACAATCTCACCGCCGGGCTTGTAGTCTGCGCTTTTCCAGTCCTCTAATTGTGCGTTGAACCGCACAACAATGTTGTCTGAAAACACAAAGAGTACTGCGGCTAACAGAAGCCCAACGAAGACTAGCCCACCGATGAGACTCAAGACCGATCGCCCGGCAGCACGCATGGCAATAATCTCACTATTTCGTGCCAGAATAACAAGAGCGGTCAATGCACCCAATAAACCAGCTAATGGCGCAACCGTCTCAATTATCGAGGGCACACGCAACATTATATAACGAGTCAGAGAATTGACCGGATTACCCCCACCATCTAACACAGCATCAGCATTAGCCAACAGATCAAGCATCTGGAGAAATACGACAAGGCCTATAAGTAAGGCAAAGAAGCGCGTTAGATACGCTTTGGTGAGGTACCAGGATAAAGTCATGAGACTAGCTACGTAGTCCTCGAAGAAAATTGGTGACCGTTTGGATAACTTCCATCCACTGGTTTTCTAGACGCTGCATGGGAGTCGCACCTGCAACAATCTCTGTCTTTATGAATAGGTATGATGTTCCTAAAATAAAGAGGGCAAAAGGAAGCCATAGAGCGGGGCCTGCAGGCACCCCACCAACGGTCGCATAGGCTTCGCTGAATTCAAGAATCTTGTGATATACAACCAGAACAAGCAAGCCGAATACAAGCCCAAAGGACTTGCTTGCCCGATGAATCATAATACCTAGCGGCGCCGCCAGCATTGGCAAGAACAAGATAGACAACGAAAATACAATCCTACCATGCAATTCCGCGGCTATTGCTTCTGGCGGAACACGGTCCTCTGGCAGAGCATCCGGGATAGTTGCTGATTTCGGCGGTCCGGTCTGACCCACAGCCATATTCTTAACGTAACCACGTACGAGTTCACTGATTGTCAACTCACGTTCGTCAGCACCGCGTATACGAAAACGGATTAGATCCTCAAGATTTAGTGGCCAGTCAAATACATCAAAAACAACCGTCTTTGCCGAGGTCGCACCCGGCGACCATTCGGACCTCTTGCCCTCAAACAATCTTAGACTTGTTGCCCGTTCAGCACCACCAGTGACTAGTTCACCGTTTTTCGCCGTCAAAGTTACAATCGTGCCATCTTCTTCTTGTTGGTGTGCAAAAACTCCGTAAAGCTCACGGCCAGCACCACGCGACTGCTCAACACGCAGCGTATAGCCATTAGGCAGATCCATAAAGACACCTTCACCAATGCCAGATTCCAAAACTCCACTAGTGACATTGAACAATAATGCTCGGTAGGCATATCGACTAAAGGGTTGGGCATAGCCAACGAGAACAAGATTCACTAGCATCATCAGTAGACCCAACAATACCGCCGAGCGAATGAGTCGGCTTAATCCAATTCCTGAGGAGTGGATAGCATCCAACTCTGATTGGGACGACAGTTTCCGAAAAGCGAGTAACACGCCCAAGAATAGAGCCGCTGGCAGAGCCAGGCCAATGTAATGCGGGATCAGATTAAATAACATCTGAAACACCACTAGTGTTGAAACCCCATTCCCTACGGCAATGTCCAGCAGCCGCAGCATGCGCTCCAGCAACAAGATTATTGCTGCGACCAGCAGTGTAACCAGCAAGGTCGGCATAATCTGGCGTAACAGGTATAGATCGAGCGATTTAAACATCTATATCAGGGCCCCCGCTCTATTACCTCATAGGCCTCAGTCGGGCCCTTTTAGACGGCTTGCGAGCAAATACACAGTGCGGCGCCGATACTAGATCGTCAAATCAAAGGTTTTGAAACATTATTTATGGTACTGACGGTAGCGGCCCACTTAATTTAGGCCGCCCCAGACGATACGATTAGTGATTCTTGAAAGGTAATGGACGATAGCCGTGACGCCAGAACCCCTCGCCATATTAAGTAATCATCTCAGCACACAGAACCAAGAGGATGGGGGCTGGCTGGAGGACATTGTGCGTGATCATTCCTGGGTTCGCAGATTTCCTTTTGATCGAATCGAGTCGATTCCCAGGATTCTTAAACAATGCGCGACAGAGGGTATTGGCACTCTTGCAATAGACGGCGGAGATGGTACCGCAGGCGTTATTTTCTCAGGTCTTCTAAATGACAGCCCGTTCACCTCTAAACCAGCTCTAGCCCTCATCCCGTCTGGCAAGACTAATATGACAGCCCGAGCCTGGGGCTTGACTGGTAACCGGCACCAAGCCGTAGAAAAACTCCTTAGCCACCACCGTAACGGCACTTTGAATGACGCAGTACATTCTCAGGCTGTGGTCACTCTTCAGGATAATGATTCTACCCCCCCTCGTCACGGCGCTTTTTTTGGTGGAGCTAATCTGGTCGAGGGAATTCTATATTGCCGCCGAGCTATTTATCCACTGGGAATGCCCAATGTGTTGTCGCATAGCGTTGCGGCTGCTGTTCTGCTGTGGCGCGCTTTGCTGTCTGGGCAAACAGGTACTACGCTATCAGCTCAGTTTGATGGTTCGGACATAAGAGAGGAGGGTCGCTTCTTTGTTGTTCTGGCGACTACAATGGACCGCATGCTTCTAGGGATTCAACCTTCACCGTTGAAAAGAACGGGAGCTCTCCATTATATAGGCCTGCGCAGCGGTCCTGGCCCTATAATTTCAGCTATTCCTGATTTGTTGCGCCGCAGAGTTGCACCTGGTCGGTCACGAACCGTTATACAAGCACGGTCAGTCACCATCCTATCCTCGGGTCAATACACTTTGGATGGTGAACTTTATAGAGTCCCTATAGAACAACCAATAAAACTAAGCGGACATGAACATCTAAGGTTTGTCAGATGGTAACTTGGACTTTGGATGAGTTAATAGTCGCCGAAAGCCGGAAGCAACCATTCCCCGCTGCGGTAGCCATGGCCGATCATTTGCGTACCCATTATGGGGCGAGTGTCAGAGCAATCGTATTTTATGGGTCCTGCCTTCGCCTTGGCACCGATAAGGATCTAATGCTTGACTTCTACGTCTTAGTCGACAGATTAAGTGAGAGTATCAGCCATCCATTAAGTGCCTTAATAGGAGCAATCCTGCCGCCTAACGTGTATTACCACGAGCATAATTTTAACGGACGGGCCGTCAGGGCAAAGGTAGCGGTCATGACACTTGAGGCCTTCGTCCGCGGCACCGCTCGCAGGACATTGGCTCCCGCTTTATGGGCCCGTTTTGCTCAGCCTGCTGCCATTTTATATGCAGCGAATGATGACGCCCAGAACATAACAACAAAGGCCTTGACCGATGCAGTGACAAGTCTCGTGAGCAACACCCTCCCATTACTAAACGGACCTTTCTCTATTCGTGAATTATGGGTTACGGCTTTGCGCGCCGCCTATGACACAGAGTTACGGCCCGAAGCCTCAACCAAAGCCGACAAATTATTTGATGCCAATCCAGAACGATTTAACGCAGTAGGCATTGCCGCACTTATAGAATTAGGAGTAGACCCACTTAGCCCACGGCTTGCGAACTCTTCTGCAAAGTGGTTATGGCGTTTACGCGGCATATGGGGTCGTTCACTAAACTTACTGCGCTTAATCAAGGCCGTGTTTACCTTTAGAGGTGGGCTGAAATACGCTATTTGGAAACTAGAACGTCATTCGGGCGAGAAAACTCAACTGATAGAAAAAGACTGAACTCGTCCTTTTAGGACGGGAATGTATCTGCTATTTCGGTCAATGAAGGATCGCAACCTATAGAAACAGTTATGCCAGTGCTTTTTTCCTTTTGGCCGACCCTGCGAAAATCCCAAGATCACCCGCTACCTTCTCAAAGACATTAATAATTTTTTCAATCTGAGCGGACGTATGGGCTGCACATAAACTACACCTTAGCAGAGTATAGTTATGCGGTGTTGCTGGCGGCAACGCGAGATTCACATAGACGCCAGAATCAATGAGCCCACGCCAAAATGCGATCCCAATCTCAACATCAGGCGCGACAACAGCAACAACCGGGCTAACATCGCTACCCAAGTTAAACCCAAGCTCAGAAAGGCCGTAGTGCAGCATTTCAGCATTACGCATCAGACGCTTCCGTAGAGCGCCACCGTTCTCGATTAGCCCTAGCGAAACTCGCGCCGAGGCAACGACAGACGGTGGCAGGGATGCGGTAAAAATATAGGGCCTACAAGCCAAACGTAGGAGGTCAAATTGAGGATGGTTAGAAACGCAGAATCCGCCAACCGTACCTACGCTTTTCGAAAAGGTGCCTACGATGAAGTCAACATCATCTTCCAAATCGCATTCTTCAGGCAATCCACGGCCATAACGGCCGAGTACCCCAACCGAGTGAGCCTCATCACTCAGCAGGTAGACATCGTCGTATTTATTTTTTACAGCCACGATCTCAGCGAGCGGCGCTTTATCACCGAGCATGGAATAGATGCCTTCAATAACGATTAGCTTATTTCCGGGCTTCATTGCGAGGCGAGACAGACGTTTATCGAGATCGGCTGCGTCATTATGCTTAAAGCGAATAATTTGAGCTTCGCCCATGCGCACACCGTCATAAATACTAGCATGGCAGTCAGCATCCATCAGAATGTAGTCTTCGGGACCAACGAGAGTAGACAAGACACTTAAGTTTGCAAGGTAGCCGGTAGAAAAAACGATGGCGTGATCTTTTGTAAAAAACGAGCACAGCCTCTCTTCTAAAGCTTTGTGGCCTGCGTATGTTCCATTCGCAACACGACTACCTGTAGTTCCTGTTCCCTCCGCTTCAAGTGCCTCGTGCGCTGCTCTAAGCGCTTCCGGAGCGAAGGTTAAACCAAGGTAATTATTAGTGCCTGCCAGGATAATCTTGCGGCCTTTGATAATAGCCTCCGTCTGGGACAGCACTTCATCCATTCTGACCTGGAACGGATCATGCCCAATATCGCCGACCAGAGAGTCGCGACGTGCCAGTAGGGGCTTAAATCGGTCAAATAGATCAGCCATGTTCTTCCCTAACGATCTCATAGGCCACTGTTACTAGTTGGCCGATGGTCTCTATATCTGGGAGTACATTCAAAGGCACAGAAATATCCAATTGATCTTCCAGTGCCGCGATGAACTCCATGACAAGAAGAGAGTCAAAATTCAGGTCTTCGGTAAACCGGGTTCCATCTTCGAGCATGACCCCGTTCTTATTAAACGGTCCAAGCACCTCCAAGACCGAAGAGCGCACGTTAGAAAAGCGGTCATCGCCCGGCGCTACTGACATAAATTAGGTATCCCTTTGACTGGGGAGATCTGCCATAAGAACCGAATCCCTCCCCCTTCATCCGTTACACTAAGGAGTATTGGTAGAATGGTGACAAGTAACTTTAGAAGTAACTTTTCAAAATATTTTGTGAGGAATACCAATGGACAGCCTCTGTAAAACCCTTTTCCAGGGTCCACACTGGCTTCCAGCCTGGTGGTACAGGGCCACGCGCTCGCCAATCTGTATGAAGAAGCTCCTTAACTTTTACGTGTGTTAATATAGTTGGTTTTCTAGTTAAAAGACCCCTAATAGTTCCAAATAGGCCCACCAAATGGATAAGCAAGGCCGGTAAGGGAATAAATTTAGGCGAGCGCTGCACTGCTAGACCGGCAACATTAGATATATCAGACCACCTGTAACCGTCCACAAAACCATCATCGATTTCAAATGGCTGATCGGCTTGATAGCATTCAAAGCAGGCCTGAATCGCCGTAACCACATCACTGACGTGGATCAAAGATACCCGCGCATCCTTTTGATTGGGTGCCAGAAAAAAGCCATTTGCCACCATCTGAAAGAGAGGTGCTATTTCTGAATCACCCGGACCATAAATCGCTGGGGGCCTTAGAATAATAGGGGTGATGCGATCACCATTCTTTTCAAGAACGAGCTCTGCAGCACGCTTGCTAGCTGCATAGTGAGATAAACTTGGCTCACGCGCGGCTAGGGTTGATACTAACACAAAGCGAGCCACGCCGCCGATTAGTGCTGCATCAATAACAGCTTCTGTGCCACCGCAATTAACATCAAAGAATTCTGCACGGCTTAATGCTTTAATGGCACCGGCTGCATGGACTACTACGTCGGCTCCAGACATTAAATCTGCTAAGGCTAACTTATTATTTAGATCACCTTCAATCCAGGTTACCTCTGTTTTATTATTATCACTATTTGGTTTCCGCACTAAGGCACGAACAGCGTATCCATCTGCAGTTAATTGTCGGATTAGGTGTTTTCCGACAAATCCAGTTCCCCCGGTGATAGCAATTGTTAGTCCTGATGACGTCTCAGAGTTCACGTTGAGGAGCCACTATTCTTGCGTGCTAATAAGAGGTTCGATGTCACCGTTTAGAAAGCTTGCCTTTGCTTTGCCGCGGGCTAACTTTCCTGATGACGTCTTAGGTAATTTTCGCGGTGGAACGAGTACAACTTCACAAGTTAGCCCAACTTGGTCTTGCACCCGCGCCTTAACATCAGCGAGTAGCTGACTGCGAATATCCGCATCTGATGGCCGACACTGTACTAGAATCGTAGGCTGTTCTATCCCGTCATCGGTAACCATAGTAAAAGCTGCCGCGTCACCAGACCGCATGCCATCCATATGTTCTACAGTCCACTCGATATCCTGCGGCCAATAATTGCGCCCATTTATAATCATCATGTCTTTTGACCGGCCAACAATAACCAACTGGCTTTCCAGGAAATACCCAAGATCTCCAGTATCGAGCCAACCATCCACGATACATTCTTTCGTTGCTTCGGGATCGCCAAAGTATCCATACATAATACTGGGACCAGACACAAAAACTCTGCCAACGTCGCGCTCAGCCATCACTGATCCATTTTCTCCTCTTATCTCAACCGTATGACCCTTGATTACCTCACCGCAGGCGACGAATGTTCTACCTATTCCGTTACCCTCATCCAAAACCGGTACTGCGCGGTGATGATCGCCGAGTTCTTGCTTGGATATGTGGTCAAGGGTCATGCCCGTACCAGGCTGGCTAAAACAAACGCCTAGGACACATTCCGCCAAACCATAAGAGGCATTAAAGGATTTTTCGGAAAACCCGTGTGGTGCAAAGAGGTCAGCAAAGGCTCTCATCACTTGCGGCTTAATCATCTCACCGCCTATACCGGCTACACGCCAGTTTAACAGGTTAAGGTCAGGCACAGCTACTGACGCAGACGCAAATCGCCGAGCACATAGCTCGTAGCCAAAGCTTGGACTATATGACATCGTACCTTTGTTTTCGCTGATGATTCTAAGCCATGTCAGAGGTCGGCGTGCAAACTCCTCTGTCGGCAAGTAATCTACGGTTGTCTGCGCCGTCAAACAACCAATCATAAAACCAACTAAACCCATGTCGTGATAAAAAGGCAGCCACGAGACTCCGCGCTCACCCGGTGAATTCCCAACAGCTTCATTCATCGCGGCGCAATTAGCCATTAGATTGCTGTGGGTCACGGCAACCCCTTTAGGAAACCGCGTACTCCCTGAGCTGTATTGCACGTAACACAGATCTTCTGGGCTACCCGGATCCAGCCCAGATCCTTTGGGCATAGCTTGTAAATCACTAAGCGTACCAATCAGACGTAACTTCAGACCTAGGGCAGCTTCCTGAGCAAAGGGCATAAATTCTAGCGGAGTGAGCACCATTACTGCGCCTGACGATATAATCTGATTGCGAATCTGACTTAAGTATGCCTCGCGCCGACCAAAGGCGACCGGTGTCGGCATAGGTACCGGAATAGCGCCGGCATATTGGCATGCGAAAAAGGCCACCAAGAATGCTGGGGCCGTCTCGGCTAAAAGGGCTATACGGTCACCAGGCCTGACACCACACCCGCGGATGTGAAGGGCAGTATTTCTCGCTTGCACACAAAGCTCTGCGAATGGGAGCGCTTTCTCCAGCTTACCGCGTGCTGAATAGAAGTTGAATCCCGTCTCGCCGCGCGCCGCGTAGTCCAGCGCTTCAGGAAGAGTGGAGAAGTCGGCCAGTCGCTGAGGCAGCTCGCCGTTATCAGTCGGTGTGGCTTGAGACATAAAGTGTCTAGCAGAAACCCAAAATCATGACAGGTATGTGTCACCTCATGCGGGTACAAGGGTCAAATCAACCTTTGCAACAAGTCTTTCACAACATCACAGACACGGCCATACTGATGGCTAGGGTTTGGCACCAAAAATCATGCCAAGCTTGGTTCAGAGCCTAGAATTATGAGATAGGGGACACAATGACACAGATTGACCGGGCGTTCGTGCGTATCAAAGAAGGACAGGTGCATTATAGAACCTGTGGGCCCTGCGCTGACAACAAAAACCTAACGCTCTATATGATCCATGCATCGCCTGCAGCATCCAACAATCTAGTACCCTTGATTGGAGAACTTGGTGCTAGCCGTCGGATTATTGCACCTGACACGCTAGGATTTGGCGATTCTCCCCCACCAACTCAAGAAGTTCCAAACGCTGAAGATTACGCAGAGAGTGTAATAAGGGTAATGGATGCTCTTGGCCTAGAAACCTGCGATGTTTTTGGTAGTCATACAGGCGCACATATTGCATGTGAATTGGCAATTTTATATCCGGACCGTGTGCGACGTCTAGTCTTCGATGGCATAGGTATGTTCTCTGAAAAAGACAAAAACGATTTTCTAACTAACTATGCTCCCGAGGTTCAACCAGACGAATTTGGCCAGCACCTCATCTGGGCTTGGAACTTTGTGCGTGATCAAGTCCTCCATTTCCCTTACTTCCGAAGAACCCCGGATTTCCGCCAACCTGGTGCTTCAATGCCACCACCAGAGGTAATTCACGCTATCGTGCTTGAATTACTAAAAGGATTGACCACCTATCATAAAGGGTATCGAGCGGCGTTCCGACACCCGGATCACGAACGCCTTCCACTAATAACCCAACGCACCTTTTGCTCAGCCTCTGAAACCGACCCTTTAGCTGCCGGTGTGGCCGCTGCATCCCAACTTGTACCTAATGCTCAAGAGGCAATATTGCCAGGCGAGAAAACACCAGAGGGTTTGGCAGAAAAGGCCTCCAGAATTGTCGCGTTTCTGGATGAAAAATAAGCCTGCCTGCTAGAGTGGGGGGCCCATAATATTAACAACAAGTGTTTCCGTTTGAGACGCAACAGTCATTGTAATAGATCTACCGCTAGTTAGCGTCTTTGCACTTAGACCAGCAAATGCCTGGTCAATATTTTGATCTAACCAAGTATCTCTATTTGCCCAATCAGCCAGCGTAAGTTCAAACAGCATTGAAACGGCATTTAGGTTCTTAAGTCGTACCAGAGGTTGATCAATTGGAAGGTATGCCATGAGGCTCACAGTTGTTATCTTCTCTGGTGGCCCAATGACCTCAAGCAAGGTAGAGCCATCTATCGAGCGGCCTACAATGCGCGGTCGACCATCGGCTAGTGGCACATATTTGAAGACCAGATTAAACGGCCTGCGTTCATAAAATTTAGTAATTTGGTTTCGCGTAATATTTAGGCTGGCGCTCGGCCTTAGAGGATCAACCGAAAGTACCGCGTGTTTTATAGGCGTAGCTATTTGTGAGGGTTTCTGGCCAGAAATCCAGTACATATACGAAGAAAGAAGCAGTAGGACGCAATATACAGAGATACGTAGCCATCTGGGCATAGTGTTATACCAATAACATTTAGCAGGTTTCTGAGCCCCCATATACTGGCAGCACCAGCAAATCCATTTACGGTTCAAAAAAATAGCATACCTCGCTTAACATCGTCATTCCTTTAAAATGGTTAGGAGAACTAGTGAGAAAAGACGGTGTTCCGGCACACAAGACGGTAGTCAATACAGTCTGAAGCTAGAATGAATCACCACATTTTAAGTGGTTTAAGCAACTATACGGGTTTTGGCCTGAAACTACAGATAGATGATTGGCGAATGGCTTAAATCATTTCTGCTAATCTACAGGGACCCACTAAGGAATTTCACTAGTGCACCATTGGCGACCTTCAATAGGTCTACTATTATAGCAATATTGCTGCAGGTCGTTGGCTGTGCAGAATTAAATACAGAAATACAAAGCCGCCCACTGCGGCGATATAGATGGAGAACTCAATGCCAGACAAAAACGTGTCAACCCTTTACCTTGCTGCCGCTATATCAGGCGCAGTATCATTGGCTGCAACAACCATCCCGTCCGCAGCCTTGGCCCAAAATAAAGAAAGATGCTTTGGTGTTTCCAAAGCCGGTGAGAACGCCTGCGGCAATGCCGCCGGCACCCATTCCTGCGCCGGCCAATCTACCGTGGATTATGACAATGGAGAATGGAAGATGGTTGGTGAGGGCACCTGTATCCAAATGGGTGGTTCTTTAGAACCGTCTGAAGGCGTTAACGAAGAACTAAAGGAGAAGGCCGGCTAGGCCTTCCCCAATCTTAGTTTAGCTTTGAAGGCAACATTGACCCCTCCTAATATCCCACCTTCAAATTCTTCGTCTCGGCCGAGCCCGATCCCTCTTGATGCAGGGGTCGGGCTGCGACATCCCCATATGAACCAATTTGCGGCAGGTGCTGCTAAAGCCTCTTGGCTTGAGATCCATAGTGAAAACTTTCTTGTACCTGGCGGACCACGCTTAGCTCAGCTCGAGGCCATACGTAATAATTATGCTATTAGTTGCCACGGAGTTGGCTTGTCGCTGGGTTCAGTAGACGGAATTGATGATCAGCATCTATCAGACCTAAAAGAATTGAACGATCGGATCGAGCCAGGGCTAGTTTCTGAACATGTGTCTTTCAGCATGATTGATGGAATTTATGTTAACGACCTACTACCACTCCCTTACACTGAAGAAGCTTTGTCGGTAATAGCGCGTAATATTGAATATGTGCAGTCGGTATTAAAACGTCGGATCATTGTAGAAAACCCATCATCTTATTTGATATTTAGTGAGTCGATTATCCCTGAATGGGAATTCTTGTCCGCACTTGTGGAGCAGACTGGGTGTGGCCTACTTCTCGATATCAATAATGTGTATGTAAGCTCCCAGAACAATTCATTCGACGCCTTTGAATATCTTGAACATGTCAATGGTGATGCCGTCGAAGAAATTCATTTAGCTGGCTACACAATTGATGTGGAGGATGAAGAAGAATTGCTGATCGATACACATGGCGATGTCGTCTCCGACGCCGTTTGGTCACTTTTTGATTTCACGCTAGATCGTATCGGTCTGAGACCCACACTGATAGAGTGGGATACTAACATACCACCACTTCACGTACTGCTCGCCGAAGCTGCAAATGCACGGCAGCACATGAAGCTTTTGACTGAAAAAACTGATGGAATAAGTCATGTTACATGAATGCCAACGGGATTTTGTGGCTGCTGCGCTTAAGAATGAGAAAGCAGCATTGATAGGCCATGTACAAAGCCCACACGGTGCACTTGAGAGGCGCCTTGGCGTATACTATTCCAATACTATTAACAGCCTAAACGACGTTCTAATGGCTGCCTTCCCAGTAGTTCTGGCTATCGTGGGCGAGCGGTTTTTTCGGGTGATGGCGCGAGAATTTGTCCAAGCACATCCACCCAAGCGACCAACACTTTTCCGATACGGTGAAAGCCTACCCTCTTTCCTATCAACCTTTTCACCAGGCAAAACAATGCCTTATTTACCGGATGTAGCGCGCTTAGAATGGGCTCGCATTGAAGCGTATTTTGCTGTGGACTGCGTATCAATCGATTCCTGTAAGTTAGCATCCGTTGCCCCAGAGTATCTGCATGCCTTAACCCTTTCGCTTCATCCATCTGTGCAACTGATACGATCTACATATCCCATTTTCCGGATCTGGGATGTCAACCAAGATAGGCACGATACAATAACCAATATTAATTTTAGCCAGACAGAATGCGGTCTTGTTTTTAGAGAAGGTCATAGTGTAATCCAACGCCTCTTAGGCCGAGATAGCTTCCAATGGTTGAAGCAAATTTCAATAGGACGCACATTCGGCCAAGCCACTGAAGCAACAGTTTCTGAATTTCCAGAGTTTGATCTGCAGGATACTTTGCATTTACTATTAGCTTCAGGTGTTTTTACCAATATAAGCGTCAAACGTGCCTAATTCTTGTAACAAAAAACTAACAGATTTAGTGGATGAGCTTAATTAATGAATGGTGCTGAATTGTGAACTTTACGACTCACAGATTGCGAAGGGAACATTTGGCAGGGCTTGCTCAGTTTGCGAGAGTGGGTCGGAGGCTTAACTAACCAGTGGGCACAGCGGTCTAATGTATCTAGAAGACTTTCATTTGCTAACCAACGTATAGTCCTTATATCTAGTCCTCAAATCAGATTTGAGGACTTTTCCAGTTGCCCCAAGCGGTAGCTCTTCTACCCATTCCAGACCGTCCGGCAACCACATCTTGGGAACTACATCAGTTAGAAAAGTCCTCACGTCTTCCAAGTTTGGCCGATCGCTCCCCTCTGGCACACACACCAATAGAGGCCGCTCCTGCCATCTCGGATGCGCCACACCTATAACAGCTGCCTGTTTGATAGAAGGGTGCGCTGCAGCCGCATTTTCTAAGCCTACGGAACTAATCCACTCGCCACCGGATTTAATTATATCCTTGGCGCGGTCCGTTATGTGGAGGTAGCCATCAGTATCCAGAGTGCCTATATCCCCAGTGTCAAACCAACCATCAGCAGTCAGAGCGGTTTCATCAGATTTAAAGTATGATTCAATAACCCATGGGCCCCTCACGTGGAGGTTCCCTGATACTTTGCCATCGTTAGGCAATACATTTCCCGCATCATCAACAATACGCAAGTCGACCCCATAGACGCCACGCCCTTGTTTAAGTTTCATAGGCATTTGTTGGTCGCGTGAGAGATTGTTGAACTTTGGCTTTAGTGTATTAACCACACCTATTGGGCTCATCTCTGTCATACCCCAAGCATGGTGCACTGTGACACCATACATTAGCTCAAACCTATCTATCATTGTCTCTGATACAGCCGCTCCTCCAATTACTACTCGTTCTAGGCCATCGGGTTTACGACCCATCGCATCCATATAGTCAAGAAGCCCCATCCACACTGTAGGCACACCAAGTGCAGCCGATACACGCTCGGAATCCATAAGATCAAAGAGACTCTCGCCGTCAAGCTTTGGGCCGGGCATAATCAAAGATGTGCCGGCTATTGGACCGGAATAAGGGACCCCCCAAGCGTTGACGTGAAACATCGGTACAACCGGTAGAACAATATCATTAGTACGTAAGTTGAGGGTATCCGCGTAAGAGCATGCCATCGCATGCAACACCGTAGATCGGTGGCTATACAGAACACCCTTTGGGTTGCCTGTCGTCCCAGATGTATAACACATAGATGCTGCTGTTTTTTCATCGAATAAAGGCCATTCGAAAATCTCTGGTTCGCCCTTTATCAATGTTTCATAATCGGTAGTACCGGGGGGCACATTTTGCGGCCTGTGCTCCGCATCTGTCATAACTACATAGTGTTCGATCGATTTGAGATGAGGTGCAATGCGCACCACAGTGTCAGCAAGATCAAGATCAAAGAATAGAATTCGGTCCGCTGCGTGATTGATGACATAAATAAGCTCTTGATCCGATAGGCGAAGGTTTACGGTATGGCAGACCGCTTCGACACCAGATACGGCGTAATAAAGCTCAAGGTGCAAGTCGGTATTCCACGCTAGGGTAGCTACTCTATCTCCGGGCTGGAGGTCTTTTTTCAGCAAAGCATGGGCCAGCTTCTGCGCGCGGGCATAGACCTTACCATAGGTTGATCGACGCACAGGACCTTCAACGCTTCGCGAAACGATCTCTGTGTCAGTGTGATTTTGTGCCGCAAATTGAATCAACGATGTGATCAGCAACGGCGTATCCATCATAAGACCGTACATAGACACTCCTATAATTTACATCATGCGGTACGTATGGAATCACCAAAGCGTTTAAACCGGATTCCACGCCCCTTCCATTTATTATTTATTTGTCCCCGCTTCAAGCGGAAGAGCCGTCTGGTAAATTACCTGTTTCAATGCAAAACTCGAGTTAATACTAGCGATAGCTGGGATGCACGTTAGGTGACGCTTAAGAAAGCTTTCGTAATCGGATAGGTCTTTGGTCACAACACGTAATAGGTAGTCACTAGCGCCAGTCATCAAATAGCATTCCATCACCTCCGGCAAGGCGTCGATCGCCCTTTCAAATTCGTCGAGCGCTTTCTCGGATTGCTCTTTAAGTGCAACGCTGACAAACACGCTTACTGGCAGTCCAACTTTAGTTTGGTCTACAAAGGTCATGTACCCAGAAATCACACCGTCCTCCTCCAATCGCCGCACGCGGCGGAGACATGGCGAAGGGGACAGTCCAACCCGATCAGCCAGTTCGACATTTGTCAATCTCGCGTCCTCCTGCATATGCCGCAGGATTCGAAGGTCGATATCGTCTAAGTCCGAATTTAGCATATTCCACCATTTTTTACGTATATTAATAATAATAATTGCATATAACATCGTTTTTACGCAAGCCTTTGCAAGGATATGCTTGGCTAGCTGGTGTAGAGTCTGCCCCCATCGCAACGGAGTTTTTCATGCGCCCAGACGAAAATATCGATGTTCTAAAAACCCTGGAAAAACGAATTTTGTGGTTTGCAACCTGGATGATTCATCATGCTAATAATATTCGGCCACGAACCGATGGGGTAAAAGTTGGGGGTCATCAGGCATCTTGCGCATCAATGGTTACGGTGATGACAGCATTATTCTTACATACGCTCCGTCCATTTGACCGTATAGCTGTCAAACCTCATGCAGGACCGGTTTTTCACGCTATTCAATATCTACTGGGCAATCAGACTTTGGAGCGGATTAAAGACTTTCGTGGATTTGGCGGCGTACAGCCATATCCCTCCCGCACCAAGGATCATGCAGACGTTGATTTTTCCACTGGCTCCGTTGGACTGGGAGTTGCCGAAACACTTTTCGCTTCGATGGCGCAAGACTACATCTATTCCCATGATTTAGTTAAGGATTCTGTGCCAAAGGGACGCATGATCGGCCTCATGGGTGACGCTGAGCTAGATGAAGGAAATATTTATGAAGCTCTACTTGAGGGGTGGAAGCATGAAGTGAGCAATTGCTGGTGGATTGTAGACTACAATCGGCAAAGTCTTGACGGGGTGATCAATGACCGTCTGTTCAACAGAATTATCGGCTTCTTTTCTGCAGTCAACTGGAATGTAGTAATCCTAAAATATGGCCTAAAACAAAGAGCCGCATTTAAAACACTGGTAGGACCAGCTCTCAAGAAATGGATCGATGAATGTCCAAACCAAACCTATTCCGCCTTGACATTTCAAGGTGGACCGGCCTGGCGCGAAACGCTGCAGAAAGATCTTAAGGGTAGAAAGGGTATTAAGGCATTTCTCGATGAGCACGATAATGAAAGCTTGCATGCATTAATGACCAATCTTGGCGGTCATGACATGGAAGCTATTCTACAGGCATTTGCTGAGGCGGAAGGGGATGATCGACCACATTGCTTTATCGCATATACCATCAAAGGTTATGGGTTACCTCTGGCTGGCCATAAAGATAATCATGCCGGGATTCTGAATGACAAGCAAATAGACCAATATCGATCCTCGTTAGGTATCCCCAAAGGCAAAGAGTGGGATATGCTGGCAGGACTCAATATGGAAGGACGGGATCTTTCAGCTTTTCTTGATGCCGTCCCTTTTGCGCAGCGAATACAGCATGGGCGTGAGGAGACTGAACTAGATACGCTTCCTGTACCAGCTATTAGCGCACCTAGAAGCGGAAAGCAGTCGACACAAGAAGCTTTCGGCAAAATCATGAATGAATTGGGCCGCGGCAATTCAGACCTGGCAAGTCGGATTGTAACCACATCACCCGACGTAACTGTATCAACTAACCTTGGGGGCTGGGTCAACCAGCGTAGCCCCTTTCATATCAACAGACGTGAAGATATTTTCAGACAAATGCATGTGGCATCACCACAAAAGTGGGGCCAACAACCTAAGGGTCAGCACATTGAACTAGGTATTGCAGAAAATAATCTCTTTCTGCTCTTGGGTGCGCTCGGCCTCTCCCACGAACTGTTTGGTAAGCGGCTGATACCCGTTGGAACTTTATACGACCCATTTATCAGCCGAGGTCTCGATGCCATGACTTACGCTTGCTACCAAGACGCCCGTTTTATGTTAGTTGCAACTCCTAGTGGCATTTCGCTTGGTCCAGAAGGTGGCGCTCACCAGTCTATCTTCACTCCACTGATCGGTATCGGCCACTCCAACCTAACGTGCTTTGAACCCGCGTATGCTGATGAGTTAGCCACTATCATGAAGTGGGGGTTTGAATATATGCAAAGGCCAGACGGTAGTTCTTTATATTTGCGCCTTTCAACTAGACCGCTTGCACAGCCTGAGCGCCCTATGATGCATGACCTTGAAGCCGGCATTCTAGCGGGGGCCTATTGGGCTATTCAGCCTGAGCCTGGATCTGACTTTGCATTAGCATACTGCGGAGTGGTCGCCCCCGAAGCACAAGCCGCATTTGAAATCATTCGAGAAGACCTGCCAGGGGCAGGGCTGCTCGCTATCACTTCTCCAGATCGTCTCCAGGCTGGTTGGAATGCAGCTGCCCGTGCACGCAGAAAAGGCAGGGGTAATGTTAGAAGCCCGATTGAGCAGCTGTTAGCTGGTCTCGCCAAAGACGCCACTCTAGTGACCGTTCACGACTCTCATCCCCTTGCATTAGGTTGGCTTGGTTCGGTCCATGGCCAAAAATGCGAAGCCCTTGGCGTTGACCGCTTCGGTCAGGCAGGCAACATTTCAGACCTCTACGCTGAGTATGGTATTGATTCAGAGGCCGTAGTTAGTGCTGTTGCCGATATTATTGTACAGCAGGCTGGTTTATTGGGTGTGTCGGCACAATTGAGTGGATAAAGGAGAGATGGGGACCCAAATGGTGTAGCCACAACTATGCTACAAGTTGTGCGGCACCGCGCCCGGCGAGCCTACCGAGCGTCATAGCCATGCATATCCCTGCCGCTGGCATGTAGCCAGAGCAAGTAGGGCCCGTCATACCCCGCGCTACGCCACCGCCAGCAAATAGGTTAGGTAGAAGTCCACCCCCTGCGCGTTTGACATTTGCATTATCATTGACAGTCAAACCACCCTGAGTGTGATAAATCGCTCCGGTGACTTGAACTCCATAATAAGGTGGTTGCAATGACCTTGTACCAGAGAAATCACGCCCCCACTTATCTCTTGATTTTCCAGCCTTAGCTTCTTCAACATCCCTAAGCACCGTTTCAACGGCTTCAACAGGCAGTCCAAGTGCGTCACATAACGCTATGGCAGTTGATCCACTCTTAACGGCACCAACCTCTAGTGCCTGTCGCGTTTCATGCAGATGCTTGTAGCGACTGTGCAACTCTTCATCATAGATCATGTAAGCTAGACTATCAGGTTGCTGCATGACCTTAACACCCTGTCCAGAGACATCAGCAACTTCATCTGAGAACCGAAACCCTTCCCGATTCACCATGACACCACCATCAATGACATAGTTATAATTAAATAATAGTTCTTGTGGATGGGCGAGCGCGCCGTAGCCTTGAAACGCGCTCATATCTAATGTTTCAGCGCCCAGTTCTATTCCCCAGCGAATACCATCGCCGCGGCTGTTTTCCCATGTGAATACGTGGGCACCGGCCATCTCTGGGATGAATTCAGCAATCATATCAGAATTGTTGGCAAAGCCGCAGGTCGCCAGAATCAAGGAATGGCAACCAACATCTTCCGTCGTGCCGTCAGGACGGGTAACCCTAACACCATGGACTCGCGAATCAGAATCGGCGAATAGATCAATGACGCGAGCATCAGTCAGAAGGTCTGCGCCAGCACTTTCGACTGCCTGCAGAAGACGGCCCATCAAATCCGAGCCGGTCTTCTCTGGCGGTGCATGAAGACGTTGAATGGAGTGCCCAAGGCCTTTCCAAGATTTATCTACTTCGAATGGTATTCCTTTATCTAAATCAAGCCAGTCAATAGTTGGACCGGCTTCGCGGGTGACTAACCGCACTAGGTTAGGGTCTGTTCTTCCATTCACCTTAGCCATTACGTCGTCAAAGAACTGCTCTGGGCAATCCACAATACCGGCACGTTTCTGGGCCTGAGTCCCGGCAGCACACATAGTCCCTTGCGACATGGATGTGGTGCCCATAGGTGTGGAATCCTGCTCAAGAATCAGAACTTCCGCCCCCGCGTCCCGGGCTGATAGTGCAGCAGTAAGGCCACAAGCGCCGCCACCAATGACCACTACGGGAACAGTTATAGTAAAGTCCTCTGGGGGAACCGGTAGTATTGGCATTCCGACCTCCATAAAATTAACCGCGATCATAGAGAGACCTTTCTACACCACAAGAAAAACTCACCCTTGGGTCTAGTCCTAACTCTAAGTAAACTCATTTCTAACTCTATCAATCGAGAAAGCATCTATGACAAAGCATATTCAGACTTTGGGTTGGGTAGTCCGCCGCACAAAAGATCCCATGCCACCTGGTATATTTTATAGAGACATCCTAGGCCTTCCTGAGTTACGCCGGCGTGACAATGATCGCGCTCGCAACATTATGCTCTGGGCTGGACATTTTTCCGCCCTTGAAACTATCTGGCTAGGCAAGCCCCACCCGCCTGTATCTAGAATCGAGGACGCAGAGGTGATTCCCATTTTCAGAGTGCGAAACCTTGGCGCGGTCCGGGCGCGCCTAGAACGATTCAAAGTAAATTTTATTCCTCCTTCTGACCCAAACGATGAAACACTTTATTTTACTGATCCAGATGGCTTTGTTTCAGGTATCCGCGAACCAGAAGCGGGCTCAGATCTAACCCCCGATATCGAAGCTAATCGAATCTGGAGAGAAGGCATCATTTCCTTGCCCGACACCCCTAACATGCCTTCGGATATACAAGATATAGGTTGGCTTCGCATTCATGTACAAGATCCTCACGCGTTGGCGCCCTTCTATAGTGGGGTCGTTGGTTTAGACCTTTTGGAAGATAATAATTCCTGTGGAGTGAGTTTGCATATTGGCGAAACAACCTCTTTAGAACTTTGCCCAGGCGGATCCCGGCGTTCGACTCCTAAAGATCGCAAAGACTTACCAGATGTATGGATTCTCCGTGGTTATGACTTTAAGGTTTTCACCGAGAATATGGCGGAGGCAAATGTTCCATTAGTGAATGAGCTAATACTCGGTGCTGGTTCACTGAACTATTATGCCGACCCTGAAGGTCATGTATTTGGCTTTCAGGAACGGAGAGCCTATGACCCGGAGGATCCCTTGACCCATCGCATTGAAGATCGGGTGGCACGGGCTGCTTGGAATGAATCTCAGGACTAGTCTATTTTGTGAGTTGAAAGTATCCACTTCGCTGCAAAAGGTGCTGCAGTAATTAAAACAACAATCCGAGCAAGATGGTGTATGGCAACCGTCGCAGGGTCTATATCGAAAGCAATAGCTATCAGACACATTTCAGCTACTCCTCCAGGGGTAAAGGATAGCAGGGCCGTTAAGTATTCCATGCCTGTTAGTTGACTGACCAGTGCTGCAAACATTGCTGATAAGGAAATGATCAATGCTGTAGCTACTATAGAATGCCGGCTAACTTGAAAAAACAGAGCTGGAGTTGCGGTGGAGAAACGCGACCCAATGGCGGACCCTAGGACCCACAAGCACACATAGAGAAATATATCTGGCGGTCGCCAATGTACGATGCCTCCCAAATAAAGTGCGGTGGATACAAGCATAGCACCAGTCATTGCCGAAGCAGGCAGTTTGAGAATGTGCCCCAAACCGAAGCCCACGAGTGCTGCAATCGCTAATAGTAAAGCATCATGCCAGAGAAAAATCCCGGCAGCGGTAACTATGGACGGTGACAGAGCGCTCGTCGATGTCAAAGCGACAACTACAAGTGGCATCAGCAAAACTACGATAACAACCCGCAAACCTTGAGCCAGCGCGACCATCCTCTCGTCAGCACCTGATTCTCCTCCTATCATTACCATAGCAGTCAAAGTGCCTGGTGCGCCGGAGAACATCGCTGTGGAGCGGTCAAACCTGGCAAAATGACAATAGTACCATCCTGCCACAATGGTAATCAGTGGGATAAACAATAGCATTAGTGCCAAGCTTTGAATCCATTCGCCTAGGCGCCCGACTAGTTCGGGCGAGAATGAACCACCAAGAAAAACACCTATTAGGCACAAGGTCGCGACTCGGATGCCATGAGGTATAAGTACCTGTGCACCGCTAACTGATGCAACAATATTTATGATCATAGGGCCCAGCATCCATGCCAAGGGTACAGCTAGATAGGAAAACACCGCACCACCGACAGCCCCAACGCTGAGTGACATGATTATAGGTTTAAGCCCTGCCAGCATAAGTCGCTCGTGGCTTTTATTAGTTTTGGGTGGACTAGGATAATTAGTTGACACACTCAAGAACTCGTCTTGGCACCTTTTTCTGGTACCGAAGCACCCGAAAAAAGAGGGTCGTTTTTATTGCTGGGGCCAGCCACAGTAACCTAATAAACATCAGCAGTAACACTAGTCAGTTTATCCCTATCAGGGATCGGGAAGCGACAATCAGCAGCTTGAAGCATCTCAAGTCAAAACACTGACGGTAATCTAGGCAGCCTGCGCCTCTGATTGCGTTAACAGCACATACATGCCGTCGGTATTGGATGCACCTCGGAGTTTTTCGCATGTCGCCGTATCTCTGAGTAGTCGAGAAACCCGGGCCAATGCCTTAAGATGGTCAGCACCCGATTGCGCAGGCGCCAACAGAAGGAAAATGAGATCAACTGGCAGATCATCAATAGACTCAAAATCGACTGGCTTCTCAAGCCGGGCAAACACACCGTGCAGCGAACCCAAGTCAGTTATCTTACCATGAGGGATCGCAATTCCTTTGCCAACACCAGTAGTACCTAGACGCTCTCGCTCCAACAATGTGTCAAAAATCTTGCGATCACTAACCTCTGTGATAAGGGCAGCTTGCTTAGACAATTCTTGTAAAACATGTTTCTTACTAGATGCCTTAAGGCTGACAACCGCATCGGGCTCTAGCAAATCACTAATTTCCATACTTACCTTCTACCCCGCTGACATCACAGCCTTTTCAAGTTTTAGTCTACAGCTCTAAACGACTAAAGAAGCATTCGAACATTAAACTGTGTGACGTCAATTGACGGGAAGTCCCCCAAATCATTATTTCTTAGCTAGACGAAACGAAAGCGTTATTAGAAATTACCTTAAACGCGAATAGTGCATCTCATAACAATCAGCGCAACTTTTTCGGATGTGTGAATTACCACAACCAGAGCCCTGAATGTTCGAGGCGGCGAACCATATGCAGGTCGATTTACTGAGTCAAGAAATCGAAGATGCTAAGTTTTTGAGACATTACGGTTCTTTTCTCTCCGCCTTTGCACAGAAGATGTAATCTTCAATGAATCCCGATACTTAGCGACTGTTCGACGCGCGACCGATATTCCCTCTCCGCGCAGAATCAGAACTAGTCGATCATCCGAAAGTACGTCATCAGGCGATTCTGCACCAATCAATTGCTTAATCCGGTATCGCACCGCTTTAACTGAAGTTGCTTCTCCACCGACACCATCAGTCAAGGCCTGGCTAAAGAAGTATTTTAGCTCATAGATACCTCTAGGGGTCGCAATGAATTTGTTCGCAGTGACTCGGCTAACAGTACTTTCATGCATGTCAATTTCTTCTGCGATATCACGTAGTACCAGTGGTTTCAATTCGGCAAGTCCCTTTCGAAAGAAAGCATCCTGCTTAGAAACGAGAGACGTAGCTACCTTAAGAATCGTCGTTGCACGCTGTTCAAGAGCACGGACAAGCCACGTTGCTGACTGAAATTGTTCTGCAACAAACTTTTTTTCTGTACTAGAGTCTGCAGCCCTATTTAGTTCTGAGTAATATTGATTATTGATGAGCACTCTCGGCATGGTTTCGGTGTTCAACTCCACGCGCCAGCCTCCTGATCCAGAAGCCGCCATTATGACATCAGGGATCACCGCCTGGCTGACTCCACTATCAAACTTTAAAGCTGGTTTGGGATCAAGCATTCTGACTTCAGAAATCATTTCTTCTAGATCGTCTTTGTCAACGCTGCATCTTGACATTAACTCTTCGTAATCATGCTTTGCGAGGAGATCGAGATTATTAATTAGTGTTGCCATGGCAGGATCATGGCGATTCAGATCCCTTAACTGTAGTACCAAACATTCTTTCAGATCTCTGGCAAAGATGCCGGGAGGATCGAAAGTTTGAAGGGTTTCCAGCACACCTTCAACCGCGTCAAGTGGTGCCCCAAGTTGATGAGCCAGGTCCTCAAGTTTACCAACGAGATATCCGTTGTCATCAATGCTATCTATTAAGGCCGTTCCAATAAATCGTTTAGCCGGGTCCTTAAGAGAGAGGCTCAACTGACTCTCAAGATATGTTCTGAGGTCTTCTTTTCTAGGAACGCCTTCAATATCGGGGAAGGAATCATCTCCGCCCATACCTGACAAAGTCAAAATAGGGCTGGTGTCTGCATAATCAGGAGCGTCTGCCGTTACGTCAAATGCCGCATCGTTTTGAGTAAAGCCATCATCGATATCAAGAGGTGCGTTAGATTGATTATCAACGGTATCAATAAGAGTTGTACCCGCTTCGCTGCGGTCGTCATCGTTGCCCATAGCCTCGCTCAAGGCGCTAGCCTTAATTGAATCATCTCGCTCAAGAAGTGGGTTTGACTCTAGTTCATGCTCAACATAGTCAACTAAATCAGTAGCTGAGAGCTGCAGCAATCGTATTGCTTGCTGCAGCTGAGGCGTCATTGCCAGGCCTTGGGTAGGTCGGAGATCTAAACGTGGGCCAAGCGCCATGTCTTTTTTTGCCAGTCATACTAAAGACTGAACCGTTCCCCCAAATAAACGCGCCGCACACCTTCATGGGCAACAATTTCCGAGGGTGGCCCCTCCATCAAAACTGTACCTTCATGAAGGATGTACGCCCGGTCGATTATATCCAATGTCTCGCGCACGTTATGGTCTGTGATTAGAACGCCTAACCCTCTATCTTTTAGATGAGAAACAAGATCACGTATATCCGCCACAGCGATAGGATCAATACCGGCCAGCGGTTCATCAAGCAGCAAGAAACTCGGCCGAGAAGCTAGGGCACGTGCAATCTCAACGCGGCGACGTTCTCCACCTGACAAAGATAATGCCGGGGATTTACGAAGGTGCGTGACTTTGAATTCTTCCAAGAGAGACTCCACCAGCTCATCTTGTTTCGCGCGATTAGATTCTATCACCTCGGCAACCGCTCGAATATTTGCTTCAACGCTCATACCCCTGAAAATTGATGCCTCTTGGGGCAGATACCCGATACCGAGACGGGCTCTGCGGTACATGGGCAAAGGAGTAATATTTTCGCCATCGAGGAAAATCTCGCCGTCATCGGGGCTAATCAGGCCCGTAACACAATAAAAAGACGTAGTTTTCCCGGCCCCATTCGGGCCCAACAGGCCAACTGCTTCTCCTCGGTGAACGGACAAATTCACAGACCGAAGGACCGGCCTACCCTTAAAGGCTTTGCCAAGCCCTTCGACTCGCAAACCTTCATTTTCCCTATTTTCCTGGGCGTCTGCGTCCATGCCAGCCTGCTCACTACTATTTGCCGTATCCGGAGACATACCTTACCTTCCTAACCTCAGCCTTATAGGCAAAGAGGCTTAAAGGTTAGTTTACTCTGATTTCGGTGATTCTGTGACCCCTTTTGGATCTGGGAGGATAAGAGCTCGAACGCGGGGTGCTGCGGTGGGGCCTCTGACACCAGCTTCTTGTGAGGTTGAATGCAAAGTGCTGACTCCCCTGTTTGTGTCTACTACGGCAAATCCACCGCTCAACTGATTCTGGTCGCTGGTAATGCGAACATTTCCATCCAGAGTAGCTATGCCAGTTTCTAAATTATAGCGGCCCCGATCCCCCAGTATAATGTCTCCTTTTGTCTCTAGTTTGACATTGCCGTGTCCTTCAATATACGACAATTCTCCACTGCGGGATTTAGTGGCTGAAGAGTTAGCCCCAGCCTCTTTGAAATGGGCTGTTAATGTGTCCGCAAACAAGGTTTGCTCTCCCCTCGTTGCAACAGCTCTGCCTTCGGCGACAGCGACATTCTGTTCTCCCCAGTACTGAATGGTTTCATTGGCTTCTACTACGCCATCTATGGTTTCAAGACGAACAGATTCACCTTGGATCACTAGGACAGCTTGATCGAAATCGTATGCTGCAGAGGAACCTGTCGCTATTTCTCCATCTGAACGTATCGTAACGTCACCGAAAGCATCGACACGGTGCACGTCAGTGCCTCCTCCTTCCCCATCCCTATAATAGGCGACCAATTGGTCCGCCAATACTTCAACATCACCTTGCCTTGCCTTGGCTGCTCCCCTCGCTATAAACCGGCGGTCTTCTTGTTGCCATTCTATTCCTTGGTCTGCAACCACCTCAATTGGACGGTCTGGGTCATCCGAACGAAACGTTAGTGTCTGCGCGCTCAAGGAACAACCTGACAATACAATCATAGTTGAAAGCAAGATTCTGGATATCATGGTGTGTCCGTCGCAACATTGCCCATATTAAGTAAAAGACGCGCGGGCCCAGTAAAATAAACATTCTTACCTTTATCTGTTAGCTCGAATCCTTTGGAAACAAGTTCGCCGAACGGTCCTTGGCCCCTTACAACGGTTATGCTTGATGCGCGCCCTTTATCAAGAAGAATTGTGGCAGCTTCAGTGTGCAGTTCATAACCCTGATCTTGAAACAAGTTTACCTTACCCTTCAAGTTTAGAACTTGGCTATCACGGTTATAGTATCCTTCATCTGCCCCAACTACGAGCCATGTACCATTGTTGAGGCTAATATCTGCACGTGGTGTTAATAAATCAATGTAATCTCCACTGCCACTCGCCTCTTTCACAGACTCAGCCGTCACAGAAAACTGCTGGCCCGAGTCATCTGTCCCAAAGTATCGAGCATTAAGCAAACTAAGCGAGCCACTTCCAACTTCGCCGGTCAGCACAATATCCTGAGTAAACTCATTAGTTTTTTCACGAAGTTGGGGCAAGAAAAGTACTAATGCTAAAAGCATACCCGCGACGCTAGGAAGAAGGATCTTCATGGTTGATACAAATCGGCTGTACTTAGCTACTGATGCGCGTATCTCTGCTGTTCGGGGTTGAAACGAAACCGGTGCTAGACCTACTGCAGAACCCTGGGGTCCATTAGCAATAGAGGGTTTCGCAGTCTCTTTAGAAATAGAAGTTTCTTTCGCCTGTGTCATACAACGCCGGCTTTAAGAATATCATGCATCCGACAAATACCAACCGGCTTTCCGTGCTCAACCGCAAATAGGCTGGTTACCTTCCATTCATTCATTAGTCGGAGTGCTTCAGCAGCCAAAATATGAGGGTTTGTAACCTTTGGGTGCTTCGTCATAACATCACAAGTCTTCATAGTAAAAAGGCTGTCCGACATATGCCGCCGTAGATCACCATCAGTTACAATTCCAATCAAATCACCTGACACGTCCACTACCCCGACAATACCAAATGTCTTGTTGGTCATGGTGAGTATAGTTTCACTCATAGGGGTATCAGGGCATGCAATAGGGATCTCTTCTCCTACATGCATAATGTCAGAAACCTTATACAAACTTTTGCCCAGCTTGCCTCCTGGATGAAATACCCTGTAATCATCTACCGTAAATCCTCGGCGTTCTAAGAGCGCGACAGCAATGGCATCACCGAGAGAGATCATCATAGTGGTTGAGGTGGTAGGTGCGAGCCCATGCGGGCAGGCTTCACCGACATCCGGGAGACACAAAACGATGTCAGAAGAATCAGCCAAAGTAGAGTCAGCTTTCTTAGTAATTGCAATTAAGGGAATGCCAAACCGTTTCGTGTAAGAAACAAGGTCTGAAAGTTCAGGCGTTTCGCCACTATTTGATAATGCAATAACAACATCCGTCTCGGCAATCATTCCAAGATCACCATGACTGGCCTCGCCGGGATGAACAAAAAAGGCTGGCGTGCCAGTCGAGGCTAAAGTGGCTGCTATTTTCGATCCAATGTGTCCACTTTTACCCATGCCAGAGACAATAACTCGCCCCTCAAGAGAGGCAATAAGGTTAATAGAGCGTGTAAAGGACTCTCCCAACTCTGCAGACAAAGTCTCTAAGCCAACCTTAGCTTGGTCGATAACCCTTCTCGCAGCACTCAAGTCAAGTAGTGCTGCATCAATCTTATTATTCGGTTCTGCGGTTTCGGATGAAGAAGACATGAGGAATCCGATCTTAAATGCATTGGCAAAACGGTCTCAATTTAGACCCAGTATTATCTAACTTCTGACAACCAAGCTGATGCTTGGGATGTGGGGTTTAAGTGCGTCCTTGTCAAAGGGCCCTATCTAAGTTGCGCTTGTCATGGCTACGCTCAGAGTATGGCGACTCGTTAGAATCTGGTCAACGCAAAGGCAAAAGCATAGAAGTCCAGCCATTGCTAGAAGCATATGTTGGCCCTAGTGAGAAAAAATATCCTCTTCTGGCCAGCCAGCCACATCAAGGGCAGCACGGTCTGGCAGAAATCGGAAACAGGCTTCGGCCAACTCACGACGGCCGTCTCTTTCGAGCAAACAGTCCATTTTCTCTTTAAGACGGTGCAGATACAGGACGTCTGCAGCGGCATATTCAACCTGTTCTTTGGTCAATTTTTCTGCGGCCCAATCTGATGTCTGCTGCTGTTTAGAAATTTCTACACCGAGATATTCTCGACATAGGTCTTTCAAGCCGTGACGATCCGTGTTCGTCCTGCACAGGCGTGAGACTGTTCGAGTGCAATAGACTGGCCCACCGCGAACTCCCAAATTCTTCTGAATCATAGCAAGATCAAATCTCGCAAAATGGTATATCTTGAGTAGCCTCTGGTCTGACAACACTGCTTTTAAATGCGGCGCATCATAAGGCGGCGATACCTGAACAATATGACTGTCGCCTTCGCCATCTGAAAGTTGGACGACACAAAGCCGGTCGCGGGTTATACACAGACCCATGGTCTCAGTATCAACAGCTACTGCATCTGAAAAAGAAACATCAGACGGCAAATCGCCTTTGTAGATATGGTTAGTCACGGACGCCCCCTTACGGCCAGTAAAAGTTGGTGCCCAGGAGAAGACTCGAACTTCCACGACCTTTCGGCCACCGGCACCTGAAGCCGGCGCGTCTACCAATTCCGCCACCTGGGCCTTATTAACCATCCCCTGCGGGACGGCACGGTCCTAGGGCGGGAAGGCATAAAGCGTTCTCTTAGCTGTTGTCAACGGAGCATCCATTCAAAGCGCACTTAGAGCGCAAAAACTCGTATTATCAGGTAGTAGATTTATTGTCTTGATCGGGTAACTGTGCGAGCTTCGGGGATAGCGCCACTCTTCCAGACCATCGTTCGCCTAATAATGAAGGGAGTTACATGAATAGCCGACTGGTGACCATTTTTGGTGGGTCTGGCTTTGTTGGCCGGTACATAGTTCGCCGCCTCACGGCGGCGGGACTGCGTGTGCGTGTTGCCGTGCGCGATACAGAGAAAGCATACTTTCTTAAGACTTGCGGAGAATTGGGGCAGGTTTCACTGATGCCAACATCGATTAGTTCTGATGCTGAAGTGGCGCGTTCAATAGAAGGGGCACACTGGGTGATTAACACCGTTGGCATACTCGAAGAGCGGGGCGACCGGACTTTCTCAAATGTTCACATAGATGGTGCAGAACGCATTGCACAAGCCGCATCCAAGGCTAATGTCGACCGCCTTGTGCACATCTCTGCCTTGGGAGCTGACCAGGCCTCTAAATCTTCCTACGCCCGAAGCAAGGCTGCTGGCGAAAAAGCGGTTCTGAGGGCCTTTCCTGATGCCACTATTATACGGCCAAGTGTTATTTTCGGCCCTGAGGATGGTTTCTTTAATCTATTTGCTGCAATGGGCAGAAACTTTTCGGTCCTGCCATACTTTACATATGTTGTGCCACATGCAGAGGGTGGAGGTGGAACCAAATTTCAGCCCGTATATGTAGGCGACGTAGCCCAAACGGTCAGCACCGTCCTCAATAAGTCTATGCATTGCGGAAAGATATATGAAGTCGGTGGACCAGAGGTGTTAGATATGCGGTCTGTTCTTGAAACTGTAAATCGATATACAGATCGCAAGGCTTGGATTGTTGGTATGCCTTTCTGGTTGGGGCGCATTGTGGCTAGGTTTTCATACCTATGGCGCAAATTCGCTTATATTTTTGCGACCTTGCGTACGTATTTACCGAGCCCCTTGATAACACCAGACCAAATAAAGCTCCTTGAGAAGGATAACGTAGTTGAAGGTGAACTCCCGGGGCTTTTAGAGCTTGATATTAAAGGGACGACAATTGCTTCTATTTTGCCAACTTATTTGCGGCGCTTCCGGCCATATCAGCAAAAAAAGAGATTGAGGCTGAAAGAACGCTGACCAACGAACTGTACTTCTCGAAAACTTGCTGCCCTTTGTCCTATAAGACTCGCCGCAGGATCAGAACCAGCCGTATGCAAATCCTAATAGGCCGATACCAAGTAACACGCGGTAAACTACGAAAGGTGTGAACGAAGACCGCTGAAGCCACGCCATTAGCGCGGAAATAGAAATAATTGCGGTAACAAATGCCAGTCCTGCAGCCAAAGCAATACTGCTGGTGACCGCCACATCATCAAGCTGATACAAACTTAGCCCGAGCAGCAGACCAGATGCTGCGATAGTAGGGACGGACAAAAGCATTGAGAAGCGCGCGGCCTCAGTGCGTTCATAGCCAAGTAGGCGCGCTGCTGTCATTGTAACTCCAGACCGGCTACTGCCTGGAATCAGTGCCAAGATCTGAGCCACACCAATAATCAGCACATCTGCATATGAAGCATGTTCGATCCGTTTGACCGTCATACTGAGGTTGTCAGAAACGTATAGTAAAATACC
The DNA here is from genome assembly GCA_045564915.1 of Rhodospirillaceae bacterium. Taxonomy (GTDB): domain Bacteria; phylum Pseudomonadota; class Alphaproteobacteria; order Rhodospirillales; family Rhodospirillaceae; genus JAQWRV01. The sequence goes on from JBJLGL010000001.1 coordinate 499,893, forward strand.
AAAACCAAGGGTTGACCATCCGATAACAAGGATGGAGCGTAGTCCATCAACAAAATAAATATTCATTAGATAGCCCGCCGCCAGAACTGGCAGAGTTGCAATGGCAACCTGTCCAGCTAATCTTGCGCCGGGGTCACGCCGTCCTTTGAGTAAACGAAGAATACCTGTAAACATATCTGCAAGGTCACGCCAAAAGTAAATCATCACAGCACCAAGCGTGCCAACGTGTAACGCAATATCAAACATTAGGCCCTGATCTGGCCAATCGGCAAGAATAGGCACAAGAATGAGATGACCCGAGGAACTTATTGGGAGAAATTCTGTAATGCCCTGCACAACAGCAAGCACAATAATTTGAATCGTCGCCATAAGGCATTCCAACATATTGATTTCTTAAATTATATCATGGCTGGAACTTGAAACACAGCAGACGTTTAGCCATCATATTGATGGCTCAGATTTCGCCCATTCACCCGAAGCGGCAGCGCATCACCTCAAAAAGGGCCCTCTGGGTGTATGCCTCTCCACCGGCAGGCCGGCCAGGCTTGTTTTCGGGGTTCCAGGCAAAAAGATCCAAGTGTACCCAGAGGCTGCTACTATCCACAAAATCACCGAGGAAAAGTGCAGCGGTTATAGCTCCGGCAAAGCCAGACTCTCCAGAGTTGCTTATGTCCGCTACCTTACTATCTATAAGTCGGCGGTATCCTTGCCATAAAGGTAAACGCCATAGTGGATCATTTTTATCCTTACCGGCCTGCTCCAAATCGCGTGCCAGAACATCGTTGGGTGTAAATAGTGCTGGCAGTTCAGGCCCTAGAGCAACGCGAGCGGCACCGGTCAAGGTTGCACAGTCAATCAACAACTCCGGTTTGTCCTCACATGCCAATGTTAAAGCATCGGCCAGGATAATACGTCCCTCCGCATCGGTGTTCCCTACTTCTATTTTCAACCCTTTGCGGGTAGTCACCACATCTCCTGGCCGGAAGGCATTGCCAGCAATTGCATTCTCTACAGCTGGAATTAGAACCCGCAAACGCACAGGAAGTTTGTCCCGCATGATCCAGTCAGCGAGGCCAAGAACTGTAGCAGCACCCCCCATATCTTTTTTCATCAGGCGCATACCACTTGACGGTTTAATGTCCAGGCCGCCGGTATCAAAACAGACGCCCTTGCCTACTAAAGTCACCTTGGGTTTTCCCTCATCACCCCATTTAAGGTCGATCAAGCATGGCGGATTGGAGGAAGCACGTCCGACAGCGTGGATGGCTGGCAGTTTCTCCGTAAGCAAGTCTTCGCCAACAATTGCTCTGTATTCAGCACCGTAGGTTTGTGCCAATGCCCGAGCCACACTAGCGAGCTTCGCAGGGCCCATATCTTCAGCCGGTGTATTTACAAGATTCCGAGTTAAGATAGCTGCATTCGCAGCTCCCTCAACATAGGCACGGTCTGTATAAACTGGCCAAACTAATCTAGCCGGTACACTTGAGGATTCTGATTTATAGCCATCAAAGCGATAAGCACCCAAGATCCAAGCTAGCGTAATCCACGTGGCTACTTCACCAAAATCTTTCTCCAACACCCCTACAATGCTCTCCAAGCAATAACTCCCCTTCGGAAGGGCATGGGCAAGCCGGCCCGCCGCCCAGGGATCCTGCCCACCTCCTAAACCAATAATACCACCTGCCAGGGCACCACCTTCAGCTGGGTAAAGGCATATGTCGCCTGCCCCTGCTTGAAATCCGTTGGCCTCAATCCAGACTCTAGTGTTTTCGGGTTGTTTCGATAACCAATGCTTTAGAGCCACATCAGTCACGAACGTCAATGGAACAGACTCTCGCTCTGATTCAATCATGGGCAACTGCTCTGCGATAATTCCCATCTAGCGAACAGCCCTACTATCTTGCTCAGTTGCCTCGGTTAGAGATGCAGCTGAGCCTATGAGAATGCCCTGTTCAGCATAATACTGGATAGCACCCGGATGTAGTTTAATGCCTAGGCCAGTCACCGCACGCGATAAACTCATCAGGCGGGCACGAGGGTGACCATTGGCTAACAATGGCGCCGTATTTGGATGCCAGATGGCCCGGACAATGCCATATGCCAGGTCATTTTCCATATCGTCTCTACCCAACAAAATCGCCCCCACGTCAAGCGTTTCTATGAGCGGATTACTACCATACAAACCCTCAGAAATTCTGCCCTTCGAAAAAAACGGAAATATCTTAGTCAGCTTATCAGCGATCGGACCGTCGATGGGGACGAATACCAAGTCGATTTGTTCGGCCAAGTCCTGAACCGCCAAGGCTGGTGCGCCACTAACCAGAAAGAAAGCATCAATGTTGCCCGCAACCAAAGCGTCCGCTGACGCCTCTAATTCCATTTCTAGCAGAGTCATGGTGTTAAACTTCAAACCGAAAGCACTAAGGATTAGGCGGGCATCTACCTGTGACCCCGACTCTGGCCCTCCGACCGAAATACGCTTACCCCTCAAATCTTTCAGAGTCTCAATGCCAGCACCAGACCGTGCGATGACATGTACATTTTCGGGAAAGAGATTTGCTAATGCACGCAATCTTTTTTGAGGTGCCTTTCCCTCAAATGATCCGGTACCATAAAATGCCCAGTAAGCCACATCGGACTGGGACAGACCCATTTCCATAGTACCTGTTATGACAGAGCGGATATTCTCGATGGACCCTCCAGTCGATTGCGCAACCGCAATAAGACCTGGTACACCACAGCTTCCGCCGCGATCACAGGGCCTAGAACCTGGGGGATTTGAAATGGCGTTTCCCAGCAGGCCGCCTATAGGGAAGTAGGTGCCTGCGGTTGAACCCGTGCCAATACGGATAACCGTGAGGCTCTGCGCTATGGCCAAGCCGCCGCAGCTGGCAACAAGGATTGCTGCAACGACTAATACAACGCACCAACTGACAAGAAAAGCTAGACCCCTAGAGCAGTCAATAACAGCTAAATAGGAACGCACAGATTTCATCTCAATTCGGAAAGACATCGGTCTGACATAACACATGTTTCGGAATAATGTGCTCTATTATTGACATGCCCATATTTTTTGTCTGTCAAAAAATTTAATCGGGCCTGCCTTGGATATTACATTAAAACCGACATTCAGCTATGTTCACCTATGAAGTCAGGTCCTTTGTAAAGGCACGTACGTAACTGTCAGCCGGATTTGTCAAAATTTCCTCACCAGTGCCCATCTGTACAATTTGCCCATCACGGAGAATGGCTATTCGGCTGCCAAGTTTCACAGCTTCGGCAAGATCATGAGTCACGAATACAATGGTCCGGCATAATTCTTGCTCTAGGTCAGCTAGCAGGCTTTGCATTTCTCTGCGAATTAATGGGTCCAATGCAGAAAAAGGTTCGTCCATTAGCAGAATGTCAGCCCCTGTTGCTAATGCACGGGCTAGCCCGACTCTTTGCTGCATTCCACCAGATAGTTCGTGGGGAAATGCATGCGCAAAACCTTCAAGTCCGACACGACTGATCCATGCATCGATCTCTTCGATTTGCTCTCCTTGTATCTGCCCCTGAATTTCTAGCCCGAACTTAATATTGTCGTGTACATTGCGGTGCGGAAGTAGCCCAAACCCCTGGAATACCATTGATAGGCGCTGTTGCCGAAGGACGCGAAGGTCCGTGGCTGAGAGGGGTCCAATATCAACACCGTCGATGAACACAGATCCGCTAGTAGGTTCAACCAGGCGGTTTATCACTCGTAATAGAGTCGATTTCCCGGAACCTGATAGACCCATAATCACAAAAACCTCACCCGGCTCAATGGCTAAAGAAATTTGTGCCAGTGCCGGGACAGCTTCACATTTGATGCGGATTTCAGGAATTGAAACTCCTTCACGGATCAATGCCAAGGCCTCCTTTTCTTGAGGCCCAAAGATCTTAGTGATGCAGTCAAGATTAATAAGGCTCATACAAGCTGCCTTCGCTGCCCATAGGACTCTTGAACACGACTAGCATAGGCTTGAGTAGTTCGGTCAAGCACAATAGCCATTGCCACGATCGCCAACCCCGCCGCAGCACCTCGGCCGACATCAAGAGTATTGATCCCGAGCAATACTTCCTGTCCAAGGCCACGGTTGCCGATCATCGAAGCAATAACTACCATTGATAGAGCCATCATCGTCGCCTGATTAATACCAGCCATTATTGAGGGTAGAGCAAGCGGCAATTCTACTTTCCACAGCCGTTGGCTCGGCGTAGCACCAAAAGCATCAGCCGCCTCTAACACTTGCTGGTCAACTTGCCGCAATCCCAGGTCCACAAGCCTAATCACTGGCGGAATGGCGTAGATAACCGTTGCAATGATGGCTGGTACCTTACCAAGACCAAATAACATCAATGCTGGTATCAAGTAGACAAAGCTCGGCAGCGTTTGCATAGCATCAAGAATTGGTAAACCAATAAGGCGGGCAAGGCGCGAACGAGATAGTATTAGGCCAACGGGGAACCCCATAATAACCGCCAATGTTGTTGCCACCAACATAAGAGCGAGAGTTTGCATTGCTTCATCCCAAAGACCAAGCACACCCATAAGAGAAGATAGAGCCATTAGGCCCAGGCTAAGAATCCAACGCCTACTTGCGACAAAAACGCAGAGTCCAATTAACAAAAGAATAAGCCACCATGGAGCAGAGCGGAGAAAGCTCTCAAACAAAACAAGAATACCGAGCAAGCTATCTGAAAAAATCTGAAACGAGTCACCATGTGTAATGACTAGCCAGTCGACAAATCCATTAACCGGCGCTGAAATTGAGACAGTCAAGGAATTAGGGAACATGGAGGTCTCCTGCTACAAATAAGGATCAGCGAGCAATGTGCCGTAAATCAACATACATTGCGAAGTGCGCTTATCTAAGAAACTGCTTAATTCGTTCTGCTACGGACTCATCAACCCAAGGGGCCCACACTTCTTCACGCGTCTCAAGAAAATACCGAGCCGATGCGTCTGCCGTTTGCCCGGTCTCTTCCATATAAGCGAGTGCCTCACTCACTAAGTTAGCATCAGTACTGTATAGTTCTAGAAATGCAACTATGGTCGGTGCCAATTCGCTAAAACGACGGTTAGCCCCAATAACTACCTGAACCACCGGATAGGCGGTTGCACGAGTAGGGGCTGCGGTCACAGACAACGCTTGAAAAATCTCTGGTAGATATGGCGGTTCCTCAAGCATGACCATGTCATATTTCCCGAGTAACCAAGTGGGGGACCAATAATAGGTTAAGATAGGTTGTTTGCGAATAAAGGCCGATGCCACAGCCGATGCTAATGCTGCACCGGTTCCGGGACGAAAATTAGTGAAATGAGGGTCCAGTCCATATGCCTTTAGCTTCGCAGTATTAATAACCTCACAGTTCCACCCGGCAATACAATTATAAAACCTCCCTTTATCGGGTTCCTCCGGATCTTTGAAAAGCATCTTATTGGCAGGAAGGTCAGAGACAGCCTTCAGATCTGGCGCAAGCGCATCAGGCCCCTCCACTAGATAGCGTGGAACATACCAGCCCTGGACAGCGTCAGGAAAGTTCGTGCCGACCTCAACGACCTGTCGCCGCCGCATACTACGATTCCAAACCTCGGTAACGTTGTCCTTCCAGACCTCCATTACTATATCGATATTGCCTTGAGCTACTCCTTGCAGCAGAGGAATAGTAGTTCCTGGCAAAACTTCGGTTTTGCAGCCATATCCAGCTTCAAGAATTTTCTGCGCGATAGCCGTATGCCAAGCATTTGAGGGCCAATCTAGGCCTGCAAATACAATAGGGCGATCTAATTCACAGGCAGATGCAGGTTGAGCGATGGTGACTGCCAACAGAGAAAGAAGGATAATGCGCATTCCTGTATCTTAACAATCTCATACTGTAGCTTCAAATCAGCACTAGATTCAGCTTATGATGCAGACCATGCTTGAAAAGGTGACTTATGTCTCAACTCGAGATTCGGCAAATTCCTGTTTTGGATGACAACTACGTTTACCTGATACGTGAACCAGAATATCAGGTTGTGGGTGTTGTTGATCCAGCTGTTGTTGACCCGGTAATGGCGGAGGCAGACCGGCTAGGATGGAAGATTACGCATATTATCAATACGCATCACCATGGCGACCATACAGGCGGAAATCTGGAAATTAAGGAAAGAACCGGCTGTACCATCATTGGACCAGGCCCGGATCGCGATCGCATCCCAGGTATTGATGTTGAATTAAACGATGGCGATACCTTAAACTTTGGCTCAGCAAGTGCGGATGTGTTTTTTGTTCCAGGCCACACCCTGGGGCATATTGCATACTGGTTCTCTGAATCCGACGCTTTGTTTTGTGGAGATACTCTGTTTTCGATTGGCTGTGGTAGAGTCTTTGAAGGCACAATGGATCAGATGTGGACAAGTTTAAGTCGTCTGAGAGCACTGCCATCTGAGACCCGTGTGTATTGCGCGCACGAATACACTGATAACAACATTGCATTTGCAGTATCAGTCGATCCAAATAATCTAGCCCTACGGACACGCGAGGCCGTCGTCAGGGCGAAGAGAGCGCGCGGCGAGCCAACCGTTCCATCTAGACTGGGAGAAGAGTTAGCCGCTAATCCTTTTCTACGGGCAGATCAAACAGACCTGCAAACTGCTTTAGGTATGGTAGGCGCTGACCCGGTTAAAGTGTTTACTGAAGTTCGCAATCGCAAGGACACTTTCTAAAAATATCGCTCTTCAGCCAGTGACGGTCTCTAAGAAGCGATCGCTGCCATATTGGGCAACTCCCGACGTTCCCGCGATAGAAGTGTGTAGAAAACAGGCACCACAAACAAGGTGAACAATGAACCAAACAAAAGTCCGCCAACAACAACCATTCCTACTTGCTCCCGGCCTTCTGAGCCTGCGCCGGTTGCCAAGGCAAGAGGTAGCGCTCCCAATACCATAGCACCCGTAGTCATCAGAATTGGCCGCAACCGGAGCACTGCAGACTCCAAGGCAGCCTCCATTTTATCCATACCCTTCTCCCGCCGAGAATTAGCAAATTCGACTATAAGAATGCCGTGTTTGGAGATCAATCCAATGAGAGTAATTAAACCTACCTGGCTATAAACATTGAGAGAACCGTCGGCCACGGTTAAAGTTAGTAGTGCACCTGCAATAGCAAGCGGTACTGTGATCAAAATAATAAATGGGTCAATAAAGCTTTCGAATTGGGCCGCGAGAACCAAATAAATAAATAGTATCGCGAGCACAAAGACCAAAGCCAAGCGACCCGATGCATCCTTAAATTCCCGACTGACGCCCGTATAGTCTATCTGAACGGGTATTTGAGCAACATCAAGAACCGTTTTCTCAACGAGGTCCAGAGCTTCTCCTAAGCTGGCACCAGACGCTACGTTAGCAGTTATGGTCAGGGCGCGCAGGCGATTAAAGTGAACTAATTCCCGCGCGGCTACAGTTTCCTGAATATCCACCAAGTTACCAAGCGGAATCATATCTCCCTGATCACCGCGAACAAAAATGCGTAATAAGTCGCGGGGATCATCGCGTTCAGAAGGATCAATTTGAACAATTACATCGTATTGCTCACCCTCCCGTTTAAATCTAGTAGCTTTGCGACCACCCAAAAATGTTTCTAATGTCCTGCCAATGGTAGCAACTGAGACACCGACATCAGCAGCTTTGTCGCGACGCACTTCAGTCCGCAACTCCGGTTTATTGAGGCGCAAATCAGTATCGAGATCACGGACCACCTGACTGCCACTCAACTTGACTAGCACTCGGTCTGCCAGCTCCTGCAGTTCCTCATACGACCCAGTCGTTCGGACAACAACTGCAACATTCTTGGATACGCCTGGCGATTCAAATGATGGGGGCACGGCAGCGAAAGCCATAATTCCTGGTATAGCAAATAACTGCGGTGAGATTATATCTGCAATCTCTGCAGTTTTTCTCTCTCTTTCGCCCCACGGCGTGACCGACGCAAAGGTTGATGTCACCGTAGTTACGGGGAACCCCACCATCGTCATATAAGTGTCAATCTCAGGAATCTGTCTGATAATAGATTCCACCTCCCTAGCATTATCGTACATGTAGTCAGGAGTGGAACCTTCTGGTCCAATCTGCACAGCAAACACTAGCCCACGATCTTCGACGGGTGTTAATTCCTGCTTCAGGCCTAACAACAAATAGAGCGCGCCCAATGCAACCACGCCAATCAACCCCACCACCCAAATCCTGGCTTGCAACGCACCCGATAGCACAAGCCTATAAGCAGAGGTCAAACCACCGAGAAACTTGTCAAAGGCACTTGTGAACACGCCCTTCTTCTGCTCACTGTGCAAGAGACGGCTGCACATCATAGGAGTTAGAGTAAGCGCCGTGAATCCTGATATGAGAACAGCCCCTGCAAGGGTCAGTGCAAATTCAGTGAAAAGTTTGCCAATAGTGCCAGACGCAAAAGAAATTGGAAAAAAAACAGCAGCCAGGGTTGTCGACATTGCTATTACGGCAAACGTGATTTGCTTCGAGCCTTTGATCGCGGCTGCGAACGGTTCGAGACCCATTTCAATATTACGATAAATGTTCTCGAGCATAACAATAGCATCATCAACCACCAAACCGATTGCGAGGACAAAGGCAAGCAGCGTGAGTACGTTGATCGAGAACCCAAAAAAATTCATCACCGCCAACGCTCCAATAAGCGATACCGGTATTGTGACTAGAGGAATGATGCTGGCACGAAATGTATGAAGGAAGATGAAGATCACGAGCGAAACTAAAATAATTGCTTCAGCTATCGTAAAATATACCGCCTTAATAGACTCTGAAATAAAAATAGTGGTGTCGTAAGCAACTTCAACGTCTACCCCAGCAGGCATGGAGGCCTGAATGTCGAGCAATGCGCCCTTAAAAGCCCTGCTGACATCCAGGGGATTCGCTGTAGACTGCTTCACCGCCCCAACAACCACCCCTTCCCTGCCATTTAAAGTGCTGATCTGGCGCTCTTCTTCCGGTCCTAATTCAACCCGCGCAACATCTCCGAGGCGCACTAGATATCCATTTGACTCGCGTATGATGATACGGGAGAACTCACTAGGCGACGTCAAATCAGTTTGCGCAACGACCGTATATTCACGATCAATACTCTCTATCCTACCCGACGGCACTTCTAGGTTCTGCTCCCTAAGCGCAGTCTCCACATCACCTGTAGTTATGCTGTAGGCCGCCATTTTTACACGGTCTAACCATACTCGCATTGCGTAACGCCGAGCCCCAAATAGCTCTACATTGGCTACACCTGGCAGTGCTTGTAGCTGGTCAACAGCCAACTGCTCAATAAACTCTGTTATGTCTAGCGCTGAGTAGCGCTCTGACGAAAATGCCATATAAATGATGGGGTTCGCATCCGCCTCAACTTTCGCAATTATTGGCTCGTCCACATCTATTGGAAGGTTGCCGCGGGACCGACTAACCCTATCGCGCACATCAGAGGCTGCAGCATCTGGATCACGACTCAATAAGAAACGAACGCTGACCTGACTCTGCTCTGAACGGCTAATTGAGTTGATGTAATCGACCCCCTCAATACCCGATAGCGCCTCTTCTATTGGATCAGTGACTTGTGTTTCGATTATCGAAGCACTAGCCCCAGGATACCGCGTCATAACCGTGACTACCGGTGAATCAATGTTAGGGTACTCACGAATTGTGAGGGACTGCAGAGATACAAGGCCCAAGAGAATCAAAACTAAATTGATAACAGTGGCGAAGACGGGCCGCCGAATACACAGCTCTGTTATACTCATACGCCCGCAGCGCCCTGCAACTGGGCGGCATCGTGAACCGGAGTGCCCTCGCGCAGTTTTAACTGTCCTGCCGTAACAATAGTTTCGCCGGGTACTAGCCCCGAAAGAATTTCTACGTTCCCATCGACACGCCCTCCAGTGGTAACATCTCGCGTTTCTGCGCTACCATCTTTAACAACAAATACTGTTTGGCGAGACTGAATCGGGACCAAAGCTCGTTCGGGAATTAGTACTGCATTTTCACGACGTTCAAAAATAATATCGACACGAGCAAAAAGTCCTGGCCTCAACCAGCCGTTGGGATTAGGTACGTGCGCACGAAGCTCTATGCTGCGTCCAGACGCTTCAACGCGGGGATCAATGGCATAAACCTCTCCAGGAAATTTCTTACCCGGAAAAGCGTCAACCTCCACCAATATTTGTTGCCCAGATTGCACTACCGCTAAGAGCGTCTCAGGCATTTTGAATGCTACTTTTATGGGGTCAATCGCTTCGAGATTGACAATCTCCTGACCTGCCGTGACATAATCGCCCGGACTTATCTTTCGCAAACCAATCATACCTGAGAAGGGTGCGCGAATTTGTGTTCTGGCCAGTCGGGCCTTAGCTAAATCTAATGTCGCCCGATCTTCTTGCAATTTTGATAAAGCTTCATCCAATGCGCGCTGAGTTCCAGCGCCACGCCGCTCTAAGTCAACAGCCCTATCAAAGTTAGCCTCCGATAATTCAAGGCGAGCTCCAGCCTGATTAAACTCAGCGCGGTATATACTATCATCGATTACAATCAAAATTTGCTCGGCTTCAACTTCTTCACCTTCTCGGAATCCTATCCGCGCAATCCGCCCAGCAATTTCTGATCTGATAATCACTTCCTCATCAGATACAATAGAACCAACTGAAACTTCTCGCTCAACAAAGGTTCCAGACTCGACTACAGACAACTCCACTGGCACCGAAAAAGACTGCGGTACTGGCACACTAGCGCTAGAGCTGTCCTGCAACTGCACAAAATAGAAATAGCCTCCGCCAGCAACGACAGAGCTAAAAATCAGAACGGCGAATACACGGCCCATAAGATGCCCTATAAAACCTTTAGTAAAACGATCATGAAACCTGACTGCGCATTTTAGATACAAAATCACCGACGCCTATACGTCGGAATCGGCGGAGCCGTTCCGCTTTAAGTACTGCTTGCAGATCGCTGATGCTAATGCCTAACTCGTCATTAACAATGACATAGTCGTATTCAGGCCAATGGCTCATTTCATCCTTCGCTTTCGCCATGCGGCCCTTGACGATTTCATCTGAATCCTGGCCTCTGCGCATCAATCGATTGGCTAATTCTTCATAAGATGGCGGTAAAATAAATACGCTCACAAGATCGTCTCGGGCAGATTCACGCAGCTGCTGGGCGCCTTGCCAATCGATATCAAACAACACGTCCTCGCCTACACTTAAATGCTCTTCAACTGCAGGGCGCGGTGTGCCATAGAAATTCCCAAATACTTCAGCATGTTCTAGTAGGCTATTTTCCGCAACTTTAGCGTGGTAAGACGCCTCATCTATAAAATAATAGTCCTGACCATCTACCTCACTGGGCCTAGGTCTGCGAGTTGTAACTGATACCGACATGAAAAGCTGGTCTTCCCGTTCCAGAAGTGAACGCGCAATGGTGCTTTTACCAGCCCCTGAGGGCGACGAGAGTACAAGCATTAAACCACGACGCGAAATACGTGAATATGTCATGCCTGCAACTCCCCTCTTAGTCTTCTAACATTATTCAACATTCTGTATCTGCTCACGGAACTGATCAATTACTGCCTTTAGGTCAAGACCTATCTTAGTCAAGTCAACATCGGTGGACTTTGAACAGAGCGTATTGGCTTCCCGGTTAAATTCCTGCGCCAAGAATTCCAGCCGACGACCGCATGGCTCTCCCTTGCCTATAAGATCCCGACCCTGAGCAATATGCGTACTAAGGCGATCGAGCTCCTCACGCACATCTGCTTTCGTTGCTAGCACTGCTACTTCCTGCGCTAGCCTTTCTGGAGACAGCGCTGAGGAGCCGCTCAATAGAGTATCGACGCTGGCTTTCAGTCGCACCTTCAAGGCGTCTGGTTGAGTCGCAGCCGCAGATTTGGCCGCGAGAGTTAAGGATTCCATTTCATCTAATTGATGGGTCAGAACAGACTGGAGGTGCTGCCCCTCCTCACTGCGAGCACGCACCAATGAGTAAAAGGCTTTAGACAAGCCCTCTATAAGAGTCTCGTCGAGAAAATCTCGTTCTTCAGCCGTTTTAGGGTCAGAGTCCGAGGCTTCTATCACACCTCTAATCGCCAGCAAACCATCGAGTGATGCATTACCAACGTTTTCGGGTAGGCTTGAAGCCTTCTCTGCTGCAATTCTAATAAGCTGGTCCAAGAATTCCTCGTTAACATGATAATTATCGGCACCTTGTGAATAGTTTACCGACAAACCAATATTGAGATTACCGCGCACCAAATGGTCAGTAGCAGCCTGACGCACCTTTGGCTCCAGAGATTCAAACCCAGAGGGCAGGCGCATGCGGATATCCAATCCTTTGCCATTTACCGCTCTGAGCTCCCAAGCCCAAGACAATGTCCCATCGGACAATGTCCCATCGGTGCGAGCAAAACCAGTCATACTTTGCAAAGACAATGGACACGCCCTTTCGCCGGCGTAATGCTAAAAACTAAACGATTATATGGGGTTAGAGAGTGGCTTGCCAACCGAATACCCACAATAGGCATAATTGATAGAACGGCTGATACCCACAATCAACGTGAACCCTGCTGTTTTTGAATGCGGCGCCATTTTGCTACGTTTCGATTATGTTCAGCTAGGGTTTTCGCAAACACATGACCACCTGAGCCCTCTGCAACAAAATAGAGTTCATCTGAAGAGGCTGGGTTGAGTGCAGCCACCAAGGCATCGCGTCCGGGATGGCAAATAGGCCCCGGCGGCAACCCCAAAATTTTATAGGTGTTGAAAGGCGTTTCGCTTTCCAGGTCTGACCGGCGCAATGGTCGGCCCAGATATCCTTGAGCACTAGCCCCAAACGCCACGGTTGGATCAGATTGCAGCCGCATGCCGCGGTTCAAGCGGTTAATAAACACAGCAGCGACACGACTCCGCTCACTGGGTAACGCAGTTTCTTTTTCGATGATGGAGGCTAATATAACGGCCTCTAAGGGCGTCTGGAGAGGCAAATCATCCGCTCGGGAGAGCCACAAATCCTGAACTGTAAGCTTCATTTGCTCTGCCATACGGGCAATCAGAGCATCGCGCGTTTCACCACGGCTAAATCCATAGGTTTCTGGCAAAAGCGTTCCTTCTGGAAAGGGCTGTGTGATATCACCTTCTAGCCCTTCGGCAGCTGATATCAGTTCGATCAATTGACTTGAAGTAAGACCTTCGGGAACTGTTATGAAACGCACCAACACATCGTTTGACACAAGTTTGGTAAGGACATCGTCCGACGATATACCTGCCATGAAATGGTATTCGCCAGCTTTCAATTGACTAGAAAACCCGCTGATTTGTGTGTGTAGTCGAAACAGTCTTGCAGAGTCGATAACAGACGCAGACTCAAGTTGCCGGGCAATCCGACCAAGCCCGGAGCCGGGCTCAATAACAATCTCAATAGCTTCCATGAGGGGGCCTTGCTTTTGTAATTTTGATTGTACCCATATCCACCCGAAGCCAAGGCTAGCACTTGCTATTAGGCTCACAACAAGGACGCTTATTATCAACCGTTTCATGGTAGACTAGGGTGTAGGTCCCAGAACCAAAGAAGCATTAGTCCCGCCAAACCCAAATGAATTCGAAAGCGCAAAGCGAATGTCCCGAGCCTTGGCCACATGGGGAACCAAATCAATATCGCAGCCAGAAGATGGATCATCTAAGTTCAACGTCGGCGGTGCTAATTGATTGGTCATTGCAAGAATAGAGTAAATAGCTTCCACACTGCCTGCGGCTCCGAGCAAATGACCAACAGCTGATTTAGTTGAAGACATCGATAGACGATAAGCATGTTTACCAAAAAGACGCTTCACAGCCCCCAGCTCAATTTCATCCCCTTTTGGTGTAGATGTGCCATGCGCATTGACATAGTCAATGTCGTCGACAGATAGCCCAGAGTCAGCTATTGCGCCCCGCATTGCGCGAAAGCCGCCGTCGCCATCATCAGCAGGCGCTGTAATATGATGTGCGTCACCTGACAAACCGTAACCTAAAACTTCCGCGTAGATTCTTGCTCCGCGAGCTTTAGCATGGTCATAGTTTTCTAGCACTAACGCACCGGCACCTTCTCCCATCACAAATCCATCACGCCCCTTGTCCCAAGGCCTTGATCCTTTAGTAGGAACGTCATTATATCCGGTGGACAGCGCTTTAGCTGCAGCAAAGCCCGCCAAACCTAGGCGGCAGAGAGCCGCCTCCGCACCACCAGCCACCATTACGTCAGCATCCCCGTACTTGATCATTCTTGCGGCATCGCCAATGGCATGGGCGCCGGTTGAACAGGCAGTTACTATGGAATGATTGGGCCCCTTAAAGCCATGCTTGATGGATACTTGGCCAGAAACAAGGTTAATCAAACTAGACGGTATAAAGAATGGCGAAATGCGCCGTGGACCCTTTTCACTCAGCGTGATGGAATTATTGTATATGGTCTGAAGACCACCAATGCCCGAACCAATAATGACACCTGTTCGTTCGCGCTGGCACGCACTATCGGGTTTCCAGCCCGAGTCTTCAATTGCGTCGTCAGCAGCCGCAAGACCGAAAACAATAAAGTCATCCATGCGTCGCCGCTCTTTCGGCGACACTAGGGCATCAACATCGAACCTATATGGATGATCGTGGTCGGTAGGTACCTGCCCGCCAATCTGGCACGGCAAGTCCTCCACCTCAAACCCTTGAATCGCTCGAATTCCGGATTTGCTTGCGGTCAAGGACCTCCAGTTACCCTCAACTCCGCGTCCCAGCGGGGTTAAAAGACCCATGCCTGTGACAACAACCCTTGTCATAATCTCTGCTTAACGAGACTGATCAAACTTCCAGCGCGGTGATCTCGCTTCAAACGCGGTCGCCGCTTTATGCCATTACGATGCGTTGGATTCGATAAAATTGATAGCATCTTTGACAGTCAGAATTTTTTCGGCTGCATCGTCAGGGATTTCACAACTGAACTCCTCTTCAAATGCCATTACAAGCTCGACGGTATCAAGGCTATCGGCCCCAAGGTCGTCAATAAAGCTTGCAGTCTCAGTAACCTTGGACTCATCAACGCCCAAATGCTCTACAACTATTTTCTTAACGCGATCAGCGGCGTCACTCATGGCGTCTTACCTCACATGTTCCCAAGGGTTGTATTTAGCGACGAAGGAGTGCCAAGAGGCATCCCGTCCTCCCCGAAGCGCCGGTTAGGTAGCATACTTCATATGCGTTGGCTAGGCCTATGCGGAGGGTCAAAAACCGCTTAAATCATTGCCATTCCGCCATTTACGTGCAAGGTCTGCCCGGTAACATAGGCAGCTTCCTCAGATGCGAGATAGACAACGGCGGCCGCCACATCGGCTGTGTCGCCAAATCGACCCGTAGGAATAGCGGTCATCATAGCGTCTCGCTGCTGGTCATTTAGCGCGTCAGTCATGGCTGTTGAGATAAAACCGGGGGCTACACAATTCGCTGTAATTCCTCGACTGGCTACTTCCTGGGCCAAAGACTTCGTGAATCCGATAAGGCCAGCCTTGGAGGCAGCGTAATTTACTTGCCCAGCATTTCCAGTAACCCCAACAATAGAAGTAATTGAAATTATACGGCCGTAACGCCTCTTCATCATGCCGCGGATGACCCCGCGTGTAAGCTTGAAAGCGACGGCGAGGTTAATACCGATTACGTCCCAGAACTCTTCGTCTTTCATCCTTAAAATCAAACCATCGCGAGCAATGCCCGCATTGTTAATCAGTATATCGACTGGTCCCGCAGCTTCTTCAGCATCCACAATCAGGTTCTCTACGAGACTAGCATCTGCAAGATCACAGGGGACCGCATATGCACGCTCCCCCAAATCACTCACTAATCCCTGAAGCAACTTCTCACGCGTCCCTGAAACTACGACCGTCGCACCTTGGGTATGTAGTGCCCCCGCAATCTGCGCACCGATACCTCCTGTCGCACCCGTTATGAGAGCTGTCTTGCCGGACAAATCAAACATATACTTCTCCATTCGCTATTGAACTGCAGGATTATGCGGCCTGAAGTATCAAATTCCGTTCAGAAAATCTTCAATATCATCTGGGTTTTGCAGGCTAATCGATTTAACGCCCGGGCTAATACGCCGGGCCATACTTGACAATACCTTGCCTGCTCCAGCTTCAATCAGCATGTCTACACCAGCCTCACTCATCATGGATACACTTTCTCGCCAGCGCACCATACCTGTAACCTGTGCCACCAAAAGCTTCCTGATTTCCTGTGGCTCCTTCACACTGGTAGCTGTTATATTTGACACCAAAGGAACCATAGATGGCTTGATTTCAACTGCTTGCAAAGCAAGCTCCATCGTGTCAGCCGCTGGCGCCATCAAAGAGCAATGGAATGGCGCACTTACACTCAACATTACCGCTCTCTTGGCCCCTTTTTCTTTGGCTAATTCAACAGCCCGCTGAACCGCTAAAGCATCACCAGAGACCACCACTTGACTGGGTGTATTGTCGTTAGCCACCGCGCATACCTGACTGCCCTGTGCGGCCTCAACAACCTCCTTTGCCTCCTCTAGGTTAAGACCTATAAGTGCCGCCATTGCTCCTTCGCCTACTGGAACAGCAGACTGCATGGCCTGCCCACGAATCTTAAGCAATCGGGCCGTGTCCACTAGGGATAGAGCATCCGAGGCCGCAAGAGCTGAATACTCGCCAAGTGAATGTCCGGCGACGAAGCGAGCGGTGTCTTTGACCAATACATTACCCTGCTTAGAAAGCACGCGAATTACCGCCAAGCTAACCGCCATTAACGCTGGTTGAGCATTTTCCGTCAGCGTCAGCTGATCCAGGGGGCCCTCAAACATCAGTTGTGACAGTGATTGTTTGAGCGCCTCATCAACTTCCTCGAAAACTTCTCGGGCTTCGGCAAATGCCCCATTTAATTCCTTACCCATGCCAACTGCTTGGGATCCCTGTCCTGGGAAAACGTATGCCCAACTCATTGTCACCCCACAAAGTTCAGTACGTATTATAATTACAGTTTAGGGCCTGTATTGCACCTCCCTGTCAACTCTGGGTTAAGTCAGATTGATGGCTACAATGCGAACCTGGCCAAATTGCTACGTCCTATAATACCTAATCTTAAGCTCGCATACTCCGAACCAATACATAATAACGCATCGTTCCTAATTGCATTACTTGCTACGCAATCGGAAATGTGTATAGTCCGGCGCTTCATAGCTCCTTGCCGGTCTACCCGGCTATGCCTGAGGATCATGGGGTCCTAAGGAAGAGAGAAGCCATAAGGAGAGCATTTTCATGTCTCTATACGAGAGCGTGGTTATAGCGCGTCAAGATATCTCACCTGCACAGGTGGATACCCTGGCCGACGATCTTACAAAAATCATCGAAGAGAATGGTGGGTCCATTGCTAAGCGCGAGCATTGGGGGTTGCGTAGCCTTGCCTTCCGTATCAAGAAAAATCGTAAAGGCCACTATATGTTATTTAATGTAGATGCACCTGCTGCAGCTATCGCGGAATATGAACGGCGCATGCGTATTAATGAAGATATTCTGCGCTATATTACTATCAGCGTTGAAGAACATGAAGAAGGTCAGTCTTCCATTCTTCAGAACAAAGGCAGACCAAGTGGCCGGGGTGATCGAGGTGAGCGCCCTGACAGGAGTGAACAAGGTGGCCGGGGTGATCGAGGTGAGCGCCCTGACAGGAGTGAACAAGGTGGCCGGTTTGATTCTGGCCGAAATTCGACTACTGCCGACACCGCGCCTGTCGAGGAAGGAAAAGGCTGATGGTAATGAAACGCAAAGCCTTCTTCCGCCGCCGCAAATCGTGTCCCTTCACTGGTCCAAATGCGCCAAAGATCGACTACAAGGATGTAAAACTTCTACAGCGCTACATTTCCGAGCGCGGTAAGATCGTTCCAAGTCGAATCACAGCTGTTTCGGCAAAGAAGCAACGTGAACTCTCACGGGCAATTAAACGAGCTAGGTTTTTAGCCCTATTACCCTATGTTGTTAGTGAGTAGGGGAAGCAATCATGCATGTCATTCTCCTAGAGCGAATCGAAAAGCTGGGCCAAATGGGTGACGTAGTCAGCGTGAAAGCAGGCTATGCCCGCAATTTTTTACTGCCACAAAAGAAAGCATTGCGGGCCACTGATGCCAACAAGTCCTACTTCGAAAGCAAAAGAACCGAGCTTGAAGCCATCAACTTGGAAAGGCGTACCGAAGCTGAATCTGTTGCAAAAAAAGTAGCCGGCCAGCATCTTATTCTCGTTCG
This sequence comes from Rhodospirillaceae bacterium, assembly GCA_045564915.1. GTDB lineage: Bacteria > Pseudomonadota > Alphaproteobacteria > Rhodospirillales > Rhodospirillaceae > JAQWRV01. The sequence goes on from JBJLGL010000001.1 coordinate 518,240, forward strand.
CCAAGCGGGTGAAGGGGGTCAGCTTTATGGATCAGTTACAGCACGTGATGTTGCGGACGGCCTCAAAGAAGAGGGCATTAGAATGGATCGAGGTCAGGTTGAACTAAATGCCGCCATTAAACAACTCGGCCAACACGTGGTTCCCGTTAGACTCCATCCTGAGGTTTCTGTAGATATAACTGTCACGGTGTCTCGCTCAAAAGATCAAGCCGATATAGATGCTGCCGCGGCCGTTGCGGTGTCTTTGATGGAGAAAGCAGAAGATGCGGCTCAAGCTGTTCAACTTGAAAGAGAGGCAGAACAAGCTCTCGAAGAGACATTAGATTCCGACGCAAAAGGGTTAAAACTTGAAAGTGATGAGTCGGAAAAGAAAGAAGCGGTCAACGAAGAGAGCAACAAAACAGAGTAAGCCTGCCATCCTATTGATCTGAAGGAATTTACCAAACGCCCATCTCTATATAGAGATGGGCGTTTTCTTTTAAATCGACTCGTGTTTATCCACGGGTTCCACCTACTTCACACACTATCGCCAGTGCACCCCAGGCCCTATTTTGCTATGGTCCCCATTATGAAGACATCCGCATCACCTGTCCTTGCCCAGGACGTAACCGTGGGCAACGAACCAGACGTTTTCCGGTTACCGCCCCAAAACCTGGACGCTGAGCGCGCCTTGCTGGGTGCTATCATGCTCAACAACCGTGCTTACGATGCAGTGTCCGACTATCTGCATGCTTATCACTTCTCCGATCCCCTGCACGTTAAAGTCTACGAAGCAACATCAAAGCTAATGGAACAAGGACACCAGGCCAATCCCATAACCCTAAAGACCTACTTGGAACAGGATCCCTTGGTGCAAGAGGCGGGCGGCATGGCCTTCCTTACCGGGTTAGCCAACTCAGTGGTCACTGTGGTAAATGCAAGCGACTACGGAAAACTTATATACGACCTCTATCTACGCCGCGAGCTTATCACTGTTGGCCAGGACATGGTAAACGATGCCTTTGAATCTGGCCTTGACGATACAGCATTGGATCAAATCGAAGGCTCCGAGCAACGCCTCTTCGATTTGGCTGCGACGGGCCAAATTGAAGGCGGGTTTGCCCAATTTGAAGAGGCTCTCACAGCAGCTATTGATATGGCCGAAGCTGCTCATCGGCGCGACGGAGCACTTTCAGGCACAACGACTGGCTTGGATGATCTCGATGCCAAACTCGGAGGACTACACCCCTCTGACCTCGTAATTGTGGCTGGGCGCCCAGCAATGGGAAAATCAGCTCTAGCCACGACTATTGCTTTTAATGCAGCTAAATATTTCCAGGGAACAGAACGCGAAGAGGACCATGGCAAATTAGTGGCTTTTTTTTCGTTAGAAATGAGTTCCGAACAATTAGCAACAAGGATTTTAGCTGAACGCGCCCGCGTAAACTCCCACGATATTCGCACCGGACGCTTGGCTAACGAGGACTTTGGAAAACTCGTGTCCGCCAGCCAAGAGTTGTATAGCCTGCCCTTGTTTATGGACGATACGCCGGCACTCACTGTCTCAGCTATGCGCACCCGCTGCAGGCGGTTAGCTCGCCAAGCACGAAGTAAACATCACAATGGCCTCGGCTTAATCGTTATCGATTATCTCCAACTTCTTGATGCCGGTCGGGCTAGCAGAAGCGAAAACCGGGTCCAGGAGATTTCTGCTATTAGCCGGGGGCTTAAAGCCCTTGCTAAAGAAATTAATGTTCCTGTCTTAGCTCTCTCACAGCTTTCTCGTGCTGTCGAACAACGTGAGGATAAGCGGCCGCAGCTCTCTGACTTACGTGAGTCTGGTTCAATCGAACAGGACGCGGATGTAGTTACCTTTATTTACCGCGAAGAGTATTATCTGGAACGCAAGCATCCACAGCGAGAGCAGTTTGATTCCGAGGATCGATACCAGGAGAAAATGCTAAAGTGGCAGGACGATATGGAAGCTGTCCATAATGTCGCCGAGGTAATAGTTGGCAAACAACGACACGGCCCCATTGGCACGATCAAGCTTCTATTTGAGCCATCCTTCACCCACTTTGATAACTTGGCCGACTCTGGTCGCTTGCCTGAAGAGATAGGTTAACCGACGTGGCCTTGCTGAGAGCTCCGACATCACCGGAGCAGGCTGGCGCGGTACTCACCGTCGACTTGGCAGCCTTATGTAAGAACTGGCATTTCTTGAATAGTAAAATCCACCAAGGATGCGATTGTGGAGCTGTCGTCAAAGCGGACGCATACGGACTTGGGGTCAATTATGTAGCCAAGGCACTATTGGATACTGGATGTAAGACTTTTTACGTCGCCCATCTTGAGGAAGGTATTGGCCTGAGAAAAATTCTTGGTTCCACACCCCGGATTATTGTAATGCACGGTCCAGTCGAAAAACTCGAAGATGAATTCTTTGCCCATGACTTAGTCCCAGTACTCAATACGCCACAACAAGTATCGTCTTGGCGTAAATTTATTCAAGCTTCTGGTGTTCTAAAGGAAACGGTTATTCAGGTTGATACGGGCATGAACAGACTTGGCCTTAGTAGTAGCGAGTTTGTCGACCACATGAACAACTCTGAGGGTTTTAAGGGGCTTGCTCCGCTAGCTCTGATGACCCACCTCGCTTGCGCTGGCATACCGGAACACCCACTCAATCAGATCCAGCTCGAAAAATTTGTAGTGGCCCTCAGGCTGTTCCGGACCAGATTTCCTGAGGCCAAGGGCTCACTGGCCAACAGCTCAGGAATATTTCTGGGGGAAGAATGGCAGTTTGATCTCGCCCGTCCGGGTGCCGCTTTATATGGGATCGGGCCTCAAAATAACTCCGTAAACCCGATGTTGCCCGTAGTAAGTTTGCAAGCAGAAATCTTGCAAATCCGGCACGTTGACACCGCTGGTACCGTTGGATACGGTGCAACCTTCCAGGCCGCCGATGGTGATAGATTGGCAACAGTTTCAATAGGTTACGCTGACGGTTTCCACCGTACATTAAGTAATGCCGGGAGCGCGCGGTTGGATGGTATGACTGTGCAGGTGGCAGGTGTTGTCTCCATGGATCTACTCACGTTTGATGTTAGTGGCGTTCCTGAATCTCTTGCCGTACCTGGCGCAATGATAGACATTATCTCGACAACTCACACTGTCGATGACATGGCGCGCGAGGCGGGCACTATAGGTTATGAAATTCTGACAGGCCTTGGGCAGCGCTTTGCCCGCCAGTACTTGCCGCTAAGATGTCCGGATTAGAGGCATGAATGCCATAGCGCTCATAGGCCGTATGGTCATCCGGTTCCTGGAGCATCTGGGAAAACTGACGGTTTTCACTATAACATCCGTCTCACATTGTGTACGCCCACCAATCTTCCCCAGGCTAATTGGTCGGCAAATGATTGATATAGGTTACTACTCTCTTCCAGTCGTGGGGTTAACAGCGATTTTTTCCGGCATGGTCCTGGCCCTGCAAAGCTATACCGGCTTTGCTCGCTTCAATGCTGAAAGTGCCATTGCCAATGTGGTAGTACTATCTATCACCCGTGAACTCGGCCCTGTGCTTGCCGGTCTAATGGTGGCGGGCCGTATTGGCGCTTCCATGGCAGCCGAAATAGGCACCATGCGCGTGACGGAACAGATTGATGCACTAACCACACTTTCGACTAACCCTTATAAATATCTTATCGCTCCTAGGCTCATTGCCGGTCTATTGATGTTGCCGCTGCTTGTTCTTGTAGCAGATATTATCGGCGTATTTGGGGGCTACCTTGTTGGGGTTTTTAAGCTTGGCTTCAACCCGAATGTCTATTTGGCTAACACGATAGATTTCCTCGAACCTCTAGATGTAATTTCTGGTTTGGTAAAAGCGGCCGTATTCGGATTCATCATCGCCCTAATGGGCTGTTATAACGGCTTTCATTCTCAGGGTGGGGCCCAAGGAGTTGGCACTGCAACAACTAATGCTGTCGTGTCATCTTCAATTCTGATTCTCACCTTCAACTACATTATTACTGAGCTGTTTTTCGCTGTATGAGCACGCACCCCAAGATTTGTATTGAAAATGTCTGCAAGAGCTTCGGCGCCAAAGACGTATTAACCGGCATTGATCTAGAAGTAGATGCTGGCGAGTCAGTTGTTGTCATAGGAGGTTCAGGAACAGGAAAATCTGTTCTGCTTAAATGCATCTTAGGAATCCTGACCGCTGATTCTGGCTTAATTAAGATTGATGGAGAAGACGTTACACATCGCTCAGCTAATGGCCGCGATGAAGTGAATCGGAAATTTGGTATGCTATTTCAGGGAGCTGCTTTGTTCGACAGCTTGTCAGTCTGGGAAAATGTTGCCTTTGGTTTGATCCAAGGCCGTCAGATGAAACGCAAAGAGGCTAAGGAGAAGGCCATCAATACCCTTGGCAAGGTTGGTTTAGCAGCAGAAGTCGGCAACCTGTCACCGTCCGAACTTTCTGGTGGAATGCAAAAGCGGGTGGGGTTAGCAAGAGCTATCGCGGGTTCACCGGAAATAATTTTTTTCGATGAGCCTACGACTGGTCTTGATCCCATCATGGCAGACATTATCAATGACCTCATAATAAATTGCGTCAAAGACCAAGGCATTACAGCCCTTTCCATCACCCACGACATGGCCTCAGCCAGAAAGATCAGTGATCGCATAGCAATGTTACATCACGGCAAACTGATCTGGGTTGGGCCGGCTACACAAGTAGACTCATCGGGCAATGATTTTGTTGATCAATTCGTCCATGGCCGAGCCGAGGGGCCGATCAAAATGGAGCTCAGGAGTTAGCCTCGTATCATGGCTAAAGCTAAATCTCAATTCGTGTGTCAGTCCTGCAGTGCAGTCTACCCGCAATGGACAGGACAATGCGATGCCTGTAATGCATGGAATACATTGGTTGAAGAAGCAGTGCCTATAACGCTCCCTAAAGGGGTAAGCGGCGGGCGGGGTGGCAAACCTATTTCTTTCGTAAGCCTAAAAGGAGAAACCGCAACTACGCCTAGACTGAATACAGGCATTGCTGAATTAGATCGCGTTTGTGGCGGCGGGCTCGTAGCAGGATCAGTGATTCTGGTTGGTGGCGATCCAGGAATTGGAAAATCAACACTCTTACTTCAAGCCTGCGGGGCATTGGCAGCAAACGCTAAATGCCTGTACATTACAGGTGAAGAAGCTATCGATCAGGTTCGCCTGCGCGCGACGCGCCTCGAGCTAGAGACAGCACCAGTGGAGCTGGCTACGGCAACCAATGTACGTAATATCGTTGCGAGTCTTGATATGGCTCGCGCAGCAGATCTCGTAGTTATAGATTCGATCCAAACCATGTACTCCGATACGAATGATTCCTCACCGGGCACTGTCACCCAGGTGAGGACATGTGCCCAAGAGTTAATACGCATAGCCAAGAAGCGTGGCTTTACTCTGTTTCTCGTTGGGCATGTGACCAAAGAAGGTGCACTAGCAGGGCCGCGCGTACTCGAGCATATGGTTGATACGGTGCTCTATTTTGAAGGTGAGCGGGGGCACCATTTTCGCATTCTGCGCGCTGTAAAGAACCGATTTGGGCCTACTGACGAGATCGGGGTTTTTGAAATGGTGAATGCTGGATTGACAGAAGTTTCTAACCCCTCGGCTCTCTTCTTGGCAGAGCGACGCGGTAATATCTCCGGAAGCTGCGTGTTTGCAGGCCTAGAAGGTAGTCGCCCAATGCTGGTTGAAATCCAGTCTTTGGCCGCTCCATCAAGCCTCGGCACGCCTCGACGAACCGTTGTTGGCTGGGACACGGGCCGGTTAGCTATGATTGCTGCCGTTCTAGAATCTCGCTGCGGGCTTGCGCTAAGCGGACATGACATTTATTTGAATGTGGCTGGCGGATTACGAATCTCTGAACCGGCTGCTGATGCCGCAGTAGCAGCAGCGCTAGTCTCGTCTTTTCAGGACAAACCAGTGCCTTCTGGGACTGTTGTATTCGGCGAGATTGGTTTGTCAGGGGAAGTCCGGGCAGTGGCACAAATGGATCAGCGACTCCGCGAAGCAGAAAAACTAGGGTTCTCGGAGGCGTGGATGCCAAAAATAAAGGCGCCAAAAAAGGGGACAATTACGACTAAAGGGATTGCCTTAGACCCCCTCGGTCATATTCAAGATCTCGTAGGGAAATTTTTATGAGAACGAAGCTCGCCCTCTACAATAATAGATTGCCTGCCTGAATGGATTCATTTCATATCAATGGATTAGATTTGGCTGTGGGTATTATCTTGTTGCTATCGGCCATATTTGCATTTTTGCGTGGTTTCGTTCATGAAGTGCTATCTGTCACTGCCTGGATCGGCGCTATTTTTGCCGTAATATATAGCGTACCTGAACTGGGACCTTTTGCGCGCGCGCAGATCTCCAATGAAATTGTCGCCGACAGTGTTGTGGGTGTTGTTATCTTTCTGACAGTCTTGGTTATACTGTCAATTGTTACGAAGATCATCTCAAAATCGATCCAAGCAAGCGCCCTGAACAACCTAGACCGGTCTCTGGGATTCGTTTATGGGCTAGCCCGTGGCGCCGTCATCTTTGCTGCCGTGCTCATTATCGTCGATTGGGTTGTAGCCGAAGGTACGCGGCCAAATTGGCTGCGATCTGCCAAAACTCTGCCTGCAATTGAAATGACTGCAGATCTTATACGCGACATACTTCCTGAAACCTTTATGGCAGCCAAAGATGCTGCTAAAGAAGCGTCAGAAACAGCTAGGGAAGCCATGGAACTCAGAGAAACCTTTGAAAAGCTTGCTCAACCACCACCAGGCGTTGATTCTGACGCTGTAGAATCCCCGGAAGGGGCTTATGAAGATGACATCCGGCGTAACATGGATCGCCTCTTTCAAACCAACCAAGACGACGGCAACTAGATCGTGAAAGAGTCATCCATAAACATGCTTACCACTGATCCATTTCAAGCCTTCAATGAAGGAGTGGATGACGGTGACAAACTGCACGAAGAGTGCGGTGTATTTGGGATTTATGGAGATAAAGATGCTGCATCTCATACCGTACTGGGGCTTCACGCCCTCCAACATCGTGGCCAGGAAGCTGCTGGTGTAGTAACTTTCGACCAGTGCCATTTCCATAGTCACCGTGGTCTTGGGCACGTTGCTGAAAATTTCAAGGCAGAATCAGTGATAGCCCGTTTGGAAGGGAGCATGGCTCTAGGTCATGTTCGCTATTCAACATCGGGTGACACCATCATTCGTAATGTACAACCACTGTTTGCCGACTTTGAATCTGGCGGTTTTGCGCTTGGGCACAACGGCAACCTGACTAATGCGGTGTCAATTCGCCAAGACCTTGTTCGACGCGGCTGTATTTTCCAATCTACCTCCGATACCGAAGTGGTGGTTCACCTCATCGCTATTAGCCAACAGGCTACAGTTGAAGACCGTATGATTGACGCTCTGCGACAGATTGAGGGTGCCTATTCCATGGTGTCTATGACAAATACGGCTCTTATTGGAGTACGCGACCCTCTTGGGGTGCGTCCGCTCGTCCTGGGCCGTCTCGATAATGCATACATCTTATGTTCGGAAAGCTGCGCCCTCGACATAATAGGAGCAGAGTTTATGCGCGACGTCGAACCGGGTGAGATGGTCATCATCGACCAAGAGGGCGTACGCTCTCTTAGACCTTTCCCGCTATCCGATCCCAGATTCTGTATTTTCGAATTTATTTACTTTGCCCGGCCTGACAGCGTCTGCGAAGGGTCTAGCGTTTATGAGATCCGTAAGCGCATCGGGGAAGAACTCGCCCGGGAAAGTCACGTACCCTGCGATGTAATCGTACCAGTCCCTGATTCTGGCGTTCCGGCAGCCCTTGGATATGCTGCCGCCGTCGACGTGCCCTTCGAATACGGTATTATTAGAAATCACTACGTGGGTCGTACCTTTATTCAGCCCACCGACAAAACCCGTCACCTTGGTGTAAAACGCAAGCACAACATCAATCGGGCGCAAATCTATGGTAAACGCGTTGTCCTGGTGGATGACTCTATTGTGCGAGGCACCACATCCATCAAGATAGTAGACATGGTGCGCCAAGCAGGCGCAAGTGAGGTGCATATGCGTATCTCATCCCCACCAACAGCACACCCCTGTTATTTTGGGATTGATACACCTGAGAGAGAGCAATTATTAGCTGCTCAGCATGATATTGATGGAATGGCAAAACGGCTTGGTGTCGATAGCCTAGCCTTTATTTCTCTTGATGGTCTTTACCAAGCTGTGGGCAACTTTAAACGCGACCCCGATAATCCTCAGTATTGCGATGCATGCTTTACTGGTGAATACCCTTCAGCACTGACAGACCTCAACGCCAAAGAACTACCTCAACAGCTTTCCTTGCTGACGGAAGGCCAAGCGTAGGTCCGAAGAACTCAATTCTCATGCCTTCAGAATCTCAGCATCGCGGGAAGACCGGTCGCCTATCGGACCGTGTTGCTCTTATTACAGGTGCCTCCCGTGGGATAGGCCGGGCTGTTGCTAAACGTTTTGCAGAAGAAGGTGCTATTATAGTTGCATTGGCCCGGACGCGTGATGCGCTTGAATCCCTTGATGATGAAATTTACTCACTTACGGGTAAGAATGCTGTCTTGGTTGATAGTGACCTCACTCAATACGATGTCATAGACCAAGTCGGTGAAGCACTTTTCCATCGATTTAAGCGTTTAGATATCATTGTCGGTGTAGCCGGCACATTGGGCCAACTTTCTCCAATCAGCCATATCCCGCTAAATATTTGGGAGCAGACATTTGCCCTGCACGTCACAGCGAATTGGCGACTGCTGCGAAGCGTTGATGCATTACTGCGCCAATCAGATGCTGGCCGGTCGCTGTTTGTCACTTGCGATCAGGGGACAAAAGCGTCCCCGTTTTGGGGACCTTACGGGGCATCAAAAGCAGCTTTGGATCAAATGGTTCTTACCTATGCTCAAGAGATGGTAGAAACTAATGTCAAAGCTAATCTGATCGATCCGGGCCCCGTTCGCACAGCACTACGGCTCAAAGCCTTTCCTGGTGAAGACAAAGCCAAGCTCCCAATGCCTGAGGACATTACCGAAAAGTTCGTAGAAATGGCCTCTGCTTCTTACGAGCAAACGGGGCAACGCGTTACTCTCTGACTCTGCCAAAGGGTAAGATTAAAATGTATAGTTTCAATATAGAAAAAATAGCTCGCCTCCCCTTACTGGTGTTTATTTTGGGTACAGTTTGCTTTGCAGCACAAGCTGACGACCCAACTGACACTATTTTCTTTAATGGAATAATTATTACCCTTATCGGATCAGAGGAGTCTGTTGCGGCAGAGGCTATAGCAATTTCGGGTGACCGGATCGTGGCGGTTGGCAAGAATGAGGACATTCGCGCACTGGAGAGCCCTGGTACAAAGCTCATTGACTTAGCTGGAAAAGCAATGCTGCCCGGCTTCATTGATGCTCATGGCCATTTTCCGGCCTCCGGGCTTATCAAGAATCATTTCGTTGACCTAAGCAGCCCGCCAATTGGTACGATCAAAACTATCGAAGACATGGTCATCAGGCTGAGACAAGAAGCGGCCAATAAAAACTCTGGAGAGTGGGTTCAGGGCTGGGGCTATGACGATACGCTAGTAGAAGAAATGCGCCACCCCACCCGCTGGGACTTGGACCGCGCTTCGACCTCACACCCCATTTATATAGGTCATATTTCAGGTCATCTCGCCGTAGGTAACAGTTTAGCCCTAGAACTTGCTGGTATAACAAAAAACTCACCCCAGCCCTTTGGCGGTAAGATTTTAAAAGACGATATGACTGATGTACCCACAGGTGTGTTAGAGGAGCCGCCAGCTATGGGTAGAATCAGCAAACTACTACCTAAATTTTCAGAAGAGGATATGCTCTCGGCTCTGAAAACAGCTGCTAAAGCCTATGCTGCTGTAGGCGTGACCACTGCCCAACAGGGCGCCGCTACCATGACTGATGCAAACCTATTTGTCCGCGCTTATAAGAAGGGCGAGCTACCTATACGAGTTCATGTGTGGCCTGTGATTCAGGAAGTAGCCGCGATGATCGATAGTGGTGAGGTCCTAGTGCAGCCAAAAGCCGATGGAATGGTATCAATGCAGGCAGTGAAAGGTTTTGCAGATGGTTCTATTCAGGGATACACCGGATATCTTTCAGAGCCCTACCACAGCCATAGCCACAATGATCCACGGTACCGAGGCTATCCGCGCATGGACCGCGACGCATTAGTAGCGCAGATTATCAAAGTCCATAGTTCTGGCTACCAAATTGCTGTTCACGGTAACGGTGATGCCGCTATTGACGATGTACTCTATGCATTCGAGCAAGCACTTGCAGTATCCCCACGTAAAAATACCCGTCACATCATTATTCATTCTCAGATGGCCCGTGAAGATCAGCTCGAACGCATGAAAGCAATGGGCATTATTCCATCTTTCTTCAACCTGCACACCTATTACTGGGGCGACCGCCACTGGGACATCTTTATGGGGCCAGAGAGGGCAGCCCGCATGAGCCCGACAGCCTCCGCAGTTAATAAGGGCTTAGTTTTTACCCTACACGCAGATACTCCTGTGGTGCCAATGGAACCCATGCGCATAGTTTGGGCAGCTGTAAATCGTTTATCCTATGCGGGGCGGATCATAGGTAAGGAACAGCGCATTTCAGTTTTCGAAGCACTCAAAGGAATTACCACCTATGCGGCCTATCAGGCCTTTGAGGAAACTGAAAAGGGCACCATTGAAGCAGGCAAGCTAGCTGATCTAGTAGTTTTAGACCGCAACCCATTAACGGTAAACCCGCTCGATTTAGATAATATAGCTGTCACATTAACCATGGTCGGCGGCAAAACCGTATTTGTGCGTTAGATCTTGTCATACGGATTATCGGGCTTGCGCACGAACAGGCGCAAAGGCACACCTTCGAAACCAAACGTATCGCGCAGACTATTGAGCAGATAGCGGTGATAGCTTTCTGGCAGATCCGCCGGACGACTAGTGAAGGCAACGAACGTTGGCGGCCTCGCTTTCGCTTGGGTAAGGTAGCGGATCTTGATGCGTCTCTTCTGCTTTGAAAGTGGCGGTGGATGGCGCCGCGTTACATCGTCAAGCCACCGATTGAGTGCCGCAGTCGGAACACGGCGGTTCCAAGCCTCTCTAACCCTGAAGGCTACAGCCATTAGGTCATCCACACGTCGGCCAGTCTTAGCAGAAATGGTTATAGTCTGGATGCCGCGTACTTGGGCTAGCGATCCGTCTAATGCATAACGTAATCGCTCCAAAGTCTCATTACGATTGAGTGCTATATCCCACTTGTTTACTGCAATGATCAAAGCACGACCTTCCTCAATTACGCGGCTCGCAATGGTCAAGTCTTGTTTATCTAGAATAGCTTCCGGTTCCAGAACCAGCACAACAACCTCTGCTAGGTCAATGGCACGAAGCGTATCAAGCGCCGCAAGCTTTTCAACCACATCGCTTACCTTTGATTTACGTCGCAGTCCTGCCGTGTCAACCAAGCGCACTGGCCGGCCCTTGAATTCCCAGTCAACAGGAATCGCATCGCGAGTAACGCCTGGCGCTGGTCCAACAAGTAACCGTTCCTCTCCAAGCAACCGGTTAACCAGTGTCGATTTACCTGTGTTCGGGCGCCCGACTATAGCTAGGTGCAGAGGCCGGGCTAATAAGTCTTCTTGTTGTTGAATGGCAGAATCTATCTCTGCATCTGGAACAAAACCTTCATCTGTACTCATTTCTTCAATAACAGATATCTCTCGTTTGCCACTCCGCAAATTGTTTTTCTCGAATGGCAATAACGCTTCATATAGCTCTCCAAGCCCTTGGCCATGCTCAGCAGATAAGGCGATTGCCCCGCCTAGGCCTAGGGAATATGACTCAAGCAACCCAGCCTCGCCAGCACGCCCTTCGCATTTATTCGCTACCAAAATAATTGGTGTCTCACTGCGCCGCAGAAGGTCAGCAAAGTACTTGTCAAGCGATGTCACCCCAACACGTGAATCAATCAAAAATAATGTTACGTCAGCAGCTGCGACTGCCTCTTCAGATTGCTGGCGCATACGAACTTCTAGAGTGCTGGTCGGTCTGTCCTCTAGTCCTGCAGTATCAATTACATTAAATGCTAAGTCTGCTATGGAACCAGTGCCTTCGCGCCGGTCGCGGGTCATGCCGGGCCGGTCGTGTACTAAGGCAGCACGCCGACCTACTAACCGGTTGAACAAAGTTGACTTACCAACGTTTGGTCGACCGACGATCGCAATAGTAAAGGTGGGGAGTGAAGAAGACATGTGCTAAGAGCCCGGAAAATCCGTCAGCATCCAATCATCGATAGGCTAGAAGATCGCCAGATTCGTCGTAGATATACATAGTTTTATTGGCAAAAACTGGTGCAATAGTTGTTGATGATCTAAGCTTAAGAGTACCTAGAACGCCTCCGTTGTATGGAGATAAAGACAACGCCTCTTCGTTAGAACCCACAACAATTACGCGATCACTAGCGATAGACGGACCCGTCCAGATGAGTCGGTCTTCTTGATCATCGGGATCTTCCCACCGCCGCAATTGTGTCACCCATAGAATTTGCCCGGTACGAACGTCCACACATACCACTTCTGAATCAATGGTCGTCGCGTACAAAAAATCACCCGCGATCCAGGGCTGATAGACACCGGGCACCGGCACATCCCAAACTCGCTGACCTGTGCGCAAGTCAATTGATACCAGAATCCCCGAATGCCCAACAGCATAGACCCTACCCCGATCAATAACAGGTCGGCCACTAATATCAGTCAAGCTTGCTGCTGCTTCCGTTCGGCGCACAGCGATAACAGAGTCACTCCACAACACAGCCCCATTATCAACACGCAAAGCCGCTATCTCTCCATTAGTAAACGGCGCTATCACAACTCCTCCGTCTACGGCAGGACTACCGCCCCCAAGTAAAATAGTCTGTGAGCTTACGCCAGAATAACTCCACAATCGCTGCCCATTTTTTGCCGCCAGGGAAATAACCTGATTATCAACAGTAGTGACAAAAACCCTGCCACCACTGACGGTTGGCGCGGATCGAATGGGCGTGCTTACTTTAGTCCGCCAGACATCACGACCAGTGCGCGCATTGATAGCAAAAACTTCGGCAAAGCCAGTGGTAGCAAAAATAAGGCCTTCTTCATATGCAAGGCCACCACCAAGAAAATTCCCGTCTTTTTCATTCTTTGGGACAAGAACCCGGCGCCAAATACGATCGCCCATACGCGCGTTAAATGCCATGGCATTAGCTTTAGCATCCAACACAAACACATGGCCATCTGCCACCACGGGCTCACCCAAAGTTCTGTTGCGCTTACCTGAACCTGTGCCTGCATCCGAACGCCAAGCCAGGCTTGGAGTCGGCCCAATGACCATGTGATGCATAGCATGATGAGATAAGCCACCAGCTTGAGTCCATACGGCAGTGTCTTCGGGAGCAGGAAGTACAATCTGAGTATCAACAGCATTTAGATCGGGACGCAATGTGCGTTCAAGTGCGAGAACAGAGACTCTCGTACCTGGCAATACTTCGTCATCATCACCACCAAAGGGATTTAGATCACAACCCGATAGCAAAACCGTGAGGGATAGACCTAACACACCAATGCTAGTGATGCTGGATGATAAATTCACTGTTAAGATTCTCCGCTTAGCAGCCATTATTGCTCATCATTACTTAGTAACGGATCAGAAGAAAATGCTGCATTACTCTTGTATACAGCCGACAATTCTTCTGCCCGTGCCCGGACAGCGGTCGGAGTATTATTATCTGTCAATAAACCTTGAAGGAGACTTAGAGCCGATCCTGTATCACCCCGTTTTGCGGCTAACACGGCCATGAGCTCTGTTGCTGAATAGCTATAAGCATTGCTCGGGCTAGTAAGTGGGTACAGTGCTGCCTCTAACGTCTCTGGGTTTTCTGAGTCCATCGCATGTAGCACCCAAAGGATGGTCGCTAGATCAGTGAATGCAAAGTGCAAAGTCTCATCAGCAACGAGCGACCGATAAATTTCGACTGCTCGCCCCATCTCACCCTGGTCTAACAAAGCGGCGGCAGATCGCAATTCTGCTAAAGCTCCATAGTTGCCGCCTTGTGCAGCAACTTCAGATAGGGATAACAAAGCTTCGCTAGTGTTTCCAGCCTCAAGCTCTTCCGCTGCGCGGGCAAACGCACTGGCTTGTACCGCAAGCCGGTCAGCTTCCTGCTGTTCCATATACTGGTATCCAGAAACACCAAGAATAAGCGCAGCCAAGGCGGTAAAAGCTATAGCCTTGTACTTGTCCCAGATTTGCTGGATTTGGTCATCACGAAGATCGGACTCGATCTCTGTCATGAGGCTATTCAACGCCATTTCATCCTCTTCCTCTTTGGGAGAAAGTTCCGGAGCTTTATTTTCTTTGGCGGCCTTGCGGCTGCTAGCTTTCTTTTTAGTCACAGCTTGAGTCCTCTGCAGTCAAAAAGAGGCTGCGTTACAATTGAATTTAAATGATCGAATTCCCGCGTACCTTACCTAGGCGAACCCATGGTTGCAATTCGGTATATACGTTATGAAAAACTTGAAAAAGGGATAAAATACTTCCGGATTCATGCTTTCTTAAGGGCTCGGAGACAGGATAAAGCGCAGCAAGCTATTGTTGCAAGTTCCTAGAGGAAGTCCGATGACCCGCATTGTAGCATTAATCTTCAGCTTTGGCCTTAGTCTAGCAGTATTGCAAGGGTGCAGCAGCAATACGGATCGCATGCTTGGCCAGGCTTTTGGGTATAAATGTGAGACCGCCAAGAGTACCGTTGGAGGTTGGGTTTGCTCTGAAAACGATGCATCAGTAGCGTCTGTTAGCCGCTACTGCTACGAGACTCTTGGCACTGTAAATTGCCTCGACCGGCCCGATCCGGACCGCCACAACCAAACACAGGGCACCACCGGTTACTAATATTAGGGGATTTATACCGCGCGTAGCCGCCTCGGGCTCTTATTAACGTTCTTGAGGCTTGCCGACCCTAAGATTCAATGGAAAGATATCCAATACAAAATCAAAAGTAAGGGATGTAGTGGCCCATGGGTCAAATGGTTCGTCTTTCCGACTACCGGCGTCGCGCTATGGCCCTGCATTTTAGCCGCTCAGAACTAGATCAGTTGTTAGGTGT
Organism: Rhodospirillaceae bacterium; assembly: GCA_045564915.1. Taxonomy (GTDB): domain Bacteria; phylum Pseudomonadota; class Alphaproteobacteria; order Rhodospirillales; family Rhodospirillaceae; genus JAQWRV01. Next base: position 533,484 of record JBJLGL010000001.1, read on the forward strand.
CTATTCTAGTAGGGTTATAAAGGGTGAGTGGCGCGATTATTCTATAGGCCATAGCCCGGGATTTGCGCGGTTTTGCATCTACCGCTCAAGCTGCGAAGAGCCATTGTTTACCATAACCAAACTGGCCACCGAAGGCAGGGCTCGTAGCACTCAAGCGAAAAAAGGACGGTATGTTGTATCCACTCAACACCGAGTTCTCAACCAAAGCCACTCATTACACGAGGCTCTTCAAATATTCGACTTCCCTCTCAAGCTGGTTTCTCGCTAGACCTGATCATTTTACAGGTTGAGGAGCCTTCAACAGACCACAGCCCGCCCCTGCAATCTAAGGCTAGCCTTCTGCAAAAACTTATTTTGTGGTCTTGCTATCGCTATCTAGCTCAACAGCATCCAGATTGGGCAAGAGCCTGTCACTGGCATTAGTGACAATACTCCAGCCACGCTGCGAAAACTCTCTCCGCGCCCGGTCACTAATTGTGCCCGTAAGCCACAGCTCCATAACCCCGTCTAAATCAATAGTTTGATCGGCGATGGCACTCGCGCCCGACCCCCATATTAGATGATCCGCTGGAACCAGACAAATCACTCGATTATCATTAGTGTGCAAAAAGACCTGGTAGGCGAGCCTCTCGAGTTTAGCCAGCCCCACTACATTCTGATGCAAACCCAAGGAGGCCTCGGCCATACGCATGACAAAGATGGACTGCTCTTCACTATCAGAACTCAACGCCTGCTCGAAAAGTGCATCCCGGTTTTTTGCGTCCTTCAGCCCCATCATCGCAGCGACTATCACGGTCTCGTGACGTGGTGATAACCATGGGTGCAGCAAAAATTTCTCTGTGAGGTCTTTATCAATATCCATCGCCCGCATGCGCCCACGGTTGATATCCCGCAGGGCTTCTGGTGACTGGGATGTAAGCAAAGAATTCAGACTCTTGCTGTTTTGCAAACCCGACAAGGCTGCTCCAGCTCCACCCCCCACTTGCGCAGTTAATGGAGCCAAGCTCAGACCACCAGCAAAACCAGCCCAAGAGACCTCGCCAAGCCCCTCTTGCACAGCTGGGTTGGTGGTATAGGGGTCGACACTAAGCAAGTTGGCAACGCCTCTTTTGACCTGGCCAAAACCAATCAGTTCCTCTGCTGCAGAATCTTCCAACTCACCACGGTTTCCGGAAACCATTTCGCCTGTCTGTGAGAGCAGGGCACCCACGCCTGCAAAAATACCGGTTACGGTACCAGCCGGCCGCGTCGCTAGATTTTTTAATGCGCGGAATGGGCTCGTAGCAGCCTGAGCAACACCTTGAGCGAATGCTTGAGACTGTGTGACTTTGTCGAGTTCTGCCAGTGCATAAACCTCATTCACCCGCTCTTCGACAAAGTCACTGCGGTGCGCCTCGAAGGTGCCAAAATCAGAGACGATGGTGTAACGATTTTCATAACCATCATTTTGCACCATCTCTAGAATTTCGTGGTGTTCGCCTTTTAGCAAGTCAGTGGGCAGAAGTTCAGATGCGCTAAAGGTCGGCGATGGTTCATAAGCCATTTCTGCAGGATCGGCACGTTCTGCATCTGTAATCGGCTGATTGACACCCCCACCACAGCTGGATAGCACTGCTACCATTACGGCTGGCCCAAGAAAGGTCGAACAAAAGAAACCTGGATTGCGGATATTGGCCAGGGTGGCGTAGAAAAAACTAGTCATAAGGCGTCCCTTTTATCAAATCAGGAGAACGCTAGACCTGAATCGGGTCCTATAACAAGCCTACAGAGTAAACCATAGATATTATGACGTTTTAGTGGCTCCAAACAGGCACCATGACGTATAATTTCCATGTTTTGGGGGTGCGGCCCTACCCAAAGCTACATTCGCAAAATGCGATTCGCTGACAGCACTTACCTCTGGAATCGACTCCATAAAGCAGTCTTCTTTGGCAAAACCCGAATCCATCATTAGCTTCAAGAAATCCTGTGAGCGGAAATCCCGATAGTGTGGTTCGTTGTTATGCTCGTTATCCCAGTCAAGGACAAAATTGTAATAGGCATCCACCTGCGACGATGCCGGCAATTCCATATGTACCATCCTACCACCCGGCTTAAGCACTCTCCGACATTCAGCCAAAATCTTTTTAGTCGCAGCAACCGCAGTCTCATGAAAGAAGAAACTAGAGACTACCAAGTCAAATGTATTATCTTCAAAAGAGAGCTGTTCGGCGTTCTCCTGATAGAAATGCGCATTGATAGAGCGAGCTACTGCGCGAGCATGAGCATACCGTAAACAAGGCGCCGCAACATCCACTCCATAGAGCGAAGCATCGGGATAAACGTCTAAGTATGGAAACAGATTATTGCCAATAGTGCAGCCGGTTTCGAGTATTTTCTCTGGCTTAAAGTCTGGGTTGCGAAGTGACAGCCATTGGCTGACCGAAGCCGCAACACCACTACGCTTATTAAGTTGGATCAAAGACCCCCGGAAAACCGACCCGCCATGTGCATAAACAGCGCCTTGAGCTACATCGTTCTCGGCATGCTCCTCTTGCCAGCACCCGGGCATCAAATGCACGTCCATACTATTGACATACTTAGGCATTTCTAGTGATTGATCGAGGTGCAGTGACCCCATATGCGCATTCGATTGGGCAGCTTGTTCGGCTACAGAAATCATATCAGGAAGATGCCGCTCTACTTCTTCACGTACTGACTCCCAGACCATTTCCTGTGCATTATATCGAATACTACTCCACATGCGGTAAGTGAGATTGTGTTCGATAGCATCCCGCACCTCCTCACCGTTTTCCGGTTCACGACCGTGGCCAGCTTCGAACCCCGGTTTGACAATCGTTTCATAGGCATCCTCCATCTTGTTCGCGAGGTCATACGTAACATGCTTGCGTAAGCGCGAGATGTAGCCGCGGCGAGCGCTTTCATCATGGGTCGGATCGACGAAGGTATCGATATCGCGAATGGCATTCATAGCCTTTCTCCTCAATTAAGACCTGCTTATCGGAACGCACCAAATAAGTAATAGCTAGAGAAGTTATTGTGCTGTGGCGCTTCAGCCTTACCGCAAGCGACCGCCTCAAATTCCTGATCGGAGATACCGCCACGGTCTGGAATCCGCACCAGTGCACAGGTCTCGGGTGCAAAACCGGCTGCATTCAGCAGTGCGATAGGATCCTGCTGGCGAAAGGCCGCATAATGTGGCTCATGATTATGATAGGCATCCCAGTCGAGGAAGAAATTGTAATAGGGATCGACAGCCGATGATGGCGGCAGTTCCATATGAATAGTCATACCTCCTGGCGCAAGCAGTCGACGTACTTCAGCAAGAATTCGCTTAGTCGATGGCACCGCTATCTCATGAAAAAAGAAACTTGACACAATCAGATCAAAATACCCGTCTTCAAAATCTAAACACTCCGCATTCTGCTGCGAATAATGCACTGGAAGACCTTGCGCCTCAGCCCTGGCATGACCATAGCGCAAAACCGGGGCGCCGACGTCGATGCCGTATAGCTCTGCATCTGGAAAAGCTCTGCTATAAGGAAGTAAGTTTGAGCCAATAGTGCAGCCTAGATCGAGAATTCGTTTGGGTGCAAAATCTGGATATTTTAGCTTAAGGTAATGTGCAATTGAATCAGCTACGCCACCCTTACCCGGATTACCGCTCTTCTTAAGTGCGCCTGAAAAAACCTTGGTGCCATGTGCGTAAACTGCGCCAACGGCCACATCTTCATCACGATATTCGGTATGAAAACAGCCCGGCATCAGGTGAATGTCTAGCGCACTCACGGCCTTAGGTATTTTGATCTCTGGATTCAGCTTGAGCGTCCCACCAGCAACAGACCGCTCGGCGGCCTCATCAGCCACATCAATCAGGTCTAACAACACACGCTCCACTTCGCCCTGCACTGAGTGCCAGGTCATTTCTTGAGCGTTATAGCGAAGAGAAGACCAAGTCCGGTAATAGTTTACAGGCTCCATGGCTTTACGAACGGCGATCGCATCGGTTGGCACCTCACCTGAGCGGTTGCGCTCTCTGGGCTCAACGGCTGAGTCATAAACATGACGCATTTCTTTTTGCAGATCTTGCATCACGTATTTACGCAAATACGACACATACATCTGCCTCGCCGCTTCATCATGTGTAGCAGCTGGAATACTGTCTATTGAACGTGGAGCCGCTTCACTGGCCATATTGTCTTCCCTGAGCATGCCCCCTTAGGAGCGCTAATTTCACTCTATGTATTCTATCCTATACCTATATCAGTGGTTTTAGTGCCTGATTCAACCAATATAAGGAGTACGGTCACGCCCTAGCTAATCATCCGATCAGAATAAAATACCCCGTTCTAGTATAATTGAATATTGCGCTAAGCAATGGGCCCACCATCTGTGCGGGTTATAGCGACAACAGAAGGCCGAGGAGGCATGTGATCCTTGAAATCTGGCCAACGTGTCGCTGGGTCGCCATAGGTGGACCCATTATCCTGCGCCGGATGCTGAACCGAACAGAATAGGGTTTCACCGTCGGGCGTAAACGCAGGACCAGTCATCTCTGCACCAATCGGACATTTGAAAAAATACCGTGTTAGCCCGCGGTTAGGGCCACACACATCAGCCACCCAGAGGCCATCTGCGGTGTCAAAATCAGTTGCTCCATCGGTTGCTATCCAAATTCGTCCTTTTGGATCAAAGGCCAGATTGTCCGGATTAGCCAACCAGCCATTTTCTGATACATCGGGGTGATAGGACGCCCCTGACTGCGTATTGAATGGATTACCGGCTAACAGAAATACGTTCCAACTAAACGTATCCGATGCGTGATCCGCATCAGCCCCTTCACCGCCAGGTGGAATCATCTCGATAATATGGCCGCCCTGATTACGCTCCCGGGGGTTGGCTGCGTCAACCCTATGCCGCCGCCGGAATGGATTCATGGTCAGACTTACGAATACCGTGCCGCTCACAGGATTAGTTTCCACACCTTCCGGGCGATCCATCGGTGTAGCCCCCATGAATGAGGCAGCACGGCGCGTCTCAATAAGAACATCCGCCTGACTATGAAATCCATTTCTGGATGTAAGAGGCCCATTACCCCACACTAGCGGCAGCCAACGAATGGCGCCGTCTTCATAAAAACGGGCCACATATAGAGTGCCGTTATCAAGCAAATCACGATTATTGGTCCGATTGCCGGGGTCGTAGCGTCCTGAAGAAACAAACTTGTATATGTATTGAAATACCTGATCGTCACCGGAGTACACAACTAGACGACCATCTTTGGTTAAAGCTGTGGTTGCCCCTTCGTGCCTAAAACGCCCTAGGGCTGTGCGCTTTACTGGTACTGAATGAGGATCATAGGGATCATACTCCACGACCCAGCCGTATCTGTTGGGTTCATGAGGTTCTTTTTCAACATCAAATCGATCAAGAAACTTTGACCATGAATAACGTAGTTGCTGAGACACCCCCATACTCAGATGATTCCCAGTTTCAGGACCACCGCGTGGGTCGCCACCGAAGTAAAAGTGAACATTTTCCTCTGTGATCAGGCAGGTACCCCAAGGGGTTTGGCCGCCTGCACAGTTGTTAAATGTACCGATTACGGCTCGCCCGGTTGGATCATCTTTGGTCTTAAGACGATCATGGCCAGCGGCCGGACCGGAAATAGTCATTAGTGGCCCTGAGGCCATGAGCCGCCGGTTGTAGTTACTATCCCGGACATAGTGCCACGACCCCTTACCGGTTCGCTTCACCTCCACTACTGAGTGGCCATGCGCTGCCATCTCTACCTCCATATGGCGGCGGTCTGAGATCTCATACGGCCAACCCTTAGATACATCTGCGAACATAAGATCAGTGTTGGTATATTCGTGGTTCACGCATAATAAGCCGTGGTCGGAACGTTTAGAGCCGAGCGGTAAAGGAAAGTAAGCGATGAAGTCATTATTGTAGCCGAAGTGTTTTGCCTGCGCTGCTGGAGAAAGAGCAGTAGGGTTAAATGCAGGTGCATCGGCGAATAAGGGGTCACCCCAGCGCAATAAAATGTCAGCACGGTAACCGTCAGCCACATGATGGGTCTCATCAATGCCGTGCTTCAATTCAGGAAAATTAAGCCCTTCCTCGCCAGCTGGTGCTGATAGCACCTGGGGCTCTAGGCCACGTGCAGACCTTAGTCGAAACTCAGTAAATGCTGCGGCCGTTCCAGACAGCAAAAGCCGTCTGGCCATGCGCTCAGGATCATACGATTGACTGCTAGAAAAGGGACTATGCTTGTGGGACATGGACAACCTTATTCAATTACCGTAGCAACACATCATAGCCATTAGAGGTTGGAGAAAATCTCATGGCCAGCACTATTAGCGATAAGATTATGGTTAAGCGTCGCCAAGCCCTAATTAGCCAGGCTTAATTCCACAGCGTGTACCATTGATATACACCACCTGCAAGAACGGCCGCTCGTAATCAGTTTCGTGAAAAAACTCATCTATAGCTTTTCTAGATCCATTCCAGTAGCCGTAGTCGTCAATGATTAGAATACCTTTTTTTGAAACCAACGGATAAAGCCGCGCCATCTCTTCCTTCGTAGATTCATACCAGTCAGTATCGAGTCGCAGGGCACATATGCTTGTGGGTACATTCTCTTCATCCCTCAGCGTTTCCATAACATCACCTTGAATAAGTTTTGCATGCGAGATGTTGACACCAGAGTCACTTATATTTTTTCTCACATCTTCGATAGAAGCGTAACACCATGCATTATGATCATCTCTTTGGAATTTGGAGAATTGAACACTAGCCAATTCCTGAGATTGTAATTGAAAATCATCGTCGCTAGGCTCAGTCATCCCCTGGAAAGTATCGTAGAGCCAAACTAACTTTTCTGACCCGAGCGCCTCGAAAACCATCAGAGCAGCTAATGCATTTCCACCACGCCAAACTCCGCACTCAACAAAATCTCCCACAATGCCATTTTTCACTGCATAGTTTGCCGATAGAATAGTGTTGATCAAACCTTCGTGAGGTACCATTGTCAGCTTATTGGATTTCACATAGTTATATATTTCCTTATCTCGTTCTGTGAATTCTATAGGAAATATTTTGCTTTCACTTGCCAGTTCAAGATTCAGTAACCTCTCTAACTCCGCTGCTGGCACCAACTCGATCTGGTAGTTCTCTCTTAGGGCTTGTCGAAGTTCTTTTATGCTTAGTTCCATTTATACCCTCAAGTGAAGACATTGGTTATGATCTAAAATTACAGCACTCCTGCACATCTTAAAGCTTAATTGGTTTCCTCGAAAAGATTCATGTATAGGTTTTCTAGATCCATTCCAAAAGATAGGTTATCTTGATAATTGGATGAACTACTAAGGAAAAATTCTCTGTAGGGGGGCTCATGACCGAGCAAGAGCGCAACAAGAAAGGTGTGTTAGATTATTTTGACGCCTTAGATCGCAACGATATAGAGGCACTCCTCGATATATTTGCAAATGATGGCGTAATTGAAGTCATGGGCGACACCCTTGTATCGGGCACTTTTACCAAGGATCAGATTGCTGAACTCGCCAGCTCGGTGCTAAATACTTTCCCAAAAGGCCTAAAGTATGAGGTTGAAACTATCATTGCCGACGGTGACTACGTAGCAGCTGAAGCAAGATCAAAAGGGATTATGTCATCTGGCCAACTTTATGAGAACCAGTATCACTATCTGATGCGTTGGCGAGACGGTAAACTCGTTCACGCTAAAGAATATGCCGATACAGAACGGGTGACAGAAATCCTATGCGGTGGCCAAAGACCCGCCCAGGCCACCCGCAAGAATTAGAGCGGTTGAACAGTGAGCAGACCTAGCAGAACGCAGAGACAAGGCATGATTTGCCGAAAATGGCTTTTTGTGAGGTAGGATAAAGACTAGAATTCCAGCCAGCGTTAACTGCTCAATAGTGGAAATTCAGTTGAAAGTATTGCTAGCAACTACAGTGCATAGCTTAGAAAGGAGAACAATCATGAGGCACCTGATAGGAGGTTTGGTATTATATAGCTTAGGTATGTTTCCAGCAGAAGCGGCACTGAAAGAAGGGGATAAAGCGCCTGACTTCACGGCCAAAGCTTCTCTTGCTGGCAAAGAATTCAACTTCTCGCTACAAGACGCACTTAAGAAAGGCCCGGTAGTAGTTTATTTCTATCCGTCCGCTTACACTAACGGCTGCAATATCGAAGCGCATACGTTCGCGGAGGACAAGGAAAAATTTGAGGCCGTTGGCACCTCTATTATTGGCGTATCGCAGGACAGTATTGAACGCCTAAATGACTATTCAGCTGACCCAGAATTCTGCGCAGGTAAGTTTCCAGTAGCCTCAGATGTGGACGGTTCGATAGCTGCAGCTTACGATCTAAAGACACTGGATCTTCCACCAGGCTTCAAAGATAGCCGCGGTGATATTGTGGAACACGCTGCTACTGAGCGGACAACTTTTGTTATTAGGCCGGATAGCCGCATCGCAGTTACCTTGTCATCTGCAGACGACAATATAGGCCCAATCGATCACGTGGACCAATCTTTAGAGATGGCACGAGAACTGGCTGCTATGAAATAACAGAACCCTAGATCTGCGGCGTCGTGCTAATTTTTGCATATTTCTCATCAAAACACATACCCTGTGCGCAGGGCGGAATTACAACGATTCCTAATATCTAGGTTAATCTCTGCCCGGGCTTGTAAACAAACGGTTGCGAGGTATCGTCGGGCACATCATCAGCGATTAAGCCATCAAAAAACTTTTCTTTAGCTTTTGGCTCGAAATATGCACGTACAAATTCTTTCAGGATATTGATTACGATAGACCGAGATACATGACGAGTTGTCCCGTCCTCGGCGCCAAAAGTTGCAAAAGGTATGTTGCACCCTAGCCATTTTACGATCTCAAACGACGGGTAGTAATACACTCCTGGCTCTTTGTCTTCTAGAACTTGATCGAGCGCGACACGCAAAGTAGCTTTTGAAACACAATCTGAGGTCACGCAAGACTGTGGCCGGAACGTAGCCTTCAAAGGAACCGGCGATAGAGTAAAAATTATTGGGGCATTCGCACTGACGTTGCGAATGGTTCTAATAATGTCACGAATGTTTTGCATGTTCTCTTCCACAGTCGACAAACGAAAACGGTGACGCTTATCATCATATATTTCTTCTGGTACTCCGCGCCAAAATACCTGTTTTGTTTCCGTGTCCTCCCATACTTCAGCCAACCCCAAAGTGAAAACAAATGCGCCAGCATTTCCAAAGGCCTTTCGGTAAGCATGTTGTTCCGTTTCTGGTTTCCATTCAGCAATTTGCCCGTCATCTGTACGGTCATAGCGATAACCGCGAGGCGTTTCCTGACCAGTTACACTCCAGGAAAGAAAATCAGCAATCGCGAAAGTGTTGTTGAGGCCCGAGGGGATCCATATATTAGAGGTCGATAGTCCATATCGACCAAGAAAGTAGCTCAGTTCCCGGGCAAAGCATGAGCCTAGAGTCATGACTTTATCTGCTGCCGATAGCACTGGAGCTTTAGGGATATGGCCAGTCAGAAAATGGTCACGTATTACCCTTGGTATGTCACTGAATTCATCATTGGACTCAGGATAAACGGTGACTTGTTCCGAATGCCAGCGGTGAGTTGCCCAGCTTGCTGGACCTGAGCCCCGAAAGGTTGCCGCGAGGCTGGCGATTGTCAATGCCATGATTCAAAAACCCTTATTATATTAGGTGATGAAGTGCTTCTTGCTTTGTCTCGTTACTTTAGGCATTTCCCTGGTGGCCATTGCCATCATGTTGAATGGAGCAGTTGATCCAATCTCTATGACCTATAAGTGCTTCAATGGGATACCGGCCGTGGAAAGAATTTTCCGTCTTCATGAACCCAAGAACCGTATTTGGTTTATAGGGTACACGCAAAACCTCATCAAAAAGCTCGAACGGAAGTTGACGCCCTGTTTCTTCAGTAAATCCAGGCTTCTTGGGCGTGAAAAGAGACGTGCCAAGGTCAAGTTGACGATTATCTTTTGCCAAGTAACAAAGTAAAGTTATAGCTTTATGCCGCGCGTCACTATGCGGCTTGATGCTGTAGCCTTCTTGATCGCGAATTAATTCAAGCCGGGCTCGCGTGGAGATATCACATGTACCGTAACGTTTTTCCAGCTGCTGTCTGAAGCAGTTCTTTACCGCATCACTGAATGCGCTCTTGCCAAGAGCAGTCGCGACAGATGACCATATACGTTTCTGTTCCGTATCGAGATTTTCTAGTTTCTCTGAATCCAAGCTCATACGCTTACGGTACATTAACGACTGTTTATTCGTTGTTTTTCTTGGGTCTGATTTTTCAAATAAAAAGTCCGGGGGCATAAATTCTGTAATTTGGTCATAGACGTCCGCCGGAAAAAAATTTTCTATCACAAAATGAGGAAAAGGGCATATGACCGGCTCTACATCGTCGATACGGTTGATAAGTTGTTCCTGCATTTTTGTGGGGTGTCCCTCTTTAGAAATATGCACGGAGCTGGATCATAATCTTAGAAAACATGCTATTTCACAGTGGCTGTGTGATCAATTACGAAACTGGGCTGTTAAGAACTGACTTAATTGTTTTCAGCACCCTTTGTAGTCTTTTCTTACACACTCTCGCGCCAGTTTGTGGGCTTCTTCTAGCTGTGAATTTGGCATTTCTTTCATCAGGTTATCTCTACGGGTTCTTGCTTGCTCACTACCATTCCCAGCAGCAATCTCAAACCACATATAAGCGTGGACTTTATCTTTCAGAACGCCTTCACCTTTGTGATATATATAACCTAGGCTACCCTGGCCCGCTGCATGCCCTTGCTCGGCGGATTTACGATACCATTTCAGTGCCTCTTTATAGTCTTGGGCAACACCCTTACCGTTACCGTACATGTAACCTAGACTCCGCTGCGCAGCTGCATGTCCTTGCTCAGCAAGAGGCCGGAACTCTGAAAGAGCAGTTGCGTAGTCACCAAGTTCATATGCATCATTACCCTTATCCCAGTCTTGGGCAAAACTCGCCTCACTAATCCCAAGAAGCATAAGTGTGGCTAGGACCATCGATCGAGGAAAGTTTCGCATACTGCTTATCCTAACTAGAAATATCCAAGGGGAACGGTGTAATTGATAACAAACTCGGCTTCATGGACTATAGCACTCCAACAATTGAGCCACGCTAGCCAATCCCTGTCCAGCCTCCATCCGCAGTAAAGACACTACCGGTCACATAGGCTGACTCATCAGATGCTAGATATACAACGAGATTGGCAATATCTTCCGGTTTACCGATACGCCCTATAGGCTGCCTTTCGGCAAGACCCTCTAGAGTTCCGTTAAAGTCGTTGCCTGTGGAAAGTCTATGGCGCAGGCCAGGCGTGTCCACCACACCGGGGCAGATGGCATTGCATCTGATATTTTCAGATACGAAATCAGCGGCGACAGACCGGGTAAGCCCAATGATTGCCGCCTTGGCAGTACCGTAAGCAAACCTCTTTGGCACGCCACGCAGACTGGATGAGGTGGACGACATGTTGATAATACTCGCACCATTGCTTCCCCGTAATGCGGAAAGAGAGCCACGGATCATACGGTACATAGCACTCACGTTAACGTCGAAGGACTTTTTCCATTCCTCTTCAGTGCAGTCCTCAATGGAGCCAAAGGTTACGTGTCCAGCACAATTGAATAGAATATCGAGAGAATCGAATGATGCTGTACAGGCATCGATGGCCGGGATATCGGCCACATCTAAGACCGTTACGTTCTGGACCCCTTCAGCACGAAGCCGGTGTAATTTTTCTTTGTCACGGTCGGTAGCAGTCACCTGGGCGCCCTCCCGCACAAACGCGAGAGCAGTTGCGGCGCCGATCCCGTCGCCTGCACCAGTAATAAGCGCTGTCTTACCTTTAAGCCGCATCAAGAACTCATACCTTCTTCTTTGGCAAAAACCAGATCCTTTGGACTTTACACCAAGATAATTAAGGCCAGTCTATCATGTTAAATATAGACCTCATATGGGTGTCCTCAGGACTACGTATCTCAAACAAGAACTTTTTGGTCATTCAAAACGTAGATGACAATAAGATGTCCATCATGATCAATAAAAGCCCCCTCTTTTCCTTTAGCACTTCCATCAAGATCTAGAAGGGCTTGTGGCTCTATAACCTTGAGCCCAGCGGTCCGCACTTTTGATATTACTTCTTCGAAATCAGGGCAATTTATTACAGCCGCTGCCATAAGTGGCACCGGCATAGGCGACAAATCTATCCCCTTGACCTCGGTCAGTGCTAGCGTCCGTTTCTGAGTTGCTGAATTCAATGTGACAAAGCGAAGTTTTGCTGTGGGTGGGAAAGTAAAAACTGTATACGAATATGAGTCTTCTGCAGAATCTTTCTGGTAGTCTATCGTAAAACCCAAAATATCGCGGTAGATAAACAAAGACCGGTCCAGATCAGAAACACAAAGGTTAACTCTCTTAAATGTTGGATCATTCGTCATAAATTTGACTCCAGAGCAATCATTAAATTTGACTATTATAGGCTGAGATTTAAATCACAATCTAATGAACCGAAGTGGCGGCTGCTAATAGATCCTATCGGGGTTCTAACTTTACCAATCCTTGTTCAGCAAGGGGCCAGGACTCTGTGATCGTAGTTGCAAAATCACGTATAGTACTTTTGTCTGACGCCTGACAATATATGATTTCCCACTAAAGCATTGATATATTGGGGATAATAATGAGGTGTGGTGACTGTTTGAGATTTTCTACGATGCGTAGTCGACGCAGCGGTAAAGTGTCCTTGCCGTATTGCGATGCAAGAAATACGCGAGTCCTTCGTTATTTTGACCATACTGCTGAAAGTACTTTTCCAAACTCTCGCGCTGCTCCGAACTATGTGCCACCTCAAACGTCAATGGTTCTTCACAAAATACATCCTTTGGATTCATGAGATAGCTCGACGCTTCTAACCTGAAAAAATCAAAGTGGCTCGTGACTCTTTTTGTTGTTTCGATATCAGTCAAATCAGTTTTACGTGCTAATAATATTGTGTGTAGCTCAGATATATATTTCTCCATCAGTTCATCACAAAGGTCCGCATCAGTAAGAAGCTCCGTAAGCGCTTTGATTGCGATACCTGATAATTCTTCGAAGTGCTCATTCACAGCTTCAGTACGGTACTTGTAGATTTGATTTGAGCCATATTCACCGGCCATATAGGCCTGAAAACCATTGCGGGATGTTAGAAATTCAGAAATCTCCTCTTCGGAAGCCCAGAAATTTCGCTCCTCATCCTCTTTAAATCTCTTATAAAGAGACGCGATTGCACCCTCAGTATGCATAACGATATCATGAATACGCGAAATTAACTCCGACCGCTTTGCCCCCATGACGTTGGCGAGAGCTAGGCACTCGTCCAGAATATTACCATTGTTGAAAATTGCTAAGCTCAAGTCGAAGGCGCGGCAGGCCTGATAGTCTTCGATCGGCATGGTCGTGTTACCGATACACACTTCGTGTATCTCGGCGATTTCTACATCAGTGCCATAAATTTCATACCTTCCATAGCAACGGGGTAGAACACGAAAACGTGTTTGATACTCAAAGCGTTCGCGCTCCTTGGGGCTCGCACCTTCCGTGCCGGGGAGAAGAATAAACTGGAATGTCCGCATATCCTGGATGCCTGCATCCATCAGATCAAAAACGGATTTGAAATGCTTCTCCGTTGTATCGCCGGGAAGGCACAGAATAATTTCACTAAACGTCGTGGTATTTGTTAATTCTGCAGACTTTGCCATTTCTACTATGGCTTCGATCGCAATGTTCGTGCGCTTGATGTTTTTCAGCACTACGGGATCCGTGGATTGCACGGAGGCCCCAATGTGCATGCTCTTACCGAGCACCTCAGACATTTCTATAATACGCTTTTTCTGATTCTTTGCGGTTGCCGAGGCTATATGACTTGGCCATTTCGTTCGCACCCGGCGATCGGCTAGATCCGTCGCCGTAATCAGGTCGTCGGGAAACATTCCCCAGTTTAGGTCCGCGAGGGTCAAGCCGGGCACCTGCACACGGTCACTGATATAATCAAGCTCCTTGGTGATACGATCCTGTGAGAACCGCATCGTCTTGCTCATATATTTTATGCCATCATGACAAAACGTGCAGGAGTAAGGACAGCCACGGGACGTTTGAATTAATGGATTAAGTTGCTTATCAAAAAACTTATCCATCAAACCAGTCAGGTAGGGTGAAGGGAGATTATCATCAAGATCGCGTATTCTAGCTTTCGCCCGGCCTCTAACGAGCTGCCCATCATTGATATAATGGACAGACTCAATCTCTACACAGCCTTGCCTTAGCGCTGCCGGCTGAAAGTCTACCGCCTTTAGTCGCTTGACAAGCTCTACAAAGGCGAACTCCCCCTCGCCATCAACGTAGAAATCAATATTTGGATGATCGGATAAGAATTTTAGCTGCTCTTCTTCGTCGATCGGATAGTTAGGTCCGCCAAATATTGTAATGGCTTCGGGGTGCCGGGTCTTTATCTGACATGCGAACTCGTACTGTAGTCTTTCGTTCCACATGTAGTTCGAAAAAGCAGCGATTGTTGGCGTTTTCCTGTTCAAAAAAGCAGCGAGATCCTCGGGATACTTGAATAACTCCACATCAACGTCATCGCCCATAACCTTTTTGAGGTGGGCGGCGACGTATCCCACCGCTAATGGGGTATTGTTGGCATCGATAACGGTTCCTGTGTGAGTAAGGTCAGCCATGGAAATCAGAGTCATTGAACGTGTCCTACAGGAACTCTTGGTCAAGGGCTTAGAAATTAGCCGCACTCAATTGTTTAATACATATACCTAACGGCGGGAAAATCAATTCAGTACTGTATACACCAAAAGACAGGCAAATTAGAAGAACCCCTGCTGGACCCAGTCCAGGCCTGATGTCAGCATCAGATCGTCTATAGTCTTCTGCAGCCTTTGTATTCTGTGGTTTTCTTGGTGGGCGCAGTAGGGCTCGAACCTACGACCCGCTGATTAAGAGTCAGCTGCTCTGCCAACTGAGCTATGCGCCCCACCTTAGAAAAAGGGTCAACGTAAACGCTGGAACGGGCGGGTTATAGGGCTTCGGACCCATACAAACAAGATTAGACTTTACCTGCTAGATTCGGTTTCGGTTGTTCCTATAAGTTTGCAAACATCAACCCATATGTCTGGCACTACCCATCGTCGTATCCTCCCCGTCGCCCAATCTGGACGTCACGGTGGACGTGCACACTCATTAAGAGACCCATACATAGCATGATGGTCAGCAACGCCGTTCCACCATAGGAAATCAATGGCAGGGGGACACCAACAATAGGAATTATTCCCATCACCATGGCTATGTTAATAAATACATACAAAAAGAAAGTTGTTGTAACTCCGATGGCAACTAATCTACCGAATTGATGCCGACAGCGAATAGATATGACGAAACCATACACCAAGACTATAACGTACAACGCAATGAGCCCAATCCCCCCAACAAGACCCAGCTCCTCAGCCAGCATTGTAAAAATAAAATCTGTTTGTTGCTCAGGAAGAAAGTTTAGGTGACTTTGTGTTCCTTGAAGAAAGCCCTTCCCAAACAACCCACCCGATCCAAGTGCAATCTTCGATTGAAGAATGTGATAACCCGCACCCAGTGGATCACGTTCAGGATTGATAAATGTTAGAATACGCTCCTTCTGATATAGCTTGAGAAATCCCCACAATATTGGAATAGACGCCAAGCCGATGACGAATACCAGTGCAAATTTCCATAGCCTTACTCCAGCCATAAAAAACAAGACACCCGAGCCCATAACTATCATCAGAGCGGTACCTAGATCGGGCTGCCGAATAATCATCACCACTGGCACTATCACCATTAGTATAGGTGAGAGAAGAAAGAGTGGTCTCCCGGCATCTTCTATGCTGAGACTATGAAAATAGCGCGCCATAGCCAAAACTAACGCTACCTTCATCAATTCTGATGGTTGAAGATTTATAACCCCAAGGTCGACCCACCTCTGAGCACCTCCACCAACTACACCTCTTAACTCAACAAAGAAAAGTAGTGCTAGTACGACGGCGTAGAGCAAGTAAGAATATCGCATAACCAAACGTATATCGATTAATGTAATAGATAGCATTAGAATTAAGCCCAAACCAAATCGAACTACCTGGCGAGTTGTCCAAGGATCAAAGCTCGCATTGGCGGCGGAATAAAGCATGAAGAAGCCAATTGATGCTATTAGGCATAACCAAAGAACCAAAGACCAACTAGTCTGCCATAGTTTTTCTGGCAAAGTCATATCTCCACGCCTTAAGCGCGCTGCAAGAAAGCCCGTATCGGTCATGCTGGCGCTCTGGGGTCGGTCACAGCGATCTGGTCTTGGTTAGGCTGTGGTTGACGGAGCGGATCAAGCCTTAATACCTCTGCCATAATGTCTCGTGCAATAGGTGCAGCTACTGCTGAACCACTACCACCATGCTCAACAATCACAGAAAGTGCGTAGCGTGTTTCATCATGCGGAGCGAAAGCAACAAATAGAGCATGAGTACGCTCTTTCCACGGGACTTCCTCAGCATCTGGGAGTCCTGCATCACGCTCAGCCATTGTAATACGCTTGACCTGGGTTGTTCCGGTCTTACCGCTCATTTTCACATTTTCACTTCTTAGTTGTGAAGCACGTGCGGTCCCACGCGGACCATTAAGCACCTCAAGCATACCGCGACGAATAACACCGAGAAAATTCGGATCAATATTGAGCGATTTAAAGGGCTGCTGCGGACGCCGCACAAGCGCCCCTTCCACCATAGCCTGGTTGGCAAGTACTGGCTCTACTGCAAGGCCAGTCGACAACCGCGCAGTCATGACAGCCAACTGCAACGGTGTGGCTAGAACGTATCCTTGTCCTATACCCGTGTTAAATGTTTCGCCTTGCTGCCATGGGTTGCCCAGAGTGGCGCGCTTCCAAGCCTCTGTTGGAATAAGACCGCTCCGCTCCCCCGCGAGACCGCTAGCGCTAGCTTGACCAAGTCCAAGACGTTTCGCCATATCAGCAATACGATCAACTCCAACCCGGCGAGCAATCTCATAAAAATAGACATCACAAGATTGCGCAATAGCCTGCACTATATTCAAGTCACCATGGCCTCGGGTTTCCCAACAATGAAAGCGACGGGGGCCCAGGTCTGTATGTCCTTTACACAATATACTTTGATCAGTAGTTATCGCTCCGTGCTCAAGTGCCGCTAGTGCAACAACCATCTTGAATGTTGAGCCCGGGGAGTATTGTCCAGCAATAGCTTTATTGGTCATAGGTGCGCGGGGGTCACTAGATAATACGTTCCATTCCCGTTGAGTTAAACCGCGATTAAAGGTGTTCGGGTCAAAGCTCGGCGTTGAAGCCATTACTAAAACTTCGCCACTATGTACATCCATGACCACAGCAGATGCACTTTCCGCACCCAGCCGTTCAGCAACAAAACGTTGGAGTCTATTATCAACTGTCAGAGTCACATCGGTTCCTGCTTCTCCTTCTTTACGTTCCAACTCGCGGATAACTCTGCCCACAGCATTTACTTCGACTTGACTGTTTCCACCAGAACCACGTAGTGCTAAATCAAACTGTCGCTCTATTCCTGCTTTACCAATACGAAAGCCAGGTAGCTGTAGAAGCGGGTCTCCTGTTAGATCATCTTCATCCACACTTGAAACATAGCCCAGTAAATGTGCCGCTGTTTCAGTTTGCGGATAGAAGCGAGTTAGGCCTTCATCGACAATAACACCTGGCAAATCCGGCGCATTGACCTGAATACGAGACATCTCCTCCCAACCTAAGTTTTCACGAACCGTAACTGGAACAAAACTCCGGCGGCGGCGTACTTCTCTCGACACCCGTTCACGATCATAGTCAGACAGTTCAATCACTGTTGATAGAGCTTCAAGAGTGGACTCTAAATCTAGTGTCTGCTCAAAGACAATCAAAACACGAAAGTTTTGGCGATTGACAGCAAGGGATTCTCCAAACCGATCTAGAATACGTCCACGCGGTGGCGGCAACAAACGAAGGTTGATCCGGTTCTCTTCAGCTAACATTCGGTATTGGTCTGCCTCAATGACCTGCAAATAGTACATGCGCCCAATCAGGGCAGAAATCATTATTGCTTGTCCACCACCCAACACAGCGGCACGACGATTGAAAACTCTGGTACGATCATTATCACGATCAACAATCATCGATCTTCCAACAGCCCAGTCTTGGCTTTAGAGAATAGCCAGGCGATTATGGGATAAATTGCAACTGTAACTAAGTACGCAACAAATAGATCCCGAAACGGGGTAAATCCATTTTCTGCAAAAAAACCAATGCATATCCATTTCAGGGAAGCCGCAGCCAACGCTACGAGTGCAAATGTGCACCACGTCACGACAAAGGGCTTAGCATGGAAAAACTTATGCTGGTTAAGTACAACCCACTGGGTTAACAAAATTGTAAGGGTCCCAATGCCTAGGGGAGTGCCTGTCAAAAGATCTTCTAGAATACCAATACCAAACCCTGATCCATAGCCGAATAGGTCGGGGCGATAAATTGACCAGAAATAGACCGATACCAACGCGTACATTGGCGTAATTTGTGCAAAATTTGGAAGGTGTGTCGGCGTTAATCCAAACAATAATACAATCAGAGTTAGACCAAACGGCAAGATCCGGCGTGCTCGAGAATCAATTTTATGCCATAAACTGATTTGCTGCACGATGCTCAATCCAGACGATCAAGCTCGGCGATAATGCCGGTCAACCCAAAATCAAGAATTCTGACATACTGCAAACGGTCGCGGTTAACGAATGGTTCGACAATAACTCGTGTATCATCGACTGCAGCAACGCGGCCCACTGGAATCCCCGGAGGGAATGCTCCTGCATCGCCAGACGTGACAATTCGGTCTCCCGGCACTGCAGCAGACCGTGCACCCAGAAAAATAAGTTTAGGCCTGGAGGAATTATCGCCCGAAAGAATAGCTCTATCCCCAGCCTCACCTACACGAACAGGAATGCGCGAGTTAATATCTGTAATTAATAGGGCCCGTGACGATCGAAAACCGGCTTGAGTTACACGGCCTACTAACCCCTCAGATGTAATAACAGCTTGCCCTTTTGTCACACCCTCCCGGCCGCCAGCCATAATGAGAATACTTTGAACAAACACACCACCCGAATCTGCAACCACGCGAGCTGTGATTGAACGCACGTTCGGACTATCGACAGTGCCAAGAAGGTCACGCAGTTGTCGATTCTCATTTTCCAATTTCTGCGCAACTGCCAGCCATTCAAGTAGGCGCCTATTGGCTTCACGGAGCTCTGTATTTTGCCCCCGAATTGCAGCCAGTTCTTGTATATTATCCACAAATTGAGAAACAGTAGCGGCGGGCTCAGCCATTACCCTGAGTATGGGTGCCACCGCATCATTGATAACCATGCGAGCCCTATCAACAAGGATAGTGTCCGCCTTACCTATCAGCATTAAGGCAAAGGTCAGCCCTATGAGACTGAGAAAAGCAAACCTTTGCAGCAGGTGCTTAAAACTACCCAGAAGGGATATATGCCCCGTCGGCTGCTTCACTTACCTCTACCCCATGCCTTGGTCTTTATACCCATCGCTGACTCATACCGCCAAAGGCCTAATAGACTCGATTACTTTCTCAATACATCGAAGACAAAACACCACGCATCATCTTTATGTTCTCTAGTGCCATCCCTGTACCCAATGCAACGCAATTAAGAGGTTCGTCGGCAATAGAAACTGGCAGCCCTGTTGCATGACGCAGAACGAAATCTAGACTTGTCAGCATGGCGCCACCACCTGTTAAAACAATGCCTTTGTCGACAAGGTCCGCTGCCAACTCTGGTGCTGTATGTTCTAGTGCGACCTTAACCGCATCGATGATAGACGTTACCGGTTCCGCTAGAGCTTCTGCAATTTGCCGCTGGCTAATCAGAATTTCTTTTGGCACACCATTCATTAGATCCCGGCCTTTAATCTCAATAGTTTCGCCATCACCGGTTTCAGGCGGACAAGCACATCCGATCTCTTTTTTAATTCGCTCTGCAGAACTTTCGCCAACCATCAGGTTATGATGACGACGTATATAGTTGATAATGGCCTCGTCCATCATGTCACCACCTACACGGACAGAACGCGCATAGACGATACCGCTTAAAGAAAGCACAGCAACTTCAGTGGTGCCGCCGCCAATATCAACAACCATAGAGCCAGTTGGCTCGGTGATTGGCAGACCCGCTCCGATTGCAGCAGCCATAGGTTCATCAATTAGGTATACTTTTCGTGCGCCAGCTGCCTCTGCAGACTCCTGAATAGCTCGCCTCTCTACAGCTGTTGAACCTGACGGCACGCAGATCACAACCATAGGGCTAGCCCAGCCCTTACGGTTATGAACCTTTCGAATGAAATGCTTGATCATTTCCTCGGCAACTTCAAAGTCAGCAATCACGCCATCACGCAAAGGTCTAATAGCTTGAATGGACCCCGGTGTGCGGCCAAGCATTTGCTTGGCTTCATTGCCAACAGCGAGGACGGCTTTGCGTCCTTTCTCCTCCTGCAAAGCTACAACGGACGGTTCATTCAGAACAATGCCGCGGCCCTTTACATAGACCAAGGTATTAGCAGTGCCTAGGTCGATAGCCATATCAGCAGAAAGCCATCCGGTTAAACTAGCAAACATATACTGTGTCTCTCTTTTCCGTTCTTAGGACTCTATTTTGTTGACCTCTTAAATATCCAGGATCTACCTTTCCATAGCAGACCTCTGAGTATTCGCTTCTTATTCCCATTCTAACAATCAATAGCGCAAGTTTCTTATCACATTGCAATCGCCTTTGGGGCGGTCTTCTCCCGCTTTACAACGAGTTTATTCAGAGCATTGATGTAAGCACGGGCAGAAGCTACCAGTGTATCGGTATCAGCCCCTTGCCCCAATACAGTTTTGCCACTTTCTTCAAGCCTCACGGTCACTTCAGCCTGGGCATCTGTGCCCTCTGTAACGGCATTTACTTGATACAATTGTAAGTGCTGTGTGTTAAAAGTTAACGCCTTGATAGCGTTGAATGTGGCATCGACGGGACCATCTCCCATGGCTATCGTTGACACAATTTCACCATCCATGTCCAATTCAAGCTCAGCCGTCTGGTGTTCAACCTTTGAACCGCAGATCACCTGTAATGAAACAAACTTAATTTTGTCATTCACTCTGGCTTCATCGTCAACCAATGCGACAATGTCTTCGTCGAACACTTCCTTCTTTTTATCTGCCAAGTCCTTGAAACGCTTGAAGGCATCATTCATGGCATTATCCCCCAAGGCATAACCCAATTCTTTGAGTTTCTCCTTAAAGGCATGACGGCCGGAATGTTTACCCATGACAAGGTTAGACTCTTTTAGACCGACGGATTCCGGAGTCATAATCTCATAGGTTCCGGCGTGCTTAAGGACACCATCCTGGTGAATGCCACTTTCGTGGGCAAAAGCGTTAGCCCCAACAATTGCTTTGTTTGGCTGTACGGCAATGCCCGTCATAGTGGAAACTATATGAGACGCCTTGGTAATCAACTCTGCATTCACATTTGTCTCAAATGGCATGTGATCCTTACGGGTGCGAAGGGCCATAACTATTTCTTCTAAAGCAGCATTGCCAGCCCGCTCACCTAGGCCGTTGATTGTGCATTCCACCTGCCGGGCCCCGGCCTGTAAAGCTGATAGGGAGTTAGCTACTGCCAAACCCAAATCGTTATGGCAGTGTACGGATACAACTGCCTTATCTATGTTTGGAACCCGATTAAACAACATAGTAATAAGTTCGTGATATTCGTCAGGCACAGTATAGCCAACGGTATCCGGGATATTAATGGTTGTTGCGCCTGACTCAATGGCAGCCTCGACACAGCGGCAGAGGAAATCATGCTCGGTGCGCGACCCATCTTCTGCTGACCACTCGACATCGTTCGTGAACTGACGGGCGTAAGAAACACTGTCTATGACTGCCTCGTAGACGGCCTCGGGTTCCATTTGCAACTTATATTTCATGTGCAGCGGAGAGGTAGAAATAAAGGTATGGATGCGGCCACGCTTAGCCGGCTTGATTGCATCCGCAGCTCTTGCGATATCTCCGCGAGCGGCCCGCGCAAGGCTGGCTACCGTTGATTCAGATACAACCTCGGCAACGGCTTTGATAGCATCATAATCACCTTGAGAGGCGATCGCAAAGCCAGCCTCAATAACATCTACGCGCATCTCTTCCAAAAGCTGGGCAACGCGAATTTTTTCTTCACGGTTCATCGATGCTCCAGGCGACTGTTCGCCATCCCGCAAAGTAGTATCAAAAATTATAACTCGGTTGGTGTGCATGGTTCTTCTCACGACTGGGGTTCAAATACCAAGGCTCATATGAGCGACAATAGTTCTGCGAATTTTCCTCTGAACGTTCGTCGCTCGTAACACACGACGCTCAGAGGCTTTTAAGTCGCAGACCCCAGTCGGCAAGAAATAGTCCAAGAAGACCGGAAACCAACACAGCAGGCTTTTGATCGGCCACAAATGTGAGCGAACTAAAGGTCTTTTTGCGATTTGTGATCAGGTCGACCACGGGCTATCCCTCATCTGACGCCGCGGATCAATTAGCCGTTGCGGCGTAACCAGTGCCTAAAAAGTACTTTCTACCCTCTAAGTCAATAACTTAGCATGAATAATGGTTAAATTGAGGTGAAGTCTACCAATAAACTTTTATACCCATACAAGAATAAAGCGCTAAACACGCCATAGCCCGCCAAAAAATGCCATTTTGGCCCAGATTTAGTTACGACTTTTGTCCACCAGGGCCTTATCGCCGCCAATCCAGGGCATCATGTCGCGCAGATTCTTGCCAACACCTTCGATCGGGTGCTCTGCCCAACGCCGGCGCGTAGCCTTGAAGCTAGGCTGTCCCGCTTGACATTCTGACATCCAATCCCGCACAAACCGGCCATCCTGTATATCTTCAAGAATATTTTTCATTTCGGCCTTGGTCCCGTCCGTGATGACCCGAGGTCCTGAAACATAATCTCCGTATTCTGCGGTATTCGAGATGGAATAGCGCATGTCAGCCATCCCACCTTCGTACATCAGGTCAACAATCAATTTTACCTCATGTAGACACTCAAAATAGGCCATTTCCGGTGCATACCCGGCCTCTACCAAGGTCTCGTATCCCGCCCTTATTAGTGAGGTAAGCCCACCACACAATACAGCTTGCTCGCCGAACAAGTCAGTCTCGCACTCTTCACGGAAAGTGGTTTCTATAATCCCAGCCCTCCCTCCACCGATTGCAGAGGCATAGCTGAGAGCAATCTCCATTGCATTACCTGAGGCGTCTTGTGCTACTGCCACGAGGCAGGGCACGCCTGCGCCGCGTTGGTACTCTGAGCGGACCGTATGTCCAGGGCCCTTTGGGGCAACCATGAATACATCCAAATCATCACGGGCATTAATCAGATTAAAGTGAATGTTGAGACCATGGGCAAATGCTAGGGCTCCACCTTCCTTTAGGTTAGGTGCAATGTGGTCACGGTAAAGATCGCCCTGCAGCTCATCGGGCGTCAGAATCATTACCACATCAGCCCAAGACGAAGCCGCACTGGGGTCCATGACTTTAAGGCCCTCTCCCTCGGCTTTATTACGTGTCTCCGAACCCTCGCGGAGTCCTACAGCTACTTCAGCAACACCAGAATCACGCATGTTAAGAATATGTGCGTGACCCTGGCTACCGTAACCGATAACGGCTACTTTTTTTCCTTTAATGATGTTTACATCGGCGTCACGGTCGTAATACACGCGCATGATTATCGTCCTTTCGGGTGCTTAGCGTTTTTTCGATCTAGGGTTAGCAGTTTTCTTAGCCGTTGTTTTGCGTTTGGGCGAGGCCTTTGCCTTAGCTCTTGAAACTTTCTTGGCCGGAACTCTCTTGGCATTCGTTTTCGGTATTAGCTGGTCTTCCATCCTAGCCGCACCGCGGGCAATGGCAGCTACGCCAGTACGCGACACTTCTGCCAGCCCAAGTGGCTTCATTAAATTTATGAATGCGTCAATCTTCTCTGATGAACCTACCACTTCAAATACAAAGGACCCAGTTGTTGAGTCCACTACATTGCAGCGGAAGATATCTCCGATACGTAGAGCCTCCACGCGATCATCCCCTCGGCCCTTGACTTTAATAAGGGCGAGTTCACGCCCGACAGAAGGGCCTTCATCGCTGAGGTCTTTCACCGTATGTACGGGCACTAGCCGGCCAAGCTGAGCTTTTATCTGCTCAACAATCTGACGTGTACCAGATGTCACCAAGTTAATACGTGAAAGCTGGGCATCTTCATCAACAACAGACACGGTCAGACTCTCAATGTTATAACCCCTGCCAGAAAACAAGCCTACAACGCGCGCCAGGACCCCAGCCTCATTGTCTACAAGCACTGCAATTGTGTGTCGATATACATCAGTATCTTTCAGAACCGAATACGGCACCGAACCTTCATAAATATTACTACTCACAACAGTGCCTCCATCACGGGAGTGCCGGAAATACAATATAAGAACCGACGCCGCCCGACTGAGTAAATATTCTAAACTAGAACCATACCTTCTTCGGAAACCGTTTTATTGGCCTCATCTTCGGGACCTAACAGCATCTCATTGTGTGCTGCCCCTGACGGAATCATAGGGAAGCAGTTTTCCTTCTGATCCACGCACACATCCACGATAACAGGGCCATCAATAGCCATCATCTTTTTAATGGTGTCGTCGACCCCTGATGGATCCATAACCCGTAAACCTGCCATGCCATAGGCTTCGGCTAGCTTCACAAAGTCCGGCAAGGAATCCGTGTAACTTTCAGAGTACCGACCCCCATGCAGTAATTCCTGCCACTGACGTACCATTCCCATATATTGGTTGTTGATTATAAAGAGCTTGATGGGTAAGCGGTACTGCACCGCCGTCGATAACTCTTGAATGTTCATTAGGATCGATGCCTCACCCGCAATATCAATCACGAGACCGTCGGGATTGCCTAACTGCACCCCAATTGCGGCCGGAAGGCCATAGCCCATAGTGCCAAGACCACCGGACGTCATCCAACGATTAGGCTGTTCGAAACGGTAAAACTGTGCCGCCCACATTTGATGCTGGCCCACTTCCGTGGTGATGAAAGTTTTACGCTTCTTCGTTAGCTGAAATAATCGCTCGATAGCATATTGAGGTTTGATCAAGCTACCTTCCTGCCGGTACTGCAGGCAGTCTCGGCTCTTCCAATGCTCTATTTCAGACCACCACAACTTCAGTGCTCTCACCTTGCGAGGGGTGTTCCGCGTTTTCCATAGCTTTAGCATCTCTTTGAGAACTAGGCCCGCGTCACCCAAGACTGGGAGATCAACGATTACGTTTTTATTAATTGATGACGAATCAATATCCACATGAATTTTGTGCGAGTTTGGCGAGAAATGTTTCAGATTTCCCGTTACTCGATCGTCAAATCTCGCTCCAATGTTGATCATCAGATCACAGTCGTGCATGGCTAGGTTAGCTTCATAGGTGCCGTGCATACCTACCATTCCAAGCCAGTTTCTGCCCGATGCGGGATATGCGCCAAGACCCATAAGTGTCGAAGTTATAGGAAAGCCGGTCTCCTTAACCAACTGACGTAACGCACGTGATGCCGTTGGCCCCGCATTAATGATACCACCACCAGTATAGAATAACGGCTTCTCCGCCTTGATCATCAGCTCTACCGCGGCCTCTATTGAGGCCTGATCCGCTTCGAAAGCCGGCTTATATGTTTTGTGCTGCTGGCGTTTGACACCGCGAGGTGCAGTCGTGTAAGCGCCCATTTCCATCACTACATCCTTGGGAAGGTCAACCACTACCGGGCCAGGGCGACCAGAACGAGCAACATAAAACGCTTCATGGACTACTTTGGCTAGGTTATTAGCATCCTTCACAAGATAATTATGCTTGGTGCAAGGCCGAGTGATACCTATTGTGTCAGCCTCTTGAAAGGCATCATTGCCGATCAAATGCGTCGGAACCTGTCCAGTCAGACAAACTACGGGAACAGAATCCATAAGCGCATCAGTCAAGCCGGTCACAGCATTAGTTGCTCCAGGTCCAGAAGTGACTAATACCACTCCTACTTTGCCAGTAGATCTTGCATAGCCTTCGGCCGCGTGAACTGCACCCTGCTCGTGCCGAACAAGAATGTGGCGAATTTGATTCTGCTTGAAAATTTCGTCATAGATCGGCAACACTGCCCCACCGGGGTAACCAAATACGACCTCAACACCCTGCTCCTGGAGGGCCGTGAGTAAGATCTTAGCGCCTGACATTCGGCGCCTTGCAGAGGTATCGCGTGGCATGGTGCCGATTCCTTGAATCTAGAGTCGCCCAGTTAAAACTACATTTCCGATATTTGCATACAAAAATAAACCGCCCCCAACTGGAGGCGGAAAGTGAGGGTAACTAACAATAGAAAAGAGCTAGGTCAACAAAAAATGGCGAATTTTTGGAAAGATTTCATCAAATAAACTTTCCGAATATTGCTTATAGAGGGTTTCTGACGCACGAAATTGATTCTTAAACCAGGTATTCTGGCGCTTAGCGTAATTGCGGGTGCGCTGCTGAGCTATGGCAATAGCTTCCTCCAGTGAGATCTTACCATTTAGGTGAGCAGCCAGTTCAGCAACAGCAAGCGCCTTCATAACTGGCAGCTTGGGATCGAGAGCCCTATTGATCAATACTTGCACCTCTTGGAGAGCACCGTCGCCTACCATAGTCACTAAACGGCTGTTGCAGGCTCCATATATTTCTTCTCTTGGCGGCACAAACAACACTGAGAAATACTCGGAATTTGGTAATAGTTTTCTTGGCGGTTTTTCCTGCCATATCCGTAGGGGCGTCCCCGTAGACACAAGTACCTCCCAGGCTCGAAGCACCCTCTGACGATCTTTGGGTTTGAGATTAGCCGCACCTTCTGGATCTTTTTCTTTGAGACTATCATAAAGCGCGTTATGGCCTTGCTCTAAGTAAAGCCGCCTTGCCGCCTGTCGCACGGAGTCAGATACGTCTGGAATCTTCACGATGCCTTCCATCAGAGTCTTCACATACAGCCCAGACCCACCGACAACAATTGGAAGACGTCTAGATTGGCGAGCTTCTGTGATTTCTTTTGCGACATCCTCAACCCAGGCTGCCACCGAAAACGCTTTGGCGCCGTCTCTATATCCGTAGAGCTTATGGGGGGCACGCGCTTCGTCGGCTTCAGTTGGCCGCGCAGTCAGAATGCGCAAGTCTTTATAAACTTGCATACTGTCTGCATTGATGATGACACCGTCCAGTTCTGCTGCAATTTTCAAAGCAAAACTTGACTTACCGCTTGCCGTTGGCCCGGCGATTAGAAGAACCGCTTGCGCGCTATTCGTCATTGCCTAGTATCAATCCAGCACATGACTCAATAGGCCATCGGCCAATTTGGGTTCAAACCAGGTGGACTTAGGAGGCATGACCTTCCCAGCATCGGCAACAGCCATAAGTTCCGCCATGCTAGTCGGATACAGGGCAAAGGCCGCCGCCATCTCGCCAGAATTCACGCGCTGTTCCAGCGCTCCCATGCCACGAATGCCCCCCACAAAGTCAATACGTTCGTCGGTACGTGGATCGGTGATACCAAGCAATGGTGCAATTAAGTTGGCGTGGAGCAGGCTTACATCTAATCGACCAACGGGATCGTCTGGGATATACTCCTGGTGCAAGTCGAGGGTATACCAAAGACCATCTAAGTACATGCAGAAACGCATCGGCTTGTTGGGTTTAGATTGGACATCGGCGCGCAACACATCAAACCTCTTGCCGACGGCGATCAGAAAATCTTCAACTCCATAGCCATTCAGATCTCTAACCACCCGATTATAGTCTAAGATACGCATTTCATCATCAGCATAAGCAACAGAGAGAAAATATTGTGCACTTTCTATATCTTGGTTAGCTTTCGCTACCCGCGAACCAGCCGCTGATCGGTGATGACCATCGGCAATATAAAGCGCAGGCATGCTGTTGAAGGCATCTGACAAAGCCTTGATCTTAGCATCATTGTCAATCACCCAGATTGTGTGGCTGACACCGTTTTCTAAAGTGACGCCATAGTCAGGACGATCGGACATAACATCAATGATTATAGCCTTAACGGCAGGTGACGACTTATAGGCCAGTAAAACTGGGCCGGTTTGGGCGTTGAGTGCAGAGATCTGATTGACTCTATCATCCTCTTTAATGGGCCGTGTAAACTCGTGTTTTCGGATGCGATTGTCGTCATAAGCCATGGCAGAAGCGATCATAGCGATACCTGTCTGCACATGATCGCCCATGGTCAATCTATAAACATAAAAGCAAGACTTAGCTTCTCGCACTAGCAAACCCTTAACCATCAGTTGCTTCAGATTTTCCGCACCTTTGGCGTAAACTTCAGGTGAATAGACATTGGTCCCTTCCGGTAGATCTATCTCCGGTTTTGAGATATGCAGAAAACTGTGTGGTCGACCGTTAGCAGAGGCGCGCGCTTCTTCTGTATTCAGAACATCATAGGGCGGAGCAGCAACAGCGGCTGCAGTTTCAGGTAGAGGCCTTAGTGCCGCAAATGGACGAACAAGCTCGGACATTAGAAAACTCCGTGTTTGCGGTGGCAAACTAGGCCATCGTTTACCTGTATTGACCACATCCGCGCAACCATCTCGCAGTCATATTGACAACCCTTCTGTATTTTCGGGGTTTGCAATGCGCTCCGACTAAACAACCACGCTTACGAATGAACGG
The DNA here is from genome assembly GCA_045564915.1 of Rhodospirillaceae bacterium. Taxonomy (GTDB): domain Bacteria; phylum Pseudomonadota; class Alphaproteobacteria; order Rhodospirillales; family Rhodospirillaceae; genus JAQWRV01. Next base: position 562,461 of record JBJLGL010000001.1, read on the forward strand.
ATTATTGACAGAGTAGCTTTATTTAGCCGTAATTATCCGCGACGAAGCGGTTCAACAGTCGTACACCATACCCTGTCCCGCCTTTGGGGTTCATGGGCCTATCTGACTCAGACCAAGTAACACCCGCAATATCGATATGTGCCCATGGGATGCCTTTCTTGACAAATCTTGCCAAGAACTGAGCTGCCGTGGTGGCTCCGGCATAGCGCCCACCAAGATTCTTCATGTCTGCAATCGGCGAATTAATTAGCTTGTCGTATTCCGGGCCCATTGGCATACGCCACAACCGTTCATTAACCGATTGACCCGATACCTGTAGCCGCTCTGCCAAATCATCATCATTTGAAAAAAGCCCAGCATAGTGCTCAGCCAGCGCAGCAATGATGGCACCTGTCAAGGTTGCCAGGTCTATGATTAGATCCGGCGTAAAGTGTTCCTGCACATACCAAAGTGCATCCGCCAAGACCAAGCGGCCCTCAGCGTCAGTGTTTAGAACTTCGATAGTCTGACCATCGGCAGCCGTCACTACATCACCAGGGCGTTGCGCTTTACCATCAGGCATGTTTTCCACTAGTCCAATAATACCGATAGCGTTGACCTTGGCCTTCCGGCCTGCCAATGCCTTCATTAGTCCAGTGACAACGCCAGCCCCACCCATGTCCCACTTCATATCCCACATACCCTGTCCAGGCTTAAGGCTAATCCCACCAGAATCGAAACACACGCCCTTGCCTACGAAAGCTAGTTTTGGATCCTTTTTGCTCCCGCCGTTCCATTCAAATACAACGAGACGGGGCTCATTCTCTGATCCTTGCGCAACACCCAATAGCGCCCCCATACCAAGCTTTCCCATTTCCTTCGGGCCCAGCACTTTGACTTTGACTCCATCACGAGAGAGACCCGTAGCAATTTCAGCAAAGGCTTGAGGCGTAAGGACATTGGCGGGCTCACTGACTAGATTTCGTGTAAGCGTAACACCATCATTGATCGCCTTCCTCAACGCATAGGCCGCCCGCGCATCAAAAAATGACGTCGTCGCCACAGCAACAGATTTGAGCTTAGGTTTGTCGGCAACTTTTTCCCGGGTACGGTATTTATCAAATCTGTACGATTTTAGCTCCATACCGGACGCCAACGCAGATGCTATCTCTGAACCAGCAATCGCAGCACCTTGAATGTCATCTAACACCAATGTCACGCGCAGCTCTTTAGACAAAACCTCATAAAGAGATGCGCCGGCCTCCTCAAGAGATTGTATAGTCATCTCTTTAGCCTTGCCTACACCAACCGCAACTACGCGGGTTAATTTAGAACGAGGTGGTGCAAACACAGACACCTTCATGCCCGACTCGCCAGCAAAACCTGCTGCCTTTATTGCAGCCGAGAGCGCACCCCCCGTGGCACGGTCGACTATTAATCCCGTTTTCCCGAGCTTACCGCCATCGGCTACAGCAACACATACTGCACCCTTTGCTGGTCGCGCCAGTTTCGAAAATGATACTTTCATGATGACCTCACTTAAGAACTTGTTTCTTCTACCCTAGGGGCCGATCTCAATGTGAACAAGGCCTACAAAGCGAAGCCTCATCATCCCTTTAGTTCTTCTGGACAGAAGTGCCGCGGGCAGTATGGTGTGGCGAGAAGAGGGCCAGGATTCACAGGAGATGTAACCATGGGTAAATTCGGGATGGGTCAGCCGATCCGGCGCATCGAGGATCAGCGCTTCATAACTGGTGCAGGATGCTATACGGACGACATCAACCAAGAAAACCAGGGCTGGATGGCCGTATTACGCTCACCTCACGCTCATGCAGACATAAAGAATATCGAATACTCCGCTGCCAAGAATGCTGACGGCGTCTTGGGAGTATTCATCAATGATGACCTCAAAGCGGGGGGTTATATCGGTATGCCCTTTGATTCTGTTCCATCTGGGCCAGATGGCAGCCCTCCCCATGTTCCTAATCGACCTATCCTGGCGGATGGAAGAGTTCGTTATGTAGGTGAACCCGTGGCTGTGGTTGTAGCCGATACAATGGCACAGGCGCTGGATGGGCTAGATTTGATTGAAGTTGATTATCAAGAGCGCTCCGCAGTCTCCACCATGCCAACCGCCCTAGCTGATGGCGCACCTTTGGTGTTTGATGAAATTCCCAACAATCTTTTAGTTCAATGGTCGATGGGGGATAAAGACGCCGCAGACGCCTTATTTGAGAAAGCTAATCGGGTTATTTCAATAGACCTAGTTAACAATCGTATTGCACCCACAGCCCTCGAACCACGCAGTGCATTAGCAGAATATGACGCGAGCAAAGATAGCTATACTCTCACAACTGGCAGCCAAGGCTCGCACAAACTCCGGGAATGGATTACAGGTAAGAATGGCAGAAAGGCAGCCGATATTCCGTTCGAAAACCTCCGTGTTATTTGCCCCGATGTAGGCGGTGGTTTCGGTATGAAAAACTTCCTTTTTAATGAACCCCTGGCAGCCTTATTTGCGGCGAAGGCGGTGGGCCGTCCAGTAAAGTGGACTGGTGATCGCACAGATAGTTTTCTGAACGACACTCATGGCCGCGACCAAATTAACCATGCCGAACTGGCTGTAGCCAAAGACGGCAGATTTCTTGCAATTCGCGTATCTTCTTTGGGTGGTGTTGGCGCCTATATTTCTCAATTTGGAGCCATGATTCCGACCATGGCAGGCTGTGGTATGCTGTGCGGGTGCTATGCCCTTGAAGCCGCCTATGTGGATGTCAAAGTCGTTCTAACGAATACGACCCCTGTTGATGCTTATCGGGGTGCGGGTCGCCCAGAAGCGGCCTACGTGGTGGAACGTCTGGTCGACAAAGCATCTAGGGAATTAGGTATTTCTCAAGATGAAATCCGGCGGCGCAATTTTATTCCTGCTAACGCGTTCCCCTATAAGGTGCCTCTCGGCATGACTTATGACTCTGGTGAATACGTAAGACTTATGGACCTCGCTTTAGATCGCGCCGACTACGCTGGATTTGATAAGCGACGGGCCGAGTCAGCTTCCCGCGGCAAGCTACGTGGACTTGGCATGAGCTATTATATTGAAGCCTGCGGAGGTGGCCCAACTGAATTTACTATTATGTCTTTGGACGAAAATGGGAGGGTATTGATTCAAAGCGGTAGTCAGAACAACGGACAAGGTCACGAGACCATTTTCAGCCAGCTTGCTGCTGATACTCTCGGCATCGACATGAAAAACATCGAGGTACGTATGGGTGACACTGATGAAATTCCGAGTGGCTCCGGGACGGGCGGCAGCCGCGCAACCACAGCAGGCGGCACGAGTGTCATGTCAACCTCTAAAACCATGATCGAAAACGGTAAGAAAGTTGCAGCGAATCTACTTGAAGCTGCGGAAATAGACATTGAATTTTCTGATGGATCATTCCGCATTTCCGGAACAGATCGATTAGCTTCACTTGCCGACATTGCCAAGGCCTCATTCAATGAAGCTATGCGTCCGGCCGACGTAGAGCCGGGACTGGTCACCACAAGCGAACAAGCCATGAACGGACCAACATTTCCGAACGGCTGTCACGTCTGCGAACTAGAGATAGACAAAGCAACCGGCTATATCGAATTTCTGAATTATACCATTGAAGATGATATTGGTCTCATCCTCAATCCGCTGACCTTGTCAGGGCAGATTCTCGGTGGTGCCGGACAAGGGGTTGGCCAGGCTCTCTATGAAGAAGCCGTTTACGATGAAACCGGGCAGCTCGTGAACGGATCATTCATGGACTACACCATGCCACGGGCCGATAACACACCAGAATTTGATTTTCATTACACGGAAGTGAGATCACCAAGCAATCCATTGGGCGTGAAGGGTGCTGGTGAAGCAGGTTCAATCGGCGCAACACCAGCAGTCGCAAATGCTGTGATAGATGCCTTATCACCATTGGGTGTGAGTGATATCGATATGCCACTGACTCCTTTGAAGATTTGGCAGGCTATTCAACGTGGAAATAAAGAGGCCGCGTGACGATAATCTAATGACAAATCTAGAGTTGAACTTTGATATTCTGTCTGATTATGCCGACAAACTTGAAAATACGGTACGTGAGTCGGGACGCGTTATTATGGAAATATACGAAAGTGATTTCGCGGTTGAAACCAAGGCCGACAAATCCCCTGTGACAGCCGCTGACCAAGCGGCAGAGGATGTCATCCTTAAGGCCCTGAGCAAACTCACCCCGCGTACTCCATTCGTCGCAGAAGAGCATGTTGCCACTAATGGTTTCCCGGATTTCGAAGGCAGCACCTTCTGGCTGATTGATGCTCTGGATGGCACTAAGGAGTTTATAAATAAGCGCGGCACTTTTACAGTAAACATTGGGCTCATCGTTGATGGTAGTCCTTGCTTTGGTCTGGTTTACGCCCCCGCACGTGACGAGCTTTTCCGTGGCGTTATTTGCCCCATAACCGGCAAACGGGAGGCTTTCATTGAAAGAAAAACAAAAAGAGAGAGCTTGTCAGTCAGGCCTTTTCCAAAACAGGGTGTTACAGTTGTAGGTAGTTATTCACACCAGATTCAAAAGCCTATGGAAAGCTTTCTAGCCCAGCACACAGTTGAGAACATGATTGCAATCGGCTCCTCGCTAAAGTTCTGTATGGTTGCGGAAGGGAAAGCAGATCTTTATCCACGTTTTGGACCCACCAGTGAATGGGACATTGCCGCGGGCCATGCTGTACTTCGCGCTGCTGGTGGAAGTGTTAAAACATTTGGCGGGGAAAACATAACCTACAAAAAAACTGCCGAGAACTATCGGAATAGTACGTTCTTAGCCTCAAGCATTCCGTGACGTATTGCAATGACTATTCGGAGTGGGGACAAGGCGAATATCACCAAAGCGGCGAGATCATTGCGCCTTGGTGGGTTAGTCGCATTCCCAACGGAAACGGTGTACGGCCTTGGTGCTGATGCCACACAAGATACCGCTATAGCGCAGATTTATGCACTAAAGGAAAGGCCGGCCTTAAACCCACTAATTGTTCATGTTGGTCGTCCTGACTGGGTTGCCGGCCTTGCTACCCCAGATGGCCGATTTGATGCCTTAACTCGAGCCTTCTGGCCGGGGCCATTAACCCTCATTTTGAGACGCCGGGCCGATAGCCCCATCGGAGCTGCGGTCAGTGCTGGCCTAGATACAATCGCTGTGCGTCAACCCAACCATCCCGTTGCAGCTGCACTGCTTACGCATGTAAAACGACCTCTAGCAGCCCCTAGTGCTAATCCATCCGGGCAAGTCAGCCCTACTACAGCAAAGCATGTCTTTGATGACTTTGGTGATCGTCTTAACTTTATTCTTGATGGGGGACCATGCACCACGGGTATTGAATCGACTGTGCTGGATCTCACTGCAACCACGGCCCGTATTTTGCGGGCTGGGGTTGTCGGTGTCGATGCCTTAGAAAAAGTTATAGGCTCAGTCACTCCGCCCGACATAGTTCAAGCCCAAGAAATGGAGGGTTCGATTAGTTCACCTGGCCAGCTTGAGAAACATTACTCTCCTTCTCTTCCAGTGCGCCTAAATGCGCAAAGGGCAATCGAAGATGAAGCACTAATAGGGTTTGGCAAAACGCCGCGAGCAACACTAAACCTAAGCCCTACTGGCAACCTTGACGAGGCAGCTGCCAGCTTATTTGCTGCACTACGATCCCTCGATGATCCTAAACGCTTTAGGGGAATAGCTATTGTGCCAATTCCGACCCTAGGGGTAGGTCAGGCTATTAATGACCGCCTCTTGCGCGCCAGCAAGGGCCGGTGAGGAGAGCTAACATAGAAAAACAAAGTCTACATTGCCTTTAGACTAAATTCGCCTCATGTTATTTGACCCTCATACCGAATGAAATGCCGTGCCTTTAGAGCAAACCTTAATCGACCGTATAGCAGAAATTGTTGGACGCAATGGTTTTCTAACCAAGCCTGATGATATAGCGCCCTTTTTGGATGAAGAGCGCGGTCTATTTCATGGTTCAACATTGCTTGTGGTGCGACCCAGGTCGACGGAAGAAGTCGCAGCTGTAGTTAGGCTGTGCGCAGATGCTGGTGTCAGCATTGTACCTCAGGGTGGCAATACTGGTTTATGTGGTGGCGGAGTGCCAGCTGAAAATGGTGCGGAAATTGTCCTCGCGCTCGAACGGATGAATGCGGTAAGGAATATTGACGCTGCAAATTTCACCATGACTGTTGAAGCAGGATGCGTTCTAGCTGATATTCAAACGAAAGCGGATGACGTTAACTGCCTTTTCCCGCTGAGCCTTGCAGCCGAAGGTAGCTGTCAGATTGGCGGCAATTTAGCCACCAATGCAGGCGGTATTAATGTGCTACGCTATGGAAATGCGCGTGATCTTGTGCTCGGCCTAGAGGTGGTAATGCCGGATGGCCGTACTTGGAATGGTTTGCGCGCATTGGCTAAGGACAATACTGGCTACGCCCTCAAACACTTGTTCGTAGGCTCGGAAGGTACTCTGGGCATCATAACAGCTGCAGTACTTAAGCTTTTTCCCAAGCCTCACGCCTCAGAGACTGCTTTCTGTGCATTATCATCCCTCAATGATGTCACCCAATTTCTTAAATGTGCCCGCGCCCTTTCGGGCGACACTGTTACAGCATTTGAGTTAGTGCCACGTGCCGGATTGGAAATGTGTATTAATCATATCAGTGATGTCGCTGATCCACTCGGTCAACCCCATGACTGGTACACTTTGATTGAGTTATCAACTTCACGACCCAATGCTAGCCTGCGCGAGAGTATTGAGGCCTTGCTTGAAAACGCCTTCAAAGATGAAATCATTGTCGATGCTGTCATCGCAGAAAGTCTTAATCAGACCAAGAGTTTATGGCGTATCCGAGAATCATTATCTGAAGCACAAAAATTTGAGGGTGGCAGCATCAAGCATGACGTATCCGTACCGGTGTCTCGCGTGCCCGAATTTATCAGCAGGGGTGTGGCGGCAGTACAAAAGCACTTCCCAGGCGCACGGCCCTGCCCCTTTGGACATGTCGGAGACGGAAATATACATTTCAATGTCTCACAGCCCATAGGAGCTGATAAAGTTCGCTTTCTGGCAGAATGGGACAAGATGAACCGAATTATTCATGATCTAGTAGCCGAGATGAATGGATCATTCTCAGCAGAGCATGGTATCGGGCGCCTAAAAGTCGGTGAGATGGATCACTATAAAGACCCAGTTGAGCTTGACCTCATGAGAAGACTCAAGTCTGCCCTCGACCCAAAAGAAATGATGAATCCTGGCAAAATCCTATCTTAGGGTTCATCAAACGAACTCGCTCGAGGCATTTTGTTGGGGTCGGGCAATTAGCGGCTGCGATACCATAATTACGAATCCTTGGTACCCAAGGCTGTTTCAGTCAGCTTGCCCCAGAAATACTACATTTGCCTGCTAAGCACCTAGGGATTAGAAAAACTCCAGAGTAGGAAAAGGCACCGACGTTTGCTGGTTTTCCCACAGCCTACTATACTCTGAAATTGTTTTATTAGGTGAACGATGATTAGGCTGAATCGCTACATATTGCGCCATCTCTTGACGGGCACCGTAATAGTTACCGCGGTTCTAGCCTACATCTTGTGGCTAACCCAGTCCTTAGGCTTTATCGAACTCATTATCAACAAGGGCCTTGCCATCTATACATGGCTTGAACTCACCTTGTTGCTGCTACCCAATGTCATAGTCATCATTCTGCCCATAGCGCTCTTTCTAGTGGTACTGTTTGTCTACAACAAAATGACCATAGATCAAGAACTGGTCGTAGCGCAGGCTGCTGGGATAAGCCGGTGGGGGCTTGCTTGGCCAGCTATTGTCATGGCCGGCATTGCTACACTTAGTTCCTACGCCTTGACGCTTTATTATGCGCCACAATCTATGCGCGCCTTCAAGGAACTACAATGGACCGTGCGCAATGATGTCTCTCAGGTTTTGTTAAAAGATGGTATGTTTAACCAAATCGGTAAGGGCATGACGGTATATGTTCGGGAGAGCAGTGCTGATGGCACACTTAAAGGAATCTTAGTCCATGACAAACGTGACCGGGTCAAGAGCCTAACCCTTATGGCAGAGATGGGCGCTATTATTCCTGGACCCAATGGTCCCCGGGTACTGATGGCAAACGGCAGCCGCCAGGAACTTACGCGCGGCGCTGGAGATTTATCTCTACTATATTTCGATAGCTATACAGTAGATCTAGGTTTGTTAGAAGCCACGGGCGACGGACGTTTCACCGATAACAGAGAACGGACTACAACTGCGCTCTTTTCCCTTACAGAACAAGATGGAATACCTTCACGTACTATACGGCGGATGCGAGTTGAGGGTCATCAACGTCTTACGCAACCAATTATGAACCTTACACTTACAGCTATAGCCTTGGGTTTTTTGCTATCAGGCACTTTTGATCGCCACGGACAGGTTCATCGTATATCCTTAGCCGTAGTGTGTGTCATCGCTATTGAAGCGGCAAGCCTGGGAGCGGCAAGCCTTGCGGCCAAGAATTTGCTAATGATTCCACTGATATATCTTGTTACTTTGGTCCCAGCGTTTATTGGTCTATTCGCCTTAGCAGGTGGCGGAATACGGGGCCGGACACTTCAAGCGTTGCATGCTGACCATGGCTCTGCCTAGTCCAGGCTTATGATTTTAAGATTCAGATCTTTGTTTTCATTTCTTTTACACCAGAACCTTAGACCCCTGCAAAAATCGTCTGTGTTCATCGTAATTCTTGCTGGTGCAGCAACATTTTGCCTTGCTGCATTTGCACAAGACTCACCCACTGATAAATCAACCCTGATAATAGCTGATGAGTTGGAATACGATGAGAATTCAAAAACCATAACAGCTTCAGGTAACGTAGAAATCGAACAGGATGGGCGTATTCTTCTAGCTGACCATATGACCTACAACCAATCAACAGATAGAGCTAAGGCTGAGGGTAATGTCATTCTAGTCGATAAGAACGGTAGTGTCTTATTTTCTAAAATGGTGGAAATCTCTGGAGATTTAAAAGAAGGCATTGCCCGTGAAGTGCAGGTTCTGCTGGCAGACAAATCCAGATTGGCGGCCCGAGTCATTCGCCGCCGCGACGAGAACACCGACGAGCTGCACCGCGTAGTTTATTCGGCATGTGATCTGAATTGCAAAGGAGATCCAGTGTGGCAAATTAAGGCGAAGAAAGTCATACATGATCGAGACGATCAATTAATGACGTATGATGACGCCTGGATTGAGTTGCTAGGCCTACCAGTTTTCTACACGCCCTACCTTGCTCACCCGGACCCAACGGCCGATCGCCGCTCTGGCTTGCTTGCTCCTGCAGTAGGGGGGGGTAGTAATCTTGGCTTCTCGTTTGCCTTGCCGTACTACTGGAACATCGCACCAGATATGGATGCCACCCTAACACCCCTCTACACATCATCAGCCGGGCGAGGCGGGACAGCTGAATACCGTCAACTCTTCAAAGAAGGAGAGCTACGCCTCTTTGGCAGTTTAGTATCGGACGACGGAGATAATACAAAGGACATTCGCGGCCATATACGAGCTCGAACAAGATGGGATATAGATGAGCGCTGGCGAACAGGAGCAGACATTCACTTAGCGTCTGATGATACATATTTAAGACGCTACGATTTTGATGCTCCTACCTGGCTAACGTCAAATGCGTTCCTAGAAAGGTTCGGTACTCAGTCTTATTTCGCCGTTAATACCTACCATTTTCAGCGACAACGTCGGACCGTCATTGCCGGATCAACACCGCTTGTTGCCCCACTAATAAATTACAGCTTCGTTGGCAAACCCACACGTGGGGGCGGATATTTCACCGCTGATGCAAGTGCTTTAGCGCTGTACCGAGAAACAGGCAGCGATCAGACCAGGCTATCAACCGAACTGGGTTGGCATGTACCTTATGTGAGTTCGGTCGGCGCAATTTATACTCTGCGTGCCTCAGTGCGTGGTGACGGCTATTATGTCAGAGACGTTGTCGACCCTGTTACTAATGTTAGCTTTACTGGCCTTGAGAGCAGAGCCATTCCGCAAGTTTCGATGGAGTGGCGCTTTCCCATGACCCGGACCGTAACGAACTTAACCCAATATCTTGAGCCCATTGTCCAAGGTGTTTGGAACCCTATAGGACAAAATTCAAACAGAATATCTAATGAAGATAGCCGCGATTTTGAGTTTGACGACACCAATCTCTTTTCAGAGCAGCGTTTTACCGGCTACGACCGCATTGAAGGTGGTGGTCGATTGAATTATGGATTGCGCTGGTCGGCTTACGGTGAAACAGGGCAATCTATCTCAGCAATCTTTGGACAAAGCTATCGTTTCCACAGAGATAATACATTTAGCGCCGCGTCAGGTTTAAGTGGCAAGTTCTCTGATTTTGTTGGGAGAGTCTCGTATCAACCATCGAATTATCTTGACCTGTCCTACCGGTTCCGCCTCGAAAATTCTAACTTTAGTCCTGAGAGGAGTGAGATCAGCACAGCAGTGGGTACTGATCTTTTCCGTCTCGGCGCAAACTATATATTTATTAGGCAAACAGACCCAACATCACCTGAGTTCGGTGATCGTGAAGAGCTTTACGCCTATTTTGATACCCGTCTATCAAAATATTGGAAACTTACCGGCACCCATCGGGAAGACCTTAGCCCAGGCGGTGGATCTATCCGCTCATCTATTGGCGTCGTCTATGAAGATGAGTGTTTTGTTTTCGGACTAGATATTGCGGACGACAATACAGAGGATCGTGATTTCCAGAGCGGCTTCTCTGTGATTCTACGTTTTACTCTTAAAACCGTTGGTGAAGTCCGCTTATCTTCAAGCGTTGGTGTGGATCAATAACGAGACGCATCAGCTTGATTCAGCACCAGCCATTAGTAGCTGCACTAGACCATTGAGCTGTGTGACCATCTGTTTTGCTGCCGCGGCGTTTCTCTGCTCATAGGCCGTATGCAAGCGATTACTCAGAGTGCGAAGCTGATTAACACTAGATGTGAATCGCAACTGATTAGCTTTCGGGATATGGTTTGACAACTTACCAAAGCTGTCCGCTACCGCATGCAATTCAGCGGCAAGGTCATGCAGTGGATCCAAATTATCCGCCGCGACAGTTGAACGAATCTTGGATGCCACCTCCTCCAGGGCTACCCAGCCATCATCCAAAGACGCAAAGTCAATCCCTTTGCTATGCTCGTGCATAGTTTGAGCGTAAGCATTGAGAGGCATCGTTGATGACGCCAGGAGCGTCAATATAACCACGAGGCTTTTATTCATATTTCCTATCACTAATTTCCTCAGACGGTAGCATAGTTGATGACGCCAGCCTAGATTGAGCCACAAGCTGGCTACTGAAGGTCCAAAACACTATTGGCCGCAGAGACAAATCAAGCAATGTAGAAGAGAGCAATCCGGAAAAAATAACTAGGGCAACTGGATATAAGATTTCCCTACCAGGTTGGTCTGGTGTCAGCAATATAGGGACTAATGCAAGACAAGCACTTAGAGCAGTCATCAGGACGGGAATGATCCGCTCCTGGGTCCCTCGGGTAATCATGGCCTGGTCAAACGAAGCGCCCTCTTCGCGCATCAAGTATAAGTAGTGATTAATCATTAGGATGCCATTACGGGCAGCTATTCCAGTTAGAGTAACGAATCCAATTAAGGTTGCTACGGATAATATGCCGCCGGTCAACCAAACACCAATAACCGCACCTACAAAAGCAAGGGGAATAGACAGCATGACCTGAAGCGCGAAGTTTACACTACCTAGATGTGCATATAGCACTAAGAACATACCAAGAAAGGCGATTACAGTTAGAAGGGCAATGGCATCGATTGCAGCAGACTGGCTCTCATATTCACCACCGTATACTACAAAGTAACCTGCCGGGAAAATGACCTCTTCAGTGACAAGAGCCCTGATATCTTGAACCACACTAACCAAATCTCTATCAGAAACGTTAGCCTGGATAATTAAGCGTCTTTGGCCATTCTCACGGTTAATTACGTTAGCGCCTAGAGCTTCTTCTACATCTGCAAGTAATTTTAGGGGCAGGTATCCTCCCTCTCCCAGCTCAACGGGCAACTCTTTGATTGAGGATAGTGTTGATCGGCTCTCTTGATCAAAACTAACAACAAGGTCATAGGTTCTGATTCCGTCAATAATCTGGCTAACAGTACGTCCATTTAAGGCTAGTTCCACGTACTCAACCACCTGCGCAATTGTAAGCCCTCTATTACGAATTTGGTCACGGTCAACACGGATATGCACCTGCTCAGTAAGTGATTGCTGCTCAATACTAAGGTCAACTACACCGTCGATGGCCTCAGCCGCGCGTTCAATCAAACTTGCCAGACGGCGTAATTCATCCATATCATCACCGAATACCTTGATCGCAATTTGCGCTCTCACACCTGATAATGCGTGGTCAATTCTATGGGAGAGGGGTTGGCCTATATTAATCAATACGCCGGGAAACTGCCCCATCCGCTCGCGAATGTCAGTAATAACGGCTTCCCTTGACCTGCTAGACGGTTGCAGAAAAAACTCGAGCTCAGAGACATTGATACTCTCTGCGTGTTCATCATTCTCGGCCCGTCCTGAACGACGGCCTACTTTGATCACTTCTGGTATACCCAGCACCACCTGTTCAGCTCTTGTTGCAATGCGATTTGACTCCACAAGCGAAGTTCCTGGGGCCATAACTACCGAGATGTTGAGAGCACCCTCATTGAACTCGGGTAGGAAATTCTGGCCAAACTGCGAAGTCATCCATACCGCAATAAAGAGCATGAAACCGAACACTGCAAACACTATGAAGCGAGCCGGAAACAGAACTCTGAGAATTTTCTCTTGCGCCCACTTTACAGAGCGTATCACTAATCCTTCTCTCTCAGCACTCATTTGCTTCATTCGGGGCATTAGATAGGCACACAGAGCTGGCGTAACAGTTAGAAAAACCAGAAGGGATGCGCCAATGGATGTTACGTAGGAAATGCCTAATGGTGTGAATATCCGCCCTTCCACCCCTGACAAAGCAAACATAGGCAAAAACACTAGAACGACAATGAAGGTTGCAAATACTATCGGATCCCTGACCTCCCGCGTGGCTTTTAAAATCACTTCCATTGGAGGAGCAGGCTCACCCTTCAGTCTATTTTGGCGGAGTCTTCGAAAGGTATTCTCTACACCAACAATAGCATCGTCTACCAACTGTCCGATTGCAATCGCAATACCCCCTAATGTCATAGTATTTATCGACAATTCTAATATCTGAAAGACTAGAAGGGTAAGGATAAGTGCTAACGGCATTGCTATTAGCGTGATGAAAGTAGTGCGGGCGTTAAGCAAGAACATAAAGATAATAATGGCAACAAGAATAGCGCCATCGCGGAGTGCTTCTTCCACGTTGGCAACTGCTAATTCAATAAACTCACTCTGAGAAAAAATGTCATCATGCAGTTCGATGCCTACAGGAAGCGTATCTTTCATATCCTTTAGTTCGGAACGGATTGCGCTTACTAAGGATACTGTATCAGCGTCGGGTTGCTTCTGAATCGAGAGTATCACACCAGGCATCGCATCGATCGAAGCATCGCCTCTAGGTGCGACCGCACTCCCAATTTTGACTTGGGCAATCTGGTCAATAGTAACACGCTGGCTCGGCAAACCTGGAATAGGAATAAAGGTCGACGCGATCTCATCGGTCGTTTGCGCCCTCCCAAGAATGCGGATTAATCCTTCTGTATAGTCTGACAAAAGAAATCCGCCCGTAGCATTGAGATTAGTCTCTTCCAATGCCTCAAGCACTGCTGACAAAGGCACTCGGTAAAATACTAAGCGCTCGGGATCTATTAAGACCTGGAATTGTTGAAGCTCACCGCCTACAACCGTTATTTGTGCAATTCCATTTATAGATAGTAGACGTTGCCGTATATCCCACTCAGCGAGAGCTCTTAACGTCATAGGATCGACTTGCTCACCACCCGTCACACCGATTGCCATGACATTACCCATGATTGACGTTATCGGTCCAAGAGTCGGATTCACCCTCTCATAAATAGCTTCTCGTGCCTGCGATAGTTTCTCCGAAACGATCTGTCGCGCCACATAGATGTTCATACTCCAATCAAACTCGACCCAAACGATTGAGAGTCCAATCGATGAAGCGGAGCGTACGCGAACTACACCATTAGCCCCGTAAACAGCCGCTTCAATAGGCCGGGTGACGAGTATTTCCACTTCCTCGGGCGACAAGCCTGCCGACTCTGTAAAGATAGTCACCGTCGGGCGATTAAGGTCTGGCAAAACATCAATAGGGAGTTTTTGAATCGCTAAACCGCCGTAAACAAAACTAAGTGAGGCCAATGCAACCACCAGTAGGCGGTGACGGATCGATAGGCTGATGAGTGAATCCAACACTGTAATGTGCTCAGTGACTGTGGCCAGCATGAGCATCTGTCGGCAGACCGGCCGCGCCTTCACCCATGTATTGCAATTGGTAATGCCCCTGGACCACCACCCGTTCGCCCGGGAATACTCCCTCGAGAACTTCAATGTCTGGGCCCGAGGCAAGACCTTCAATCACAGCCCGGCGTTCAAATACATCACCGGCTTGTACGAAAATAAACCTCTCGCCCATACTGCCAATGATGGCACGTCTCGGAACAACGAGAGCAAGAATGGGGCTGCCCACTGCTACCGACATTGTACCTATCATACCGGGATACAGAAGACCTGCCTCATTGTCCGTCTCTGCATGAACGGTGAATAAGCCTGTTCCGGCTTCACGGGCCATATAAACGCGGGAAACCTTTGCCACCAAGGACTTGCCAGGTAAAGCATCTAGTTGGATTGTTGCCAATTGATCTGCCCGAATACGCGTGATGTCCGAGCTCTCCATCATTGTACCATGCAACAGCATCCGAGAATGATCCGAAATCTCAAACAACACTGACATCGCTTCAACCGTTTGCCCGATCCGCGCAGATTGTTTAGAGACAATGCCAGACAAAGGCGCCCTTAACGTTAGAGTTGGAGCGCCGGCTATGATGGGTTCAATAACTACAAGCCCCTGCCCCACCGTCACTTGATCACCTAATGTGGTGCGAATCTCGCGAATCTGACCATTAAATCTAGGGCTTACATATGCCTGCCTTTCGGGCAGCACCTCAACAGAGCAGAGCAGCTCCACGGATTCTTGTAAGGTTCGGATTTCAATCTCTACTGAGGTCACACCAAGGTTTGCCATTTGTACAGGTGTCAGGGTCAGTTGCTTGGCTACCGCATGTACGTCGTTATGATTGTGGTCCCCATGGTCGTGGTTTTCCTGCCCATTTGCATGCGGTGACAAGAGAACAAACGCCATATAAAGCGGCAGGAAAATGGGTCTGAAAAACGAGCTGATCATATCAATCCACCTGTTCGATTTTGCCGCCAATAGCCCGTTCTAGTGCTACACGTGCTTTATGAGCGTCAATTACAGTAGTAATTGCGGTTTTTTCTGCATCTAGGAGAGAGGCTTGAACTTGCCACACATCAAGCAGGCCCATCTGACCTTGGTCATAGATAGCTTTGATCGAAGCAAAGCTCTCGCGATAAGCTGGGACAATGTCACGATTATACTTCTCAGCTCTAGCATCTAGTAATTTGACTTGACGGTATAAACCGATCACCAATGCTTCACGGGAACCGCCATTGAGACGTGAAAGATGAAGCCGGGCCTCCTTTAGCGCCGCACGGGCACGCACAACTTCGGCCTCATTGGTATCCCATAGGGGAATTTCCATAGCAACTCCAATACCCCAATTACGTGCTTCACCATTGGCTTCGACATCGTAGTTCACACGCGGTATGATCATAGGTATGCGATCCTGCTCGGCCACACTGAGCCGTGCTTCATTAACTGTGATTCGGGCCCGCGCTAAGCGAGCGCCAAAATCTTTCTGCGCTGCAAACGTAATAAGAGACTGCTGGGGTGGTAGCGGAGAAGGCACCCCGGCTGATGTAATGATTGGCTGCCCATTGCCACCTGTAACAACCGCCAACTGAGCTTCGATGCCAGCACGCTCTGCTGCGTACAAGATCGATTCTTCACGTAGACGCATAGCCTCAGGCGCAAATAGGTTAAAATGAATAGTCGGTTGGGCCTGCTCTCGCCGGATTTGCTCGATCTGCTCAGTGATAGTCTGCGCTTCGTTAGCAGACTGGCGGGCTAACTCTTCCAGGGACTGTGAAGCCCAATGGGCGAGATATAAATCTGTCACGTGCGAGACAAGATCAAACAGCCCGGCTTCCTGCTCCACCGTCGCTACTTGACGCAGAGCTGCAGCGTACAATGGCCTTAATCTGAAATCCGAAAAACGCAAAGGCTGCGCAACCTCTATTTCGATACCAGCCCCATCGCCTTTATCAGACAACTTAGCTAACACTTCAACTTCAGGATTAGGTCGCGTCTCCACTTCTATTGCTTCCGCTAAGCGCAACGCAAAATCACGATCCAGGCGCATAACATCTCTGCTATTACTTAGGGCACTTGCGATAGCCTCTGGCAGGGCTAGAGGCATTTGCGCCAAAGTTTCAGTGCATGGCAGAATGTTGGCGATACTAAAACAATAAAACCCCAAGACCTGCCAAATAGTTGGTACAGGTTTAAATCTAATGACCACAAAGCCACTCCTGCTTTAGGTGATGTTTGCCAAAGAAACAAAAAATACAATCTATTGCTGGCTGAGGCCGCATCATACAGCCAAAACCCGAACTATTAGTGGACTGTATTAGGCGATAGGGGGTTTGAAACTTCGTGGGCCTTGCACGGGCAATAATGCCAAGGCTAGAAAGTCTAGCAGTAAATTGATGTCCGCACGCAAGGCGAGATCTGGCTCTACAGTAAGAGCGGCCAAGGCAACATGACATTGCTCACATTGGAAGGGATCGGACTCAGCAGCACTATGGCCGTGGGACTGCATCGCATCGTCTTCATGTTCTGGGTTTGCGCCATCCCCAGCGTGAGAATCACAATGATGGTGTGCCAACTCGATGCCAAGGGCATCAGCGGCTATGCTCGTCAGGGGTGGAAAGATCAAGACAAGAGCCATAAGAAACATAAGCACAAAGCGCATATGCTGTTTTTTTGCCATAATCATAACTATACCATGCGTTGTGGATTTGTGAAGTCAGTCGGAAAACCAATAGAGAATTGCGGTAGTTTCTGATATGAGCTGGCGTCATTGTAGACTGGAATGCTACGCCGCAGATGAGTATGGTAAAGGCGATTTTATAGCTGTTTGGCAAAATCTAGAAGATCTAAGAGGTTTTCCCGGGCAATTCCCGAACATGCACATGGAGTTATCATATAGGAATGATGTCCCTGTTTAAATATTGGTCTCGGATTACCACCGCCGTTCTAGTGTCTTACCTGCTCATCGGTCTAGACCCCGTCCGTTCTCAGCAAGACGCTATGCGCATTGCGGCTGTCGTCAATGAAGACGTTATATCATTGTTTGATGTGCAGTCCCGGATTCAGCTGTTCTTGGTTACCGCGGGCATTGAAGATTCAATTGAAGTACGCCAGCGGCTATTGCCGCAAGTCATGAATGCTCTGATTGAAGAAAAACTCAAGGTTCAGGAAGCAAGGCGTGAAGAAATAGAAACCAACCAGGATGAAGTTTTAAACGCTGTACAGGCAATAGAGCAAAACAACGGCATGCAACCGGGCGCGTTCAGAAGCATGCTTGCAGAAGCAAGTATAGATCCTGGAACTTTTTATATGCAAGTAGAAGCCGATGTTGTGTGGCTCAAAGTGGTTCAGCAAGTGCTGGCCCGCGATGTCACAGTCAGTGAAGAAGAAGTGAATGTTGTCATTGAGCGGCTAAAAGCTAACCAAGGCAAACCTGAATATTTACTGGGTGAGCTTTTCCTGCCTATCAGCTCGGGAGCGCGCGATGGCGACGTGCGGTCTCTCGCACAACAACTGGCTGAACAAGCGCGTGCTGGCGCCCCTTTTCCTGCCCTGGCCCGCCAGTTCTCTCAAGCGCCGACTGCTGCTGTTGGTGGAGATTTGGGATGGGTTAATTCGGGCGAACTTGAACCCGAGTTAGGCAGAGCGGCCGCGCGCATGACAGCGGGAGATGTCTCAGACCCTATCCGCACGCTGTCCGGTTATACAGTCCTTGTATTGCGTGAAGAGCGGGCAACGGCCGAAGCCTCACCCCTGATGGCTGCAGTGAGGTTGAGCCAAATTTATCTGCAAACTGTTGGCCGGAATGCCTTATCATCTGATAGGATAAATCAACTTTCTCAAGCAATACAAACGCAGGTCTCTAGCTGCGAGCAGATGAACCAATGGGCATCGCAAGTCGGTGGCCCAGGATCTGGCCCGGTAGATCTCATTCGCATAGGTGGTTTACCGCAAGCCGTGCGTGAAGCAGTCTTACCTTTACCCGTTGGGCAAGTCGGTGGCGCCATAACAGTCCCAGGTGCTCTGTTATTCGCAATGGTCTGTAGTCGCGAAGAAGACGATGGATTGCCATCTTCAGAGCAGGTTTATGGCCGCCTGGAAAGTGAAAAACTCGACACTTACTCACGACAACGTATACGCGATCTGCGCCGCCAGGCACTCATTGACGTCAGACTCTAAGATGATCGTGTTAACCGCAATATGACTTCAGCCGCACCCGTCGTTATCACTATGGGCGAACCTGCTGGCATAGGGGGTGATGTGACCCTTCAGGCCTGGGCTTGCCACCGTGATAAATTGCCACCATTCTTTATTATAGATGATCCTAGGAGAATTAGTGCCTTAGCTCTCACCCTAAAACTAGACTGCTCTTTACAAACAATTAGTGATGCTTCTGAAGCCCACATATTTTTTCAGAAGAGCTTACCAATAATGCCGGTCAACCCTCCACTGAACAATCCAGTAATCCCGGGAAATCCCATGGTTGAAAATGCTCCTTCTGTTATTGGTGCAATAAACCAGGCTGTGTCTCACGTTCTAGAGGGGAATGCTTCCGCTCTGGTAACAAATCCGATCCATAAAGCTACTCTTCAGAATGCTGGGTTTTCTTATCCCGGCCATACAGAATATCTTAATCAATTTGCTATGCCTGAGTCCCAAGCTGTAATGATGCTTGTGGGAGGGGGACTCCGGGTCGTGCCAGTAACCAGTCACATGTCCATACATGAGGCTGTAGCAACACTATCTACAGATGCCATCATTGCCCATGGACTTGTGACAGCATCAGCATTGTATTCAGACTTCAAGATCGATAAACCACGCCTCGCCGTAGCGGCCCTTAATCCTCACGCTGGTGAAGACGGGAAATTTGGGTCAGAAGAAATCAAAATCATTTCTCCAGCCGTCAGAGCTCTGCAGAGTCATGGTTTAGACGTCGTTGGGCCCCTACCTGCCGATACGTTATTCCATCAAGGTGCACGCAAGGAATATGATGCCGTGCTGTGCATGTACCACGACCAAGCACTGATCCCACTCAAGACATTGGACTTCTACGGTGGAGTAAATTTAACGCTAGGTCTGCCGTTTGTGCGCACCTCGCCAGATCACGGCACGGCTTTCAATATTGCTGGTGGTGGTGGTGCACGATGTGACAGCCTGGTTTCTGCAATCTGTTTAGCTTCAGAGATCGTGTCTCATCGCAGAATAGTATGAGGTAATCTGTGCCTAAACCTCTGCCTAATATGCCCCCTCTTCGCGATATAATTCAAAAGTACGGGCTTACTGCTCGCAAGGGCCTAGGACAACACTTCATACACGATCTAAACTTGACCGCGCGGATTGCCCACACAGCAGGTGATATAAACAATGGTACAGTAATTGAGGTAGGGCCGGGACCTGGCGGTCTCACAAGAGCTCTATTGCAGACTGGTGCACATGTTATCGCCATCGAGAAAGATGGCCGATGTATTGATGCGCTCAGCGAGATCATGGAAGTCTTCCCGGGGCAGCTAGAGATTATCCAGGAAGATGCCCTGAAGATTGATACATGCTCTCTTGGCAACATGCCTCGAAGGGTGATCTCTAACCTACCGTATAATATTGGAACGGAATTAGTCCTACGTTGGTTAGATCGTCCAGATGCGTTCACATCTTTGACGGTAATGGTCCAAAAAGAAGTTGCTGCACGCCTAGCAGCTGAGCCTGGATCAAGAACGTATGGTCGCTTATCCGTTTTCGCTGGATGGCGGTGGAGAATCAAATTAGCATTCGACGTCAATCCTCAGGCCTTCACACCCCCTCCTAGCGTGGACTCAACTGTTGTACACATGACACCACTGAATGATCCCATCGCAATGGTTGATGCTAATCTTTTAGCACAGGTCACTGCGGCAGCCTTCGGACAACGCAGAAAGATGTTGCGTTCTAGCTTAAAGTCCATTGGTGATGCTAGTGCATTATGCACCACCGCCGGCCTTGACCCTACATGGCGTGCGGAGCAAGTGCCAGTTAGTGGATTCTGCGCACTAGCCCGTGCCTTAGAACAAACTAACGAGCACGCAGACTAAACCATTATTACTGCTCTACAATAACGCAAATTTTCTCTAGGGAAAGGAACCGACGATGAGTCTCCAAGCATACTGCTGGATATTTATGTTTCTGTATATCGGTGTGATGATCTGGTTCGGCATACTTGGTCAACGTAAAGTTACGAATGCTGATGATTTCGCTACCGCGCGCGGTTCTTACGGCCCCTGGTTCCTAGCCTTAGCCTTTACGTCTACCGTTGCTAGTGGGGCGACCTTTCTCGGTATTCCAGGATTGGCATATACCTTTGGTTTATCAGCTATGTGGATCATGTTTTGCTATCCACTTGGTGCTTATACCGGAGTCCTGGTTTGTCAGCGCATGATTGCGAGGGCCGGGGAAACCTTCGGCAACCGTTCGATTCCTGAATACCTAGGTTGTCGATATAATTCAGAGGCTATGCGTGTTATCGCAGCTATATTTTCACTCATTCTCTTATTTTATATGGCAGGACAGCTCGTCTCGGGTGTAGTGATGTTTGAGACTATGCTTGGTCTTGACTTACCATGGGCCCTCGGTATCACCACAGTCGTATTGGCAACTTATGTGGTCATGGGCGGCGCGCATGCAGATATGATGACCGATGCCTTGCAAGGATTCGTTATGATCCTTTTAGCCATTATGCTTTTGATCATGTTTGTGTTTGGCTTTGGTTTTGACGGAGGCCTTTCTGGTGCTGTGGCCCAGATGGAAGACGTTGATCCCAAGACTACCAAAGTTTTATATGAGGGTTCTCCAGTTGTCGGCGAATGGTGGCATATTTTCGCTTTATTATTTGTTCATGTCCCTCTCGGTTTAATGCCACACGTAGGCAACAAGCTGTGGGCCCTTAAAAGGGAGGCGGATCGGCGCAAGTTCATAATAATTGCATTCACTTTTGGTCTAATCCTACCCTGTATGGCATTTGGCGGTATGCTAGCGCGTGGCATGTTTGGTGATGACTTGTTTTCTAGTAACGCTGGTGCAAACAATGCTGTGCCAGCACTTTTTATTGAAATTTTCCCAACTTGGTTAGCCGCCTTACTCGGGGTCGGTATATTAGCAGCCATAATGTCAACCGCAGATGGGCTAGTGATCGCCATGAGTCAGGTTATAGCTAACGACCTTTATCGCCTAACCTATGCACCCAAGTATCATCAAAACAAAAGCGAAAGTGAGATTGATCTCATCACGCTCAGGATCAGCCGGCTTGCCACAGTCGCCGTCCTAGCTGCCTCAGTTATCCTCGCCTACAACATGCAAAATATGAATATTTCTTTGCTTGTTGCCCTGGGTTTTGGCGGCTTGTCTGCAGCGCTTTGGGGACCTCTGGTTCTTGGCGTGATGTGGAGGGGTCTTACCAAAGCGGGCGCTATTGCTGGGTTTCTATCTGGTGCATCAACGTTCGTTATAATTGCAGGTGGGTTTATCACAGCTTCTGGCCCAGATAGCACAACTCTTTATAGTGTTACCTCTTGGATCGAGCGTCAGATACCAAATGCTTTCTCCGTCGGCACTATTGGCGGACTGGTCTGCATAATCGTGGCTGTGGTTGTTTCCAAAGTGACACCTCCGCTCCCAGATGATCAGCTTAATAGGGTTTTTGGTTCGCCCTAAGGCCTTTGGGTTTCTCTCAATAATATGGAGACCTGGGAATTTGTAGAAGGTAAGCAACAAGTCTGCCAAGTGCACAAATCTACTATAGGTATTTATTAGAATAGTAGAGGCGTATTACTAACCATACAAATCACTTAGCCATGGTAGATTATTAAGAGGCCGCGCAATCGGAAACACCTCAAAGATCTGAAATCGGTTGTATGCTCTCGTGATGATGAAACATCATCCAGGAACCGTCGACTCTTTTCAGTACATCAGTCACTCGCAAGCGAGAATTTATAGGATTAGGGGGCTCGTACTTTAGATCTAGCTGGCTAAGTACGACCGCTATGCAATCTAAAATGTCTACTTTTAGAGGAACCAGCCTCCAGGATAACGCGCCACGTGAAATCTTGTGCGACTGATCTTCAGAATGAAATTTCTTGACCTCTTCCAGGGACATGCGCAAGCCTGGTGTCAACGCATCCCATACTGAGTAAGTAGAAAGCTGTACGGCTTCGATGTCTTGGGTGCGGCCCTCTTCAAAGGCTAAATAAACGCCGTAAACAATACTAAATGCGTCGGCTTCCGGTGAGCCTTCTTTGAGGGCGAGCATCAAATGAATATCCTTTAGGGCTTAGACGCGCTCGACACACATAGCTATACCCATACCGCCGCCTATACACAATGTAACCAGCCCCTTTGCCGCATCACGCTTTTGCATTTCATAAAGAAGCGTCACTAGAACTCGGCAGCCCGATGCACCAATTGGGTGTCCAAGAGCAATTGCGCCACCATTTACATTTACTTTATTAGGATCAAATCCGAGGTCCCTACAGACTGCTAAAGATTGAGCAGCGAAAGCTTCATTGGCCTCGATAAGGTCGAGATCACTAACAGACCAACCAGCTCTCTCAAGCGCTTTGCGAGACGCTGGAATTGGCCCTGTCCCCATAATTGCGGGATCGACCCCCGCCTGTGCCCAAGACACAATTCGCGCAAGAGGCTTAAGCCCACGAGACTCCGAATCTCGCGCACTCATTAGAACCACTGCAGCCGCACCATCATTGATACCGGACGCGTTTCCGGCCGTAACAGTTCCGTCTATAGAAAACGCCGGGCGGAGTTTGCTGAGAGATTCTTCAGTCGTTCCGGCACGTGGGTATTCATCAGTATCAAAAACAAGTTCTGCCCTTTTCACCCTTGCAGTTATTGGCACAATTTCATCTTTAAAACGACCATCAGAAATAGCACTCTCTGCCTTCTGCTGTGATCCTGCAGCAAATGCATCTTGCATATCTCTATTCAGCTGCCATCGATCTGCAATATTTTCCGCCGTCGTTCCCATATGGTAGCCGTTAAATGCATCCCATAAGCCGTCTTTAATCATGGTGTCAATCAGCTGAACGTCACCCATTTTCTTGCCATCCCGCATTTGGGCGCAGTGAGGTGAGTTGGACATACTCTCCTGCCCACCTGCTACGACAATCGTACTATCACCGGACTGAATACTACTTGCACCCACTGCCACCGCCCTCAGGCCTGAACCACAGACCTGATTAATCGTCACAGCCGGAACTTCAATCGGTACACCCGCAGAAATAGATGCCTGCCGGGCCGGATTCTGGCCTTTGCCTGCGGCTAGCACCTGTCCCATAATAACTTCTGATACTTCCTCTGTATCGATCTTAGCCCGCGATAAAGCCTCCGCAATAACCACCTGGCCTAACTCTGAAGCCTCGAAGTTAGAGAGGCTGCCCCCAATTGTTCCAATTGGAGTGCGTGCACCTGCTGCTATTACGATGTCGGTCATGAAAGCTCCCTAGTTATTGTGCGAGGCCAACTGGTCATAGCTTAGATTAGGATCTGGCCTGTGAATTATTGCTACACAGCATTGTTAATCCACTATGCCAAAGTATGAAAGCCAGGTAATCAACACGGCTACCTATAATTATGGCAAGATAGACTATAGGCAAAGTCCAGATTTCTTCGTGCGGTATAGAAATATCCGGATCCAACCTGCCTAAAAAATTAACCCCTATCCTGAGGCATCGGATTTCATCCGATTGGATATAATGCGGATTAATTCTATATAGCAAGCGTTAGGGCTAATTGGCTGGCCGTGACCGTGACTTTGATTACTGAAATACCTGGTATGATTGGTTCATCTACAGGATCGAAGTTTGTATTTGTATAATCAAGAACATGCTCACACACGTCAGACAGATTAAGTGCACCACAAAACTGTGTAGGTCGGCATGCCTAAGAAATAACCAAAGCCCGAAACCTCTGACAAAATTCTTTTTATAGATTTCCCGTTTGCACAAGGCACACTTTGACTCATTCTATCGTGCAGAGCACAATAGAATTCTGGGAAATGCTGAACATGCGGCTCCGTATCGGAGCTGGCCGCTAGGAAGGGCCTAAACTATGGCCGATAGATCCGCTGATGCAAAAGTTATCACTATCAAGAAATATGCTAACCGACGTTTGTATAATACAAAAACATCGAGCTATGTAACACTAGATCACTTAGCAGAGATGATTAAGAAAAACGGAAATTTTGTCGTTATAGATGCCAAAACAGGCGAAGACTTAACATGCCCTGTGTTGACCCAAATTATTGTAGAACAGGAAGGCAAAGGACAAAACTTACTGCCAAACAACTTCCTCCGCCAGATCATTAGATTTTATGGCGACTCTTTAGGGGAAGTGCTGCCAAGATACCTTGAGCAAAGTATGGAAGTTTTTTCTCAAAATGAATGCCTCATGAGGGAAACAATGCAGGCAGCACTCAAAGAATTTCCGCAAATAGAACAGCTTGAAGACTTTGTGCAAAAGAATTTCTCAGCATTTGAAAAATCAATGAAGCTGGCGGGCCCATTTTCTGGTCAGACCACGAAACAACAAGAGAGAAGGCAGGATGAAAAGACAGCTACCAGCCAGGGTTCACAAACCACCGGTAGTAATGTTGACAGTCTTAAAGCTCAGCTCGATGCCATGCAGTTTCAATTGGAGAGCCTGCTAAGAAATAAAGGTATTTAGGCTAGGTTTTTGTTACATGTATTAGATTGAAATTTTATACCTACATGTCAGAAGTGAGCTGTCAGCGATTGTAGAAGAATTATTTTAGGGTAGTTGCTAAGACAACTTAGTACTGAAAATCAGAATCAAAATGCCTCCCACTCATCTCTGACATTTATGTCGTATTCCTTATGGAAAAGCTGTGCTTTTAAGATAGCTGCCCTCTCTGGCGAAAGTTGAGAAAGCGCCCATATCGCCATAGCACGAACTAGCGGTGATTCATCTTGACAGAGGGAATCAATATTATCTGCCAATTTTGCATTCCCACTATTACCGATAGCAATCAAGACATTACGAATGAACCTATCCCTACCAATTCGTTTGATCGGGGAACCCTTGAACATTTCGCGGAACTGAGCATTGGAAAGACGAACTAGATCAGCTAATTTTGGAGCTTCTGGTTCTAAGCGCGCCTGTAAAGTGCTTTCATGGGCCACCACAGAAAATTTGTTCCATGGGCAGACTGCCAAGCAATCATCACAGCCATAAATTCGGTTCCCCATCATTGGACGCAGAGATTGGTCTATATGCCCTTTGTGCTCAATCGTAAGATATGAAATACATCGCCTAGCATCAATTCTATATGCATCCAGGAATGCATTCGTAGGGCATACGTCCAAACATTGGCGGCAGGTCCCACAGTGGTCAGTTTCTGGTTCATCAATTTCCAGGACTGCTGTAGTAAAAATCTCACCCAGAAACAACCAAGACCCGAAAGTCCGGGATACCAGATTGGTATGCTTACCCTGCCAGCCGAGTCCAGAGGCGGCGGCAAGCGGCTTCTCAAGCACCGGGGCAGTATCGACAAATACTTTGACTTCGTTTCGGGTAGTTTCAACAAACCAACGGGCCAGTGCCTTCAGGCGCTTCTTGAAAAAATCGTGATAGTCTCTACCTCTGGCATAAACGCTGATGGCACCACAGTCTCTCTGTTCAAGCAAATAGCGAGGATCAAAAGCTGGCCCATAATTGACTGCCAAAGTAATTACAGTCCTAGCCTCAGGCCACAACTCTTGGGGAGATCGGCGCCGTGCCGCTGTATCAGCCAGCCAGGCCATATCTCCGTAATATTTACCCCTAATAAAATCATCAAAATTTGATGAGGTGCTGGATGGCAGAACCGCTGCGGTTACTCGCACATCATCAAAACCAATACGAAAAGCCTCTTGGAGCAGAGCTTCCTTGAGATCTGCGCTAGCTTTAGATGGGCTCGATGTCACCACGAGACCAATCACCAAGGAAGGATTTAGCGTAGGCCTCAAGAGTTCCTACACATATGGCTTCCCGTATTTGAGCCATCATATGCTGATAGAAAGCTACATTGTGCCAGGATAAGAGCATCATACCGAGAATCTCTTCAGACTTAATCAAGTGATGAAGATAGGCGCGGCTATACTCCTGACTTGCGGGGCAATTTACACTGTCATCTAAAGGACGGGGATCATCAGCGTGCCTGGCATTCCGCATATTTACTGTACCAAAACGCGTAAAGGCCTGGGCCGTACGTCCTGATCTCGTTGGCAAGACACAATCAAACATGTCGATGCCCCTTTGCACTGCCCCTATGATATCAGTAGGCTTGCCAACGCCCATAAGATAACGCGGCTTGTTCTGAGGGAGATGGGATACGGTTGCAGCTGCTATGTCGAACAGTATGTCCTGACCTTCTCCAACGGCTAGCCCTCCGACTGCATAGCCTTCAAAACCAATATCAATAAGCGCTTTAGCTGATGCTTCTCTGAGTTGAGGATAAATACCCCCTTGCACAATACCAAAAGCCGCGTAACCCGGGCGCCTTTCAAAGGCATTGCGAGACCTTTTTGCCCAACGCATCGACAATTTCATACTTTCTTCTGCCTGCTTCTCGGTCGCCGGGAAAGGCGTGCATTCATCAAGAACCATGCTTATTGTCGAGCCCAGCTGATTCTGAATCAGCATGACTTTTTCAGGTGACAAATGATGCCGGCTGCCATCAATGTGCGATTGAAAGTTCACTCCCTCTTCCGAAAGGGTGCGGAGCTTTGACAGGGACATAACCTGAAAACCACCGGAGTCTGTCAAAACTGGGCCAGGCCACTTGATAAACTGTCGAAGACCCCCTTGCGCGGCTATACGCTCAGCACCCGGCCGCAGCATGAGATGATAGGTATTGCCAAGAACAATTTGAGTACCTGTAGATATAACCGAGTCCATGGTCATAGCCTTTACAGTACCTGCTGTCCCTACGGGCATAAATGTAGGTGTGTCAATAATCCCGTGCCCCGTTAGTAAGCAGCCAGCACGTGCTGCACCATCTGTTGCATTTATGGTAAAGCTGAAAACTTTTTTCTTCACAGGCTTGAATCTGGCTCTAGCAAACACGCGTCACCGTAAGAATAAAACCGGTATTTATGTTCAATAGCATGCGCGTAAGCTGCCTGCATGCGGGATTGCCCAGAAAACGCAGAAACCAACATAAAAAGTGTTGACCGCGGAAGATGAAAGTTAGTCATCAAGACATCTACGGCCTTAAAACTGTATCCCGGAACAATAAACAAGTTCGTTTCTGCAGAAAATGGCTTGATTACGCCTGAATCGTCTACGGCCGACTCCAAAAGTCTTAAACTAGTAGTTCCAACAGCTATGCAACGACGTCCCTCCCCACGGGCTATTGTCAGAGTATTTGCAACCTCTTGGCTAATCTCACCCCATTCAAAATGCATATTGTGGTCTTCTGTATTCTCCGTTCTAACAGGCTGGAAAGTACCGAGCCCTATATGAAGTGTGATAAAAGCGCTTTCCACTCCTCGCTCTTCTAGCGCGCTTAGTAGACTAGTTGTAAAATGAAGGCCCGCCGTGGGTGCGGCTACGGCCCCATCGCGCTCCGCGTATATTGTCTGGTAGTTTTCTCGATCGGCGGCTTCATCAGAACGGTTGATATACGGTGGAAGAGGAATGTGGCCATAGCGTTTTAGCGCATCCGAAAAATCAGAGCCGGTACAATTAAACATCAGGCGCACTGATCCATCTCTTACGTGGCCAAGAACCTCCGCATTCAGATCCTCAGAGAAGCGAATATGATCACCAATCTTTAAGCGTTTTGACGGGCGCGCAAGTGCTTGCCAAGTTCCTGGGCTCTCTTCTCGATGCAGCATACATTCAACCTCAACACTACCGCGCGAACCGAATAAGCGTGCGGGAATAACCCGTGTATTATTGAATACAAGAACGTCTCCTGGTTGCAATAGAGAAGGTAGATCTTGTACAGAACGGTCCTGCAGAGCACCCCCGTGCACGTAAAGCAATCGCGCTGAGTCCCGGGGCACAGTTGGGCGATCGGCTATAAGGTTAGTAGGGAGGGAAAAGTCAAACTGATCGACACGCATAAAGAATCCGAAAATTAAATGTGTTGATTACAAACCGCCTCAATTCGGGACATAGGGAAGGATGTATTTTGTCCACACTAAAGATGAGCTAGGTTGGCTACTCAAGAGTACAGTTCGTTGACATGTCCGTTAATACTTGAGCTTCAATGTTTCTGACAACATGCTGTAATTGCCCTTTAAAACCATCGTGAAGTTCGACATTGAAATGTGTAGGCAGTGTTGAATCGTCGTTAGACGTTGTGTCAGAAGATTCAAGATCATTGTTGAGCTGGTCAAGCAAGTCGATCATTGATATCTCTAAAGCTGCACCGGCTTCCAATTGATTGCTAGTCCACTTCCCTATTAACTGCCCGGAAGCCGCATTAAATATATCAAGAAAAGCGCGATTTAATTCTGTGCCATCGTTATAAAGACGGACTAGTGATGGATATTTCTGAATAGCCGGACCGTGCACATTAAAAAGTGCCCTTTTCCCGTCTTCGGCACCGTCAGCACAACTTGTCATATTAGAAATTACACCAGCAATCTCCTGCCAGAGCACATGCTGCATTGAACCTTTAAAATCAGATTCTACAGAGAGGTTGTAATAAGTACGCTGATTGGTAGCTATTACCTGCTCGGCAGATGCTTCCCTTTCGAGCTGAGAAATGCTGAATTGTACTGAGGCATGAGCCGGAATCACTGGACTAACCCATCGACCCAGCTTCTCCCCGGTTTCTGCATCACGTATGGATACTCTGACACTACCTTGCTTGCTGGAACTGTTGTGGAATCTCACGAAAGACTGTCCTGGTTCAGGAGTGGTAGAGCCAAGTACGTTACTAAAAACACTTACATTGAAACCCTGAAGTTCGAGAATAGCTTTATAGACCTGTATTAGAGGTAAACTAAAATTCTGGCTACTGCGCATAACGGGCACACCGGACTCGGTTAGTGCACCAAGAATTTCATCTACTGTAGCATCTGGCAATGCTGACCGTATAACGGCAAATGCACCTGCAACATACGGTGTTGCTACAGATGTGCCACTGCGCTCAACAAACCCTCCGCCAGCTTGAGCTGCCTTAACGGCAACCCCAGGGGCCATGACGTCCATGAATGAAGCAAAATTAGAGAAATCAGCGACAGAAGCTGAATTGGTAGTTGCGCCAACGGCAATTGCAGATGACACACAGGCAGGGGCATTGATTGAGCCGTTCAGCCCAGCATTGCCAGCTGCAGCAACAGTGGCAATACCTTTATTACGCAGCATATTAATAACAGCTGTTCTTACATCATCTTGATCACAGGGTCCGGCGTTCTCGCCGCCCCCGAGGCTAAGGTTCACGGCAACAATATTAAAGTCTTCAGCCTCCTCATTCACATAATTTAAGGCATCAAGGACTGCAAGAGAGTCTGTAAGTTCACATGGCGCAGGGTCGGGGAAACATTCTTCTTCACTATTAACCCTAGAAAACACATCGATAGGCATAAGCTGAGCGGCACGTGCGACACCAAAAGTGGAACCATCATTTCCAACTGCGATAGATGCTACGTGAGTTCCATGGTCACAACGCCCAGAACTACTGACACAATTCGAAGCCGCTCCACTAGCAATTTGGGGGGTAACCATTCCGGGGCATTGGCTCCAGCTCTGCACACCAGATGTGGAGGTGTACGTGGCAGAAAAACAGGCATCGCCAACCATCTTATCTGCAAGCATTGGATGCCCTGCATCAATACCACCGTCAATAACTGCGACTGTATATTCCGCCCCCTCGTAGCCAGAGTCCCAAGAGTCGCTGACATCTATTGAAATTGTGGATCGCATAAGCTGACTTTTTTCGGTAATCCGCGCCTTGCGCTCATGGCGAACAGGGTAAATGCCTTCAACTTCGGGAAGGGACATTATTGCCCCAAGGCGTTCAGGATCTAGCGTCACACTTATAAACGGGAGGCTGGAGTAGGTTTCTTGTATAACTAGATCGTGTTCCGACAAAGCTGTTGCCATGCGGGCCTGCATAGCGCGGACGGCCCCACGTTGCTCTGCAGTCGAACCCGCTTCCATCCAAGATCCTCCTTGAGCGGATTCCTTCATGCGTATGATTACACGCGCCTGGCCATGAACTTCTAGTTCCTCCATAATTTGCTCTAGCTGCGCCGCGACCGGCGGGGTGAAAAGCAAACAGAGAGCAGCAAAACCAACAGCTTGGTTGAACTTATGACAGATTTTCATGAAGTAGGCTGTCCCAAGTATAAAAACCTATCACACGGGTTGAGATTCCAAGGGTATTAATCAATCGCGTGAATAGTTGTTTAGCAACCAAGTGAATGTCAAAACATATACCTTGCTAGGTGCAAGTTTGAATTCAATGAGGGGCCAGCCATTAGGCTGGTCTTCCTTGTGATGAGCGATAATATGTACCATATCGGATGTCCTTGTCCATAAATGCCTAAGTTTAGGCTATGGTTAGCCAATTAAACCAATGGCTTACCCTCCTTGACCTGACATTGGGCCGTATCATTTGGTGTGCATGGGCTAGGTGTGGTAGCCAGAAACGAAGGAATCGACGTGAATTTGGCGACGAAACGTAGAATTTGAAATCCTTGATCCATCTCGTCCAACGACTTCTTGCTTTGCCATTATTAGGCGAGGCTGGATTATATTTGATCATGAACGGTGTCGCAGCACTGTTCCCGCTCATAGCCATTCCGGTTATCACGCGAACTGTTACACCTACTGATTATGGGGTTTACGCCATTTTTCTAGTCGGTGTTAATATCTTGATGCCTCTCGTAGGGTTAGGTTTCGAAACCGCTGCAGGTCGGCGTTATGTTGACCGAGGGGACACCAATTACGCAGCTTACATAACTACTGGTCTGGCTTTAACGGGCTGCTTGGCGGCATTTGTCTATGGCGCCTTATATTCTCTCGCTCCTCAACTAGCAGCTACAATACCCGTGCCAGGAAAATGGTTCTGGGCTTGGGTGGCTGTTGCCTGGGCACAAACGATTATTGGGTTGATCCTAGTTTTACATCAGATGGGTAAACGTCCGACCGTGTTTGGTAAGTGGTATATCGGTCGGGCCTTCTTTCTAAATGGGCTACTAGTCATTTTCGTACTTTCTGGATTGGCCGGATGGGTAAACCTGATCACTGTTCTCGTCGTTGGGCATTGCAGCTTTGCTGTAGCAGGGATAATTTGGTTATGGCGAAAGCAACTGATCGTCCTAAGTTTAAGCTACCAACACCTTAAGCACATTGTTCGGTATGGCGCACCCTTGATACCGCACATGATCGGTGCTGCGCTAGTAACGGCAACAGACCGGGTTCTGCTCGTTAACTTGATTGATGAAGCGGCAGCAGGCATTTACACTATTGGCTATCAGGTCGGGCTAGCGATGTTTCTTATGTCACAGTCGGTGAATCGAGCCTGGACGCCCTGGTTTTATGACAGAATGAAAGAAAATTCTAATCAATCTCGCGTGCGTGCCGTAACGGCTGGCTATTGGGTTGCTCTTATTTATATCATAGCTGGCATGGGCTTTGCCACCGTGGGTTGGTTCGTATTGCCATTCATCTTTGGTGAAACGTATCTGGAGGCTATGCCTGTATTTATTTGGATCGTTGCTGCCTTTGTCGCACAAGGCTTGTGGTCATTGACAGCCTCATATCTTTATTACAGTGAGGAAACACTCTGGGTTTCTGTGTCCAGCGCTCTTGCTGCGATATTCAACATTGGCTTGACCTATATACTCATTCAAACCAACGGCATGATCGGTGCAGCTCAGGGCACCTTTATCGCTTATATGCTTGGCTTCATCACAGTGACTATAGTAACCGTCCGCAGGGCGCAACTACCGTGGCGACTGCGTAGCTGAAAAAATACTTTCTTCCATCAATAGATTGTATGGGAAACCAGTTAAATCAATTGGGCCAAGAATAACCCAGAAACAGCTATACATGATGACTGGCAAGGCAATCCAAATCACTACCGACCTCACCCTTGGCATTATCAGTCTTATCCACATTACCATCGGTAGCGAGGCTAGAACGCCAAGAGATAGCAACGGAGCAAACGCCATTTCCGCACTCTCATGGGGTGGAAGCTGAGTCAGTCCCAGTACAGACGTCGAACCAAAAAATCCAGCTAATAGAAAAAGTGAGCGACGCACCCCCTCAGGGGCAAGTAGCTGACGCAGAGGACGGGAACCAACAAGAGATAAGATAGCGAAGAATTGCGCCACCCAAATCATTGGGTAACTCTGCAACGCTGATACCAACCAGCGGTCATTAGGAAACTCGGTCGTTAAATCTAGAGGGAAATCCGGAACGCCAACGGGGTCCAGAAAACTTATCCCCAGCCCTACAGCTAGTGCGGTCACGACAACAAAAGCAAGAGACCGCCAGAAATTTCCAAGCTCTACAAAAGTCAGACAAAGTAGGACAGCGAAAAGCACAAATCCTGTTCCATGCAAGAAAAGTAGACTTGCGCACATTAAGGCAGCAGCTATAGGAGCAATGTATCGTGATTTATTTCCATCAATCGAAATCAAGTATAGTGCAGCAGTAAAAATAAGCGCCGTAAGAGCATGTGGTAACGCCTGAGAAAACATGTAAACTGCTATAGGAAATAAAGTGAAGCCGAGTGTCAGCCCAGCCCCAGATGCAATATCACCACTCCATCGATTAGCAATCCGAAAAATTAAGAATAAGGTCGCCGTGGCTGATAGAACAGATGGCAAGCGATCAACTAAAATAGAATTTCCAAATACTGCACGCAAAAATAATTGCGCTAAGTGGAAAGCCTGTACGCTATTATTAGAGGCATATACAGTCTCCAGAGAGGAGGGCCAGGCATACAGAAGAAAAAGCGTAAGGTGAGCAACAAACGATAACGAAATGACAAGAAAAATCGAGTACGCTGCCAACATCTTAGTTTGACTCAGGTGATCAAGTCGATAACTCATCTTATTTGAAAATCCTATTAGAACATCTAACAAGGTATTCTTATGCACTTCTTTTCATCTGCTCTTTCGCGCCACAGTCACAACAGGATACACTCTTGCTCATGAATATCGGACTATTTTGACATAAAGCTAAAATGCAATATCTCACCAGGACCAATCCTCCTCCATTGCAACAAAACGCTCCAATTTGGCGCCGCTCCTCGAAAGGTGGAAAGTGATCATAAACCGGCTAATAAACCATAAGGATAAATGGGTTGCATGCATACTTCTTGCTCTATCCCTTGCCTACTATTTTATTAGTGTTCTTGGTGTCACAAGCAATGCCAAGACTTGGGTGGATGAAGTCACTTACCTTATAAAGTCATTCCAGTACGTGACCGGAGATGTCAAACCTTACTCCGATCAGGATCCAACATGGTACATGCCACTCTATTTTTTTGAATTGGGTCTTTGGCAAAAGCTTGTTAGTCCTAGTCTAATATCTAGTCGCTCGTTAAGTGCTGGCATTGGCGTTCTAAGCGGTTTAGTAGTATTTGATATTGTCCGCCGCATAACTGGAAGCTGGTCGGCTGGTAGTATCGGTGCAGCAACCCTACTCTCAGTGCCAGCGGTAATTTTCTATTTTGGTACCGCCACACCAATTGCGACAGTTTCACTGATAGGCCTCTTGGCGGTTTGGTTTGTAATAGCAGGCATTAACAAACCTTCCCTGTGGATTTCTCTTTGTTTAGGAGCACTGTTCGGGCTGATATATTTTTTTCGCCAAAATATGATCCTCTTAGTGATTCCCCTTCTGCCGATTTATCTTCTCGGACTAAGAAAGCAGCGCGTGCACCACACAGCTTTGGTTTTGTTAGGTATCATAGTCGTTGTTGCGCCAATAATTATTGCCTTTCCAGACCGGCTATTGTCATATGCAATGCGATTGCCAATCATCACTCCGCTCTTAGCCGACATGGGCCTGATAAACGATCATTTATCGATTATTCAAACTAACACCACAGGCGATGTTGGCTTAAATCTTGCGCTCAGCAAGTTTGCCTTAATAGACTTAGTTGAAGCGTATCTATTACCTTACGCAGGTCTAATAATAGCTGCAGGTTCGGTTATCATATTTGCACCATCGGACTTTCGGCTATTGTGGATAGCACCACTTGTTTTTTTCTTCTTGTCAGCGACTCACTACATCGGTTCTCTCGATTATTGTCAGACGTGTATCTTACCTTACACAGCATCTTTTGCTGGTATAGGGGCAATCAGTGCAGGTATTACCGCTTCTGTCATTGGGCGTATTTCAAGGAGCAAGATTCTGCCCAGTTGGTTTTTGGTTGGCTTGTTCATGATAGCCATTATTTCATGCAACCAGTTGGCATCATCCTTAGCATCTAGGGATGCGTACCGTCTCTATCCCCAGGCTATGCTAAAAGAGTCGCGACCAGTCGCTGAAAGCGTGGAAACTCTGAAATTGGCAGATTTTTTTCGCAAAAGCACCAGTTCAAAACAGGCAATACTGCCAATCCATGACCTCATTACTATCCCTTATGCCCTATTTCAGGCTAACCGCCACTTTCCAGTGCAGGGTCTTAACCTGCGCCACAGCTATCGAAAAATCAGGCCTGGCCTCACTAAATCAGACTATGGGCAGACACTTAACAGCCTTGAAATAGAAGGATTGTGGGCCGACGAAACACTCATGCGCTGGATTACAAAAACTTACGACACAATTGTTTTCCAAGTTGACCCGCGCAATCGCTACTCTGACCTCGAGACCACTATCAAAAAATCCTTTACACTCTCGGCTTCGACTGGTTTCCGCGGCTGGAATGTGCACGTCTACAAACGTAAGAAACAGCCAGCTCTCCAATGGAAGAGTCCTTAGCTGTGATCTCTATCTTGGCAAACATAAAGAAAAATGCCTCGTACTTGCGCATGGCTGCGCTTGGCTACCGCTATGACTATAGCAGGGCCAAGAATGAGAAAATAATTACCAGCATATGGTCAAGGATGCGGGTTCTACTTGAGAACTCAGAGCCTAGTAAACGTAGGTTGTATAGAGCAATGGCTCAGTTTCGCGCACACTTATTAATGAGGCCTATTAAAAGTGCCTGGGCATTTGAAGTCGCGAGTCTCTTTGCTTTCCCACTCTTTATAGTAGCTTGCTGGCTAGGATACCTCGCTCAAGGCAGAGATCGCGGCACTAATGCAGGCGATGGTATCCAATTGGTTTTTGGTGCACGCTGGAAGACTAATCAAGAAATCTTTGCTATTCCGGAAACGCTCGCGAAAAAAATAATAGCTACAGAAACGCTATCAAGCCATCGTCTTTCATCTCAAGATGTGGCTCTCGTGCTAAAAGTCCTGTCTTTAGCCATCCAGGAGCGCTTACCCTTTCCACTACAATTTACCTTAAAGTGTGCAGTAGATATAGCTTTAGTCCGTGCCGCTATCCGGCGTTACACGCCCAAGTTTGTCTTAGTATACTGGGAATATAGTTGCAGTTTGTCTGTTATAACCCAGGCTCTGGCCCAAAATGGTATTGAAACGTACAACATAATGCATGGTGACAAACATTATTACGCCAAGCATGCCTTCTTCGAAGTGCATCGTTGTTATTGCTGGAATGAATTTTACGTAGACGTATTTCGCTCGGAATACGTTCATGCTCAATTCCATTGCTTCACAAACCCTAGCTTTGTATTGAAGGAAGAAGAGCGCTCTTATCTTGCAGATCACGAGTCCGCCGGTGTGGGCGTTGCCGCTCCTCATCTAGCAACTCTAATAGACCCACACACTGACAAAGATCTTGCTGCTATCCAGTTCGCTAATGCCCTAAATGCCCTCGCAAAGCTCAAAAGTGTTACGATCCGAAGCCATCCATTCTACGCCGAAGAATTTAGATCCATCCGCTCTCGACTTTCTACAGATGTAACAATTCAGCTGCCGCGGTCTAAATCTGCGCGCGCATTCCTTCTCGACCATAATATTATTGTGGGCACAGCATCCACACTATTGCTAGAAGCGGCACATCTTGGCCTAAATGTTGTGATCATAAGGACGCAAGCAATGGCAGACCTAGAACGCCATCATTACCTATACACTATGGAAAATGTTTCCGTTTGCACACTCGAAAGCTTGAACAGCTCCATCGCAGCCATTAACCTCGACGCGAAGGTACCTGAGATAGGAGAGGCTTCATCACCTCTCGCATCGTCGTGTGGATGACCTCAATTTTGAATGGCAACATGCGAACATGATCACTCCTGACCCAAATATAGCGCCTTGGCCTTTCTTCAGCCCTGATGAAGTCGCCGCCGTAACTAAGGTTTTACAGTCTGGGCACGTCAACTATAGGACAGGAGGAGAAGGAAAAGCCTTTGAAGCAGAATATGCCGCTGCGTCTGGCGCTGCATACGCGTTAACTGTAGCGAACGGCACTGCAGCTTTGGAACTCGCACTAGAGGCGCTCGGCATTGGGGCTGGAGACGAGGTAATTGTGCCAGCTCGCACTTTCATTTCTACTGCAGCAGCTGTTGTGAGGTGCGGCGCTAAGCCTGTCATCGCTGACATTGACAGAATGTCTCAAAACCTCACCAAGGACAGCATTGAAGCAGTCCTTAGCGAACGCTCGCGAGCCGTTATTCCAGTGCACTTAGCCGGTTGGCCTGCTGATATGGAATCAGTTCTCGCAATTGCTCGCACTTTTAAGTTAGCAGTCATAGAAGACTGCGCTCAGGCACATGGAGCTTCTTACAAGGGACAAGCAGTCGGGACGTTGGGAGACATAGGCTGCTTTTCATTTTGCCAGGATAAGATTATTTCGACTGGTGGTGAGGGTGGCCTTGTGCTGACAAATGACACAGAACTTTATAAAAGGATGTGGTCTTTGCGAGACCACGGATGGGATTATGATAAAACTCATAGTGACACCGCACCACCCGGGTTTAGATGGTTAGTAGACAGATTTGCAACAAATTGGCGCATGACGGAATCGCAGTCAGCTATTGGCCGCCTGCAACTGCGGAAGCTGAATGGCTGGGTCGAGCGCCGACGCTCAAATGCCAAAATACTCACAGAGGCGATCCGAGGCCTGCCAAACATTCACGATTTAACTCCCCCGCCGGACATACAGCATAGTTATTATAAATATTACATCCTACTTAAAGCAGAGGGTCTGGCAGAAAACTGGACCCGTGACCGCATAACTGAAGAGCTTAATGCAAAAGGAGTACCTGCCCGCGTAGGTGCATGTCCGGACATCAGCAAGGAAGCAGCATTTGCCAATACTGGAATTGATACAACAAACCCTCGCCCAAATGCAGCTGCCATCACAGACTACACCATCATGCTACCTGTTCATCCGACTCTGACTGAAGGAAACATGACTTTCATGGCCAATCACCTAAATGCTATATTAGCGACTGCTAGCCGTTAGCCTGGGGCAAACTTGGTTCACCTGAAGCCATACAGACAAAGCTCAGCTATAAATTTAAGATTAAGACTTGTTGCACAAAGCTAGGTAATTAATTTCTGAGAAAACTCTAAGAGTTATGCTTCTCAAAGTGAGATGCCCGCTTTAGAAAATCCAGTACAAGAGAGCCAGCTATGGCAAGAAAAATTCCAATCACAAAAGAAGCCGAAAGAATAAGAGGTTTATTTGGCGCTATCGGCTTGGGCGACATCACCGTACCTCCTCCCAAAACACGGGTCGCTTGAATATTTCTTAGGGTTGCATTCCTATATTCAATTTCATTCCGTGCTGTCTTCTGCTCCTGTTCATTATTTTCGAGCTTAACTTCCGCGTCAGCACGAATTCCAACAATGCTGACCTCTCTACCCTCTATCTCCACCAGAACCGTGCGCCATTCACCAATCTGATTGGATGACATTAGAATTTGAGTTGAGCGATCAACACTGTTCCCGCCGCGTGCGCGCAGGGATTCGACCTCTCTTTCAGCCTTGTCAATGTCGACCTGTAGTTCTCTTGTGTAATCATCCAGAGAAATAAGAGTATCACTAATGGATGCAACCTGGCTTGTCAGGGCGCGTTCCTGGGCTACCATTTCGCCTAGTTTCTGCTCAGCCTCAGCAAGAAATAATTCAGCGTTTGCCCGCATTGCATCAACTGTCTGGGCATGGTCTAGAATAAGTTCCTCGGCTATCTGGCGGTGAAGTTCAGAAATAAGAGCGCTTTGGTCTGCAGGGGCCTCTGAAAGAAGTTGAATAATCTGACTATTCTCAGAGCCACTTAATTCAATGACGTACTCGGCTGGCCCTTCTGGATTTTCGCGGACAAATTTCCCAGCAATAAGGGGTATATATCCAGTCTCAAGCTTGTCAGAGACTGTTTCCGGTGCCTCTATCGGGACAACATCACCAACGCTGTCTCCCTCATTATTAATTACTTGGTTGCCAATTTCGATCGCCGTCGTGTGCTCGTAAACTGGCGGCAACAGAAAGGCTAACATGGCACCTAAGACTATTGAAAATGCAATCATTGCATTGGCAAAGTGCCGATAGGACCTTATGACTAGCCAGAGATCCATCACTGTCACATCTTCTGAGCCAGCTCTTTGGCTGCTATTTGGAGTTTGTGTCTCCCCATTTGTGGCAGTATCGACCATCTGGATGTCCTTGTGGTTAAATACAATTTAGCCTAGAGAACGATTCGTCTCAAAGGGCTTTATAAGGCTTTTATTTGGTTTGTGTAAGTCATTGTATAATTTCACGAAAAGGCGAGAAAGCCTCAGAGTAACTTACTTTAGTTCCAGTCGCCTTTAGAACCCCAAAATGGATAGTGAATGGACCAAAAGCCTCTGAACCTCTTTAGCTTTTGCTATTGGGGATTCCGCCTTGCCCAACTGGGTTGTATAATACGGTAATGCATATTCTCTATCTACATCAGTATTTCTGCCCCCCCGACGGAGCCGGTGGAACGCGTTCCTATGAGATGGCTAAGCGATTAGTGGGAGCCGGACACAAGGTGACGCTTGTAACATCATCAGCATTCTTTCCTGATAGCTACACCCTGACCAATACCACCCACCTCCAGATAGATGGTATTGATTTGGTGATATTGCGGACACCTTACAGTAATAAAATGAGTTTTGCCCGCCGCATTTGGGCCTTTGTAAGCTTCGCCTGCCGTGCTGTCTCAAAGGTATTAAGTATCAAGGATTTTGATGTTGTTATTGCTACGTCCACTCCCTTAACCATCATAATCCCAGGCTATATTGCAAGCCGTGCAAAAGCAGCGCCTCTCGTATTCGAAGTCCGCGACCTTTGGCCAGAGCTGCCCATAGCAATTGGTGCGCTTAAACATCCAGCCTCCATATGGCTAGCGCGTCTACTAGAGCGCTTTGCCTATGCTTCTGCCGCACGCGTTATCGCACTCTCGCCAGGTATGAAAGAAGGAGTAATTCATGCGGGGGTCAACGAAAATAAAATAGAAATGATCCCAAATGCTTGTGATGTAGAGTTGTTTAGGGTTGGGAAAGATAGGGCTGAAAGATTTCTTGATGAACATCCTCATCTAAGAGGCAAAAAGATAGTTTTATATGGTGGCACTCTTGGAAAAATAAATGACATTAGCTATATGGCTCATTTAGCCAAGGCGATGCTCGCGTTAGATCCACAGGTGTACTTTCTAACCTGCGGTACGGGGGCTGAGTGGGATAGTGTTAAGGCTAAAGCTGAATCGCTCGGTGTTCTAAACCAAAATTTTTGGATGGTTCCCCCAATCCCTAAGAGAGACATGCCTGATTTGCTTGCTGCAGCGACGGTTGCTATCTCTCTTTTTCGTAATATACCAGAAATGCAACATAACTCAGCTAACAAGGTCTTTGATGCCCTGGCCGCTGGGAAACCCGTCTGTGTAAACTATGGTGGCTGGCATGCAGACCTCATCGATTCTCGTGGAGCTGGGCTAACACTGTCACCCACCGATCATGTGCAAGCGGCACAAGAGCTCTTAGAATTTGTGAATAATTCAGACGGTTTGCGCCGTGCAGGTGAGCAAGCTGCAGCACTAGCAGACAGCCGCTTCAACCGTGATCGATTAGCTGGTGAGTTTCGAACCGTACTAGAAAAAACTGCTAGAGAAGCTCCAGCGGCAGTGCGCAGGAAAAGTAGGACCCTTCGTCTCAAACGGCTCTTCGATGTTATCGTTTCTGGAGTAGGCTTGATCACGCTATCTCCAATTTTCTTAGTCATTTCATTTCTTATCCTTAAAAAAATGGGGCGCCCGATCTTCTTTTCACAGGTTCGGCCCGGCCTTAGGGGGCGTCCATTTCGAATTCTAAAATTCCGCACCATGGAAGCTGCTCACGAAGAGAGCGGTGCTATGCAATCTGATGCGGAACGCCTTACACCCCTAGGAGAAACCCTACGGCGCACATCACTCGATGAATTGCCTGAGCTACTAAATGTATTCTTAGGCGACATGAGTTTGGTGGGACCACGCCCTTTGCTTATGGAATACCTACCCCACTATTCCTCTGAACAATCCCGCAGACATAATGTCCGCCCAGGTATCACTGGCTACGCACAAGTACACGGTAGGAATGCATTGAGTTGGGAGGACAAGTTCGAACTCGACGTATGGTATGTAGATCACTTGAGCCTTAACTTTGATTGCAAGATTCTCTGGGAAACAGTTGGCGTCGTTCTTAAAGGATCCGGGGTTTCCGCTAAAGGGCACGCAACGATGCCCCGATTTGATGAAATTATGGCTAGAAGAGAAGGTGCAGAAGACGATTAATTTGACTATGTGAAAAGACGGTTGAGTAAACAGCGTGATTTGACGCTATGATAGGGAATGTTCACGTCACCCCTTCGGTTTGTGCAGGCGTTCCTCCTCTACCTGCCCACCACTTTTGTTGTGCCCAATTCGGGCCTCATTCTTTATGCCCTATTCTCAATCTTAATCTTTGACCCCTCTTTTAGCCGCAAGGACCGGCTGCTCTTTCTGTTCATAGTCGGGGTAGGCCTAAACGCATTACTCGGCATTACAATCGACCAGCACTTTCCAGATTCCCTTTTTGTGAACAATGGGTTGTTGGGCTGTTTTATACTAATTCTTGGGTATCTAGCCGCGAGGAGCCTTAATGATACAACCTGGAAGCTAGTTCTTCTATTTCTCACTATCGAAATTTTTTGCATTTATATCCAGTTCGCCTTGGGTATCCGTTTCTTTTTCCCACAGCAAGAAATATTGACAACAACTACTGAATTTCGCTTTACCCAAGATGTTCAAGACGTTCAGCTATTATACTTCATCCGTCCGATGGGTTTGTCTGACACGTCAACTATTGCTGGTGCGAAGATCCTCTTCGCCTTTGTCCTACTATTCCTTCTCGATTTAAAGCCGAATACGAGGAAGTTCCTGGCCCTGCTTTTTTTGGGAGCCGCAGTATTGAATTTCAAGAGATCGGGTCTGATCGCATTTGGTCTATTTATAAGCATACTTTTGATTATAGATTTACGTCGGCACGGATGGCGGCTCCGCCATACCTTTGTTAGTGCCGTCTTACTGTCCGTCCTTAGCTTCTATGCAACGCAAATTATTGGCCAGTTCACTAGAGAGTCGGCGGCATCGCTAGGCGATGTCTCATTAGATATCATCATCAAGCAATTGTCTGGACGGGCAGACCTTTGGAAGGAGACCATAACTTTCATTGATGGCCACCTATTTTTTGGGAATTATTCGGAACGCCTCATTCTTTCGACAGGGCAGTATCCACACAGCTCTTATATGTCATTAGTGGCAACACATGGACTATTCCTGGCAACAACCCTAGCCGCCTTCATTGTTAGCCGAACCGCACGTAAACCAGCTATTCTGATATTTCTTTCGCCCATTCTGGTGGATGCAATCTTTCAGGAAAATCTATTCTGGTATATCTCTTTGTTCGACCAGTTTCTGTTGTATATGCTCGTTACCCGGCAACCTTCATCCTACTGGTTCAATCCCTTCCCCAAAACTTCAGAATATTATTCCTTCTCCAGGAATGATGTTTCTCGGGTTTAAAGGCCCTAGAGCAGAGCGCGCCTCAAAAGCGTACAGCCAATCAGAAATAAAAGGCCAAGTATCAGCTTTCGATATCGTGCTTCGTTGAGACGATCGCGAAAGCGTTTCCCAATAAGAATCATAAAGCCAATTATGGCAGCTCCAGCGAAGGATGTAGCCACAACCTCACCTGTTAAGAAACCTGCAGATGCAAGTCCGGCGGCAAGGGGAATAGAACCCATCAAATACATCAGCGACAAAGCCGACACAAACTCTTCTTTTGGCAGCCTCTGCGCCATTAAATAAACAATCAATATCGGCCCATATAGACCTGATATTCCGCATAAAGCACCCGCAGCAACACCGACCAACGGATTAAGCCACCTTTCCCACGACGCCCTAAAACCGAACTTAATAGGGAATGCTTGTGTGACAACAAATACTAGAGAAATCAGCCCGAGAATTAATAGGCCTGTCTTTTGCTCTATGCGAACAAGTATTTGCACGGAAAATAAAATCGTCACTAACATTGGCAAAATAAGCCATAAGTACCGTCGCAAGTTATTCTTCCAACGTCCCTGATGTAAGGCTTGTTGTAGATTGGCTGTAATATTAGGGATCACGAATAAAGCGACTGCGATCTGATAGGGCACGACAAATACAAGGACGGGGAGAGCTAGCATTGGCATACCAAGCCCAAAAGTGCCCTTTGTTAGGCCACCAAGGGCGAACGAACCCGCAATAACTACTAGAGAATAGAGATTTAACTCTGGCATACCAAAGAACAATTTATCAGTAAGGTTGCAAGCACCTGTTTAGAGATATGACTCAAGAAACGTAAGTGTGCGTTCCTGTGCCTGAATCGTGGCATCGACATTATATTCAGGCCGAGCATCGCAGCTAAACCCATGACCAGCACCAGGATAAACGAAGTGCTCCGCCTCTGGCTGTTCAGCCATTACCTTCTCAACCGCATCCATAGGGAATGAAATGTCGGCCTCTCCATAGTGATGTTGAAAAGGTACTTTCGGTTTCATGATGGGACTATATTGGGTGATGCGGGTTCCGTAATACGAAACACCACAATCTAGATTTACTTTACAGGCCGCCAAAAACGCCATCGCGCCACCCCAGCAATACCCAATTACACCAACCTTTCCAGCACGTCTGCAGTAGTCCGCGGCTGTATTGATATCCTTCTCCACCATATCGTCGGTGATCTTCCCAATGATTTCGCGCCCCTTACTAACATCGTTATAGGGTATTTCCACCCCACCTTCGATTCGATCAAAAAGAGCGGGACAAACTGAAAGATATCCATTAGCTGCAAATTTATCGGTAACTGCTTTCATGTGTTCATTGAGACCAAAAATCTCTTGAATAATTATAACACTGGCCCTTGCATTCCCGCTCGGCTCAGCAACGTAAGCGTCAAGAACATGTCCATCACCAGCTGTTAAAGTAATCATTGATCCCATAAATTAAGTCC
Source organism: Rhodospirillaceae bacterium (assembly GCA_045564915.1). GTDB lineage: Bacteria > Pseudomonadota > Alphaproteobacteria > Rhodospirillales > Rhodospirillaceae > JAQWRV01. Next base: position 606,525 of record JBJLGL010000001.1, read on the forward strand.
CCTTATATTTTATTGGTTCTTGACCTCTAAAGAACAAGGCTTACTAAATTTTATAAACCCAGCCCCTTGATAGCTTGATCCATAGCCTCGATGTCTTTTGAAGACGGCGGCATAAGCGGCAACCGGCACTCGCCGGATGGAATTAGCCCCAGCTTCCAAGCCATATATTTTACACCAATAGGACTAGTATCTAGGAATGCCGACTCGTTTAGAGCACCTAGTTCCTGCCGGAGTTGCTCTGCATCAAATATCTGACCATCCATGGCTAGCTTGCACAACTCAGCGATTGTGTTGGGAACAATGTTAGCCAGTGCGACGATTAAACCACAGGCTGTTGTAGGAATTAACTCGTAAGCAAGAGCAGGTAATCCCATAAATAGGCGGAACTCATTTCCCAAGCGGGATATTACTTCTTGGTCAAAATCTGCATCCTTTGAAGATTGCTTCATACCAATGATGGATGGCACCTCCTTACAAAGAGCTTCAAGGGTATCTATTTCAATAGCCGACGCTGTCCTACTTGGAATTTGATATAGGAGAATAGGTTTGGTAGTAGCGCGGGATACATAACCGACAAAAGATATCAAACCCCGTTGCGGCGCCTTTACAAACGGAGGCATCATTAACATTACAGCATCGGCCCCAGCTTGTTCTGCGTGTTCTGTCAGCGTCCAAGCATCAGCGAGAGATGCAGCTCCTGTATGAGCAATAACGGGCACGCGGCATCGGACGGTGTCAATAGCTATGCGCAGAAGATTCTTACGTTCGGCAACGGTTAATGACATGGGTTCCGCAGACGTGCCACCTATAACAAGGCCATCTGCACCATTCCTGATCTGCCAATCTACAAAACGTGTAAAGGCGTCGTAGTCAACTGATCCATCCCTAAATGGGGTAATCAGTGGTGTATAGGCGCCGCGAAGAAAGTGTTCATCCAGTTTAATCATACTTTTATTATTATCAGGCGTGGCAATGCCACATCATCCCCCTCTCGTTTCAATTGCCTCAGCAATCTAACTACTACTAACAATGGAAAGTTCAGCAGAGTTCGCGTACATCGGAAAGGCGTCCATTTACCGCCGCAGCTGCCGCCATCGCCGGACTTAAGAGGTGAGTCCGCCCGCCACGGCCCTGGCGCCCTTCAAAATTCCGATTTGAGGTCGAGGCACACCGCTGTCCCGGTTCGATTCGGTCTGGATTTATCCCGACACACATAGAACAGCCCGGCTCACGCCATTCGAAGCCGGCCTCCAACAAAATTTTATCAAGACCTTCTTCCTCAGCTTGTTCCTTGACCAAACCTGACCCCGGAACAACCATAGCATCGACAGTTGGCGCCACTTTTCGACCTTTTGCGATAGTGGCTGCGGCACGAATATCTTCAATTCGACCGTTTGTGCAAGAACCGATAAAGACCCGGTCTACTGCAAGATTCGTAAGCGGAACACCAGGCGTCAGCCCCATATAATCTAATGCCCGTTCAACTGCTTTACGTTTGTCTGGATCAGTATAACTCTCTGGATTTGGAATCACATCAGTGATCGGTGCAGAATCCTCGGGACTAGTGCCCCATGTGACACGCGGCGCAATTTCTGAAGCTTCAATTGAAATCTCTTTGTCAAATAGAGCATCCGAATCCGTCACCAGAGATTGCCAGTATCTAACTGCCGCATCCCATTGACTAGCTTTCGGTGCATGTGGCCTACCTTTTATGTAAGAGAACGTAGTTTCATCTGGAGCCACCATTCCCGTGCGAGCACCAGCTTCGATAGTGAGATTGCATAGGGTCATGCGGCCTTCCATAGATAATGACCTGACAGCATCTCCCGCGTATTCTATTGCAAAGCCTGTGCCGCCAGCTGTACCAAGCTTAGCAATAATCGCTAGTGCCATATCTTTAGCTGTTACACCTAGAGGCAACTCACCATTCACTTTAACACGCATTGATTGATGCTTTCTCATGATATGACATTGGGTAGCTAAGACATGTTCGATTTCTGAGGTTCCAATTCCGAAGGCCAAAGCCCCTAAAGCGCCATGAGTTGAGGTGTGGGAGTCACCACATACAAGTGTTGTGCCTGGCAAAGTAAACCCTTGCTCGGGCCCCACAATATGCACGATGCCTTGGCGGCGATCTGCTAGCTCAATATAGGGCACCTTAAATTCATTGGCATTCTCGATCAGCGCAGCGAGTTGAATGCGTGCCTCGGGGTCAGCGATTCTCTCCAACCGGTCTGGTGTCGTTGGCATAGCGTGGTCTGGCATAGATAAAGAGGCTGTCGGACGATGAACACTGTTACCGCTATCGCGGAGGCCTTGGAAGGCTTGTGGACTGGACACTTCCTGCACTAGATGCCGGTCAATATAAACAAGGCATTCACCTGTCTGTTCCGTATGAACTACATGAGCATCCCAAATTTTGTCGTAGAGTGTCTTACTCATTGTTAACCCTATACCTAAACAGTTTCACTTAATATCCAAGCTGGACAAGAAAACGAACGCAAGCGCGAATATTTTAACCACCGCAAAAGCTGTTGGGGTAGCTATATTAGCCACCAACGAATCATTTACGACCCCCAGTATTGCACATCCCTAGTCGCAAGAACCCACTTCTGAGCGTTACTTTAGCGGGAATCTAAGCCGAAAAGGAATTATTATGGCAATAGATGGCATAACAATTGCCGCCAATGCCTTGCGTAAAGTCTCTGACTATGCTGATGCGGATCAAAACCAACTCTCAAGCACCTTCAAGGAATCAAGCTCAACCGCGAGGTGTTCCTACAAATCAGAAAACTTAATATCTTATGCGCCTCAGAATGCAGTTTGAATTCTTACATAGACTAACCGCCCACGTGGATCGTGGACCTTTGAGTCGTAGCCGACGGTCGTGCCCACCTCCGGCGGATCCTGGTCGAACAAATTAACAGCGCCGAGGGTAATCTGCGGGGACGACCCCGTCTCTATTCGGCTCCCAAGGCCGAAACGCACTTGTGCGTCGACCGTAATGTGGCCATCGATACGCGCGCCACTCTGATCGTCACTATACTCTGAGATTGTCTGGACGAAAATAGAGGCAGCAAGGGCATCACGGGACCACTGCGCACCAAGTCTTGATCGGGATTTAGGCAGAGATCGAGCGAATGTTCGAAAGTTGCGGCTACCTGAAACGTCTTTTTTTGGACCGCTAGGAACCAGCTGAATTACATACTTGTTGATTAATGTGAAGTCCGCAGAAAGAGAGAATATATCTCCAGCTTTCGTCCGCCAGTCATACACAGCCTTAAGATCAAATCCATCTGTATTAACGGCAGGTGCATTGATATAATTAGTGTCGACGCGGACAATCTGCCCGGCTTGTCGAATGATATTCGTATCAAATGGATCTGCATCGATAATAGCTTGAGCACTTTCCTTAACGATAATGTTTTTGTAGTCGAAGCTCCAATAATCCAGAGCTAACGATAATCCAGACATAGGTAAAACTGTCATCCCAGCGTTAAGAATGTTGGCCCTCTCGGGTTTAAGGCCTTCTGTGCCTACCGTCCGCACACCCCTGAAGACAGCTGAGCCAGTGATGGGATCAATTATATTCTGCAGAACAGTCTGCGATGAGAATTTTTGAAAAACGCTGGGAGCCCGGAAGGCAGACCCAAGTGATGCGCGCAGCCTCACCCAGTTTCTTGGTCGCCAGGATACAGCAATCTTTGGGTCCATTGAATCCGGTCCATTTTCATACCCTTCGTAACGGACCGCTGTTTGAACATTGATTTTGTCGGTCACCGGAATATTAAGCTCACTAAACACCGCAGTAACGTTGCGACTGCCGGAAAAGTCAGGCCCTCCGATAAAAAATAAATAATTCTCAGCGTTAAATTGGTCATCAAGATCACCAGCGATCTTTTCGCGCCGTAACTGCCCACCGAGCACTAGTAATAATGGGCCACTAGGTGTTTCCATAAGCGGGCGAGAGACCCGGCCGTTGACCGTAAGTAGTGATGTATCATAATCATATGTAGCATCAGACAAAAAATTGTTTATGACAGCAGGGTCGTTAAATGTTGAATCACCAGACTGGGCTCGCAATGCCGATCCAAACGGATTAAAGAAGAGGTTATTAAGTGGTCCCCCACGCCCATTTAAGGCAGCATCAAAACGATCAGCGAGTGCGTTTGCTATACGCACCACATGGTTATTAGTGCTATATCCGGCAGAGAAATTCCAGGCCCAATCACCCCCAAATTGACCTTTCAGACCTAGAGATACTCGCCAAGTTTCAGAGCGATGGCGCGCTAGGTTTTCGGGTGCATCGGAACCAAGAGGGCGGCCCAGGAACAGAGCCGGCGTTTCAAAAACGTTCCCAGGATTGTTAGCGGGTACCGTCGGCAGGTTGAGTATAGGAAATGATGGTGAGGTGCCGCGTAACGCAGTTGTATTGGCATAACCAGCCTCTGTAGATATTTCTGTCTCGCCAACATCAATTTCGACGGAAGCGAAGCTAAGCCAACGGCGCTCACGTGGAACCAGATGATAGTATGGTGAAAAATCAAAGCTGCAGGTGCCTAAATCTGATCCCGGACTTATTGGATTTAGAGCACCACCAGCCACACCACAGGCTGGGTCGATCACACTTTGAGGTTGATCCAATCCGAATGGCAGATTGGGAAAAGTCGGTGACGGTGACAAAAGAATGAACGCTCCGGGCTGACCGAAGGACGATAGCCCTTTGCCTCTAGTAAAGGCGCGCTTTGGAGATGGTAACCAAGAACGGCGAAGATGACTTGCGGCGATTAGAGTCCTAAAGCGCTCCCTATCTGCTCCGTACAGAGCTCTAACCACAAGGTCTTCCTGGGATGACCTAGTAGTTGTCCCAAATTCCCCTTCGGCTTCAAATCCATCCACACCATTTCGTGTGATTACGTTTACGACCCCGGCGACTGCATCTGTGCCGTATAGAGCAGCAGCGCCGTCCTTTAGGATTTCAATCCGGCTTACCGCATTAAGGGGTACTAAGGCATTTATATCAACAAAAGTAGAGCCATCGTCTGCCACACCACCAGAAACCGTTTGTCGGCTTCCGTTTAGCATCACCAACGTAGAATTTAGACCAAGCCCGCGTAAGTTGAAATTTGATGTTCCCACCGAGAGGTTCTGTGTGAAGACATCTGCATTGAATTCTGAACCAGTATTGAACGACAGAACTTTTGTTATATCCGCAAAACCTTTGAGACCAAAGGCTCGCAAATCATCGGCTTCTATAATCTCTATAGGCGAGCCGCTCTTTTCTGGATCTCGCTCAAGATATGAGCCAGTCACCACAACTTCATCTAATACAGTCTGCGCCAAGGTCTCTTCTGAAAAGCATGCTAGATAGAAGACGGAGACTACAAATGAAAAACAGTGGGTCAAAAACTTCATGCGAGCAGGTCCCTGAACTAGGATCAACCTAGAACGTTCTGAATCTAGAGGACGATGTCCTAAAACAAAGCGTCGCTAAAAGCCAGGGTGCTAATTCATACGTAGGCCATTGCGTGGGGATGCTGTGCGTCTGCCAGATTTTTTGATCGGCCTCTTTACGGCCTGTAGCCCACCAAGGCTGCCTCATATTGCTAGCATTCAAAATTCCAAGACGCTCTAAAAAACAGCTATGGCAGCGCTTTATTTCTTTACTTCACCTCTTTAACAAGAATGATTTGGGGTAGGGGCCTAGTAAGAGCTGTGAGGCACTGCCGACTAGAAAAAGGCCGGTCACGGTCAGAAGCACTGCCTGGTAGGAGCCCGTCATGTCAAAGCCAAAGCCAAACATCAACGGTCCAAGAGCAGCGCCAGCAATCACAGATGAAAACAGAATGCCGTAAAGTTTTCCGTAGTGGCGTAGACCGAAGTACCTGGATGTCATATAGGCAACTAAGTCAAATTCTGCCCCTCCAGCCAGACCAATAAATATGGCGGCTAGAAGCGCACCTGTTGTGCCGCCCAAAGCACTCCCCCAGAGAAAACATCCGAGAGCAGGCAATAGCATGATCGCCGCTGACAAGAACGATGCTCTAAAGTGATCAAGCAAGATTCCCATGATCAATCGACCCAGAATGACTGAAATCCCAATAAATCCTGCCATTGAAGCCGCCTCTACTCGCGACAACCCTTCATCTGTTAGCATGGGAATGTAGCTCGCGATAAAACCAGAGATACCTGTAGAAAAAAGCAAAAAAGAAAGGCCGATGATCCAAAACCCTGGCGTAGACAAAGCCGAACGCAGGTCCATACCAACGTCTGAATTCGCAATAATTTCTGAATGCTGTGCCTTTGATTCCCCCCTGCTTTCACGTTCATAAAACCAGAAATACACCAACGGTAGGACGAATACGATTGGCACAAGAGCCAGCGCCATATAGCCGCTACGCCAGCCGAACTCACCAATCATAAAGGTGACGTAAACGGGCCCGACGGTAGCAAATAGCCCGGTACCCATTAACGTTAGTCCGAAAGCCAGCCCGCGCTTTTTGACAAACCAACTACTGACAGCCCGAGTCCAAACAACAGGTGACGTGCCGGCCCCGAGAATGCCAATCAACGCATACGCGAGATATAATCCCCAAAGTGTACTGGCCAAAATAGACGCACTACCAACCGCTATAGAAATACCAAACACTGACCACAAGGCCACCCGCCTGGGTCCATAGTGATCCGTTAAGTAGCCTGCAGCTGGTCCTGCAAAGATGAGTGTAAAGTATGCGAATACTGTAGCACTTTGAATGGCCCCCCGCGACCAACCATAGGCATCTTCAAGCGGGCCAACAAAAGCACCAATCGTATAGATCGGCACAGCAGTAATGCCGCAAGTGACGCCCATAGCTGCTACCAGCAATACACGCCAACCACTCTTGAATTCTTGAACTGCGGTTAAGGTAGTGATGTGATTACTCATGCTCTTAATGCTCTCTGTTATAAAGCTCGCTCAGGTTAAGATGCCCCATACTGAATAAGGCAAGGCACTTCTATTTACGCATAGTGGTTTTTGTTATGACCTGGAGCGACGAATCCCACGCTCAACTGGAATAATTCGCCATCCATCGCCGATACGATAGCCGACGCCAATACCATTACCCTTCATCTCCCCTGGCCTTGCATCACGTGTATGGGTATAGAGCAATTGTTCTTTGTAGGACCATTGCCTTTGGCCATCGTCATTGTCGACGATCACCCAATCGCCAGCTGAAGACTCCCCTCTCTTCGCTAGAATGGGCTGCCAAAATTCCTTCATACAATCTTCAGGACAAGTTTGTGCTGTCTTGATGGCATTCATATCGACCGGAGCATAAATTGTAAGACCCAATTCATTCGCATAGACAAGGCCAAGGTCTGCCAGTTGAACCGTCATCCAAGACGGCAAAGCTGGTGGAGGTTCAAGAATGATTGCGGTCCACTGCCCGTCCAGCCCATGACCCTTGATATCTTGGGGGTCGCTATCCTTTTTATATGTAAAAAGGAGATGTCCTTTATAAGCCCATTGGCGCACACCATTATCGTGTGACTTGACCGACCATTCCCCCTGGTCTAACGCAAGCCAGGGTGCGTTGAAGGGCTCCCAGCGGTCTGCGCCTTCAAAAGTTTGCTGCTTGGCGGTTTCTGCCAAAGATATACGGGAATAAAGTGCCCGGCCGCGATGGTCGGCTAAAACAAAGCCCAATAGGGTCGTTTCAATAGACATGCCAGCCGGAACTTTAATGGGATCGAACAAGACGTTCCATGACCGCGCCACTCCATCACCGAGCTGCGCCCCAGGGAAAGTATCTTTTATATAGGTATATAAGGGCCGTCCTTGGTAAGCCCATTGCATAATGTCATCCGATCGGTCAACAACCGTCCACTGCCCATGGCTTTGTGCACTGGCAGCGGCTTGTAAAGGAACCCAGGTCTCTAGGCAGTCCTCAAAGCACGTCACCTCACCCGCAGCCACTTCTTTCTCATTCCAATAAAGGGATCGCTGTTCCTGCGTCATAAAATATGTGCCAGCGCCAGTCTTCTCAAGATGAACCTTCACCGGCATATCACTGGATTGAACACCCGGGGTAGTCCCAATCCCAATTAAAACAACAAGAAAAGCAATAACCTTTATCATACGAGAATGTCGCTAATCGAAGTGGATGTACGTAAAGACTTGGTGCCCCACTCTGCCAGCGGAACATCCATCACCTGCATCAAAGTCAGTCCAATGCGGGACTGGGGTGCCGCATTCCCATTAATGTGTAAACCCGTCTTAACACGCCCCCCAGCCTTGCCGATTGTCATACTCGGTATACCAATCACCGAGTGAGTCTTGGCATCACTGGTATCAGTTTGGGTAAAAATAAGTAAGTTATCTAAAAGTGTACCATCGCCTTCTCTAACACTAGAAACCGTATCAAGCATGCGAGATAACGCTTGATAACCTCGCTCGTTAAACCACGCTGTTTGCACCTGGTATCCGAGATGATCATCGGGTGGCTCTTCGTGAGACAGAATATGATGAGTAAACGTCGTGCCTCTCACCCGCGCCTCTGAGGCCGCTTGCGTGTACATCATGTTGAATACTCTCGTCTGATCACACGCAAGCGCCAATGCCAATATCTCTGAAAACGTGTCATGATTAGCATTAACAGTTTCCACTTCGTACCCGATCGGCCCCTCTTCCGGCTTCTCCGGACGGAGACATGCCTCTAAATCGGGAGGCGCTGATAGAGAAATTTCAAGCTGCTGCTCCAGTTCACGGACAGATGTGAAGTATTGATCCAAACGTGCCTTATCTTCGCTACCTACCGTGCGCACTAGCCGGGAGCGGTCATCCTCTACAGCAGACAAAACACTTTGTCTGAGCATAATACGCGGGTCCGGCTTGAAATCCTTGTCTGCAGGATCTCGAAACTCTGGGCCGAACAACTTGAGATAAAAATTAAGTGGCGACACTTCGGCGGCATTATGGTTGCCAGCGCTACGATAAGAGTAGCTATCAATCGGCCTTCCCGTGCTGGAGAGCTCTAGGGACTTAAACCGACTTTGGGCGCCAATTTTATCCGCGACTATTGTATCGAGGGTAGGTGCAGGAATCATGCCGAATCCCTGCGGAACGCTGCCAGTTTTTCCTGCAACCCATCCAGTATAGTGTACTGCACTGATTGCGCCATCGAGCGGCGTATTGAACCCGCTGAAATAGTTTATGTATTCGTTTTTATATGGTTCGAGAGACTGACATTCATGAATAAATTCGTAGTCGGTTCCCTCGAGAACGCGCATACCGCGCCCCGGCGTGTGCCCTAGTCCACAGAACCAGGTGCCAAACCTCACAGGCAACGGCACACCCGAGGCGAGAGCATTGCCATTACCGTTCAGGAATATGTCCAGAAACGGCACACCTACACCGACAGCTGTGCCGGCCAAAGTGCCGCGCAGAAAACCACGCCTGCTGGTTCTTTCTGCTTCTGAAGGAATCATGAACCCGACACTCCCCTCGTCTTCGCAAGACTTCCAACCTCAGTTTGGGCATCTCCCTCTTCTTGTGGAGAGGTTACCGCAAAGAAATTCTCACTCGCAACAATAGAGCGAAGTAAAGGCTTGAAACGGTAATCCCCCTCCTCAAACTCCCGCATGAGAAAACTGATCCATTCCCTAGAATCTCGGCCTGGCGCACGTGCCAATCCATACGCCAGCGTTCTTTGAACCAGACAGGCTGGAATACCTAGGTTCTGACTTAGAGCATCCGCCAGCCCTATCTGATCCTCGTAAGCAATACCATCAAGATTGCCACTGGCGTCTATGTTCTGACCCACGTCCTTTGCTCTGAACTGACCCGCGCCGTCATAGTTTTCGAGTGACAGGCCGATTTCATCCGTAAGTCTATGACAGCCTGCGCAGGACGGGACAGAGTTGTGAATATCAAGCCGCTCACGCGCGACTATTTGTTGAGAATTGGGAGCGTTAAAGACACTAAAATCGACATCTCCGGGCGGATCTGGAATTTCTTGGCATAACAACAATTCTCTAACTGCCTTGCCTCGAATAGTTGGCGAGCTCCGTCCCGGATGAGAGTGCAAAGCGATAAACCCTGCTAGAGATTGAATGCCCGCACGGCCTTCTTCTTCTGTGAACTCATAATGTGTCCACAAATCAGGCTCTGATATTGGAGTTCTATACACCCTGCCGAGGGGTCCGCTCATGAATGTTTCGCGGGTTGTAAATAGCTCGCGGTAATCCGCACCTTTATCCAGCAGATGATACTCAATTGTCAAAAGCAATTGTTCGCGTGCGTCATCGATAACCTGGGGATCAAAGGCTGGGTATATAAGGTTGTCCTTCTCGAGATGATCGAATTCATCAAGTTGGAGCATGTCCGCGAAGAAGGCTTGCACACCAGCACGCAGCCGCGACGACTTCATCATACGGTCTATTTGGCTCTCTAAACCCTTGCTAGTAGACAATGCACCGGACTCAGCGGCTTCTAGCAAGTCCGAATCTGGTGTTGTATTCCAGAGAAAGAAACTTAACCGCGCGGCCTTTGCATAGTCAGTCAATTCAGCTCTCACACTATTTTCCACGTCATCAATGACGAAAAGAAAATTTGGACTAATCAGCAATGACGTCAGACCAAACGCAAGTCCCTCATAAAAACTGCTTAGTTGCAGGCTTGCGGCATTCGCCAAGTCGGTAACTTGGGAGAGCTCTACCTTGTCGAGAGGACGACGGAATAAAAAGCGTCCAACAGGCTCCAGGAAAGCCTTTGCGCAGGTCTCGTCAGGTTCATCCTGTCGGATGGGGGCACATGGAACAAACAATACCCTATTGCGCTCATTAACAACTTGCTCTGCAATAGAATGTGCAAGTCTCTCATATTTATCAAAGCTTGACGCCGATATGGTTGAGTTACCCGCGCCAATAGCGACGAGCCCATCCTGCCGTAAGATTGGGTCGAAATTTCCCGCTACATTAATATGGTCACCAAATAGATCCGCTATAACATTACGGTACTGCTGTTCCGTCAAACGCCGAAGAGTCGGCTCGAATCCCTCCACTTGAGGTTCCTGATCTCCACAGGCCGTTAAAGCCAATAGCAAAGCGATCGCCGTGAGCACATTTCTAAATAAAGGGGTTTCCGGGGCGGTCATTCTCGCACACGAGCAATATTTTCAGCCAAACGTTCCGCATCACTTTTTTTATCATCTAAAATGATAAATCCAGCAACGGCTTCAAATGTAAAGGCAGACGATAGAGCAGTACACTCACCTGTTTTAGGATCTGGATACCCGTCCGCCAGGTCATGGGCTGCGATATAAATGGCAGGGCAGTTGTATTGCCCCACGGGCACGTCGTGTTGAACCTTTTGAATATGGTCCCAGAAATCCAAAACGGGACGATAGCCAGCCCAAAGACCCTTAGCCCTTGTGCCGTTCTCATTGATCACCATTTCAATCTGGAAGTCTCGAAGCACCATTTCGGTAGCCCCATCATTACCATAGATCGGCAGAACGACGTCACCGGGCTCGGTCGTCAAAACACCATCTAAGATCTTGCCAGAAACAGCATCGCCATATCGGCCTTTGACAGTCTGATAACTACCGTAAGGAACAATTTGCCCTGTTGTGTCAAAATGAAGAGAAGTCGACGATAAATAGAACGAAACTTCTACGTTTTCATCGTTATGGGGATCATCGACGTTCGCGATATCAATAAGAATAATTCCCTTACTCTCATCCTGTCGTTCGCGATTGGCGTGTGGCTCTAAGTAACCCTCTGACCGGTAACCATAGACACAACCCATCAGTCTATAGAGTTGATTATCCACACCCGAAGTTTTGCCGTCCGGGGTTTGGAAGTTGTTGTGCGCACAGGTGTTGGACGTCGCCTTGCCATCAGTATTTCCATCCAAATTCAGGCCGAACGAATATTTGCCTGTTACGGTTCGCATCGGTGGATCGGTAACTGAACTCAGGGTGCCAGCACACATCTTCGTCGTTCGGACCACGGAGATATTGGTTGGGACGCCGCGGTAGGTCTAAGACTTGCAGCGTACCCCCACCAGTCTCGATTTCCTTTTCTTCGGGTGAAAGGGCGTTAAACCACACCTCATCATTACCAATGACAATCCCTTCCGGACACTCTTCCATGTATTCCGTATCATATATCGCCGTGTACCATGATTCGACGACAAACCCGAGTTTGCCTTCATTGGCAGCCGCCACCTCACGAGAGACACCCGCCAGCGACAGAGTTAGAATCACACAAGCGGTCAAACGGGAGGCCTTTATCAAAAGCAACGTAATGACACTTCGAGTTTTCAGTCTCATTGCTACTTCCTTAGAGTAAGTCATCTCAATTTTTTCACACTACATTCTAGCGCTTAGGTGCATGACCATACTTTGCTTGCACTTTCTCAAAGTTAGGTGGTGGCACTGTATCAACCTTACCGCGCAACTCGCCATGGTCGAACTTCTCTGTCTTTAGAAGAATATAGGTCCACCCCAATAGCATGTATTGAATGTGGGCATCGGACACCTTCGTGGTTCCAGCGATCGGACTCCTCAACCCGTTCACCCCAAGGTCGATTATCGCGACCGCGTTTGTCCCGGGCTGTGCTGGCCCATGAAGTGTTATCCCCGTGGGGAGTGAGGTTAGGTTGTGATATTCCACGTCCCATGTCATCTCCATGGTATTGATATCGAATCGTACCTTTGCAAATCCCACTCCATCACTTTGGGTCAATATGGTTTGGTGCCGCGCGGATAGGTCCGCCTCAAAAAGCCGGATACCTCCCCACAGGTCTGTTTCGTTCGAATTGGGCGCTGCATAAGCTGAATCTATTGCGCTAATACTGAATAGGATGAGAAAATATTTTTTTGCCCAGACAATCGCACCCTTACTTATATTATTAATTCGACATCGACTCAAAATGAACGCTTCACCTCTTAAGCGTATTTTCCTGATTGAGTAGCACATCCTGATTGCAGCCTTTTCCCAAGCATGACTATTAGACATCTACAAATCTAGACTAATAGTCTCCTATAGTCATCTTTGCCTTTTCAGGTCACTTCTACATTTTCGATATGACTTGATTTTGCCAACAGGCGTGATGCCAATCAGGGTGATTGTAAAATAAAAAGGTGTTATCTAAATTTGAATCACTAATATTAGGGAATATGTTTCTTATGCTACTCAGAATAGAGATCTTTCTAGCATCCGCCTTACTCAGGCCTGGCTGTGGCACGCAGGATATGGATTCCGATGGAAATTGATCGCGCTTTTATTCGCTTAGAGGAAGGGTTAGTCCACATTCGTACCTGTGGGAAGGAAGACGGCGACCATTTGCCGGTTTATATCGCCCATCCCTCGCCAGCCTCCGCCCGGGGCATGGAGCCCATTATAAAGCTTTTTGGCAAGACCCGCCGCGTCATTGCACCCGATACTCTAGGTAATGGCGACTCTGCTCCTCCTCTCGAAGATAAACCCGAAATCGAATATTTCGCTGATAGTGTTATTCGTTTAATGGATGCAATGAATATTGAAAAAGTAGACTTTTACGGCAGTCATACTGGCGGGCGGATTGGTTGCGAACTTGCCACCAAATATCCCAGTCGGTTTCGCCGCGTTGTTCTGGACGGGATAGTCGAATACGATTCTGAGTTAAAGGCGCAGATTATTGAAAACTACGCGCCAGCTATTGAGCCCGATGAACATGGCGGCCATTTATTGTGGGCGTTTAATTTTGTGCGTGATCAAGCGTTCTTCTTTCCCTATTTTATGCGTGATCCGGAGCATGCCATGAAAAATCCAGGGCGAACGCCAGAGCATCTTCACGCACACACTGTCGACGTCTTGAAAGGTCTCACCACCTATCACAAACCTTACCTTGCCGCATTTCGTTACCCGGCTAGAAGCCGCATGCCTTTAATCAAGACCCAAACGTTAGTGATGGCCGGAGAGTCCGATCCACCCCATTTGATCCGCGGTACGGAAGAAATGGCAATGTTATCCGACTTAGCTGAAATGAAATTAGTGGGTCTTGGCCCAAAGCCTAAAGTCGACGCAGCGTTAGAGTTTTTCGATAGGGTGTCCGAAAGCGCGCTATAGGCAGTTAGCGGAAAACACACATGTTAGCACGTCTAGATCTGCTGTCTTCACAGGCCCTTGAGGATGTTAGAGCAAAGAACAGTTGCTCTTTAAAGGGCTTCTGCAAGGTAAAAAGGCATCTGGCGAATGTGGGGCTACTATTGTAGTTCCTCAGTTAGCCTTTTAGCCAATCGCTCGATCAGAACACCTTGTTTTCATAAAATGCCTAGAGCTGACTCAAATCTAAAACTGCGGCTTGATCAATCCAGGCCTTCAGCAATAGGTCATTCGTAAATTTTGCAGCAACAGCATCCCCCTTAGCAGCATAAGCCTGTTCCAAACCGTACAGCGACCAGGCGTTATTGGGCGCAAGTATGAGACTAGCCTTAAACTCTTGAATGGAATCATCGACTTGGCCTGCGGCAAGATAGGCTGCCCCCAATGATTGGCGAATGGGATAATACCAGTATGGTGGTTCCATGTAATTAATAGTGTCCTGCAATTCTGCGCCGGCTTCGAATCGCTTGATCGCCACTCCTAAATCTCCCTCCGCTTGCGCAATGCGCCCAAGAGAGACCTGCTGTGCAATCGATAACAAAACTTGTGCAGGCACTCCACCAGCTGACAAAGCCCGAAAGTTAGCGCTATCGTTTAATTCCGCTATAGCATCGACTTCTGTATAAGCCTTAGAGAACTGCTTTTGTTTTGCAAATGCTATAGCCCGAGCATAATGCCACATGGCCTGAACGTAAGGCGCACCTTCTGATGGTTCTGGCAAAGACAGAATAGTTTCTGCTTCACTAAACTGAGCGTGGGCAAATAAGGGTGCCACTTTAATTGGGTGTGCATACGTCGCTGCTTCTATGCCATCGTTTGGAAGAATCTCATCAATCTTGGCAGCAAATTCAATGCTTGTCCGGGCATCACCCGCCATCTGTGCAGAGACGAGAACAAAGTGCACATTGTGCGGATAGTATCCCAGTTCATACATGCCACCCTTTATGGCCTCTGGACGCTGGAAATATGCCTCGTCAGTGGAAACTGCAACCAGGTTTGTCTCTAATGAGTCTTTGTAACGACCGATTCGATAATAGATATGCGAGGGCATGTGGACGATGTGCCCCGCGCCTGGCATTAGACCGAGCAATGTGTCAGCGAAAGGCTCTGCTCTCTCAGGTTTAGTTGAAGCTTCCACCAGATGTATATAAAGGTGAATCGCTCCAGGGTGGTCTGGGTTTTTTGCAAGCACTCCCTCCACCATAGAAACAGCTTGGCCGTTGCGTCCGGCTGCCGTCCTTCCGTCGGCTTCCCAATAGGTCCAGGGGTTTTCATTCATGATTGCAGCAGCGGTAATCAAAGCGATCTCTAGGTCCTCTGGAAAGGCTGCCTGAACCTCCAGCATTGCGGTCGCAAAAGCCTGGTTGTAGGACGCGGGTTTAGTCGATGCATCCGGTCCATAGCGCACTGCAGTCGCTTTAATAATGGCTTGCTCTTTGGAAGAAGCATTTCTAGCCGCAGCTTGCGCGCGCATAAGAGCGGCTAATGCTGGCTCAACAACATTAGGCGCCATGGCTGCATTGATGTTAGGTCCGAGGGCGTAGGCCTCGCCCCAAGCACACAGAGCACAATTTGGATCAACTTGCTGGGCAGCCCGGAAAGAACGGATCGCTTCCGCGTGGTTGAAGGCGTAAACAAAGCGGAGACCTTGGTTAAAATAAGCTTGGGCATCCGGGAAACTAGTTGAAATTTTATAGGCTAGAGAGCCGAGGTCGTCATAGAGAGGCGGCAGCAAAAAATTTCCCTCAAGACTCACTGATGCTAATACCTGACTGGCCTGCGTGGCTTCAAAGGCCTTGCGCAAGAACGACCTATTGATATCCCCTGGATGCCCGCACATCGAACCGCCAACGAACCTAGGATCAAAAAGGTTTGCCATTTTAGCTTTATCAACTAACGATGGCTTTAAGCTTGATCTGTCATGCCCCACAACACCCGTGATCAAGGCGGCAGTCACCGTTATGAAAATTAGGGATTTCCGCGACTTCATGGCCCACTCCATTCGTCATTATCTAGACAACTATTGGAAATAGAACTTAGGCACAGCCCTGTATGCTGTCCTTTGACTCGCAGAGAGTGGCCTCATAGAAGAATATAGGCAACCCTTGGAAACAACATGGCTCGGTTTTGCAGGCCCTACTTACAAAAAGGTCAAAATACATCAAGATTTTGCCTTAATCTTGTGGCAATTTGATGGCTAATGGATAACGCTGCATTTGCTTGGGATATTAGGTAAACGTGGAGAATACCACCAAAGAGTTGATCAGTGTTATCCGCTAATACGAGAAACGGTATAGGAGACTACTATGAAGTCCTTAATAGCAATCACAGTTACTCTACTATCAACTGTTGCATTTTCTGGCACTCCCGCGCTCGCAAATGATGGGAAAGAACAGCAATGTATTCGTTTATCAGCTATTGACCAAACCCCAGTGATCGACAACAGAACGATCTTGGTTGAGATGAAGGGCAAGGGCAGCTTCAAACGCATTGATTTGCTAAACCGTTGTAGTGGCCTAAAAATAGAAGGTGGCTTTGGATACTCAACGTCAATCAACAAGCTATGCAAGCAAGACCGCCTCACGGTGCTACGCTCCGGGACACCCTGTATGATCGATAAGATCGTTGACATCAGTGAAGAAGAAGCGGAAGCACTATTGGACCGCAAGTATGGCCGAACTGCCGAGCTTAATTAAGTACTTTGCGCGCCCCTGTTTAACTCAACAAAACTCAAGTCGCCGAAGGGCCTATGGTCAGATAGATTAGCGCTGAAACGTTACAAGTGAGCTGCCTACGGGGCATGCCAGGAGGCTCAAAGCAATAACAACCTTCGTCATAGGTTTGACCGTCTGAGCATTCGAGGGCCCCTTCAAGAACATAAATTTCTTCAAAGCGGGGTAAAGAGACGCCATCAACACCAGAGGACCATCCAGGTTTAGTGCGCAGTAATACTGAGCCCTCTCCATTTTCCGGATCGATACTTAAGATGTAGCGCTCTGAATTCTGGAGTTCTTCCCAGTCCCCACTGCAAGGATCGGAGTGATAGACGACGGTACGCAGAGGGGGCTCATCACTGACATAGTAAGGCGAAAATTCCGCAGGCTCCTCAACAAAGTTAAAATCCAGCTCTTGGCCTATTCGTGACAGAAACCACGACTCCTCAGGGACCGAACTTTTAAAGCCATGCACCGTTTCAGGAGGATGAAAACAATAAGAATGTGGAGGAAGCCATACTTTACTATCAAATGACATACAGCCCTTGATAATAAGAAGTTCTTCTGTGGTGTGATGGTAGTGAGCTACTGCTGGAGGATTCATGCCATCTTCTGGCATCAACCGATTAAGCGCTGTACGCTCGCCGGTTGCTGGGTCGCGACTCAAGATCTTGGAATAGATACCAGGTGGCCCTGGCTTTACCCACTCCATAGCCTTAGTGTCAAGAAAAGGTACTGGCTCCCTCATGATCGCTTCCTTCTGTTAGACGAAGTTTATCGCCCAGCGGCCATCATGCCACTCAAGCACGGTAGCCCCCTTATTAGAGTGTTCATGATAGCCGTGCACACCGAATGCCTTATTATGTAAGTAACTGCCTGGGGCCATAAGGCGTGTATCATCAGGCCCTATATCACCTTCAAGACAGAAGATTTCTTCGTGAACAGGGTGCCAATTGGGGCCTTTGCCTTCGAAACCGGCTGGTATGCGCAGGAGTCGCGTATCGGCGCCAGTCTCTGGGTCTTCCCACAGTACTCGGCGTTCAAAGCCGGGAATAGACTCACCATTAATAACCGGCTCTATGGGATCAATGTCGATAGCTCTGGACAAAAAGACCGGCTGAATATTTTCAGCTAGACCCTCTCTAGAGTCGAAGATTAACAATACTTCTGTATCCATATTGCACGTTAAAGCAGGTATGGCGGACCCAGACGGAATAGCGAAGAAACCACCTTGGGTAAGCACGTTTTCTCCCAAGGTAAACGAACCTGATAGAATATACCCTTGTACAGTTGATTTAATCTTGTCCGTTCTGTCACGGGTGTCGCCAGGCTTAAGACGCGCCACAGCACTGCGCACAGACCCGTCATCTAAAGTGCGTAGAACCCTTACTTCGCAATGAAACGGCCAAAGGGCACTCATGATATGCCAAGGAATATCAGAGGACCGAAAGCAAACGGACAAATTATGCGATAGGGTTGGTTGAATCATATGAACAATTCTACCTACTTATGATCTATCGAGGATTTCAAAAGCGGCGCGCTCTCCGGACTCCATCGCGGCTTCCATACCGTAATCAAGCCTACGAGTGTGTTCCCCAGCAAAGTGTAAACGGCCGTGTGGAATAATCATCTCATTAGCAAATTTAGTCACTTGGCCCGGCGCAAACATCGGACTACATCCCCGCTGCAGAGGTTCATTACCCCAGGAATGATACCTTATAATTTCAACCTGTCCTTTAGAAGACGGGCGCAGGCGTTCTAGTTCTTGTATTAGATATTTAGAGGCAGCTTCAGGTGAACGTGCAGCAACTTGGTATCCAGCCTGGCCCGTTACAACAAACATACCGCGATGCTCTCCTTCTCCAGAATGATTATTCATAACCCAAAACATGCGTATCGGCCCGTCGGAATTTAAGGATGGTTCGAATCCATCCTCCTGCCAGAACGGTTCTTTGATGCGACAGAAGGCACGTGTGGTCTCCGCATAGTTTAACTTTTGAATAGCCTCATGCTGCGGCGGCCTTGGCCAAATAGAAACCGCCCGAAGCACAGTGAATGGAACGGCAGAAATTACGAACCGAGCACGATAGCGACCGCCATCAAGAACGCGCACATCAACAGCATCTTTCTCAACGTCAATGGCAACGACCTGTTGGTTTCTTCGAACGCTTTCTCCAATCTGGGCGGCCATAGCGCGGGGCAACATCTCTGTACCGCCTAATATATTCTTAGGCCAAAACTCGATTGGCTTCCCCTCCGCGTCCAAGGGCCCAACGAATTGGGCTTCCAAAGCGCCCCGGGTGCGCTCCTGAAAATAGCGCAGTGCTGATACACTATGAAGGTCCAGTCCGAGTCCAGAAACGGCCATAAATCGAATACCTGGTTCTGAGACACCATGCCGTTTCAGCAAATCATAGACTGAAACGTCGTAATCTGAGAAACGCGGGCTGAGCCAATCGTCTAACTCTTTCAGAGGGTTGAGCTTTGCCAACATCGTCGATCCAAACGCTATTGCAGGCACCTCGCGGTCTTTACCAACCAGTGGGTTGGCACTAGATATTGACCAATCCTCGGCCCTTAGGTGCACCCCGTTCATATGTAAGGAAAAGGGAAGGACAGTTCGGTCCTGATCAATTAATTGTAGTCCTAGGCGGTTTGCTGCATCCAGCACCCGTGCATACGAGCCACTAACTTGAGAGGCTCCCAATTCTATGGGTACCTCCCCAATATTAGTCTCCCAGGTTTCTTTGGCTGACCAGACGCGTCCGCCTATACGGCGGCTCCCTTCGAGAACCACTACATTGAAGCCAGACTCTGACAGAATACTAGCGGTATTAAGACCGGATAGGCCCGCACCGATAACAATAACATCAGCGGTTTCTTGGGCTCTCACGCGGCGACTATGAATGAAGGGCCCAAGGGCCGCAAGCGACGAGATACCTGTGTTAAAAGTCCGTCTACTAACCGTTCTGCGTTTCATTTCTAAGACCCGCCCTTCGTAATATTGAACTTATTTGCTCCAATTCTAGGCTAACACACGCTTGGAGCTTCAATAATATCTTGAGGATAGCGCAATCTTCTTCAGTCAGCCAAAAATACTTAGTGATCAATTTTCGGTAATGGTTAATAGAGAGAAAAATTCTAACCATAAGCAATTATGATAATGGCTTTGCCACAAGAATGTTTCGACATGGGACTCACGCGCGATGTTATAGCTGAGATCGTAGCCTTTTTCTTTAAGAGTCTATACTCCGTCACCGTGAGACAAAACTACAGCCGAAAGATACAGCTTTATGTCAACTAGTGGTTGTTAGTCGACATTAGATTGCTAGCGCCTTAACAGCCGGCACAAATAGCTATGGCTCTGCTTATGAAAGCAGAGCCATAGTAGCTTGTTTTCTAGAAAAAGCCGCACATCCGGTTTGAACACTGGCCTCTTTAGAAAAAGGATAGCCTACGATCTAGGGCCAGTGAGATCCGTCAGGTTGAATCACTTGGGCCGGACCAGACTTCATGGGATCCACGTGGTCATGTGGGTTTTCGAAGTCATGGGGTACGTGATTGTGATCTTGTGTAAGAATCCACTTGTACATGGCCGGACGCTGACGCGCCAAACGGGAGGCGGCACGCTCGGCATTCTCTTGCGGTGACGAGTACGGATCATGGTGGAAGTGGTTATGCAAATCACCATCGGTGCGGCCAATAGCTAAGATGCCATGCTCTGACGCAAAGCAGCCGTGGTTAATGTATGCTGGGCGCCAGAAGTAGCCCCCGGTAGGTAGATTCCCAAACTGCATCATCCAGGATGTGCCCCAGATGTGGTATGCCTCTTCGGCACAATCATGATAACTAATATTGTCCTGCCAAAACCCGGGAACCATGCAATACAAGAACGTCATACCGTGGGTTTTCTCATCATAGTGCAGCATCTTTAGCAAACAACCCGGAGCCGTTGCTGGAAACAATGCATTATTCGACCAATCCAGACCATCATAAGAACTTACGCTGGCAAAGTGCTTTTCGTCACAGTCATCGTGGTTAACGTCGGACTCTTCAAAGCTCGGTGGGCCATAGTTATAGAAGATCAAGCATAGCGCGCCCGTTTCCGTAGAAATTTTTGGCATAGCCTTGCCCGCTGGAATGAAAAAGTAGTGGCCCTTTCCACAGACCTGGTCTCCAACCTTAAGTGACCCTTCCTGGATAAAGAGCTCCATTTCGTTATAACAGAACCCAGGCTGTGATTTGTAACCTGCATCGTATTGAACAGTCATGGTCACAGACCCATTGTCCGTGTCCATACTCAGGGTCTTGTATTGCGAGCCACTAGGCATACCCTTCATTGTCATTTTCTTAAAGCCGACATCACGGTCAACAAATGGTTCAATATGTGGGCGGGGCATTATGCATCTCCTCTAGATTAGGCGCGGCATCCGGTTTGATTCGAGGCGCCAAAACATTAATGAATTTAATTCTTGGCCTAATAAATCACCTGTAAAGGCCGGCCATCTCGGGGTCGTATTTCCTCCTTGGGAATGATGCGCTTATTCTCCGCATGCCAATGGAAGCCTCGAGTCTGAACCCGGTGCAGAAAATCAGCTACCCACTGCTCCCGTTCCTTTGTCAAAGCTTCCATTTCCTTGACTATTGTCTCATAGCGGGCAATTTGTTCTTTTAGTTCTTCGTCGCACCACGCCTTTTCATCTGCCGTCATTTCTGGCCGAAGATTGCCTCTACCGATTTGACTTCCAACTGTCACAATGTCTCTCCTTCTATTTCTAATATCCTTTATAGCAAGAAAAACGGTCCTGAGTACCGCTTAACCTACTTTCTTCACACACCCAAGAACACTATTACACTACCAGACAACGCAACGGCTCCACCCGCGAAAGCATCGCCAAACCGGGCCAAGGGACGTATGGTAACTTTTTTTAATCCAGCCAAGCCCAGATATACAACAATTACCATTGTCGCCAATGTCGTCACTCCAAAAATCGTAGACACGACAATCACACCTCCCACACCGGCAAGACCGCCGGACTCGGCCGCTGGATAAATTAGAATCGGAATTAATGGTTCGCATGGACCCAATACAAACACAATGAACAACGCCCATGGAGTTAAGCCAAGCCGGGCCCCGGGTGCTTTGAGCTTTGCGTCGTGAACGTGCGCGTGGGCTTCATGATGCGAATGGCTATGTGAATGAAAAACACCGTTGCCGTGCCAATGAGAGTGCTCATGTGGGCGGTCTTTGTAAGCCTTCTTAAGCCCCCAAGCTAAATAGGTCAGTCCAAAGGCAATCAGCGCCCAGGCTGCCCAATTGCCTCGAAGACCTTCAAATCCTTCTACGCTGCTGACAGAGACAGTAAACATAAGACCAGCAATGCCAACAGCGATGGAACTCGCCACATGCCCTAGACCACAGAGAGCGGTGACCCCGATTGCTCTCTTAATAGACCACCCGCGCACTCTAGCCATAACAATGAAAGGTACGTAGTGATCTGGCCCGAGCAAGGTATGAACTAAACCAATTAAAGCGGCCGTAGAGGCCAAAACGAAGAGTTCTGGTATCAAAAAACATCCCCAAAAATCATATATTATTATTTCGACAGGTAACGGGATTCTAGGTGTGAGGCAAGAATAACCGACAAAGTTAATAGGATAAATTTCTCTATTCTCAAATCGATTGGGTCTTTAGCCGAACACTATGAGTCTAGATCCCCGCCAACCCGAATGACCGCCCTTCCTCTGATCTGACGACATTCGAGACGGTGATGAATATTAGCCACATCGTCTAATTCAACCTCTTCAGAAATAGGCACACGCCAAAGACCGGTAGCCACATTTTCTATAATAGTACGATCGGTTTCACTTCCGGGCGGATCTTCTATAGGTGCCAGATTCATACCTACCACACTGATATTCTTAAAGATCAGTGTCGAGACTGCGATTGGCTCGGGCATTGCTCCTGCTGTAGCACCAATATAAACAAGGCGCCCCTTAGGCGCGAGTAGATCAATATTGTACGCTGCATTCGGCCCGCCGTTCCCGTCTATAATCACATCAAAAAGCCTGCCGTTAGTCGCTGCTCTAACTGTCTCTGCCCAGCCATCAACAGTATAGTCAAAGACAGCATCAGCACCGTACTCTTTTGAGTAAGCTACTTTATGTGAACCACCTGCTAACCCGACAACACTACAACCATCGCTCTTTGCAATCTGTGCTGCCATTATGCCTATGGGCCCGGCAGCGGAATGCAGTAGACAGTTCTCGCCTTCTTGCAATCTACCAGCTTGGTATAAAGCGTGCCAGGCAGTAAACGAACAGCCCCGATAAACACAACCAGTTCTGAGGTCAATTCGATCATCTAGCTTCAACAACATGGAAGCATCGCTGCAGATAGAATAGTCGGCATAAGCGCCGAAATTAGAGCGCGATATAACCCTTTTCCCTAGCAAAGTATCTTCGACACCATCGCCCACAGCATCAACAATCCCGGTATGTTCGAGGCCAGGTGTAAAAGGAAAAGTTATCGGCATAAAATCTATCTTCCCGGAGCGCGCCATTGCGTCGAATGGATTCATCCCCACGTAGGCAACTTTAATCCGGGCTTGCCCGGGGCCTGGAATAGGTACGGGTATATTACACATCTCCATCGCTTCGGGTGCACCGAAAGCTTGCATCTGGATCGCACGCATCATTTGACTCATATGTCTTCTTTCACGCCGGATCTTCTTCGATCAATTCCATCAGAGCGCCCGAACCAGGATTTCGTACTATGGCGGCTGTCCTAAGGCCCACGCCAGGAAGAGTAATGTCAACTGGCATAGAATAGAGTTCTGCGCCAATTCCCTCTGAGATCTGCAAAGCAGCTTCTAAGTCGGGGACTAAGAAGCTCTGCGCTAGATAGCCAATGTTTGGTGCTTCTGCGAGATCAACTTTGTTCGGTACTTCGTAATTAAGTGGATGTGATAATACAATTTTGCCAAATGGGTGACTGCTTGTCATAAAGGTCGCGCGCGTCTTCGCCCCAACGGGTCTATCAAGAAATTGATTTGTTTCGGGTTTATCGAGCACATCATCAATCATCACAGACAATCCTAATACATGTTGGTAAAAGGATAATGCCTTGTCATAATCAACAATTGAGTGTGATGTGGTAGCAACCGGCGTGAAACCATTTCGGGTTCTGCCTTCCTCTTCGACCTCCTTGCGTAACCTGCCTATCACCGTGCTTGCATCTCCGGTCAGCTCAACTAAGTTTATGGCTAGACCGTCGGGGCCATCGAACAGCACTTCTACTGGTTGGCCAGCCGCAGCGCTAACTTCATAGCCTACCGGCTCTGACCAAAACGTAAACCCTTTAGCTTTCAGAGTCTTGGTCGCCATCAGAATATCATCAACGTAGAAGTTCAGGTTCCATAAACCTCGGTATGTCCGGTCCCCATCTTGCGGAATTGTCTTCCGGTCCTTAGCATCAAATTCAATGGCCAAAATACGCCCTACTTTTGAGTCCTCTACCGAAAACAACATAGCTTCTGCTTCAGATCCTTCGGGCAAAGCCCAATGACTCTCGAACGCATGACCGCCAAGGCTCTGGCGGATACAAACGTCCATACCGATTAAGTCTCCATAGAAGGCTTTTGCTATCTTTAGAGACGATACGCTTAGAATGGCAATACTTAGAGGGCTTTGTCTCATCAGGCCTATTCCGTGATTCGATCAATGTCTTGACCAGACTTTACGTTATCCATGCATAAGGCCGCAACGCCACCAATAAGCAATGGCGGCACTGTCGCCAGAGTAAATGCTAATTTCCACCCCAGCGGTTCGATCGCCCAAGCAACACCCAGTGGAAAAAGTATGTGTCCCGCATTGAGCCCTAATGTTCCAGCAATCGCCACACCTGTGGCCCGCATGTGTGTGGGAAACTGCTCAGTAAGAAACGTCCCCATGACAGCGTTTGAGCCGTAGAAAAACGCAGCCATCAAACTAAACCAAAATATATCGCCGCTTAAGGAAGTCGGTATATAGATCAAACCACACATGGCCGCAGCCCCGAGCCACGTCCAAATGACGATTGTGTTACGACGCGTGGTGATAAACTCACCCACCAGCGAAGAGCCAATATAGCCAAGGATGCCAATGCCATAGGAAACCCCTACGACAAATGTGGCCGTCTCAGCGCTATAGCCACGCACTTCATTGAAGAATGAAGGGAAGTAAAACGCTGTGCCAGCATACGCTCCACCCGACATAAAAAAGATGGTGAAACATCCTAGAGTACGCCGCCGCATATTGGGCGCTAACATAGCTCTTACCCGACTGACAAAGGTATTAGCAGCCTGAGGACCCTCAGTGCGCAATTGCCGAGTTTCTGTAAAGCGTCGGCTTTCTGGCAAAAAACGTGACAGAATCAAAGCAATAGGAACTACGGCTAAAGCAGGTAGGAAAATTGCCCGCCAACCAAAATTTGCCATTATTGGTGCGGCTATCATCGCCGCCATAAACCAGCCGATAGGGTAACCACATTGCAGAAACCCTGTCATCAATCCGCGGTAGCGTGCAGGCGCCGACTCTGATGTATAGGTCACAACAATTGGTGCAAGGCCAACAGATACAGCAAAGCCAACGGTACGCAGAACAGCAAGTGTAAGGAAATCTGGCACCCAAAAGTGCAGCCCGACGAGAAACGCTGATGCAGCCAAAGTGTATACAAAAACTACTTTGCGCCCAAAGCGGTCAGCAAGCGCCCCCATAATAACTGCACTGATCGATGCGAGAATAAAGGAGAACGTTAATATCCACCCGATATCGTCTAGGCCCTTACCAAATTCAGCGCGGATACCAGGCACGGCATAGCCAAACAAAGATTGATCCAAATTTGTGAGCGTCCACCCAAGCAAACATACGGAAAAAATAAGTAGGGGATATCCGCGCACCTGATTTGAAAAATCTCTAAGGGAAAATGTACTCACAAAAACAACCTCGGATTTAAGTGCATTATGTCTTGTCAATACCGTAGCAGGCTGGATCTATTAAAGAGAGGGTGCAATGGTCAGACCTACTTGTCTGTCCATTTTCTCGTGAACAATGCGGCTGTCACGACTTTAAACTACTCTAAGCTTACTATTAATATACGCATTGCTGTTGTCATTCTAAAATTGGCTAAATCTCCGTCCTCACATCGCCTCTCATGGCAGCCATTTGAGCAGCACTGTCGTCACCTAAGGCCTTAAGCACCATCGATAGTTGGCGCCAAGCACGAACATTCTTAGGTTTTTGCGCCGTACGTTCTGAAAGAAGCGTACGCGCTAACTTCCACCGCCCGGCACGAACAGAAGAATCAATAAGAATTTGAACGAACAGGTCTCTCTGGGCATTAGATCCACCGATAGCGCTGACGTTATAGCGAACAGGCTCAAGCAAGCCGATACAGGAATCGAAATCCTTGGCCTTATATGCCGCTAACGCCATACAGAGATCATGCCCAACTACTTTAGCTACATGGGCATAGGTATCGTCGTTCTCAACAGCGTATGTGTTAATAGAGTTCGCATAATTACCGGCAGCTTCGGCATCTGACTCAGCAATCGCCAGCATCAAATGCGCATCTACAAAAGCAAGTAGTTTATCGTCTGTACGGCCCTTAGCTTTCTCACCCAGGGCAATCCATCGGTCCCCCACATCCACGTCTGCCAATTCTAACCGCGCCAGTAAAGAGATGTCATTAGTAAGATCAAGATACTCATCCGACTTAGGATCAAAAATTCCCTCGTCGTATAGCGCTAGCGCTTCGTCAAAACGTTCTGTTTCAAAAAGCGTGAGCGCCTTGTGCCAAGCCAAGTGATATCGAAAGTTGTTCCAATTATTGTAGTTGGCTTTGGCATCTAGCCAGTCTAGTCCGTCTACTCGACGCTCTTCCATTTCGCAAACATGAGCTACGGTATGCACCGCCCAGGCATCTGATTCATTTAGATTAACCGCCGTGCGACCGAGACTCTCTGCGCAAGCATAATCTCCAGTTTCCTCCAACCCAAAGGCCCGCATGGAAAGAAGATATCCGTAGGAAACAAGGTCCTCGCGCCCCTCCCATGCGTGCCATACCCGGCCAACTGAGTCGCGCAGGTTAGCTGGGTCACCCATATAGAAATGGGTGTAATGCAGCATCTTGACCGCCAACACATCCATAGGATTGTCTTCAATCGATTGCTCCCACGCCGCCGTAGCACCGGCCATGTCCAAGTGGCACCAAGCCTCAAGCGCCTTAATGTGTAACTGCTCCCGTGGCGTCACAGTTGCGGATTTTCTTTGGGCGGCGCTAAGCGACTGTTGGGCCTTCGGAACGAGCACTCTCATTCCCATCATATGCATGAAGTACCCCCGCAGGACATTCGCCATAACCATCTCACCGTCCTGCTCGTATGTCGCCTTTAGAAGGTCACCAATATCATTGCCAAAACGTAAGTAGGCAATAACCGTACGGTCGAAGGCATCTACTGCTTCTTGAGATGCCGCTGTTACAGTCAGTCCGGTGTGATCAATAGTCATTATATTCCCCTGGTTACACTTGTAGGGATGCTAACTGAGGAGTATGAACCGTTGGAATAGCAAAGGGCTTTTTTGTGTTAAGTTTTTTTAAGTTCAGCGGTATCAGCATAATATCAATTTTCATCGCCCTATTGCCATTAGAAAAAACTCTAGCCCAAGAGCAAGATCTTTCAGCTGACAGGGGAGTTGTTACTTACGAAGCAGCTTATTTTGATCCCTATGGACCAATCTCAGCCAAAGATATGCTCTCTAGGGTACCCGGTGCCAATGCAATCCTAGGCAGTGGGAGTAGCTTTGAAGTCGAACAACGGCGCGGCCTGAGATCAGACACCGATCAAATTCTAGTTAACGGCAAACGGTTCACTGCCAAGGGCAATTCTATAGAAGAATACTTCGACCGTATTTCAGCCTCCCAGGTCATTCGCATTGAAATCATCAGTGGCAATGTTCGCGAAATTGATACCGATGTTGGTGCTCGAGTTATTAATGTGGTGCTGAGCGAATCGGAAAGTGGCAGCAGCGGCACCTGGCATTTAGGTGCGTTGGCCTTTGACAGTGGCCAGAAACGTCCGGCAGGATATGTATCCTATAGCGGTGACGAGGGTAATTGGAGCTATACAGTTTTTGGTGAAAGCCGCCCGGGGATGCCCAACCGTGATGTGGTCGATTTAGTTACGCTTCCCGATGGCACCCCTATTACAGAGTTTGTCGAAAAACGTATCGTAGATCGTCAATTCTATATTGGCCGTGGGCGCCTCGCCTACACTTGGGACCGAAACCATTTTGTGCAGCTCAACGGGTTTATCGAGGAGAAACCTATTAAGGTGTTCGAATCTGAATTCACCTTTGGCTTCGACTCAATAGGACAGAGATTCAATACAAATTCCACATTGGAACGCCGCAGAGGCCGCAATAGCGATTGGGAAATCAGTGGTGATTACACAAGACCGATTTCAAAGTCTCTGGGCCTAGACCTCCTATTTGTCGTACGGTCCGATCTACACAAACGCTTTAACAATAATTTTAGGGTTATCGGCATACAAGAAAACCTCTTCAACGGAGATGTCGAGAACAAAAAAGCCAATGAAAAAATCCTGCGAGCAACTTTGGATTGGTCCATCGCTGATCAACATAGCGTTGAACTAGGTGGCGAAGGTGCACTCAATAGTCTTAACGTCTTTCAGACTATCTTTGATGTCGTAGATGGCCGGCAGATTAACGCGGATATTTTTAATTCTGATCAACGAATATCAGAAGATCGGATTGAATTATTCTCTACTTATAACTGGAAAATAACAGACAAGATTGAACTTGATGCCGGTTTTGCGGCGGAATTTTCATCGCTCGACCAAGTTGGTTCGGATATCGCGGTCAACCGATCTCTCAAATTTCTAAAGCCATCTCTGGACGGGTGGTATAGGGCATCAACGGATACACAACTGTGGTTCTCATTCAAACGGGATATTGGACAGCTTGAGTTCGAAAATTTTGTTGCGGCAGTAGATCGCAACGATGACGAAATTGATCTTGGCAACCCCGACCTGGAGCCTGAAACTTCATGGGATTTTGAAGTCGGCATAGAACATCTATTTGAAAATCAGAAAGGCTTGCTCAATGGCCGGGCATTTTACAGGCGGGTCAAGAATGTCAGCGACCAAATTCCCTTTGGTAACTTTGAGTCCCAGCCTGGTAATATTGGATCGGGAGAGCACTACGGCTTTGAGGTTGGAAGCAGCTTCAGTCTCTCACAGTACAATTTAATTGATGCTGTCTTAGGAGCCACATACCTCTGGCAGGATTCCCAAGTAGTGGATGCGTTTACTGGCCGGACCCGGCGGTTTGCCCTGCAAGGCGACCATGAAATCGCGATCACTTTCCGGCACGATATCAAAACTTTAGGCGTATCATACGACCTAGAGTACACCAACAATGGCCCACGTATTCGGAGTGAGTTCGACCGGCTGCGGCGTGGAAACCCTCGATCTAACCTCCGCCTCATTATTGAGAAGCAAATTTGGGATGATGTCATCCTTAGACTACTTTGGAATAATGTGTTCAAGGCTACGACAAAACGCACAACAACGGTCTTTGCACCTAATCAGGCCAGCGGAAATATCTTAAGCATCCAGAACCGGAGAACTACGCCGATGGTTTCGATTGGGCTTGGCCTAATAGGAAAGTTTTGAACTCACGGCTAAAGCGATAAGAGAGAATGCAAAGTATAAGCGCTTGTCCCACCTGCATTGCCCTATCATATGTGTAGTGTATCTTAGATTATATACTACGCGGGTCTTTGAAGAAAAATAATAACACATTAGGCAGAGGTGCTGACACTATGTTTCGTTGCTCGATTGGGTCGCATCTTCTTCATAGCGTGATACTAGTCCTGATTCTTTTGATTCTGTATTCTACAAATGCGGTCCAAGCTCAGCGCGCCGGAGAAAACGCCGTAGCAGAAGCGGAGGACGCCTTCGGCACAGTCGTAGGCAGCGAAGAAATCGGTCTGTACTCTTCGACTAGCGCTCGCGGCTTCAGCCCGAGCAAGGCTGGAAATATGCGGATCAATGGTCTCTATTTTGATCAGGCCGCTGCACCGAATGTCCGCATCCGACGCGGGTCAACTATCCACGTTGGCATTAGTGCTCAAGGGTATCCTCTGCCGGCACCAACAGGTGTTGTGGACTTAAGGCTGCGTGTTCCTGGAGACCGCTACGTTACGAGCTTGGTGGCCAAAGAGGGTGCGTTAGGATCTTATATGCGTCACAATGCAGAGATTGATGCACAAATTCCTATCATCCAAGGTGTTTTAAGTATCGGCGCGGGATTGGGCTACTCGCGCAACAATGCCCATCAGTTTGCACTAGGAGATGAAGGCTATAACGGAGGCCTTGTAGCCCATTGGAGACCTAACACGAATGTGTCGATCATCCCTTTTATAAGCTATTCAAAAACGAGCGCTGTGGGTGGAGACCGTCCTCGCGCTTTCATCGGTGACAATGAACCACCCGACTTTCGGGCCGAAGATCTTACTAGTCCTGATTGGCTCTTTTTCGGTTTCCGGCAATATAATTATGGCCTTACCAGCGCAATAGACTTGCCAGACCAATGGAAATTAAAAGTCGGGCTGTTTCGGTCTGAAAACAATACGCCGCTATCCTTTACAGCGTTTATACTCAACACTGATTCACAAGGTCTAGGCGACTACGCTATTTCTCAATCACCGCGGCGGTATACACATTCCACATCGGGTGAGTTGCGCTTATCTAGATCATTAATTGAGAACACGCGTCGCCATACCTTCTACATAACTGCGCGCGCGCGCGACCGCGAAAGCACTTTCGGTGGTGGTGATCTAAAGTTTCTTGGCCCTGTAAGGATGGGTGCATTTCCCGATCTTGCACAGCCAAGTTTTCAGGTTGGTGCGCCAACCTTGACACAAACGGATCAGATTACAGGCGGTGTTGCTTATGAGGGTGTATGGCAAAACGTCGGGCAACTGAGTGTCGCTCTACAAAAGTCCGATTATAAACGCATTCGAAAACGCCCCGATGCCTCACCCATCACTGGTAGCACAGCACCCTGGCTCTACAATGTTGGTGCCGCCGCTTATATTTCAAAAAAGCTGGCAATTTACGCTAGCTACACCCGGGGCTTCGAAGAGTTAGGCTCCGCACCTGGAAACGCGGTGAATCGCGACGAAGCTGTGCCAGCCGCACTATCTCGTCAGATTGATGCCGGTATCCGGTATCAAGTGCGTGACAATTTGCAATTTGTCGCTGGCGTATTTCAAATTAACAAGCCTTACTACGCGCTTGATCAGCTCAGATTATTCCGGCAGTTGGGTGACATACGTCATCGTGGGGTTGAGCTATCACTAGCTGGCACCATTACAAAATCTTTGACTGTGGTCGCGGGCACAGTGCTCTTGCAGCCGCGCATCATAAGTTCATCAGTGACTGCCGGCCCAACAAATCTTACAGCGGTGGGCCCAATCCCGCGCTTAGCGCGTGTCAATCTCCAGTACCAACCAGCAGCCATTAAGGGCTTGGCCCTGGATGCCAAAGTAGAAAGTATTTCATCGCGCTATTTAAACGTTACCAATACCCGGCGCCTCTCTGGGGTAATTACTTTTGATGCAGGTCTTAGGTACACTACAACTGTTTCAGATATTCCAGTCAGATTGCGGCTGCAAGGGCGTAACCTGACGAATGTCAATGGCATTACGCCAGACATCTCAGGTCAAATCAGGCCCTTCGAGATGCGCCGTATTGAGTTATCTATCACGGCCGATTTCTAGAGCGTTAGTGTGGCGATTTCATTAGCAGAGAACGAAAAACTGTTTCTGACCCTACCCTGACTATCCGCCGTTAGCATAACGAATGTATTTACAATTTGTCGTAGGACAAATAGCCGCTACCCCAACCTTTCCATCACTTCAAATGCGGCGCGTTCGCCTGACTCCATAGCCCCCTCGAGGCCACGGGTAGACTGAGACGTGTGCTCGCCAGAGAAATGTATTGGGCCAGCCGGCTGCAGCATCTTATCCTTGTACTTGGCTATCATACCCGGTTGCCAATAAGCGTACATACCACCAGCATAAGGGTCTCTAACCCATGACCACGAGCGCCCCATTCTTACTTTGCCTTTAGCCGCTGGGCGGGCAGCAACTAGATCTGCGATTAATCGCGCGTCTGCAACGTCTTTCGGTAGGCGATTTAGATATTGTGCTAGCCTACCAGTAACAAAGATGTACATGCCAACAACTTCACCGTTTTCAGTCTGAGGTCCAATGCGCCCAGGTGTTGTATCCATCCAGATTCCGGCTGGCAGACCATCATCTTCCCAATACGGTGCATCTGTTTCCAAGTAAGCGTGAAAACACGAGCCATATGGCAAGGCTTGTACTGCCTCTGCCTGCAAGCCGTTCAGTGGCGGTTCAAACATAACAAACCTTAATGCAGAGAACGGCAGCGTCACGACTGCACGTTTACCCGCAAAAACTCGGCCATCAGTTGCAACTACCTCAACACCCGGGCCGCCTCTGCGTATACCAGCCACAGGCGTTTTACGATGAATAGCTGCATTCAGGTTCCGTGCCATAGCATTTACCAAAGTTGAATTGCCCCCTTCGACCTGCCAGAACATTGGGGGCCCACCAGCCATTTGATGAAATGCAAAATTAGTCACATGCATCATGTGCACAGCAGATAAGGAGTCGATAGAATGACCATAGCCTGGGTTAGTATCCATCCCTAAGCGGACTTCCTCTTCGGAATGCCCCTTAGACAACATCAGATCGCGTAGCGACTGATCCTGCGCTGTAATATCCGGCTCCCACCAGGATTCGAGATCGTCAAATAGTCTATACTTGCGAATCATATGCGAACGGTATCGCGCTGGCGTGAGTTCCCGAGCTTCGCCCTTAAAGGGGTTGAGTGGATGATCAGCCCAGTCTTTGTTCAGGATGTTAGTACCATTGATATGGATGTGCGAACCGAAGCCGCTGCTTATAGCAGGTGTTCTTTTGACACCGAGTTTGTCACAAAAATCAAGAAACCGTGCATACATACTGCCCACACTGGAACCTCCAGCCTCCGGTTTCCCTGGCAGGTCGGTCAAGGTATAACAACGTCCACCAATGCGGTCTTTAGCTTCAATGATTGCGGTAGAGTAACCCTCATCTTCAAGCAAAGTCGCAGCTGTCAGTCCGGCCAGACCAGCACCGACTATAACCACGTCTGCCTCGTCGGCCGCTGCTGCAGGGCGAGGACGAAGTGAGGTTGTAGCTCTCATTGCCAGAGCAGTTCCGGCAATCAAGCCTAACGCTTCGCGGCGATTAGTTCTTGTGATTCTAGACATGCCAGCGGGCTCGCTATCAACTTCCAGAATCGATCTCTTGGACATTGCCATGTACACCGCCCTCAAATAGTTCTTCGGTCGCTAGATCCCGGGCCACGCGGAAACCAAACTGGGTATTGCGCATATCCGAGGGATCCCGCCCTGGCCAGGCTATGCGATTTCGCTCAGGCGCTGAAAGCCAACCGCCGCCGCGCGTAGTGTGTCGCGTACACCCAGGTTTCCAGATCCAGGCTGAACCATCTTTCGGTCGGCCAATATGTGTTGCTGCCCAGCAGTCTTCCGTCCACTCCCAAACGTTACCAATCATGTCATAAAGGCCAAAAGCGTTAGGTTTAAACTGACCAACCGGAGCTAGGTCTGCAAAACCGTCCCGGCAGGTAGTTGGGAACCATGGGAATGGATACTCCATAGCTCCATCAAGATCGAACGTATTAGCCCATTCACATGCACCACTCGCTGCATCACCCCAGAACCGTGAGGTCGTTGTCCCAGCGCGGGCTGCGTATTCCCATTCTGCTTCGCTAAGTAGACGGTAATGCTTATTGGTAATTTGTGCTAGCCATGCAACATAGGCTTTTGCATCATTCCAAGAAACACAACCAACAGGATGTTCATCGCGCAATCGCTTAGGCTGTTTGCGATCTCGCCAGTTTGCTCCGGGATCATTAATAAAGCCACGCTGATCGCTCCACACACGGCATAGGCTCTTAGGTTGAGAATTGGTAGCCCTAACAAAAGATTTAAACTGGCCATGCGTGACCTCAAAGCGTCCGACAGCAAACGCGTAAGCAATATTAATCTCGACTTGAGGGCCCTCACCGCGGCTGAGGTCAACCTCACGTGAGCTAATAGGCGTTCCCATCATGAAACTGCCGGGCGGAATAACTACAAGTTCAGGACATTCATCACAGTCCCAAATAATATCACCGGCGGCAATTCCCTCATTAGCTTCTGCGATGGGCACAGCACCTCTGAGAAGCGCCAAGATCGTTAATAACATTACCCTAAAAGTCATCAAGAATTCCCTCTTACGCCACCATACTATGGTATTCTGCGCACCAAACTAAAACCAATCCCATTCCCCCGGCTGTCCGGATTTATACCAGTCCTTCTGGCTGACCTGACGTTAGTCGGTCGCCTAACCCAGCCACCGCCACGCACAACACCCTCCTCTCTTGGTCTGCCATGAATATGAAGTTTAATGAAGATCGTATTACGCGGCTAGGCTTCGATGACCCTAGACTACGCTAAGACCTGAAGTGCGGATAGGAAGACGACGGATCCTTTGTCCTGTCGCAGCAAAAATTGCTGCTGTTAGCGCCGGGGCCGTCGCTGGCACGGCAGCCTCACCTGCGCCGCCAACTATCTCTTCGGATTCAATAAGAGCTACCTCTACCTCAGGCATGTTGGCTAGCCTCATTGCATCGTAGTCATGAAAGTTAGATTGAACAACTCTACCATTCTCAATAGTGACCTCTCCAAAGAGTGCCGCACTTAGCGCATAAGTAATGCCGCTTTCCATTTGATGGACAACATTAGACGGATCAAGAGCAAAGCCACAATCATAGGCACACCAAACCTTAACGACCTGTAGCTCTGCGCCCGTTGTATCGACCTCTATCACCTGGGCATTGACTGAGCCAAAACCCGGTGCGAAGGCAATACCTAAACCCTTTCCGGCCGGCAATTCACGTCCCCAACCAGCCATTTCTGCTACCTTGTCAAGGACAGCTAACTCACGGGGCCTGTTGACGATCAAATTCCGACGGAATTCATAAGGATCTTTGCCAACAAAATATGCTAACTCATCCATCGCGCTTTCTGAAAAGAATCCATTCTGTGAAGACGATACGCCGCGCCAGAAACCAACTGGAATCACTGGCTTGTACTCAACGTAATCGATCAGTGTATTAGGAATGTTGTACGATGAACTTACGGCGCCACCGACAGATGTGGGGTCAGGAAAGTTGCGTGGACGATTCTGAAACTGCAAAACGGACTCACCAGCGAGCCGGCTATGCATCGCAATGAGGTTTCCATCGCCATCTACAGCAGCACGTATTCGGGCTACGTAAGCAGGGCGATAAAAATCGTGCTGAATATCTTGCTCTCGCGTCCAGATCAGGCTTACCGGGCGCCCTCTCACCTTCATCGCCGCTTGAATAGCCTGACGATCAAAGTCAATTTCCCACTTACGGCCAAAGCCACCACCTGCGAAGGTGTTTTGGAGTTGGACATTCTCGAGCGGCAAGCCTGTAAGATCAGCTCCCGCTTGCCGCGCGGCATCTTGCTGCTGACTGGGGCTCCATAATTTACATTCAGTGTCAGTTACTAATGCGGTTGAGGCCATGGGCTCCATACAAGCATGGGCCAGAAAGGGCACCTCGTATTCCGCCTCAAAGACACGGTCAGATGTCTCAATAGTTTCTTTAGCGTCACCCTTCGCACCAAAGAAAGGCCTCGCCTCATTAGCTAGAGAGGCCCGCATTTCGGCCCACATGTCCGCTGAGTTTACGACTTCCTTACCTTTTAGGTTCCAATCAACTTCAAGGGCATCGGCAGCAGTCTTGGCCTGCCAAAATGTCTCGGCGATGACTGCCAAGCCGCCATCGACATCTGCAACAGCAACAATACCAGGGCGACCTAATGCATCGTTTCGGCTATCACTAATAATTTCACCCCCGTAGACGGGGGATGTGCGCAACGCTGCAAACAGTTTTCCAGGTAGCGCTTTATCGGCGCCGTATACAGCCGACCCATCCACCTTTTGTGGCGAGTCTTTGCGTCGCACGGCTTGCCCAAGTAACACAAAATCATCACGATTCTTGAGGACCGGTTCATCAATGGGCTGTAGCGACGCTGCAGCTTCGGCAACATCACCAAAGTTAACTCTACTGCCAGATTTCTCATGAGTTATTATGCTATTCTTACCTCTCAGTTCAGAGACAGGCACATTAAGCCGGTCAGCGGCAGCACGCATAAGCATATCTTTTGCTGCAGCACCAGTTCTACGCAACAAATCATAATATCCCTGCGTTGCATCCGAATTTCCAGTTGATTGGCGGCCTTCCTTGGCAGGGTTGCCATAAGCAGGGTTAGCAGTTGCTAAGCGCACTTGTACGCTATCCCAATCCGCATCCATTTCTTCTGCAACGATCTTGGGGAGAGTGGTGTAGACCCCCTGGCCAATTTCAACACTTGGTACAACGATTGAAACCTGGTTATCGGCCGTCACTTGAACATACGCATTCAGCGTAGCCGTATTGCCCTTAGCTTGCGCGCTATTTGTCATTGGAAGACGCATACCAAGCGAGAACCCACCCGAAGCCAGTGCCGTAACGATAAACCCTCTCCGGCTTGGTCCAGTAGTTTTTATCTCCACCGATGCTATGTGTGAAGCATGGGCCATAGTGGGACTCCTGAATGTGTTCTATGGGGTTAGTAAATTTCTCTTCTTTTAGCATAAAGACATCAATGAGAACAACGCAGAGTGGACATCCCCCGAGTCAAATCACGGTTCCTTTGGTAGGGTAATATATCATCAGCTCAATAGGGCTTAGGTAAAGAAACGGGCCGAAAATAGCCATTCTAAAGTTTATTGAAGGGGCCTCTTGGCATAACTCAAAACCAAGTGCTAAAATTTGGTTTTATTGGTAATTGGTAGAACCTTCGCCATGATGGATTACACGCTGCGCCAACATGGGCGTGCAACTCTAGATTTTCTGACCTCTTTTGGCCCGGTAGTCGGCCCACTAATCAAAGAGCAGCAGGATGCTCTTGATGCGGCGGGCCTTAATGACGACACTCTATCAGACGATCTAGATGAACGCGCAAAGCAGATCGAAAACGTTCTTAATAAAATACCCGCCTTTAAGACAGCCAATGTGATTGGAGAGTGGCACGCGGAGCACCACGCCCGAATAGCCGCAGGAGCCTTTGAGGAAATCAAAGAAGATATCGCATTCTCTCTCGAAGCCTTAGGTAAGGGTGATACAACGCTAGCCCCTAATCCAGACCTTGAAGCACCGCAATACTGGCGCTACCCGGTGCACCGCACCACGGGCGGTTGGGACGGCCACCGCCACATGGGCTTCATTCATGGCGAGCTAGTGCACAGGTATGTCGTTGGCAAATCAGCGAAACCGCCTGCGGCTGGCAGCGCACCCAGTGACATTTACGTAGATAGGCGTAATTTTGCCGAGCAAGCGCCTCGGCGCGACTATACGGATATTGTCGAGATCGGATGTTCGTCAGGGCCGTATACTTTAAAGTTAGCCGAGGTCTTTCCAAACGCAAGGATTACTGCTTGCGATATTTCAATCGCTCAGCTCGAGCAAGCGCAAAGAAACGGAAACGAAGCTGGCCATAGCTGGTCACTTTTCCAGGCAGACGGACGGGATACAGGCTTGGATGATGCAAAGTGTGACCTGTTTACCTCATATATTCTTCTTCACGAGCTTCCCGTCGATGTTATTAAATCAATCCTGCGCGAAGGGTTCCGTGTATTAAGGCCTGGTGGTGACCTACTATTCGGGGACGTTGCTCCATACAGTGCCCTGAATAAGACAGCAGCCTGGCGCACGGACTATATGGCTAGGTTCGGCGGTGAACCCTATTGGCGTGGCTCATCAACCATGGATATGGTCAGCCTGATGAAAGATATCGGCTTTAGTGATGTAAAATATCACGGCATGGCTCCAAATAATTATCCCTGGGTTACTTATGGCCGGAAGCCTTAGATCTTTATGGCAGAACCGAGACTCTTCCCTTCTAATGTTCAGCCTCGTCGGAGGAAGGCCCTCAACGGTGATGACGTTGACAAATTAGGGCAGGCATTGTTCACCCTAGCCTCTGAACTTTGGGCTGTGAAAGATCGGCAGTTTGTGACCGAGGCAATTCTCAAGGCGCGTGGCATTGATATCAGTGAAGATATTGACACCTTCACCCCCGACCCCGAATTAGAAGCCAAACTGATGCATGAGCGGCAAACTCTAATCAAGAAATTAGCGCTAGATATATCTGGAGAGTATGGTCTGCTCGAATGAATCCATGCATTAGGGCGATTCAAGACTCACGAGATGATAATGTCTAAGCCCACTTGTAAGTTTTGTCTGAGAAAATCTCCCCGATCTAAATTGCTCTCGGAACATCCCCATTAACAGCCGCCACCCTCTGCCGCACGGCAGGTCGCGGTATGTGCTCAATTCCGCATTCGTATGCAATTATTTGAAGGTCAGCAGAGAAAGCATTCAGAAGTTCTCCTCTCTCCAGCAAGAAACTTGGGTTGCTCGGCCTTCCAAGCTTTTCGTTGCCAACAGCAAAAGTTTCCATGATTAGCACGCCATTAGGTGCCAGTGAGGCAATCAGATTGGGGAAAAGTGGCCGATGGAGATAATTAGAAACAACGATACCATCAAAATAATTAGATCTAAAAGGCCACGACTCTGTTTCCAGATCACATTGTACAACTTCGAAAGAGGTAGCTGTATTATCGATGAGGTCCGACACATCGATGTCCACTGCAGTTACCGCGAATCCTTTGGAGAGAAATAGTTCACTGTGCCGACCATGCCCGGCCGCTACGTCTAAGACACGTCCATCCGCCTTGACTAAATCTGCAAATCGCAAGACCCAATCGGATGGAGGTATCTCAGTGTCCTTTGGTCGGTCAAAGCTACGCATAAGAATGTCTCTAGGCCCCAGCATAGTATTCTGTGAACGCACTTAGTGATTCGACTCATGCGTCTCACTAACGGTACCATGAACTTGTTCCTAAAGGACATACACATGACCAAGTCGGCCTCTCCTCTCCATATATTTAATTTTCTTCTCTTTGGATTTGTTATTTTCGCGGGCGCAGCTAATGCAGATGATGCACGAAACATTCACGATCGTATCATTACTTTTGATGCGGAAATAGATATCCCTTTTAATTTCATGAGCGAACAAAACGACATGGGGCAGGAAACAGCTATGCAAGTTGACTTGCCCAAAATGGACCGAGGTGGACTGGATGGGGCCTTGTTTGTGAGCTGGGTATTACAACAGGGTCACACATCATCTGAATATATCAAGGCACGGTCAGACGCCGAAAAGAAATTCACTGCCATAGAAAGAATGGTTTCTACATACCCGGATCGTATAGGACTTGCCCGAAGCGCTGATGAAGCAGAGCAGCTTGTGGTCAATGGCAAGCACTTTGCTGTTATGGGAATGGTCAATGCCTGGCCCTTGGGTCTAGACCTGTCATGGCTGCCAGAATTGTATGCTCGTGGTCTGCGCAATATTACCCTGAATCACGCTGGGCATAATCAGTTTTCTGATTCTTCTCGTCCGCGCGCCACTCTCAATGACAGCCTGCAACAGCATGGCGGCCTTTCACAATTAGGCCGCCAACTAATTCGCACAATGAACTCGATGGGTATCATCGTAGATGTCTCGCAGACAACGCCACAGGTTCTATTTCAGGTCGCAGAACTTTCGACCGCACCAATCATTGCATCACATTCTGGTGCTAAAGCTATTGTTGACACGGCTCGCAATCTAACGGACCCAGAAATGCTGGCTCTCAAGGGCACTGCAGGGGGCGTTGGAATTGTTGCTTTCTCAAATTACTTAAGGCCCGCAAAGTCCGGGCAGAGGCAAGCGTTTGCGTCCATCATGGCAGAATATGGCACCACTAACCTTTCAGAAATTACAGCGGCATTTCCGAGTGACAAGGCCAAGAATTTTATCGCTGATTATGCTGCTTACGAAAAAACGTTTCCCCCAGCGGACGTAAGTAACTATGTCGATTCAATAGATTATGCGGTCAATCTTCTAGGTATCGACCATGTATTCATTAGCTCCGATATGGGCCACGGGGGGGGCGTAATTGGTTGGAAAGATGCTAGCGGAGCCTTTGGTGTCACTGAAGAACTCATCAAAAGAGGCTATGCAGAAGATGAGGTAGGCAAACTATGGTGGGGTAATTTCTCTCGTATTTGGCGGGCTGTGGATGCTGCATCTAAAGGATAGAGGAGTTTGACGCATTGCAGAAAAGGGCTTAAAAAACAGAGCGTTATATACCTTTCTAGGCCCATAATTCTGCTGGGAGCCTATTCGTGACTTCATCTGGCCAAACAGAGAAAGATTTGCTCGCTTTAGCAGGCGAATATGCCGCGCCGAATCAAGATGCCTGGCTAGCGATCGTTGAGGATTCGCTTCGAGGCACGCCCTACGAGAAGCTGATTACAAAGAACTACGATAGCATTGCCCTCAAACCACTTTACACAAGATCAGGGAGTGCGATTGAGCATTCTAACATACCAGGACAGTTAGCCTTCGCAGGCTACCGTGCCTCCCTGGGCAAGATCCAGGAGAACTGGGATGTAAGGTGTTTCTCAAGTCATCCGGACCCAAAGGAAGCAAACCTTCAGATTCTGGAAGATCTTGAGAAAGGCGCTACATCAGTCTGGCTTAAGCTCGATTCAACCGGCAAAAAAGGAACAGTGATCAAGAGTCGTAAAGACCTGGAATTACTGCTCAACGGCGTTTTGCTTGATTTAGCACCTGTCATTCTAGATCCTGGGGGTCCCTCCCTTCCCCCCGCTGCTTATCTAATGGCAGTGTTAGAGGAGCGAGGCTTTGACCCAAAACAGTTTCAAGGGAATTTTGGTGCTGATCCACTCAGTACACTCGCTACAAGCGGAAAAGTAATTGTCCCAATGGACACTTTATTGGGCCGCATGGCTGATCTTGCTGGGTATGTTGCGAGCAACTATGCCTCGGCTAAAGCGCTAAATATTTCTACTACAGTTTATCATTCAGCGGGCTGTTCAGAAGCGCAAGAACTTGGCATAGCTCTAGCAACTGGGGTCGAATACCTTCGAGGAATGACGCAGGCTGGCATGTCAATCGATGAAGCCTGTCGGCAGATATCCTTCACGTTAACTTGCGATACAGATATTTCGCTATCCATTGGCAAGTTAAGGGCGGCAAGACAATTGTGGGCCCGAGTGACAGAAGAATGCGCAGCAACATTACCCGGTCAAATGGCATCGCTGCATGCCGTTACTGCACCCCGCATGTTTAGTCAGAGAGATCCCTGGATCAATATCCTAAGGGGAACAGCTGCGTGCTTTGGAGCTGCGATTGGTGGCGCTGACGCGATCACAGTCCTGCCATTTGAAAGTGCTCTCGGTCTTTCGACAGAAATTGGCCGGCGAATTGCTCGGAACACCCAAATTATTCTGCAGGAGGAGTCGGGTTTGAGCCTGGTCACGGATCCAGCGGGAGGATCCTGGATGATAGAATCTCTCACTAACGAATTGGCCAAGACTGCATGGACTATATTTCAGTCCATAGAATGCGAAGGTGGTATGGCTGTTGCGCTTGAAACTGGAACAGTCGCAAGAATCATTGCGGAGAAAAAGACCGAACGGTTTCAAAATATTGCAATGCGCAGAGAGCAAATTACTGGTGTCAGTGAGTTCCCAAATATTGTGGAAACTCGAGTGGATGTTGATACACCCGATTTAGTAGCCGTAGTATCCGCCGCCGACGACAGGGCATCGGAGGCTGCCGGCATTGTAGATACATTGCCCAAACATGGCGACGGAGTCCTGATGGCAGCATTAGTTGACGCTGCACAGAAGAATGTATCTGCAACAAATATTGGCTTGGTTTTGAGGGGCTCGCCGATGGAGATATCTCCCCTTCCTCAGCATCGTTTGGCAGAGAACTTTGAGGCCCTTCGCGACTCATCCGACCATTGGCTCGAGACCTATGGGCAGCGGCCTAGAATTTTTGTCGCAAATATAGGCGACATTGCTGATTTCACTGCAAGAGCTACCTTCGCAAGAAATATGTTTGAGGCTGGTGGTTTTGAAGTCATTTTGGGATCAGGAGGCAAGAAACAGGCTGATATTGTGAGTGAATTTGAAGAAAGTGGTGCGTCTGTTGTAATCGTTTGTTCAACAGATGCACTCTATGAAGACATAGGGCTGAAGTTTGCCCAAGCTTTCAAGGATGCTGGTGCCAACCCTCTATATTTTGCTGGGCGCCCATTTGACGCATACCAGGGCGAACACAAACCCCTTATAGATGAATTCATTTTCACTGGATGCAATGTCTTAGAAGTGCTTAAGAATACTCAATCGGCATTGGGACTCAGCCAATGACCCAGATACCAAATTTTTCAAAAATCCCCCTATTTTCGAAAGAGTACGCGCAATCGGAAAATGAGGAATTTGCCGACACTACAGAAATTGCAAGCCGATCGGCGTGGAAAACGCCAGAGGGGATAGACATTAAGCAAATGTACAGTGCGGAGGATGTATGTGGGCTAGATTTCTTAGATACGTTGCCGGGCATGCCGCCATATCTGCGGGGGCCTTACCCAACGATGTACGCATCCCGGCCGTGGACCGTACGCCAATATGCAGGGTTTTCGACAGCTGAGGATTCTAATGCTTTTTACCGGCGCAACTTAGCAGCTGGACAAAAGGGCCTATCTATTGCATTCGACCTCGCAACGCATCGTGGGTACGACTCTGACCATCCGCGTGTTCCAGGTGATGTTGGCATGGCTGGAGTGGCAATTGATTCGATATTTGACATGCGTACATTGTTTGATGGAATACCGCTAGACCGCATGTCCGTATCAATGACCATGAACGGCGCAGTTTTGCCAGTGATGGCGCTCTACATTGTTGCAGCGGAAGAACAAGGCGTAGCACCAGAACAGCTATCAGGTACAATTCAGAATGACATCTTGAAGGAATTCATGGTGCGAAATACGTACATTTTTCCACCAGACGCAAGCATGCGAAT
The DNA here is from genome assembly GCA_045564915.1 of Rhodospirillaceae bacterium. GTDB lineage: Bacteria > Pseudomonadota > Alphaproteobacteria > Rhodospirillales > Rhodospirillaceae > JAQWRV01. Next base: position 649,589 of record JBJLGL010000001.1, read on the forward strand.
CATCTCCGATATTTTCTCCTACACGTCTCAGAATATGCCAAAATTCAATTCTATTTCCATCTCCGGCTATCACATGCAGGAGGCAGGCGCTACAGCTGATCTGGAGCTGGCTTACACCTTAGCTAATGGTGTTGAATATGCGCGCGCCGGACAAAGGGCAGGACTCAACATTGACGCCTTTGCTCCGCGGCTATCTTTCTTTTGGGCTATCGGCATGAACTTCTTCATGGAAGTTGCTAAGATGCGTGCTGCACGACTGCTATGGACAAAATTAATTAATCCTTTTGATCCAAAAAATAATAAGTCCTTATGCCTACGCACCCATTGCCAGACATCCGGATGGTCGTTAACCGCCCAAGATGTTTATAACAATGTAACTCGCACATGCATTGAAGCCATGGCAGCTACACATGGCCATACTCAGTCTTTGCATACAAACGCATTTGATGAAGCGTTAGCGTTGCCGACTGACTTTTCGGCCCGAATTGCTCGCAATACACAATTGTTTATTCAACAGGAGACAGGAACGTGCCGAACAGTAGACCCGTGGGGCGGCAGCTACTACATTGAGCGATTGACCCATGACCTAGCTCAACGGTCTTGGGAACATATTCAGGAGGTTGAGGGCCTAGGCGGCATGGCCAAAGCTATCGAAGCGGGCGTACCAAAGCTACGTATTGAAGAAGCTGCAGCGCGCACTCAGGCACGGATCGACTCGGGCCGCCAAACTGTCGTAGGAGTTAATAAATACCGTCTTAGCGAAACTGAAAATATTGACGTTTTACAGGTAAATAACGCTACTGTGCGTGCTGCACAACTTGCAAAGCTCAAGCGCCTTAAGGCAGAACGTAACGAACAGGAGTGTCAATCTTCTCTTGAAGCCTTGACCCAAGCGGCTATGACCGGCAACGGTAACCTTCTAGCCCTTTCAGTCGACGCGGCGCGGGCTAACGCCACGGTTGGCGAAATCACAGAGGCTATGGAGAAAGTATTCGGGCGTCACATCGCAGAAATAAAGTCCATCTCGGGAGTATATAGAAAAGAAGTGGGTGAATCAGATACCAGTGTAACTAAAGTCGCGGCAATGGTCTTAGCTTTCGAAGAGCAAGAAGGCCGGCGTCCACGTATCCTGATCGCCAAGATGGGCCAGGATGGCCATGATCGCGGTCAGAAGGTTGTGGCGACGGCATTTGCTGACTTGGGATTTGACGTTGACATCGGCCCGCTCTTTCAAACGCCTGAGGAGGTAGCACGCCAAGCTACGGAAAATGACGTTCACATCATTGGTGCAAGTTCACTAGCTGCCGGTCACTTGACTTTAATTCCAGCCCTGAAGTCGGAACTGGAAAAAATGGGGCGTAGCGACATTGTCATCGTTGCAGGTGGCGTTATTCCCCCTCAGGATTACAATGCGTTGACCGAAGCTGGCGCAGCCGCAATTTTTACACCTGGCACAATTATAAGCGAAGCGGCCGCGGTATTGCTGGAATCATTAGCTAAATCTTTGGGTCACCCGCAAGTGACCGTCAAATAGGACAAAACTAATGCCGGCAGACACGTCAAGCTCTCTCTCTAGAAGGCCGCACTTATCTGTCGCGGAGTATGTCGAAGGGGTGCTCTCGGGTGACAGAGCAAAATTAGCGTTAGCAATTACTCTGATTGAAAGCAAGAAGCCCCATCACCAAGAACTGGCACAGGAGGTGCTTCTCCAGCTTATACCGCACGCGGGAAACTCTATCCGCGTTGGGATTTCAGGTGTGCCCGGGGCTGGCAAAAGTACATTTGTTGATACCCTTGGAACAAACCTTACAGCATCGGGACATAAGGTCGCTGTAATGACCGTTGATCCAACATCGTCCCGTACTGGCGGCTCTATTCTAGGTGATAAGACTCGCATGGCTCACCTAGCAGGCGATAGCAACGCCTTTATTCGGCCCTCCCCCACATCGGGAACCTTGGGTGGCGTAGCGCGGACGACCCGTGAATCAGTTCTGGTCTGTGAGGCCGCTGGGTTTGACATCATTCTCATTGAGACTGTGGGCGTAGGACAGTCAGAAGTCACGGTTTCAGGAATGGTTGATTTCTTTATGGTTCTACTAATTTCCGGGGCAGGTGACGAACTGCAGGGGATCAAGAAAGGTGTTCTTGAACTTGCCGACATGATTGCACTGAACAAAGCCGATGGCGATAACGAATTGAATGCCAAAAGATCTGCCGCAGAATACCAGCATGCTTTAAGAATCATTACACCAAGAGACAAAGCTTGGACGCCCCCAGTCATAACCATTAGCGCACTAAAGAATGTTGGCTTGGATGACCTTTGGGAACGGATCATGCAAAGACATCGTCAGCTCAAGGACTCGGGAGATCTATTACAGCTAAGGCAAAATCAGCAGGTTCAATGGATGTGGTCTATGATTGAAGACCGTCTTATCGCTAAATTAAGGGCAAATCCTGATGTCAAAAAAATTGTTCCCGCCTTAGAAAGCGATCTGGCAAAAGGAAATATGACTGTAGCGTTAGCGATTGAGAAATTGTTTAAGGCTTTTGGGGTCTAGTTGATGTCCAACACAACAGATTCCGGCAAGTCCTTTATCCTTACCATCCAGTGTCCCGATACAATTGGTATTGTTGCTGCAGTCGCTTCATTCTTAGCCGACAACAAAGCTTTTATTACGGAGTCCTCCCATTATAGCGACCCTGTTACGGATCGCTTCTTTATGCGAACAGTCTTTCGTTCTGCCGCTGGAACACTATTGTCACATGCAGATATCCATAGCGGATTTTCAGTCGTGGCAGAGAGATTCTCGATGGAGTGGGCACTATACGATTCAGCAGAAAAAGTGCGCACTATTATTGCTGTCTCAAAATTTGGCCACTGCCTTAATGACCTACTACATCGTATTCAAATCGGCGCCATACCAATCGAGGTCGTTGCTATTGTATCCAATCACAATACTTTCCGCGGTATTGTGGAGTGGCACAACATACCGTTCCACCATCTGCCTCTAACGCCAGAGACCAAGGCTGACCAGGAAGAAAAATTTACTTCGCTTATAGAGGACAGCAATGCCAACCTCGTAGTTCTTGCACGCTATATGCAGATTCTATCTGAAAAATTCTGTAACATTATGCATGGTCGTATTATCAATATTCATCATTCTTTCTTACCGGGATTCAAGGGAGCAAAGCCTTACCACCAAGCTCATGTTCGCGGTGTAAAGATTATTGGTGCAACAGCACACTATGTGACTGCAAATCTCGACGAAGGTCCGATTATTGAACAAGCCGTAGAACGTGTTGACCACACAATGACTCCGTCTGACCTGATTCACCTTGGTCGAGATATTGAAAGTACTGTCTTATCTCGTGCCGTTAGCTGTCATGCGGAAAGGCGAGTGCTTCTCAATGGAACAAAGACTGTGGTGTTTAAATAGTCCATAAATTCTCGCTTTGACTCTAAATTTTCTAACTGGGGTTTTAAGAATGCGTCGTCTGGCTTGGCTACCACTATTGGCATTAATATTTTCGAAATGCGCGATCGCCCAAACTAGAGAAGATATGGTGGCTGTTGCCCGCGACATCCATGATCGCGTCATTACAATTGACACGCATGTTGATATCCCACCTAATTTTGCAACTAGTGCTTATGACTTAATGAAGCCCGGACCGAGGGGCCAGCAAGTACACATCCCAACAATGATCGAAGGGGGTCTGGATGTAACATTTATCATTGTATTTGTCAGTCAAGGGCCACGCACACAAGCTGGATATGCAAAAGCGCTTTCGGATGCCTTCTTAAAATTTTCGGCCATCCATAAAGTCACAAAAGATATATATCCTGACAAAATTCAACTGGCCCTTTCAGCAAATGACGTCCGCAGGGTCAGTGCATCAGGCAAGAAAGTAGCTCTAATAGGTATTGAGAACGGATACCCAATGGGAAAAGACCTGCGGTTGTTGGATCAATTTTATGATTACGGTGCACGGTATTTTGGCCTTATTCATATAGGACATAATGATTTAGGCGATTCTTCTGTCCCAAACATCCGCACTCATGAGCCCCAGGAAGAACACGGTGGCTTAACAGAGCTTGGCCAAAAGGTTGTTCGCCGCCTTAATGAGCTTGGTATCATGGTGGATATCTCTCATTCGTCGAAACAAACAGCTCTCGATATCATCAGAGAGTCGAGAGCTCCTGTTATTGCTTCGCATTCAAGTCTTAAAGGTGTTTATGATCACCCCCGTAACATGAGCGACGAGGAACTCCTTGGTATCAAAGCCTCAAATGGTGTTGTCCAAGTTGTAGCCTTTGATAGCTATCTACGTGCAGTTCCAAGAGGTAAACAAGACGCTATTACAGACCTCTGGAAAAATATGGGTATCAAGAGCTTTAGCGCTATAAGGCTTTTGGATGAAGAGAACCTCAGAGTCTACGATACCAAGATGGCAGAGATTGAACTCCAATTCCCCAGAGCTGGCGTAAAAGACCTCATTGATCACATTGATTACGCTGTTAGCAAAGTCGGCATTAATCACGTGGGTATTGCTTCAGACTTCAATGGTGGCGGAGGTATTAAAGGCTGGTCTAACGCATCGGAAACATTCAACGTAACACTCGAGTTAGTTCGTCGGGGTTATACGGAAGCAGAAATTACCAAACTATGGGGCGAAAATCTGTTGCGAGTTCTAGCTGATGTGGAAGCCTATGCTGGACAAACTAAGAGTTAGAAGAACTTTGCAGAGAGTCATTCTCCTAAATTTATTTCATGATACGCGATATTGCCATGCATCTGACGGAAGCCAGAAACTCTCTGGGATAACCCCACATATTCAGGTGATTCGAAGAGAAAAATCGCTGGAGCCGTTTCTCTGTAATATGCCATGAGCTCATAGCGCATCTGCAATCCCTTTTTGTCATCCCACTCCACCAGTGCGGCCTCGATCTTCGGCTGTATGTTATCATCACAATGCCACGGTGGTTGGCGACGACAAGAGTGCATGAGCAATGGTCGGAGAGCATCAAATATTGGCCACGCAGGCCAAACTGTTGTGTGAGCGTCTGCTCCCCCATGATCCGGGTCTCGCAGCACTGCTTCCAAGTAAGCAGCAGAAGGCATCTGACGGATTTCCATTGTAACGCCTATTCTGGCAAGGTCAGCAGCAACCTGCTGAAAGAGGAGAACACCTGATGCAAGGCCCGTCTGCGTAATCATTTGGAACTTGAAGCCATCCTCGAATCCAGCCTCGGACAACAATTGCTGCGCTTTTTCCGGATCATACAAATAAGGTTTGAGATTTGGTTCAAAACCATAAGCTTGATGAGAAACCCCTTGAGTTGCGGGTATAGGCATTCCCTCAAATAGATTGTCAATAATAGCTTTCTTATTAACGGCATAATTGAGTGCTTGACGTACTTTAACATTTTGCAAGGGGCCATCTTTGGTAGTGATGAATGAGACCGCGGTTACAGATGGATCAAGCCATGCATTCAACTTAGCTCCGCCGTTCTCAATTGAAGTCCGTTCATCCGGACCGAGATTTAAAGCTATATCAATTTGACCGGATAGTAGCGCCTGTACGCGACCGGAAATACTGGGAAGAGCAATAATCTCAAGGCGATCAACCTTAGGTGCGCGCCAAGACTGTCGAAATGCAGATAGCGTAATACGGTTTGGACGCCATTGATCAACTTTGAATGGCCCAGTACCAATCGGGTCCTCGGCATAACCCTGCCGGCCTAGAGCCGCAAAAGCTACAGGCTCAGCCATGACCAAAGAGCCCATATAACGGGGCATGAGAGGGACTGGGATATTTGTTATAATCTCAGCAGTCCAGTCATCTATTACCCGAACTTCTTTCAAGAATGAGATTTCACCGCGCACTCCATCACGCACAGATTCATCACTGACCAGCCAGTTCACTGCGGTCACAATGGACTGAGTTGTCAGAGGGCGGCCATTAGAAAAAATAACGTCGTCGCGCAGTGTAAAGCGCCAAGTAAACTGATCAACGTTCTCCCAAGCCATAGCAAGCCAAGGCTTGATGTTCCCTTGCACGTCAAATTTAATCAGCCCATCATAGTAAGCGCTTGAGGTGAAAATGGTTGGGCGAGCAGTAGATGCGTACGGATGCCCAAGGAATGGTGGTAAAGCGCTAACAGCTATCCTTAGAGCTTGCTCCTCCGCACAAGATGTGCCCGGGGCCTGCGCAAAGAAGAGGGCTGCTGCAAGAAGTCCGATAGTTTTTTTTTGTTTTATATGCATCACATTATATACTTTTTGTTAGTGAGTTCTTTTAGGAATTTATGCCATCCTTTGGAACCCCTGTTGCCATTATTAACGAAAATATTGCACAAGGCTTCAAATCTGTTATCAAAAACTTTAGGGGCTTAGAAAGTCAAATAGGCCGATATCAAATAAACAGCCTATATACTTACACAGATTAGCCCTACTACTGGGCAAGTTGCGCGCTATAGCAATAGCAATCTGGCTACTGTGGCTGAATTAATTTTTATTTGGGAATATGAAATGGCTGACCAGACCAAAACCAAGACAGAAGATTTAAATAAAGGCTTGGACTATGTCCGAGATCTTCCTGGATTTGAACGCGGCCACCCACACTATTTTAAGGACCCGATGATTGACCATCTGCTCGAAATTTGTTTGCAGCTTGCCGGTGAGATTTGGGTGAATCGCGACCGCCAAATAGTTATCGAGCACCTCCTTGCTACAGAGGGAAAGGTAACACCTGAAATGATTGAGGCATTCAAGCCGGACCCAGAGATGAAAGATAATATGCGTGACGCTCGCCGTCTTTTTACTCAAAGACTATTTGGGTGCCTATATGAAGAGGGCGGAAGCCATGGAAAGCCGGAGTTTTTGTCCGGCGTAGTAAGTGGCGATTAGAAAATGAGAGAACACTAATACTTTACTACATAGGTGTTCTGCCCGAGATGCTTCAGACCATCTGCTAATGCTAAAGTGTTCCAAAGACCACGGGCCAAGAAATAGATAATAACAATAATATTCTGTGTCCGAATCTAATATTGATTGTTCTTCAGTCTGCCGTGTATCCGACGAAGTTTTGTCGGGTCTCGCATCTTCTTAACTTAGGATAGGCGGTCATGACTACACATATAGAAAACAACTTAGTCAACGTCCTCAATGCCGTAAAAAACATCGTCGGGGCTGACAAGGTTGTTGAAGAGTTGATAGAACGAGAATACTTCTCCCAGGATTACTATCGGAAAGTCGAGCCGGTTGCGGCTGTTATTATACCCGAGACAGTCGAGTCATTGGTGTCAGCTGTGAAACATCTTGCGGACGCTGGCATAGCCATGTTTCCGCGTGGTGGCGGGTATTCCTATACGGATGCTTATCTGCCGACTCGCGAACCTGCTGTTTCTATTGATACCCGGTCCTTGAACAGGATTTTACATGTGGATGAGCAGGACATGTACGTAACTGCGGAAGCAGGCTGCACCTGGGCACAATTGGAGGAACACCTCAAGCCCTTAGGCTTGCGAACGCCCTTCTGGGGACCTTTGTCCGGCCGCAACGCCACGCTGGGCGGCGGCATCTCGCAAGGTAGCGTAAGTTTAGGTTCAGGCAAATACGGATCTTCAGCGGAAAGTGTAATCAGCCTCGATGTGGTCCTTTCTGATGGTACTATGATCAAGACCGCTTCGGCAGGACAGCCGAGCCACTCGCCCTTTTTCCGTCACTATGGTCCCGATTTAACTGGGTTATTTTGCAACGACGCCGGCGCACTCGGGATTAAAGCGCGAGTGACTTTGCGACTACAAAAACGGAAGCCATTGTTCCATGGCCTGTCATTTGGCTTCGATAATTTTGAGAGCACGGTTGAAGCCATGAAAGCCGTGTCAGACCTCAACGTTGCTCCGGAAAACTCGGGCATGACCCTGTCAGCGCTTCGCCGTGCGGCTACGACGCAAAGTCTGGCTGAGGACATAAAACTTTTTCTGCAGGTAGCAAGATCAGGACCTTACGTATTTGGCAGTTCTATTCGTGCGATCAAAATGGCTGTTGTAGGGCGCCGCTATATTTCAGACTCACATTCAACGGCTAATTTTGTTGTCGAAGGATACAACAAGCCCCACCTAGTCGGTCAACTGAGGGCCGTTCGAACGGCCGTTTCTGAATTGGGCAAAGAAATTCCAAATACGGTGCCGATGGTTATGCGAAGCAACCCATTCGCGGACTATGACATGCTTCACCCCGACGGTCGCCGGCAGTTACCGATGCATACGATTTTGCCCTATTCCCGTGTGAATGAGTTCAATCAGAATTACCAAGACTTAATAGAACGTCATAAGAATTATATGAATAAGTGTGGTGTGACTCAGATATCGGTCTACAGCGCCATCAGTACTAATGGATTTCTCTTTGAACCTGTATTGATATGGCCCGACACCGCTAATGAATTTCACCGTCGGCATAGCAGCCAGGCAGTCTTAGAAAATATATCCGCGACCGAACCCAACGAACTCGCGCGCAAGCTAGTAGCTGAGTTGCGCGCTGAGATCGTGGATCTCATGTATCACTGTGGCGGCGTACACTTGCAGATTGGTAAGGCTTACCCTTACATGCGGGACCGGGACTCAAGCCAGGTAAGAATTCTTAGGGATTTAAAGAACTTCATTGATCCCAAAGGTTTATTAAATCCTGGCGCCCTTGGCTTACCAGGGTAATTTTTCACCATCCCATTGGTGATATTTATTAATGTCATCCAGCGTGAGTTCATCGATCAAATCCATCATATCTGTGATGGCATGGCGCGGGTCTAATGCGCCCAGCTGGATCATCCGCTTATATTGATCAGGAATACTCGAGGGGTCTCCGGCATTCATGTAATCTTCGGTATCGATGGTCCCTGGCGCAATGACGGCGACGATGACACCCCGCTCTTTAACGGCTTCGCCCATGGCCCTCATGGCCATATTCAAACCCGCTTTGCTGGCCCGATAGGCTACCGCAATACCCCCACCTCTACGACCCATATTGGCGATCGAACCGCCATTAGAACTCATGGCGATGATCTTTTTCTCTTCGCTGGCGGCAACGTGCTCTAGGAACGCTTCAGCAACATAAATCTGACCAATCACATTGACCTTCATGATCTGCTCAAACCATTCATAGTCAATTGAGCCAAAGCGATTAGGGCCGAAGCGAAAAGTATTGATGGCACCATTAAGATTTAAGACGTCTATGGCCGTACCCTCATATTTCTTAGCAAGCGCATCCACTTCCGGGTAATCAACGATATCGAGCTCTTCGACGATGACATTGTCATGTTCTGATGCGAAGGCTTGTAGACGATCAGCCTTGTCGGGAGACCGGCAGGTGGCAATGACAGTCCAGCCACGCGCCGCATAATCCTTAACGAAGGCCAAGCCATGGCCCGTACTTGAACCAGTGATGAGAACAGTTTTAGCGTCTGCTGCGCCGGTGAAAATAGCCAAACAGACAGCGA
>JBJLGL010000002.1:0-112585 GCA_045564915.1 Rhodospirillaceae bacterium
CGCGAAGGCATTAGAATGGTTAGAACCGCGCTCCTAGCCTTGCGGGTCCCCTTCGTCTAGAGGCCTAGGACACCGCCCTTTCACGGCGGCGACAGGGGTTCGAATCCCCTAGGGGACACCATAAGCCAGGTAAAAAAAAGGCAGAAAACAGACAAATATTGAAGTTTTGCCGCTATCGTCCCACCACATGAAAATTAGATTTATGGACTGATAGTCTGTATGTATCTACGCACAAGATGAGACCGGAGTAGGCGCAACAAGGGCATTTTCATTTATGGAGTGGAGAAGTCGAAGTGTGTGAACAGACAGGAACCGTTTTCTGGGTTACCGGTCTGGCGGGCGCGGGGAAAACGACAATCGCAAAGGAATTCATGTCTGCCCTGCAAGCAGATGGCAGACGCGTGGTGTTATTGGACGGGGATCACCTCCGTGAGGTGTTCGGAGAAACGCATGACTATTCCATGGAGAACCGTAGAAAACTAGCGCTCACATATGGCCGACTAGCCAAGTTGATTGCGGATCAGGGATTTGACGTCGTCTGTGCGACAATTTCCATGTTTCATGAATGCCAACGCCAAAACCGGGAGATTATAGATAATTACTTTGAGATCTATCTGAATGTACCTGAGGATGTTCTAAGACAAAGGAATAAGAAAAATCTCTATGCAGATAATGCGATGACTGACCGAGATGACGTTGTCCTGCCAGGTGCGCTCATGCAAAGTCCAGAGTTTCCTGATGTCACCATTGTCAATGATGGGGCTGAATCTCCTAGCCAGATATCACACAGAATCTATTCGCAATGGAAAGCTTTAATTAATTTATGAGTGGTTGTATCGCGTGCCTTCAGAATCATGATCTGCCACAAAGAGAGAAATTGAATGAAAACAGATTGGGACTATACAGATTTAGCTGACGCGTATTTACAGCGACCTGACTATGCTGAATCTGCCATTGACAGCATGCTTGCTATCTCTGGCATTCGTAAAGGTTCTCGCGTATGTGACGTGGGCGCTGGTGTTGCTCATTTAACACTAATGTTGGCGGAGCGTGGTCTTGATGTGACTGCAGTTGAACCCAACGACGCTATGCGAGCGAATGGTGCTAAGAGAACGTCCTCAATGCCGAATGTTGTATGGCACGAGGGTACAGGAGAAGAGACAGGCCAAAGTCAGGCCGCTTTTGATTTGGTCACATTTGGAAGCTCTTTCAACGTGTGCGATCGTTCAGTTGCGCTTAAGGAGGTTTCTCGCATACTGAAGCCTAAAGGTTGGTTTGCATGTATGTGGAATCATCGAGACCTGGATGACCCGGTCCAAAAAGGGATCGAAAGTGCGATCAAAGAGATTGTCGAAGACTATAACTATGGCACACGCCGTGAAGATCAAACATCAGTAATAGATGGTAGTGGTTTATTCGGTCCCGTTGTACAAGTCACAGGGCGGATTATCCATGAGCAAAGTATTAGTGATTGCATCGCGGCATGGCGGTCGCACGCAACACTTTCTCGCCAAGCAGGGGCAGACTTTCCAGATGTCATTAACGGCATTGAAGCGCTACTGATAGGTCTAAATACTGAATCAATTGAAATTCCTTACTATACAAGAATATGGATTTCGCAGTTAATTTGAGGATCTATATTCTGGTTATCAGTTTTTTCTTTATGGCTACACTTTCTATCTACCTCAAGCATATGCTGAGTTAGAAAATATCGTACAGGTAATGTTTTTCATGGGCAGATTGGGATGATGATCCTAGAATATGCATTGAACGCAGAAGTGGACTCATTCAAGTGGCGCCCATATGAAGAGGGAAACTATGACCAGAACCTTATGGCCTACCACATAGATAGTGAAGAAGGCCCCTATACCTCTACAGATAAAGGATAACGGCCCCCGAATGTATGATTTCCTGTGTCTTTTTCCCCACACCTGCGCCAGTCATTCGCTGTTGCATTATTTGAATTTTCATAAAGACATGCACCTCGCGTCCTATCAAAGTATCCTAAGAAGTGGAGTGGATAATGTTTTAGACTATGAAAGAAACTTCCGTCCATTTATCAACACTGTAGGCGTATTAAGTAAGAACATTGAAGATCAACGCTGGGTTAAAAGTATACTCAATGCCAGTGATCGCAAACTTCTTGTTCAATCAGTTCGTGACCCTATAGGTGCCTTTGTATCTCAACTTAATCAGGCGCGAGGGCTAGCCATAATTACCCAAGCGCGGGGAGACAAGGAAGAACCTTATGACCTGGTTAGTATCGAACAGAAAATTTCAGATGCTTTATTAAAGTATTTAAGTCACGCCAAAGCGTCACAAGCGTATGAAGCAGAAAGTTTTGACAGACATATAGTATTTGATACTAGTGAATTGAAGGGTGACAGGGTTGAGGGGTTGCTTAAGGAATTATGGATAGCTATTTGCGGTAATGCCGATGAAGAAAACCTAATACCAAATAGGAAATACATATCATTGGGGTCACAACTTATTTATGACCTCCGAAGGGGTGGAAATTTCACTTATGAGATTGGTGGTCAAATTTTGGGTATTTACCCTCTAGTCGATGGTGACCCGTGGCTCGGAAGTTATTATCCAGATACAAACCGATATGACGGATTCACTGAACGTCTTCACTCTTTTCCTGATATCAACGAATATCTTCCTGCGATGGGCCTGTCGGGTCCGTTACACATGTGCGCGCGCCCTGCTAATTGGGGTGCAGTTCATCCAAAATTGCGTCCAAAACTTGTTGAGCAGTGTATCCCCATATTCGAGAAGCGCATGCGAACGTTTGGGAAGTATTATGAATTGTTGAAAGAAATAACATTGTTCACGGCTGACGATTTCACACCGCTTCAAAAAGAAATATTCAAGGCATCGATACAGGCTGATGTGGCTAAGTTCGGTCGACTGCATCCTGAAATTGTCGAAAAGTGGGACGTCACGAATAGTGTTCTTGACTCATAGCCTAAAGGTATACAGGAGCCCTATGAAACTTGGGGATGCGCCGAAGCACGGTTGCTTTCTTTGTAACGACTGGGGGAGCTGGGCTTTATGGAAATACTAGATCTTGTCGTTTAATCATATCTGTATAGACCTGAAGGTCGTGTTCACTGTCCACTTCCCCCCATGCACTTTCAACGGGGACAGCGTAAACATCGATTTCATTGACGATTAGAGAGGACAAGAGAGAAGTCATGTCGAGCTGATCAATCTGCAGCTCGGTCAGCGTTTTCAGATAGTTAGAAATCTTAGACCACCCAACCGGCGTGAACTTGAGAAGCCCCATATACTGTCCCTCAATATCCGCTATAGAGGTTGTTCGATTACCAATTTCCCGGACTATGCCGTTATCTCCTAACACGAATGTCTCTGCGTCAGACAATGGATCTTCAAATCTATGAGACCACAATGCCAACCAGGAGGGATCATAACTTATGACAACATCTTTGGAGCATTCCGACAGTTTCCTGACCACATCCACTCCATAGAAGATATCACTGTAGCTGATGACGCAGGGGAATTCCGCTAGCCAATCCTCTGCGCACAAAAGGGACCGAACCATGTTCGTTTCGGCCCAGCGCGGATTTTCAAAAAAAGTAGAAGAAAATTTCTCAAGTTTTTCGTCAAGATAACCTCTGACAATTGCAACATCGTTGATTCCTGCTTTGCGCATCGCCAATAGTTGCCAATCTAGCAAAGTTCTCCCGTTGAATACGGTGAGACACTTAGGCTTGTCATTAGTGGCTTCTCCCATTCTGTGGCCGCGGCCTGCAGCAAGAATGATCGCTTTCACGCTTCCACCCCATAAAACGTTCGAAACATATCAATGTCACTAGAATCAAAAGGATCGTCCCGTTCAGGATGCCACATAATGCCCAAGATATTTTCCCTGTTATGGCACACAGATTCGATGACACCATCCGATGATCTGGCCATAATACTCAGGCCATCTACCGTTTCAAACGCGGCAAAGTTATGAAAACTGTTTGTCGAACGGGTTTCATTTTCTATTTCAATGTCATGGCGTTTGCCAGCGTGGCCATCTACCTGTTTTAGCGGAACGCCGAGTTGTTGCTGTATTACCTGCATGCCACGACAGACACCCAGCAATGGTACACGGTGCTCGCGCGTCCAATCGAAAAGTCGACTCTCCATAGCATCTCGTTCAGGTGCATCTCCCCCACATGAAACAAGATCATTCCCACCAGTAAACAGGACTCCGGCTATATCTAGAGATTGTACTAAGCCCGCTGCACTTTGAGGGTCGTTGGGGATAGGAACAAATAGAACGCCACAAGCAGTAAGGAAAGTCGTCCAAGCTTGGTCAAGAGCGTCGCGCCGCTCGTTATAAGTTGTGATGATGTCCACTCTCTGAGTGACGGCAATTATCTTCACAATAGTTTCCGTACAAGTTTGCTGTTGCAATCAATTTCGAGTTTAGTTGCAGCGGACCATCGGGAGTATAATTGATCACCTACTCCGACCACAGCTGGTATACCGAGTTCATTAGAACGTATAGCCATATGGGAGTTAACGCCACCATACATTGTTACGAATCCCGCGATCTTGCGCGTGAATATCCAGTCAAATCCCGGATCAGCATTGGGGAGAAACACGATTTTGCCGTCAATAGAACCTTCGTCTACGCCATATCTCCAGACGGGTCCTTGAATTGTTTTTCGCGTGACATAATTAGGACTACTTGGTGAGATTTCAAAACACGCGATATCGGCAGGTTCAACAATTAGGGGCGGCAAACAAATTTGTTGATTGAGTTCGTAGAGCTCGCGGCCGGATTCTATTGATCTACTTAATATCGATACCGAGTCTGTGCTTGTCTCATAGAGCTCTTTGATTGCAGAGATAGTGGTAAATGCAGTGTCGTCACGGCTAAAACCGAAGTCAGACGCAATAGCCGTTAATGTGCGTAAAACTTCACTTATACTTTTTGAAAATACGAACTTCGCGTACTCCCGCCCTTCTATTGCCGACTTTATAAAATCGAAAAATCCAGATGCTGTGTGATCGATTCCCATTTCTGCTAGGAGCCGGTCACAGTCTTTAAGCTGATTCTCTGAAAGCGTAAATTCACTATTCTCTTTGACGGTTGGATCACGTTGAGACCAATCAAAATACTCGTCAGGGGCTTCGTCATAGCGCTTTGAGCAGATGTCATATGTTCCTGGGCGCAGGAACCCGTACTTCTGAATAAATTCTTGCTTACCAAGGCTCAATTGCTCCTGGCTTAAATCGGATGCAACCGTATGAACCTGGGAAAGAAAAGTGGTCAGGTCATCTTCGCTGAGAATTGATTTAGACACCAGTGAATGTAGCATTTGCATCGCTATGAAGCCTGCTCGTGCTAAGCCGGCAAATGGCAATGTACCGTATCTCTTGCAGTCTTCAATAAGCCAGTAGACCTTACTAACTGGGTCTAGTGAGCTCTTTGATAATAGGTCTTGCCGTCTTGTGAGTTCAGCAATTTTAGTTATTTCATCTCGCCATAAACCTGTCGTGCCGTGTATGGCCCGATTGGTAAGAGGGCGTAAATGATCAATTAGTGTAGTGAAATCATCTCCAGAAAATCCAAAGTCCTTGAGGGTCTCCAGACGTTCTGGCAGGTCCAAAGTCAAACAAGAATAAATGATCTCAAATTCAACCTTGTCATGAAGCTTTGGTTGTTCGACCAATCGGTCAATGTAATGATTTGCTAGTCGTTCAGCTAGGTCGTCAGGAATGTTGCGAGGAAGGAAGGAATTAAAGCTAACACGAACGTCGATATAGGGAATGCCACCAAGACTAATGAGTAAGGGAAAGCTACGGAGATTCTTATAGCCATAGTTGTTGCGTTGGTAGGCCCATATACTGTCCGTTACTAAGTCTTTGTATAGTGACAATGATAATGGTTTCGGTCTAATTCCGATAATCTCTGCGGGATTCCAATCCGGCATTACCCCAAATATGCTTTTTGAGCCGTATAGATAAGGATGCGGCCGCGATATCTTTCTAACTTTGTCGGCTATATCGGATAGTATCTTACCCTGCCTTTTAGTATCTGCTACGGGAGACCTTGGCACGGTGACGGGCCTAACTTGGAGGAGGAATACTGTATCGTCAGTTGTTACAGCAAATTCAACATCTAGAGGAACATCCTCTATTAAACTGTCTAGCTCGCGTAACAGTTCGATGACACCACAAAATCGATCAGGCGGGTTTTGTCCACGACCTTTGTGCAAATAGAGGGTCTTTAAACAACCCGATAGGCCTCCCTCCACGCTGTCGGTTCGCCCGTCTGTGTCATCATAATTTACTACAAAGTAATGTCCTCCACCGCCTACCTCTTGCGTCAATGCGACCCCCGAAAAGGCAATGTCTGTAAGGTAGGGCTGTACAAATATCTGGTTATTTTTTTTGGGGGCATCACCAAACGAGTTAATCACCGCTTCTACTGCTGACTTCAGTGCCTCTGCGCCTGAGACATCGGGGACTGAAACAAATTTTCCCGCTAGTGAATTATTTATCTTGTCCTCGTCAACAGCGCTACTGCGGACGATAACGGCATCGCTTAGCCAATTTTTCTCAGCGATACTATCTACTATTTCCTCTGCCCCGCTTTGCCATGCAGAAACAGAAAATCTGTATTGTGGTAGTATGCGCGCCGACTTTATTAAGCCTTCGAGACATTCAAGAGTTTCAGCTTTGGTGCCGAATTCAAACATACCTATACCTAAGCGCCGTGGAGTATTAAAGATAATTCAGAGTTCAATTCAACCATTAATTACTGAAGCCTCTGCGGCTTGGTGCTTTTCCGTGACACCCACAACTTTCTCCAAATCGCTTACATCCAACTCGTCTTTATCTTTCTTATCGCTTGGTGCCACGTTGATATTTTCCTCTAGCTGTCAACAGCTTTTGTATTTTTTCTTCTCACACTCACTAGCTAGCCTTATGGCTTCTGTTAGCTGTGAAGGCGTCACTAAATTTGCGTGGGAACAAATAGCATAGATGCTCAAGCTCTGCACGCGACATAAATAACTTACTATACCTTGATGGTAGAGATTCTCTAGCTAACTATACTCCAAATTGTGATTCATCGACATGGCCGGGAGCTTTGGTGTAAACTACTTACCTATCGCCAACGGACTTCCAAAACTAATGCTTCGGTGTCCGCATTAGGCATAATGTAGTATCTTGTTCAGGGGACAATCTATGACTGAATTCGCTTACGAACTCTTTATTATCTTGCATCTCTTGGGCTTTGTTTATTGGTTGGGCGGCGATGTGGGAGTCTTTTATTCGAGCGGCTTCGTGGTAAATCCTAAGTATTCGGTCGAAACGCGTCTGATCGCCTCGAAGATCATGATGAACCTTGATCTTATTCCAAGAATTTGTATGGCCCTCATGCTTACTATTGGCGGTACTTTGGCTAGTCTTCAAGGTATTGATCACTATCCGGGACAGATGGTTGGCCTCTGGGTGCTCGGACCGGCCTGGCTATTCATGGTATTGTACATGCATTTCCGTCACGGTAGCCCACTCGCTCAGACTCTTGCGCCGATCGACTTTTGGCTGCGTCGTATTTTGATTGGCGGAATTGTCATTTCGGTCATCTATACGCTCTATACCGGCCGTCTGGCCGACACGCCCTGGCTGACGGCAAAAGTAGCCCTGTTCGGCTATTTGATTTTTTGTGGTGTTATGATCCGTCGCCATTTGCCAGACTTTATTGTCGGGTTGCAAGCGATGGCAAAGGGCTCAATCACCGAGGAAGAGAATGTTAGAATGAGTGGTGGTCTGAAAAGAGCAAAGCCTTGGGTCTTGTCGATTTGGGCTGTGGTATTTCTTGAAGCGGTGTTGGGTGTAGTCAAGCCAGGCAATGAATTAGTGCTGAAATTTGCCGCTTTGTTTTAAGGAACGTACTCATTCTCGCCAGTGCTTATTATTCAGCACTGCTTCCTTACTTTCTTAATATGCCCTCGTAGTTCACCTGCTGGGTAATTAGTAGTGTGTAAATTAATGTAAAGGCGGTCCTGAACCAGATAGATCATGGTCCCTTCGGTTAGTACCTCTGACCCTTTTATGGGGTTCATCATTTCACCTGGTGCAAGATCGATGATAATACCTGCCTCACCGCCTGGAGTTTGTGGGCCGTGGATATGAAGCCCAATCGCAGACGATGTAATATTACTGTATGACACCTCCCAATTGAGTCTTAATGTGGAGCGATCTAATACCAGATCTACTCTACCGACACCTGGACTTTCCGTCACTGCGCTTTGCTCATCAGCCGAAAGTTCCGCATAAAAGGAGATCGGTGGACCCGATATGTCGTTTTCGTCGGGCGAATAGTATCCGCATTCAAAAAAGTCCTGGTTAGGTGGCGCTTGGCCAAAAGCGCTACCTAAACCGCACACCTGCGATATAATTAATAAAGGTAAGAAAGGGCTAAATTGCTTCAACATGTCACTGCTTAAACACCCTTTAGACGCCGGTCCCTGGCATGGTCTGCCCCGATTTCATAATGGGTCGCCAGATTCGATCCGTGCTGCGTACGCCATTTAAAGCACCAGGCTCCTGATCACGGTTGTTGGTGTACAGTAGCCATCCCCGGTGCGTCCACTGTCGGGTTCCATCCTCATGAGTGACGATTGACCATTGTCCCACGGGCCTTGCGTCTGGCGCCGCCAGAACTACGGACCAATCGAAGGGACGGTCCATGCCGTTCTCGGCGCGTGGTTGAAATCCGTTATTTCCTCCCGGAATAAACACATGGGCATATATGGTTTTTCCGCTGGAATCGGCTAGCAGTTCGCCACCGTCGGATTGCTCGTATGTGACCCAGTGAGGTACTGGTGGAGATGGCTCCAGAATCACGGCCTTTTTGTTCTGTATTCCGTGCCCTTCTATATCACCGGGTTTGATATCATTGGCATATAGGTAAAGCGGCTGGCTTTTGTATGCCCACTGTTGAGTTCCATCCTCACGCACCAATACCGACCAATCTTCGTTGACCGGAACCGCTGACCAAAAAGCTTCGACTGGGCGCCAAGTCCGGCTGCAGTGCGCATCACAAACGGACTTGGTGGACTCCTCAACGTTGGGCACGTAAAGCGTCTTGTTGTTAAGGTCAACCAGTAGGTGTCCATGTTGGGTCTTGTGGGTTGCTACCCCCGGCGGTGTAGCGATAGGTTTTACGGCCACGTACCACCGCCGTTCTAATTCATCTCCATTGATATCGCCCGGAGCGACGTCGCGATTATAGGTATAAAGGGGTTTGCCGCGAAATGCCCATTGGAGCAATCCTCCGTCGCGCTGCAGCGTAGACCAATCACCCTTATCTTTGGATCCAGAAGAGGCAATAAGTGGAGGCCATTGAATAGCGCAGTCTTCTTTACATGCGGATATCCCTGTTTCCTGATCGCGCGTGTATGTATACAGCGACATACCGTTAGTGTCGGACAACTGCCAGCCATAACCCCTAGGCTGTAAAATAACTTCTTTTGGTATGTACTCTTGTGCAAATGCATAGCCTATGGTGTTCCAGGCCAAGCAGGTGAAGACTAAAATGCTAAGCTTCCCATACTTGCTCACGTCATTACATCCGTGATTAGTTTTGAGGTACGTAGCGATTTAGTGCCCCAAGACTGGATAGGCACTCCCATGATTTTCATTGCCGTCAAACCGACGCGTGTAATGGGGTCGCCGCCACCAACGACGTGTAAGCCTGTCTTGACTCTTCCGCCTGCTTTACCGGCAAAAAAGATTGGGATGCCGTCGATGCTGTGCACTTTGGCGTAATTGGTTTCGCTGGAGCAAAATACCAAGCAATTATCCAGTAAGGTGCCTTCGCCTTCACGGATACTT
Source organism: Rhodospirillaceae bacterium (assembly GCA_045564915.1). Taxonomy (GTDB): domain Bacteria; phylum Pseudomonadota; class Alphaproteobacteria; order Rhodospirillales; family Rhodospirillaceae; genus JAQWRV01. The sequence goes on from JBJLGL010000002.1 coordinate 9,871, forward strand.
GACAGGATTTCCAAATACGTAGCTAAGCCTTCACTGGCCTGTTTATTGAACCAATAGGCGAGGGGCTGATAACCCAGCGTAGGATCAATTACTTCCGAATGGGTCAGTAGGTGGTGAGTGTAGGTTTCACCTGGCTTACGGACATTGGCGAAATTGTCGGTAAAGACCATGTTAAACACATTGGTTTGATTGCACGCTACCGCCATAGCAAGCAATTTTGACATCACCTTGTGGGTCTCGATAACGTTCGGCATTTCCCGTACGGAAGCAAGGCGGTCTTCTGGCGGTTCGGCTGGTTTTTCGGGAATAACGCAGGCTTCATTAGGTTCCGGTTGTTGCAGTTGCAGCGCCAACTGATTCTCTACTTGCCGGATAGATGTAAAATATTCATCCAATCTATCTTTGTCTGCTGCTCCCAATGTCTTCACATAGTCGCGGCTCTCTTCCATAAAAGCCGACAGCACACTTTGTTTCACCATAACCATAGGGTCCGGCTGGAATTGGGTCGTGTTGGGGTCAACGAAGCCCTGACCGAACAATCGAGCATACAAAGCGACCGGTGAAGTTTCGGCCGGTGCACGGCTATCGGTGTTGCGGGCACTATAGTTTTCACGCGCTATACCCACACTTGAAACATCAATAGTTTTGAACCGAGTATTGTTACCGATCTCATCTGCGATTAGGAGATCAAGCGTTGTATCTTGAATTTCGCGATTTCTTAGGGGGATATTACCTGTGCGCGTTCCAACCCATCCCGTGAAATGAGTGTAGTTAGAGCGCCCATCCAAGGGCATTCCATAGCTGCTAAAAAAATTCAATTGATTCTCAAATGGCCTAAGCGCCTCGGTCTCGGAGAGAAACTCAATGCCAGGACTGGTCTGTGTTTTCTCTGCAATACCTTCTCCGGGGGTGTGGCCCATGCCCCAATACCATGTGCCAAATCGAACCGGCAGCGGTGCGCCGGTTGCGGCTAAAGCTGTGCCATTTTCATTTAGGAAGCAGTCAAGAAAGGGGAGAGTAACGCCAACCGTACCGCCTCCAAGAAGACCACGTAATACACGCCTTCGGCTTTTAGGCCGGGGTAAAAGCACGCTCATGATTGCTTCTCCTGCATTGTGTCATTTGGTGTCCGATTGACCGAGGCCTCAACTGTAGGATCAGTATTATTGTTGTCTTGTGGAGGCGGCGATACTGCAAATAAAGCGTCGCTTAATGCTATGAGCCGCAATAGTTTTGGCAGACTATAACCATTGTCAGCAAATTCTTGTTCCAGATAGTTTAGAAGATCACGGTCTTCAAAGCTAAGGCCGCGGCCCAGGGCATAAGACGCTAATCTATTAGTGATGCATGATGTTGTTGCCGGATTAGTAGAAACCGCTCTACCTAGGCCTGCTGCATCACTGAAGGGGGGTTCCATCTAAATTACCGCTAACGTCGATAACTACGCCATTCTCGGATGTACGTAGTTGGCCGATACCATCAAGCTGTTCCAGCGCAAGGCCAATGGGATCTGTGATTTTATGACATCCTGCACAGGCTGGCTCGGTGCTATGAGCGGTCAAACGCTCGCGGGCAGTCTTATTGGGCGAGTTTGGATCCTCAAACAGAGAGAAGTCTACATCACCCGGCGGATCGGGCACCTTCTGACATAGAACGGCCTCTCTAATGGATTTGCCCCGGAGCGTCGGTGAGCTACGGCCCGGGTGCGATGCTAGTGCGGAGAAACCGACCTGCGTAAGAATGCCAGCGCGCGGGTCGTTTTCTGAGAATTCAAAGGGGGGTCCAAGCACCATCGGAGGGCCGTTTTGTTGGAACTCTGTAGATACGTGCCAGCGCGCCCGTTATGAAAGTTCGGCGCGTGGTAAACAAGGTGCGGTAGTCTTCATTCCGCAGAATGAGGTGATCCACAATAGTCCGTAGCACCTGTTCCTTGGCATCTTCGGCAACCTGAATAGTAAACGCGGGGGGTAGATGATGCTGTCTTTCTCTAGCGTTTCATATTGATCGAAGTGCAGGAAGTCCTCAAAAAAAGCCCGCACGCCGTTATCAAAGCGATGGGATGCCATCAAGCGATCGACCTGAAACTTCAGTCCTTCTTTAGTGTGCAATTTACCCTGTTCAGCTGCTGATAGAAGGGCTTCGTCGGGGGTTGTGTTCCACAAAAGAAAACTTAGACGCGATGCTTTGGAAAAAGAAGTAAGACGCACTTTACCCTGCTGATCTGGGTCAGGTTCCGTACGATCGGTAATGAATAAAAACTTTGTGGTGGTCAACATACCAGCGAGGCCTACAGCAATACCTCGGTAGAAATCTCCACTGACTCTTGTAGCTTTTGCAGCGGCATCTGTTACGGTTTGGATTTCGGCTGGAGTTAACGGACGCCGGTAAATGAGTCGGCCAACTTCGGCAAAATACTGGCGCGCACAAGCGTCATCTTCGGACGTTACGTTTATCGGCTTGCAGGGAAACATACTGGCGCGATATTCTTGGCTGGTAACCCTTTCAGCAATGGTCCGGGCTTCAGAGTAATACCGGTCAAAACCCGTTGGGGTTATGCGTGCCGTTCGTGCGCCGACGGCGAGTAATCCGTCGGTGCGTACCAGGGGGTCAGAATGACTCTCAGCTTTGATATGGGCACCGAAGATATCTGTGATGACATTGACGTATTGTTGGTCGGTGAGCCGCCTCATATCTGGAGGTGCTCCATTAATTCCCGGTTCTACCGGGCCGCATCCCATAAGCATTAAACCCATAGCGATAGGGAGTATTGACTGGCTTAATAGTCTGAATCTTACAAACGCCATTTACGTCAATCCTGGTGAAATTATTCTGGTGTCATCTTTGTGCGGTTTGCTGATCTTTGTCGGGATGGATAACAAACGCTGCATAGGCTTTTATGTCGTACGCAGAGGACAGATGGGTGCATTTGCCTGTTTCTGGATCGGGATAACCGTCAGCCAAGGCGTGAGCAGCATGGTACATAGACGGGCAATTTGTACCCCCTGAAACATGCCCTGTCATGCCGCCAATATAATAGAGAAATTCTTCAACATTGTAGTACCCAGTGACCTGTCCTTTAGCTGTCGCTCCGTCAGGGCTGATCTCTAGCCTTAAACCCAGATCCTTAATGACGGGATGCATGAAATTGTAGTTGCCATAGAACGGCAAACTTACGTCGCGACGTTCGGTGACGAGCACGCCATCCTTAATTACACCCTTTACAGTATCGTTATACCTAGGCTTGCCGTCCTTGATGTCTATGTTGTAGCTCGAATAGGGCAATGGCTGACCTAAGCCATCGAGCGCAAACTGATCGATAGACCGGTAGAAGGTAACGGTCACGTCATCTGAATTGTACGGGTCTGTTACGCCAGTAACTTCAATGAGGGTCATACCAAGCCCGCTGGTGCGACGGTTTTCATGGGCGTTCGCTTCCGGCAGGCCACCACGCCGGAATCCATAGATACATCCCAACAAACGGTACATCTGATTGTCGATACCTGGTGTACCATTGGGATGAGTGAAGTTCCCGTGCTTGCAGGTCTTAGGGGTCGGACTGCCGTCAATATTTCCGTCGATATTTGCGCCAAAAGAGTATTTCCCTTCTACCACCTTCATCGGTGGATCGGTAACCACCGTCATGTCGTGACAGACATGCGCTCCATCGGGGCCGCGGCGTGGGGTGCTGAATTGGCGAGCGAGACTCTCGATAAGACCATTCTGTGTGATTTCCGAGCGCTCTTCCTTGGGCAATCCCCGCCACCAGACCTCATCGTTAGCGACACTCAACCCCTCCGGACATTCGTCGAGGAACTTGCTATTGAAAACAGAAGTGAACCAATCGTGAACTGCAAATCCTAGAGTGATCTTATCTGCTGCAAGCCCCGGCGCAGCAGAGCTAAAGCTTGCAGCTAAGGCCCATGCGATAATGCAGCTTGAACGTAATTCTGAACCCGGCCTTGCGTTTGGATTTGGCGACTTCAAGGCGCCCTCTCTTTCTCGTTCTAGCTTAATAGCACCATAAGAAAATGATTATACGCTAACAGCTATCATTCAAACAGGTCCGAATTCACATCTTAGACATAGTTTAGGGGGTTTTGCGGTTTGAAGGGGCGCTAATCAGAGCAAACACACAGAATCAGCACTAATCTAACGACTGCTAAATTGGCAACTTTCGTCCCAATTCGCGGCCTAAAGCAAGGGCTGGCGTTAACATCATGCCGGGTGTAAAGACCGCTCCTAGGGTCGCGCCACTGCCTAATACCTCCCCCGTGGCGTAAAGGTTGGGAATGGCTTCACCATTCTCTTTGACTACCCTCATTTCCTCATCAACTACAATACCGACAGAGGAAGTTGCTGAGTGCCCATGGTGAATTATCGCATAGTATGGAGCTTGATCAATCTGGCTGGGCAAGTGCTGGCGTCCAAAAGTATCAGAGCCCGATTTCACACCTTTGTTGTATTGTGAGATAGCTTGCTTAAGACCTTCAGCTTTGACGCCTGCTAGCGCTGCTAATTCATCGATTGTATTAGCCTTGTGGAACATAGGGTGTGAGTTAAACTGCTCACGCATTTTTTCTCTAGACCAACCTGGTATGCCTGGTAGCGAGGATTCGAAAATATCAGAATCAAAGACTATCGCATATCTGAACTTGTCTTGCTTAACTAGCTCTGCGGCACGTTTTTCTTGAATGGGTTCATCTTCACGCATAAAGCGATTGCCGTTATTGTTTACCCAGATTTCCCAGGGCTGCCGCGCCTGCGGTCTGGTATCAAACCGCGCATATACTTTGGCTGGGAAACTGTCGTTACTAAGAATTGACCCGGTGCCAGATCTGTGCAGCTCATGCCCGCGTAATTGACCCCCAACCGATAAAGCCAATTCTAATCCTTTACCTAAACATGTTGGGTAGGTACCCGTCGTATAAGTAGGCTGGTTTATTAGTTCCTTAAAGAGCTCGGGGTTCATTGAATACCCGCCAGTGGTGATCAATATGTGTCGTCCCTGGAAATTTCTTTCTCCATTGGGTGTTGTGGCCCGTACACCATCAATTTCCCCATCATCACCGGGGATTAAATCAGTTACGGTAGTATTCAGTTGGGTAACAACCCGACCGCTTTCCAGCTCAGGCTGCAGCTCCTTTAATATAACTTCTAGGAGATCACGGCCTTGATTTGCTCCCCACAAGTAGCGTGGTGTTGTGTAGCATTGGCGGCCGGGGCTTGTGCCAGTTACAGGATGGCCAGGCAATGCTTTAAGCCCATTCTCAAGAAGCCAGTTAATAGTGGCTGGCGCATTATCAACAGTTTGTCTGATGATATTTTCATCAGCTAAACCATCAGTCATCCGCATGATATCGTCGTAATGCTTGTCGGGTGTGTCAACAATCCCCATGGATTCCTGAAGGATGGTTCCACCCGCACTAACCTGACCATTAGCTAAATGCAGAGTTCCTCCAACGGAGTCTGCGGAATCAATCAATAAAACACGGGCACCGCGGCGGGAAGCAAAAATTGCCGCAGGCAGCCCGGCTGTACCCGCCCCTATAATGATATAATCCCAATCTACGGATGACCCTTTCTTCACTTGTGCGCTAGAGACACGGGGAGCAATAGATGCGGACAAAGCAGATCCTATAAACGCACGTCTTTTCATTCTATTAAGGCCTATTCTGATAATCACGGGGGCGGGAGTATGGCGGGACTGGGCGGATTGGTCCAGTTATTGCTGTCCTTGCACAAGACAGAAATTATACCTTTTGTCTGTCTTGGACTCTGGCGATTCGTCCTCTAAAATTAACTATTGAATGGGTGAGGGGTGGAGATTCGAATGATGATTAAGCAATTGAAATCATTAGTGATATTCTGGTCAGTAGCCATTATATCATCAAGCAGTAATAACGCTATTGGACAAGACACTGCGGCAGGAACAATATCTCGGGGTGAATATATTGCCCGAGCGTCTAACTGCGTCACATGCCATTCTCTCCCAAATGGGCAGCCCTTCGCTGGTGGCCTTGAGATGGCTACCCCCCTTGGTAACATCTATGCGACTAATATCACACCAGACAAAGAAACGGGAATTGGCTCCTATACACTCAAAGAATTTGACTCTGCGATTCGCCTGGGCGTTGCGAAAGGAGGCCACCGTCTTTATCCAGCAATGCCTTATCCGTCCTACGCCAAGATTACATCAGACGACATAGAGGCGCTCTACGACTATTTTATGAATGAAGTTCCTGCTGTGAAGCAGCGCCAACCCGAAAACAAGATTCCTTGGATTCTTAGTTTCAGATGGCCCCTAGCAATCTGGAATTTCCTATTCTTTGATGACGCTGTATACCAAACTGTTGATGGTCAGAGTGATTCGTGGAATCGCGGTGCCTATTTGGTTCAGGGATTGGGGCATTGTGGCGCGTGCCACACACCGCGCGGCGTTGCCTTTAATGAAAAAGGACATGACGAAACGGATGAAAAATTCCTAGCTGGCGCTTTTCTAGACAATTGGTATGCATCCGATCTTACTCAATCAAACCGTGCGGGCATGGGTCGCTGGTCCGTCTCAGAGATTGCGCTTTACCTCAAGACGGGCCGCAATGTGCATTCCACTGCATTTGGCACCATGGATGAGGTAATCATTAACAGCACACAATATTTGACAGATGATGATATCGCCGCAATGGCAACATATCTTATCTCGTTACCCCCCGCACATAATGAAGGTGGTAATTATGTCCTAGATGAAAAAACCTATGCAGAGCTCAGAGGCCCGGAACGTTATTCAAGTGCGGGTTCGCGCTTATTCATCCAGCATTGCGAGTCATGTCACGTCGATAGTGGCAAGGGATATCCACCTCATATACCGCCCATGGCTGGCAATCCGCCACTCATGGATCCGGATCCAGCATCGTCAATTAATATTGTGCTGAACGGTTCATCTCGCTTGATTGTGGATGGAACGCCCGATGCGTACCGTATGCCGGGTTACCGCACGATACTAAATGATCAAGAAATTGCTGATATTGTGACCTTTATCCGGCAAGGCTGGGGGAACAATGGATCCGCTGTTATCGACTCTGACGTGGCCAAGTTACGCGAACTAACAGATCTAGCAGAAGATAGGATGCCTATTTTGCGCATGAAGTAGTAATCCTCAGAATCGCTTGAGGGAGACGATTGCGGGAAAAAATAAAGGCGTTCGCTAAAATGGATGAGTACGTTTCTTTGTCATTATGATTTTGACTCTTTCCAGAGCGTTGTTCATGCCTCACCACGATCCCTGGTCTGGCATGGATGTCCAGGGTTCTTCGGGTGCCAATGGCCCATCTTTTTGCAACAATTCAAAAGAAATGCCTTCTGGAGATTTTACAAAAGCCATGAAGCCATCCCTTGGCGGTAGGTTGAGTGTTAGGCCTTTATCCATCAATTCCTGACAAGTTTCATATATGTTATCGACCTGATAGGCTATGTGGCTGAATGAGCCGTACTTCTTACGATCTTCTAATTGATGGTAATACACCACCTCAATTTGCGCATCTTCATTACCTGGCATGGCAAGAAAAACAATGTCACAAGGTCTTTGGTGGCCTGTAAGCCTTCTAACTTCTCTCATGCCCATAGTCTCACAATAAAATTCCATTGCTTCGTCTAAGTCAGAGACACGTACAGCCGTATGGAGGTATTTCATGGTGATGATTGGGTCCTAGTCCATAATTTTTTCTTCATCTATTGGGTCACGATTACTTGGGGGAACCCAGCTTACTTCACCATCTCTGAAACGCTCAATAGCAGTCTGAAGGACTGCATGCGCCTCACAACCACGCGGGCAGAGGTTTTCTAGTTTGTCCAGATTAGCTTCCGCAGCTTCCTGATTCCCCATCATCAAATAAAGCTCACCTTGATATTCCAAAGCTCCTTTGTGAGTTGGGTCCGATGCCAGCGCAGCAATATAATTTTCCATAGCTTGCTCGTGCTTACCGATGCTGCGCAGGCTATAGGCCTTGAGGGTCAGGGCTTCAGCATTTTCCGGATACCATTCAATGACCTCAAAATCGAGATACGCGATTGCCTCCTCATACTCGCCAGAATCGATCATTTCTTGGACTTCTGTATAGTCGATGTCACCTTCCAAGGGAAAATCTACACCAGCAATTGCCCACGCTTGTCCAGCTGTAAAAGCAACCGCAATCGCAATAGAAAAAATACCTTTAATATAAAGTTTTGTCTTGATGATCATGGATTTTCCTTTCCACTGTGATCTATAGATCTAGCGCTATAATACTCTAGAATTAGGTTTCAAAAAACCTATACCTTGATTTTTAGTTTATCAAAAACCCCGCGCGCTGGCGGGGTCTTTGGTATGCATATCGCATACGGTAGAGGCCAGTCTTTCTTGAAAGAGCCTTTGAATTACGATGTACTTACTTATTTTCGCGCTGGAATGCAGCGGAGACAGGTAGGTCACCTTCGCGCAACAGCGGCGAGTAGGTCAGGTCGATGAAACGGTCACGGTCTTTCTGCCATACCGCCTCTTCTTCGGATGTTGGCATATATTGCTCAATCATCGCATTAGTAATGCCTTTTTCTGCCAATAGGGCTTCTACCACTTTCATACGACGGCGGTTAGACCACACTTCGGCGCCGAGGGCGATGAGACTAGTCATCATGTTATCCAGGATAGGATTGCCGAGAAAAACGGCACGCTCCACGTCGGATGGAATGAAGTCTGACGCATAGGTCGGACGGTCAGTTTTAAGCTTCGTTGTGGCCATAATTCCTTCTCCTTAATCGAAACGCTCTAACGCTTGATGCGATATTTTGCCTAGAATACGCCCGAAACTGGTGTGAATGCAATTGTCCTGAGTCCGGTGTTATTCGGACGGCTCTTATCGGCTAGTTTGCCCTGCCAAAGAGGCCATAAATCATTGAAATACATATATATTATATGGCTATTGGACAATAGAGAGCCACCGGGAGGGATAAACTCCCCGGGCATTATCGACCCAGCCTCGAACATATTCTTGCACTAGGCGTCGCCCAGAATAAAAATAAAGAGGAATCATGGGGTGATCCTGGAGAGCCTGAGCCTCCGCCAACTTCATTCTTCGGGCACGTTCATCTGGGTTGTTTTCATACCACGCAGCTTTAAAAAGATCGTTGTATTCAGCGCTGTCGTAATTGGTGAAATTCCGAGAACTCAGTTCTGAATTCAGCCAAAGCAAGAATGATGCAGCATCATAATTTCCTGCGACGTGCAGATACCTCGCTACTTCAAAATTGTGGCTCATGCGGTCAGCTGCAAGTACGCGTCGCTCGGAATTAATCAATTGCGTCTGTACGCCAATTTGCTGCCACATAGCGGCAATAGCTGTCGCTTGTTTGGATTGCAGTTCAACTGTGTTGTAGCGGATAGATACTCTAAGAGGTGCATTATCCCCAAAACCTGCCTCTGCCAATAATTGCCTAGCCTGCTCGCGGCGTTCCTCAATCGGTTTGTCTGCAAAATCTGCTCGAGCTTGGTTGGGATAGTGGTTAACTGTGGGAGGAATATAACCATAGGCTGGTATCTCTCCTGTACGGAGCACACGGTTTATTAAAAGTTCGCGATCTACAGCCATAGAAAGCGCGCGGCGGACACGAACGTCATCAAAGGGCGGCTTGGCCAGATTAAAAACGTATAATTCTGTGGTTAGACCAGGTGTTATGTGGAGTGTCTCAGGCATGTTCTTTGTTATAAAATCGAATTGGTTGGGTGGAAAGAAAACAAGCGTATCTAATTCCCCGGCACGGAAACGACGGAAACCTGTATTCATGTCTTCAGATGGGATCTGGAACACCTCATCTATGGCTACTTTTTCTGCATCAAAGAAATGAGGATTCTTGACTAACTTGACATGCGACCCGGGCGCCCACTCAGCTAGTTTAAATGGTCCGTTGACCACCATATTCTCAGGCCGAGTCCACTCAGTTCCAAATTCTTCGACAACGTGTCTAGGAACAGGCCGAGCATCGATTGAAAGAATATCCATCAAATAAGGTACGGGATGGGTGAGATGAATGACTAACGTATCGCTGTCGACAGCTTTAACGCCCAGACTCGTTACAGGCAGTTCACCTTTAATAACTGATTCTGCATTAACGATAGGCCGAAAATATTCAGCAGTGCGCGAGGCTGTGGATGGGTCTAGTTGACGCTGAAATGTGTATAAAAAATCATAGGCGTCTATGGGGCTGCCGTCAGACCATTTTAAGCCGTCACGCATATTAAAAGTGTAGGTAAGGCCATCTTCACTGATAGTCCAAGACTCAGCAGATCCGGGAATAACGCTATCATCTGGTGCTGTCGTCGCCAAGGCAACAAACATGTCAGTCATAATAGTCGATTCAAACGCACTCAGTAACTTGTGCGGGTCCAAGCTTTCTGGATCCCCTGAAATACCACGTCGCAGGACGTTTAATTTTTCTTGGGCGCTGATAGGCTGGGCAGCCAATGCACCAGTGAGTATGACTGCAAGAACGATAGCTTTCATATAAGTTTTCATATCATTATCCTGGCGTGTAAATAGGCCTTCTGCAAAGGCTTTAGATCTGCTCGGGGCAAGAAACACCCTAATTTCAGTCCCTCTGCATTGAGAATACCAGAGGGATTACAGTTGAAAATGGCTACAAAGGTGAAATGGAATATCCCAACACTCAGCTAGAAATTACCACGGACGCTAAACCCAAAGAACCTACCTTGCTTGCTACGCCGAGACTCAACGCGATCTAAGATATTATCTGCCTGGGCAGATAAGTAGACTAGTTTCGTCCGCTTATTTTTTGCTCGAATGACGTTACCCCAAAATAGACGGCCAACTATGCCATTGGGGAAAGGTTTCTCCATAAATAGGCGCATATCTGGTCCAGTAGACTGGTCCTCAAAAGTATTAAAATCACTTTGAATTGTCGGACCATTCCAAGCGAATATTGTTCCATAGGAAATTCCCCAGGCTTGGACGTCATGCCGTCCATCAATATTCAACTTAAATCGATTTTGTTTGGCAAAACGACGGTTCAGAAGAGTAAATGGATCATTTACTTTCGAGTCTTGCCACAGAATCTTTGATGATAGGACCGCGTCAATTAGCCCAAGCTGGCGCAATTGTAAGCTTGTTTCTAGTTCAACGCCATAGTGCTTGCCAGCACCTAAGTTCCCGGGTGCTGACTGGTTGAACCCAAACAAAACCTTGTCGCTAACATCAGTCACATCACGATAAAAAAAACGTAAATTAGCTACACCGGCCTGTTTAGCAAGCCGGTGTTCAACACCAATTTCCGCATCCCACGATTTTTCTGGTTTAAGCTCTGGGTTTCCAGCGTCAATCTCGTCATCTTCTCGGTCTAGGTTGGAGATGAAGTCGACAAAATCCAATTGCCCTATGTCACGTCTAAAAGAAATGAAAAATTGAGTAGAGTCTGTCGCATTATACCAAATATCTAGACTAGGTTTAGTAAACGTAAAGGTACGCGAAGTGTTGACATCGGAACCTAATTGATCGAGCCAAGAGAACTCTGTTGCCACACCAGTTTCAATTTCCCACTTTGGGCTCAGTCTCCATATATGGCTGCTAAAGGCCTCTACTCGATCTTCCGTAACGACTTGATCTGCATTAAAAACGGGGAGGGTTGTTTTGGAGCCATTAAGCGTACTAAAAAAAATCAGACTCTTGTCGAGGGAATTAACTGCGCCTTCAATACCTAACTCTATAGATTGATTTTGAGTAATGGCCCAGTCCAGAGTACCTCTAACAATTTCTTCTGTGGCTTTTTGATCAATGCTATCACCCCCGACAGGTAATAATATTGTAGGATCGGTGACGAAGGTGAAATCCTCATTTGAGCGGGTTTTCTCTTCTACTGAATAAACGAAGAGTCCCTTAAAGGAGAGTTTTTGGGTAAGGCCAACTGTATAATCTCCACTGATTTCATAAGCTGAGTCTTCGCCAGTGAGCGATAAGAAATTACCACCTCCATCACTTTCAATGGCCTCTTCACTAATATCTGTTATGAATTCTGTATCTGTCCAAAGACCTATAGGCCGCTTTTCAATAAATCCATTTATTTGTGCTTGGTGGTTTGAGTCAAACGCATAAGCAATGCGTCCGCGGCCAACGTACCGGCGGCTTTCCATTCTCCTTGTCTCGATTGATTCCCGAAAAGGACGTTGCATGCTGTCAGAGAAGCGTTCTACTTTTAGACTTGGAAGTTGTCTTGGACGCATTTCGCTCGAGAGAGTGTAGCTCCATGCACCAGTTTCGCCACTTATGGACCCAGCATAAATTAGCTCGTTCTGTCCGTCAGTGAAGGATACATCACCAACACTCCAAGTGCCCCCAATCCGGTTATTTTCTGCCAGTACAACATTAATAACCCGACTGCCAATATCACTGTCAATCTCACGGACGTTACCACTAATAACCTCAATTCTCGTAACTTGTGATGCAGGAATACGCTCAAAAAATTCCTGGATTGAATTCCCTTTTGTGGTCAAACGTTTGCCGTTAATCAGAATCTGAGTGGTTTGTGATCTTAGGCCGCGGCGGTCTTGGTCTCCGGCCAAATTGCCCCGTGAAGAGGAAAGTGCCCCAGCAGCACCGGGAATACGCTCAAGCATATCTTTGGCATGTGTTGGCCGGTAATCAGAGAAGAAGTTAGGTTCATAAATAGTAATACCAGCTTCTTCTTGGCTTGCGGCTACCGGGAGTTTTGTTTGAGACTGAGCCTGCCCTGGCTTCACTGCGCACAATAAGGCAAATGTCAGAACGAAAGGGATCAAAACAATATAAGTACTGGACTTTAAGATCTGCGCCAAATTTTTTAGTCCTATCAGAGCTGCACTAGTCCGATGAGACTCTACGAGTCTCCGCAACCAACACAAAGTTTAAAAGCTGCTATAGCGGTCTAAGCACACATAGGTCTATGAGAAATCTGCCTAATTATGTAACCCTCTTTAGTTAAATAGTTATTGATTTGGTACAGGATCTAATATGATTTTCCTGCTCTGGTGTCTCAATCGCTTCTGGCCTCTGGGCTCTTACGGCAACTATAGCCTCGTCCGGCGATGTCCCCATTTCGACTAATAGCCGAGCTGCGATCATCCCGGCGCGACCTCTGCCTCCACGGCAATGAACGGCGATTACTTCACTGTTTCCAAGCGAATCCCTGAGGACGGGGCCGATTTCAATCCATCGAGCTTCCCAGGCCTCGTCGGGCGCTTTTAAATCGGTTATCGGTGAATGTAACCAGGCCATGCCGCGTGTTTCGCAGGCCCTGCGAATTTTATCACCAGTCAGCGCACATTCCTGCAATTCAACTTCATCCATAAGTGTAAGCAAAGCTGATGCACCAGCTGCTGCAATCGCGTCCAGATCAGTGCTCAGGTCGCGCTTCCATGGACCTGTATCAGCATGTGGTTGGTTTTTGCCAGGGCACATGGTGAAGATAATCCGTCCTCTGCCTATACTATATTCTACTGCAGCAATGGGGATAGGGTGTGTTATACTCGTTTTGGCTGAACTTTGTATTTTCTCCGGCATATTATGGCGCAACTTTCTCTAGTGGTTCAGGGATATCAAGATCTTGTCCGTTTAATTGTAACCAACGGATCCAGTCATCCTGAAGTTGTCCTGCATAGCGTGCGAGATCTCTGTCCTGATCTTGGAGCGCTCGAAGATACAGGTTTGTGCTAGGCACAAAAGCTTCCAGCCATATTTTCTTGAGCTTTGGGTGTAACTTCGCAATCACAGAATTGGTTACCTTTCCAGCATGTTCGGCTGCAGCGGTATACCTGCTGATGAGTATTTCTGTTGCAGCAGGATCAATTATTCCACCTTGCCCATTAGCGTACGCTATGGCTCCACGAACTTCGAGCATAGCTTTGCGAAAGTGTTGAGCATTCGTGACTTCGTCTGGTGTCCACCGATCCATAAAGATCCAGACAGCCGCTGTTATCAAAACAAGAAAACAAGCAAGAAAATGTAGACGATAGCGTCTCCAATAATTCATGAGAGAATGACCGGGTTTTCTATAGAATATTCAGCACATTCTCTGGTGGACGCCCTATGACTGCTTTTCTACCTGCTACAACAATGGGGCGTTCGATAATTCGGGGAGTCTCAGTCATAACCTTTAATATTTCAGAATCACTCAAGTTTGCTAGATCGATACCTTCTTCTTTGGCCTCCTTTTTGCGAGCTATGTGTATTGGGGAAACTCCCAGAGTAGTAACAATGTCTTTGAGCGTAGACTGATTTGGTGGGTTATTGAGATACTCAATAATTATTGGTTTGATCCCCTTTTCTTCAATTAGTGCCAAAGTTTGACGTGATTTCGAACAGCGCGGATTATGGTAAATAGTCACAGGCATTTGGGTCTCCTAATTACTTAAGTTTTTATTCGTCCTTTTCTTTCTGCGCACCAGTGAGGTCAAGATAGATACGAGTTGCAAAAATCTGTCCCGCATCTTTACGAACGGCAAAGTCTTCGTCATAGATTGCAGTTGGGTTACTATCCAAGAATGCGCTAAGTGACTTACCTTGAGCAATAGCCTTTATTGTGATGCCCTGGATGTCCCTTAACATTGCATAGGTTTTTAAGACGGCGTTTTTATCTGACAACTCTCCGTGCCCTGGAATAATCACTGTATCATGGTCAATTATCTCGATGAGCTTCTCGATTGCTGCTATCTCGCCGCTTAATGTGCCGCCAGTGGAAGAGTCAATAAATGGATAAGAACTCGTCACATAGACATCACCAGTATGAACCACGTTAGGCTCCACGAAGCGCACAAATATATCTGTGTCTGTGTGAGCATTGGGAACGTAGACCATACGTATAGTTGTTTCATTAAATCGCAGCGTTGCCTTATCGCTGAATGTGATAACAGGCAAGGCAACGTTTGGTGATGCTGGCTGATTGCGGTTGAATGCTTCGACAAACTGGTCATTAGACATACGAATATAGGTATTATTATGCGCTATTATGGTCTTTCCGGCCTTGCCATAATTCTCGTTGCCACCCGTATGATCCCAGTGCCAGTGCGTATTGATTACGTAACGCAGGGGGTTTTTCGTAATTTTGTTAAGTGCAGCGTCTATCTTTGGTGTCATTTCTGCGTACTGGTCGTCAACGATGAGGACTCCATCGACACCAACTGAAACGCCAATATTACCTCCGGCACCTTTGAAAATATAAATACCATCACGTATTTCTGCACTACGAATCTGGGTGGTTGCTGGGCTTAGTTGTGACCATGCGGGTGCTATTAAGGTCAAATAGAATAATGATGTAATAGTAATACGGACCATGAGCTTGCACTACTCCATTGATTCAATCGGATAATTAGCCAGCACTTAATGTGACGCTTTAAGATGCTGCTACGTAAAATTCTCAAATTGATTCGAATGTGAATTTAGCCACAACATAGATCCATCTCGAATATCAAAATAGAAACCATGAAGGGCCAGTTGATTGTTAGAATTTTTCTCTGCTACCCATGGAAAAGTTAAAAGATTATCTAATGAAAGACGGACAACTTCATGTTCGGTTCGCATATTTCGGTCTACGTTATCACTATGTTTGTCTTTCACGGAAATTGCAGCAGGTTGTGCGATTGCCATCCACGACCCAATAAATTCTCCACTAGGCGGTTTTCCATCCACCATTTCTATAAGGGCCTCCACACCACCGCAGTTAGCGTGACCCATTACAATAATATCGCTGATGTTAAGGTCTTTAACAGCATACTCAAGTGCCGCACTAGTGCCATGATATCCAGCTCGCGGATCATAAGGTGGTACGACGTTAGCAACATTACGAATGACGAATAGGTCACCAGGATTCTGATCAAACAGCAGAGCTGGATCGATACGAGAATCGCTGCAAGTAATCATAAGGGCTTTAGGTTCCTGACCACTGTCTGCTAATTTCTTATAAAGATCCTTGTATTCTGGAAGTCGAGACTCTTTATACCTAGCATGTCCTTCTCTAAGCGCAGAAATCATTTTTGTCACCGGTTCCTCGCCATAAAATAGTGGCAAAATAAATTCATCTATACCCGCGTTGTTACATACTCTTAAGCATTTTATTCTACGGTGTAACCTAAATACTTTGCCGGATGCTCAAAGCTTGTGGAATCAGTAACAATAGCAAGAGTAATGGGGTGTTGCCTCCTGTGATGCTCTGGCTATTAGCATTTGGGTTCAATATGGAGAACACATGATGCCTTTATTGCCCCGGCCCGGACTCGACAGGATTCGGCCTTACACGCCTGGACAACAACCCTCAGGTGTAGACGGCATTAAGTTGTCAGCCAATGAATCGGCCTTGGGACCTAGTCCCGAGGCGCTTAAGGCTTTTCATGCAGCCGAGGGCATCATTGAGCGCTATCCCGATGCGAATGCTGTGGCAGTGCGGACAGCTATTGCAGAGCGCTATGAATTGAATGTGAAACAAATTCTAATGGGAATAGGCTCCGACGAACTACTTAGTACACTAGTTCGTGCTTATGCGGGTGCTGGTGATGAAGTGCTGTACCCCTCTGTTACGTTTTCTATGTATAGCATCTATGCTCATTCAGCTGGAGCTGAGATTATTCAGGCACCAGTTACAAACTATGCTGTTGATATAGATGCTATTTTGGAGGCAGTGACAGAACGCACTAAAGTTGTAATTATTGCTAACCCTAATAATCCAACAGGAACTTATCTAGGGTCTGCTGAATTGGAACGCTTTCGTTCTATTTTACGTGATGACATCCTCCTGATTATTGATGCGGCTTATGCGGAATATGTTACTAAGAAAGATTACGAGGCCGGTCATACCTTAGTTGAAGCTACTGATAATACCGCTATGACCCGGACTTTCTCAAAAGTGTATGGCTTAGCCTCTATCCGTCTTGGTTGGTGCTACACTCACCCGGATATCATTTCTGTCATTGGCAAGATTCGTTCGCCTTTCAATGTGTCAACGGCAGGACAGGCAGCCGGTGTTGCTGCAATCAAAGATACTACACACGTTGAGAAAATCATTAGCCATACGGCCAAGTGGCATAGCATAGCGACACAGCGTTTAGCTGGTATGGGGTTGGAGGTAACGGGGACGGAAGGTAATTTTGTCTGTGTTGGTTTTCCCGACAAAGACGGCATGCGAGCCAAAGATTGTGATTCCTTTTTGCGTGATAAGAATATAATTACCCGATATCTGGCAATTTTTGGTTTACCCAATCACCTGCGGATCACTATAGGACGTGAAGAAGAAATGGAACTGTGCCTCGATGCGGTTGAAGCATTTGTGAAAGGGTAAAGTTATAGTCAAAGGAGCCCATCACCTTGGTTGGTGTTATTTCAATGCACACGCTTGATGCTGATTAGTAAGGAGCCTGTTAAATGACAACTTTAGATAGGAAGGGGTATTGAAAACTAGTTTTGTGGTTTAGTAGATAGAATTAGTTGGCTAAACGTTATCTCGAATAACCCCTTTTACATCGACTAGATGAGACATGATGGTCTCATTTATTTCATTATAAGCTGCTTCCATCTCTTGGATCTTTAGACGCAGGCTGCGTAGCTCTTCGGAGCTAGCATCTGTTAAAGGTCCTTTATTACTGGTAACTGTGAGAGTCATGGCGATGTAGCGGGCTTTCATCTCAGCTACCATTTTTGCGAGGGCAATCATCTCATGTGGATCAATTACATCAACGTGGCGTTTTAGTGCACGTCTCATTTCGTCTTCGATAACATGACCAACATGACTAGTAAATTGACTTGCGGACAGCGGACCCGTACTTGTCCCTTCAGCGTGAGTCAAAGTAGCAGCTTTTGAAGTCTGTTCATCTTTGTTGCGGTGGACGGCGATAAAATCAATCACTGACATGGCTGGTCTCTTTTGGTTCTGATCTATTTGACTTATTAATATTCGTTACTTGGCAGCGCATACTATTCAAGAAATATGCAAAACCCATGCCAAGTGGCTTAACAAACCTTTAATCCAATAGAAACAATGACTTAGAAATTATCTGGTGCCCCTTTGCACGTCCCAGAAGGGCAGGTCAGTCATTATGACCGGGTTGATGGGCAACCTCTGCCGGGCAGCAAGAGTATTTAGGGCGTGCAGGCTATCCTAACTGAAGGAATCACGTTTACCGTTCGCAATTGACAACAAATTCTGGATGGTCAGTACCAATAAAGCGGGTGTTAAGTGCAGCATGACTGTTGACAGTAGCGCGCTCTTTGCCGTTTTGGAATGCTTGCAGAGCTGTGGCATTGTCAAAGGTACCAGTCGTCCAAATAATTTGCCGAATTTGGACGCCAATATTCTTGTCACCAAACCACACGAGGTCTCCTTGGTTATGGATACTCTGGTTTTGAAAATATACCCATCTACCAGCATTGTCTTGGTAACGGCCTCCGCAGGTATAATAGCTTGCTTTACGGAACTTCTCGAAGTTTTCATTACCGCTAAGAATTTTTCCCTCAGTATCTAGCACTATTTCTCGACGCCATAAATCCGAATGAGAGAGAAAGCTGGTGGTATTGAGGAGATTATTATTTTTACCAACGCGACAATCCCCTTTATTAGTAGAGCCGCTAAATTGCCCGGCTTCTTTGGTCCAATACATCATACATTTAGTGTCTGAAAATACATCTTCAGGCGTGATTGTGGCTACCATTGCAACATCATTGGTGAGGTAGTCCCAATCGCCCTCATTCTTCTCCAAGAACGCATGCACGATAGTTTGACGTTCAACATCCGGATACATGTGATGGATCGTAATGTAATTCAGTGGGCCGCGGATGCCTTCCTTACCATAGTTCTCTATGACGAATAGCATACCTGGAAAGTGATCGGACTTTATGGCTTTATAAACCATATGGCTACGATTGTGGCGGTCTTCTGTCCTTACTTTGTTATAGTTTTCATTAAACGTTTGTATTTCGTTGTCCCAACTACCTGAGAGCCAGTGCACGAAAGTATCAAAATCACGCGTAACTTGGGCTATGGCTGCACTATTCGATACAAATATAACTAGGATTATAGTTGAAAAACGCATATTAGAGTCCTAGTGCACCTGGATTAATGAGACCATCTGGATCAACATAGGACTTTAGTGTTCTTAGCATCTCTAAAGCACTGTTATTGCGCTCGCGTGTGTAAGGATACATTTTCCCAATTTGCATGTGTGTACCACCGCACTCATATATACAGTCAATAATTCTCTCTGTAAGTTCCGCGACAACTATGCGTCCTTCTTCATTGGGTTCAAAATTTATCATTTTTTCCAAAGCTTCGGGGTCGGTGTGCCGCTCAATAAATGCTGCACGTGAATCTTCCCAATAAAAGACGGGCTCGAAAAGAAAAGCATTAGTTGCGATCGTTGTAAACATAGCCCCCTTAATGATCTTGTTCTCTTCCATCTTGTTACTATAACTATCATAAAGTGCATTAATCTTGTCGTTGAATTCCGCAACACGTGAGAACGGAAGAATGCCGTGCATGGCTAGCCAACGCTCACCCGAAGTGCCTACAAGGGAAAAAGGGGGGAATGGGTATGCCCGGACAACCGCTGGGATCGTATTTACTATCTCATTCCCGTGGGGGCTGACTACTGCACGCAGCGCCTGAAGCTGGGATTTCATTTGTTGCAGGTCTAGCGTTTCACAAATGAAGTGAGCGGTATATTGAGCTTTATCAATAAAGCGCTTACCTGCAGCGGCGATTTTTATCATTTGCCAGAGTCCGGCAAAGACATTTCGGCCAGCCAATCCAACAGCAAACAATGTTTTGATATCCTGCACCAATCCCTGTCCACCGGTAAAAACTTTCATAACAGTTGCATCAAAACCAAACGCTTCTGTCGGCAGGCCCTCACGTGCCGCCGCCGCCATTCCTTTGTTTAGCCCTTCAAAAGTCTCGAATCCGTAGGATATACCCATGACAACTGGTAGGCGTCGCTGCAAACGAAGCGTGATTGTCATTTTTATTCCTAGTGCACCTGCGTCATTGCAAAAGATACCAGTTAGGTCCGGGCCGTAGTGGCGGAAGAAGGGCGAATGTTTAGGCTGCCCGGCAGACCCAGTCACCAATATTGAACCATCCGCTAATGCAATTTCCATGCTTTCTACGCTGGCACCAGAAGGCCCGTGTTTGGATGATCCGTAAGTGAGAGTACCCTGTGAGATGGAACCTCCGACTGTCGCATTCAGGCCCGAGAAGGGCCCCCAGAATACAGGCCGCACATTCTTGTCACTGAGAGAATCTTCCAGAGCGGCCCAGGTGCAGCCAGCCTCCACGGTTACATACATATCCTCGGTATTTATCTCAAGAATGCGGTTTAGCTTTCGCGTGTCGACTGTAATTCCTTTACTTGTAGTGGGAACGTATCCATCGGTGTATGAGAACCCTCCGCCGCGGGGAAAAACTGCAACACCTGCTTTAGTGATAGTAGCTATTGACTTGCATAGTTGCTCTTTTGACTGTGGTTGGATTACCGCCATCACAGTTGGACCTGAATTATTCACGTCCTGCGAGTAGTAGATCCGCTCTGTCTCATCTGTAATAACATACTCAGTACCGAGAATAGATTGAAGAGTAGCGATCAACATATTGTCTAGTTCATCATCGTAATGTTGCACTTCTGGCATAGTGTTCCTCAACTAGATATTCTTAGTTTCAATCTCTCAAGAGCGCAACGACGGCTGCTGTGTGAAAAGCATGATCGTTTGATAGGGTGGTTGTCTTAGCATTCAGTGTCAATTCTGATGCCCGTCGGCACCGCTTCATGTGCGGTCCCCCATCTCGTGGACAAAAGTTCACGGGGAAGTCGATAGCCTGCAAATGAGTTTTGGTATCGACCTCAAGAGCACTGTTGACCAAGTCTTGAATTACTGGGGCTGCCTTAAGAAGATCACAAACACGCTGGTGGATTCTTGCTGGCTCGGTTTCCGGTGACTTATCTAAAGCATTTTCTGGAGAGGGATTAAACCAGGGCCAGAATAGTTCGCTATCACGGATTGCATACCATGCCTTATTCAAGTGCTCGCCGTATGGTTGTGGTGCCAGAGCTGGCGCTAGTCGGTTTTTTAGAGCGATTTTTTCTGCATCGTCAAAAAACCAGAAATCGACTGCTATCCATGACCGAATATCGTAGTTGCTATCAATTGCCAGCTTTAGTGCTACAAGACCGCCACCGCCGCAAGAAATTAAATGAAATGATCTTATACCAAGGGATGCTATTGCCTCATTAATGGCTTGTGCGCAGGCGTTAACCGTAACCCCATCATTTCCCCAAGCAGGCCCCGTTTCACCGTGGCCGGGCAAGTCAAAGGCAATGAATGGGCGTTTTCCAGTGAGTGCGGTCGCAATAGACTGCCAAGCTGATGCAGCAGATCCCAAGTCATGAATTAAAATGACAGGTAGAGCACTTCCAACATGCCCTCGCGTGATACAAAGCTGACCGGATAAAGTATCCGCATAGCTTCTCCAGGAGCGGTCTCTTATCGTAGCTGTCGCGGTGACCGGTGGTGCATCTCCTTGTGCGTGCTCAATGAGCCTTTTCTTGGCAGCCGTGTTAAGAATTTCTAACGTATCAAAGCGCTCAACTGAAACTATATCCGGTATGTCTTCTGGAATTCGATCTAGATGTAAATATAGGAGATCATAAGGCTGAGCAGTTACTAAACAGGGAGATGAGATATTTTCTAAGATCTTAATACCGTCGCAGCGAAAAGCTGCTCCATAGCCATCGGACTCGTGACAGCCTGTCCGCAGCAAGTCCATGACATCTCCCTGTATAGTTACTGGATCCGGGACAGTAAATTTTGATTTCATTCGCTCGCGCCCTGTTTGTGACTGCACTGACCAGGGAAAGAATAGAAATTGATCGCGGATCCGACGCCAGATGTGTGCTAAATGCTGACCATCAGGTTGAGGTGTGTAGTCATGAAAGTAGTTTGACAGTATTTCCGTACGTTCATTTTCTGTAACTACCAAGTAACCGTTAGCAACTGTCATGGTCACCCGGTCCGGATAAAGATGGGCGAATTCGGCAGCAATCATCGCACCAGTGTGATGCCCGTAAAGACCAAACCGACTTATGCCAATGGTATCAGCAAAAGCCGCCAGAGCATGGGCAAAATCACTTAGGTCAAAAGGTCCCTCGCTATCCAATGGGTCAGACGCGCCATAGCCAGGGGTATCAGGCGCTATAATAGTGAAATTATCAGCCCAAGCCTTCATCAAAGGTTCACATTCTAATGATGACCGGGGGCTCATATGTAACATAATCAGAGGTGGGCCGGTGCCCGTACGCCTATAGTGTACTTGCCGCGTATTTTTCTCGCCTACTTTACAAGAGGCATCCTTAGTCGCGTATGTATCTAATGTAGCGAAATGGCGGGTTATTACAGTCATACTTCAAGGGCCTACGCCAACGGTGAATGTGCCTTGTTAAAATCTTGACCAATTTTCTGAGCGGTATCTTTCATGAACTCAATATTTTTTTCGATAGCCTGGTCCGTTGACATGGCAGAGCGAATGAAGCGGACTACCAATCCACCTATGACATTACCTTTTACATAAAGGGGTACAGCAATACTCATTTCTGCCATAGCTGGGTTATCAAACACTGCAAACCCATTTTTCTGTACTTCTGCTAAGATACGATTCACTAGCTGACTATGCCTAGCTATATTATCCTCAGGTCTTTCAGACTGTTGCAGTATGTCAAGTAAAACTTCGCGCTTCTCATCACTGCAGAAGGCCAGATACACACGGCCAGAAGATGAGCCCAGAACAGGTACTCTCAGGCCTGCAGAGTAACGTACCAAGGCGAGTGGACTATCTCTGTCGGTTGTTTCTCGTACTAACATCGATGTTCCGTTTAAGGTTGCGATTGCTAGTGGCCAAACCACATTACTAGCTAATGCGTTGAGATGCGGTTTGGCAATCTCCTGAACCCAGGACTCATCATCGTATCCTTCAGACAGGGACCTGACTTTCGTTGTAAGTCGGTAGCGGTCGTCACTAAGATCTCTCACAGCGTAACCTGCCACGCAGAGGGTCTCTAGTACCCTATAGGCAGTCGTACGTGGTAACCGTATCGCTTTTGCGATATCTGTTACACTTGCTCCGTTGTGCTGGTTAAGCTCTTGCAGGGCATCGAGTCCGCGCATAAGAGCTCGAATGGGGCGCACTGATTCCTTTAATAAGTTCTTGTCTGCCATATACTTTCTCGTGGGCCTGATTATGCAGGCTAACCTCATAAACAGCGTGAAAGCTAGAATGCGACCACTATGCGGCGGCATAAACCCCTTTACCTTAAGGACTTTATAGGACAGCCTATTGGATTGACCAGTAGATGGACAGAACTTTGAATTTAGAGCCTTATACTAATACCCAGCTAATGACATGGTCAGCGTATGAAAATGGCACTGAGCTTGGTGTTGGAGGCAGTTTTGCGGCATAACCGCATAGACAGAGGGCCTATTGCACCCTTAAAACAGTTTTTGCTGTGACTGAAGAAATAACAAAACCGGAGTACGATTTGACCATCGGCGGTCAGGTTGGATTCGATCCTTCCGCGGACGAGGAGTCTCGTAATGCCTTCCGCAATGCCTTAGGACAGTTTTGCACAGGTGTGACAACGGTAACTACGGTTGCTCCTGACGGTGAACGCATTGGTATTACAGTTAACTCATTTAATTCGCTATCACTAGAACCTCCTTTGATCCTATGGAGTATTTCGAACACCACACCCAGCTTCTTCTGCTTTCAGCCAGGCGACCCATTTGTTGTTAATGTACTCTCAGCTGACCAAGAAGACTTGGCCATGAAATTCGCCCGTTCAGGGTCTGACAACAAATTCGAGGGTGTAGCCACTCATACTGGCCTGCAAGATGTACCTATTATTGATGGATGTGTAGCCTATCTGGAATGTCAAGTTGAAGACCGGCATGTCGGAGGGGATCACGACATCATAGTTGGCAGGGTCAGGAGGATTTTCAATCTTCTAAAAGCACCCCTCTTATTCCACGACGGCTCTTTTCGCAGTCTCTAAATCCAACAAAAGTGTTTTTTTGGTTATAGGTCCTGGCATCAGACTAAATACTGATCACATATTGAACAAAATTAGGCCGCGCCTTGCCGCCACCCAATAGGGTGCTAAGAATGAATTATCTCAAGTTTAGGGTCTCTATTAATATCCCTATTTTTCCTCGGTAGTTAAGGGAAATCGCTGCCATGTCGATTCATTTAAGGGGTAAAGATCCGGTAATTATTGCTGGTGCTGGTCCAGTTGGGTGCACGCTTGCTTTGTGCTTGGCCCGTAAGGGTATCCCGGTGCTAATGTTTGAAAGCGAACCGGAGCTTCCCGAAGACCTGAGGGCGTCAACCTGGCATCCACCAACACTCGATATGCTTGACGAGTTAGAAATTACTGAGGAGCTTATCGCCACAGGGCTTATAGTTCCACACTATCAATATCGTGATCGTCGTACAGGTGAGTACGCTAACTTTGATATGTCAGTTTTGAGCGACGTCACCCGACATCCTTATAGGCTCCAAACAGAACAGTTCCGCCTTACACAGATCATATGCCGTATCCTTGAGGGCATGCCAAATTCTGAGGTGAGGTTCAGCCATCAAGTAGTAGATGTTGCACAGGATGAAGACGCCGTATCGGTAACCGTATCAACGCCCAACGGCCGTGAAAATATTCGTGGGTCTATAGTTTTTGGTGGAGATGGTGCTAATAGTGCAATCCGACGAAAAGCGTCTATTGAATTTGAAGGCTTTACTTGGCCTGAGAAGTTCCTGGTCGCAAGCACCACTTATCCGTTAGAGAATCACTTTCCGGGGTTAGCCTGGGTGAATTATATCTCTGATCCCGATGAATGGTGTGTGCTATTGCGATGTAACAACCTGTGGCGTTGTCTCTTTCCAACAAAGCCAGGAATACCTGACGATACTTTGTTATCTGATGAATATATTCAAGAGCATCTACATTTTCTTGTCGAAAAAGAAGGTGATTTTGATATTGGTCACCGCACGCTATATAACGTACATCAACGTGTCGCTAAGCAGTATCGTATTGGACGTATCTTACTCGGTGGAGACGCCGCTCACGTCAATAATCCACTCGGTGGTATGGGTATGAACGGCGGAATCCATGATGCTATCAATCTAGCAGAAAAGCTGATCATGATGGACAATGGAGACGCAGGTGATGAGGTTCTTGACCTTTACGATCGGCAGCGACGGATAATTTGTAAGAAATTTGTTCAAGAACAAACGATTGCCAACAAGAGAGCTATCGAAGCTGCTGATTCAAAAGCCCATAAGAAACAGCAAGCCAAATATATGGAGGCGGCCGCAAATCCAGAACTGGCTAAACCTTTCCTTATGCGAACTTCCATGATTGATGGTGTGCGCGAATCGTATAAGATTACTTAAGCGATTAGATAATAGCGTTATACGCCTGCAAAAAAGCCGGAGACTGAGAGAGAGGGTGCACCATGGTTGACTCACTTGGCTATCGCATGAAGTTTGGTGTTATTGCTCCCTCCACTAATACCGCTGTTGAGCCCGAATATGCCCTTATGCAGCCGTTCGGGATTACTAATCATTTCTGCCGCATCGAGATTCCAGATAGCCCTGTTCGATCAGATGAAGAATTCGTGCAGCTTCTCGAAAATATCCGGGGAGCGACTGAAGTAGCTATGGATCGTGTCATGACTTGTTCACCTGGGTTTGTGATAATGGGCATGTCAGCTGAAACCTTCTGGGATGGCGAAAAAGGTGCAGATGCGCTGCATAATCGAATGGAAGAACGCGCTGGCGTGGGCGTCTCACTTGGATCTCATGCTTGTGAGCATGCGATAAAGGCGTATTCTGAAGAGAGACCCATTAAGACTCTTGGTGTTCTCACCCCTTATATGCCGGCTGGCGATAATATGGTGAGGAAGTTCTTCACAGATATTGGGTATGAGGTAAAGGCTCTTATTGGCTTGCAAAGCAAGAGCCCTACACTTATCGCGCATGAACCGCCCGAAAAACTGCGGCAGGCAATTATTGAACTAAATAGTGCGAGTGTCGACTGCATCATTCAGGTTGGCACTAATCTAGCCTGTATGCAGGTGGCAAGTGAAGCAGAGCGTTGGTTTGAGAAACCTGTGATCTCTATTAATGCTGCAACCTATTGGCATTCATTACGTCGCAACGGTCTTGAAGACAAAGTCTACGGTTATGGCCGCCTCTTGTCTGATTGGTAAATCTTAGGAGTATTATACCTTGGTAATGCATTATCCCTTTTCTGGTATAGCCCAGCGAGGCCCTCTAAAATGGCCCGAGGACCATAAAGTGGCTCTTATCCTGACACTAAATCTCGAACATTGGGATATGACTAAGGACACAGATGAGTCTTATTATGCCGGTGGTCCGCCTATACTGCCCGACGTTCTGCCAGGTAGGATTCCTGATTTCCCAAATTTCACATGGCGGGAGTATGGTCAACGCGTAGGCATTTGGCGTCTGTTTGATGTGTTCCGCAAAGCGGGGGTTGCCCCAGGCTGCACCGTCAATGCAAAAACTTTGCTGGAGCGACCTGAAATTGCTCAGGTACCTAAAGACGAGGGGTGGGAAGTAGTTGCTCACAATTATGAACAGGGCGAATTGTTAACCGGTCTAGGTGGGGATCTGGCTAAGGAAAGGGAAATTGTTGAAGCAACACTGCGAGAATATGAAAAGTTCTATGGTAGACCTGCCAAGGGTTGGCTTTCTTCTTCTTTGCGCGGCACCCCTAACACGCCTGAGATTCTAGTAGAAAACGGCTGTATATTTTTCTGTGATCTATTGAACGATGATCAACCTTATATGCTTGAGACAGACGCCGGTCCTATCGTGTCTACGCCGTATTCCAATGAGATCAATGATTTCACTATCCTTACCCGGCGTGGTCACACTACTGATGAGATGCGTGATATCCTAAAGGAAGAACTCACCGTTCTTCATAGGGAGGCGACAGAGCATGGTTCAGGACGGATGATGAATGTGGGGTTACATCCCCACGTGACCGGACGAGCCTATCGTTCTAGAGCAATTTCCGAGTTCCTGGAATATGCAAAAACGCTTGATGGCGTTTGGTTCGCAACTAGAGAGGCTATCGCGGAATGGTACATGGATAACAATACAGGTCACATTGCATAGCATTGAATTTTATAAGAGCGAGGGTCCGATATGATTCGCAAAATGTGGCTGGCTCTCTTAGTGATTCAGTATACCTTGCCTATAGCGCTCGCCCAACCAGTTGATGTTGCTGAGGACCAACCCCAAGCGAATGTGCATTGGTATAAGGGTTCCTATGAGTATGGGTTACTCAATTCCGATGTAATCCGCGGCACCGAAGACTGGACCATTACTGTACATCCCGATGGCAGCCGGACCGTCGAAACTATGGTCGATTTGCGCGAACAGGGTCATCAGTCAAATGCGATCATGCGTGTGGATAACCAGCATCGTCTGCTAGATGCGTATTCTTCATTCTGGCGTTTTGGTGAATATCGCGGTGCTGCACGTTTCTGGGTTGAGGTGGGGGGTTCTGGTAGTGGTGACATGCTCCATAATGATGTAATCGGCCCACTTGGACATGCGACACATAGTGTGCCAGTACCGGACTTATTTTCTTTGCGCCTCCATCCTGTCATCATTGAAGGTTGGCAAGTTTGGTACTTTGATAGGGCTAAACCCGGCCCTCAGACCTATCCAATCTATAATATGGTCACTACGGGTACTACAGGTGTGCAAGGTATAGGTATGTTTCAGGATAATGTGGTTGATTTCAAAGGTATAGAAACTGTGGAAACCGTAGTGGGAACTTTCCAGGCAGAACACTTTACATTTTATGATGGCCGCTATGACATCTGGCTATGGGGCGAGCACAAGATTCTTGTGCGCTATATCGTTCCAAGTAATGGGAGGGAATATCGTTTGGTGCGATTCGAAAAGGGTCCGTAGACAAAAAATGCGAATGTGGAAATAATAACCCTGGTAAAAACTATTCCACAGTCGGTGCGGCCCGGTTTTCTAGCTTGGCGAGTATTCCGTCTAGTTCTGCACGGTCAAATACTTGTCCGGCTTTGATAACAGTATTAATTCTCTTCGTATTGCGGATATCATCACGTGGGTCGGCATCGAGTAACACTAAATCCGCCCACTTTCCTGTCTCAATGGTACCTGTTTTATCTTGGATTCTCATAAACTCGGCAGGCCTTAAAGTTGCAGAAATAATTGCCTCCATTGGGGTTAGACCGGCTTCCACTAGCAACGCCAGTTCTTCATGAAGGCTATAGCCTGGTGTCAGAAACCCAATAGGGTTGTCCGTGCCGGCCATAATTTTTACACCGCCATTCCTTAGCTTAGCTACCATTGTAAAAGCCCAGTCGTGAAATGCTCTGCTTGATGGATGCGGTGCATTGGCCTGAATTCGTTCGGCCAATCGTCTTGACCCAGCCAACCATTTTTCTTGCACCTCTCCTGGTAGGTAAACATATGTATCCCACCACTTTTCTTCTGCTGCCAGAGGGGAGCTTGCATAAGTGTTTATAGTTAACGTTGGTGTCTGGAAGACCTCTTCTCGGGCGAGGGTAGCAATTACCTCAGCACAGCGTTCACTATCCTGCATGGCGATAGCATCTGGGCGAAAGAGCATGTGAATGGCGCTACGCAGATCGCCCCCATCTTTGTTTTTCCCATTCGCTAGCGCTTTCCGGCGTGCAGAAAGACGTTCACTGTAATCCACAGCACAGGATTGTTCTAAGTTGCGCATATGCTCAACACCGTTGATACCGGATAAAGCGGCATCGACAGTGTCCATGCTGAGAGGGACGTGTGTAGTGATGGGCAAGCCCAATTCGCTAGCGCGCTTAGCTGCAGCTATAAAATTTTCAGGAGAGTTCATTTCATAGAGCTTAATAAGATCGACGCCAGCCGCATGTAGCGCATTGATCTGGGCGCGAGCCTCTTCAGGGGAGTCGATACCAATAGATATATTGGGTCTACCATTTAATCCGGCATAGACACGCTGTTTGCCATCTACAAGGGGTCCGGCAACGTATACCCGGGGAGCTATTACACCAGCACGTCGAGCTTCAGCGCGCATTGGGAGGACCGCATCTAGTAATCCACCCGTGTCCCGAACGGCTGTAATTCCATTAACAATAAATAATGGATATGAGTAATCAGTATTGAGGTCAGGGTAATAGGATAGGTGTACATGAGCATCCCAAAGACCGGGTATGAGATACTTGCCTTCTCCATCAATAATGGTTGTCCCCTCTGGGGTATGCGCTGTTTGCCGCACAGCAGAAATCGTATCACCATTGAGAAGAACCGTAGCTTTTTCAGTCTGCTGATAGGCGTCTAATAAAGTTACATTGTGTATGGCTACAGTTATTTGATTGTTCTGACTACTATTACAGCCGCTTAGTAAGATAATTGTTGTGATACAAGCGCATAATATCCGCATTTATTAGGTCCTCTTTTATGAGCGGAGCAGATTCTCAATCCACTTCTTTTGGCACAATCATGTGGTACCAACTTCTACTCCCCTCATAGGTTTAGGGGTAGATACCCGGTAGGAATGATACTACCAAGGGACCTATCAAACATAACTTAGATATATCCAGATTGACCATATGCGCATTCTTGCGGGTTCTCTTGGCCAATGTAGGAGACCTGAGGCTTACAGTAAGCACTACAATAGTCGTGTATCGATGTGGCTACTCAATCACTGTGGTATTACGGGCTTCAAATACATAAGGCTTAAGCACGGTGCGAAACCGCTCCCACATACGGGTATATCGGCCGCTAAGTTCTACATCATCATCAATCGCATGTAAGGTCATGTTAATACACGCTGGATTATTGAGACATTGCACCGTTAGACGAGCCAGGCCATCCCTTGTAATGGCGCCCACAGCCATTTGGTTGGTCGTTAACCGGGCCTTTCCAGATTCCATGAATTCTAGAGGAAGCAATGTTAAATGCCGGATGATCGTGTATGGCACACCGGAAGCCTTTAATATGCCTTCTGCAACGCCTTTAGAATTGATCGAAAGCCTCTGATACTCGGGAATATTATCCGTAATCATCATGTGGGCGCTATCTCCTGCGCCGGTCGCACCATGTAAAATTATATGGCCTACTTTACCTTGCGCGGCCCACTTGGAAATTACATGCTGACTTTTTTCGTAGTATGTCACGTCGCCACCTAAGGGCTGTCCTGATGCGTCTATGACAGTGCTATAGGTATTGGATGTAAAAATTTCCTCCATATCGCCATGCGAGAGAATATCACCAACTACATAACTTATGTTTAGATTCTTGATACGGTCTCTATTTGATGTCGGCCGGACTAACACCGTAACGTTTTCTCCAGCTTCGACTAGATCTTTTACTATCTCTGAACCTAACTGACCTGTTCCTCCCAGGACGAGCACCTGGCCCTTAACGGAGTACACAGGCATTGCTAAAAGAAAAACGGTAGAGACAAAAAAGAAATAGCGAATCAACATAGTGATAAACTCCTTACAGTCGAAAAATATATCGATGTGTAATGCATGGTAGATAAATGAGTATACGATCAATCAAGATTATTTTTCCATACAAATCAAGCTGTTAATATGTGCCTTGTAAATAAATGTATTAACAATCTTTTTCATCTTCTACTTGTTTCTAGCGGTGATCTCGTTTTGTCTTTTTTGCTCTGGACTGGCATGATTAGGTCTGGATTTCAAGTAAGGTAAATACAATGTTTAGTGACACTATAACCTCTAGAGATCAACTTCGCTCGGTTTACAAGTCACCCACCCCTGGTGCGGTTAAAAAGGTTCTACAAAAGCTCGATCGGCACTGTATTGCATATCTAGAACTTTGTCCGTTCGGGGTGCTATCGACAGCGGATGCTATGGGCAAGCTGGACGCGTCTCCAAAAGGTGGGTCTCCAGGTTTTATTCATGTGGAAGATGATCAAACTGTCTTGTTACCAGACTGGCCGGGAAACAACAGACTCGATAGTCTTGAGAATATTCTTGATAATTCCCATGTAGGCCTACTGCTGCTATTGCCGGGTATGGATGAAAGCCTGCGTATCAATGGCCGTGCTGAAATTTCAATTTGTCCAGACCTACGTGCAAAACTCGCTATTGCTGGAAAGCTACCCATCTCTGTTCTCATCATAACTGTGGAAGAGGCCTACCTACATTGCGCAAGGGCGGTGTGGCGGGCTGATCTGTGGAATATAGACAAGAATATTGCACGTGAGCGGCTGCCAACAATGGGTCAGATGCTAGCTGAACAAGTGGAAGGCTACGACGCAGCAGCAACGGATAAGATTATCGAAGATAATCGGCATAATCTCTATGGGCTAGACTGAGTTTGAAAAGGACTAGATATGAGCCACTCAGAACGGTTGGCGGTTATTATTGGTGCGGGGCCAGGGCTGGGAGCAGCTACTGCTAAACGGTTCGTAAAAGCAGGAATGACTTCTGTTCTGGTGTCAAGGAATGAGGAGCGTCTCTCAGAAATTTCGGCTAATATTGAAGGTTCCGTAGCATATTCGTGTGATGCAACTGATGAGGTCGTGGTTGAAAAACTGTTTGCGGATATTGAATCGCAATACGGTGCCGTTGAAGTGCTTATTTATAATCCAGGCGGTGGTTTTGTTCGCACACCTGTTGTTGAGCAGACGGCGAAGCAGTTTCGTAAAGTCTGGGAATTTACCGCATTTGGGGGTTTCCTGTGCTGCCGCGCTGCTGCTCGGTATATGCAAAAACGAGGTCATGGAACGATACTCGTTACGGGAGCTACAGCCTCCCTACGCGGGGGAAAAGGATTCGCGGCATTTGCTTCGGGTAAGTTTGCTCTGCGAGCATTGGCACAATCTATGGCGAGAGAACTCGGTCCGGATGGCATTCACGTCGCCCACATCAACATCGATGGAGCCATTGGCCAGTCTGACGATTCATCTAAGTTGAGTCCAGATGACGTGGCCGAGACTTATTACATGCTTTATAAACAGTCAAAATCCAATTGGACTCATGAATTGGATATTCGTCCTTGGTGTGAGAACTGGTGACGCAAAGTCTCATGAAAGCTTGATTCGCTTAAACCCAACTAACGCTTTAGGACATTAAATATCCTAACATTGTGTACTGACCTCTGCTTATAGGGTTTGTAGTCGTGCTTTCATGATTTTTTTCATTATTTTGTACTGTGATATTGCTGACGGATGTTTCTTAATCGTAGCCCAGAATTTCTTGACATTGAGATAGTCTTTGTATGGGCTCTTGAGCCCGAATCGTGGGGTAACACTGCTTGCAAAAAGAAGAGAGGGTAACGCATAGCAATCTGCAATTGTGAATCTCTTACCAGATGCACAGGGGCCTGGATTGATGTATTGATCGAGAACGTCAAGACCTTTGTTAAGATCCTGGAGAGCGGATTTTGCTTCCGCCCTATCCTTAGAACTTCTTCCAATTATTTGTCTAAAGAGAATGAGAGTAGGGGGTTGAACATAGAGATCACAAATCGTAGCAATCAAACGAGATTTACCGGCTGCAGTGGCGGATTTGGGGATTATCCTCTTTTGAGGATATTTGTCTTCAAGGTAATCAATAATTACTCCGGACTCATATAAGACGTGTCTTCCGTCCTTAATGGCTGGCATTTTACCAAATGGATTTAGGCTTAGATATTCAGCAGTCTTCAGGCCGCCTTCTGGCATGATCAAATCGTATGAGAGTTTCTTATAATCGCAAGTCATCATGACACGGGCGACAAAGGGAGAGAGAGGGCTGCCGTAAATATTCACTGAAATTGCTCCTACCAAGAACGAGGTCAGCTTGCACTGACCTCGTTATACTTTGCCTAGTTATTGCCAAAAAACTGTTTGGCCATGACTTCCATTTCCTTGAGGACCTGTTTAGTCATTGGGTTACGCTTGAGTGCTGCCCAGTACTTCTTAACCTTCCGATGCTTGGCTAATGCATCTTTAGTACCGAAGCCCGGCATAACAAGGTTGACGAAAAACAAGGCTGGCAAGGCATAACAGTCAGCTAGCGTGAAGCGCTTTCCCATAGCCCAAGGACCTTTATCGTCCAGATATTGACTAAGCACAGCAAGGCCCTTTTCCAAGTCGGCCTTTTTTGCCTTTACTAATGCCTTATCGCGGCTCTTAGGGTCACGTTGAGGGAATAAAGCCGACACATTATCTTGGATGTAGAGAGCGCTGATAGTAGCGATCAGGCGGGCTCTGCTAGCGGCCTTTGGGGTGCCCGGAATAACTGGCTTTTTCGGATACTTTGCGTCTATGTATTCACAAATAACGGAAGACTCAGGCAGAGTGGTCGTCCCATCCTTCATAGTTGGCATCTTCCCAAGGGGGTTCATGGCTAAATACTCGGGAGTCCTCATACCGTCTTTTGGCATGATTACTTCGTGTTTAATGCCCTTATGGCGCAGAGCCAACAAGACTCGGCAAACATAGGGTGATAAAATAGCGCCATAAATCTTCATGGTGAGTCTTTCCTCTGTTCTGAAATTCAATATGCGTGAGGCCCAGTGCCTACGCGCAGGCGACATCATATCCAAGACTACAGAAAAATCACCTGACTTAATTAGAATTATTTTGCTCTCGAATAGCCTTCTGGCTTTCGTTTGGGCAACATTCATGCTTTGTTAGTTGAACCTAATGGGGGCTATATCAATGGATCATCGCAATATCCGCGGCAAGATTCTTTATATCGGTGGCGACAATCAAGAACGAGGGCGAGAATGGTTCTCAATGACATTTCATGAAGATGGTCAACGTACGCTCAGGGCTCATTGCGAAATTGATGATACAGAGGTATTGCGTGAGACCGTCTATACGATGGATGATCAGTGGCAACCTCTTGACTGCTTTAATCGCCTCCATGTCGCACGAAAGTTTCTCGGAACTGGTTGGGTTAGAGCCTATGAGCATGAAGCGGAATGTGAAGTATTGAATACGACTCTTGGCAGAGTCTCGCAAAAAGTTCAGTTGAGCGGCCGAGCTAAGAGCTTGACGGTTCATCCGCTAACGTGTGACGTCTTTCACTGCGCTGGTTTTGATCATAGTAAGGAAGAAAACCCTCAGACACTTGAGAATGTACTATCAACATCGCCATTGCCTAATGGTGCAAGCGGACCTTTCCTAAGTGTTGGAACTGTTACCGTGATGTATGATGGACTCGAGGAAATCACTGTTCCCGCTGGTACATTTGAAGTTGATCACTACCACTTTGTTCTAGAGCCACAGCCCGATGGAACACCGCGGCGGGAAGATGTCTGGTGCATCCCAAATGATTACACCTTCGTCAAGGTAACAGTAACTGGCTTTCTTAAGGAGTCCAGATACGAACTGGTCGAATATGATACCGAATATTAGGGGATTGACATGAATCATCGTAATGTCCGCGGCAAGATTGCTTACATATTTGATCCGGATGGGGAGCGACGTGACTTTGGCCGTGAATGGTGGTCTGTCACATTCCATGAAGATGGCCAACGGACCCTTAGGGCGCATTGTGAAATAGAAGCTGGTGTAGTAGCGGACCGGTCTGTCATACGAGAGACTGTATACACGACTGACAATAAATACCGCCCCGTAGACTGTTTTGTTCGGCTACATGAGAGTGGTTCATTTATGGGTAGTGGCTGGTTTCGTTTCATGGATGGTTGGGCAGAGTGTGAGGCTATGAATGTTACCTCTGGTCGCATCAGCCAGAAGATGATGATAGAACCTCTGAGTTTTGGTGCCCATCCGGTTTCTTGTGATGTACTCCATTGCGCGCGGTTTGACCATAATACTAATCATAAAATACAGCCGTGCAGAAACGTTCTAATGTCCTCGCGAGAGCATGATGGTTGCTCAGGACCGAACCTCTGCACTACGGACTTTGATCTAGAATACTTGGGCCGCGAAGAGATTACGGTGCCTGCTGGAACTTTTGAGACGGACCACTACAGGTTTCTGCTCGATTACCACCCTACGGAAGATGTCTGGTGCACGCCTGACGGCCTCTTATTTGTTAAGATTACTGTTGGAGGCTATATGAACGCGCATTTTGATCTAGTTGAATATGAAGAGGAATATTGAGATTGCGCATTATTGGCGCGGGCTTTGGCCGTACAGGCACAAATTCGATGAAATTAGCACTGGAGCACCTTGGCTATGGGCCCTGCTACCATATGAAAGAGGTGTTTGAACATCCTGAAAGCATCCCGTTATGGCATAAAGCTGCTTTTGGAGATGGTGTCGAATGGGATGATATACTTGCAGACTATGAATCTGGCGTTGATTGGCCTCTGAGCCATTTCTGGGAAACTCTTTCCCAGCGTTATTCAGACGCCAAGGTTCTACTGACCATCAGGCCGGCTAGTGAATGGTACACGAGTATGAGTAATACGATCTTTAGCCATATAGCTGGCCATCAACCTGGCAACGAAATGCAGAAAATGTGGAAGGAAATGGTGGATAAGATTGTGCGTTCGGATACATTCGATAACCGAACAATGGACCGTGCTTATTGTGAAGCAGTCTTTGATGGACATACTGCCCATGTGAAAGATACGGT
Organism: Rhodospirillaceae bacterium; assembly: GCA_045564915.1. Classification (GTDB taxonomy): domain Bacteria; phylum Pseudomonadota; class Alphaproteobacteria; order Rhodospirillales; family Rhodospirillaceae; genus JAQWRV01. Next base: position 45,555 of record JBJLGL010000002.1, read on the forward strand.
TTCCGCCGATAGGCTGATTGTGTATGAGGTTGGAAGTGGGTGGGAACCATTATGTGAGGCTCTTGGTGTTGCTGTTCCCGAGGGCCCATTTCCCAAAACTAATACAACAAAAGACTTTCAGGATCAGATAAAGGAATAGGCCATCCGGGAAAAGGCTTAAACACAAGGCTTAGTCGATAAGCTCGATGCCGTCCTGTCCAGATGCCATTTGCAATACACGGTGTGGATACGGGATTTCGATACCGTTCTTCTCCAGCATATCCCAAAGTTCTAATAAAACCTGACCTTTTACATTGGTAACACCACTCTCAGGATCATTTATCCAAAATCGTAGGGAGAAGTTTAGCGAACTATCTCCAAACTCAGTGAGGTGGCAGATAGGAGCAGGGTCTTTGACAACGCGTTCAGGTTTTAGAGCACATTCAGCTGCTAGTTCTCGCACTTCGCGCGGATTACAGTCGTATGTTACCCCGAACTTAATTTCCATCCTGACCTCACGGTCAGAATGCGACCAGTTGATTACTTGGTTGGTAACGAAATCATCGTTAGGTATGAGTAACTCTTTATTATCTCTAGTTGTAACACCCACATAGCGGGCACTCATTTGTTTCACCCAGCCAAATGTATCTCCCACTTCGATTACATCACCTGGCTTAATTGACTTGTCGAGCAAAAGTATAATGCCGCTAATTAAGTTGGAAACCTGCTTTTGAAGCCCGATACCGATTCCGACACCAACGGCGCCTGAAAAGACGGCGAGGGCAGCAAAATTTATCCCTACGCTAGAAAGTGCTACCATCACCGCCACTACGACCATAACTAACCGAATAGTTTTGCCGACAAGGACACGTGCTCGCGGTGTAATCTCTGAGACCTGCGCAAGGCGCTGCTCTATCATTTTGCTTAAAGTAAGGGCCGCCCATGTCAGTACGGCGAGAAGTAAAGCACCATTGACAAGAGTGAGGAGTGTCAAGCGAGTCTGACCAATTGGAATACTAACAGAATCCAAAACGTTGACCGTGGGTCCCAGTAGACCAACAATATTGAGGGCGGCTATCGTCCATGCCAGGGTGGCGACCAGACGCGATAAGAAAGCATTAGCAATTACTGATGAGGTCAGTCGAATAAGTATCCATGCTGACATAAGGCTCGCAATGATTTCAAGAATACCGCTATCAATAGCCCCATCAACCTGACCGATGATACCTGTTGCGAACCACAGTGTTATCAAGAATATGACAGAAAATAATTGATCGGATAGCGCCGTGAGGACTCTTCTCAGTGGCGATAATAGGCGCAACAAACTTATTCTATTCGTTAACCGTGGTTTGATCTGCTTTTCTAGAGGGTAGGCGACAAGGGCGGTTACGATTAGAATCGCTATCTGCACCATAGAACCAAAAGATAGGACTGTCTGCTCGATCCACATTATTATATCTGTGGCAATTGGCTGCCAAGTTTCGAGCTTAAGAAGTGTATCTAATCTCATATCTGTATCGTGTCATTCTTTTACCAATACGTCGACATCGCATGCATGGGTTATTCTATAAATTCTTGGGCCATCTAAGACGATATCGCTAAGCGATGCTTTAGCAACTTGGGTGTTAGTAGACAGTTCGTAACTTTAGGCTATCGAATTCTTACAGCATGACCAGGCCTTTCGTGCTTGATGATGAAGAATTATATTGGCTCTATTTGGTGAAAGATTCTAGGTCAGCACTCCTTTGAATAGGTTTAGAGTCCGGCCGTGTGCAAGCTCAGTTGCTTCCTTATCATAATGGGTAGGGTCTGTATCACGAGCAAAACCATGGTCACAGTTGGCGTAGGTGTGGACTGTTACCATTTCATGCCCTTCTAATGCTGCCCTAACTTCGTCCGATGCCTCTTTGGGAACAAAACTATCTTCATCTGCGACATGAATAAGTGTTGGTGCCTTTATGTTACTTGCTTCGTTTAATAAACCCTCGATGCCAACACCATAATAGGCCGCACTTGCATTTGTATCGGTGCGGGTAGCACTCAGATAAGTCAACAGTCCACCCAGGCAGAATCCAGTGACACCAACCCTACCATTACAACCCTCACGGCTGCGCAAATCCGTAATCGTTGACTGAATGTCTTCTATACCTTTGTCAACGTCAAATTTACCATATAGGTCAAGACCAGTATTAAAATTCTCTTCGATAGTCGGATCAAGTTGGACACCAGGCTGAATGGGCCAAAATAGATCTGGTGCAATAGCCATGTAGCCTTGCTTGGCAAACATGTCGCAAACATCACGGAGCCATCCATTCACGCCAAATATCTCTTGGACAACGACAACACCAGGACCGCCTCCCTCGGGACCGGATAGGTAGGCCATAAAGTCGCCGTGTTTGCCATTAACTTTTACTTCATAAGAACTCATGGTACATGCTCCCTGTAATAGAGTGTTGTTCTGCTTAGAGCAGTTTTAAAAGGAATCGGCATCTATTGCTAGAAGAAGTATAAGCGGTACTTTTGCCTAAGTAAGGTGCCAGCCGCTTTGTTGACCGATAGTTTCGTGAGAAAGGGTGGTCTTAATGGCATAGCGATCTGCTCGGTAAAGAGCCGTTAGCCACTCTACGGGATTATCTGCATCGTCAAAAACCAAGCGAGTTAACTTGAGAAGAGGGGACCCCACTTCTATCCCAAGTTGGACAGCTATGGCTGGCTCAGCTAGCGTCGCTGTAACATCTTGATTAGCGTGTCCAACAGAGACTCCGGCCTCGATCAGGCGCACGAGCATTGGTTGTTTCTCGGTCTCCAACTGGAGTTTTTTGGCAACATTTTCTGGCACATAAGTAATTATGACAGAAAGGGGCTCCCCTTTTGACAGTCTAATCTGGCTTGATTTTAGAACAAGATCGCCAAATCTAATGGAAAGCCTGTCTGCGATGTCCGAATTTGCCCCTATTTTTTCGCTAGCAATATGTTGTACTTCTGTCAGCTCTCCTATGGCTTGAACATTTTGTACCAAATCATCAAGTGCGTTCTGTGTAAGTGGATTATTCTCATTCTCCGAGACAAAGGTTCCCTTGCCTCGTTGTCGCACGATTACACCGCTGTTAGCTAGCTCTCGCATGGCTCGTCTGACAGTGATTCGTGATACGGCAAATTCTTCACAGAGAGAAGTCTCGGAGGGTAGGACTGAACCCACAGGGTAAAGACCAGATCGTATATACTCTCTGAGAATCAAATAAACCTGGTGGTACAGAGGGACCGCGAGACTTTCATCGATTGATTGCTTATTGCTACCTAATTTATTCATGCGTCCAAGACTAATCCTGATGAAATGTTTGTATTTGTACCAGTCATAGATTTCGCATGTGATGAACACAGAAAAAGGACGGCACCGGCACATTCGTCAGGTGTGGCATAGTGACCAAGGGGTAGAATATCCTTCAGGTTTTCATGCTCCTCATCTGAGAGGCGTTCAAGCATCGGTGTATCCACAGGGCCAGGCGACAGAACATGAAGACGCAGGCCATCTGGCGCCCATTCCTTGGCGCAATAGCGCGTCAAGTTTACCAATGCTGCTTTTGATGAGGCGTAAGCAGCACCAGATAAATGACTACCGCCGTTATACCCGTTAGAAGAACCGCATAGGACAGCTACACCCCCAGGTTTAGTTAGGTTTGTATAGGCATGCTTAAGCAGTAAGAAAGACGATGTCAGATTTGTTGTGATCACTTTATTCCAATCATCAAGCGACATTGTATCCAGCCTGCCCTTTCCCACCATTCCTGCCATATGAATTAGATAATCAATGCGGCCAAAACGATCCATGCAATCCTGAATAGCTCGCGCAATGGCATCTTCATCAGTTACGTCTAATGTTAATGGAAGTACATGGTCATGATTGAAGGGAACAGCACGCCGGCCTGTGGCCGCCACTTTTGCACCCGCTTCCAACATCATCCGTACAACAGACTGTCCAATACCGCCGGTAGCACCAGTTACAAAGGCTACTCGACCAGTGGCATCAAGCAGGGTAGGGGCTGCAGGTTTCACTCTGCAGCCTGTGGCCAATCTTGCACAAAAGCACCATACATTCCATCAAGCATGCGCCAGCGCATTTCAGTGGATGCGCGGACGCATGCTATAGCTTTTTGTTGGAGTTCGTCCGTTGTTGCGTATTGAGATGTGATCTCTAGACCCACATCAGCATGCTCTACATCTCCAACAATATGGACATGGAAGAATTCCATATCATCATCAGTTAGACCCATTTTTTTCATCGCCGTAACATATGCGGGATAGAGTGTTGGCAGCTGACCTTCTAATGCCACCATGATCCCAGCCGCACCCTCAGCAAGATGGCGTACATTGACGAGCTCCCAGATCCATGACCGCATTGCGCGGGTAGATGGGAGGATTTTACCGCGCAGTTCGGCTTCTATGAAATCTTCTCGTGTCATGCCACAAGCTAAGCCGAACTTTATTAAGAGCTCTGGGTGCCGCTTTTCAGGTGTATCTGGCATTTCTTCACCGAGTAGATTCTCCAGCATATGTTGACGTGCTTCTAGGTCATCTAAGCGACAGAAGAACTGGGCAAATTGTTGCGGTATTTGATCTATATAATAATAATGCTGGACGGCATATTCACCGATTTGCTTCAGACTTAGGCCACCTTCAGACCAGATCTTACTGAACGGATGACCCCCAGAGTGGACCGGTGCACGTGCACCTTCCAAAGCGCTAAAGAATTCCTTTTCATTCATCATAATTATTCTCCTTCATAAATGTTTTTGTCAGGTATCAATGTATTCTTTGAATCTCTCAGTCGTTGGCGCCCCATTTAGCTAAGGGAAAGTTCTCTGTTGGAATCGTTGTGGTTTTTTCTTCTGTGAAGAACTGCAGGCAGTCCTTGGCGCTATCGCGGCCAATGCCAGATTTCTTATAACCACCAAAGGGTGCCCGCAGTTCACGCGTCATAGGGGTGTTAACCCAAATAGTCCCGGCCTGTAGTTCTTGCGAAGCTTTCATAACTGTGGGTAGGTGCTCGGACCAGATATACCCCACTAGGCCAAAACTAGAATCGTTAGCTATGGCTATAGCTTCATCAATATCATCGTAGGTCAAGAATGTTGCAAAGGGCCCAAAAATTTCTTCCTGACAAACCCTTGTATTATTAGACTTTGCTAGGACTGCCGTCGGTTCCAAGTAAAGACCTTCATCATGGCGGCTATCACGCTTGCCACCCGTCAGCACCTCCGCACCGTCTTGTTTGGCAATATCAACGAAACTAAGAACACGGTCCATATGCGCTTTGTAGCAGATGGGTCCAATTTCAGTCATATTATCCATTGGATCCCCAACTTTTATTCTCTTAGACCTATTAACAAATTTTTCGATAAATTCGTTAGCAATTGAGCGTTGCACTAAAATACGTGAACCGGCAAGACACTGCTGACCATTGTTTGAATAAATACCGAGAATAGCTCCATCTAAGGCCCGGTCCAGATCCGCACTTGATGTAATAATATTGGCCGACTTACCACCTAATTCCAGTGCGACGGGTTTAAGACCTTCACCAGATCTTGCAGCAATTATTGATCCGGTTTGAGTGCCACCCGTGAAGGAAACAACATCTACTTCTGGATGGGCTACCAAAGCGTCACCCGTAATATGACCACGTCCATTGACTAGGTTGACAACACCTTTAGGAATATCTGTCTCATGGATGAGCTCGACGACGCGGCGCAGTGATAGCGGTGTGAACTCGCTAGGTTTGAGAACGCACGTATTACCGAAAGCAATACACGATGCAATTTTCATAGAGCACAATGCTAGGGGAGCATTCCATGGGCCGATTAAGGCCCCAACACCTATAGGCTCGCGTGTAACAAAAGAGAGATAGGGCTTAGTCTGGGTATATGTTTCACCAGTAGCCTGGCTTGCAACTTCGGCAAAAAACTCAAAATTCCAGCCTGTGCGGACAACATGAAAGCCCTTCACATAATTCATCGCCAGTCCAGCATTTAGACTCTCTAAATAAGCCAATTCATCGGCATTATTGAGAAGTACTTCTTGAATTTGAAGCATGATTTTCTTGCGTTCGTCTACATGCATATGCCGCCAGGGGCCATTTTCGAATGCAGCGCGGGCCGTACAGACAGCCGTGTCAACTTCTTCGGCTGATGCTTCACGGAGATTAGAAATCTTCTGTTCGGTAATGGGGCTGATGACTGGAATATCCTCACCAGAACCTGTTGGAGGTACAGATTTACCATCTATGAAGCTGGTGCAATGTTCATTCACTGGAAATTTCTTCATCATTGCTTGTGTTGCAGATTCCATTCTTAGCTTCCTCGATGCATTACTACTGCTATACGTCTATTTGTGTCATGGCATGAAACCGCCACCATTTATGTGAATCACTTGCCCGTTAATAAAGCGTGCCGCATCACCCGCTAGAAAGAGTATGGGGCCAACAACATCTTCAACGGTAGCAAGACGTTGTAGTGGTATGTCTTGAATGTAGTGGTCTATGTCAATATTAGCGGTTTTATCTGGGTCTTCGCCACCACGACTGGTGCCGCCTCTCAAAAATGCTGTATCCACGGCACCGGGCGCAATGACATTAACGCGAATTTTTGGTGCACATTCCTGGGCTAGAGACTTCGATAATGCGATCACTCCAGCCTTTGCAGCGCCGTAAGGTGAGGTGCCGGGCATTCCTTTATAGGCTAGGCCTGAAGCTGTGTTGATTATGACTCCGTAGTTTTCACCAAAAATAGGTAGGGCTGCCCGAGCGCATAAAAAGGCCGAGCGTAAATTACCGTTAATTACATCAGACCAGGATTCTGACGATGTTGCTGCAACAGGTGCGAAGGCGTTTGTATAGCCGCACAGATTAACCAGAACATCGAGACTTCCCCAGGCTTTACGAAGCTTGGCGAAAGCATCAGTTACAGAGTGTTCGTCATTAGCATCAATGGTAACACATAAGCATTCTTTTGGAGGCGGGTAATTCTCTAATGACTCGCTAAGATCGAGTACAGCGACAGTAAGGTCTATGTCGCGCGCTGCAGTTACCAGGGCGCGACCGATGCCTCCGCATCCACCAACAACCGCCATACGGGTTCCTGCAGTGGGCCCAAGGCGTGTGAAGTTTAGGGTTGGGGGGGATACTATTGCCATATCTATTCTTACTCTACCAAACGCTTTGCTTCAGTTTGAAGAAACTCGTAATGACATGAAGGACAATGGAATCTGACCTGTGGTCTTTGCAGCAAACCCGGCCCCACATGAAACCAACCCTCACAAGCCGGACATTGTGTCCAGGAGGTGTTACCTGATTTTTCCCATGGTGGACCAAGCTTTACACCTTCTGTCTTCTTACTCATGAGGATGGCCATTTACTAATACTGATCCCTGAAAGAATTTCACTCGCACGCCGCATAGCATCATCAGGGACTGTGGATCGAGGCGGGACTGGCGGAGGTGCACCTTCTCGACCAGGAATAGGTAGACTTGCATCAATTCCCATCTTGGACAGTGTTTTTGAGCCTGCTGGAGTTGATGGATCTAACAAAGAGCCCGAAAGTCCGTCTACTGTGAAGCTATCCCGGCTCCATTGAACGCGGGTGGCTAAGGCAAAGAACATTTCGGAATCGTTGAAGATATCGATGTCTTGGTCAACAACAATAGCAAGTTTTAACCGGCGATAAGAGAGTGCTGCCATGAGAGCATCGCGTGCTTCACCAGGTCCTGGATTGTTCACCTGCATATAGCCGTGAAACCGCCGACCTTGGGCTGGGACATGAACATTCGTTAGGCTTGGGGCAACCTGCTTACAAAGCCCATAGACCTTACCTTCCATAGCCATATTGTCTGGTACCAGCATATCGGGTAATCCCGAACCATAATCATGGTATATTGCATCCTTCCGCATGGTGATGCAGCTTACATCAATAACTGGAGCAGCCACTTGTGGCCCAGAGTATCCCGTGTATTCGCCGAAAGGCCCATCTGCCTCTAATAGGTCTTTTGGAGCATAACCCTCAATAACGATTTCGGCATCTGCAGGGACCATTATGGCGTCACCAAAAGTGTGACTTGGTGTTAAGCGCAATGGTTCACCTATTAACCCACCGCAGGCTTCCCAATGGCTTTCAGGATATGCCAACTTTGCCTGGGTCCCCATTAGCACTGCGGGGTGATGGCCGATCCAAAAAACGACCGGACAGTCTTCTCCACGGCTCCAAAATTTTTTTAGGTTCCGTGCATTATGGGACGAAGGGTAGGGAAAATAAGACATCCGCGTGCGGGATTTAATCCAACATCTCTGTATTGCTGTGTTATCAGTCTTGGTATCGGGGTCATAGGTGGTGGCGTGGGCAGCCGTGAGATAAGGCCCCGGGTCCGTGATATGCTGAGTCAAAGCGGGTAGGAATGTCAGGTCGACATCTTCGCCCTCCAGAACGATGTCCTGGACTGGAGCACTGCTCCCACTTATCAGTTTCGGCGAAATGTGGTTGCCAGTTCTCTCTGAGTAAATGGCTGCGGTGCTGCGATGATCACCGATATCCAATGCGCGCGCCACGACTGAACGACTGCCCGTGAGATTGGTCACTACGGGAATGGTGCTTATGGACCCATTGGCTTTGAGTGGTTCTTGGACAACGATGATTGGCCGACGGTCTAATTTTTCTAGGGCATACTGGAGAGCTGTAATTTCGTATGCCATAGACACGGGTACATCTGGACGGAATACCGACTCTTCCTCGGCATTGAGAAAAGATCTCAAGTCTAACATTCAGTATATCCCCCGACCTAGTGAATATGTTATAAAAGTATATCAATATAAACAAGTGAAAAAATTAACCTGGGATGCGCCGTTTTTTCTAATAATATGAAGTAGGGCTGGACCAGGTGACTGGACTGTCGCACGTTTAGAAATCTCACAAGCATAGTGACATAGCTGCTGTGCAGTATCCAAAAGGAAGAAACTCATGGCCCAAGCGCAACGCCTCATTGTCGGGATCACTGGTGCATCCGGGATAATTTATGGCGTCCGATTTCTTGAGGTTCTGAAGGATACTCCGATCGAAACTCATCTGGTTATGTCCCAGTCTGCTGAGGTGACGCTTGCCTATGAGTCAAACCTTAAAGTGGCACAAATTAAAGATCTAGCAGACGTTGTGTATTCTAACGGAGATATAGGTGCTGCAATTTCCTCAGGCTCTTTTCACACAATGGGGATGGTAATCGCACCATGCTCAATTAGGTCAGCATCAGAGATTGCGACGGGTGTAACTTCGACACTGCTGACGCGTGCTGCCGATGTAGTTTTAAAAGAACGTCGCCGCCTTGTTTTGTTATTACGCGAAAGCCCTCTGCATACCGGACATCTAAGGACGCTAACGCACCTCTCTGAAATTGGCGCTGTTATTTCGCCACCCGTCCCGGCTTTTTATGCTAATCCTGAATCAATAAACGATATCGTCAATCATACAATAGGGCGTGCTTTGGATATGTTTTCGGTGCACTCCGATTTGGTCAGGCGCTGGGGAGAGCCGGATGGGGCTGGTAAATTACCAAGAAAACGTACGAAAAAGAGGGTCTCTAGTAAGGTATGAGCACTTCTGTTGGCTCTGATCTTGCGGAGGGTAATCCATTCTGGGAATTTGCTATCTGTGCCTATCGCCAGAAGGGAGTAGATAAGGCTTTACTAGCACTACAGAATCGTCTGGGCGTTGACGTAAATATGATCTTGTTATGTGCATGGCTCGCTTATCGTGGTTCCAATGACAATCTATTAACTCAGCACCTTAATGATGCTGTAAAATTGTCCCATAAATGGCAGCTTAATCTCGTGCAACCCATTCGAGCATGTCGAGAACACTTAAAGGTTGTTATTAATGAGGGTGGGCTAGTTAGCCGCAACAGGGAAGTGGTTATAGCGTTACGCGAGCGGATTAAGGGTAATGAATTGGACCTGGAAGCATTAGAGATCCTTAGCCTCTATGAGCTTATTGGTTCACATGAATGCGGCGATAGCTCTGATGTTGATGCTGCGATACAAAAAGAACAAGCTCAGAAGAATTTGAATATCTACTTTGCGAAGGTTGGAATTGAAATAGATCAACTATCACAAATCCATGTAATTAGTGTTCTAGACGGTATCTTTCAGTAGACATTTCTCTTTGCCCGAGCGGATTTACCACGGAATGGTTTCGCCATCGTAATTCACGGGTAGCCCAACAGTCTCAGCCGTCATATTTTCAATTACCCGAACCATACCATTTACACTTTCTTCAACAGTGATCGATCCAGGTCCACGAAAGCCTGAGGCAAATAGCAATGGAGTTTGGACTTGCCCGGGGGCGATGAGGCCAATGACCAGCCCTTCGGCTTCACCCTTTAGGTCTGCATGTAGGGCACGCATAGCCATATTTACAGCGGCTTTTGACATTCGGTAGCCGTAAAATCTGCCCATACGCTGAGTGAAAGTCATCGAACCCAGGCCAGAGGTGATAGTAAGAATTTTCTTCTGGTCACTGGCCTTTACGTTTGACAGAAATGCTTGGGTCATTTTCATGGGACCATATACATTCACATCCATGATTTTGTTTATTTCATCAAAGTCGATATTTTGAGCATTTTGCTTATTGATGTCACCCAGAATACCTGCGTTATTGATCAGTACATCGATAGGTTGGTTCATTAACTCTTCGGCGAGAGCAAATATCTCAGCATCATCTGTTACATCCAATTCATGAAGACTTAAATTGTCATACTGAGCTCTTAAAGTTTGCAATTCTTCGGCCTGTTGTGGATTACGCGCTGTAGCGTATACGGTCCAACCCATTTCTGCGTATCTTTGTGCTAATCCTAATCCGATGCCGCGGTTGGATCCGGTAATCAGAATAGATGCTGCGTCAGCCGCAATGGGTGCTGAAACCAGCAATGCCGCTGTAAAACCAACAACTAGTTGCAAGGAAAAAAATACTTTCATGATGAATCCTCCATGGCTTCTATGTCTTACCAGGGCAGTATATCTCCAGTATATAGAACGTATTGGCCTACGTTTTCTCGCCCCAGATTTTCGATATTATTAATGACAGCTGTTACACTTTCTTCTGTTGAGATACCGCGGCCACCAGACCCTGCCTGCTGCAGTAGGCGCGTATTCACCATGCCGGGTGCTAGAATACCAACCCAGATACCACGCTCCGCAAGTTCTACAGAGAGTGCTCTATATCCCATATTGATAGCTGTCTTTGACATCCTGTACAGATATAGTGAACGAAAGTAGTTCGACTGCCTTACATTTGAAAGTGACGCAGTACCGGATGTAATGACGCAAATTTTCTTTTGTCCACTCGCTGCGACATGCTCAAGGAAAGCTTCGGCCATCTTCATTGGCGCCATAGCATTCGTGCGATAGACTAATTCCATCGTCTTGAAATCAATATTACCAATGGTTTGCACATCAGGAGCGCCTCCTAGAATCCCGGCGTTATTAAGCAGCAAATCGATGGGCGTACCTTGTAAATCTTCAGCCAACGCATCTATTGCGTCAAAATCTGTAACATCTAAAGCTCTTATAGTGACGTTTTTGTATTTTACCGCTAGTGCCTTGAGGTCATCATCATCATCGGGTGTGCGACTTGTAGCGATCACGTCCCAACCTAATTCAGCATATTGTTTAGAGAATTCAAGACCAATGCCGCGATTCGATCCAGTGATCAGTGCGGTTGCAGCGTTCGCAGAGCTCAAGGTTAAGGCAGAGATCACGACTGTGAGGCAGGTAAAGCGCATATGTGGTCCTCAATCTAATCGACGTTAACATCTACTTGGAGATCATAGCGAGACTGGATTAAGAACCATGACTTCCACAGTGACTTGACGATAGCTTTTCTGCCGAAACGATTCAAACAATACCTAGAAAAAAATTTCAAAAAGTCTACGAAAGTTAGAGGGTTGATTCTAGCTGCTGGTTGGAAATATCTGGTGGATATCAAATGCCTCATTCCTGCTTTGGCTAGTATACAATATTCTTGGGTGCGCGTTAGTATGACCGCCTATGAAAAGTTTACAGTGGTACTTAAGGATTTTCTCAACTCACCATTATTATTTGTCAATGAAGCAGGATGGAGGGTTACCCATTGTGAAGTTTCCCGATCAATTATTGTGACGTCTTTCCCACTAGCTAAACTTCCGTCCGTAGAATTTGGATCTGTGATAATATACCGGGCTTTTCGTATTGCGTAACTCGTTAATTTCGAGAGTTCGCTCTCCAAAATTCTTTGCTTCTTTTTTGCAAAAGCAACTAATTCTCTATCGCATAGATTTCGTGCTAATATTTCGTCACCAAATTCTTTGTTGAGTTCCATCTTAAGTATTTTGTGCGGGTTCACTTTAGAACTTTCCACATGCATTGATGAATTTCCATTCGCTGATGCAATTATACTCATCAGAGTTTGAATGCCTGTAGCCGTTACCACATATTTAAAACCAGATAACCTCTCAAGCGCTATTTCAACAGGCGCATCATTATCTAAAGGTAGATGCCAGGGGTCTTTACTGCCGCTTTCAGGCCCTAACATACAATTGGTCATGTGGTTATGTCGGGCAAGGTTATCAAGATAGAGCCTAAAATTATTCCGGTCGGAGAGATATGCCTCATCTTCATTCCTGTAAGTGAAAAAGAAGTCTGAAATGATCCGGCCGACTGGTTCTCTCAAGACCGTCAACAAAGAGAGTTTGTCTCCAAAAAACTTGTGGTATCCGTATAAGGCGTGGCCAGCCACAATATCGGGTGCTGGATTGAAGAACTCCTGCTGATCCGGTGCTACGAAGGGTATTACCTTTTTATCTTGCAAATGCAATAAGGACTGGTCATTGGCATAAGCCAATCCTCTGAGAAACGATCCAACCGTAGTCCCGCCGGTTTTTCCAAAGTGATAGAAATAAATTGAAGAATCCGATTTGGATTCTCCACAGTCATAAGAAGGCACGAAAACACAGTTCTCGAGAATAATTTTCTTATTTGCTAGTGGTGACGGCAATGTGTCTTTCAAAGATTGTGTGATGTCCATATCTTTTAATTTCTTAGCATTTTACTAGCCGCAAAAGTAGTGTGCTGCGCCTCATTAAGCCATTGATATAGAAGCTAGCTAACATTAGCCAGCCCAGTTGGCCGCTTAACAGAGTGTCGGCCTTTATGCATTCTAATAAACTGCCCAATAACCTTAAGAGCTGCTTCGAACGACTCAGTTATTGAATTACAATTTCTCTAAATAGTACATCATCAATTTCTGTAGGCTGAATGGCTTCATTTACTCGGTTACGCATTTCGTTTCGCACCCGAAACATGCCCTGTGACCCCTCTAGGTCTTCCAACCGTAGTTCTCTAAGGTATACTTGTAAGCTGTCGATGATACGGGGGAGTACGCTCTCAATAATAGCAACGTCCTCTTCACTTTGTAGCTCAAGGCTTAAAGTAATCTGAAGGAAACTTGTTCTATTTCCAGGAGTGCTCAGATTAGCTAGCATATCTGGTAGATCATAAAAAACAGCCGATCCAATAGGTGCTGGTTGGCGGGCCTCTGCGCTTGGGCCCTCTATGCTATCCTGGTTGGCTTCAACTTCGACCAGGCCAACCGCGGTTAGCAAGGGGTCGGCTAGCCCCGTAAAATATGCCCCAGCGCCACCACCTAAGACTAGTAGAATTGAGCTAACAACAATAACTACTAACCGTTTATTGCCACTACCGCCTTCAGTGTCTTTGTCTTCGAGACCCTTATCTTCACCCATAGCTTTTCCTTTAGTTATATTCTGCCCAGAATTTATGGTTTCGAATTTCTACGTGGAAAAAACAATAGTAACACAGCTCTTTATAAAACGGTTAGACACCTGAGATCTGCTGATAGGTGACGCCGTTACCAGGTTATTTCCTTGCCGGTATTGGTAAAATAATGCCCCGACATCTTCAGGTCATATTTTTCAATCATTTCCATTGACTGAGAAACGCTTTCACTGACACTTTTCATCAATTGCTTGGGCAGTCCCGCCGTAAAGTCTGTATCAACAAAGCCAGGGGTCAAAATACCTATAACGATGCCTTTATTCTTCACCAAGGGGTGTCGTGCTACATTAATCATTGTCATGTTGAGAGCTGACTTGCTCGCTCTATAAAAGAGCTGACGTGAGCCACGTACATTAGATAAACGCCCTTCCTCTGAAGAGATATTGATAATCTTCTTTTGATCGCTTAGAGCGACATGGTCTAGGAAAGCTTCTGTGACCTTCAGCGGACCAGCAACATTAATACTCATCACATCATCAAAAACGGAATAATTAATGCGCCCAAATTCCTGAGTATTACGCCCACCTGAAATGCCTGCGTTATTGATAAGAACATCTATTGCCATCCCGTCGAGCTTTCTTGCTAGCGAGTCAATCCCAACATGATCCGTTACATCTAACGTCTCAATCCGGATATTTTCATGCAGGTTAGCAAGGCTTTGGAGTGGTATATCGTCACCTGGTGTGCGAGCTGTGGCGATGACATCCCAGCCCTGTTCAGCGTACCGTTTAGTAAATTCAAAGCCGATACCTCTACTGGCACCTGTGATCATCACTGTAGCGGCATTAGTGACACCAGAAAGAAAAGAACTCATGAGGATAGTAAGAGCAAGTGCGTATCGCATATGATTTCCCCTATTAGATTTGGCTTAGCCTACCAGTCCATCGGCTCGCCGTCATATTGCATGAATCTTGCTGAAGTTTCTGTCGTATACCAAGCGATTACCTTGCGAACGCCTGCGGCGCTCTCGTTCACTGATACCTTTGGGATATTGAATGGCGCGGTCATGTCTGTATCCACCACGCCTGGGTGAATCATTCCAACAATAATGCCACGGTGCTTGGTATCTGCGGCTAAGTTGGTCATCATCATATTCACTGCCGTCTTGCTAGCCCTATAAAAGTATATATTACCCGTAGTGTTGGTTATAGATCCGACGATACTAGAGATAGTCATTATCTTTTTCGTATCGCTCCTGGCGATATGTTCGAGAAAGGCCTCAGCGATTTTTAGAGGTCCCAACGTATTAGTCATGAATACAACATTGGCTACAGAGAAATCTAGTTTTCCTAACTGCTGCTGTGACGGATCTCCGAGGATACCTGCGTTATTTATTAGAATGTCAATTGCGGTGTCTTGAAGCTTCTCGGCTAGAGCTTCAATCTCGGAGTGATCGGTCACATCAAGTTTCTCTATCTGCACCGAGGCATAGGCCCGCGCCAAGGCTTGTAGCTCTTTATCATCTTCGGGTGTTCGAGCGGTAGCGATGACATCCCAGCCATCGATAGCATACTGCATTGCCATTTCCATCCCGAGGCCGCGGCTAGACCCAGTAATAAGAACAGTTTTTGCGGATGCAGTTGACAAGAAAAAGCTCATAATAACGATGGCTATATTAAGCATGATTTGCGTTCCTTCAGTCTCATGCAGCTATGTTACGCTGCACACAAATACCTGGAAAGAGGCCGTTAGTGAGTATCTTTTACTTACTTCGTTCAATGTTTACAGTAACTATCACTACTCTTACTTCTTTTCCTTGTATTTTCTGCACCAAAGGGAATGCTGTTCCAATGAAAATGAACCGATTATTCATGCTGTTGCTATATGTCAGCCTCGGGGGTCTGACCCTCTCAGCTTGCAACGACAATAAGCAGAGTGAGTCGGAAGTGGTG
The DNA here is from genome assembly GCA_045564915.1 of Rhodospirillaceae bacterium. Classification (GTDB taxonomy): domain Bacteria; phylum Pseudomonadota; class Alphaproteobacteria; order Rhodospirillales; family Rhodospirillaceae; genus JAQWRV01. Next base: position 61,287 of record JBJLGL010000002.1, read on the forward strand.
TCGGCATCAGATACCTTGCGCGTTGGCGTTCTTGGCTTGCCGGCTATGTTAGGCAACCCTTTTGCGTCTCTTAATGCACCTACCATTTTTACCTGGTCGGCGACGTTTGATAGCCTGACCTATATTAATGGTGATGGTGTCTTGGAGCCCTGGTTGGCTAAGTCATGGCGATCCATCACCCCCAATGTCTGGGAGTTCAAACTTCGAGAAGATGTAATGTTTTCCAATGGTGAGAGATTTACCGCTGAAGCCGTAGTGAATGCTGTGGATTATCTAAAGAGTCCAGAGGCATCCTCAGGCTCCGTTGGCCAAATGCTAAATACAATCGCTGGCGCGCGAATTTTAGATGACTATACAGTTGAAATCACGACAAGGGCCCCTAGTGTTTTATTCCCCCGAGAGGTTGCGAGCCTCCGCATGGTTGCACCAGAGCACTGGCGTAAGCTGGGGCGGGAGGCTTTTGCTCGTGAGCCGCATGGTACGGGTCCCTTCAAAGTTGTGGCATGGGAACCAGGAGTCGTGCGGATGGAGGCGTTCAAAGAGTCATGGCGGCCGCCTCAGTTCGAAAAGCTCGAAATTTATGCCATACCAGAACAACAACAACGTGTTCAGGGCATTATCAGTGGTCAGCTAGATATTATATTGGGGGCAATCCCTGATCTTATGATGGAATTGGAGGCCGCTGGACATACTTGGGTGCGCACAAGCGGTGGCGGAACCTATCTATTTTCTCTAATCCTTAACCCTGCACATCCAGCCTTCGGGCCAGAAAACGAGCCGCTTTTGGATGTGCGTGTCCGACGGGCGATGAATTATGCCATTGACCGCGAAACATTTATTAAAATCTTACTCAGTGGAACGACTACTGCCCCATCGCAGCCTGTAACTCCCGATGCCTTTGGTTTTAACCCTGACCTTGAGCCGTATCCTTATGATCCGGAACGAGCTAAGGCATTACTTGCTGAAGCAGGTTACCCAAACGGTTTTGATCTCGTATTTGAAGTGGTCCCGGGAACATCAATACCTAACGGCCCAGCTATCTATCAGAAGATGGCCGAAGACCTTGCCGCCATTGGTGTGCGGCTAGAATTGAAGACCTTTGCTTTACCGCAGTATTTTAACGCAGTTCACACCGGTGAATTTAAGGGCCAAGGTTTCATGATGGATTTCCCCATTGCTCCACAAATGGATGCTCTAAGAGGCATGAGATTGCATAGCTGTCTATGGAAAATGCCGTGGTTATGTCGGGAGGATGACCAAGCCAAGATTGATGCGGCTATGGCGGAGCCGGACTTAGATCTGAGGGAGGCCATGACCAAAGACCTCATGCGTCGTTATCACGAGCAAGCTTACATGCTCTATCTCTATAACCGGGTAGACTATTACGGCGTGCGTGCAGGGTTGGAAGGCTTCGAAGCACCGGGCCTATTCATCCGATATGATGCCATTCGTGAATCTGGAAAAGTAAATGAATAGAGTAATTTAAGGAGTTATCCTCAGTAAGCACTTCTCATATATCTTATACAAAACTTGAAGTAATGTCTGCCTGAATATGTGGACAACACTTTGAGGGTAAAACCAATATCCAGATTTAAAATCAATTTAGCATAGCAAGAAATGTTTCTACAATCTACGGCCGCCAACCATTGAAATAATTGAAGCAAGAATCCCGTCGGGCTTTGCAAAAGCTGCGACGCAATACCCGCTCCCGTTTGGGCAAAACGAGCGTCATGTAGCTACTTTCCGGCTTGCCGCGCGTAAGCCGCTTTGCCTTCTAAGATTAGTTGATACAAGCGTGCACCCTCAGTACCGGTGTCGTCCAGAATACGTTGGAGTGCGCTGCCAGATGCTTTCTTCCAGCGCTCCCGCTGCTCTGGGTTTAAGTCAAAATACTGATGCCCTTTAGTCTCGGCCTGCGCGACCACATCTTCTACGTATGAGCGCACGCTGTGGCGCATACGGGGGAGATCGGTATAGGCATTCCTAATGAATTCTTGTTGCTGTGGCGTAGCGCCGGAAAGCCAGCGTGTATTGGCCAGATTAACGCCGATTTCGAGCATATTTCTTAGACGTGTGACGCAACATATCTGCCCGTCCAGGGCATTGTGGACAAAAACGACATTGGTTAGTCCTCCATTGACAAGGCCGGTTTGTAGCCCGGGGATCAATTCGCCTAATTCAATGACGGCGTAATCGACCCCCAATGACTCGACAAAGGACTGTAGTATGATGGTTGGAGAAATACGTATAGTTAGGCGCCGGAGGTCTCTCGGTTCCAGCACAGGTTTGTCCACAGTGTACAGAACCATCCAGCCCACCTCAGTGAACTGAACAACCTCAAGTCCAAGATCACGGAACAAATTGCTGATGGGTTTAGTCAGATAATTGTCGAGTACAAAGTCTGCTTCCTCCGCAGTCTCAAACATATTTGGCGCAAGCATCACGCCCATTTCAGGTACTAAGGATGTCATGCCTTGCGATGAGATACTGACAATCTGAATTCGGTTGCGCCGTGCGCCGGTGATAAGTTGTTGCTCCGATCCGAGTTCTCCGAGCATGTACCATTCAAAGTTGAAGTCGTCTGGCTTGGATTCAATATTAGACTTGAATTCCATCCACTGATCCCACCATACGCTATCAGGGAAGGAATACACGCCAACTTTACCTCTTAGAGGTTCAGCGCGGGCAGGATCAAGGGATAGAGCAATTATTAGGCCGAAGATGAAAGTAAAGATTCTCATGCACTCAACACTAAGCCCCAGCAGAGAGGTGGGCAAAGAAAAACTCTGCTTAGGTGGGTTCAAGCTATAAGAAAATAGGGTTATATAAAAGTGTGTATTAGCGCCTTTAAGGCGGAGTAATATGCATTCTGAAAAAGATTTGGGGAGGGAATATGTCGACTGTACTTGTGACGGGCAGCAATCGGGGTATTGGTCTGGAATTTGTCCGCCAGTACTCAGAAGCAGGTTGGACAGTAATCGCTTGTTGTAGAGATTCTTTGGGGGAGAGTAGTTCCGAACTCAGATCAATTATTGCGGGCTCTGATGGGCGCGTCTCTATTGAAAATATGGATATGTTGGACCATGGCTCAATTGAGGGCCTTGCCAGCAAGTATCGTGGTAAGCCGATAGATATACTAATAAATAATGCGGGAATCATAGGGCCAGTGCCAATTCAAGATCACCTAGATGCCCAGCATTTTGGCACTATTGATTACGAGGTCTGGGATACGGTTATACGCACAAACACGTTTGCTCCAATCAAAATGGCTGAAGAATTTATCGAAAACGTTTTAGCTAGTGACGAAAAAAAAATAATTACATTGTCGAGTACCGTTGGGTCGTTCCAAGAAGACCGCACACCAGCGTTTTGCTATTGCACGTCTAAGACCGCTGTCACTAAAGCTGTGCAGCTTCTGTCCGAGACACTTAAGGAAAAAGATGTGATTGCAATGGCTTTCTGTCCAGGACATGTCAAAACCCGTATGGGTATTGGCGGAGCCACTGTAACAATCCCTGATAGTGTGTCGGGCATGCGAGGCTTGATCGCGCATTTTACAATGAAAGATACTGGCAGTTATCGTCGTTATAATGGCGATACTATTGCCTGGTAAGAAACTAGGTATGGGTAAGTGGTAAAGTTACTAGATCCTTTAAGAATCCCGGATGCTATTAAAACGGGTCCGTTTATAAGCTTATTTGTCGTGCATGAGGTTCTAGACCAAGCAGCATACAGGGAATATCAAGCTATAAGTGACGGACAAAGTCTAAAACCACATGAATTTGGTGGGCAAGTCTTGGGTTTTTCTAAGCCCGTATTCAGGCTTCTCGGCCCTGAGAATGCTCACGCGGTTGCAGTTATCCGCTGGCCGAACCTTGATAGTTTTAAGGCCTGGCGTTCACAAGATGTGTATAGTCGGCCAGGTGTAGCTGAACTACATGATCGCGCTGAACGGGAAACTGTCTATTTTCTGCCGGCCCTTGAGAGATAATTATCAGTCCGCGTGATGACTTGGCGATACCGGTAACCGGATTTATCTTTTAGTAGGCCACTATTCATGTTCTTCTGAGGTATAAAAAAGAGGGCGGGGCTATAATAAAGCCCCGCCCCAAGTTTCAGGGACGCACCTCTGAAAAAGGGGCAGACGCTACCTAAACGCTCCCAAATTTGGACGGCGTAGGCGTCTGCTCCTCAATAACCAAAGAAATTTAGTCTGAAATGACTGTTGGGGTGATCGCCAATCTATTCCTGGCTTTGCGGCTCGGCTAGCACTCGGTCTATGGCGGTCTGACTTGCTAGGCAGAGACCTCTCACTACTGGCTGACATCGTACATTCCACCCCAGCATCAAACTAAATTCTAACTCATTGTCACAAGAAAACATGAAATTGTCACTATTTTTAGTAGGTCACATGATAGAAGGTACTACATGTAGTGTCAGGAATGTAGTATAAACGTTTGAAAAGCGCCCAGAATTTGTTCAATACGGCCTAGGACCTGCGATTCTGCAGGACCAAGCTGAATTAGCATTTTATGGTTCCGGGGACCAATTCATACGAATCGTACCGCTTGCGTCAGAGCCTACGCAGAGTACAATGCGCCGGTAATAATTTGCTCTGTCCTTGGAATTGTGCGTATACAAATGAAGTGAGGAGAAACTGATGGCAGTCAAATTGCGTGTCAATGGCCAAGAACATACGGTAGATGCGGACCCTGAAACGCCACTTTTATGGGTATTGCGTGACAATTTGGGCCTGACTGGAACGAAATATGGATGTGGAATAGCAGCATGCGGTGCATGTACTGTGCATGTTAACGGTGTGGCAGAACGCTCTTGCTCAGTTCCGTTAGAATTTGCTGCCGGTTCAGACATAACGACTATCGAGGGTTTGTCAGACGATCGCAGTCATCCAGTCCAAGAAGCATGGATTGAGGAAGATGTGCCACAGTGCGGCTACTGCCAACCCGGAATGATTATGTCTGTTGCCTCAATGCTTAAGGAAGTGCCTAATCCTACGGACGATGATATAAATGACTACATCACCAATATATGCCGTTGTGGGACGTATACCCGCATCCGTAAAGCCATTAAGAGGGCAGCTGCCCTCCAACAATAATAACAACAGAGACGCCGAAAAGAATTTGCGGGCGCGGTTTACTCCGCGCCCGTCTTGTTTCTGAAGCATGAGAGCAGATGTTGTGCCTGAAAGTATACCCTCTAAGATACTTGCATCCATAGAAGGAACTGAAGACCTTCTTAGATCAGGGCAATATATTCCAGATCGTGCTCTAAGTACGGCTTTATTTCTTTGTCTAAAACTCCAACGACCATTATTTCTTGAAGGTGAAGCCGGTGTTGGTAAAACGGACATTGCTAAAGTTTTAGCTGCTACGTTGGGCCGCAATCTAATAAGGTTGCAATGCTATGAAGGTCTCGATGCTGCTTCTGCTGTCTACGAGTGGAATTATCCAAGGCAAATGATGGCCATCAGGCTTGCAGAGGCTCAAGGTGTTGCAACATCTGATACATTGTCTGAGGATATTTATGGCGAGAAGTATCTCATTGAGCGCCCCTTGTTGTCTGCCATAAGGCCCCACCCTGAGGGACCTCCAGTTCTTCTTATTGACGAACTAGATAGGACGGACGAGCCATTTGAGGCATATCTTTTAGAAGTGCTATCAGAATTCCAAATTACAATCCCTGAGCTTGGCAGTATTGTTGCAGAAGATCCGCCAATTGTAGTTGTCACGTCTAACCGAACCCGTGAGATTCATGACGCTTTGAAAAGACGCTGTCTATACCACTGGGTTGACTATCCTTCTGTTGACCGCGAGCTAGAAATTCTCACACTTAAGGTGCCTGACGCGGCACTTACCTTAAGTAAACAGGTTGTGAAAGCTGTTCACCAGCTGCGGGAAGAGGATTTATTTAAGCCACCCGGTATTGCAGAAACTATTGACTGGACTAGAGCTTTAATGGCTCTCGACCGTTCGGCTCTTGATATGTCAAGTTTTAAGGAAACACTTGGGGTTGTGCTAAAGTATCAAGACGACATCGCTCAGGTGCGTGAGAAGAGCGACGCGGGTAATTTTACACTTGGCAAACCGGCAACCTCTTAATTATGTATGCCTCTAAAAATGCGTTAGCGTCTAACGTAATGCAATTCATTCGTATCCTGCGTTATGCAGGGCTTCCGCTGGGGCCCGGGAAAAGCCTTTTAGCAGTTCAAGCACTCGCAACTATTAATCTTCGAAACCGTGGAGACTTTTATTGGGCTTTGCACGCGGTCTGTGTTGAGTGTCATAGTCAGTCTGACTTGTTTTGTATGGCGTTTGAGCGGTTCTGGACCGCACGTTCAAGCGAAGAGTCATTATTTGATTCCTACTCCAGTTCACTTGAGAGCGAGGGGCAGAAAGAATCAAAGGCTCTATCTCGTAGATTGGCCCAGGCATTAGTTAGGGCCGGACTTGCCTCAGAAGAACTATGCGATTCTTCTATGCTTAATTTTGACTCTCGCGACACATGGTCTGAGGTTGAGCATCTACGCAGTGCTGATTTTGAAACCATGTCTTTAGATGAACAAGCTCTAACTAAGTGGGCTATGCGTAATTTCCGTTTCCCAATTCCTGAAGCACCCAACAGGCGCTTCAGGATGTATCCGACAGGGCGACGGATAGACATGCGCGCGACGTTACGTAGTGCCGTACGTACCGGAGATTTTATTGATCTAAAGAGAAAAAAACGGCTGCTTCGATGTCCACCTCTCGTTATCTTGTGTGATATTTCGGGATCAATGGAATCATATTCCCGAATACTATTACATTTCTTCTACGGCGTGACCAATGGCCGAGACCGTGTACACACATTTTTGTTTGGAACCAGGCTGACCAACGTGAGCCATCACCTAATGCATACTGATCCCGATATCGCGTTAGGGAGGGTAGCAAATACTGTAGAGGATTGGTCGGGTGGTACACGGATCGGTGAAACTCTGGCACAGTTTAATCGCAAATGGTCCCGCCGAGTTTTAGGGCAGGGCGCTACGGTACTTCTTATAACGGATGGATTGGATCGGGACGGTGGGGCCCGTCTATCAGATGAAATGGCTCGTTTGCAGAAATCATGCCGCCAACTCATATGGCTTAATCCACTCTTGCGGTATGATGCCTTTGAACCTAAATCTCTAAGTATCCGCCAGATGTTGCCACATGTTGATGACTTTCGGGCGGCTCATAATCTGGACAGTCTGAATTCCTTGATCGATGTGCTTGCTTCCACTCCGCATCGAAGCAGAAAATCAGCCAACCAAATGTTTGCTGTGCGGAACCGGATATAATGACGCACCATGATATAGATCCACTACTACGATTAGCCGAATGGAGGTCCTCCGGTAAGGCAACAGCTTTGGCTACAGTGGTCCATACATGGGGATCTTCACCACGGCCTATTGGCAGTCACCTTGCGGTTAACGAAGACGGTGACTTTTCTGGGTCTGTTTCAGGTGGCTGTATTGAAGGGGCAGTCATCGAAGCTGCGCTAGCAGTAATAGCATCCGGGAAGCCAGACTGTCTCAAATTTGATGTGACCGATGGTATGGCCTGGGAAGTCGGCCTTACATGTGGTGGAACCGTTCATGTATTTCTGGAGAGGGTAGAGTGAAGGCGGAACTTTTCTGTGCGCTTGAGGAGGCCCTAAATAAAAATGCAACTTGTGCCATTGTTACTGATATCGAAGATGGGCAACAAGTACTTCTGCAAGATAGCGAGGTCATAGGTAGTCTTTGTATGACAGCCGATCAGTTGGTATCGGCCCGTAAAATGATGAAGGAATATCTATCGGGAACTATTGATGACACCAATTTATTTGTTCGGGCTTATGCTCCACCTTTGCGTATGATTGTCGTTGGAGCTGCACATATCGCTCAAGCTTTAGTGCCTATGGCTCAGTTGGCGGGGTTTGATGTTGTAGTTGTTGATCCACGCGATAGCTTTGTCGAAGCTAGTCATCTGTCGGATCTGCGGCCCGTAGCGGATTGGCCTGATGATGCAATGATGGCCCTAGCACCAGATAATCGGACGGCTGTGGTTACACTGACCCATGATCCGAAACTCGACGATCCAGCACTGGCAGTTGCACTTAAATCTCCTGCTTTTTATCTAGGTTCTCTCGGTAGCACTAGAACCCATGCAAAGAGATTGCAGCGCCTAAAAGAAAAGGGGTTTTCTGAAAAGGATTTAGGTCGCATATACGGTCCAGTCGGGCTTAACATCAAAGCTAAAACACCTTCAGAGATTGCTGTTGCTATTCTTGCTCAAGTGATTGAAGTATGGCGAAAACTATAGGTTTAGGTAGCGTTTAGCATGACATTTGGTGACGTAAGGGTTGTAGATGCTGCAGGTGCTATTCTTGCCCACACAGTGCGTAGCGGTTCATTTACCTATAAGAAAGGGCGCAGGCTAACCCCAGAGGACTGCCATATTTTATCGCAAGCTGGGATCTCGACAATCACGGTAGCGCGCATGGGTGAAGATGATTTGCACGAAGACGATGCTGCTGCACAACTCGCTAACGCTCTCTGCGGCCAAGGATTAGGAATCTCTGCTGCTTTTACCGGACGATGTAATATTCTCGCTAAAGAACCTGGTCTAATAAAAATTGATGCAGGTCTTATCGATAAGCTCAATGCTGTCGATGAGGCTATTACAATTGCGACTATCCACAATTTAGTAATGGCAGAAAGTGGACAAATTATAGCGACTGTCAAGATTATCCCTTTTGCAGTGTCTACCAAAACTATGGACCAAATTATTGGTTTACTGACAACACAAAGTTTACCCATATCACTTCTAGAATTTCATAATCGTACTGCTGTTATTATCAATACCACGTTGCCATCCTTAAAGGAGAAGGTGCTTGAGAAAACTACTGAGATAACCAAGCTCCGTTTGGCTTCTGTGAAAATTTTTGTGAGCCAAGTACTCACTTGTGCGCATCGAAAGGCCGATGTGGCTAATACAATAAAAATAGCCAAATCTTTGGAACCTGATCTAATAATTATTGTCGGTGCTTCTGTGACGGTTGATAGGGAGGATGTTGTACCTTCAGGAATTGTGGATGCGGGAGGGTGTATTATTCATTTTGGTATGCCCGTTGATCCAGGCAACTTAATGTTGCTGTCGGAATGTGAAATTTGTCCAGTAATGGTTTTGCCTGGCTGTGCTCGCTCACCTAAGCTAAATGGAATTGATTTTATTTTGCAGAGATTTGCAGCGGGCATGGACATAAATAAGTCGGATATTGTTGCAATGGGCGTTGGGGGGCTATTGATAGACATTCCTGTTCGCCCATTACCAAGAGATGAAGCGGTTTTTCCAAAGCACGGGCATTCAAATATAGTTAATATTGGCATTATGATTCTTGCGGCTGGTCAATCCCGAAGAATGGGGCCCACCAACAAACTTCTTGCGCTAGTCGATGAAAAGCCTCTCATTCGCCGGACAGTAGAAACTGCACTCGCCTCTAAAGCGGTTACCGTTGTGGTGGTTACGGGACATCAGTCGGTTGATATTAATCAGGCACTGGAACAATTGCCCTACCAAGAAGTCTATAACCCCAAACATGCAGATGGTCTTTCGGGATCACTGAAGGCGGGGATAGCAGCTCTACCGGAGAATATTGATGGTGTAGTTGTCGTTCTAGGTGATATGCCAGAAATAGATCCACATCATATAGATGCCCTGATTGCTGGATTTAATCCTAGTGCAGGGCGTGCTATTGGGGTGCCTGTACATAATGGAGAAAGAGGCAATCCGGTTCTCTGGTCTCGGAGGTTTTTTCAGGGTATGACGGATATTAGAGGAGATGTAGGAGCACGGCATCTCATAGGGGAGAATGAGAACCTTGTCTATGAAGTAGAATTTAGTGACACTGCTGTTTTGACAGATCTTGATACCCCGGAAGCCTGGGCGCGTTACCGCGCTAGCAGGTTATCGTAGAGTTCAGAGATAATATCATAGTAGCTGCCTGGTGATGCCGGGCACGGTTTTGTTTGGAGGAGGAATCGTCGGAATGACCGATGTAGGTGAAGATTTACATAAGACAGATGTGATTATAATTGGGGCAGGGCCAGTTGGCCTTTTTGCTGTTTTTGAATTAGGGCTACTTGGGCTTCAGAGTTGTGTCATCGATATTTTAGACCGGCCCGGTGGTCAATGTGCTGAACTTTATCCAGAAAAACCTATTCTCGATATTCCTAGCCGCCTGAAGGTAACTGGTCAGGAGTTAACAGACGACCTAATGAAGCAGATCAAACCGTTTTCACCAGTCATGCATTTCAATCAAATGGCTGATAGTCTAACTAGACTCGACAATGGTCACTGGCGCCTTGCCACTGACATGGGAATTGTAGTCGAAGCGCCCGTAATTCTAATTGCAGGTGGGGGTGGCAGCTTTACTCCAAAAAAACCAAAGATCGAGGGTATCGAGCCATTTGAGAATATTTCTCTGTTCTACGCAGTTAGGAAAATGGAGGCGTTCAAAGGTAAGAATCTGTTGATTGCTGGTGGTGGTGACTCAGCTCTGGACTGGGTTGTTGCACTTAATCCAGAAGTGGAAAGTATGCATCTTGTTCATCGTCGTGCAGAGTACAGAGCTGTTCAAGATACTGTTGACAAAATGAGAGAGCTGGAAGCTGCTGGTAAAGTGACCGTTCATGTTGCAGATATTCCGCGTGTTAATGGTAAGGATGGGCAGATCCAATCTGTTACACTAAAAAGTAAAGAGACGAGCGAAGAGTACGATGTGGAATGCGATACCATGCTCGCATTTTATGGCCTAACTATGAAGCTAGGTCCTATCGCAGAGTGGGGTCTCAACATGGAAAGTAATAGAGTTTCTGTTGATACAGAAAAGTTTGAGACGTCTGAGAAAGGTATTTTTTGTATCGGTGATATGTGCGATTATCCTGGTAAGTTAAAATTAATTCTTTCAGGTTTTCATGAGTCTGCTTTAATGGCTCATGGTGCGTTCCATTATGCTCGACCAGACCAGAAACTGAAATTTCAGCACACGACATCAAGTTCAGAGCTACAAGGTAAGTTAGCGTAGATGTTGGAGTCAGCCGATATTTCTGAAGGATCAGAACAGGTAGTTTTTGTAGAGACCTGTACCATTGTGGATGCCTTAAGGGTGGGTGACGCCTCTGGCCTGTGCTAGGGCTTGGGCTAACCGCCATGTTCATGTACTGCCGGGCGGACGGCATTCCGCAAGGCCGCTGAGAAATGAGAGGCTGAGCAATTATCTTATGGCCCCGCTTCCTGATGAGGTGTCCCGCCGACGGACTTTTGCGATCATTTCGCATCCGGATGCCGGTAAAACCACGTTAACAGAAAAATTACTGCTCTTTGGTGGTGCAATCCAGTTGGCTGGCGCGGTCAAGGCAAAAGGTGATCGCCGTCGAGCGCGCTCAGACTGGATGAAAGTAGAGAAGGAGCGGGGAATATCAGTTGCCTCCTCGGTGATGACTTACGATTACGATGGCTACAAGTTTAATCTCCTGGATACCCCTGGGCATGAAGACTTTAGTGAAGATACCTATCGTACACTGACGGCAGTAGATTCTGCGGTCATGGTCATAGATAGTGCTAAAGGGATTGAAGCACAGACGCTAAAATTATTTGAGGTATGCCGCTTGAGGGACATGCCTATTGCTACATTTATCAATAAGATGGACCGCGATGGGCAAGATCCTTTTGATTTACTAGATGAGATTGAACAGCGCTTAGCTCTCGATGTTACGCCGGCTAGTTGGCCAATAGGAATGGGTAGACATTTTCTTGGCTGTTATGACCTCATTAATGACAGATTAGTTCTCATTGCACGATCTAAGGGGGAACGCCAAGATGCGGGTACTGTGTGTTCTGGTCTAGACGATCCAACACTAGACAAAGTGCTTCCCACAGATGCCGTTGCGAAATTACGCGAAGATGTTGAAATGGTGCGTGGCTTGTGCCCAGTCTTTGACAAGAATGCCTATCTAGACGGTACGCTAACACCAGTCTGGTTTGGTAGTGCAGTTAACAACTTTGGAGTACAAGAGCTACTAGATGGTATTGCAAAGTATGCTCCTCCGCCCGGCAGACAACCAACTGTAGAGAGGTTGATAGCACCGGATGAAAAGAAGGTCTCTGGCTTTGTTTTTAAGATCCAAGCGAATATGGATCCCAAGCACCGCGATCGCATTGCTTTCTTTCGCATGAGTTCAGGCCACTTCCGCAAAGGGCAGAAACTGTTACACGTACGGTCAGGTAAGACGTTAACGGTCTACAATCCTGTATTATTCCTTGCGCAAGATAGAGGCACGGCTCTCGAAGCATGGCCAGGTGATGTGATTGGAATTCCTAATCATGGAAACTTGCGTATAGGTGATGCACTCACAGAAGGTGAAACCCTTCACTTTACGGGCATTCCCAGTTTTGCACCAGAACTCCTGCAAGTGGCCCGGCCTGAGAATCCAATGAAAGCTAAGCATCTTGGTAGGGCGCTTCAACAACTGGCTGAAGAGGGTGCGGCTAATGTTTTTAAGCCGCGGATAGGTTCTGATTGGATCGTTGGTGTTGTTGGGAGCCTACAGTTTGAAGTTATGGCAGACCGAATTCGCACGGAATATGACGTACCGGTACACTTTGAGAGCACATCATTGTTCACAGCCCGCTGGATTGAGTCTGAAGACCAGGCCGTTATTAAAGAATTCATCAATAAGAACGAGCCTAGCGTAGGGAGTGACCATGATAGAGCGCCAGTTTTTCTCGCGCGAAATGCTTGGCACATTAGCAAAGCCGAAAAAGATTGGCCCAAGATCCAGTTCCAGCGGACCAAAGAACAGAAACATTGAATCTGGCGCATAAACAGTAGATTTCCTGAGGGTTACGGATTTAGATGATGGGAATATACCGTTCACTAGGTTTGAGGCGGCATTAGTGGAACTGCAATTCTTGGCCTAAATCTCTGTGAGAGCTAGTCGCTTAGTTCCAATCAGCGACATAATTCATTATTTGTCGCAATAACTAAGAAAGTTAGATTTCTTTACTTTACGCCCAAGGTGTGTGGGGTCTACGCTTTGTTTATGACTAGAAAACTAAATCTCAGCGCTCTACGCAAGCAGTTGGAAGTTCGACAAACTGATTTACTAAGATCTATCGAAACAACAAGTGAGGTGCGTGCCCCAGTAGAGCTTGACCAGTCAATGCAGGGACGTTTGTCACGAATGGATGCGCTTCAGCAACGTGAGATGGCTTTAGCGACGCAACGTCGTCGAGAGATTGAACTTAATCGTATTGCAGCCGCATTGAGACGTATGGATAAAGAAGACTATGGGTACTGTGTTAGCTGTGATGAGGATATTGCACCAGGTCGGCTTAAGTCAGACCCCTCTGAACCTCTTTGCGTTGAGTGCGCCGAGACGGTTAAACCATGACAATTTTGGGTGTTGACTCGCTGATATTCTTACGCAGCGACGCGCAAGTAATGGATGCTAAATAGTTTGTTGGAGTCTGTCCAAGTTTTCTCGGGTTTGAATCCTGCTTGCCGGCCCATCTCATGAAATTCATCAATATCATACTTATGAGAGTTTTCAGTATGGATGGTTTCATGACGATTAAAGTGAAATTCTCGCCCTCCTACTATGACAGTCTGCTCCGCCTTACTGAGCAAATGCATCTCAATCCGCCCTTTGCTGGCGTTGTAATGTGCTTTGTGTTCAAAAGCAGAAAGGTCGAAATTAGCATTTAGTTCGCGATTAATTCTGACTAGAAGATTGAGGTTGAATGCAGCAGTTACACCTTTAGAATCGTTGTATGCAGCGTTCAGAATATTGGGGTCTTTTTTTAAATCTACACCAATAACAAGACCACCCTCATTACCAAGAATTTCAGCAAGCATAGATAGAAACTGTTCTGCTTCTATTCGGCTAAAATTTCCAATAGTTGATCCGGGAAAAAAAACAGCTTTCTTACCATGACTTATAAAGTCAGGTAGTTCAAAATCTTGGGTAAAGTCTGCACATATTGGTGAAACACTAAGATCTGGATAGTCATTGGCTATCTTATTCGCAGCGGCAAAAAGATGATCACGAGATATATCAACCGGCACATAACTCGCTAATTGGCTTGCTGCATTTAGCAGAATCCTAATTTTTGCACTCGAACCAGAACCAAATTCTATCAAATGGTAGCCATAGATGAGGTCGGTAATTTCCTTAGCGCGATCTTCCAAGACTTTCATCTCTGTGCGGGTAGGGTAGTACTCATCTAATTCACATATACTGTCAAAAAGTGCGGATCCATGAGCATCATAGAAATACTTGGGAGCGAGCCGCTTTTGTTTCTGTGATAATCCACTAAGCACATCGTGTAGAAAAGCAATGTTCATTAGGTTAGAGGATTTTACCATTTTATTACTCAATATCTTAAGTTTAGGTAATTTTACCTAGAGGTCTTCTGCGAGGCGGACGCCTGCAAACATCCAACGTTGATGGGGATAGAAGAAGTTTCGATAGGTAGGGCGAATATGATTATTGGGTGTTATGCAGCTGCCCCCGCGTAAGACCATCTGATTGGACATGAATTTACCATTGTATTCGCCAATGGGGCCTTTTGGAATCTTGAAACCCGGGTAAGGAATATAGGAGGAGCGTGTATACTCCCAAACATCACCAATCATCTGCTGCAATCCGTTACTAAGCCTAGTTGGTAAAGGCTCTAGAGATCCTTTGCAAAATAGATTACCGTTTATTTTTGCTGTTGAAGCTGCTACTTCCCATTCAAATTCAGTTGGCAGTCTCTTGCCAGCCCAAGTAGCGAAAGCGTCTGCTTCATAAAAACTGATATGACAGACTGGGGCATTTGGATTGATCGCTTTACGACCATATAGACTAAACGCTGTCCAAGATTCACCCTCCTTGCGTTTCCAGTAGAGGGGGGCATGCCAACTTTCCTCTTGAACGCACGCCCAGCCCTCAGCCAGCCAGAATTCAGCGCGGCCGTAGCCCCCATCGGCCATGAACTCAAGCCAATCCCTATTGGTGACTAACCGGTTAGCCAACCGAAAAGGAATAAGGTTAACCTTATGGGCAGGCCCCTCATTATCGAATGCAAAATTGTCTTCCATAGCGTCAGAGTTCACGCCGACCTCATATAAGCCACCGTCAAAGTCTGTCCAAGTGAGAGCTACGGTATTATCGAGAGATACAGGAATTGGAATCTCATATCTTGGCTCAAGAGGGTTACAAGAGAAACTGTGCAGTATATCCATCAGAATTAATTCTTGATGCTGCTGCTCATGGTTTAGCCCCAGTTCAACCATGGGACGCAATACGTTCCAGGTTTCTTCCTCCACAGTAATCATTAGCTCCGTCATAGCTGCGTCTACATGGTCACGATATTCTGTGACAGTTTCACAATTCGGCCGTGTCAGGAGCCCTCGTTTTGGACGAGGATGACGTGCACCTTGGGCTTCATAATAGGAGTTAAATAGATACCCAAAGTCAGGATCAAAAACCTTGTAACCTGGTAAGTGTTGCGTGAGGATAAACGTTTCATAGAACCAGGTCGTATGCGCACGGTGCCATTTTGATGGACTAGTATCATCCATTGATTGAATAACCTGATCTTCTGAGGAAAGTGGTGTAACAAGTTCCTCAGTGCGGGCTCTTACAGCTTGAAACCTAGTCAGTAAAACTTTGCGTGATGGGGCTGAAATATGCATATTCTTGGTCGAAGACATGGAAGACAGAATTTTACCACTTTTTCTCAATCAAATGCTGGCGCAGCCTAGAGCATGCATAGGTGATTGCAACCTCCAGAACGCTGCATTTTGTATCTTACATTTCATAGAAATAGACTAATTCAAATATATTTATATAGATCAATGGCTTATATCAAGATTACTGATTAGTATGAGAGCTTTACATATCCGCTATCTCTTATATTTATTTACAAAATTGGCAAATGTTATTATGTTCTAGATAAGCAGTGCTCAATGTGAGGCTGCACCACAGGTTCGGCTAGACAGTGAACCCCTAACTCGCGGTCATGTTGCTCAAGGAGGATGTGACGATGAATGCCTTAATACGGCTGTGTTCTCTTTATTCCCCAATGTGTTGCATCTTTCCAGTTAGTACCTGCTGTTGAGGTTATTTTGTGGCCTCTGCTGTACCTGGGTTTCGTCTTTGTTAGAGGACTTTAGCTATGACAATGAGATCATTTCCTGTTCTTGCTTCAGACCGCGGCTTGTCCGCATACATGCAGGAAATTAAAAAGTTTCCTCTTCTTGGGAAAGAAGAGGAGTTCATGCTGGCCAAACGGCTAGAGGAACATAATGATCCTGAAGCGGCCCACAAGATGGTAACTAGTCATCTCCGTTTGGTCGCTAAGATCGCTATAGGATATCGTTTCTATGGATTGCCAGTCTCTGATCTGATCTCTGAGGGTAATGTAGGTCTTATGCGGGCGGTTAAGAAATTCGATCCTGACCGTGGTTTTCGTCTAGCAACCTACGCTATGTGGTGGATCAAGGCGGCCATAAATGAATATGTCCTCAATTCGTGGTCACTAGTAAAAATCGGTACTGTTGCAGCACAGAAAAAGCTATTTTTCAATCTGCGCCGCTTAAAATCTAAACTCAATCTTTATGACGATGGCGACTTACCCTCTGATGCTGTCGATGAAATCGCAGAAGAGTTGAATGTTGATCGCAGAACTGTGATTGATATGAACGGCCGTTTGTCTCGAAGCGATACGTCGCTAAATGTCCCAGTAGGTGAGGACGGAGACTTGGATCGTATAGATCTGTTGAAATCTGATAAACCTGACCAAGAGACAATTATTGCTGAAGAAGAAGAACGTGTTGTCGGTGCTAAACTAATCTCTGAGGCCATGAAATCTCTGACTGATCGCGAATGCCGGATTATTCAAGAACGCCGTCTAAGCGATGATCCACGTACCCTCGAAGACCTAGGGAAAGAGTACGGAATTAGCCGTGAACGGGTTCGCCAGATTGAGAACCGCGCCTTTGAGAAACTGCAGAAAGCTGTTAAATCTGCTGTTGCAAATCTGGATGCTAAGACGTCTGAACCACTGCAGCTTTTGACAGCTCCTGCGTAGGTGCTCCTAAGACGGCCGGGTGTCATGATCAGCTATAAATGGCTGAACCAAGAGCTGGCTTAGTTTGTTGGTACGATCATCTCTGTAGACATTGAGACCTACTGTCATATTAATATGGCCACCTTCTGGTTGTGCACGATAGGTTCTGAAAATGAAGTCCCACCAGGATAGAAGAAAACAGAAATTACTATCGGTTTCCTTCTGGCGCACTGAGTGATGGATACGATGCATATCAGGTGATACCAAGAAGAGCCTAATTATACGGTCTAGTGATGCACTTAGTGCTAGATTTGCGTGGTTAAATAATGAAATTCCATTGAGTGCTATTTCAAACACTATAACAGTCAGTGGATGGGCACCTAGGGCTATTACGGCACCTATTTTTAGGATAAGGGATAGTAAGATTTCAATCGGATGAAACCGTACTCCTGTTGATACATCGAACTCCAAATCCATGTGGTGTATGCGATGAAAACGCCATAATATAGGCACGGCATGAAAGAGGCGATGCTGCCAATAAATCAATATATCTAGAAACAGAAAAGCAATTAAACCAGCTAATCCGATTGGTACAGAAAGCTCATTAAGCAGACCAACATCATTCTCTAATGCCCAAACAGCTGCACCGACTGGTAATAGCGGGAGGGTGAAGCGTGCTAGAAGAGCCCCTAGTATCAAAATACCATAGTTGCTTACCCAACGCTGAGTGCGGTGAATTTTTTTCTGCCGCCGCGGCTGCCAAGCCTCGAGAATCGTAAATAAGATCGCTAGCCCTACAAACATAAGAGGCCGAATCATTGGATCTTGAATAAGCATAAATCGTGCCCAAATCTTATTTTATAGAACATCTCAGAACCTATACGAAGATGATCTGAAGATAAAACCTCTTTCCTTCCCAATTATTCTCTTAAATTGTTTTTCAAAATATTTACCTAAGGCGAAAAGGGTTTTCTCTATCCAAATTCATGTCCACATATAAGATCATTCTCCTATAACATGGAATGGGCTGGCTTTGATTATGTATTCAACGTATAGCAATTGATTTTAAACGGGTAGTTAGTTTAGAAGCTCAACTTATAGCTATGACAAAATGATAAGCCTCTTCAAGGCTCAGAATCCTGCGGTAGAAGACCTATATAATATAGAAATTTGGAATGAGTTTTAAGTCAGCCAGCCTGATACTTTTGCCGGTTTGTATCAATTCTGGTGTCAAAAACGTTAAGTCAACAACGGGCATTTAAGCATGAGAACATAGTATTATTTGATTTTAGTTTCCTTAAAAGGTACGTGCTTACGGACCTTAGGGTCATATTTCTTGAGTTCAAGCTTTTCCGTCATTGTACGTGGGTTCTTCTTGGTGGTGTAGAAATACCCTGTTCCTGCGGTGCTCTCGAGCTTTATTTGAATGGTTGCTGATTTAGCCATCTTATTAATCCTAGGTCGAGCTTAGTTGAACCGCGGCAACATACTCCCGCATCCCTAGCTGTCAAGCCCTCCAATTCTAGCCAGTAGATTTTATCAGAAGACTCTCATTCTTGTTGAGCTTCTGTTATAGCAGTATAGCCAAGCGCCTGAGCGTAGAGTTGTGGGTCAGAAAGTAGGCTTATAGCGATTTCAAGGTCATTCGAAGTATCTGGCCGGACCTCGGCGGGACATAGGCTTCTCAACCCTGATCTTGCAATGACATCATGCGGCGCTACAGTTCGCCATTGCGCTTTCATGTTTGCGATACGGCTGCCTGCCGTGTGCCACGATCTCAAGACTTTCTCGGCTGATCCAGACAAGCCACTGGTACACACGAAAGGTAGAATGCCAAGGTTCTCAATCGCGTACCCGTCAGGGGCGTGAAACTGTGACCAAGTCAATGTGATCTCGCCATTATTAGGTAGCCGTATGACAGTCTGTACTGTTCCCTTGCCATAGGTAGATGTGCCGACAACAAATCCCCTACCGTTATCTTGTATAGCTGCAGCAACAATTTCAGCTGCAGAGGCTGAGCGGCTATCAGTTAGGACAATAAGGGGTCGTCCTTCTGCGATATCACCTGCAAAAGCTTCATACAACTGAATCGATTCTAGATGACGGCCGCGGGTTGACACAATGTGACCCGTCTCCATGAATAAGTCACTAACACTTACAGCTTGATCTAATAGTCCTCCCGGGTCCCCCCGCAAGTCAAGAACGATCCCCAGAATAGATGAGTAAGCCGTCAGAATACGCGTTAACTCTGCGTTTACACTTTGTGTTGTCTGTTGGTTGAAACTATGGATCTTAATAACTGCAATTCCATCAACAACCTTAGTATCCACTGTTGGGGCCACAATGAGGCCCCTAGTTAACGTCGCTGGGAAGGCTGCCCCCAACTTTTCTCGTATAATAATGAACTTAGTCTTCGTGCCTGCTGTCCCTCGTAGTAAACGGCGTACACTCCACCGCTTTTTGGACACTATTGAGATTCCATCTACGTGAGTAATTATGTCACCGACTTGGAGCCCGGCAACAGCGGCAGGAGCATTATTCTGCACGGCCGTTATATTCAAACCAAGTTCATCGATCAAAAAACGGATACCGATACCGCTGAATCCATTTCGCGTTTCCCTATTGGAGCGGGCCTGGAGCTTACCTGCATAGCGTGAATATGGATCAAGCCCTTGGAGGGATGTCTCGAAGAATGCATGGTATATTTGTTCTTTATCTGCAGAATGAAGTAGCAGTGATTTCCTTCGCGAGCCAATAACTGCTCCATGAAACATATCGACCCATTCCGTAATTCGGTTACTAGATGGCTTAATTAAGTCTGATGCTAGTTCAGTGCCAATATAGGTCCTTAGCCGTTCGTTTGTTTCGGTAATGGAAAAAAGTGGATCAACTTCGACAAGACCTCTCAATCCTCTTACCACTAACTTCTCTATAGATGGTTCGTCTAGAGCACGCTCATTTATCTCACTCAGGCCATGCAATAGAACACGCTTAGATTGTTCTATATTATAACCGTCGATTGAGGGCTTATTCTGAGGCCAATTCGCATCTGTGATAGGACTGTTTGAAGCGCAGCCCGACAAGGTTATCAACGCACAGGCGGTAGCAACCTCTTGTAATGATTTCAATAGTGGTATTCTTGTCATGCGGGCTTGATCCTGACAGAACGTAAATATCTCGTCATCATACAAATACTGTATCCTTGAGACACGAGAAAAGTGATTCCTTAAAGTTTTCTCTTTCTTCGTTTCCGAAAGGACTTTGCACCGCGAGGAGAAGCCAATGTCTTACGCTTTTGACCCGTAGTGTCGACCATATTTGTGGTCCTGAGGGGTTTATAATCAACGAAATCAAAGCCTATACTTCCAGTGATTGGGTCTGCCTCTAATAATTTGAGTGTGATTGGGTCGCCCACTGTAAAGTTATGTTCTGAATTCCTACCGAGTAAAGAATGGGTGTCTTCGAATACATCATAGTAGTCACGCGGTAACCTCTTTATCGGAACGATGCCGTCTGCACCACTTTCGTCCAAGGTAACGAACAGGCCAAACCGACTTACTCCGTTTATCTTGCCAGTGAATACATTCCCGACTTCCTGGCTCAGAAGGGATGCCGCATATCGATCGATTGTCTCGCGTTCCGCAGCAGCTGACCGTCTCTCGGTCATTGAAATATGCTCTGTAACTTCAGAAAGATCACATGCATCCGATTTACCTAGACCACCTTTCCCAAGATTGAATGCGGTAATCAGAGCTCGGTGCACGATTAAGTCTGAATAACGCCGAATGGGAGATGTAAAATGGGTGTATTGGCCAAGTGATAATCCAAAATGCCCCAGGTTCTCTGGCTCATAACGAGCCTGTGATTGAGCGCGTAAGATCATCATGTTGATGAGCTCTTTTGTGGGTTCTTGTTCTACTGCTTTTAGGATCCCGTTAAAATCTGCGGCGCGAATATTCCCGGTTGGCGCTAGGTTATAGTTTAGCCCTTTAAGGAACTTGCGCAGCTTATCTATACGCTCTGGTTCAGGTGGTTCATGAACCCGGTAGAGGCCAGGCACTTTTAGTTGTTGCAGCGAGCGTGCAGCAGCAACATTTGCTAAGACCATGAACTCTTCAATGAGCTGATGACTGGATAATCTTGTTTGGGGCAGAATACCACTCATCATGCCGTCTTTATTGAAGGCAATCTTCCGTTCAGGAATATTTAGCTCCAGGGCACCCCGTCGCTCTCGATTTTGATCCAAGCATGCATAGGCCTTGAACAAAGGTTGAATGACCTTATCAAGTAAGGGGCGCGTTATTTCATCAGTTTTTCCGTCGTAGGCTGCTTGGGCCTGTTCATAAGTCAGACGGCCTGCGGATCGCATTAGCCCCCGTACAAAGTTTTGTCGTAGAAGCTTACCCTCTTTGTTAATCCACATGTTGACGGCGAGGCATGGTCTTTCTTCGTTCGGCTTTAACGAGCACCATCCATTCGACAGTTCTTCCGGAAGCATCGGTATAACCTGATCAGGAAAGTAGGTGGAATTGCCGCGTTCATAAGCGGCTCTGTCCAGAGCGGACTTAGGATGCACGTACCATGCTACATCTGCGATCGCAACGATCATATGCCAGCCTTGAGGATTGTCTGGGTCAGTGTCAGGTTCGGCCCATACAGCGTCATCAAAGTCTCGAGCGTCACTGCCATCAATTGTCACTAGGGGAATGGACCGCAGATCTACACGTTCTCCCAGAGTCGTAGGACCACACTTCTTGGCTTCATTGACTACTTCTGCTGGCCATTGGTAGGGAATCTTTTGGCTGTGGATGGCCAATAAACTCAGGGCCCGCTCGACGCCTGTATCCATTAGCCGCTCAACAATCCGGCCTTTCGCACTGCCTTTGCGCGAGGAGCCTTCAACATTTGCAAGAACTAATTCGCCATGTTTGGCACCGGATCTAGCATCCCTTGGAACTGTTACGAGTCGTCTTTCTCGTCGGTTGATGGGTCGAATGATGCACATGCCCTTGTCTGATATTTCACAGAGCCCGAGTATTTGTTGAGGTCCCCCGATTAGGCGACGTATGGGATAGGCTTGGTAATTGCTATCAGCAGTAGCAGATAGACGCGCTAAGATGCGATCGCCAATTCCAATGGCACGTCCTGTCAGTTTCTTCGCATGTATAAAGATTATCGGCGAGGGCTCAGGCCCTTCCCAAGTGGCCGGTACGGCGATGAGTTCACCACCTGAATCAATACGCACAGCATCTAGTATAGTTACTTCGGGCAACCGGGTAGGTTCGCTAAAACGGCGATGCCTCTTTGGTTCTATCGAGCCTGCAACCTCTAGTTCCTTCAGAATTAGTTTGAAAGCTGGCCGGTCTTCGGCGCTTATTTTGAAAGCACGCGCGATTTCTCGTTTACCCACTTGGTTGGGTGAGCCGTTTATATAATTAAGAATTTCGTCTTTAGACGGAAGAGGGTTGTGGTAAGTGGTTTTCTTAGTTTTTTTCTTTTTCTTTAGCAAAATAGTTTAATCTTTCTCTGGTTTTATGGGGGCGATTGCCGCCTCTAATGCAGCCGGCGCCTTCTTTTTTGTACTGGCTTTCTTCTTAGCCTTTGTTTTTTTCTTTGCGGCTACTTTCTTCTTAGTTAGTTTCTTCTTTTTTGTCTCGGTTTTTGCTGCCTTGGCTTCTAGCAATGCAATTGCATCTTCAAGTGTTACGGTATCCTTGTCTTTGTCACGGGGAAGAGTGGCACGCAGTGAGCCATGTTGTACGTATGGACCAAACCTACCATCCTTGACGGTAACTGCTTTGCTATCATTAGGATGTTTCCCTAGGTCTTTACCAGCACCCCGTCCACGACCTTTCTTATTCTTCCCTTCCGCAATAACAACAACCGCCCGGTTCAGTCCTATGTCAAGAACACTGTCATCAGCGCCGAGGGATTGATACTTATCGCCATACTTGAGATATGGACCAAAGCGGCCGATCCCTGCCAAGATCATTTCTCCTGACTCTGGGTCAAGGCCGACTTCGCGTGGGAGGGCTAAGAGTTTAAGTGCGCGCTCTAGGTCAATACCGTCAGGGTCCATGCCTTTGGGTAAGGATGACCTTTTTGGCTTAGGAACCTTGAGCTTCTTAGCCTTTTTGGGTTTAGTTTTTTTCTTTATTTTTTCATCAACCGTATTAGCTTTAGCCTCAGTCTTTGCTGCGTTAGAGGCTGCAATTGCCTCCATATCTTCTTGGTTGCCAAGCTGTACATAAACGCCATACGGACCAGCACGTAAGGTCACTGCCATTCCTGTGCTGGGATCCCTTCCGAGTTCTTTGGGGCCATCTGATAGACCGCCCTCATCCTTACCGTTAGCGGTTAGCTGGCGGGTATAACGGCACTTTGGATAATTGCTACAGCCAATAAATCCGCCAAACTTCCCAAATTTAAGAGAGAGTCTTCCATCTTCACAAACCTGGCACTTGCGCAGGTCTATACCATCTTCTGATTTCGGGAAAAGGTGCGGCTCGAGCAATTCGTCGAGGGTATCGATAACCTGAGTAATGCGCAGCTCGCTAGTACCCTCAATAGCAGCAATAAAGTCCTGCCAGAACTCAGTAAGTACATCTTTCCAAGCCAATCGGCCACCGGATATTTCATCAAGTTTGTTCTCTAGGTCTGCAGTAAACGAATACTCCACATATTTAGAAAAAAAGCTTTCCAAGAATGCTGTGACTACACGACCACGGTCTTCTGGAACAAAACGCCTATTGTCCATGCGAACATAATTGCGGTCCTGAAGTACCTGAATAATTGACGCATAGGTGGACGGACGCCCTATGCCAAGTTCTTCCATAGTTTTAACTAAGCTAGCCTCGGAAAAACGGGGTGGCGGCTGGGTGAAGTGTTGCTCAGGTTCGACGGCTTCACGATCGAGAGCCTCTCCCTGGGAAAGCGGGGGTAGAATGCGATCGTCTTTATTATCATCTTTATCATCGCTACTACTACGCGGCGGATCCTGATAAACTTTCAAAAACCCTGGAAAGCGAATAACAGATCCGTTAGCGCGCACTTTGGTCCCCTGATCCTCAGAGGAAATAACAGCTGCTACTTGGTCCATGACAGCTGCTTCCATCTGGCTGGCTACAGTACGCTTCCAAATCAGTTCATATAGTCTGAGCTGGTCAGGCGTTATATAGGGGGCAACTTCGTTAGGGTGACGAGTTGGGTCTGTCGGCCGGATAGCTTCATGCGCTTCCTGCGCATTCTTCGCCTTGCTAGAGTAGTGCCGGTGTTTTTCAGGCACATAATCAGCCCCAAATTCCTGGGTGATGACGGAGCGAATAGTGTTAATAGCGGTGCCGTCGATTTGCACCCCATCCGTTCGCATATAAGTAATAAGGCCTACTGTCTCACCACCGATGGTGGCTCCTTCGTATAGCTTCTGGGCCACATCCATTGTTTGGCGTGCACTGAAATATAGGCGTCGGGACGCCTCCTGCTGCATAGTAGAGGTCGTAAAAGGTGCGTAGGGTCGGCGTTGTTTCTGCTTTTTCTCAACGGATTCAACAGTTAACTTTGCATTTTCGAGCGTTCTCCGTGCTGCCTTTGCCTTCTCTTCATTCGGCAAGCTGTACTTCTCGAGTTTGTTACCATCCCAATGGGTGAGGCGCGCCACAAACCTTTGGCCATCTTTCTTCGCTAGATTAACATCAATACTCCAATACTCTTGTGGAATAAATTTTTCTATTTCTAATTCGCGTGTGCAGATAAGTCGGAGTGCAACGGACTGGACGCGTCCGGCAGATCTACTGCCAGGTAGTTTACGCCAGAGCACAGGAGACAGATTGAAGCCGACCAGGTAATCTAGTGCTCGCCGTGCGAGGTATGCATTGACTAGCTCTATATCTAGATTTCTAGGGCTAGCCATGGCTTTAAGGACAGCGCCTTTGGTAATGGCATTAAAGGTAACCCTTCTTATCTCTGTGCCATTAATAATCTTTCTGCTCTTTAACTCTTCTAAGACGTGCCAGGAAATTGCCTCTCCTTCGCGATCTGGGTCTGTGGCAAGGTAGATGGCATCAGCACTTTTTGCAGCGTCTATAATTGCTTTGAGATGCTTTTGGGATTGAGAAGCTATCTCCCAGTCCATAGCAAAATTCTCGTCAGGTCGGACGGAACCATTCTTAGGCGGTAAATCGCGCACATGACCATAGGACGCCATAACCGTGTACCCATCTCCTAGGTACTTGTTAATAGTCTTCGCTTTAGCGGGGGACTCTACGATGACAATGTTATTCATCAATGTACATCCGGGTGCCCGTTATGTTCCAGCTGAGTTGTTAATAACCCCAGCATCCTTAAAAACGTTTAAAGACTTCCAAGCTCGCTAATTCGACTGCTTAGAAGCAGTTCGAGTAGCGTACCCTATTCTCAAGATTATCAGGCTACTACCCGAACAGCGGCAGACACTTGGCACTGTCTCTGCAGTTCGTCAACCGTAACTAAATAGGTGTCTATTTGTTTAAACATGGAATCATAGATCATGCTGGACCCATTTTATTTATTAAAAACAATACCTTAGGTTATAGCTAGAGGTGTCTAGTCATCCAAGTATATTAATTACGCAATCCATCCCAGTCTGAGCAATCTTTCTTCCGTGGGACACATGAGAACCGTTCATTTCCGAATCAGGGAGTTTTGATCCTATGTCCGCCCGTGCAGGCAGCAAACTCGGGTGATCTCCGAAAGTTACATAGAACCATTTTCTTAGGTGCAGGACCGTTACCGCTTTTCTATATCCCGAGTTCTTTCTGGTTTTCATTTTATGGCTAGACTTTTGAGTCGCCAATATGAGGCTCATCACCTTTAAGCAAGCGCACTATGTTGGCCCAATGGCGAACCCAGCCAAGTACTGCAAGGGCACTAAACATTAGGGCAGGATTATTCATACCCAGGAGAAGAGCAAAAACTGGTGCGAAAGCAAGGGCAATCAATGCTGCCAAGGAGGAATACCTAAAGATGATAGCCATAGCGATCCAGGTAACGCTAGCCATCGCTCCAATAATTGGCGCAGAGGCCATCATTATTCCAAGCGTAGTCGCAACACCCTTACCACCACGGAAGCGAAGCCATACAGAGAAGTTATGTCCTAGGACTGCGCAAGCACCAGCGACTAGTCCGCCAATCTCTTGGGCTTCCGGGATGACAACGATAGTACCGATGTATACAGATAAGGCACCTTTACCACCGTCAAGAACAAGAGTTGCTGCTGCTAATCCTCGGTGACCAGTGCGAAGGACATTGGTTGCTCCAATGTTACCAGAGCCCATTTGACGCAGATCACCAGCACCTGAAAGTTTTGTTAGCAAAAGACCAAAAGGTATCGACCCGAGGAAATAACCCCCGATCACAACCATTAGAAATGCCCAGGAGCCAGGGTCAAGCAATACAGGCATTATACTGGGTTCTCAAATACAGTACGCCCGTCAATAGTGGTTCTGATAACTCTTCCCTGCACCGGTCGCCCATCAAAAGGTGTATTTTTCGATTTTGATAGAAAGTCATCACCGTGCACTTTCCAAGACTTGTATGGGTCAAAAAGTACTAGGTCGGCCGGAGCACCAACTCGCAATTGACCTGCATCTAAACCGAGCAACCTTGCTGGCGACCATGTCACTTTACTTATAACGTCCAGAAGTGAGAGTTCTTCATTGTGGAATAGTTCGAGAGCGATAGCCAATAAGGTTTCTAAGCCTGATCCCCCAAAAGCTGCTTGGGCAAATGGCAAGCGCTTGCTGTCTTGATCTTGCGGGGAGTGGTCACTTGCTATTACATCAATAACCCCAGACTTAAGACCTTCAACGATTGCGAGACGATCGTCCTCTGATCTCAGGGGCGGGGATAGTTTGGCAAACGTTCTGTAATCGCCTACAGAAAGTTCATTAAGTGCTGAATAGAAGGGTGCGGTATCGCAGGTGACGCTCAAACCCTTTGCTTTTGCTTGGGCGATGATCTCTACGCTATCCGATGTTGAAATATGAGATGCGTGGTAACGCGCCTTTGTCATCTCTACTAAGCGCATATCCCTTTCCAGCATGATGATTTCAGCTTCCCTTGGAATACTGGGGAGTCCTAGTCGTGTAGACATTTCACCACTGTTCATTGCGCCATCACCAGCCAAAGACGGATCTTCAGGATGCTGCAGAACAATGAGATCAAAAGTTGAGGCGTAAGATAAAACGCGACGCATCACTTGGGCATCCGCTATTGCAAGTGTACCGTCAGTGAAACCTAGAGCACCTGCTTCGGCAAGCAATCCCAGCTCCGCGAGTTCTTTGCCTTGCAACCCTTTGGTTGCTGCACCATATGCATAAACTTTGGTGAGTGCGTGCAGACGGGCCCGGCGGGCAACAAATTCCAATGTTGCTTCATCATCTAATACTGGCTTGGTATTTGGTAGGCATGCCATTGATGTGACACCACCAGCGACTGCGGCTTCTGCAGCACTACGCAAAGACTCCTTGTGCTCATCTCCTGGCTCTCTAAGCTGAACTCGCATATCTACTAATCCAGGCGCAAGACACAAACCCTCAGCATTTACGATAATGACATCTTTCGGCGGAGATCCTTCAAAGAGGTTGGGTCCGACGGCAGCAATATTTTTACCCTCGGTCAAGAGGTCGCCTGTACTATCCATACCTGTAGCTGGATCAAGCAATCGGGCATTGGTGTAGACAACACGCACGTTTCCAGAGCTTGTCATTTTATGCTCTCTGTTAATTGGTTATCGGCTCCAATATTTCTTGCCAACAGTTCTAGAACAGCCATGCGGACTGCAACCCCTAACTCGACTTGCTCACGGATTACGCTACGTTCAAAATCGTCCGCAACATCAGAGTCTATTTCAACTCCCCTATTCATTGGGCCTGGGTGCATAATGAGAGCATCTGGTTTAGCGAGTGCAAGCTTTGCGCGATCAAGACCAAAAAAACGGAAGTATTCACGCATAGATGGAAAATAGCTCCCCGCCATACGTTCGTTCTGGACCCTGAGCATCATCACGATGTCACAATCTTTCAAACCGGCACGCATATCTGTATATATTCTGACGCCCATTCTATCCAGTTTGCTAGGAATAAGGGTTCGCGGTGCAATGACTCTTACCTCTGCGCCTAAGGTTTGTAATAGATAGAAATTGGAGCGAGCTACGCGGCTGTGGGCGACGTCACCGCAGATGGCCACCTTAAGGCCACCAATTGTCTCACGACGTCTACGAATAGTGAGCGCATCTAGGAGAGCCTGTGTTGGATGTTCATGACTTCCGTCACCACCGTTCACTACCGCACATTTGACTTTTTCTGACAGTAGTGTGACTGCACCCGATTGAGGGTGACGTACTACGAGTACATCCGGATGCATGGCGTTTAAAGTCACAGCGGTGTCGATCAGGGTTTCCCCTTTAGAGATTGAACTCGATGCAACCTGCATATTGATTACATTAGCACCTAGCCGGAGTGCAGCTAGTTCGAACGATGTACGGGTACGGGTTGAGTTTTCAAAAAAAAGGTTAACAACTGTCCGTCCTGCAAGGCTTTTCGATACCTTGTCCGGCCCGCGGTTGCTAGCAACATAAGGATCCGATAGATCCAATAGGTGATTGATTTCTAAGGGGGAAAGTCCTTCGATCCCGAGCAGGTGGATGTGCGGGAAAATAGGGTCACGCATGAGCGGGGACTATATTCGAGGGCGGGCCGTACCACAAGCCAACAAATACATTTCTTTTGACCAAATATTAGAGACCGGTTTTAGTTTCTAGTTACTAGGACAGGGAATCCATTAAACCCTGCAAAATATAGGCTGCCGCTGCTCTGTCTACCACTTTAGAGCGCTTCTTGCGGCTAAGATCTGCGCTTTCGACCAGTATTCGTTCCACAGCTACAGTTGAGAGCCGTTCGTCCCATAATACGATGGGTAAGTCCCTTAAAGATAATAAATTGTCGACAAAAGTCCTTACAGACTGCGCCTGTCGACCTTCATTACCATTCATTTCGACTGGCAAACCGACAACTATCGCGCCCACTGCATGTTCATCTACAAGAGCTAATAAAGTCTTGGCATCCTGGCTGAATTTCGTCCGTTTTATAACGCTGAAAGGAGTCGCTATCATGAGACTCACGTCAGACAACGCCAACCCCACAGTTTTATTGCCTACATCTAGGCCGAGCAGGCGTTTTCCCGGTTCTAATATTGACTTCAGATCGGTGGGCTTGCAGATCGTCATACCCGATGATACATCAACGATGCCCCTATATTCTCAGCTTTTTAACGATCTGAGGTGCGGTGGATAGCGCTTCAGAATGGAGATGAATACCTTATGTTGCTTAATGATACTACCGTTCAACAGATCGCGGTTCTCGCTCGTATTAATATTCCCAAGGAAGATTTGGCCTCTTTGGGAAAAGAATTAGGCGTAATTCTCGATTGGATCGAGCAACTGCAAGAAGTGGATACCGAAACGGTGGAACCAATGACTGGAGGGAGCGATCAGACTCTGACCTGGAGGGCTGATGGTATATCGGACGGTGGGTACGCTGAGAAAGTTCTAGCCAATGCTCCAGAATCGCACGAAGGATTCTTTGGGGTGCCTAAGGTGGTTGAGTGATGACTAACCTCACGTCGCTTGACCTTTCAGCTGCGAGAGATGGTCTAATTAAGGGTGATTTTACCGCCGTGGAACTGACCGAAGCTCATATCAAAGCCATGGATGAGCGACGTGATCTTAATGCTTTTATTACCGAAGTGCCGGAGATAGCAATCGATCGTGCTAAGTTGTCGGATAGCAATCTTCAGAAAGGTCAGGCTGGTTCTTTGGAGGGTATTCCTCTGGGAATTAAAGATCTGTTCTGCACTGAGGGTATTCTGACTACTGCAGCATCGCACATTCTTGATGGTTTCATACCTCCCTACGAGAGCACAGTCACATCTAAACTCAAGGATGCAGGTGCTATATTTGTTGGAAAAACTAATTTGGACGAGTTTGCCATGGGATCGTCCAACGAAACGAGTTACTACGGAGTTGTTACTAACCCGTGGAAAGCAGCGGAGTCCACAAAACCTTACGTTCCTGGTGGTTCATCGGGTGGTTCCGCAGCTGCTGTAGCTGCCAACCTCTGCCTCGGAGCTACTGGGACGGACACAGGTGGATCAATCCGCCAACCAGCTTCATTTTGTGGGATTGTTGGTATGAAACCAACCTACGGTCGCTGTTCACGTTGGGGTATTGTGGCATTTTCAAGCTCACTTGACCAAGCTGGACCCATGACACGTACAGTTCGTGATTCAGCGATTTTGTTGAATGTAATGGCGGGGTACGATCCGCAAGATTCCACCTCTGCAAATATTGCAATCCCAGATTTTGAGGCTAGTTTGACTGGAGACGTTAGAGGCTTGCGAATTGGCATTCCTGTCGAATATCGCATTGATGGTCTCAATGATGAGATTGCCGCTCTATGGGACCAGGGAGTAGCATGGCTAAAAGATGCAGGTGCGGAGATTGTAGACATATCTCTACCACATACCAAATATGCATTGCCCACCTACTACATCGTTGCACCTGCTGAGGCTTCGTCCAATCTAGCTCGATATGACGGGGTGCGTTTTGGACTCCGTGTCGAAGGAGAAAGCCTGGATGAAATGTATGCCAATACACGTGCAGCAGGGTTTGGTAATGAAGTTAAGCGGCGGATATTAATAGGTACTTATGCTTTATCTGCCGGATACTATGATGCCTATTACTTGAAGGCACAAAAGGTTCGCCAACTGATTTCTCAGGATTTTGTGCAGGCATTCGACAAGGTAGATGCAATGTTGACACCCACGGCTCCGTCAACCGCTTTTGCTATTGGCGACAAGAAGGACGATCCTATTTCAATGTATTTAAATGACGTTTTTACTGTTCCAGCATCTCTAGCCGGTTTACCAGGCATCTCAGTACCTGCTGGCTTATCTAGCGAGGGAATGCCATTGGGATTGCAGGTGTTATCTAAGCGCTGGGATGAAGAGACTGTTTTCCGCATTGCAGCAGTCATAGAGAATGCAGCAGGGTTTCCTGGCTTGGCGCTGCACGTGGAGGGCTAAAGAATGTCCTTTATCATTAATGGTGAAACGGGTGATTGGGAGGTTGTCATCGGTTTAGAAGTACATGCCCAAGTTACCTCAAAATCCAAACTATTTTCAGCGGCACCTACAGATTTTGGTAGTGACCCTAATTCACAGGTTTCCTTCGTTGACGCAGGTATGCCTGGTATGTTGCCGGTAATAAATGATGTCTGCGTTGAACAGGCGGTCCGGACAGGTCTTGGCCTCAAAGCTAAGATCAATCGACGTAGTGTTTTTGCGCGGAAGAATTATTTTTATGCAGATCTACCACAAGGCTACCAAATCAGTCAGTTCGAGTTGCCGGTCGTTGGTGGAGGTACAATTATTGTTGATATGCCAAATGGTGAGAGTAGGGAAATAGGTATTGAGCGTCTGCATTTGGAACAGGATGCAGGTAAGTCTATTCATGATATCCACCCTGACAAGTCATTTATTGATTTGAATCGGTCTGGTGTTGCCTTAATGGAGATTGTTTCTAAACCCGATATGAGATCTCCTGAAGAGGCGGGGGCATACCTGCGCAAGCTTAGGTCTATCTTGCGCTATCTTGAGACATGTGATGGGAATATGGACGAAGGCTCGATGCGCTGTGATGCTAACGTGTCCGTGCGACCTGTCGGGTCTGACGCATTACGTACTCGTTGTGAAATCAAGAATGTCAATTCAGTACGATTTGTCATGCATGCTATTGAGCACGAGGCACATCGGCACGTGGATGTTTATGAGGCTGGCGGGGAGGTAAACCAAGAGACTAGATTGTATGACCCCAACAAGGGTGAAACCCGGCCAATGCGCTCCAAGGAATTTGCCCACGACTACCGTTATTTCCCGGATCCTGATCTATTACCACTGGTTTTCGATGATGCCTATATTGGGAAAATCCGAGAGACCTTGCCAGAGCTACCAGATGATAAGAAAGCTCGTTTTATTTCCGAGTATGGACTCTCAGCCTATGATTCTGGGGTTCTTGTTGTTGAAAAAGAAACAGCATCCTACTTTGAAGAAGTAGCCAAAGGCCGGGATACAAAGATGGCGGCCAACTGGATTATTAGTAATCTATTTGGCGTCTTAAATAAGAAGGGTTTATCTATTTACGATAGTCCTGTGACAGCTGCTAATCTTGGAAATCTGATTGATTTAATAAGCGAAGAGACAATTTCTGGTCGTATCGCCAAAGATGTTTTCGAAATCATGGTTCAAGAGGGTAAAGATCCCGAAACGATTGTTGAAGAGAAAGGTTTGCGTCAAATTACCGATACTGGCTCCATTGAAGAAGCAATTAATCAGGTAATGTCAGAAAACCCCGATAAGGTCAGAGAATACCGTGCTGGTAAAGACAAGCTTATAGGTTGGTTTGTGGGGCAGGTGATGAAGCAGACCAACGGGAAGGCTAATCCAGTTATGCTTAACGAGCTACTTCTTACTAAATTGACGAATACATAAATGGCTAAGGAATTAGAAGATTTGGGGCGAAAGGCTCGTGGCCGCCTCAGACTCAACCTTGCTTTGTCAAAAACTAATGCAGACAAACAGTACGAAGATCCAGAGAAGCCTCTTATTATTACCCACATTCCGCGTACCGGAGGTACGACTCTTGATAGCATAATGCGTGCTGTTGCTGGCCCGAGGGTTGGACAATATGCGCGCGCTATGGGAACAATTTATGATCAATACTTAGGTTCGGAAAAGAGTGATGCAGTAGAATTCATCCTTAAGAGGAAAAGGAAGATACTGAAGGTAAAGCACTTAATCGGTCATATACCATTTGGTATTCATGAACGCTTAGGGTTTGATGCGGCAAACTACGGCGTAGTAGTTCGCGAACCTACAATAAGGGCGTTGTCGCAAATGAAGATGAGTCTTCCGGATGTTTCTGAGATTGGACCGAATGAACTGAGAAAAGTTGTTCGGGGTAATGAATTAATTGATAATATTCAAGTACGTATGATTGCGGGGTGTTATGACTCTGAAGAGCCATGTGATGAGTCTATGTTTAATCGCGCTGTCAGTAATCTTGAGAATTACTATGCATATGTGGGTATTCAGGAGAACTTTGGGCAGTTTCTCCACTTAGTCATGGAGAGTGAGAACTGGCCATCTATTCTTTACACAACAAAGCATGTATCCAAGTATACCCGAGTAAATTTTGCAAGAGAATCAGCTGAGATCTTAGATCCTTACATCTATCTGGACAAATTACTCTACGCTTTGGTCAAAGAAAAATTTAATCTTTTAGACCAAGTTAAGGGCAAACCTGCTCTGTTAAATCTCGAAACAGTTCAAGATGAGTCACAGACGGATATAGTATTTTATGTCCATCCATATAAACTAATGGGTATGCAAGCAGGTACTATTCCACACAGACTTATTCCCGGCGCTCTTAGTCGTCTGGTTAAAAATGGTTTAGCCATTGATCTTATAAGATAGGTCCATTTTCCAGGGCCTAGGGAGATGTATTGATGAAGAGATACGAATGAATTTTTCTAAGCCAGTGTATGCAATAGATATATTACGTAGGCTCTTCTCTAGTGGTAGATTCTGGCTTTTGGTTTCAGTAACGGCAACGTTTATTGCTGGCTGGTTCATGTACGACGCTATGATGGCTCCGCGCTGGATGCGAGATTTTGGCCTCGACATATCTAACAAGGCACGAATAGTTTCAGTTAATCCCGGGAGAACAGTATTCTCGTCTCTCAACGGAAGACCTGAACCAAAAAGTTATTATATATGTTTTTCTGAATCTGCTCGCTTTGAGTGGAATCGCGTATATTTTGTTGCATCAGGAGGCCAAGTAAGTGGGCTCCTGAGTGACATGGATTGGCAGGGTGAAAATTTGGTGGAACTCAATAGGCGAATGAGATTGGACGACCGCTATCAGCTTATCGCATTCGAAAATAATGGGCGTATTATTGAGCACGGTTTTTATTTTACCATGTGGGCAAATATTTCATCTTTAGCTACAGACGCTGGATTTTCTAAGGCAGATGCAGTTTTCCTAGCAGATAGTGATGGTGAGACATATGAATTAAGGCTAGCAGATTCTGCGGCTGGTTTCGTGTGTGGTGAATAATACAGCTTCACAATCTAGAATGCATAGACTAGCACAGCTTTGGTGAGAGTATCTGTTTTCTGGGTTAGTGTGGGTGGAGACGAATTATGCCGCACATTGTAAGAGAACCTGGTAGATAGACCGCCAAAAAGCTCACTAGTAAGACTAAGGGTATTTTCTAGCATTGACCGACTATTATCCCATGTCACTGTTGCTATATTTGCAAGAGTGCTTGTTTCTGAGATCTTGTATTCAAAGTCCACACTACCCCGAATTCCGAATTCGTTGTTGGTAGTATTTAGACCACTAAGCTTGCTGATACGGTACGATGGTCCGGCTTGCAGCAAGAATCGCATGCTTTGGTTATCAATTATCTTGTAGCCAGCACCCAAAGACCCCTCGAATTCATGCTTAAATCCAGAAAACCTATCATCGTCATATTCGAGGAAACCAAAGACCACAAGGTTATCTTGCACATCTAATCGAGATTCTGCAGACCCAAGAATACGTTGGGCTGCAGTCGTACCATTGTCATCACCAAATTCAACTGCAAGCCTATAATTGTCTTCAATTCTTCCTGACTTCAAACGCGCCTTCACTTCGGCATCAAACCGCGTAGTATTGGTATTCCCAGTGGCTAATGATCCTCCTACGTTGACCTCGGCCGAGAGTCCTACGCCTCGGTCTAAGGCCGAGGCTGGAAAAATCCAGACATGGATTAAGTACACTACTGAATAAAGAATAAGTGCTATCTTGCCCCATAAAACGGGGTTTGAAAGTGTCTTCTGAGTCAAGCGAGTACTAAGGGGATACATCCTCATGGCCTTTCTTAGGTTCTATAGAATCAGCAGAGTTCGAACCAACTGGCTGATAAATTTGTGGGACTTAATTATAATTGTTATTGCTTTGAGGATCCTCTCAGTGCTTGACAACAGGGGACTAACTTTTCATGTTCCTCGCCCGCTCAACCCTGCGGAGGGATGGCAGAGTGGTAATGCAGCGGATTGCTAATCCGTCAACCGGTCATACGGTTGCCTGGGTTCGAGTCCCAGTCCCTCCGCCAGCGGGCACCCAATGAGAAGCAGAAAATAGCCGGTTATTAAGCCCCTCTCCAATATTGTTCCACTGCCTATTCCACCTCATTCAAAATTCTCGCTGCAAGGAGGGGGTGGACCTTTCGTGTGGCCAACTATCCCACAGAAAAGGACGGTGCCTTCTCCATGGGTTAGACGGGCGTGATTGGTAATGTACTGTGCAATGGTTAGGGCAAGGTTAATGTTATATACGGCAGCCATCACCAGCGATCATTAGACGACGGCACTTTTGATAGTGTCGTCATCTATCTACGCATGGCTCATTGTGTTCGAAGAACCTTCAGTTCTTAGATACCGTCCCGTGGTGCTAGCTGCTGCTCACGGGCATATCATTCGAGTGATGATAAAGATATCCTTACTTAAAGTATCGTTTCTGATCTCAAACGTCATCGGCAATCTGGGCAAATCCGAACTGACTGATTCCATAAAGGTCGTGATCATAGTCTAGTAAATATTGGGAATTAAATACTTTTCTTATGATAGTCACTGGCACTACTTATGGTGTAGTATCTAATAACTATGCGTTTCTTCGACATAGAGATGATGGTCAAGTAATGACAAAGGAGTAACACCAATGCTCGATCGCCGCACCCTTTTCTCTGTGACTGCTGCTATAGGATCTTCCATCGGGTCCTTTTTTTCAGGCGGCAAAGCCCAGGCTGCGAATTATACAGGTGTTAATTTGTCTCCTGAAGGCGATATCGCCCCACGCGGTGTCAAAGGCCGCTTTGAAAGAATCCCTGACCTGGATCTTGAAAGCCAGCAGGATTTTGTCACTGGCTTCCGTACCTTCCAGCAGCGTTTCAGGCCAATAGTCAAAAGACGGATTGATCAAATTTTGCTTGATAACGATCTTGATCCGAAAGAGACGCTGAATATGGAGCAAACTGTAAAGCTGGTGGAAGACGATTTACTCGTTCAAACTAGCGGCCGAACGTGGATTAGTAATCAACAGATTACCTGGAAGACTTTGCAGGACTACTTTCATGACCATGCTGATGAATACTTCGTAGAAATGGAAGCGGCCGACAATGATGGTCCTGGTACCTTGGAACTGAATCCGAATCTTGACATTCCAAAATACATTCAGCATGAAATTCATCTCATGCCCGGTGGATATGTCGGGGATCCATTCGCAGGTCATGTATATCATTTTGGTGCTAATAGCTTCACTGCTGGCGTGCCTATGCTCGGTAATAATGAGCAAGATCAAATTCAGACTAGAATGGCTGATCGTATGCCTTTGCCAGGGGACGGTCAGGTAAAACGTATTCTTGATATGGGATGTGGGTATGGGCGCTGGTCGGGAGCTCTTAAAGAACGTTTTCCAGACGCTGAAGTCTGGGGTATAGACGTTGGAGGTCCACTAGTTCGTTTTGCCCACATGCGCTGTCGCGATTTGGGGGTAGACGTCAATTTCTCCCAGCGTCTTGCAGAGGATACCAAATTCCCGGACAACCACTTCGATATCGTGACATCCTATATCGTCAATCATGAAGTGCCCGATGAATTTAATAAGCAGATTATTGCGGAAGCATATCGCGTGACGCGACCAGGTGGATATTTTTACCCCTTGGACTTCAAGACACGCGGGAGTAAGGGTGATGCGTATAGTATGTATCGCCGCTGGTGGGATCATCGTTGGAACTGTGAACCCTGGTCACCAGACTTTGTTGCCTTTGACTTTGAAGGTGAGATAGAAAAGGCCGGTTTCACAATCAATAGGGAGACCAGACCTGTTCATCGAGGGTATGGTGCACGTCATTCGGTTAAAATAGCGTGAGTCACGTCATCCCTTACCAATATCCGCTTCTGGCTAAGCGGACATGAAGATTAGGGCAGGGGATAAGTCCCCTGCCTCCCTTTAACGGATTATAGTAAAAAATATCAAATTACTGCGCTTCCTCATTGATTTCGTTGGCAAAATTAGCGGCAATATTGGCCCATCGTTCGGGCTGCGCCATGAACTCAAGCAAATTACCGTCTGAAAACTTTATGTATTCAAAGTCCGGGCGCATTTTTGAAGCGCGCAAGTCGATGTAGTGCACGCTATCCTCGGTATCGGTTAGAATCAGACCTGGTACGTCGATTGCTTTTAGATCAGGCTCCATATCGTAGTGAAACGCTGCATAATGCCCGATATCTGGGCCCTGGATGAACGATGTAATCGCTAGCCAGGTTTTTGCATCTAGAATCTTTTGCTCTTGCGAACTCATAGGGAAATTCATCAGACGGGTGAGGTGAGATCCGTCTAACACGGGAGTACGCGGAGTACCTTTGCCCATGCGAGACTGGTAACTCTCCCTTTCCTCTGCGTTGAATACCGCCGCTCCATGGAGGATGACACCTATAACACGATCTGGATTATGAGCGGCGAAAGCACCGGCAATCTGTGCACCAGTGTGGTGGCCGGCGATGAGAACTTTCTCCAGACCCAGGTGATCCAGTACGTGTAACAAGTTATTGGCATACTCTTGAATAGTAGGTTGTTGGGGCGGCCGATCCGAATTGCCGTATCCTGGTGTATCGATCGTAATCGCGCGAATACTAAGGTCTGCAAGTGCATTTTGAACTTCTGCGAATTGAATCATCGACATCGGGGATTGGTGAAGCAAAACAATGGGATGCGCGTAATCGTGGGGGCCTATATCGCGGTAATGCACCTGGCCTAAGGGAGAGGGCGCATAACCTTTGCCACCGGTTAATACACCCCAGCCTTGCCAGTCATCGTTAGACGTGCCGCGCATGACCACATCGGCGTGCGCCAGCACCCCATTAAAAACTGTAGCTGTCACAAGCGCAGCGAAGCCAAGAAAAAACATCCGTAAAGCCATGAGAATAAGCTCCTTTCGAGTATGCCGAAGACTATCTAAATTAAGACTAATGGAAATAGGGCCTCAAACAAGAACAAAACATCGGCTTCAGTATGTAGTTCGGGAGCGGAGCTAACTAAAGGCGTCTACTAACAAAAATAGTTGCCAGAAACGAAACTTATAGAATTATATGAAAGTTGCTCCTAATCAGGCAGAATCTAAGTCAGCGGTGGCTCTTCATTAGGCGTTAAGATGAATTAGTCGAACTCAATAAATAACCCAGAAAGAATAAAGAAGCGATGATAGAAAACAGCTCTAAATCACTGCGTGCTATTTACCTTGCGCTGACGAATATTTGCGTAATGTTTTATATCCTTTCACTATCGATTGGAGATATAAGTGCTGATGAAATTAGGGTAGCTGTACCTCAGCTGCCAGTTTTTAAGGGTGTGCCTTATGGCCGTCCTTTTGGTGGTAATCCTGAGGCCTTTACAATACCTGCGATATTTGAGGGGCTCACTTATATTGATGCGGGCGGCAAAGTTCAGCCTCTACTTGCTACATCCTGGATCCAGCTCTCCGGAAATCAATGGCGGTTTAAACTGAGAGAGGGAGTAAGATTTTCAAACGGCCAGTATTTTAACTCAGAGACCGTGAGGAATAATTTGTCCTTTGTTTTCGAGGAGAGGAGTGCTGCTTACTCGGTAGTGCAACAGTTAGCCCACATATCTCATATCGAGATCCTTGACTCTCATACTATCGACATCTTCTCATCGCGCCCCAACCCATTTATGCCACAACTCATGTCTATTTTTTATATCGTTGAACCAGAGCAATGGAAAGAGCTCGGTTCATCAGGATTTGCTCATGAACCGGTTGGTACAGGTCCATTTAAAGTTAGCAATTGGCTAGACACAGTTATCAATCTAGAGCAGTCGGACCTGTCATGGAGATCCCCAGAGACTAAACGTCTAAAGATTATGTCGATACCGAATCCAACTAGTCGTCTCCAAGGAATTCTGGCGGGTGACTTGGAGGTCGCTTTTTCAATGGGACCCGATGATAGATCGATTATCGAGTCGCGTGGCCATAACATGATGGTTCGGGCTACTCCGGGTGTCATAACTATGCCCTTTAATCTGGTCAGGGTTTCACCACTGCAAGATATTCGTGTCCGGCAGGCCCTCAACCACGCAGTTGATAATACTACAATTATCAAAGCAATACTCGGCCCAGATGCTGTAGCGCCGATCCAGTTTACCTCACATATGGCTTATGGTTTTGATCCTTCCTATGCACCTTATCCTTATGATATTGAACGGGCACGTGCACTTATGGCAGAGGCAGGTTTTTCTGATGGCTTCGATCTGCCTGTGGAGATCGCCCAGGGATTGTCAAGCTACTCTTCTTCCATTTATCAACTAGTTGCTACGTATCTTGCAAAAATTGATGTAAATATGGAAATTCGACCGGTTCCTATTTCTCGGTATATGGAAGTTCTAATGGGGGGGGAGTGGAAGGAAACGTTAGCCATCAATCTTGACTACGCCGTTGACCCTACATTGGATGCATTGGTACCTATAGAACGCCACTCTTGCTTTGGTGCAATTGCTTGGTATTGCGATCAAGATATGACTCAGCTACTAGTGATGGCACAGAACTCTGGGGATTTAGTAGACCGAATGGACCTAACACGTCGGGTCGTGCGTCAGCAAACAGAACAGGCTCCGGGATTACTACTTTGGGAAAAGCTGCGCTTTGATGCTATTGCCAGTCAGGTCCATGGTTTCACCCATGATCTTAATTTTGTTCATTACGATAAATTGGTTATAAGAAGGTAGATTTAGATATGGGTCTGCTATCACCGGTCAATGCGTAGAGGATTGTGATGCACTAGAAGAAGTAATGTAGCTGAGAGTCTCTTTATAATGATCCTCTACTTCTTGAATGCTACTATCAAAGAGTTTTCATACTGCTAATGACGCGATAGTATTACGAGTCTCTGCTAACTACAGTTATACAGATTATTTAGGTCGAATTTAGGAAGGTCTAGTCTTCTCATGAAAAGTAGCTCTGTTATTGGAATCATACTATTAGCCTTAGCAAACCAAATTCCTTCCTCGTTAGCACAAATGGCTACAGAGGTTATCCCTGGCGATAGTATCTTGGTGCCAGGTTACATAGCAGAAGCAATTGCTAGTAGTAATCGGCCAATGGCTGATAAGCTGCGTGACACCGGCCGCCGGCCAGCAGAAATTATGTCATTTTTTGACGTTAGACCAGGAGATATGGTTGCTGAATTAATAACAGGTGGAGGATATTATGCCTCCATCTTGTCCGGTATTGTTGGTGATTCAGGCAAGGTATATGGTCATGCTAACGACTGGTTTATGGGCCGCCAAAAGGATGGGTCTCCTCTTCTCAAGAGAATTGCATCCGGACATTATTCTAATGTAGAGGAAGTTGTTTTCGAACTGGAAGACATTGCTCTGCCAGTTGGTGGTATGGACGCTATCTTTGTCTTTTTAATCTACCATGATGCTGTGGGTGCCTTTCAAACAGATAGAGTAAGAATGAATAAAGGCATATATGCAGCCCTTAAGCCCGGCGGAATATACGGGGTTATAGACCACCATTCGTCGCCCGGTCTGGGTATAAGTGATACTACCAAAAACCATCGGATTGAGCGCCATGTCGTTGTGGAAGAAATCATTGCTGCAGGCTTTGACTTCGATGAAGAGACTGACTTGTTAGAAAACCTAAATGATCCTTTAGATGTAAGCGTTTTCAATCCAAGCGTACGAGGAAATACCCACCGTATGGTGCTAAAATTTCGGAAGCCGCAATAAACCTTAAATAATTATCTAGTTTTTGAACCGGTAAAGATATCGGCTATCGGAACTAGAAATAGGGGAAAGACGCTCTACCATAAACCCTATTTCTCTAAAATATTTTTCTGTTTTGTTTATTCTATCGAGTCTTACATCGAGTAAAACTGTACTTGCTCTTGGGAGCCGCAAGAAAAATTTATTGTAGGTTTGCACATCATAAATAAAACCACAGGATCTTAGTGATATAACACAAGTTGGTTCTTTAAGCTCGTCCGGTGCAGCTTCCGAGAAGCGAACTCTATCTAGCCTATTTAAGTCAAGGGTTGGTTGAACAGCATCTTCGCAGCGTTCATCAGTATCAATTAAATAAGCGGGCCTCGGCTCCTGCATTGATTGTAAAATACCAGACTCTAATAGTCCCAGACCACATCCTATACTGACAAAGTTGGAGAACTTAGTGGGTATATATTGTTCGATATTAAAAAAGTCTTGGAGTACCCAATTTGTTAGATAAACATCCGCCCCGAAAACTTTGCAATCCAATCCTTTTAACGAGTATTGCTCACTCACTTCCTGATAATATTTTTTATATTCGCTTATATGGCGGTTGAAATCTGCAGTTTGACCTTTCCAATATGTAAGATAATCACATTCCTTTAAGTCATAGAACAATTCAAAGGGTGACCTATGCGCAAATAGTGTTAAGTCAACATGAATAACCTTTTTGTCTTGAATACGCTGGATAAGCACTTTTCGCTTTAGGTACTCTGCGGCTAATTGGACATGCAATTCACCAGCATTCTTGCTTGCAAGCGCCTGTTCAAGAACTTCCCCTTTGTACTCCCGCAACAGATCTTCATATAATAATGGGGCGTCTTTATGACCCTTATTAATAGCAGTGACTACGCCTCTGTAATGCTTAGAAAAAGACATCGGGTATATTTATCCAAAACGTGTGCTTAACGATACATGATATTTGGATAAACCATAATTAATGGACTGGATTCTTTCTACTAAGAATGATCATCCGGGTCCGCTTCTTATCAAGAGCCGACCCCAAAAGGAATGCTTTTGGTATAATGAAGTCTAATTAGCTATATCAAGATATATCCATTTATAGATATGTATATGAGACCTTAATTTGGGATTGAGGCAGATCTAAAATGTATAGTGTTAATTTTCTCTTTCCTTTTGAATTCTGTGGGCAGTGAAGTATCCGTTAGTTAGCTTCTAAGCTCTGTTTGCGTGCTTGAACTACTTTGTCAGCATCCCGACCTGCTAGTTCTTGAAAGTTGTTAAATTGAGCTTTGAAGGTGCCGATGCCGAGTGATAGGGATCGAATAGCGGTGATCAGTTCCTGCATTTCTGCAGCTGGGATGTTGGCATTAATTTGATCCCAGCCCTTCCAGCCTTCTCGTGCATCAAAACCAAGAATCTGCGCACGCCGTTGCGTAATCGCTCTCTGAACTTTAGAGGTGTACTCCGTTGGCACTATTATTTGCACTTCGTTAATTGGCTCCAATAGAATCGGACTACATTTGACCAGACCTTCAGTCATCGCCATACGCCCAGCAGTACGGAAGGCCTGATCAGATGAGTCTACAGCATGATGCTGTCCATCGGTCAATGTGACATGTACGTCCACAACTTCAAAGCCTAAGGGGCCTCGGGACGTATTATCACGTATGCCATTTTCCACAGCGGGAATATAGTTTTTTGGCACTACACCACCAACAATTGTATCCTCGAATTGAATACCTGAGCCTCGCGGTAGCGGTTTAATCTCTATTTTAATGTCGGCAAACTGTCCGTGACCGCCGGACTGTCTCTTAAAACGCATATGCTGGACAACCGATTTGCCGATAGTTTCTTTATAGGCAGTTTGTGGTGACGAGGCTGAGATATCCAGATCGAATTTCCGTTTGAGCCTATCTACGGCTAAATGAATGTGAATATCTCCTTGACCTCTAAGCAACATCTCATGTGTATCGGCAATCTGCTCTAGGATAAGTGATGGATCCTCCTCGCATAGCTTCCGCAGTGATTCCATCAACTTGACATCATCTTTGCGTTCTTTAGCAGATACTGCCTGGCCGAAAACTGGGGGTGGAGGTGCTAGCCAATGTTTCGGTTTTAGAACAGCCTTATCGTTAATTAAGTCACCGGCTTCACCTTCTTCCAGTCTTGATAAGGCAACTACTCCTCCAGTTTTTATTTCCGATGTTTTTGATTTAGCTAGGCCAGGTTCTGTCCCTTGCTGCATGTTTGAAATACGATGACCACCAAGTGTATCACCATCTTTAAGGACTCCACGCCAAACTCTTAAGTGAGTTAGCTTTCCTACATGCTGTGCATAGCTCACCTTATAGATTTGTCCGAGGATGCCTGAATCGGGCAGCCCGAGACGGTTAGCTGTCTCGTTAGCGTTTGGCACTTCATGGCGCAGGGCCTTAAGGAGGCGTAGGACACCATTTTCATGTTCTGCAGAACCGACTAGTACCGGTACGATCAAATCGCTTGCTAGATCTTTCTTCAATTGCCGGTAGACTTCATCGCGCTCGGGTTCGATCTCTTCTAAGAGCTGTTCTAGTAGGGTGTCATCAAAATCAGACAAAGTCTCTAATAGTTCCCGCCGTGCATCTGTTCTTTCGCTCAAATTGACGTCTTCAATTGGTATACGTTCCGATGGTTCATCGAGCTTATAGTGATAGGCCCGTTCTGCTACTAGATCGACATAGCCAGTGATTTTTGTGCCATCAAGGAGAGGAATATGTCGTAAAACGAGTGGGCGCTGTGATTGTTCTTGAGCAGCAGCTATAAGATCTTTTACTGGTGTTGTTGCGCTATCTATTTTGTTGATGAATAACATATGAGGGATATTGTGATCGTCTAGTAAGCGCAATATAGGTCCAAGAGCGACAATACGTTCAATATCGGGGTCTGTAACGACAACGACCATGTCTGCAACCATGATGGCATGGTGAAAATCTTGGATTAGGTCTATTGCACCGGGGCAGTCCAAAGCAATCCAAGGATCATCAAGGAAGGAGAATCGGACCGGTGTTAGCTCTGTGGACATTGCTCGTGAACGGGCTTCGTCTGATGTATCACTGATAGTCGTGCCATCGTGGACATTACCCTTGCGAGGGATATGCCCTGAAACAAACAACATGCTCTCGAGCAGAGTTGTCTTACCGCTCGATTGCGGCCCAACTAGAGCCACACAGCGGGTATTATTGTCAATTGC
Source organism: Rhodospirillaceae bacterium (assembly GCA_045564915.1). Classification (GTDB taxonomy): domain Bacteria; phylum Pseudomonadota; class Alphaproteobacteria; order Rhodospirillales; family Rhodospirillaceae; genus JAQWRV01. The sequence goes on from JBJLGL010000002.1 coordinate 105,598, forward strand.
GTCAGCCATTGTGCATCCCTCACTTGTTTGCCGACCGTTATTATAAATATTTAGTGCGGCCGTATTTTGGATTAGGAGCTTTCGCTACATTCATTGAAACACGCCATAAGTCGTCTTCCAACCCGTTGATTAGTTACTGCATTTATTTTACCGTATCTTCTCGATATCCTTTTCTTTCAGCCAAATATTATAGCCTAAAGCAGATTAACAGCCATCAGATTGCCCATTAATTTGTATAAGGTGACCTTTTCCGCTGCAACTACAGAGGATTTCAGACCTTTGGTATGCTGCTGCACGATATGAAATACTTTGTCCTGGGCCTCTTATAGTACTCCCAATAGTTCTTTTTGTGTCCACTCAGAAAATTTGGGGTACACTAGGAGAAAATAACCATAGAAATTCCGCTTAGTGCAGCTATGTTGCTTCGCCCCAACGCTTATACCTTTCCATGTGGTATTCAACGGTGTTCATCGTACTATTGTAACTCTCTCGCTCACGCATGGCGTCCATCCACTTTCTTAAAGATGTACACTCATCTGGGAGACTTGCCCCCCACAGTTCTTCGTAACAAGGGAACCTTTCCATGAATGGCATGTACTGAAGATCTATCAGAGAAATATCCTCACCGATCATCAAAGGCCCATCTCCTAGCTTACGTATACCCTCAAATTCTAGGAAAAGAAATTTTTCCCCAAGGTTCTTCCGATTGAGAATTTGTTTTTCCTCGCTGTTTTTGTTTGCCATGAGCTGATGAAGTGCAGGTGTTAAGTATGTATCGCAATAATCAATCCAGATTCTAGCAGTAGCGCGGCCTAAAGCGTCTCTAGGTAGGAGTGGTGGCTGGGGAAAAGCTTCTTCTATGTATTCATTAATAATTCTTGATTCATAAACAATGCCGCCATTATGACGTATGAGAGGAACTTTTCCATGTGGTGAGAGTTTTTTCCACCAATCAGGTTTGTTCGATAGGTCAACTTCGGTTAGGCAGAATTCTATGTCTTTCTCAATCATCATCATCCTGGTGCGCTGCGCGTATGGGCAGGCTTCGAAGCTAAAAAGTTCAACCTCTGGCATGAAATAGTGCTCCTCTCTATTACTTGTTTTGCTCTTACGGCTCAGTGCTATATCAGACACGCCGTACATCTGACTAAATTTCAAGGTGTATTAGCTTATGTATTATCCTTCTTACGAGGCGCTATAGTATTCTTAGTGGCGGCCTTTTTGGCTGTTGTTTTCTTACGTTTGGTTGTCTTCTTACCCAAAGATTTCTTTTTGATAGTTAATTTCTTACCAACGGTTGGCTTATTGACAGGCACTGTCTGGTCAACCTCAACCTCAACCTCAACCTCAATCTCAGCCTTCTTTATAAAGAAATATGGCACAAAATGAGCTATTCTTGGGAGAGTATACTGTCTCAGATTCCGAACGAATGTTTGGGTAGAAAGTCTCATCAGCATATCAACAACGAATGGTATCACAAATGCAGCTACGACAAGGCCAGTTAGCTGTAGTGTGACTCCTTTTGGTGTCTGACTAGATGTAATCACCTCAGTTCTAATGCCGGCAGCCCAGAGTAATAAGAGGCCAGATAAGAGTGCCAAATAGCGTACAATAGGTTCAGGCCAAACTCGTCGCTGAGTTATGTGGCCGTAAGAAGCAATCATCGCAGTAATTAAACCCAAGGTAACCGGCAATCCCATTCTAGAGAACCACGGCTCACTTGTGGTGAGCCGGAGGGTTAAAGGAAGCGTACTTTCTTTTCCTTTTTGCTTAACCCATAAATCGTATTGTCCTTGTTTAACACCCTGCCAAGCACCTTTTAATATCCCTTTACAAGACTCATTAAGAGGTGCATTGATCAGGGGTCTGGTGGTATCCACTTTTGTAAGAAAAAGTGAAGAGGCTTTACATGAGAAGCCCCATGTTAAGCTTGCCAGGCTGATTTCGATTACTGCGTTTTCAGAAGAGATATCGATTATTTCGAAAGGGCCATTACCGTCATATATGATCTCACTATCAACTTTGATCTGCCGGACAGCGAGTTTGGCTTGCGGTGTAGATGAAATTGCAGAACTCGTTATATTCTCTGGAAGTTGGTACAGACCGCTAGAGGATCCAACAAGGACACGCTTTTGCATATCGTCAAACCATATTACTCCATAATCACTGGTACCGCTTGTCCAGAGTGGCAAGTTAGCGATTGACATTTCTTTATCGAAGGGAAAAATAACTCCGCCAGTTTGCGTCTGCGCCCAAATTTTCTTATGTGCCACTGTGGCTGAAACCCAGGGCGTTAAGTCATTTATTAGAACAGTTCTTAGTTCAGTATTTCTAGAAAAAGTGTTGGTGAGCTCACTCCAAACTAACGGCAGCCCCGTAGAAAAAAGCCGTATATGACTTCCTTGTCCAGCAAAGAAAACTTTCGTTTCTGGATCAACGGTGGATAAACTATGCTGTACACTAAGAGGAATAATTTCAAGATCAATATTTTCATCTAACCATTGCTCTGGGCTAAAAGCTTTAACCGTACCATCTGCGTATGTTGCAAGCAGAATACCGTTAGATGCCTCCGTTAGATCCTGTACAGATGAGTCTCCTAGGGTGCTAATTACACCTACAGGTTGCCAATTACCAATTTCAAAATCGAGAAGTACGATACCGGCGCCACTTGCTACAGCAATACGTGAAGGTTGATCGTTAGAGATATGTACTGCGTTGGGCTTAGTTCTAAGGACAAGTTCTAGTCGATCATCGTAAAACTCATATAATCCGTCTGATTTGCCAATTAGCAGTGACATATGTCCTTGTATATCACTGCGGCTAAATCTCTTCAGAATCTTTATTGGGCCTGGCCCTGCTTCAGCTATGAGACCCATCTGATGGCCATATAAGGATTTATAAATCCCGTCCTCAGTTCCGGCGTACGTCGCCATATCATCAGTAGCGACAGATATCACCGGTGCGGTCAGCCCATTAATCGCGTTCCAGATTCTGATTCCAGAGGAAATATCCAACCAGATTGCACCCCCGTCATGGAAGGCCATAACAGATTCGTCTTGTAGTACTGTGATTGCACGTATTGGTCCTGTGCGGAATCCTGCTCTCTTATCTAAGGTGAATAAACTAGATGAGTCGCTATCAAGATGAATAAGACCACTTTCCTCGGTACCCAGAAGGATACTCCCATCACTAAGAACTGCTGCTGATAGGATTGAAACTAAGTTCAGTGGCGCAGGTAAGGAATCCCATAAGGGTTCTAACTGCATGGAGTTACCTTCGATAGCTATTCTAAATAGGCCAGAGCGCCTAGTAACAAGGATAAGCAAACCATCTTGATTATTAGCCACTGCAACTGGAGTAATATTGTTCCATCTGGGAGGAGTGGTAATTGCTTTTGGTCCGCCAGCATCTATGCGGAGTAGGGAGTGATCGGTTTGAACAATGAGAGCCTCACCGAGGCGAAAGGCAAAGCCTGTAGGCGAATTAGATACTAATTCAGTAAGATATCCTTCTGACAAAATTAAAACTGACCGATCTGTCAGAAGAACTGGGCCTTCTTTAGTAACCAGAATCTTAGAAATCGTTTCAAAAAGCGGTCTTCCTTGTTTTGGTAATCCAGAAATTATGTCATTCCAAATCAAGGTACCATTGGAATCTGGGGCAAAAGTTCCTAATGCTTTCTCACCGCCAACGAGCCATTTTTCATTACCTAGATAGGCAAGGGCTTGAATAGGCTTACGTTCGGGCCCGACATTGAACCGACGCCATTCCAATCCATCAAAGGCTAGCAAGCCTGCGTCATTAGCGGCATAGATAAGTCCTTCATGGCTAAGAGTAGCAGCATGCGTGACACGCGCTCCCTTAGTTAATCGTGTGTCATAGCTTTGCCATTGAGGACGCCCAGTATTTTTTAATTCTTGTGCAACTATGTTTACGGTGATTGTAAGTATCGCCAATATAATCGCACCGGTAAGCCCAACTTTCGTTCTAAGGGTTGTCATCAGGTGGTACCTTGGTTTTCACGCAAGCTGTAAATGCCTTACACATAAGAAAAGCGCTGAAACTTGAAAGATTATTCTAACGATCTTCAATTAGTTCTAGCCATTCGCCGTTAGGGCCAATAATTATACCAGCACGTGCACCATTATAAGGCAAACCATCTAAGCTGGCAGTACCCGAATGAAAATCTACGGGAATTGCATCAAGATTATCAACTTGAAATGATACGATTGAAATACCTGGAGGTATATCGTTGGGGAGAATAGGGCGTTCTATCGCAATCTCTGGATATTTATCTAACTCCAGCATGAATGGACCACCAATGTTTGCGGTTGAAAGTGGATGCGTTGTTTCCGAATCATAACCGTAAATCTTATTTAGCGCAGACATCCTTACTGCTTGTGGATCAGTCACCTCTAGACCAAGGGTTCCTCCATAGAAATCTATGTGGCTTTGCATGGTGCGTCCGCCGTTGATGACAATGAATACTCTATCAACAAATGATTCAGCCTGGCCAAGACCAAAAGCATGATTTTTGATGGTTGTAAAATATGTCATCTCACCACCTGGACCGAAGGCTTGCATCGCTTTAATCTCATCTGTGGTAGAGAGATTGCGAGGCATTGCTACGATTTCAAAGCCAGAATCTTTCAATAGCTCAGGCATGGCATCGACATCATCGACTAACAGTTCGTTGGCGTTCCAGCCTAACGTTTTAAGTGCGCTATAACCTTCAACGGTAGGGGATTCCACAAAGCGGAAGTAGAAGTCAGCTCCACTAGCTGGCTGCATCATCAAATAAGGCCGACCTTCCACTGCGGAAGCCTTCCAGACCCCTGATACGCTAGCACTAATCTCACCGCGGTCTACAACCTGATATCCTAGCGTTTTTGCATAGGCATGCTCGACTGCAGCAAGGTCAGGAAGGGCGAGCGTAACTGTTAGAATCGGTCCAAGCATAATACTAATCCTTATTGTGAATTACTTCCGCGCTATTCAAAGCCTATCGCCAATGAAGTTTAAGATAGAGAGAGAGTACAATCACTTTTGGCCTTAGTCAGATGACTCTCCACTGAAATTCTGATGTAGGAAAGAGCGCGCGTATGTTAAGCCCACCTGCTCGATACCATGTCCATGGTCTGGGATAATATGGGATAAGTACTCTATATTTTGAGCATCTAGAACCCTTTGCATTTCTGTCAAGGCTGTGAGGGGAACAACGTCATCTTTCTCTCCATGAACCAGAAGAATAGGTGGTTTTGTTTTACTTTCCTCGGCTAAATACTGACCACCTATTAAGGCTCCTGAGAAACCAATAATCGCCCCGACAGCGGGCGAACGACGAAGCCCAACGTGCATAGCCATCATTGTTCCCTGTGAGAAGCCCACGAGAGCCAAGGCATTCGGGCTTAGACTAAGTTTATTTAGAATATCATCTAGATAGTTTGATAGAGGCACTGCCGATTTCTTTGTACCTTCATACATGTTTTTAAACGCATTTTCTAAAAGGCTCGGATCCTCAAGGAAAAGGTTAGGGTCATAGTCCCTTAACGTAAACCACTGACGCCCTATGGACGATAGTTCGAAGGAATCAGGTGCATGTGGACTATAAAACGCTGCATCAGGTAGGCTTTCGGCAAAGTAGGAGCTTAAACTAATGAGATCATTGCCGTCAGCACCATAGCCGTGCAGAAAAACAATTGCCTGACGAGCAGGCCCACCGGATAACGGAGCTTGTGAAGGACCGTTTAGTTTTGAACTATTCAACATAGACCTGAAACAATCTCCAAAAATACAGCAGGGCCATGATAAGCTATGCTGAGTGTTCTTGCACGATTTGGAATCCGTTTTAAGGTAGAATCACTATAGAGGAAACAATGGGCGACGAAGAATCAGTACTCTTTGCTAATGACCTTTTTTACACCTCCTTTGCGAATCGGGATATTAGTGGGATGGAGAGTTTGTGGGCCGACTCTGGTATTGTCTGTATTCATCCAGGTTGGCAACCTCTCTATGGCCGAGAAGAAGTTCTTGAGAGTTGGCGGGCGATTTTCGGGGATGAGGGTGTGCCAGACGTAAAATGCCGTATGCCGCGAGCGACGGTCTATGGCAATATTGCCTTTATTGTTTGTATCGAAGACTTGGGTAGATCTTTTCTATGCGCAACTAACATGTTTGTGCGTACCGAGGGTGAATGGCGTATGACGCATCATCATGCTGGACCAGTCCATCTTGATGAAAGGGATCTCCCTGAAGAGCCAAGTATTCCTATAAACTAAAGTATTAAATTTAAGATACATGCCGAAATTTAACTAGATTTCCGTTCCGATTCTGGCTTTTCTCGCTGTTCTGCAGTCAGAAAACTTGGTGTATGCGCACCAAAAGCCATCACGTCATCCCCATGATCCATAACGCCGACATCGGGGTCATGGCGTCCGCGGTTACGCTTACGTTTGGTTTTGTCTTCAGGCGTCTGTTTCTTAACCTCAGATAAGTCACGATAGCTATCTATAGCGCTATCATTTGCGGTAGTCTTTCGGCTGGGAGCACGACTCTTAGAATCTCGATTAATAGAACGGTCATCGGATCTAGTAACTTTATCATCAGAGTTGGATGGTGAACTAGCTAGTTTTCTCTCATCAGATGTACTTACATCGATGCGAGGTATGCGACTCCCAATGAGTGTTTCAACTGCTGAAAGAAACTTGTTGTCAGAGGGCAGGGCTAGGGTAAAGGCTTTTCCTTGCATACCCGCACGGCCTGTTCGACCGATGCGGTGTACATAGTCTTCAGCGTTATTTGGTACATCAAAATTTACTACAAATGGTACTGCAGAAACATCAAGGCCACGGGCAGCAACATCTGAACAGACGAGCAGACCGGCCTGACCTGACTTAAAGGCCGCAAGCATTTCCATGCGTTTGCTTTGTGCCATGTCTCCGTGTAGAGCAATAGCATTAAAGCCGTGCTTGATAAGAGATTTATAGAG
>JBJLGL010000003.1:0-13732 GCA_045564915.1 Rhodospirillaceae bacterium
ACAGTCCAGCCACGCGCCGCATAATCCTTAACGAAGGCCAAGCCATGGCCCGTACTTGAACCAGTGATGAGAACAGTTTTAGCGTCTGCTGCGCCGGTGAAAATAGCCAAACAGACAGCGAAGAAAACTCCAATTATGGTGCGCGTCATCGTACGCCTCTCCCTAGTTTTATGGCATGGCATGACAGGACGAGATCGGTCTCAAAGCACGGTATGCTGTCAAATTACTTTTGGCCAGAAAAAGGATGATAGTGGCCATAGAATGCATAGGCTAAATCAGAACGATAGGGCGACTGAAAACCCGAGGTCCCGCCCGGGGAGCGGGGCTAGCCCCTTTATGAATGAGGTATCAGGCAGTGAATCAGACACAGATCAGATAGTCTAATCGCTGATGCATCAAGAGAAGTCGAAGACGTGCCAACATTCATATCAACTTCCTAATTCACTAGATCGAGATAACAGCATCAACGCAGTCACCCCAGACACCACAACCAGATGCAGGGTGTCGTCCTTGAGTTTGGTTTTAGCATAGTTTCTCGCGGACCCATTCTGGATTTATGTGTAAGCAACCCTCACCGTCATCGAGCGGATCCAGGACCAGATTGAGCCGCGTCATCGCCAACCCTTGAATGGGCGGAGACCGGTGTCGGAAATGAGCAGACATGGCGTTAGGCCAGCGTTTACCCCTTAGAACGATGGGGCAGCCGCTGCGCACATCGAAGATGTCATCCGGATCTGTACCGCCTGTCAGAACCCCGTATTGAGTGCCTGGGCCGCGGTAGGTACAGATCAAACGTGCTTTGACGACATCCGTATGAAATTTCTTGCACGCGTTGCTACCCACAACGTCAAAACGTAGCTGTAGGCGAGCCGCTGACATCACTCCGGCAAACCCCTTTGCAAGAGAGGCTATATCGTCGATGAACCATTCGCGTTCTGGACATTCCGGCATACCGGCTTCTTCACACGCCTGCCGTGCGACGGCGGAGATATCCCTAGTCATAAGATTGACGCGTGCCCACGGCAGGTTGTCCGGTAAAAGCCCGTCGATCCATATCTTGAAAGCCTCTGGAATGCGCCGCTGCAAAACAACCGCTGGCACGGAGTTCTCCCTGAGCGCGTGCAAACCACTGATCTCGCTGACGCGCGTGGCCGGATCGCTATCTGAGTTTACAACGAGCGCAAGTGATGTCACGTGACTTGCCCCTGATCTTAGAATCCCATAGCAACAGAAAAGCGCACGTCTCGGCCAGGAAGCGGTGTGAGCTCCTTTATGAATGAGGTGTGCGGCCGGGCAAAGCTATTGCCGAGATTGCGACCTTGAAGCGTGAGCCTTAAATCTCGCTCTTCAAAAGGGTTCCAGCTTAGTTGTGCGTTCACAAAGGTGTAGGAGTCTGTTTCTTCTTCCAGTGGCGCAACCCGTGTCGCACTAGACGAGCCCTCTACCTCGATCCGTGCTGTCCACGTTTGGAATGCTGCGGAGGCGCCTAAGGTGTAGAACAACGGCGGAATCCGCGGCAGCGGTACATCCGCTGTATCGTCCGTCGCTTTGACATAACTGAGTGATCCGTCTAGGGCGACCGTCATTTCCTCGGATGTGTAGATTTCTACATCCGCTTCTGCTTCGAAGCCGGAGAAAGTCGTATCAACCTGGGTGAACTGGTAAACCGGCAAGCCGTCTTCTTCCATACCAGTCTGCTGTTCGAATGTGTAATCGTCATACTCCGTGCTGAATAGATTGAGTGACCCGCCAAAATGCTCCATCCCGACCTTTAAATTTGCTTCCGTATGCCAGGCCTTTTCTTTGACAAGATTCGGATTCCCAACTTCAAACTGTTGAGTAGCCAAATGGGGCCCGTTGGAGAACAGCTCTTCCGCATTGGGCGCGCGTTCCGTTTGAGATGTCGTCAGTCCAAACACGACGTCATTTGCAAACCGCCAAGAAGCCCCAATGGACCCTGAGAATGTATCGAAATCCCGTTCCGTGTTGGTTGTAGTAGATGTGACATCGACCTTTTCGTAGCGTAGCCCGGCGGTCAGAGTGGAAGAGCCAAAGGAGGCTTCCTCGACAATGAAAGCAGCGAGAGAGTCAGTCTTAGTTGGAGGAACGAAAGCTTCGGCGCCGATAGCTTCGAATTCGCGGTTGCGCATTTGAAGACCAAACGCCCCTTCTGCGTTCCCAATTGGTCGGTGAATAAGCTCAAGCCGGCTTTCCCAGGCCTCGTTGCGAAAGATGGTACCAATTTCGTCGCCTTCAAGTTCCGTATGATCGTAATCGCCATAGCCAAAACTAAAGGTCGCCTTGTCCAGGAATGACCCCAAATTCCGGACTTCGCCGTCGAGATCGAACCGCACCCGTTGGAGATCAATGGAAATGATTTCCTCTTCCTCCTCTGCGTGTTCTTCCTCTTCGTGCTCTTCTTCATCATGGACTTCGCCTTCATGGTCTTCTTCATGCTCGTGTGCCGCAGGAACACCATAGAGAGAGTTGAAGTAGCCACCGGACACGCCAACATGCCCGTCTTCCCAGATGTAGCTGAGGCCAGCACCTATGGTGTAAACCTCAGCGGCGGAGTTTTCGACAAACCCCTCAATCCCCTCCTCTTCAGCTTCTTCATTGGCAAATCCATCAATCTCATAGTTTGATTGATCGCTATAAGAGCCATCCAACGAGAACATGAGACCCGGACCGATTTGCCCTTGGGTTTGGGCGTTTGCGCTAAACAGGTCGGCATTGGTGCCGTAGGTAAGATCACCGCGACCAGTGAACGTTTGCTCCGGCAACGCAGTGACGATGCGCGTGTCGATGACGTTGACGATCCCACCGACTGCATTGGACCCGAACAACAGCGTGTTGGGGCCGCGCAGGATTTCGATCCGCTCAGTCGTACCCGTGTTGATAGAAACCTGATGGTCGACGCTGGTCACCGAAGCATCAACCGGATCAACCCCATTGGTCAACACCCGAATACGGTCGCCGCCCTGCCCACGAATGATGGGCCGGCTGGCGACGGGACCGAAAAACGTTGACGATACACCGGTCTCGCCGCGAAGGGTTTCCCCAAGAGAGGATCGTACTCTATCGCGCAAGGCGTCACCTGTTAGGATCGAGGCACCCTGGATAGTATCTGCCAGACTCCGCTCTAGCGGAGTGGAAGTGACAAGTATTTCCTGAATATTGAGGGTTGAATTTGACTGTGCCAAGGCGGCGTAGTGAACGAACGAGCATAAGGCGACTGTAGACAAAAGTATTATGTTGCGCATTGTGATGATCTCTAACCTGATTTTGTTGATGTTTGGGTTAACCAAGAGCTCTCTATTGAGCTATCTCACTATCTGTGCGGCGATGCGCCGACCTGCTTAGTGTTTTGCGGTGCAGTCTTTACAATGCCCCATGATTTCAAATGTTTTATGGGATGCACTGAAGCCAGAGGCACCCTGCCAACGGGACACCGCCTGGCATAGCCCGTGATCCTCTATCTCCTCGACATGCTTGCAGTCTGTGCACACAGCAAGAATTACCTCATGGGCGTGACCATGCGAGCTGCAGGGAACAAAGGCTTTAAGGCTCTCAATACGGTGGACGCGGCCTTCCGAGTTGAGACGTTCAAGGGCGCGATAAATAACCGGCGGAGATGGACAACGCTGGGCAGGTAGCCGCGCAATCAGCTCGTAGGCCGTGAGCGGTTGATCTGCCACTTCCATGATTTTCACAATCTGTGAGTCATCTACTGCTCTCGCTCGGGCCATCTCTTACCTCGGTTATATAATACGTATCGTATAACATACGTTATAATCAGCTGCCTAAAAAGTCAATATTTTTCAATACTTACAAGCCAGAGGTAACTAAGGTCAGCAGACGCGCATATATTATGATCGAGAATGAGATCACATTATTAGACAACCTTTAGAAAGGCAGCGCCGAGGCACCAGGATATGACAGGGCCGCACAAGTGCCCTCTAATTGGCTGCGCCCCGTTTTCAACATCGGGCCTCAGGGTGTCAACTCACGGGACTGTCAGCGTTCATACAGTCCCAGTGCAGCAGCACCCAACGGCTTGGGCCGATAATAGAACAGAAGAGGATCGCGATAAGCCATCAATTAGGTATGAAAGCTTGGTCTTTTTTACTCTGTGATTGGGGGAACACCTGTCGGGACCATACCTTCATGGTGATGCACAATCTTCCATTGCCCGCCTTTTTTTATAAAGACATTGGAAATCCGAACATGGCCTTCCATGGGATTGGGTGGTTCATACTTATAGGTTAGGTAGTAGCGAGCGAGCGCGGTATCACCCCAAACATCGACGACAGGGTCATCCACACTAAGGGTTAGCTTGCCCCGGGCCTGCATTTGTTCTTGATCGTCAGCATGAAACTTATTTCGCTCTGCGGTGCCCCGTATCAGATGGGGTGTAAACACGTCCCATACCGTAGCATCAGGATCCATATGATCCTCAATTCCTCCTATTTCATGCCGAGCAAAAGCATCAAATATGCCCCGAATCATCTCGGTTACTTCCTTTTCGACATCTTCATTCATAGCGGCCCCCATATTTCAGATGCACTTTATTTATCATATCAAGATGTAGACACCCATCAAGGTTCTTCAAAAATAGCTACGTCGTAAATACCGGTGTTGTCGCGAAAGGGTTTTATCTCCGACTGATATTCACTTGAATTCCAAAACGACTGCGCGGCCTCCACGGATGGCCATTTGGAAATTACCACAACGCGATCATTAAAGAGTTCGCCCTCACAGTTAGTATTCGGCTCTCCGCGAATCACATACTCAGCTCCGAGTTTATCCGTTAGGTCCGCGGCCCGGTCAGCATATTTTTGAAAGTCTTCAGACCAATCATCAACCCTAGCAATAGCAACCACAAAAGCAGCCATAAGTTTCTCCCCACATAGTTCTTATAGGCAATAGACCCTAACGGATTAGCAACATAACTAATACACGACTCCACAGTTTTTCCCCTAGAGTCAATACTTCTCAGACAGAAGATAACAAGCCCGAAGGACGCCCCGATACGGCCCCACTGCACCAGAAACAAACATTTCTTGAGTAATTAGCAAGGCGGTGTCACAGTTTAACAGTATCTTTTAGTAGTGCCGGTCAAAGGAGCGGTACGCGATCATTTCATGTAGATTTTGGATCTTAGAAGGGATGGGTCATGACTAAAGTGAGCGGGTGCCGACTCTTTGCTATTATTACTGCCGGTTTCTGTTTTAGCAGTGTGTCTTCGAGCCAAGCGCAAAATGATGCTGCCCAAGACAAACCAAGCGGTCGATGTCAGGCGCTAGCGCAGGCAGATTTTTCTGCCGTGACGGACGCCCCAACCCAAGTCACATCATCGACTTTTGTCGATGCTACCGACGACATGAGAGCCTATTGTAAAATCGAAGGTTATGTTGCCCCGACAGTCAATATAGAAGTGCGCCTTCCTGCCGAAAATTGGAATGGTAAGTTTATTAAACGGGGCTGCGGTGGATATTGCGGAACCGTTCATGGCGACTACTGCAATAATCATGTCAAAAAGGGCTATGCCTGTGTGGTCAGCGACATGGGCCACAGAAGTACTGGTGGTGATGCCAAATGGGCCTATAACAATCCGCAGTTAGAAATCGATTTTGGCTACCGCTCAACCCACGTGAGTACGGCCGCAGGCAAAGCTATTACGGAGGCGTTTTTTGGTAATGCGCCACAGCGTTCATATTACATGGGGTGCTCCACCGGCGGTCGCCAAGGGCTGGTGGAAGCCCAGCGCTTTCCCTGGGATTTTGATGGGATAATTGCTGGAGCACCGGTGATCGACGAGACAGGGGCTGGTCTCCAGCTGATCTGGACGACGACCGCCAACTTGGATGAAAATGGGGAGCAGATTCTGCCTGCTTCTAAGGTTCCCTTGGTTCATAAAGCGGCCATTTCAAAATGTGATTCCTACGACGGCGTGGAGGATGGCCTAATAGATGACCCGCGCACTTGCGATTTCGATCCTGGTGCATTGCAATGCGGCATGTTTGGGGGCAGCAACTGCCTTACTCAGGAACAGGTTGAGGTCGTAAAGAAAATCTATAGCGGTCCGTATACTTCAACCGGGCAACCAACCTACACAGGCGGGGCACTTCCCGGATCTGAGATGCACTGGATCGGCCCCTATATTACAGAGGAGGGCAGGCCCGGGCGCTATTACTTCATGATTGGCGATATGTTTCGCTACATGGGCTTCCTGCCAGACCCTGGCCCTTCATGGCAGCCCAAAGACTTCGATTTTGACGAGGACCACAAACGTTTAGGCATGATGGAAGGCATTTACTCGGGCTCCAACCCAGACCTGCGCAAGTTCCGAGACGCGGGCGGCAAAATGTTTGTCTACCACGGCTGGGCCGACTACTCGGTCGTCCCACTAAATACTGTAGACTATTACGAGCTGGCAACACGCACTATGGGCGGCTTGGAGGCTACCCAGGAGTTCTTCAGGCTATTCATGATTCCGGGCATGAGCCATTGTAGTGGTGGTGATGGGGCCTATGCCATCGACTACCTCTCCCACATGGAAGAGTGGGTTGAAGCGGGCAGAGCACCTGATGTGATGATGGGTCACCATCCGGTTGAGCAAACAGACCGTTTTGGCACTGACTTTCCACTTAATCCCGAAAGAATTGAGTTTTCACGGCCCGTATATCCCTACCCCAAACCGGCGCGGTGACGCCACTGGATTTTGTATTGCTTGGTCTTAGGATGAGCCGCCCGAGTCTGTATTTTTGAAAAATACAGTAGGACAGCCAGTCTCAGCAGTTGGTGCAATAGACGTTTATACCTCGTCGCTATCTACCTTTTAACTACCCGGTTCGTTCCGTGTCCGCTTCCGCTTCAGGGGTATCTTCTACAGGCTGCGGTGTTGAGCTTCAGGCTGACTCCAAAGCAACAACAACGTCGCTCGATGTTGGTGGAACGGGAGGCATCAGCAGTGGTGCCAGTCATACGAGAGCATCCGGCGCCGGAGGCGATGATTATGTGTTCGTACAAATATCGGGTTAGTACTAATTCTTTTCGAGAAAGAACCTCTTGGATGCCTTTAGTCCAGCGCCTTGGGTAGCGTATGGTTTAGATTGCTTGAACCAGTTAGACAGCATCGTTTCTTCGCTCTGACCCCAGTCATTACACCTGATATCGATGAATGCTTCGGTGTTTTCTGTTAAGTTCCGGTCCAACACCGAGGCATATTCTCCTGCTGAGAAAATATAGGACATGGCACGGCAGGAAAGCACTAAATCGAACGGCCCGTATTTTGCAATGTTGTCGTCTGGTTGAAGAGCTTTGCAATATTCGATGTCGTTTGCTTCGGCGAGGGCCGCGCATGATTCTCTTCCTGTATCAAACGGCTCTACCTGTACACATGCTTTTAAGTCGCTCAAAACGATACAAAGCATAATATCAAGACAGCCAGCACCAGCGCCTAAATTCAATAGCCTTCGCCGATCTAGTGACACCCTCGGAATGATAGAAAGTAAGTCTGGTAGCACCCAATCCATAATATAAAACGGGGCGTATGACTCTACTTGACCATCGACATACTTTTCCACCCGGCGCCGATGTTTATTGGCAGTCTTGTCAGAGTTAATGTACGCAATACATTCTTTAGGAATCTCAATTGTCGTAAAGCGGTCAGGGCCGCAATAAGGTAGCGTTAATGAGAACGGTCTTCCATCGTGTATTTTCTGTTTCAAAACATCTTTCATCACAAGTTTGCGGACAAACTGGTTATGAAACTTTTCGATTTCTGGATACTTAAAAAGCGAAAAAAATACTGAAGCCGAAGAGTCCCAGAACTGATCGTAGCTCAGCCGCGCTGCTTCCACATCACCGATACTCATTGAGTACTCAGCCTGACTAACAAACTTCAAGACATCTGATCTGGTGAGCATTGCTACTCTTCGAGAAGATTCACATTATTTACTAAGATACCGGTTCTAAGCTCCTAGATCATAGGCTTTCAGGATGGTGCTCACTGCCTGACTAACGACGGTTTCATCAGTTTCAGACGATAGCGCATATGCCGCTGGACCACCATTAAAGCACACGAGAACCGGCTTTCCAGTCACCGCATAAAGGTTTATCCAGGCGTTGTAATGACCGCGCGGAAAATCTGTGAACGGCGTGACGATATTGTGCGTTTCTGCGTCCCAGAAAACCTCATCAAATTGCAGGTAAATCTTGTCTAGCGTGCCGAACCCAAGACGATCAATAGCCCCTGTATTTTATCTGGTAAAGCAGGGTCAAATGAGATGCCTCCGGCTTTCCACACGCCAAGTGGTACGGTCACAATGACAACATCGAAGTTACGCACTTTCACATCCGAGGTCACGCGCACCCTATCAGACGCGTATTCAACCCCAGTCACGCGCTCATTCAATGAAAGGCCATAATCGCCTTCAAACTGTGTCAGGATCTGATCGTACCCATCAGGAAACAGCATTTCGTCGCCAGTGTAGTCATCGGTCCAAAGGCACGCCCATTTGTTAAGTGTATTCCACGTGTATTTACAGGGGAAGAAAACAACAGGCAGCGGATAGGATAGTACCCCCACAGGTGCCCACGCAACTAACTAGTATATCAATAAATTTCTGTATTCTGCGGTTTACAGGGCTTTAGTGGCGGAGGGAGTGTCTGCCAAACTACCGTTTTCTGCGATATTTACCAATATTCTAACGTCCCATTAATCGTCGGTTTTCCTTAGTTTATTGCCTTATATTGCATATACTGTCCGTCTAGCGCTATTATTATCCCATTACTAAGTACCCATGCAAGTACCCATGCAATGTGAGGCTTCCTATGGTGACCCGTAAAAAGCCCCTAGACACGTCGAGGAGCCGCCTGAGCGCCCTTGACGTGAAGAACGCAGGCCCAGGCGAGCATTACGACGGTGGCGGCCTGTGGCTAGTTGTTAACGCAGGAAGAAGGCGTCGCGATTCAACTGGTAAATCATACAATGACAAAAACTATAAGAGCCGAAGGTGGGTTTACGAATACAAGCTTAATGGCAAGCGCCGAAAGATGGGCCTTGGGCCATATGAAACGGTATCGCTGAAGAAGGCGCGGCAAGAACGCGACAAATGGGAAAAAGTAAAGCTTGATCTAATAGATCCTATTGAAGAGCGCGACCGCCAGATTCAAAAATTCACGTTGGGAAAAGGGGAAACCTTTGAATGGTGTGCAAACCGATACATTGAAGTACATGAGCCAGAGTGGCGGAACCTAAAACACGCACAACAATGGCGCACGACATTGGAAGAGTACGCTTTCCCTGTATTTGGCAAGAAGCCGATCGAAGAGATCAACAGAAATGATGTCCTTCGTGCCTTGGAGCCGTATTGGAAAAAACGAACTAAAGGCGGAAAGCCAGAAACGATGTCGCGGGTAAGAGGCCGCATTGAGTTAATTATGTCATGGGCTATCGCGAACAAGCACCGCCCACAAAATGCCATACAAAATGAACCGCCAAACCCAGCTACGTGGAAAGACAACCTTGAGCACCACTTGCCTAAGGTAAGAAAACTAAAGGAAGAAAGAAAACAGCCGTCGTTGCCATACACTGAGATCCAGAAATTTTATGCTGCGTTGGATCAACAAGACAGCGTAGCTTCTGTTGCTTTGCAACTTCTGATTCTAACAGGATTGCGCAGTAAACCCGTACTTCAAGCCGAATGGAAAGAAATAGACTTTGATAAGGGCGCTTGGAATATTCCAGCAAGTAAAATGAAGGCCGAAAACAAACACCGTGTCCCGCTTAGCAAAGAATGTCTTCGACTACTAAAGAAGATGAAAGACTTACGGACTAACAAGTGGGTGTTTCCGGGTGCAAAGAATAATACATGTTTATCTTCAGGCGCATTTGATGCGTTACTGGATCGTATGCAGAAAAGAGCAGAATGGTTAGATCCAGAGGACAACAGAATTACAACGCACGGCTTCAGGGCAACGATCACTGAATACCTAGATGAAGAAACAAATATTGCTACCAAGCTAAAGGAAGCAGTCTTAGCACATACCCTTGGCGAGGATTCCTTCGCAAAATATTCCCGCGGCGATAAATACAAGAAGCGGGCTTTGATCATGGAAGATTGGGCAAACTTCTGTACGAGTCCGGTATCAAACGGCGACGGTAAAGTAATAAAATTGAAGAGTAAGCGGGCCTAGACCGTCTTCTATTGTATCCGGCAAGCCTAAAGGTTTACGCTGGCCTATGCAGTCATAGGTACGGTAGACCCCATGACAACACCAATTAAGACACTATTGCTAACAGTCGTGCTGCTTTTCGGAAGCAGTCAGGGTGGGTATGCGCAGGACTTTAATAAGGGTGTGGAAGCATGGGAGCGTAGTGACTATGCAGCAGCCTTAAAAGAGTGGAGGCCGCTTGCTGAGCAAGGAAATGCGGTGGCGCAGTACCTCCTAGGTAACATGTACGACAACGGCAATGGCGTTACCCAAGATTATAAAGAAGCGGTGAAGTGGTATCGGCTGGCTGCTGAGCAAGGAGATGCGGATGCGCAGCACAACCTAGGTAATATGTACTACCGTGGCCAAGGGGTTACCCAAGACTATAAAGAAGCAGTGAAGTGGTATCGGTTAGCTGCAGAGCAAGGAGTTGCGGAGGCCCAGTACAACCTCGGTCTCATGTACCTCGATGGCCTTGGTGTTATCCAAGACGATAAAGAAGCTGTGAAGTGGTGGCGGCTGGCTGCTGAGCAAGGATTTGCGGAGGCGCAGGGCAACCTAGGTGCCATGTACCACAATGGTGAAGGCGTTATCCAAGACACGGTTTATGCCCATATGTGGTTTAACATTGCAGCGTCAAATGGGGAGGAGATAGCAAAAGAGAATAGAGACATTGTTGCAAAAGAATTGACACCTTCGCAGTTAGAAAAAGCAACAGACCTAGCCCGTGAGTGTGTGAAGAAAGAATACAAAGGCTGTTAACAGCTAAAGGGAGTATCAATATGAATCGCGCAGTGTTTCTTACTTTCAGCTTATTAATTCTCGTTTTCCCAGTAATGGCTCAATCGTCTAGCACCAGACGTTCAAATTATGAGTATTTGTTTTGGCCGTTTGGCAACAACTGCCTGGCTACGAACGTCACCAAGAGCGTTAATCACCTCAATTTCAAACCTTGGGGTGGTCTGTCATCGTCATGGAGCAGAGCCTGCTGCTATGACCTAACGAAATAGTTACGAGTCCTATTCGCAAAGTAAACCAATGACAGCATGACTGGCACTTCGACAAGGACGCCCACAACGGTCGCCAGTGCCGCGCCTGAGTTAAGACCAAATAGACTGATCGCAACGGCAACCGCCAGCTCGAAGAAGTTGGAGGTCCCGATCAGCGCTGCCGGGGCAGCAGTCGTAAATGGCACGCGCCACAAATACCCCCAACCATAGGCAACGATAAATATCCCGTAGCTTTGAATAAGAAGCGGAATAGCGATCAAGGCAATAACCATGGGTTTATCCAGAATGGTTTGCGCCTGAAAACCGAACAGCAGTATGACGGTGGCCAGTAGCCCCATCACCGAAAAGGGTTTTAATTTTGCAGTAAAAGCTGCAACTCGCTCGTGATCACCGGAGCCATCCAAAACCCTTCGGGTCATATATCCGGCGGCAAGTGGTATCACGACATAGAGGATGACAGACAGGAGCAATGTCTCCCACGGCACCACGATATCCGTCACCCCTAGCAGGAGCGCAGCAATGGGCGCAAAAGCAAACACCATGATGATATCGTTGATTGACACCTGAACCAGCGTGTAGTTGGCATCACCACGGACGAGCTGACTCCAGACAAAGACCATGGCTGTGCATGGCGCAACACCTAAAAGGATCATTCCTGCGATATATTCTTTGGCGGTTTGCGGCTCAACAAGACCAGCAAAAATATACTCGAAGAACAAAATGCCCAAAGCTGCCATGGTAAAAGGCTTGATGAGCCAGTTCACAACAAGCGTAATACACAAGCCTTTAGGTTTCTTGCCGACATCCTTGAGGGAGGCAAAATCCACATTCACCATCATTGGGTAAATCATCACCCAGATAAAAACCGCCACCACCAGATTGACACTGGCATATTCAAGGGAGGCGATGGCCTGGAAAATATTTGGCACCGTCGCACCGAGCCCAACCCCTGCAACAATACACAAAGCCACCCAAAGGGAGAGATAGCGTTCAAATGCGCCCATGGGGGAAGATGAGTCGTGGCTCATAACAATTCTGTCTCAATTCGGTTTCTGAGCATATTGAAGGCTTCATCAAACGCCGCATTGATCTCGTCATCTGATCCTTGCGCCTTGGCTGGATCAGGCGTGCTCCAATACAGTTTTTCGTGGTTGCCGAAAAACACAGGACAGGATTCACTTGCCGCCTGATCCCACACCGTAATCACCACGTCGAAGCTTTCACCTTCAAATTCATCCCACGACTTGCTGCGCGGCTCGCCGACATCAATGCCATGCTGTTCAGCGTGTTGCTTTAAAAATGCATCAAATTTCTTATCCTCCGCAAGAGTTTTTCCAGGTTTATATTTTGGCAATTGCCGCTGCCACATTCCTTTTAGGCCGATAACACGCGCCGCGTTCTCATCAGCATCAGCAGTATGCCCACATTTCGTGCATAAAAATTCATCCATCTTGAAGCCATCGCCATCAGCAGAGGATCCAACTACACGGACCTCGTCTCGCGCTAATGTGGTTTGTGCTGTCGTAGTTAATCCCAGCGCTGCCGTCACTATAAGTGTTGAGAAAGTCACTATTTTCATTTCTTTACCCTTGAAAATCATCTTCGCGAATGGGCGTATCCCGTCCGCTCCAACATGCTCTATAGGGCCTATCCAAGACGGCTTGTTTACAGTTGGGTTAAGTTTTTATGTCTCTGTGTCGCTCGTCTTTAGGCGGTACTTCGTCGGGACCGCCTAAGTTTGGCCGTCCCTTTCCTGCTGTACCTGTATTCAGCAAGTGTGGGGCTTGTGTCCCGTGGTTGTTTGTTACCACCACGGAGAAGTGCGCCCTTATTTAGCCCCACCGTTTCTTTCTGGGCTTTGATCAATACCGAACTCAGCAAGTGTGGGGGGTGATTGCACCGGTCCCGACGAAGTACCGCCTAAAAACGAGCGGTTTGATCGAGAGGTAGAACCCCGTCTAAAATTGGCCCTTAGTGATTCCCACGTATTCCAATCTCGATAATTGTGCCGCTTCCACGGGTATCTCCACCCCTCTCCGCCTTGCTTTCTATTGTATCCGGCAAGCCTAAAGGACTAGGCTACCCTATGCAGTCATAAGCGCGGTGGACCCCATGACCAACCCAATTAAGACACTATTACTGGCAGTCGTGCTGTTTCTTGGAAGCAGTCAGGCTAGCTTTTCCCAAGACTACGCAATTATTCTTAAAGAGCTTAGCCCTGTTGGGGAGGAACGCCATGCATTAGCGCAGAACAAGCTAGGTGAAATGTACTATACAGGCGAAGGCGCTATGCAAGATAATATCTATGCACATATGTGGTGGAGTATTGCAGCGTCAAATGGCAATGAGGAGGCAAAAGAGGAGGTGGATAGTCTTTCAAAATATATGACGCCTTCACAGTTAGAGAAAGCAACGGACCTAGCCCGTGAGTGTGTGAAGAAAGAGTACAAAGGCTGTTAAAAGCATTTAATGTGCACTGACAGATAAAACAGTGCTATAAC
>JBJLGL010000004.1:0-256654 GCA_045564915.1 Rhodospirillaceae bacterium
GCGATGGTGCCCCGATGAGTGGTGCAGCAGGCGGCCCTGGGGGTGCGGCTATGTCACAACTTGCGGGTGACAATGCTGGTCCTGGGGAGGGCGCGCAATCATTATCTGGCGGCGAGTCAGGAGGTCCTGGCGATGGTGCCCCGATGAGTGGTGCAGCAGAAAATGAAGCAGACGATGATCTGCTAGTTGATATGGATGATGACGATGCCTTCTTTCAAGCAGACCTCGAAACCCGAGATGATGAAGGCGATAATTCTTTTGTTCAAGCAGAAGAAGCACCAGAGGAAGACCCACTAACCGATATGGATGATGAAGCATTCTTTCAGGCAGAAAGAGCCCGACTAGATGGTGAAGAAGATACCGATCTGGTTGACCCGGATGCAGATCGGCCAGATTTTGGTAGCCTGAGTGAGGGGGATAATGATGAGGATGAAGATGACCTTGCAGAGGACGATGATTTAGAAGATTTAGATCCTTCAGAATCCGAAAAGAAGAAGGCTAGTGGGAAGTTTTTATCGACACCTGAGTCTGTCGATCCTGCCTATGTAACAGCAGGGGCATTGGCGATCCTCGTTTTGTTGATTGGTTCTGTGTTGTTTATGGCTAGGGACCAACTGGCTGATCTTTGGCCAGGGATTGCAGGTGTTTATGAAGCGTTGGGCATCGATGATGCCTCAGTGGAAGGCCTAACGTTTTCGCCGCCACAACCGGTAAGGGTCATGCAAGGTGGCGTGCAGACTCTCGTGGTGACTGGGTTCGTAACCAATCTGACAGATACTTTGAAGACTGTGCCGAGCCTTAAACTAATGCTGGTAGACGAGGATAATAACGTAATTCAGGAAACAAATGCTCCACCAAGGTCACCAACTATAAACCCTAATTCGACCCAGCCTTATCGTATTGAATTACAGCGCCCGGATGAGAGAGCTACAAGTTTAAGGGTTGGTTGGGACTAAAAGTGACTATTGTTGGAGTTAAGGTCTAGAACTGTTCGAGAAGGCGTCTGAGGTATTGCCGTTCTTCAAGAGTCCGCATTCGCTGACTGGAGCGTTTGCGAATTTCTTTCAGTAGGGCGCGAGATCGCTGAGATAATCCTCGGGTGTCAGGGGCGGATGGCAATTCTACATCTTTGCCCTGGTCACGCCCTAGACTTGGCATAACGGTGCCAAACGGTGCTCCGGCTTGACCCGGGGTTGGTATTAGGCCAGCGATACCCTGTTTTGACAGTGTCTCCATGATCTTTCTTGTGGCGAGTTGCATACCGCTTTGTAGGTTGGCTAATGCTTCTGACTGTGAATTAGATGCAGCCTGCCAGGCACCTTTGCCTAAAGCGTCTTCTGCATCCCGCATTGCTTGCTCTGCCTTGCCCAGATCCTCAGCCACATCGTTTGTTATCTCCGCTATATGTCCAATGATTTCTCTCAGTCGCTGCCGTAATTCACTCTGCTCCATCACAGCCTCATCTTTATCCTGTTCAATATTACCCTGCTCTGGCTGTCGCAGCTGCTCATATTCGCTTTTTCGGCGCTGTTCTATCTCTCTCCGTGTTTGTGAGTTTGGTCTGCTGTACAGAAGTTGTTTGCGCGCTTGCTTGAATGTGGAATTCAGAATAGTGGACTGTTGTCCGGCGATATACTTGAGTTCTTCTATTATTGCCTTTGCTGCTTCGACGTTCGGATGGCTCATCTGGGCAAGTGGGGTATTCCGGAGGGAATCGATCATATTGCGGAGATTAGCTAGCATCTCTTTAGCTGCCTTGTTTGCTCCCATCTCTGTGAGCTGACGCAATTGTTCTATCGTTTGCGCGATTTTAGCCGAGTTCAAGGTTGGCATATCTGTTTCAGAGCCGCTTAAGAAAAATGAATCATCGGACATTTGCTCTGTTATGGCTTGATAGTATTGCATCAATGCCCCTTGAAGTTGCGCGATAAGGCGACTGACTTCTTCTGGTGATGCTCCATTCTCAATCGCTTCATTTAGCGCGTTTTCTGCATCACTAAGCGTTTGTTCCGCTACTGCGAAGATTTTGTCCTCGATCCTCAAGGCCGCATACCACATAAGTTCAAGGACGTTATCAAGTGCGGATAAAACTTCATCCAGTTTTAGGCGATTATGTGCGGATACCATAGCTAAGTGGGCAATTATATCACCACCATAAGATTCCGGGGCCTCGATCAAACGTTTGAGCGCGTGTGAGGCTATTGGCGCAGTCGAGGGGTTGTTAATAAGCTTCTTTCGATAGTTAATAATGGTTGCTGCAACTGGATGCGTAAATGGACGTTCAGTTAAGCGGAATCTGATGGGTTTGCTCGTGCCTTCTTGTCCAGCTGCATCAGTTGCACTAATCGTTAGAGTCACGGACTCACCAGCCCAAGGGTGAGAAGTTAAGTCATGATAGGATTGGTATTTGACTGTCTTTGGGGTGAAAGGTGGAACCGATAAAGAAAAATCCTTAGCCCATCCTTGTGCATAGGTACGCACATCCTCTGGCCGTTCTATGCGTCCATGCACATTTATCACGCCATAATCATCCTCCGCTTTGTACGGAAGGCTTGATCTGTAATGGCTTACAATTCCTGGTTCTCCCGTCAAAGAAATTGTCGGTGGAGTGTCTGGTAAATGGAGAATCTGCCATGCACCCAAAGTTTGACCAGCCTGGCGAATCTCGAGGTGTTCTCCTGCAGGTAGAATACCCCGATACCTATAGCTTTCTTCATCGATAGAGATAAGCTCCGTGGCAATTCCGTCCACATCTAAATAGGTAGTTTGGGATGTGCCGGTCAAGACAGCTAGTACTTCGGTTCCGTCTGGAACCTCTATCGGCTCTATGATTGTCGAGGGCACACTAGGATCCAATAATAAGGTGGGTCTTAGGGTGTATGGTGGAGGTGTTAGCCATACCTTTAGGTCAAGAGGACCGTGTCCAAGCGCGATGGCGGGGTTTATTGTTCGTACAAAACGCGGACCAATATCGCCCCAGGCTGCAAAAAAGCCTGCTAGGCACAGTAGAATGAGTATTGATCGAATCGCATAGGGATCGCTCTCTGCAATAACCGCTGTCGGCCAGGGCGGACGCAAGCGTCTTATTAACTTCTGCATACGGAGCCTATGTGCTAGCCACAATGCATTTTGGCTTGCACCGGCTCGATAACCTAGGTCGTCTTCCCAGGCCGTCAATGGACGATGGGTGATCCCAGATGCTGTCTCTAGTTGATGCCTTGCTTCCAGCAAAGTCGGCCAGGTAAATCCTCGAAACCCAGCCAGGGTCAAGTATAAGAGTCCGACTAAGAACAAAAATAGTATGAGACTGTGCAGGAGGGTAGGGAGCACGGCAAGGACGTCGAATAAAGCAACCGCAACAAAGCTTGCTATCACTAAGACAGGCGCCCATAAAGCGCGGGTAAGACGTTCAACAGCTAAACTCAGACGGGAGAGCATAAGCCGGCGTGAAATCAGGCGGCGGAGCTGCAAGAGGTCTTGCCAATCGAGAGACATGTCTAAGTGTAGGCCCTGCTGGGCAGTATTTTCAATCGTCTAAGTCTGAATCTAACCATTCTGGCATTGTCTCCAAGGCCCACAAGGTTTCCACAGGTAAGCGTTTGCGAACAATTGCGTAGGAGTCAGCGTTAACCATGACCTCGGGGATTAGTGGACGAGTATTATAATTTGAAGCCATAACTGCCCCATAAGCCCCTGCTGACATAATGGCAATTAGATCACCTTCGCCCATTGAGGGTAATTGTACTTCCTGTGCAAAACGGTCGCCAGTCTCGCAAATTGGCCCAACTATGTCGTAGGCCTTCACATCAGATACTGCAGTGTTTTCCTTGAGGGAAAGAATATCGTGATGCGCATCGTACATTGAAGGACGAATCAAGTCATTCATGGCTGCGTCAATGATAGCAAAGGTCCTGGTTTCACCGTGCTTTATGTATTCTACCTTTGATACTAGCACTCCAGCGTTGGCTGCAATCACACGCCCAGGCTCAAAAATTATCTTACAGCCTAAGTTTCCGACAGTGCGTCTAGCCACATCGCCATAATCGGCTGGACTCGGTGTAAGTTCATTGTCACTACGATAAGGAACTCCCAGGCCTCCACCTAGGTCGATGGTCTTGATAGCTATATCAGATGCCCGAAGCCCTTGGACCAAGTTAGCGACCTTTGTGAACGCTACCTCAAAAGGCTTGAGGTCGGTGATCTGAGACCCAATGTGTACGGCTACGCCACGAATATCGATCCCACTCATCGTAGAGGCAAGCTTATAAAGCCCGGGTGCATCATCATATGCAACACCAAATTTATCTTCCTTACGGCCGGTAGATATTTTGTCGTGGGTCTTGGCATGGACGTCAGGATTGACGCGAAATGCAACTGGTGCGGTTTTATCCAATGATAAGGCAATACTATTCAATCGATGGAGTTCTGCCTCTGACTCAACATTTATCTGGACAATGTCTGAACTCAAGGCAAAGCGGAGCTCCTCAGCTGATTTTCCTACTCCCGAAAAAACGATTTTCTCTGGAGGAATATCTGCTGTTAGTGCTCGACCGAGCTCACCGCCTGATACGACGTCACAGCCTGCTCCAAGATCTGCTAGGGTGCGGAGGACAGCTATATTACCATTAGCTTTGGCAGAGAAGCATATCAAGTTTTCAAGCCCATCCATGGCATGAGCAAAAACTTCGTAATGTCTTTTCAATGTTTCAGTGGAGTAGCAATAAAATGGCGTCCCCACTTTGGCGGCAATATCGGAGAGTCTTACACTCTCAGCGCAAAGGGCGCCGTTTCTGTATTTGAAATAATGCATAGTTAATCGAACGCAATCTATTGGCGAGGATATTGTTTAGGGTAACTGGACCCATCCGGCGGCATTAATGCACTTTTTTTCCCGCATGAAGATAAACCAATCGTCAACCATACAGACATAATTACGAGCGCGATATTTTGGACTAAACAATATTTCGTCAAGAATCTCATGTAACTTTGTCCTTCAAGAATCTACCTCGAGCTGCTTCGATTTGGACTCTAACATTATCCGGCGATGTTCCCCCGTAACTCTTCTTGCTCATTACAGATGCCTCTAAAGTTACTACAGAAAGGACTTCCCGTGTAAGCCGATCATCTATAGTTTTGAGATCCTTCTCGGTAAGATCTTCTAGTCCACATGACTGCGCCTCGGCAGCTTTTACAGCCTGTCCAGCAATGTGGTGGGCTTCACGAAAGGGCACATCTTTAGCTTGAACAAGCCAATCTGCTAGGTCAGTTGCTGTTGTATATCCTGCACCGGCTGCAGCATACATACGATCTTTATTGACACACATATCGTTTACCATGCCGGTCATAGCTGCAAGACATAGCTCTAGAGTATCGAATGCGTCAAAGACTGGTTCCTTATCTTCCTGCATATCTTTTGAATATGTTAGCGGCAGACCCTTCATAACAATTAAGAGTCCGGTAAGAGCGCCGATAATACTCCCCGCTTTCCCCCTCACTAGTTCCGCTGCATCTGGATTACGTTTCTGCGGCATCATGGAACTTCCGGTTGAGAACGCGTCGGTAAAAGATACAAAGCTAAATTGAGCGCTAGTCCAAATAGTTAATTCTTCGGCTAGGCGCGACAGGTGAATGCTTGTAATGGCAGCATTCGAAAGAAACTCTAACGCAAAATCTCGGTCAGATACCGCATCCAAAGAATTCGTCATTGGCTGGTTAAAACCAAGGTCTGCCGATGTACGGTCGCGGTCAATGGTGAATGACGTACCAGCCATGGCCCCGGCTCCGAGTGGGCTCTCGTTCATGCGATTTCTGGCGTCAGATAAGCGCCCACGGTCACGCCCCAACATTTCTACATAGGCTAACATGTGATGACCGAATGTGACTGGTTGCGCGGCCTGTAGGTGAGTAAAACCGGGCATAATTGTATCTGAATGGGCTTCAGCCTTCTTAATCATTGCTTCTTGCAGCGCTTGTATCTGCTTGTCGAGAGTGTCAATAGCCTCCCGTACCCACAGGCGCAGATCTGTTGCCACTTGATCATTTCTAGAGCGGGCCGCATGTAATCGCCCAGCAGGCTCACCTATTAACTCAGTAAGGTGACCCTCTATATTCATATGGATATCTTCAAGGGCACGCCTAAAAGTAAAAGTACCTGCATCGATGTCCTTCTCGATCTTGGTCAGGCCAGCCATGATGGCGGTACCATCGTCTTTTGCAAGTATTCCTTGGGCAACTAGCATGGCACAATGTGCCCTTGAACCCCTAATATCCTGTTTGGCTAGGCGCTGGTCGAAGTTGATGGAAATATTGATTGCTTCCATAATGTTTGACGGGGCGCCGGAGAAACGACCGCCCCATATCCGACTAGTCATGGGTTACCTCATATTCGGGCGTCCGCAAACAAGTATAAATGTATATTATCAAAAAACTAAATAACTAGAAACTACGGACGCAGGTTTGAACGTCTCGGTGCTTACCACCGAGCCAACACTTATGTCTAGGGCGCTTAGATACGAAGATACAAAGCTCTAGGATAGCAAGCGCAAACTTTGGCCATTTCTCTCAAACCATTGTTTTAGAAGGATGGCGATTAAAATACTTAAGAAGCTACCTACGATTACGTCACTTATGAAGTGAACGGCGGTTAAAAAGCGGCTGGCGCTGACCATTAATGCAACAAATAGATATAATGGTGTAAACCGCGGTGTCAGAAAGCAGAGGGCCAGCATGGCTGACCAGATAGACTGGGCATGGCCTGATGGGAAACTAGCCATCTTTAGGGCGAGTCCGAACGGCTCGAAACCGCTAACACCATCATCAAATAAGTAGCGGGGCCGGTATCGCCCAACTGCAAACTTAGAGAAATTCAAGACCGCCGCAGCGGTCACCATGGATACTATCATATAGCTCCAGGCCCTCATACATCTTCTATGGTAAAGTATGCCGTCTAGAGCTAATGATTTTCTTGCTGAGTGCCAACTTATAGCAATGCCTGTTAAGGCTAGGCTAAACCAGATAGCACTATTAGCAGCTTCCGTTATTTTGGCCATCCACAATCTAATACGCTGGTCAAATTGGGTCTCAAAATACCATGCAAGGGGAATATCCCACTGAATTATGAAAGCGGTAGAGACGATTGCAACGAAGCTAGCCCAGGTTGCCAGCGTTAAAAATTGGTAATTAGTTTTCGTATTCGCTGTCATGGAATAGGCCGACCCATAGCTCTCCGTATTATCACCATCTGTTCAGGCCTGCCTTTGGCATAGTTATATCCGTGTAGCTGATCAACAATTTCTAAATTTTCGTGGCTTGCTATAAGCATATCTTTTGCACGTTCAAGTTCATCTAGGGCCACGACACCCAGTGCGTCCGGGTCTGCAGCAATGTGCGCGACTACATTGCGTGGGTTCGTTAGCCAGGTCTCGGTACCTAGCAAGAATACAACTGATGGTTCATGGAAGCGTGATAAGGCCACCGGTCCGCCACCCTGTTCTTCTATGATCTCAGCAAGCCTAGCGCTGAGCGAGAGCTTACTTAGGCTTGGTAGTAGAATAGAAAACGTTAATCCAAACAAGGTAATAGCTAGGATGGGAACGAGCACCTCTAAGTTTTTCTGGGCTGTCCAAGTTAATGCTGTAGTTGCGATTAGCATAACGGCTAAAAGCCCAGCAATAGGACGTGAACCACCATAAGCGAAGGTAGCCCACACCAAAGTGCCTGCCAGCAAAGCGCTGACGAGCCCCCAGACAATACAGCTCCAGCGGGGGATCCTATGACCTGACTTGAGCACTCCTGCTGCTGTCGCTAATACGAGGCCTGGCAGGGTGGGGAGAATGTAATGTGGTAATTTTGTGGGTATCAACTCAAACATCAGCCAAGCGGCGCAGCCCCAAGCTAGGGAAAACCGCACGGCTCGCTCGCGCCGGCATTGCGCAGCGACTAACAGACCGGGAAATATTATAAGTGATGCAGGCCAAAGTAAGATAGGTGAAGCTAGAAGGTAACTTCCTGGCAGCGCACCATGGCTTTCCTGACCCCCGAAAATTTTAGGGAATAGGTCTTCAGTGAGAGACTTCATAATGACATCACCGTTACCGGTCACTACCAACCATGCTAGCCAAGGGATGAGGAAACCGAAAGCTATAGGAATACCTATGGTGGGTTGCAGACCTTGAAGCCAGCTTATGTTTCTGTCAGCCGCACACAATGCGAGTGCGGTGGCGCCGACAACTGCGATAATGATCGGGCCTTTAATCAAAAGGCCAAATCCAATTGCAGCCCAGAATAAGAAAACGCTAGAGAATGGTGGTCGATTATCGACAGGAGACATGTAAAATGTGAGCAATGCAAGATGCGCGAGAGCAACTGCCAACGCTAGCGCTGCGTCCGTTTTGGCAATGTGGGCCTCGACAACAAAAAGTAAGGTGCACGCCAGAAGACCGGCTGCTAGAAGGCCGCTGGCTGCGCCAAATAGCCTTCTCCCAATAATAAATGTGACTAGAACGGTTAGCCACGCTGAGAGAGCGGATGGCAGGCGATAAGCCCATATAGCGAAACGGTCCCCGCCCGCAAACAACTTGACTGCCGTCACTTGTAGCCAATGTATACCTACCGGTTTTTTGTTTCGAAGATTGTCTTGAAACCGGATAGTCATCAAGTCACCAGTTTCAAGCATTTGCTTGCTAGCTTGTAAGAAGCGTGCTTCATCACGATCCGTGGGCGGAAGTGACGTCAAGCCGGGCACAAAAAGTATTAAGCAGAGCAGAGTTAGCAGCGCTAAGGGTGTGTATCCTGACATCCAGGATTCAGACTGTAGCTCTAAAGGTGATCTCAAAATACGCCCCTAAAAACGACCGCTATTGCAGCGGAGTCTATCATGAGAAGGCAAGTCTTATTCTTGTTTATTTGTAATGCTAACGGGTAGGTAAGGGCGATTCACCAGAATAGTCGTAAAAGCCTTTCCCGGTTTTGCGCCCAAGCCAGCCAGCTTCAACGTATTTAACTAGCAGTGGGCAAGGCCGGTATTTGGAATCGGCGAGACCTTCATAGAGCACGGTCATTATCGACAGGCAGGTGTCAAGGCCAATAAAATCGGCTAATTCGAGGGGCCCCATTGGGTGGTTGGCGCCGAGTTTCATTGCGTCATCGATCGCAGAAACCGAACCGACACCTTCATAAAGTGTGTAAATTGCTTCGTTGATCATTGGAATCAAAATGCGGTTTACAATAAAGGCTGGGAAATCCTCTGATGAAACAGTCTGCTTGCCGAGTTTGATGGCCACCTCGCGTACTGCCGCGAATGTAGCTGCATTGGTGGCTATACCACGGATGAGTTCAACCAGTTTCATGACGGGCACAGGGTTCATGAAATGAAGACCCATAAACTGCTCTGGCCGGTCTGTTACGGCGCCAAGGCGCGTGATAGAAATCGATGATGTATTTGAGCACAGTAAGGCGTCATCTTTAAGAACGGGGCATATGTCGGTGAAAATCTTGCACTTGATATCTTCGTTCTCAGTAGCGGCCTCAATCACAAGATCTGCCTCGCTAAGGCATTTCATTGAGGAATTTGTCTGTATGCGCTTCATAGCGGCCATTTTATCTTCCGCCTTGATGCGATCTTTCTTCACCTGTCGCTCTAGATTAGAATCGATGCCAGCGATTGCCTTCTCAAGTTGATCTTCGCTGATATCGAAGATTTGCATGTTGTATCCAGCAAGAGCACCAACATGGGCAATGCCACTTCCCATTTGGCCAGCCCCAATTACGCCTATAGTTTGAATATTATAATTTGATTTTGCCACGCAGCTATTGTCCTTCATTGTCGTTACAATTCTGCCATTGCTATCATTTACAATCTAATTCTTAGCCTTTAATGCCTGTTAGAGGGCCTCTGTCAACTGCGGCACTTCTGTAAACAAATCACCAACAAGACCATAGTCAGAAATTTGGAAAATAGGAGCTTCCTCATCTTTGTTAATGGCAACAATAACCTTGCTATCTTTCATGCCAGCTAGGTGTTGAATTGCCCCAGAAATACCTATAGCGACGTATAATTCGGGCGCGACGATTTTTCCAGTCTGACCAACCTGATAATCGTTTGGAACATAACCAGCATCTACGGCAGCACGTGATGCACCTACAGCCGCACCAAGCTTATCGGCAAGAGCCTCAATAATAGCAAAATTCTCGGAGCTACCGACGCCACGGCCACCAGAAATAACGATCTTAGCTGCTGACAGTTCGGGACGCTCTGATTTGGACAATTCTTGACTTACAAAGGTAGAAAGATTGGGATCCGGGGCGGAAGAAATAGGGATGATGGATGCTGAGCCCCCAACAGCAGCAACTTTGTCAAAAGTTGAGCTGCGGACAGTGATGATCTTTTTGTCGTCTAGACTCTGTACGGTTGCCATCGCGTTACCGGCATATATTGGCCGAACAAAGGTGTCCTCAGACAAAACCGCTGAAACATCAGAAATCTGTGCCACATCTAATACCGCTGATACTCGTGGCATCACGTTCTTCCCGGCTGTGGTTGCTGAAGCAAGGATATGCGAATATTCTTCGGCAACACTAAGTAT
Organism: Rhodospirillaceae bacterium; assembly: GCA_045564915.1. Classification (GTDB taxonomy): domain Bacteria; phylum Pseudomonadota; class Alphaproteobacteria; order Rhodospirillales; family Rhodospirillaceae; genus JAQWRV01. The sequence continues at coordinate 10,584 of JBJLGL010000004.1, forward strand.
CAAGGTCGAAACCGATTCCGCTAGCTGATGCGCATAAATGGCGTCATCTGCGACCTTAACCGATTGAACCCCAGCCACTTTGGCAGCTTGTTCGGCTACTGCGCTACAATTCGAACCAGCGACGAGAACGTGAATATCACCAGTGATTTGAGTGGCAGCCATAATGGTGCTAAGTGTAGAACTCTTGAGCTCAGCATTATCGTGTTCGGCGACGACGAGACAGGTCATGAGATCACCTTGGCTTCGTTACGAAGTTTATCGATTAATTCGGAGATATCGGCAACTTTTACCCCGCCTTCCCGTTTCGTGGGTTCTTCAACTTTGATTGTGATGATACGCGGAGTAGGATCTACTCCGAGATCTTCGGGTGACTTTTTGTCAATCGGCTTTTTCTTGGCCTTCATGATATTGGGTAAAGAGGCATAGCGAGGTTCGTTGAGCCGGAGATCTGTTGTTATTACACATGGTGTCTTTAGTGTGAGGGTTTCGAGACCACCATCAATTTCGCGGGTGACGTCTGCTTTACTGTCTTTCAAATCTATTCTTGATGCAAAAGTTCCTTGTGGCCAGCCTAATAGTGCCGCTAGCATTTGGCCGGTCTGATTAGCATCATCATCAATAGCCTGCTTACCTAGAATGACAAGATTTGGATTTTCCTCATCTACGATTGCCTTTAGCATCTTAGCCACAGCGAGAGGTTGTAATTCAGCATCTGTATCTACCAAAATGCCGCGGTCAGCACCCATTGCAAGAGCCGTGCGGATTGTTTCCTGGCATTGTTGGACGCCCAAACTAACAGCTACAACTTCATCGGCAGTACCAGCTTCTTTCAGGCGAACAGCCTCCTCGACTGCAATTTCGTCAAAGGGATTCATAGACATTTTTACGTTGGCAAGTTCGACACCGGAATTGTCCGCTTTAACACGGACCTTTACGTTGTAATCTACCACTCGTTTAACCGCGACCAAGACCTTCATGGAATGAGTTCCGCAATCATTGTTGAGACATTCGAGCTTCCGTGAAGCTGCTACTGTGCAAAATAGTGCAAGGCACAGCCCAAAACGGCCTAAACACCTAATGCTTTGACCCAATCAAGTCAACGCCAACATGTTGCAATGCAGCACAACTAGGATAGAGCACAAACGGTTTGGATCACTCGCTTTCAGCGATCTGCCGTCGCTATATCTAGTGTTCCCGCTTCTGCTTAGCGGTCTCCACCAGGCCGCCACAATATGTCTGCTGCGCCAGAATTATTGGCGATCCTAGCCATTACAAATAGTAGATCTGAGAGCCGGTTAATATATTGCAGAACTGGTTTGCCGATATGGGTGTTTTCAGCCAAGTTGACAATAGCTCTCTCTGCGCTGCGTACTACAGTACGGGCGTGGTGTAGATGCGCTGAGGCGGGGCTCCCTCCCGGAAGCACAAAAGAAGTCAGAGGCTTTAAGCCGGCATTCAGAGCATCAATGTCGTGTTCTAAGAGTGAAGTCTGCTCATCGGTGATGCGCAAAACGCTGCCCACACTCTCCGTTTTGCTGAACGGCACGCATAGATCTGCGCCCAAATCAAACAAATCGTTTTGCACTCTAAGAAGTATGGCACCAATTTGGTGAGGGTCTTCTCCCGAAGCGATTACCGTTAGGGCAACACCGATCAGGGCATTAGCCTCATCAACCTCTCCATAAGCCGCTACCCGGGCCGCATTTTTTGATATCCGGGTTCCATCCCCAAGCCCGGTTTTGCCCTCATCGCCGGTTCGGGTATAAATTTTGTTAAGTTTTACCATCCTGCCCCTGCTGTGAGTCAATTTTGCCAAGCCGTTCACCGACAGGCTAATTTACATTATTGTCGATATTTACACATCTAGTGCAAGGCAACCAGAACGTGAATCGAATTACTCCGACCCTTTCGATCTATATAGGCTGGCAGTTCATTTTGGCATTTTTGAGCGTGCTACTAGTGATCATGGGGCTGATTATGCTCTTTGACCTAATAGAATTAGTGCGACGCTCTGTTTCAGCTGAGAATATTGGTATTGGCACGTTATTTGGCCTAGCAGCGCTGAAATTGCCACACACGCTGCAGGATGTCCTACCTTTTTGCGTAATGATCGGAATGATGTTCGCTTTGTTTCGTTTAGCTCGAAATTCTGAATTGGTGGTGATGCGCTCTGCCGGGGTGTCAGTTTGGCAATTTCTGGCACCAACGCTACTTTTGGTGGCAGGCATTGGCGTTTTTAATTTAGCTGTTGTTAACCCGTTTTCAGCGAGTCTGTATAAAACGTATGAGCGGCTAGAGGAAGAGCTTCTGTTTAAACGCTCCAGCACACTGAATATAAGTGCAGGTGGGCTATGGCTGCGAAAAAGCGATAATAACATTCAAACTGTAGTTCATTCCCATGTAGTTCGCCAAGAAGACCAGATTCTTTTTCTTAGCGGCGTGAGTATTTTTGAAATGGATAGGGTAGATCAGTTTATCCGCCGGTTTGAGGCCCGTGATGGGCAGTTGCTTGATGGTTTCTTCAAGCTTGATCATGTTTGGGAGAGTGCCCCAGGTGTAGATTCAATTTACCACGATGAATTTTTTCTGCCCACGACGATCACGATTGGACAGGTGCAGGAAAACTTGGCTTCTCCAGAGACAATGTCGTTTTGGGAACTACCTCAGTATATAAGGTTTTCCGAACAATCCGGATTTTCAGCATTGCCGCATAAGCTACATTGGCACTCGCTGTTAGCGTCTCCTTTCCTCTTTTGTGCAATGATTCTTGTCGCCTCGTCATTCTATCTGACAACGAATAATCGGCTGGGTGGATGGACTAAGCGTGGCCTAGCCGGAATAGGAGCGGGTTTTATGCTCTATTTCTTTTCTCGGCTAACCTATGCGCTCGGATTGTCAGCTATTCTACCACTGACCCTAGCGGCTTGGGCGCCTACCACCGTCGCAGCTCTTCTTGGTTTAACCTATTTATTTCATCGCGAGGATGGCTGATCTCTGATGACGCATTCTAAAGTTGAACATGTGGTAAATCCCGCGTGGGGTAGTTTGGCCTTATTAGTAGCTCTGACAGTAACCATCATTAGGGTTGTGGTTGTCTATACCACTTCACTCCCTCTTTTTTTTGATGAGGCGCAATATTGGGTTTGGGCTCAAGACCTAGCATTTGGATATTATTCTAAACCACCGATGGTTGCATGGTTCATTGCAGCGACTACGTTTTTCTGTGGTGATATCGACGGATGTGTGCGACTCAGCGCCCCAATTTTTCACGGGGCAACGGCGTTCTTAGTCTACTTTTTAGGACGGCATTTTTACGATGCAAAAACCGGCTTCTGGTCGACAGTTACTTATGCTGCTTTGCCAGGAGTAACTTTGTCTGCTGTTATTGTTTCAACGGATGTCTTCCTTTTGTTCTTTTGGGCGGGCGCCCTGCTTTTATATGCAAGCGCTACGAAGAGTACGAATTTGCGTTTGTGGTTAGCTATGGGAGTTGTGATCGGGCTCGGTATATTGAGCAAGTATGCGATGGTCTTCTTTTTCATATGCCTGATCGTTGATGGGCTTTGGTGTGCGGCTGGCAAGCGAATGTATTGGCGACGTGAAGTCTGGCTGGCTCTAGCGATTGCAGTAATAATTTATCTCCCAAATTTCTTATGGAACTGGGCTAATGGTTTTCCTAGTTATAACCACACCATTGAGAATATTAATCTGGGGGATGATCTATTTAACCCCAATTCTCTTGCAGAATTCCTTGGCGGCCAGTTCGGGGTTTTTGGGCCTATACTTTTTGGTTTCTTTCTTTTCTTCGTCTGGCGAGATTTCCGTAGTAGTTACACTCAGGGGAAGATTGCTAGTAATCGTCGCTTTTTATATGCCTTTAGCATACCCGTTCTCGCCATTATTTGTTTTGAGGCTTTGCTGTCGAGGGCCCACGCAAATTGGGCTGCGGTTTCTTACGTTGCAGCGACGGTTCTAGTTGTCGGGGAGATAAGACGTCTAAATAAGGCCTTTTGGCTTAATGTTTCTCTAGCACTGCATGTTACAGGGGCGGTTATTTTTTATAATTTTGATTTGATTGCTCGGACGTTTGAACTTCCGATCAGCCCCGGGCTTGATCCTGCTCGCCGTTTGCGGGGCTGGGATATTGCAGCAAACTGGGCGTCAGAAATTCGGCAAGATTTTCCGAACGTAAGGCTCTTATTTGATGACCGTAAAGTAATGTCTGAAATGTTGTACTATATACGTCCTCACCCAATGGATTCCATCATCTGGAATCCAAATGAGCAACTCAACAATCATTTTGAACTAAAGACAGATTTATCTCAGTCTGTAGGCGAGAGCTTCCTTTACATCATCAAGCATGATTGGCCAGAGAGAGCAGCTGATTCGTTTTCTGATTATAGGCACATTACAACATTTCGCTCTCGGGCCTATACCGGGGATGTAATGGAGTTGAGGGCATATCTGCTAGACGATTTCCAAGGCTACAAAAAATGATTGGTTTTTTCGGCAATTTTATTGCTGCACATCCGTGGAGATGGGCAATGGGATTGGCAATTATTCTCTGTATTTTCCCAAGCGTAGACATCTGGTTCAGTGGCTTATTTTTTGATTCTGAAACGCAAAAGTGGGTTCAGAGGTCTAATATTATGCAATTCCTCCGGAGTGGCGTGCCACCACTCGTTATAGGAACTGTGATTTTCTATTTATTGCTGTGGGGCGCGGGATATTTTCTGAATTTCGTAATGTGGAATGCCAACAGTCGCAATGTAGGATTCTTATTGGTTTCTCTGGCGCTAGGTCCCGGCCTATTGGTAGAGAGCATACTCAAAACTCAACTAGGTAGACCGCGGCCTCGCGATACTACTGTATTTGGGGGCCAGGAGTCCTTCGTAGCAGCTCTTTGGCCGATGGGTTCATGCGAGCGGAATTGTTCGTTTGTATCCGGGCATGCCGCTTTAGCATTCTGGGCCACGGCCTTCGCTTTTCTTTTCCCTTCACCTTATCGGTTGCCCGTTATTCTTGCGGGGTTGATACTTGGCCTAATAATGGGGCTCGCTCGCATTGCTGAAGGCGCTCATTTCTTAAGTGACATAGTTTTTGCTGGAATATTTGTCGTGGGACTTAACGTTTGGCTTGTGCAAAGAATGCGGCTGCCGGAGAAGACCAACGATGAAGATTAAGGGATTGATTGAGAAGTTGAAAGGTATGCCTAGTCGGGACACTTGGCAGCCATCGAATGGACCCTATCCAAGACTTAGAGAGCTAGATTATCCTGCACTTAAAATGCTTAAGTATATTGGGGGCGTGTATGCACTCTGGCACCGCGGGGTGAGACCGCAGTGGATCTATATCGGTTACGCGCCAGATCTTTGCACAGCGTTATCCATGGCAATGGAAGACCCTGATATAAACCTATATGAGCGTAACGATGGCGTATTTGTTGGCTGGTCCAAATGTCCGCAGGGAATTCGTGCGGCAGCCGTAAAGCATTTGAGATTGCTCTGTGAACCCGCAATCTTATTGTCTCCATTGGATGAGCTAGGTGCCGTGGACCCAGACGTGAGCCCTATAGAATTTCCTCTGCCCATAGACTGAACGAGTCTACATAAACCATTCTTTTCATAGTTGGCCATTGCGCACTAAGCAGTATGCTGAGTACATGCTTAAATACTATAAAGATGGCCCATTTGGGCAGGTTCACATTCGGGAATTAGGTGAGGGGCCAGCTTTAGTATTGTTGCATCAGACGGCTTGGTCATCCCTACAATTCAAGAACGCGATGCCACATCTTGCAGCTCGGGGTCTCCGGTGTATTGCTGTTGATACTCCGGGTTTTGGAATGTCCGATGGCCCGGGCGAACCCCCGTCTGTGACCGACTACGCTGATTCGCTTGCTGTTGTGATTGAGGCTCTGGATCTCGATAGGCCGACGGTTCTAGGACATCACACTGGTGCTTCCATCGCTATGGCTTTTGCTACCGCTTATCCAGGCGTGGCGGGACGTCTCGTTTTGCATGGTATCCCTATCTACACAGAGGAAGAAAGGGCTCAGAGGTTGGCAAAGCCGCATTATGATCAGGCACCTAAAGAAGATGGTTCTCATATCGCTGATCGCTGGCACTATGCCAATGCAGTCTCAGGTAATATGGCTTCACACGAAGCTATCCATTGGTCATTGGTGCAATTCTTTTGGGCAGGGCCCAATGAATGGTTCGGTCACCACGCAGCATTTAAATATGACATTGAAACTGACTTTAAAGCTCTAACTGTACCTACAATTATAATTTCTAACTCGGGCGATATTCTGCATAGTAAGATACCTTATCTCAAATCTATACGGCGAGACCTTACCTTTGCCACCATTGACGGTGGAACATTTCATATTGTTTTTGAAGAGGCGGAGCGGTGGGCTACTATAACTGCTGATCTTATACTGGGGAGTATAGATGAATATTAGGCGAGGATATGCGGATGGACCTTTTGGTCAATTACATTATGAGGAAGCAGGTGATGGAGTTCCCATAATACTGCTACACCAGATGGTTCAGTCATCTGTCCAGTTTCGCCCCGCTCTTCCTTTCTTAGCTATGCATGGTCTACGTGCTATTGCAGTTGACTTACCAGGGTACGGTATGTCTGAAAGACCAGGCCATGCGCCGAATACAGAAGAATATGCGGCCATTGTTCCGGCCGTGCTGAGCCACCTTGGGTTAAGTCAGGTTATAGTCTGTGGCCATCATACTGGTGCATCTATCGCTTGTGCTGTTGCCCATCGTTACCCCAAGTACATTTCTAAGTTGATTCTGCATGGTGTGCCTTACTTTACTAAGGAAGAGATGGCTGACCTTATGTCGGATCCACAGCAGGCTGAGCCAATTGCTGAAGACGGTAGTCATTTCCAAAAGGTTTGGGATCTTTTTCACGGTGCTGGCAAGGGGGCTGTATCCAAAGAAGCAACAAATTGGTCCATTCTCTACTATTTTATGGCAGGTGAAACGGAGTGGCATGGTCACCATGCTGTCTTTAATTATGAGATTGAGATAGCTATTGCAGCGATAAATGCACCCACATTGTTGATTTCGAATACGGGCGATATGCTGAATCCTCAGGACCGTAGGCTTGCTAAGGCTCGACCAGACTTTGAATTCAAAGAAATTCAAGGCGGTACATTTCAGTATGTTTATGACGAAGCTGAAGAATGGGCAGCGCAAGTCGCAGATTTTGCAACGCGGATATGATGATATGAAACCCCGCCGGGGATATGCAGACGGGCCAACGGGCCAAATACACTTCCGATCGTTCGGTAATGGTATTCCTTTAGTTTTGTCTCATCAGTCGCCCAGCTCATCAAATATGTTTCGCAAGGTATATCCTATTCTCGCTGAGGCAGGTATTCTCGCTATTGGAATCGACACTCCAGGATTTGGTAATTCTGACGTTCCTGATCCAAGGCCTTCATTGCTTGACTACGCGAGTGCTTTTGGACCTGTGCTAGACCACTTTGGGCTTTCGTCAGCTATATTTCTGGGGCACCACACTGGGGCGGCCAATGTAACGGTATTCGCCGATCAATACCCGGACCGTGTTGACAAATTGATTCTCAATGGCCCACCAGTATTTAGCATAGAAGAGCGCGAGAGTAGACTAAATATTCCGAGACCTGCACCCATTCAATCAGATGGCAGCCATCTAATAAAGCGTTGGGCTGCGCGCATGGAAGCTACAGTTGGGTGGACTGATTTAGACGCCATGCATAATAATGTATTGCAAACGCTTTGGGCTGGGGAGACATTTTGGTACGGTCACAAGGCCGCATATGAATACGACATTACGAATGCGTTTATGGGGTTAAGAATGCCTACACTCATTCTCACGAATACTGGTGATGATATATACCACTTGAGTTGTCGAGCTCGAGCTATGCGGCCTGATATGTCTTTCTTAGAGCTTGAGGGTGGGACCCATGATATTGTAGACGAGCAACCCCGAGCTTGGTCGCAGGCTGTGATATCTTTTATCAAAGATTTATAAGCCTACGAACGTTTAATATTTTCTGATCGTTATTTTTTGGTTTTATAATTTTGCTCTGATTAGAAGAGTCTGACCCGTCACTTTGGCTCTCTCAGCTTAAAATGTTGTGCTTCTTGTCATCCTCTCTAAGGTGTCATATCGGTTACTGCGGTTCCCTGACAGAATCCTCACTCTTATTCATCTAGTTCAGATTCGTCGTTCGCATTGACAATCTGGTTGGCAATTTCATAGCCAAAGCCTGCGCGGCTGAAAGCTGCCATTTCTTTTTGGCGAACGTTTACTGAGCCTTCACCTAGGCGGAACGGCCCGAAATGACGTCTCTTAGCATAGGCTTTAGCTGCTATTTGGTCTGGTTTGCCAAGTGTAGTCTCAGCGTAGCTAAGCGCATTAGTAATTGCTCCGTTCTCGACCCCTTTGGAGGCTAGATAAGCCCTTACTTTGAACGATGATTGGCCGCGACGGACCATAGATATGGCTTTTCCATCAGCATAGCGCTTGTCATCGACTATTCCAGAACGTACGAGCGCATCTATTATTTCCCCGATCCAGGCTTGCGCCTTGATCATATCAGTATCGTGGTGGCGAGCGGCATTTAGGGCGCGACGTCTAAGCACACGCTCAAGGTTCTGAACACTTGAGGCATAGCGTTCAAGGTGATGAAGGGCTATCTTGCGCAAACCATCCTTGGTGACCTTGCGCGGAGCCCTTTGGCTTAATGTCTTACCTTTTGTCTTAATCTTTGTATTGTTCATCAAATGCCCGGTCTTTTCGGCGTTCTTGCAAACCTATATCAGGCAGCCTAGACCACTGCTAGAGAATAGGTACGAGGTTACATATGACTGGATCTTTTCGAACGAAGGAATTCCTTATTCAGCCGCCGCGCAATGTTGGTTCAATCAATTGGCTTGGTATGTGGGAACTCTTTATGAGAGAAGTCCGCAGATTTACAAAGGTGGGCACTCAAACTGTTGTCGCTCCAATGGTAACAACTGTTTTATTTCTGGTGATCTTTACTATCGCTTTTGAGCGACCACCTGTCGCTGGCGTGCCTTTCAACGATTTCCTAGTACCTGGACTGATTATGATGTCGATCGTCCAGAACGCCTTCGCAAATACATCTTCATCAATTATGGTGGCAAAGGTTCAAGGTAATATTGTTGATGTCCTTATGCCGCCCCTTAGCGCAGTAGAATTGACGATCGCTTGGACTATGGGTTCTGTTAGCCGGGGATTCCTGGTTGGTGTTTCGGCGGCTATCGCTATGTCATTTTTTGCGGACATGCATTTGCACAATGTCTTTTTTGTTGTTTATCACGCGCTTATGGGGGCAGTGTTTATGGCGAATGCAGGGATTATATGTGCCATATGGGCTGAGAAGTTTGATCATTTGGCGGCGGTAACAAACTTTGTCATTACACCACTGACGTTTCTATCGGGCACCTTTTATACAATCGATCGCTTGCCAGAGGGCCTACGTTTTATTTGCAACTATAACCCATTCTTCTACGTTATTGATGGTTTTCGCTACGGATTTCTTGGTCAAGACTCGACCCAGCCTTTGGTCGGTTTGGTGGTGACAGGACTGGCTGCCGTAGTTTCTCTTATCATGAGCTATTTCCTGCTACGCAGCGGATATAAGCTTAAAGCTTAGGCGGAATAGTATAAGTAACGTACAATTGACATGTAAGGCTGTCGGGGGATAATAATCCAGAGAAGTTTCTGGGCGACCCTTCAGCTGCCCTTACGTTTATGAGTCACTTTGTAATTTACGAATGTCTTTGACCCCGCGGACGGGACCGTACGCGGGGCGCTCTGTTTCAAGGTCACCAGGTATTGAGGACCCAGGTATGTCTATCCAATCCATTATGCCCACATACGCTCGCACAGACCTTATTTTTGAGCGTGGAGAAGGTTCCTGGTTAGTCGCTAACGACGGCCGACGCTTTCTTGATTTTAACAGTGGAATTGCTGTTAATGCTCTGGGGCACGCTCATCCGCACCTTGTAGAGGCGTTAAAAGCACAAACAGAAAGATTCTGGCACTGTTCAAATTTATACCGGATTCAGGGTCAGGAGATCCTAGCAGAAAGACTCGTGGAGTCTTCCTTTGCCAATATGGCATTCTTTTGTAATTCAGGTGCTGAGGCCCTGGAGTGTGCGATCAAAATGGCCCGGCGCTATCACCAAGCTGATGGCAGGCGAGAAAAATATCGCATTATTACTGCTGACAATGCTTTTCATGGTAGAACCCTGGCCACAATTTCTGCTGGCGGACAGGCTAAGCATCGCGAGGGTTTTAGACCGATTGTCGATACTTTTGATCATGTGCCATTTGGCGATCTAAATGAAGCACGTAAGGCGGTGCAAGAAGACACTGCTGCAATTCTGATTGAGCCTGTGCAAGGTGAGGGTGGTATATTCGTCGCTACGGATGATTACCTTAGAGGTCTTCGTGCCTTAGCTAATGAGTTTGGCCTGCTTTTGATCTTTGATGAAGTACAGTGTGGTATGGGCCGTACCGGCGATCTTTTCGCATATCAAGCTTCGGGTATAGTCCCAGACATCATGACACTGGCCAAGTCATTGGGGGGAGGCTTTCCCGTTGGTGCCTGTTTGGCGACAGCCAAGGCTGCGGAGCACATGGTTGCAGGAACTCATGGGTCAACTTTTGGCGGAAATCCTCTGGCGATGGCTGCAGCGAATGCTGTTCTAGATATCATTCTTGAGGATGGTTTTTTGGACCAAGTCTCTGCTACCTCTGCTCTACTCAGAAAAGGACTTGACGAGGTTGTTGCTGAGCACACATCTGTTTTTGAGGGCGTACGTGGGCGCGGGTTAATGATCGGCCTGAAATGCAAGGTTCCTAACTCTGACCTGGTAAATGCACTTCTAGATGAGGGGCTTCTAACAGTTGTAGCTGGTGATAATGTGATACGCCTTCTTCCACCGTTGACAGTAACATCAGAAGAGATCAGCTTAGCGATAGAGAAACTTAGTATAGCATCTGCGGCAATGGTAGGTTGATATGCTGACATCTCCCAAACATTTCTTAGATCTAGACGCCTTTGAAAAAAGTGAATTGCGGCACATTCTCGACGTTGCGTCTTCCATAAAATCTGGAGCGTTGAGTGGAGCAATGCTTAGAGGCAAGACAATGGCGATGATCTTTGAAAAACCATCAACTCGGACACGTGTCTCATTTGAAATCGGAATGCGACAATTGGGTGGGGATGTAGTCGTACTATCAACGAATGATTCGCAATTAGGCCAAGGGGAGTCAGTTTCAGATACGGCGCGTGTTCTATCGCGTTTTGTCGACGCTATTATGGTGCGGACGGATGAGCCCCGGAAGCTAATGGAGTTGGCAGAGTTTGCATCGGTTCCAGTAATCAATGGGTTAACTGATAGAACCCATCCTTGTCAGATCATGGCCGACATTATGACCTTTGAGGAGCACCGTGGCTCTATTGCCGGTAAAACTATTGCCTGGATAGGTGATGGAAACAATGTAGCTAATACTTTTATTCAGGCAGCAGTGCAGTTTGATTTTAGTCTGCGGGTGGCATGCCCTGATACTCTTCGGCCAGACCCAACTATTCTCAACTGGGCTATTGAATCCGCGGCCGATGTAAAGATTACAGATGATGCTAAGGAGGCCGTAGAAGAGGCCGACTGTGTTGTTACTGATACCTGGGTGTCTATGCATGATGAAAGAGGGGATCGTATTAAGCTCTTGACGCCCTATCGCGTCACTGAGGCTCTAATGAGCTGCGCTGCAGACAATGCACTTTTTATGCATTGTCTTCCCGCACACAGGGGGGAAGAGGTTGTGGATGCAGTTATAGATGGGCCTTGGTCGGTTGTTTGGGACGAGGCGGAGAACCGTCTTCATGCGCAGAAGGGCATCCTTTTTTGGAGCTTGGGGTAATTAGCCTTGTTGGCTCGCCCAAACACCGCTTTTGCCAGCTATTTTTTACACCTTAATATAATAGTTACGTCTTAATTAATTTGGTTTATTAGCTATCACAGTGAGTGGAAAATTTCTTCTCGATGTTGGTTATGACCACGTAGACCAAAGCCTGGACTATGGAGGAAGTTGTTGATGGGGCTATTCTTGTTCGAGATAGTAGGTGAGTTGGCATGGGTGAAGGACAAGAAAATACCTACTGACACACACAGTAATTTATTATGTTCTATGTGCTCTGAGACCCATTAGCCCCGCCAGAAACTCGGAAGAATAAGAACTAGAACTGTCAACAACTCAAGGCGCCCAAGCAGCATTCCCATAGATAAGAGCCACTTTGCTGTATCAGGGAGCAGCGCAAATGTTCCTGTGGGCCCAATAATTGGCCCTAACCCAGGCCCCACATTCGAGACGGCACTTGCTGCTCCAGATAAAGCCGTAACGAAATCAAGCCCCAGGGCGGCTAAGGCGATGGCAAGAAGACAGACCGTCAGTGCGTACATGTAAAAGAAAGCCATCACCGAAGTTGCCACAGCATTGTCAATAGGCCGTCCGCTGAAGTGTGGAATAAATACACCGTTTGGCTGCAATAGTTTTTGGATTTGCACACGGGCTACTTGGAACAGTACTTGGAATCTAAAAATCTTGATACCGCAGGTTGTTGAACCTGCACAGCCACCAACAAACATCAACATAAAAATTATAACAATAACGAATCCGCCCCAAAGACTAAAATCAGCTGTAGCATACCCTGTGCCGGTTATAATTGACACCGTATTGAATGCTGCATATCGGAAGGCTGATAGAAGGGGATAGATATCATAAAAGGTTAAATAGGCGGTGATGACAAACACAAAAAATAAAACTGCGCTAATGAACCATCTTACTTGACTATCTTGCCAGATAGCTGCCGGTCTACCGTAAAGGAACTGTACATAAAGAAGGAATGGTATTCCCCCAATGAGCATTCCTATAGTGGTAATCCAATCGATTAATGCGCTATCGAAATAACCAATAGAAGAGTTGTGGCTAGAGTAGCCACCTGTTGCGATAGTTGTCATGGCATGGACAGCGGCATCCAAGGTAGTCATGCCAGCAAACCAGAATAGGCCTGCCCACATTGCAGTGAGTCCGGTGTATACGATTATGAGCGCGCCCGCGAGTTGATTGGCTTTAGGCAAAACTTTTTCTTGTGCTTCAAAACCTTCTACTTTGAACATCTGCATGCCACCTACTTTGAGCATCGGTAGCACTGTCAAAGCCATAATAATGATACCCAGACCACCCAGCCACTGAAGAATACTACGCCAAATGAGTAGGCCTGGAGGGGCACTGTCTAGGTTCGTAATAATTGTAGCGCCTGTCGTAGTTATGCCTGACATGGCTTCAAAAAAGGCATCAGTAAAAGATAGTTGTAGGGCTGAAATCATAAAGGGAATGGATGCAAAAGCAGGCAGAACGATCCAGGCTAATGATGTCAACAAAAAGGTTTGTCTGAGTGTTAGGGTGACAACGCCGGTCCGAGCAGTCATAAACATGGCTGTCCCAACGAAAGCCGTAAAACCTGAGGCAATAGCAAAGGCTGCCCAATCAGCATTCCCTGCACTGAGATCCACTACCGAAGGTATGACCATTCCACCGGCTAGAATGATCAGCAATAAGCCAATGACCAAAAACACGGGCCTAAAGTCGATTACGATCATATCGTAGGTATCGCTTCGCTTATTAGATTTGCAGCAGATTCATTCCGCCACGACAGGACCAAAGCATAGACGAGTAAGGCCTCGCCTGGAAGCACTCCTTCAGGCGCGCAAACTGTATTTATATTGACAAATTAGCTCTTGCCAATAAAGGCAAGAAACTCTCGCCGCGTAGAAGGGTCGTCTCTAAAGGCACCAAGCATTGTACTTGTCACCATGGTTACGTCGGGTCTGTGTACCCCGCGTGTACTCATACACTCGTGATTACCCTCTACCACTACGGCAACACCTTTTGGGGTTAGGATCCTATCAATAGTATTAGCAATCTGTGCGGTCATTTTTTCCTGAATTTGCAACCGCTTAGCGTAAGCTTCAACAACCCGAGCAAGCTTTGAAATACCAACAACTCTATTATCTGGCAGATAGGCGACGTGGGCTTTGCCAATAATTGGCACCATGTGGTGTTCGCAATGAGATTCATAGTCAATGTCGCGTAAAACGACCATTTCATCATAGCCTTCGGTTTCTTCAAACGTAGTACGAAGTATGGCTTCTGGGTCTTGCCAGTACCCGGCAAAAAACTCTTCGTATGCTCTAGCTACTCGGTCTGGTGTATCCAACAAACCTTCTCTATCGGGGTCATCACCAGCCCACCGGATCAAAGTACGCACAGCGTGTTCAGCCTCTTTACGAGAAGGCCGAGTCGATACAGTGACACCTTCGCGGTGATCTCGGGCAATAATGCTTGTTTCACGTGGAAGAACACTTTTCATGGCGGTCGCTTTCGGTTATTGCTGCATTGTTCTAGAGCTTTTTATGTTACCACTACGTTTTTACGGGCCCATGGGGCATTCGGATCAACCCTCTTAGTTTACGGAGGCATAATCGTAGGGGCTATCCAGAGACAGTGCTGGTATTTCAACCTCAAACCGAACACCTTCTTCGCTTTCCATTTCATATGAGCCCACCATGATCCCAGACGGCGTAGATAAGGGCGTCCCGCTGGTGTATTCATATACATCTCCTGGTCTCAGTGTGGGCTGTTCCCCGACGACTCCAGGCCCTTTTACTTCTTGTTGGCGGCCCATTTTGTCAGTGATACGCCAATGCCGGTTTATTAGCCGAACGGTATTTTGCCCCCCGTTCTCGATACATACTTTGTAAGCCCAGACGTAATGCTCCTCGTCGGGAGAAGACTGTTCATCGAGATAGAATGGTTGAACAGTCACCGTAATTGCTTTGGTCGTTTTTTCATACATAGTTCAAATGCCACTAAATTGATACCAGCGTTGTGTACCTTGAATATCCATACATTACTGGCGGTGATGCAAATTAATCTCTATTCAGCCAATGCTTGTTCAATATCTTCAATAATATCAGTCACAGATTCCAACCCAATAGAAAGCCTCACAAACCCAGGCGTGATCCCCAGAAGTCTCTTTTCTTCATCGGCCAAACGGTGGTGAGTTGTAGTTGCTGGATGGCAGGCTAGGCTTTTTGCATCTCCAAGATTATTTGAGATATCAATTATTCTTAGAGCATTCAAGAACCGGAATGCTTGTTCTTTACCATTAACTAGCTCAAAGGCTACGACAGATCCACCGCGCGCCATTTGCCGCATAGCAAGTTTATGCTGAGGATGTGAATCTAATTCAGGATATAAAAGGCGGGAGATTCCCTCGCAGTCCTTTAGACGTTCTGCGACGTAGCGTGCATTTGAACAATGGCGGTCAACGCGCAGTGATAACGTTTCGAGCCCTTTTAGGAGGACCCAAGCGTTAAAGGGGCTTAAGGATGGGCCCGTATGCCTAATAAAAGGCGTCACAATATCGCTTATAAACTCTGTTGTTCCAAGGACTGCACCACCAAGACAACGTCCCTGTCCGTCAATATGTTTGGTGGCAGAGTACACGACGACGTCCGCGCCTAATTCAAGGGGTTTCTGTAAAATAGGAGTAGCGAATACATTATCAACGACCACTCTTGCACCAGCTTCGTGCGCTAGATCACAAACTGCTGCAAGGTCTATTATCTCTAGACCAGGATTTGACGGCGACTCTAGAAAAACGGCATTCGCTGGCTTAGATAATGCCTCTTTCCACTCAGACATATCAGTTCCATCCACCAACACGGTTTCAATACCAAAGCGCGGCAATAGTTCTGAGCAAATGTAATGGCATGATCCAAAAAGCGCGCGCGAGGCTACAAGCCGGTCTCCTGCATTTAAGCCACTTGCCAATGCAGCAAAAACTGCGGCCATACCGCTTGCCATTGCGCGGCAATCCTCCGCACCCTCCAAGAGGGCTAGTCGCCTTTCAAACATTGCTACTGTTGGATTACCAAACCGTGAATATAAATAACGGTCTATTTCTTCTTTGAATGCACTTTCTGCTTCTTCTGCGGACTTATATACATAGCCGGAGCTAAGAAAAATAGCTTCGTTAGTCTCATCAAAATGGCTTCTCTCAGTGGCACCACGGACGGCTCGTGTTTCTTCGCACCAACCCCTCTGGCGTTCAAAATCGGTGGTCATCAATTTTTCCTTTGGCAACAAAAAACCCCCGACCGGTTAGGCGGGGGCTATGCCCTCGACCTTTTAGCGAGTGTTTAACGTGGCCGCAATCCGGTCTCCAAATTCCCACAGATATATCAGTTAGACTGATTCTTTTAAACGGTCAAGGATGTCTGTAAAAGGTGATCAGGAGCCATTTGTTGTGGGTAAGGTGGTTTCTGTTTGTAATACGGTTGCTGCTTAGCTAGAAACCTGGATTAATAACGGCTTTATTACGAATATAAGCTATCCAATTCACTTATTATGGAATTTGATAATGAATAAATCCCCACTTGAACAAGCGATCAGTTTGCACCAAGAAGGTAATCTTGAAGAGGCTGAGCAGGCCTACCTTAATGTCATTGTTGACGAGCCAGAGAATGCTGAGGCATTTAAGTTACTTGGTGTTATGGCTTGTCAGAAAGGTGATTTAGAGGAGGGCTTGACTTATCTTGAGGCGGCAATTCAGGCCAGCCCAGAGGAGTCAGAATATCATTTGGCTCTGGGTCGCGCTAAGTTTGATTCCGGTGATCATGAGGGTGGTATCAATTCTGTTCTCCAGGCTGGTGAAAAAGACCCTGGACGATCCGATGTCTTTGCAACACTTGGCTATTTCTTTCAGCGGGTTCAGGATTTCCCTCAATCTCAAAGTGCATATGAACGGGCGGTTGTGATCGAACCGGAAAATATAGGATTCCGTGTTGGAGCTGGTTTAAGCGCCTTTTTCGCTGGCGAGGCCGATACTGCGCAACAGTACTTGAGTAAAGCTTACGAGTCAGACAATTCAATACATCAAGCGTGCTATGGATTAGCTTTATTAAACGCGGATGCTGGGGATAAGGTTTCGGCACTTAGTTTTGTTGCTAAAGCCTTGTTGGCAGATCCAGGAAACGATGAATATCAGCGGCTACAAAAACAACTTGAAGGTGAGACAGCTTAAGGATCTATGGCTAGCTCTAAGAAAGCTGCTGCGGTTCGTAATAGCTGGTCATCAATTCCTTCGGTTCGCCTGATTATTTGCATGGATGGATACCAGGGGGTAGTTCCACCTTCAGCCATCCAATACCAGCCACATGCTATGCCTTGGGCCGTCATATGAAGAGTGGGCCGTCCAAGTGCGCCAGCGAGTTGAGCAGTTGTAGTGCTTGTAGTAATTATCGCGTCAGCAGTTGCCACTTGACTGGCGACATCCAACATATCGCCACTGTGGTCGACTGCAGAGTCAAAGATGATAGGTGTATTTGTAATCTGTGAAACTGCATTTATGTATTCAGCAGTCGTACCATATTGCATGCTAACAAAAATTATTGGCCTATCTACCTGATTTGCAATATTCAGAATTGGGACCCATTGATCAAGAGAAATAGTGTTATCTTCACCATACAGCTTATGTCCACTTTGCCAGGACAGCCCAACAACTAAGGCTCTTTTTTCTTGATCTTTAAGGTAAGTTCGCCGCATTTCAGAAACCTTTTCTTTAGGCGCAGTCAGGAATCCTTGATCTTGTGGGAAGCTACTTAGATCTCCTCTAAGCTCACGTGCGGTATTAATGAGGGGCATGACTTTAGTGTTTGCTAGCTTAGCTAGCTCTTCATTAGATAGTCTCGAAGTAAAGCAAACTGAAGGAAAAGACTCTTGGAATAGGGTCTTAACGCGATCTGAGCATACGACATTTAAGTCAGAAACGATTCGCATAAGATCAGGAATCAAGCTTGCTTGTAATAGCTCATCGCCCAAACCTTGCTCGGTCCAAACCGTTACACTGTCTTGCGTCGGAACGTTTTCAACAAATTCAATGGTTATGCCCCGAGCCAGATAGTCGGGTGGCTCTCGCCCACCTTTTCTCTTGTCAAAGAGCTGCCAGCCTGATTGGAAGCGGCCTTGCGATAAGTATAGTTGAGATAGATTCTCTGCAGCGGGATTGCAGTCTGGGTTTAGGTCTAGCGCTACCTTAAATGCTTCTTCTGCTTTTAATAAGTTTGAAGTATTGCGCAGTGCATATCCTAGATCATTCCAAGCTATCGCATTCTCGGGATTCGCTGTCACTGCGTATTCAAGAAATTGAACCGCTCTGTCAGCATCACCTTTGCATAGGTAAGCATGCGCTAGTGCCAGCTGAACTGAAATATGTTGGTTATTAAATTCATCAATATTCTCAAGTACAGCTATTGCAGAATCATATAAGCCCTCTCCTGTGAGGGATCTCACCAAACCTGCCGCTGCTTGTTCGGAGTGTGGCGCCTTGTCAAAGGCTTCTCTGAACATTTCAGCAGAAGCCTTGTAGTCACCAACCTCTAATAATAATACCCCAAGGTTGATTCTAGCTTGGACAAGTCCAGAATTAAGTTCTAGGGCCTTTCTATAGGCCGCTTCAGCATCATCTGTCCGATCGATCGCTTGTAACAGGAGACCTCGCGTCATCTGACTCCCGGCATTCTTGGGGGCGAGAAAGACAGATTTATTAGCAGCAATTAATCCTGCTTCATAATCCCCTTTTGCATTCAGGATAATCGCTAAGTTATTGAAATACTGTGGATTATTCGGGTTAATGGTGATTGCATTCTCGACAAGAATCTTAGCCGCGCTATAATCTTCTTTTTCTTGCTTTACCAGACCAAGCATGTGAAGGGCATCAGCATGATTTGGCACGTCTTCTAAGAAATCCTGCAGAATCTGTTCTGCAGTTTCAAAATGCCTATTTCTATAGGCATTAAAGGCCCGTACGGGGGTGTCTTTTAGTATCTCTTTTTTGGCCAAGGGTTTTCTCTGAATGGTAAGAATTCATTTACTTTGTCAATTGATGTCCTGTTGTATTACTGGAATGTATATCTACGCTTATATACGTTATATTTCAAATTGATCTAGCTTAGGGAGGCTATTACGTGCCTATGGATGAATCAAAACTCTCTGACTATTTTTCCCAACTAGCAACTGTGATCGAAGGGGCCCAATACACGGCTTCTAAAGGGCTAGCCTTGTCACGTGCCGAGGCATTTGGCCGGACTGTTAAAATGCTGGGTGAAGTTGTGAGAACGAATGGCAAGGTTCTATTCTGCGGTAATGGCGGGTCAGCTGGCATCTGTAGTCATATGTCCACTGACTTTTTCAAGAATGGAAAAATCCCTGCATTAGCACTAAATGACTCTTCTGCCTTGACTTGTCTTGGCAATGACTATGGGTTTGAGTATGTCTTCTCAAAGCAAATTGAGATGCTTGCTAGTCAGAACGATATTGTAGTTGCAGTCTCTTCTTCAGGACAGTCTCAGAATATATTGAATGCTGTAGAGTCAGGCCGTCAATGCGGCTCCATGGTTGTTACATATAGTGGATTTGCAGCTGATAACCCCTTACGACAACTGGGCGATGCAAATATTTACATTTCAGAAAGTGACTATGGTGTGGTCGAGATTGCGCATCTATCTCTGATTCATGCACTTCTTGATTTCTACATGGGTTGGCCAAACATCACTTATCCGGACTAATTAACTACAAATACTACATTCCTCTTCGGCGCCTTGGTTGGACCTGAGACCCTGTAATCAATGAGATTGCGTGAGCTAACGTCGCTAAGAACAAGAGTGATAAGAATATCATTACCAGAGGATAATTGATTATTCTTGGCCTTGCAGGGTTGGGGGGTTGCTTCGCTCTGTAATAGCAGAGCGCAATTAATCCAACTTCAACTACTAGAAAACCTACAGTAAGTGCGAGTTCAATCTCATTTGTCATCTTGGTCGACCGCATTCATAAGTAGGGTTTCTGATGCCTGATAATTATTAGCAGTACCAAGATTACAAGAGTTAGGCTAGTCACATCCAGATACGGCTGAAACAGGAATTTTTTCCAGTTGGATTGGAGGAGTACCGCCATCCCCCTCTTTCCACTCAGTCAACCCTGTATCTATTAATCGCCGGAGGTTAAAACGTGCACCCATGTGCCCTCGCCCACTGAGGTCAGCGCGGCGATACCACATCGCTGCCTTTTCAAAATCTCTTGGCAGTCCGCCACGGCAGGAATCAAAGGCTTCTCCAATAGTAAACTGAGCATCCTCATGGCCTTTTTCTGCGGCTTGACGAATCCATTTCAATCCTTCTGACCAGTTCGCCTCTACCCCACGCCCGCGTGTAAGCATGAATCCATACCAATATTCTCCAGAAACATATCCTTGTTCTGCTGATTTCCTAAACCAATCTATAGCTTCAGTTTCATTTACTGAAATGCCGGTCCCTGCAGCGAGTGCAGCACCTAGCAGATACTGTGCAGGTGCTTCGCCGGCTATGGCGTCGCCTTTGATAATACCTACTGCTCTTATTTCATCGCGCTGGATCCGATCACCACTCATCAGTCTAATAGCTAGATAGAATTTAGCCTGACTATCACCATTATTAGCCTTTGACTCCAGCTCATCAGTATTGATCTCTTGGAAGTATACCTCACGAGGATGCCACCTTTTCTGACTATTGGTAATAAAGGTTTGTGTTGCGCAACCACTGAGTACGGCACATGCTAGAAAGGTTATAATTAATCTTATAGAAGTCATTGTGTAAGTCATATACTAGTTTTTCCGGCCAAAAAAATGTAGAGATCAATTCAGTGTTCTAAATGATTCTGAAATATTAGGTAATTTTGACCTAAACGCGTCTCTTACAGATCTTGAGGTATCCTTGCTATCGATAATGTATGGGGTAAGAAGAACAATCAGTTCTGTTTTCGACAAAGATTTAGAACTTGATTTGAAGAGATTTCCAAGAACGGGTATGTCTTTGAGGTAGGGGATTCCGCCATCTCCATCACTAAAATTCTCGGATATTAGACCAGCGAGAAGAACTGTTTCGCCATCATCGACGGAGAGGGTGGTGCTTATACTTCTTGTCAATATTATTGGGCTTTGGATATCAGATGTAGTATTCCCCTGCGCGTCACTTACCTCCTGGCTAATCGTAAGCTCCACGCGCCTGCTTGAATTGACAATGGGCTCTATCTCCAGGACAACCCCTGTATCTCGATACTGAACTTGTTGGAGAATATTACTAGTCCCTCCAACAGAACCATCCGGTGCCGTTTGCTGTGTCGTTATAATAGGCACCTGGGTGCCAACCTGCATTGTAGCAGTTTTGCCACTAGCTGCTAAGAGACGAGGGCTAGATAAGATTGAAACCTGACTTCTACTAGCTGCAGCATTTAGGGAAGCGTTAATATCTCCACGATTCTGGGCAAGATTTACCAATAGCCCACCGTCGCCGGACCTAATTACTGTAGAGTTTTCGCCATCAACAACGCTATCGTTGAAATTAAATAAGAGGCCCAGTGATTCCCCTTGATCCAGGGTGACTTCTGCAACTGTTGCTTCAATTAGAACCTCATATGGGGCCCGATCCATTTGCTCTACAAGCGATCTAAACTGTGAATATTCTTCGGCACTTCCTTTGAAAATAAGTGCATTCCTAGGCGTGTCTACGATGACTTGCTTTTCTGTTTCTGTAATACCCGCTCCTGCACCACCGGGGATGATATTTTCATCCCCCTCCATTGGGGCTCCGATGACCTGGCTGATAACAGTTGCCAGTTCTGCTGCATTTGTATTTTGTACCTGAAGATAATAAACACCTGTCGTATCGATGGTCTGTCCGGGCTGGTCTAGTTCCGATGCCCAATTTAGTACGTGTTGCAGATTTTCTTCACCTGTCGCGAATACGATGATCGTATTGAGTGCGGCCACTGGGATGAGCTTTATGGACGCGTCACTATCAGGTCCGATTTCAACCGAATAGCCTTCGGCCCGAAGGACTCTGACTAGCTGGTCAGTTAGTTTTTGGGCACTCCAAAACGCAGGCGAGAGCTTCAAGCTCTGGTTCCCAGCTAAGTTTGGTTGGTCGAGAATGTCTATAATTTCTATGGCTGCTGCAATATCTTCCGAGTTAGCAAGAAGCAATAAGGCGTTTGAGTATGGAACACTAATTATTTCTAAGCGGTCTCGGAGTGCTAGATCTAGCCAGACACTCATTGTTCTGGTCCGAATATTATTAACGGTTGCGTAATAGAAAACCGGCCGCATGTCTCCAGGAACACTAGTGAATGCACGCGATCGGATGATGCGAGGCATTTGAACTTGCGCCTGAGTATTCTCAATTATTCTGTAGACGTTATTGTCATATGCAACACTGATGTCATAGTTGCCTAAAACTTGAGTTACCAAGGCATAGAAGTCATCAGGCATTAATGGTTCGGCAGTACGCAGAGTCACAAGTTGCTCTCTTGCCATAACGTCATTGTCTATTTCAAACGTGACATCTAATAAATCTGCAAAAACGGTGTTGATGAAAGATGGTAAATAAATGCCTTCGAAGTTGATGCTGATTGGTTCACCGGATAGTGAGGGAGGTTGGCTGCTCGTGATTGGTGCGGCAATGGATCTGCCAGATGGTGTTATTAGGCCTGGTTCCGAAGTTAATCTATCCCGAGACTGAGCAAAAGAATTCGACACAACAGCCTCAAGAGTTTCTCCTTCCTCCTTCTTATCTAACTCGAGACTTTCTGTGATTCCTACTCTTGGCATTGTAGAACAGCTCGAAATACAAAGACTTAGGCACATTATCATAGCTGGACGTTTATATCCGGCGTACATAGCTATAATCTTTCCTACAAACATCATCTATTCCCCAACCTCTGGCTGTGTATCATCAAGATCTGTAAATAAAGATATCTTTACTCGGTTTTCGTTCTGTCTAACGACTATCCAATTTTCCCCAATCTCTTCGAGAGTCTCGCCCCCTGGAAGAAAGTCACCCAATAGAATCGCCTCAATTCTCCCAGCTTCTTGAATCTCAATGAGTGCAGTTCTTGATAGGCCTTCAAAAACAATACCAACTAGGTGCCAATCAATTAATTCCTCTTTACCTAAGTCTTCTTCTGCTTCAGAGATTAAGTCACTACTTAGGAATGGTTCACCGCCAAATAAAGGATTAGCAAGTATTGCTTCTAAACTGGAAGTCAAATTCATAGATGGTGTCTGCGGTAACTCCCAGTTCTCCATTGAATTCGGAATATCATACTCTGAGCTCACTTCAAGAGCGACAGATGCAAGGCCGAGAAACCCAAAAATACATAGCGAACTAACGTGTAGTTTGTATTGGGTGACAAAACTGAATGCCAGCCGTGCGATACTATTGGCTTGTCTCATCATTGATCCGAGCCACTGGTTAGCGCGTAAGTAGACATATCCAGTTCAAATCTAGGTTGCCGACCATCTCGAATTATAAGCCGTTCCACAATAATCCAACTGGTGTGATTACCTGCATCGTTCAGAAATTGGATGACCCCCGCCTCATTTAGTGGCCCAATCACCTTTGCTCGTATTTTGACAGCAGATCCAAGTGGCCCCGGAATTAGATCCATTTCATCATCAATTGCAGGGCCCCTGGTTAGCAGTACTTGGCGAACTTCAGTGTCGTATTTGTCAAGGTTCTGGCGTATCCAGCGTTCGAAACCTGCTTCTACAAGCCCGGTTGTATTGCCTGGCCAGAACTGGGTATCAAGTGTGTCTACTAAATCTTCTGCTTTCGTGGCGCGTTCTAGCCACCCTATTTCGGAAGCTTGTTGGCCAAGGCGCAGGAATTGGTTGCGTCCAACAATATAATCTTGGCGTGCATCGTTAGACTGTCTTATCAGGAAACCGACCAGTGATAGATAAATAACAAATGCACCACCCATTAGCATCCATTTCAATCTATCATTAGATTGTAATTCAGACCTGAAATTCTCAACGAGTTCTCCCAGCGGACCGTCCCAAATATCTGACATGAGGTGAGAAAGATTCATTACGGTAGGTCCTCAGCTCTTGTAACGTTCATCCGCATGATTAGTCTCTGTCCTCGGGTACTTGCACTAACTCGTGAGAACATTGGGTCATTTTCAAAGGGTGGGATATACAATGTTCCATTCATGGCCGTTTCTGATTTCAGGCCGAATTCGAGAATGCCATCAGCGTAATCCCATCCTGAAATTTCGAGGTCAAAGGGTAGTAATAAGCTGTGAGTGCGCGAAATGATTTCAATCTGCCCCGGATATTTCTCTAGAGCTGCTAAGCTTTCTGCGTACTCAAGCGCAGAGATCGCGCGCGCGCGGTTATTGCGCACCGATTGGCTCCCTTTCTCTAAGGTGCTTATCTCGGTTCTCATACTTGCATTTAAGAGAGCGAGGGCTAGCCATTCAGAAGAGAAATAGATACATGGCACTAGGAGAATCGTTGCGGTTGCCGAGATGACCCTGCGATTCGTTATGACTTGACCGAAGAGATCACTATTTCGAATTGTTGAGTTCCAGGGAGTTTCCAGCCACTCAGGATAACTCATCTGTGGCTCTGCAGAGGCTGAGTCTATTTGGCTGAAACCGGAGCTTCTTGTAAAAAGAGACCATTCACCTTTATTCGGAGTATCACTCCACCATCGGGTCATAGACAAGAAACCATCCTTCCATACTTGTGCCTCAATCCCATCATTTACTTCCATGAGCCGAATGCCATTAGCACCCGGCTCCCGCATGAATACCTCTGGAATTATTTTGCACTTTTCTGGCTGATACCCATTTTGGATTATTCTTTGCTCTATTGCAGCGTAATCCCATGCGATAACACTGGCTTGATTACCCTTCCATAGCACCGCGTACCCTAGAGATATGAATGGTGCCCAGGCCCGTACTTTCAAATCCAATGCTGAGGTTAACTTTCGACCTTTCAGCTGCTCTGGCAATCCGAAGACCGCATGTTTTAGTAATTGTCGTTTTGGTATCCAGATCAGATTCTGGTCTGAGCCAGGCAATACTCTTAATTCATCATTACCCTCCACTAATCTCTTCGGGACTGGGGAAACGTAACTCCGGATCCACTCGGCTAAACGTTCTTTCATATTCTTCAGGAATTCTAACGACATAGTCAATCTGCCAAGGTTGAGTAGGGTTTCTAGGTAATAAGGTTAGCGAGAACCGAGTGCGAGCGTGATTTTCTAGATCTACAATATCGACCAACAAACACCGCCCTGGGAAAAAGCTGAAAAAGAAAGGTTGATTGTTAAGAAGTACGCCAGCGCTATTTCCAAGTTCTCTAACATTTCTAAAAGGTAGACTTTCACGGTAATCAAGCATCAGTTTAGCGCGCGCATGTGACACCCCATCTAGATATGTTGCGAGCACTTCTGCGGGCGCTGTATTCGGATTGAATCCAGACGTTCGACAAGTAGTAATGATCGGGGATTCATATTGTGAATCCCAAAGTTCGGTAGCACCAGTCCACCCAATCACACGTTGCGCTTCCCATGGGGTTAAGAGTTGGAAGTTTGAAGGTGGGTAGAGCCCGCGGCGTGTATAATCATCTTCTTCAGCGCCAGCGAGGCGGTTGAAATCATCTTCATCCCTATAATCTAATAGTGCGTCTCTTAGAGGGTCTACTGAATCTTCTGGAATTCCAACATTTCTAAATAGGCTATCCAGTAATTCAGAATTAATAGTATTCAAGTTCATTAGGCCTCGTCCGTCTTGAATCTTGATAGCATATCGAGCATTGCTTGATGAAATATAGGGCCGACCATCAAGAAAAATCATCTGATCTGAAGTTAGGTCAATGTTCACAATTTCATCATAGGTTGTCCCAGATGAAGGAGTATTAAACACGCCCACTTGCAGACCGCGGTTGGTATAAGGGCGACGTGCAATTGCAAAAATTAGTTCATTACGAATATTTGCAAATGCTATCTCGGCATTGACTTTCTCTTGCAGGGCCTGTGCATTTCTAAGGGACTTTGAGACCCACTCTGACAGTGTGGCACCGGCTAGGCCAGCTGCTGCAACCACCCAAATGACAAGTGGTAGAATAAACCCTCGCTGGATGTTTTTTTGATCAAACATAATGAATATTAATATTCCCGCAGTTAGACGATGAAGGGCTGCATATCAAGGTTCAGTTATTGAATTGACGCTTAGCAGTTATAAAAAATCCCAGATAAGTTCCCTTATGCCCCTGCCTAATTCTTATCTATACTGCACCGTATTTGTCCTGACCCTAGTGTTGGTAGGGCCGAATGACCAATTAATTCGTTGTAACCCAACACTAGGAATCGAAGAAAGCATCTAAGCTGCGTGCGATATCTTGGATTGGTGGACCCCAATTTCCATCTTGTGATTGGCGGAATAAGGTACTAGTCGGGTACCATGGGCTGTCTTGTCTGTCTGCGAACCAATACCACAACCAGCCAGGACCAGGTCTAGGGATGAGCACCCAAGTTTCTTGGCCTAGGGCGCCGGAAAGATGTGCTGTTGAATTACTAGTCGTTATTACGAGATCAGTAGCCAGAATTTGGGCCGCAAAGGAATCCAGATCTTTCAGTGGGTCAATCTCCACATCACGGATTAAACGCCTTTGAATAGTACTTGGCAAACTTTCTATTTCTTTATCTGTATTCCCGTACTGCAAGTCTAAGAAAGTGAAATCATTCTGGTGAAAGAATGGTTTGAAATGTTCTAATGGTAAAGACTTCTGATTACCAAACTCTACATTGTTACTTCTCCACGACAGCCCAATAACTGGTTTCCCATTACTCTGTTTGCGGTATTTTTTTTTCAGCGCTGATGTAAGTTTCTTATCCGCCTTTAGGAATGCGTCCCGGCCGGGAAAGCTACCCCAGTTCAATCTTACTATTGAGCCTAGCGCCCCAGCTGGAATTTGACAGCGTAAGTCTAGGGTTGATACCTCTGTTGTTTCTAATTCCTGATGGCTCAAGCAATTGATGCTAGGAAACGACCGTGTAACTAGTGGAACAATCCTTTCACTTGTTGATAATTGGATAGGTATTTTCCGTTGGACTAAATCAGCGACCATACTGAGTTGTAGAATCTCGTCGCCGATACCTTGATCAGTCCAAATTAGAGTCGGGGTCTCTAGAAGGTCTCGCTCATTAGCTCGCTCTAATGTGAGGCCTACGGGGCTTCCATTTAGGCCGCTGTCGCCATACCATTTTAAATAAAAAGGCCATGCTTCTTGTAAGCGGCCCGCTAGAAAAAGCGCACAAGCTTTATGAAAAAAAGCTCTGTTATAGTTCGGATCCTGGGCCAGGGCTCGATCAAAAGCATTTATCGCATACTCGAGATTCCCTTCTAGCAAGAAAGAGAATCCTAATAAATCAAGACTATTAAGGTCTTCAGGCTTCTTTAGTAATGCCGCCTCAACATAATGGCGTGCTTTTGACGGAGCCTCATATTTTAACGCATTGGCCAGGTTCAGTTGAATGTCGACGTCGCCAGGGAATAAGGTAAGCGCCTCTTCAAATAACCTAATTGCATCTGTGATCTTAGACTGCTTAGTTAGAACAACTCCGAGATTAACTAAGATCGGCCGAGAGCCCGGCTCTAATTCTCGACCCTGTCGAAATAAAGACTCTGCATCGACCAAGTTTCCATTCTTGAGAGCAATATACCCTTCCACGAAATAAGAAGCTGCAGAGGGCGCGTTGTCATTCAGGAAATTTTTGAGTAGCACCTCAAGGTCAGAAAGCTTGCCTGTTGAGTGAAGTAAAAGCGCTAGATCGACGAATGCATCAGAGAAAGATGGGTCGACTCTTAGTGCATTGAAGTATGAGTGCTTTGCCTCGTCTGCTTTATTGATTCTGGATAAAGCTTTAGCAAGATTCGTATAGGCGGCAGCTGATTGATTATCAAGATCAATAGCATTCTTTAGAACCTGCGTAGCCTGTCTAAAATTACCCCTATCAATCAATATTAGGCCATAGCTATTCAAAACGGAGGAGTCTTTGCGGGCTTTCTTGATAGCGCGCTTAATAATTTTCTCAGCTTGTATGATGTCGCCTAGACCACGGTAGGCAAGAGCTAAGATATGTAAGGTCTCTGCTCTGCTTTTATGGCTATCAATCAGTTTATTGCAGATTTCTACCGTAGTGCCGAATTGCCCTGCTTGCAAAGACTGAAGGGCGTGGCTAAATAGCGTCTCTTCGCTTGCCGTATTTATCACTGGGCGGCGCCTAATGGCCCGTCTTTTAAGCGGCCTACTCGATCATGTGGAGCAAGCACTCTGATAACGTAGGTGGCATCTTGTATACCGGTCTGAACCATCACAGATCGTGGAGTCTGTTTGAAGTTAATACGGTCTGGTGGCCAGGCCTCTGCCCAATCGCCGGTGCGACCACGATAGGAGAATGCACCCTGGTTGCCTTCCCATCGTGCGATTACTAGCGGGTCATAACCACGTTCGTAGTACGTCAATACTGTGTCATTGTCGACGACATTATAGTCCAGAATCATTCCAAACCCAGTTGGAGCGCCAGCGGTACCTTGAAGAGGTGTAAGTGTTAATCCACGTATTCTTTGCTTATCGCCGAAGAAGACATCTGGCCCATCAGCATAATCTGGAAGCAGACCCCTTAGAGGAGATGTCATGATGCTCGCCTGAATACCTGTTCTACTCAGATTGTCGATCGCACCGGCAACACGCAACCGGGACTCTAGCACCAAAGACAGTCCCTGCATGAGTATTACAGAAATTAATCCTGAGATCATAAGAACAACGACAACTTCGAGAAGGGTAAAGCCTCGACAAGAGGAACGGGTTGATGGTGTCATATTAGCGGCCCGTTTCTTCAAATGGGCCTCGTCCAGAAATACGGTTGTATCCCACCTTGCGTAATTCAAATGTAAACCAGGGCTCTTCCTCTTTAATTACCGAAACAGTTACCTTGTAGAAGCCCACACTATATCCAGCCAAACCAGCGCGCATCTGGGGAATTTCATTTGGCTCAACGAGTATCTCGCTATCCCAGGTTATTAGGGTGTCAGTAATCTGGATTTTGCCTGTGGGAGTCAATGAGGGGTTTATAGAATCAAGAACAGCAAGAGCTGATTCGGTCGCTACAGCACGGTTATTTGCCTGGCCGGCGAACGTGAGTTGAGCGACAGATTGTCCCAATAAGTTCATTATTGGCATCATTGTTATGCCAAGGATAGCAATAGCTATTATTGCTTCCAGTAAAGTAAAACCCTTCATTGCTTGCCGTCTTATATGTATCAGCATGATCAACGATCAGCCTCTTCGAATTGACAATAGGGGGCCTCAGCTAAAAGCGTATATTCCAACTCTCCAACCGAGACTAAGACACGGCCACCAGTACAGAAGCCAGATGGCCGATAAAAAATAGGCCTTGGTATGTAAACCTCCCAATCTACCGGAACGTTTAATGGGGCCAATTTAATGAGTGCGCTTCTGTAGGGCGTGGATATGTCTAGGTCATCAATATTAATAGCCTTATCTTCTTCGGATTCTTCCCAATACCCTTCTGTGAATTTGTATTCACCAGTTAGAACAAGGTCTCTATTCATTTCTAACGCAGCGTAAGGCAAGGCATTAAGGTCACGGACAAGAGTATCACGCTCTAACGCAAATGAAATACGGTCGATGAGCATTGGCAGGTTTGGCGCAACAAGACTCGCAGATAGCCCAACAATAAATAATACTGTCAGTACCTCGAGTAATGTGAAACCGCGACTTCCGGCACGGCCCACCGGCTTAGGGTTTAGTTTTCTCAATGAAGCCAACATCAGCATCGATTCCTTCACCACCGGGTTTGCTGTCTGCACCGAAGCTAAAGAGAAATACATTTGTCGAATTGTTGGGTTTATATTGATACGGATTGCCCCAAGGATCGAGTGGAACGTCTTCAGCGAGGTAGGGCCCTTGCCATCTACGACGTGCTCTATCGCTTGATGGGGGGGTGCTTAATAGAGACAACCCTTCTTCTTGAGTCGGGTAGCGTCCGAGGTCGAGACGCAAGGTATCAAGAGCCCCCTTCAGCATTCTGACCTGGGTATCCGCCGCTGTAACTCTGGAAGTATCTACTCTTCCTAAAAGTTGCGGGCCAACAAGACTAGCTACAAGACCTATAATGACCAGCACGACAAGCATCTCAAGTAAAGTAAAGCCTTGCTGGGAGTCTACAGTTTCCAAGGAATTGGCTTTGTACATGATTACCTTTCGACAATTAAATTAAAGGCCCACCTGATTTATGCTGGTTATTGCTAGCATAATGGCTGTGACTATTCCACCAATGACCAGGCCGATCAGAATGATGGCAGCTGGTTCTAACAATAGCAGGAACCGTTTCATTCTTTGGCGTCCTGAGTCTTCATACAATTTTGCAAGTGATTCTAACATAGATGCTAGCTCTCCGGATTCTTCCCCGACCTGAACTAAACTTAGAGCAGTGTTCGAAAACATATCCTGCTCTGCCATGGAAGCGGATATAGATTTTCCTGTCCGCACCATCTTACTTACCTGTTCCATCTTAGTTTGCAGTGAATTAATACTCATTGTTTGTCGAGCAAGATCAAGCGCTCTGATTAGGTCAACACCATGTTGGAGCATCGTGCTTAGCATGGATGCCCAACGTGCCAGCTCAGACTCTTTGAGCCAGGTGCCTAATACCGGAACAAAAATCAGTTTCTGTCGCATGGCGTTTCTCGCTGAGGGTTTCCTGAGGACCCAAGCAATCATTAGAGAAAAAAGTGCCACGATGACAAAAGCTGAGGTCTTGTTTTCGCTGAGTGCCATCCCTGTCGACAAAACAATCTCGGATATTAGCGGTAGCTCTCCGCTGGATGAGGCAAGCATGGCTGAGAAACGCGGGACAACGACAATGAATATGAAAAGAACGGCTGTTAGCCCGGCCGCAACTAGAATGGAGGGATAGGTCAATGCATTTCGGAACTCTTGATGAACCCTGTATTCATATTCTAACTGGTCTGCGGCATCAGCAAGCGCTGGCCCAAGTTCACCGATTGCTTCGCCCGCTGCGCTAAGCTGGAAAACATAGGACGGCATTCCAGGTAGTGTGGACTGGAATGCGGCCGAAAACTCTTGTCCCGACCGCAACGCTTTCGCCAGGCGCGTAAAAGCTTCCGCGAGGTGAGGGTGGATACTCTGGGATTTCAGTGTCTCCACACCTGAGATCAGCGGCACACCCGCATTGAGAAGAAGGGCCATCTGTTTCAAAGTTAGAATATAGTCTTGCGTAGAGGGCCCTCGTCGAAGTGAGAAAAGCGGCTCTCTAGTTTTTGCAGGCTTTATCTCAGCAACATGTACGGGTGTTAGCCCCCTAGAAAGTAATATATTTGTTGCCTCACGAGTTGTCTCGGCTGATACCTGTCCAAGCAAAGCCTTGCCTGCATTATCCACGGCTTCGTAGTTGAAAGCTGTTGCCATTTTATTTGGTCACCCATACCAGATTTGGGTTCGAATAATACGCTGATAATTGCCAGGATTTAAGTTAAGCCTGTGTCATGAAAGTATTGCTACTTTTGGTATTCGCACAAAAAAAGGGGAGGGTAAAAACCCTCCCCTTTTCTCCAGTTTCGTAAAAAACCGGAAATTTTAGTCTCGCTTACGGGTTAGCTGCCCGGAAGCCAGAGAGATCAACAAACAGATTGTCTACGCTATTAAACATAACGTGTTGAGCGTAACCGTCGATTGGTCCCGAGATACCGAGCTGGTATTGGCCAGCTGCCGTGATCCCAAGAGCAGTTTCGATGGTAGGCATACTCACCTGAATCGAGGAATTCGCTTCAATCGATTCTGTGGTGTAAATGCCATATGAGCTACCGTCTGCATCGTCTCGGACCGTGATACTAACTGTACCGGCAACAGTGCCGTTGTTAACAAGACGGACAAGAGATTGGTACAACGTAGCACCAGTACCCGCAGAAGACTGCGCAGTATTGATCTGCGTTGAGAACCCACCACGAGTAAGAGAAGCAAGAGTGCCTGACGTATTCGCGATGGCAGAGACGTTATCCGTCGCACCGTTTGTGTATGCCAAGACTACACTACCAGCCGCCCAAGATGAGATTGCTGTTGTGCCATCAAAGTTCACGACGATGTCGAAGGTTGAGTTGGTGCCCAAATTACCTCCACCAGCACCGCCACCTAGAGCAGCGTTAAACGACGCTGTACCGGCAACAAAGCTAGCTGCGGTAACACTCAAGTTGCCACCTGCTTCGTTTAAGTTTAGCGAGGACGTTGCTGCGTCTGTTAGCACACCATGGGTGACCGTTATTTCCATACCAGTGACCAAGTTGGCCGTGGTAATGGCAGAGAGGTCGTTTGCTGTGCCACCGAGAGCAGTAATTCTAACCGTCCCAAGGCTCAAAGTTGCCGCATCTCCTGAACCAGTACCAATGCCTGAGAACGGAGGCGTAACAGAGTTGTTAATAGTCGCTGCTGCACCAGCTGTTACGGTGCCACTGTAGGAGTCACGACTAGTTACAACATTACGGCTCGTTATCAGCTCAAAAGTACTCGCGCTTGCAGCACCTCTGACAATGCCACTAATGGCAATTGAAGTACCTGCTGTTGCAAGACCATTAGCTTCGTTGAACGACACTGAAGAGAAGTTCAATGCGTCGATTGTGGTGCCAGCGGTTGTGGCGTTACAATCTTCAACGAGAACACGTTCAGTTAGAACCTGAACCGTACAACCCGAGTAATCCGTGCCACTAGCTGACAAGAATTCAAGAGTTACTGCTGCTGTGATTTGGCTTGGATCTACATCAGCATCCACTGCCACGAAGTCAGAATTTGAAGATTCCAACTCTAGGTCAAAGGATGTGGTGTACGAGTTTGCGAAATTGACTGTCCAACCAACGCCACCACCAATTACAGTGGTTTCAGGTGTGGCTCCACCAAATACTTGAGATGATAGTGCCCCGGCTGTGTAGATTGTGGTGGGTGTAGCCCCATCAGCAACCTTATTAACAATTGTACCAGCATAAGCTGATGTCGATAGTGCTGTTGTTGCCAACAATGCGCCACCGATATAGAGATATTGACGTTTCATAACAAAAGGATCCCCTTAAATTTGCAGATCTGGTTTAGGGTAACGCGCATGCATACGCGTGCGCCCGTCAGCGCTTAGGCATAACACATTTCCCGGGCACAAAAGTCAAGTCTGAAACTTTCTAGAATGTTGCAATTATGCAACATGGCCCAAGCCCACAGCACTAAATTATATACCGCTAAAGTCAAAGCTTTTGAGTTCCCTTGATTTACGTAGGGCGTCAATCATGAGCCGCGCTCAACTTTTCGGCCACCTGTTTCATCATTGATGCCCACGAGGACTTTACTGACTTTTGCATCAGTTTGACATTTGGATACCAAGGGCAAGGGTTCTGGCCCTTAAACCAATACCATAATCGAGCGCGTCCGGTGGGAAGAAGAACCCACGTTGGTCTCCCCGAGGCCCCGGCTAGATGCGCTGTGGTATTACTACAGGTGATGACTAGATCCATCACTGCAAGCTGGTCTAATGCAGCTAACAGATCATGCGTGATATCGAGGTCAGGGTCTGTGTAAACCTTATCTCGGATCCGAGAGGGGATACTATCAAGGTCTGTTTGTTTGCAGTCAGATTGCACATTAACAAACTGAACGGACCGACACTCTAAGACAGAAAGCCAGTCTTCGAGGGGAATTGTTTTCTGCGCTCCTATCGTTGGATTACTGCTGGTCCATGAGATCCCTACAAGAGGTTTTCTATCTCCAAATAAATCTTTGTAGCGAAATCGTAGCGCGTCTTCTTGCGATTTGCCGGAACTTAAATAGGAGGTAGGACTTGGAAATTTAATTAGCGAGGGCCGACATCGTTGACCGATATCGATAATAGTAGCTTGCAGATCTATGTTATTAATAGGCGAAGAGATGTCATCCTTGGAAACAAACCTAAGGTTGGGGACATCGCTGAAAGAGTGTTCTAGTACAGCGAGAAGTTTGGGTGAGCAGGCTAGAACGCACTGTTCTGTGAGTTCTGCAAATTCTCTTATCATAGACGCAAAAAGGATCTCGTCTCCTATGCCCTGCTCGCCGACCACGAGAACCTTTTTGTCGGAAAGGTTCTCGTTCCGCCAAGTTGGGATCTTTTCTAGAGATTCATGGGCATGTGTCGCAGCGATGAGCGGGCGGCGATGATAGTCTAGCCACCCTTCTCGCATTTTGCCTAGTGTAAGTAGCGCAAACGCTTTGTTGGCCCGTGCTGTTTCATTTGGTGGATTCAAGTTAATGGCTTGGTCATATAACGTTAGGGACTCATCCTGCCGGTCTAGATCACATAAGTAATTGCCCCAGTTAGCATAGGCCTCAGGCCAATCTGGTTTGAGTTGTATGGCTTTGTTGATGTGGCTTATGGCTTCTTCGAAGAGTCCCATGTCGGCGACTACATTTGCTTGTGCAAAATAGGCTTCGGGGTCTTCTGGGTCGAGTTCTATAGCCTTACCTATCGCTTGTGTTGCGTCCTCCAAGCGTCCTTGGGTTTGTCTACACTTGCCAAGGTTGTAGTAACCTTTAGCACTATCAGGTGCGTCCTTTAGAAGGGCATTAAACTGAGCGACTGCGGCCTGGGTGTGCCCGCGTTCATGCAAAAGGGCGCCCAGATTGAGGCGGGCATCGGTGTAATGTGAATCGAGATCTAAGGCCGTTTTGTAAAGGGCTATGGCGTCTTCATTGCGCTCGGCATCACGCAAGGCATTTGCTTTGTTGAAAGGTATTGTTGCCAATCTCGGAGCCGCGGCCATGGCTCGGTCGAACAG
Organism: Rhodospirillaceae bacterium; assembly: GCA_045564915.1. Taxonomy (GTDB): domain Bacteria; phylum Pseudomonadota; class Alphaproteobacteria; order Rhodospirillales; family Rhodospirillaceae; genus JAQWRV01. The sequence goes on from JBJLGL010000004.1 coordinate 45,459, forward strand.
AGAGAGTGCATCTTCCAGGTTGCCTTTTTGTTGGGCAACAACACCAAGTAGATTAAGCGCATCTACATGATCCGGGGCCTCCCCCAGGACGCGTCTATACAATCTCTCCGCCTCGATGAGGTCGCCGGCTTGGTGGCAACTGACGGCCTCGTGCAGAGTCTGTTTTAGATCGTCATTATCATTAGTCACGGCACTAACCGCGGCGGCAAAGGCTTATCCATCCATACCTGTAATGCCTCAAACATATCTTCTATTACTTCTGGCCACCACGCTCGCTCTTCATCAAGTATCGACTTCTGACGAAAAATCCGAACAGATGGATACCAAGGACTATCTGTTCGGTCTAAAAACCAATAATACCAAACGCCCATGCCTCTAGGGAGTAAAAGCCAGGTTGGTATGCCTAGTGAGCCACTGACATGAGCTGCTGTATTGGATATTGAAACAACGAGATCCATAGCGGCTACTTGCGCAAAGAATTGATCAATATCGTATAATTGGTCGACGCTCTCATCTTCTAGTATTGTCACACCGGTCTTATTGGAGATGTCCTCAATATGTTTTCTAACAGGGCCATACTGAAGGCTGACGATGAGTATTGATCGTGGGTCAAATTTCTGAATCAACGTTTCAAGATCAAGGGTTTTGTGTGTTCCATTCGTGAGGCTGCCGCTGAGCCAGGATAAACCAATTATTCTGCGTCCTTGTGCAATAGCCTCGTATTTATTACGAAATTCCTGGACTCGCTCTGGATTGCATTTCAATGAAGAAGCGGTCCTGGAAAATTTATTAATATTTTCTCTCAGGTATAGAGCGGTATTCGAACTTGCGCTGATATAGTCGGCCGCTTCTCGGTTCTCTTGACCCGCACGCCGGTCTAACCAGTCTGTAACTTTTGCTTTGGGATAAGACCGCTGCAGAACAGGGACTAGGCGTTTGGCGCATTCGACGATGCATAATTCCGCTCTCTGCATAAGGTCTGGAATAAGTGTCGAAAAAAGAATTTGATCTCCAATTCCTTCATCTAGAGTCAGTAAAATCACTTTTGACTTGAGGTTTTCTCCAGCCCAAATGTTTAATCCGTTCGAGTTTTTTGATGATTTGTTTTCGAGGTCTGAGGCATGTTTTATATCGGCCCATCCCTTCTCAATACTTTCCATCGAGACTCTGAGTCTTCCACGCGTCCGAAAGAACGCTGCCTTTGATGGGTCGGTTTCAATAGATTCGTTGTAGTAGGCGAGTGCAATCGATTTGAGGCCTAGGTAGTCAAAACTCAATCCTAGATAACCGAGAATGTTCGCGGACCTGGTCTGTTTTACTGCGTACTCAAGCAAAGATATCGCAATCCAGGGGTCTAGGGAACTCAAGGCTCGGGCAGAAAGATGGAGTAGGTCGTTTCCGCTAGCGCTACACGTCTTCAGGGCGTTGTTTAAAACAAGTTTCGCGGTCGTGACATCGCCCTTGTGGTAATACAAATTAGAGAGATTGAAATAGAGAAGAATATTTCCAGGGTCTGAGTTGATTGCGGCTTGACATGACGCAAATGCTTTCTCGTAGTCACCAGCGCGACCAAGGATTAAACCGAGAGCGCTAACAGACTCAGGCCAATCTGGTTTGAGTTGTATGGCTTTGTTGATGTGGCTTATGGCTTCTTCGAAGAGTCCCATGTCGGCGAGTACATTTGCTTGCACAAAATAGGCTTCGGAGTCTTCTGGGTCGAGTTCTATAGCCTTACCTATCGCTTGTGTTGCGTCCTCCAAGCGTCCTTGGGTTTGTCTACACTTGCCAAGGTTGTAGTAACCTTTAGCACTATCAGGTGCGTCCTTTAGAAGGGCATTAAACTGAGCGACTGCGGCCTGGGTGTGCCCGCGTTCATGCAAAAGGGCGCCCAGATTGAGGCGGGCATCGGTGTAATGTGAATCGAGATCTAAGGCCGTTTTGTAAAGGGCTATGGCGTCTTCATTGCGCTCGGCATCACGCAAGGCATTTGCTTTGTTGAAAGGTATTGTTGCCAATCTCGGAGCCGCGGCCATGGCTCGGTCGAACAGAGAGAGTGCATCTTCCAGGTTGCCTTTTTGTTGGGCAACAACACCAAGTAGATTAAGCGCATCTACATGATCCGGGGCCTCCCCCAGGACGCGTCTATACAATCTCTCCGCCTCGATGAGGTCGCCGGCTTGGTGGCAACTGACGGCCTCGTGCAGAGTCTGTTTTAGATCGTCATTATCATTAGTCACGGCACTAACCGCGGCGGCAAAGGCTTATCCATCCATACCTGTAATGCCTCAAACATATCTTCTATTGCTTCTGGCAACCACGCTCGCTCTTCATCAAGCATCGACTTCTGACGAAAAATCCGAACAGATGGATACCAAGGACTATCTGTTCGGTCTAAAAACCAATACCAGATTGTAGATGTTGAATTTGGCAGTAAAAGCCAGGTTGGTATGCCTAGTGCTCCGGCAATATGCACATTCGAATTAGAAACAGATATTACTAGATCCATGGCTGCAATCTGGGCCACTGCATCTTCTAGGTTGCCGATGGGATCAATGTCTGGGTCATCAAACATTGTGCATGGGTATTTGGACGTGTAATTAGCCCATTCTTCTTCATAATCTCCATATTGAAGATTGACGAAAAACAAATCTGGGTTCGCAATCATATTGTGCCAGTCCTCCAAGACACTTGACTTGAACCGGCCTAGTTTTTCACTGGTGCTTTTCCACGACATGCCAACAATTCGTTTTCCCTGTGCCATCTCCTCATATTTTGCTCTTAAACGGCCGGTAATTTCCGGGTTCGGCTTGATAAAGGGCTTTGCTTTGGGGAACGTTTCTATTGAAGGCCGATATCGAGTGAGTAGGTCTAGCGCAGGCATCTGAAAGTCGAAAGGTGTCTCTGCATTTTCAACTATCTCTTTATGATTCAGTACAGAAGCGAATTTGATGCCTGGAAACGACTGACTAAAAATGGGCACCAGGCGATCCCAACATTCGACTGTACAATCCTCGACCTCTTCAAAGAATTCTAATAGGACACTAATCGCTAGAATTGCCTCACCAATGCCTTGTTCCGTCCAAATTAGAAAACGCTTGCCACGCATTTCAGAGCCATTCCAATATGGTGGTGGGACGGGTCTGCGATATTTTCTAATATCTTCGAAGTGTTCGAATCTAACTCCGAAGTCTGCCCATGCATCTTCGAGATTTCCACTTGTCAGTAGGCAAGAATTTAGAAAGTAACGGGCTCCAGCCTTATCGGGATCAACATCAACAGCCCTCTCACACATCTTAATAGCAGGTTCATAAAGCCGCATTTCCAGCAGGTTTGAGGTCATATTTCTATAAAGCTCAGGCATATTGGGATTGATTTGGGCGGCTTTATCAAATGCATACAGAGATTCCAGGTGTAGGCCTTTGGATTTCTGCGCTGAGCCTAAATTCGACCAGGCCTCAGCTAAACCGGGATCCGCCTCAATCGCTTTCGCATTGGCTTCTATAGCCTCGGTAAATTGCTCATTGGCGATTAGTGCCCGTCCCTTATTATAATGAGCATTAGCGTTATTTGGATCTCGCTCTAGTGCTTCATCAAAGGCCGAAATTGCCTCTTCGTAGCGTTTTAAGTTTCTCAGTGCCGTACCGTAATTGATGAGCATGGTAGGGGTGATAGGACCAATATCAATTGCTTGCCGAATAAAATCCTCAGCCTTATCGAATTGCTCAATCTGTATTGCCATGGTACCGAGCCGGTGAATGACGTCGGCATTGCGTGGGTTATGATATAACAGACGAAGGTATAGGTCTTTTGCTTTTTGAAAATCCCCGTTTTTGTGATTCTGCACAGCGAGCTTCAAGACCTGACTCTCATCAAATCTTGCCGGCGACGGAGGTTTTTTTCTTTTCGCCATTAATACTTCTGATAACTTTGAGTGATTTGGGCCAAGGCAATACGCTTCAGGTAAGAGGACTATCCAATGCGCGATCAAGCGCTAAGGTGGAAGATAGTCTTGTCCGGCATGATTAATTTTCTCGCGTTCAGCAAACCATAGATCAGCGTATCCGCAATTTACGTAGTCTTCGAAGTAGGGGCCACCCTCAGTATAGTGCAAGAAAGAGACCTCTTCCTCTGGTAATTTGGGGTCATAATCAACAAGGTGATTCCAGCGTGCCGGAAGCCCACCAATAAGAGAATCGTCATTCAGCCACTTGAATTGATGTAATTCAAGACCAGATGCGGTGTTCACATAGTCTGTGGTTAGAGCCTTACACTTATTATTATTAAACAAAATAACACTCGACCAATTTTTCTTTTCATACTGGCTCTGGGTTTGGTCAAGAAATTTTCTTGATTCCGATGGTCTGTGATCGTGCTTAACAACCTGTACTGCAAAATTATCATCTCTTTCTGCCCACAGTCTTGAAACATCATCGAGCATAAGCATGTCACAATCACAAAAAAGTGCCCAACCTTCGTAATCGCAAAGATGGGGTACCAAGAAGCGTGAGAAAGAAAAGTCTGTTGACTGCAGCGGATGCGTTTTCCGCCTATAAACAGACTTTAGCTGAGATAGCATTAAAGGGGCTATTTCTACGGGCTCTGAAGAGCGGCTTTGTATGCTGTGCGACAGCACATGATAAGCTATAGTCTCCCTGCTGTCGTAACCGATAAATATGCGGATCATGAATAACCGTCCCAAGAAACTTTATTGTGCCGGACGCAAGTTAATACTTAAGCGTTTACCTGTGATGTTTTAAACCCTATGGGTACTAGCTTTGCAAGGGCTGCTCTTATTTCACTGATATTTTAACCATTTGCACGCGTCAGAAATAGCTGATTGCCAATCGCCGGGTTTGTTTTGCCTGCAGAGCCGCATAGTTGGGTACCATGGGTTCTGTTTAACGTCGTGATGCCAATACCAGAAACTGCCAAAGCCCTTGGGGACTAGTGTAGCGGTCTGGGTGCCTAGAGCGCCGGACAAATGTGCCGTAGAATTGCTGATTGAAACGACTGCATCGAGGGCTGAAATCTGAGTTGCTGCCTGATCAAAGTCTTTTGTGGCATCAATTGAGTGGTCGATATGAATCTCAGATTTTCCTATTTGGTTTAATATAGCGATATCTTGGGGATGGGCCGCATGTTGGAGGCTTATAATCAGCTGATTAGAATCATCGAGCAGTGGTTTCCAAGTCTCCAGAGGTGGTGTCTTGAGTCTGCCCCCTACAGCACTACTAGCCCATGAAAGGCCTATAATTTTGCGGTCACCGGCGATTGCTTTATAGCGATTCCGCAGATTGTCCACCCGCTCTTGATCAGCCACAAGGTATGCACCTTCCTTTGGGAGCTGATCCCAATTCTGCCTCAAGATGCGCGCAGTTGACCACATGGGGCTTACATAGTTTGCTTTGGCTGTTTCAGGTGCTGGTGGATCACACCGGCTGACAAATCTCACCTGTGGAAATGAACGAACTAACAAATCAACAAGTCTGGCATCGCACTCCACTATGCAGTTTGGTGCGAGCTTAATTATATCCTGCAACAAACTGACAGATAGAATTTCATCTCCAATACCTTGTTCCAACCAGAGCAATAGTTTTTCAGTCTCTAGTGATTGTCCGTGCCACAATTTATGCGAAAAAGGTCGGATCGCTACGCTATTCTTGCTCGGCGTGAGTCGCCATAGGTAACTTTCAAAGCCTTGGGCTAGCCTGCCAGCGCGCAACTGGATAAGGGCCATGTTCTGCAGGCAATCAATGTGTCCCGGATGCGAAGCTAGACACTTTTCAAGTAATGAAATAGCGCCGTCGATGTCTTTTCGGTCCGATAGGATTGATGCGGCCAAGATGTGGGCCTCTACAAAGCGGGGGTTGGATATGATTAATTCATTTAGGATTCTAAGGGCCTCTTTATCCTGCCCCGTTTCCCGGCAGCATTCTGCCAAGTTATAAAGAGGGATAGCCGAGCGCGGGTTTAGTTGAATCGCATTTTTCAGGCTTTGTATGGCGCCTGCGATATCCCCAGCTCCTTTCTGAGCTATGGCAAGGTCTGACCACACTGCATCTACACTTTGATTGGCTGATATGGCCCGTTGCAAAATGCTAATCGCTTTATCAAAATAGCTACCGGCAAGAAGTAAGCGGCCGAGATGGTGCAATGGTTCAAACGCTTTGGGCGAGAGAGTAATGGCTCTTTTAAACGCCTTGATCGCGAGCTCCGTCTCCTCCAAGTGAGCGCATGCTTTCCCTAGGCCTGTCAATGATTCGATGTCTGTCGGGTCGTTTGCTATTAAATTTTCATACAGTGATTTTGCGCTTTTGAAATCTTGCTGCATTAGGTGCTTGGCAGCTTCGGCTCTGAAACTTTCCGGTGATTTGGGTGTAGCATTCGAGTCAATCATTGAGTAACTCGAATATTTCTAATTTTGTGTGCAAGCTTCTCAATAACATCAGCCCACTTAGAGCCTTCTTTTGTTTCAATAAGGTGAACGGAGTTGTACCATGGCGAAGTTTCGGATCCACGAAGCCAATACCAGTGTCTCCCGGTTTTGGGTGGCACCAGGAGTGCCGTTGGAATGGAGAGAGCGCCTGCCATGTGTGCGGATGTATTGCTGACCGTGATGACGTAATCCAATGCGGCCATTTGTGCCATAGCTATGTCCATGGACTCTGTGGCTTCAACATCAGGGTCATGGATGAAATACTTACCGCCTGCCGCGGAGAGCCGCTTAATGTCTTCAGGGTCAGGCGAGGCCTGAACTGATACAAAAAAGGCATTAGATTTCTCTATGAGTTTGGCTGCGAGGTGTATGGGTAGGCTTTTTAATGGTCCTAAATCGGGCGAAGAACTGTGCCATGATAGGCCAACAAGTGGGCGGTCACCGGCACGGGATCTGTATTGATGCCTAAAGCCTTGGGTTAGTGCTATATCTGCCTTAAGGGTGGCTCTTGGCGGACACTGCGTAAAAGATTCTATATTTGGCCGAAAAGCAGTACCCAGGTCACTAAGTGACATTTGGAAATCAATCTCAGGGCTCACTGCGGCTCGGCAAAGCGGTTCAAGCCGCTCTTCGACGGTAACCCCTGGGAAGCTTCTTTCCAATAAGGGCACCATGCGCTTAGAACAGAGAAGGGTCACAGACCTTGCTTGTTGTATGAGGTCGGGCATTATGGTGGATAGTAAAATCTCTTCACCAATCCCTTGCTCCGTCCAAACTAGCACGCGCGCTCCGTCAAGCTTTTCTCCTTGCCATACCGGATGGGGGAAGCGGGCATAGCTAATGCTGGAGGAGCTTCTTCGCAGGCGGTTTTGGTACTCTGGCCAGCCCTTCCTAAAGTTGCCTGCCCCTAAGTGCGCGACACTTCGGACCGAACTGGCTTCAACATTTGACGGGTTTGCAGCCACCATAGCATCTAGTATCTTCACTGCAGCTTCCATCTGGCCACAGTCAATCAAGAGTCTAGCCTTCAAATATGACGCTTTATTGTTGTTTGGGGAGAGTTCTAGCGCGGCATCCACAGCATTCATAGCATCACTTGAGTGGCCGGCTAACCGATATGTTTGACATAGTTGTAACCAATAACTGGTATCCACCTTCATCTCATCGAAGGCTACGAGCAGGTCTTTTGTAGCTTCCTCAAAGCGATCGAGTTGCATCAAACAGGCTGCACGTTCCAGCCTTAATCCCGAGTCCTTTGCTAGGCCGTGATTATTGATCGCGTAATCAATGGTCTTTAGGGCATCTCCTGGTTCTTCACGCAAACATAGCCATTTTGCAACGTTCTGGTAAGCAGCAGCCGATTTAGATCCTTCCAGGATAGCTTCGTTCGCAAAAAGCCCCATGGCATTGATCTGGCCAGACCTCCAGTGGTCTAAGCTAAGCTGTAGCAGATGCTCGCAAGCGTTAAACGTATGATCTTGTGAAGCCCTGTATTTCACTAAATCTATAGTTGCGTTAGCAACTGGCTCTGACCAATCATTACGGCGAACTTGCCTATAGAGATGAGTTCGGTTGTACCAAGGGCTTCTGTCTAGTTCGTAAAACCATTGCCATCTAAGGCCGTCTCCTAATTTCTCTGACAGCAGGCACCATGTTGTAATGCCCATAGATCCTGCCGCGTGGGCTGCAGTATTTGATGTAGAGATTACGAGATCCATAGCGCCAATTTGCGCTAAGTGTCCTTCCAAGTCCGTAAGAGGGTCGAGGCCAGATTCGCACAGAATTTCGAAATCGTGGGAGGAGCGAAAATCCTCAATTTCCTGGCGAGTGTCACCATATTGTAGGCTGACAAAGGTGACGCCTGGTGTACAAAAAAAAGGTTTCCAGGCTTCGAGCGGGAGTGATTTGGCCTCAGCCATATCGACACCCCGTGTGCGCCATGCAATTCCAACTATTAGGTTGCCTCGGCAGTGTTTTTTATAGCGGTCTCTATATAGAGCCACTCGTTCCGGATCCGCTATAATGTGGCGATCTTGCTCAGGAAAAGAGTCCCATGTTGGTCGTAGCCACTGGCCAAGGTCAACAAGCGATATCTGGTAGTCGACGTTGTGGGGCGGCTCAGTGGTTGTCAGCTCATCTAATATGTCAATTTCAGGAAAAGAACGTTGTAATATGGGCATAAGCCGTGCGGAGGTCACCACAATACATTTCTTGGCGTCACGAATTACTTCGGGAAGCATGGAGGCGAACATAAAAGTTTCGCCGGGCCCTTGTTCTGTAATAATAAGGATCGTTTTTCCTTGGAGTTCTTCGCCTTCCCATTGTGGCAATTTATAGTGTCTTGGGAGGTTGACATTGTCGGGGTGCCTAAGCCTCCATCTGTAGGCCCGCCACCCGTCTTCAAGTTGCCCTGACGCGAAGCATGCTTCCGAGCGATTAATCCACAACCGTGCCGAGCTCGGTTGTTTGCTCAGACCGCGGTCAGCAGCAGTGATACACTTATCAAAACTACCTTGGTATTTATATGCCCGGCAAACCGCATCATGAAGTGCCTCGCTATCGGGGGCGCTTATTAAACCGGCCTCTAAGGCAGATAATGCCTCTTCATACATACCAACATCAGCATAGACTATAGCCAGACTAAGCCATGCCTTAGTATATCCCTCCTGGAACCGGGCGGCTCGAACGAAAGTATTTATGGCGTCCTGTGGTTTGTTTTGGGCTTGATAAATGCGTCCCAAATTAAAAAGTGCTTCGCTGAATCCTGGACGTTCTTGGATTGCACGATTTATTAGCGAAATAGCATCGTTGGGGCGTTTGGATTGGGCGTGGATGACACCTAGCAAATGCAATGCATCCGCCTGATTAGAATCTATCGCTAGTACATTTTCATAAGATCTTAATGCAGCATCTAAATTGCCGAGGCTATGGTGCTCAACACCCTGTTTGAGCGCCGATTCAATTTTTTGTTTCTTATTGACCAAGGAGGAGCCTGTACATCAATTAGGACTTACGGCCAAGTTGAGGCGTAACGTCCAGCAATCGTTCATGAATCTGACTTATTACACCTTGCCAGCCTTCATTGTGGCGGTGGCGGTAAAGAGTCATCGATTTATACCAAGGTGAACTAGAGCCTTGGTTGAACCAATACCATAACCTTCCGGGGCCTGTAGGGATCATATGCCACACGGGCTTACCTAGAGCGCCTGCAAAATGCGCCGTCGCATTAGAGATGGTTATTACGAGGTCCATAGCGGCAACCTGAGCAGCAAAGGGGTCCAGGTCTTGTAATGGATTTATCTCGCTATCAGAGATAATACGATTGTCTATGCGCTCATTCATTTCTTCAACTTCTTTACTCACGTCGCCATATTGGAGATTAACAAATGTGCAGCCTTGGTGACTTAATATTTTTTCCCAATTAGATAGGGGGGTTGATTTAAAATGTGAGGTATGTGAACCACCACTCCGCCATGAGATGCCGATCAAGGGTCGGCCATCTGATAGGGCCAGATACTTTTTCCTCAGACTATTTGTGATAGTCGGGTCAGGTCTTAATGGTTCCGCCTCAGGAATATTATCGGCGCTCTCAAATCTTGCACAACATACATCAACGATAGCGCTATGAAAATCGAATGACCCTTCCTTCAGGCTAGGCTGAGGTGGGGTAGTTTGCGCAAATACATCAGTATTAGGAAAAGAGCGCTGGAAAAGTTTGCTGAGGCGTGGCGAGCATTCCAGTGCTCCATAGCTGCAATCCGCAAAGATCATTGGGGCATAACGCGCGAATAGAATCTCATCTCCGATACCTTGATCTGGCCATAATAAGAGTCTTTTCCCTATAAGTGGCTCCATACTCCACTCAGGAAAAGACCATTCACGCCGAACATTGCGCTCTTCAGCAAAATTAAACCTATGCAAGTAATCCTTACAGGCGGGATATAAATTCCCTTGAGTCATTTCTGCGATAGCTCGGTTCAAACGGATTCCCTCAGACCCAGGCTTAAGTTTTATGGCGGTGCTGAAAGACTGGCTTGCTGGCTCAGGGCGATCCATATAAGTGAGTACGTTGCCGAGATTGTTGTAAGCTTCAGCATAGGACGGGTCAGCTTGGATGGCATCAGAGTAGTATTCTTCTGCTCCTATTAGATCACCGCGCATCTGCCGGATGCGACCCATAAGGGTGAGCATAATGGCACTATCTGGCTCTATTTTCAGTGATCGTCGGGCGTACTTCTCTGCTTTCTTCCACTGGCCAAGATCATGCAGATGACCAGAGAGATTGTTAAGAGCTGGTACGAATTGTGGATCGATATCCAGGGCATTGTGCAGGCAATCTAGCGCTGCATCTGTCTTGCCAAGGCTTTTTTGTGACGTAGCCATTAATACAAGAAGACTGGCGTTGTTCGACCAGCGTTCACTGGCTTGTTCGCTTCTGTGCAGTGCTTCTTCAAACTGTTCGTTCTGGATCAGGCCGCGAATAAGATTGCCATGCGCTGCTTCCAGCTGGGGGTCCATCTCAGTACATCTGCTTAATGCCGAAATAGCCTGTTCAGATCTACCTAGCTCAAGAAAGCACACCCCAATTCCATTTAGCGCTTCCCACTTATGTGGATCTAATACTAACGCCTCCTCAAAGGCATCTATAGCGCGCTCGTACTCGTTTGTTTCTACGCATGCGAGTCCTAAATTGAACCACACCTTAGGATCATTCTTTTCTAGTTCTAGAGCATGTTCAAGCACTTTAATAGCTTTGTCGTTACACTTCACTTTATTGTAAGCACTACCAATAGCATTCAGCGCGTGAACATGTTTCGGGTTGGTTGCTAGACATCTTTCAAGGGATGAAATTGCTTCCTCTAGCCGGTCCGTTGCCAAAAGGATAGCGCCTAGCAAATAATTTGGCTCTGGTTCGTTTGGCGCTAACTTAAGGACTTTACGATATCCTTTTTCCGCTACGCTAAGATGCCCTGCCTTGTGGGCTGCAACGGCAGAGGCGTAAGTGCGCGATGCCTGTGCCTTTGCTTGAACGTCATTTGAGATTATATTTTGGGGCAATGCCTGACCCGATCACGTATCTTCGATGCTTGCCTGACCAGCAACACGGATCACTTCCTCAACGGACGTTATGCCCTGTGCTGCCTTTACAAGGCCATCTTCTAGCAATGTTCTGAAATCATCTTTCTCAGCAGCATTGTGGAGTTCATGGACTGGTCGGTTTTGCATGATCAGATCTGAAATAGGGTCGGACACTGCAGCCATTTCATAAAGACCTAGCCTTCCACGATATCCCGTGTGCTGACAGTCCTCGCAACCACTAGCCTGGACCCAATCCGGCGCACTCGTCACCATATTAGGGAAACGTTCTCTCAACTCTTCATACTTTGATTGGATGGGTAGGGGCGGCTTGCCGGGTGTTTTGCAACTAGAGCAAATCCGCCGTGCAAGGCGCTGAGCTAAGACAGCTCTGACCGAAGAGGCTACGAGAAATGGTTCTACGCCCATGTCGATTAAGCGTGTGAAGGCGCTAAGAGAGTCATTTGTGTGTAGCGTTGAAAAGACCATATGCCCTGTTAATGAAGCTTGAACTGCAATTTCAGCAGTCTCCACATCGCGAATTTCACCAATCATTATAGTGTCGGGATCTTGTCGAAGAATGGAGCGCAAAGCCCTGGCGAAGGTATAGCCGATCTCACTCTTGGTCTGCACTTGCGTTATCCCGTGAATATTATATTCGACGGGGTCTTCGACCGTGATGATTTTTTTCTTACCATCGACGATATGTTCAAGAGTGGCTTTCAGAGTTGTTGACTTGCCCGAGCCCGTGGGACCCGTAACGAGCACAATTCCATAGGGTTCTTTGACTAATGTAGAAAATATATCAAAATGATCTGGTGCCATGCCTATACGGTCGAGCGAAAATGCTTTTTGCTCTTTAAGTAGGATTCGCATGACAATTGACTCGCCCCACACACCAGGCAGAGAGGACACTCGTACATCTAAATCTTGCCCGCCAATACGCATACCGATGCGTCCATCTTGGGGTAGACGTCTCTCTGCAATGTCGATGCCAGAGATCAGTTTGATGCGGGACGCTACAGCGTCAAACCGATTGCGGGGTAATGTTAAACGTGTTTGTAACACGCCATCAATCCTGTATCGGATATCAAATTCTTGTTCTCTCGGTTCAACATGAATGTCTGACGCGCCCTCACTGACTGCTTGTGCCAGGGTGTTGGACACTAATTCAACAACTGGGGCCTCTTCTGCTAATTCCCTAAGGTGAGCAACATCATCCCCAATTCCATCGGAAGGTCCGACTAAGCTCTGGCGGACTATGTCAAGAGCGAAATCTAGGTCCCTGCTTGCAATGAGCCACCAAGATACCGCACTACCCATGACAGCATCATTAACGGTTTCCTGAAGGCTTGGCTCAAGAGGATCTCTACAAATGCAATGAATGCCGCCACTCTCAGCTTTCCAGAGTAGGGTTTCTGAATCCAGCCACCATGTTGGCGCGATAGATGTTTCATTCAGACAGTCAAGGTAGGTGCCTGGGTCTGATGGCAAGTTGCTGCGTTCAATGATCCCGAAGCCTAACTGTTCTGAAAGAGCGGCTAATACGTCATGCTCAGCGACGGCACCTATCCGGATAAGAATGGCTCCAAGCCGGCCACCAAATTGCTCTTGAAATGATAGAGCTTTGTTCAGGTCATTTTCTGACAAGCTCCCTCGGGCGAGAAGCATCTTACCTATAGGCGGCGCGTTCAGGTCTACAGCGTTAGCGGACTTATTCATTTTGTTTCCGCTCATTAACTCTCATAGATAATAGCTGAATTAGTCCAGCTATAATTAATCATAGTCTTATCTCGCCATTGTATTGCCGCTGAATCTATACCTCTAGAATTCTTGTAATCACGAGTTCGGCCTGGATCAAACGAGATTACTGGGCGGTCATCAACGGCTGATGGAGCTGGCAAAGCATTTTCCTTGTATAGCTTTTCTAGCACGCCCCAGGCGGTATCGAACAAATCATTGACTGCGCCATAAGGATCAATTCCTTGACCAATTGGTCCATCTGAGAGGTCGACAAGGGAGGCTGTGTAGTTGCCCGAATCGATTCTCAAAACTTGAATGGGAAAATCTGGCATCAAGTATTACTCGTTTCTCTGCATCTACGCCAATATCGGCGAGGATTCCCGATATCACCTCAAACTTTATGGTACGTTGGGTCTTCGTCAATGCCAATGCTTGTAATAAAGATAAGGCTCTGTATGACAAATAAGTAAGAGCCTATAAATAAGTACTTTTTGGCAGCTTGGGTTGGCTCAGGGATGGATTATGCCCGTGCTCTGTGGGTATTCTTTTTCCAGTAAATCTGGGGCTTGGTAGACTTGGTGAAAAATGTAGCAACATTATTAGTAACGCTCTTGCTTTGCTTTGTTGGGGCAGAGTGGGTCTTTCGTTTTTCTGGATTTGCACCCAGAACACTTGATGCAAACAAGTTCTTTGTCGATGGTGCGGAGACTACTTGGTCAATTCCAGATGATGAAATTGGCTGGATTAATCGAGCGGGCAAATCAATTGCCATAGAAGAGGGTGCTGCTCCGATGACCTTCTGGAGTAATGGGCGCAGAGCTTCCCGTGAAAGCCCTTCTATTCCAGAAGGTGGTGTGCCGGTCATAGTCGTTGGTGGGAGTAATGCACAATCCTACGGTGTCCGAGACGAAGAGTCCTTTCCCTATTTAGTTGCTTCAACACATCCCGACTTGTGGATTGAGAACTTTGGCACAGGTGGCTTCGGAACGATTCAAACTCTTATGTTAACAGAAAGGATTCTTGCAAATATGTATAGAAGGGTGCCTCCGGCCCTTATAATAGCAACTTTTGCTGATTCCCATGTGCTGCGTAATGTGTCTGATCAATCGTGGGTGTACGCCATTTCTGATTCTGAAGGTCGATATGTTTCACCTCCCCATTATCGAGTTAAGGACGGTGATTTTTCTTTCTCCCCATTTAAGACTATTAGACTTTGGCCACTAGAATCGCAGTCTGCATTGGTAACAATGTTTCATAAGGTTTGGTTGCAATCATTCGTCTATGACACTGCAGATCAGGGTCTTCCGATAACTCGCTATGCATTTAGGCAACTTGCAAGCTTAGCAAATTCCCATGGAAGTAAATTATTGGTGGTTATTCTGGAGGATTACCGCCGAATAGCAACGGATGTATTCCAAGATGCCAGTTTTCCAGTTCTTGACTGCAGTGGATATGAAAAAACTATGCCAGAAAAATATTTACTTGGTGGGGGAGGGCATCCAAATGCGGCATACCATAATCACTTTGCCCACTGCTTGGGCCAGTGGATTGACGGCAATCTAGGTTCATTAGTTTCTGCAATAAAGCCATGAAATCATACAAGTCTATTGCATTATCCTTTTGCCTTTCGGTCGTTTCATTGCTTATTGCATGGCTAGGATTCGAGGTGTTTTGTCGTTTGGTCGTCGACAATGGCATGCACTACCACCTTGAAATGTGGAAGTACGCTAAGGTTCTGAAGGAGATCTCTGATGATCCAGAAATCGGACATCGGCATATCCCCAATACTCAAGCATACCTAATGGGAGTGAATGTAAAGATCAACGCCGATGGGTTGCGTGATGATCCCACTTCTCTTGCCTCCGATGAATTGCGAGTCTTAATGCTGGGAGATTCTATTACTTTAGGCTGGGGAGTTCCCCATGCTCAGACAGTGTCTGCATACCTAGAACGTAATCTAGAGTCCCGTCTAGGCCAGCCAGTTGATGTTATTAATGCGGGTGTGGGGAACTATAATACAGCAATGGAGGTGGCTTGGTTCTTTAAGCACGGAATTGTCTATGAACCGGACGTCATTATTCTCAACGTTTTTATTAATGACGCTGAGCCGATGCCTATCTACAAACCGATAGGGTTTTGGGAACGGCTGCTTTACAGCAGAGTTATCCTTATCGGAGCATGGGATACTATTAGCCGCACGCTATTTGGGGGCCCTTCTTGGGATACGTATTACCGGGATCTCTATGCAGACGATTCACAGGCGATGCAGGAGATGCAGGCTGCTATTGCGCGGTTAGCAAACTTCAGCCGTGAAAAAGATGTTCCTCTTGTAATCGTGATTTATCCAGAACTACGCGAGCTTAATCCTTACCCGTTTCCAGAAGTTGTGGAAAAACTACACCAGATAGCCCAAGCGCATGGTATCCAGTCCGTTTCGCTTCTTCCGGCAGTTGAATTGGAAAAACCATCTTCGTTATGGGTGACGCCCCCGGATCCACATCCCAATGCCTTCGCGGCTGAGCTTATGTCCAGCTATTTGACACCCCGGCTGTTAGATTTCCTGAGCCTGAATCCAAAATAGTATGTTCATTGTGCTGGGCCACAGTTGCAGCACCTATGAAATTAACAGAAACTCCAGTTATGACTGCTGATTTAATTGCTTTCGCTAGTTTGGTGATCTTAGTGTCGGGACTTGGGGCGCTTGCCTGGATAGATTTTAAGACTGGGTACTTGCCCGATACCCTGCAAATTGCGTTAGCCTTGGGGGCGGTCGCAACCTTAACCCTAGGTTCTCCTGTAGGCATTAGTTGGATAGACGCTGCACTCGGTGTATTCATCAACGCGATTATCTTCTGGTGTTTGCGCTGGATCGTGACTAAAGCCAAAGGCCAGGAAGCCATGGGCCTAGGTGACGTAAAACTCGCGGCAGTAGGTGGCCTTTGGCTCGGTCCATGGGCTCTACCCTACATTATGCTTTTATCCGCATTGCTGACCTTAATGGGTCTAGGAATACTTTCTCTGATTTATCGTAAGGCACTTTGGAAACAAGAAATACCTTTGGGACCAGGCTTGGCCGCGGCTATTGTGGCGTCTTACTGCGCAGCTCTTTGGGGTATGCCTGGTATAGTTGGTCCATTTATGTTCAACCCTAATTGATAGGTCGGTATATGACCTCTCATATGCCCCACATTGTTTGTTTTGCCCCCTATACGGACTGGTCGATTCATAGCGCACGGCAAGTAACCATTCTGCATGCCCTGCGGCAACGCGGCGCAAGTGTGACCTATGTGACCTGTGATGGTGTTTTTTCCGACTGTGATCTGTTCCAAAAGGCTACCGGGGCTGCCGAGGAACGCCAACCCAATTCATGTCTGGTCTGCCAAGCGTCGGTAGCAGCCCGCTTGGCCGCATGGGATATGCCTTATCGCTGGTTGGGAACGTGGCTGAATACCCAAGATCGGTATGATGCTGGCCATTGGTTGTCTCAACTTTCACCTCAAGATTATGTAACGGCCAGGTATAGGCAATGGAATATCGGGGCCTGGGTTAAATCGTCAGTACGCACGCATCTACGCTGCAATAACTTTGATGTGATGGCTGGAAAAGTTGCTGATACCTATGCCAGTTATTTGTATAGCGGCGTTCTAGCGGCATTGGGGCTGAGCCGCCTATTCGATGACGAGAAGCCCGATATCCAAATGCTATTTAATGGCCGAATGGCGCCCACCCGGATCGCCCTAGAAATTGCAAAGCAAAAAGGTATACGGACGATTGTAGAAGAACGATCTTCAGTATCCGGTCGCCTACTACTGTTTGAAGATGTCAATTGTCTCGATATCAAACATGTCGATTACCTCTGGGAAACATGGAAGGACCAACCGCTTACAGTGGATGAAATCTTTGAAATAGATGGCGTGCTAGAGGACCGGCGTAATGGTGGGCAGGGGGAGGTCAGCGTATTCAGCAATGGCAGACAAGCGAAGCAAGAGGTCTGCCAAAAACTAGGCCTGGACACTAGTCGACCTGTATGGGTTTTGTTTACGTCTTCTGTGGACGAAATTGCTGATAAAGAGAATATAATCAGCGTTTTTCCTAACCAGAACGATTGGGTAGAGGCATCGCTTTCTTATGCAGCTGCTCATCCAGACCTCCAACTCGTGGTCCGGGTTCATCCAAACGTTGGGAGTGATCGCTCACTTGGGGCGAATATGGAAGATATCGAGTACTTTCGGTCTCTAGAAAGTCAGATTCCAAGTAATGTGTGTATAGTTCAACCGGGGGATAATACAAGTAGCTACACTCTGGCTGAGTTGTGTGAAGTTGCTCTGGTTTGGTATTCAACCATTGGTATTGAAGCAGCGGTATTGGGACGTCGTGTTGTTCAGGCAGGCGGATTTCTACTCGAAGGGCGCGAATTTGTTTCTACGCCGGAATCACCTGACGCTTATGCCCAGCTACTTGATACAATGAACGACACTATCGGATCGGAGAAATGTTCTGACACCACTATTTATGCCTGGCGTTTTGCCTATCTCTGGTTCCTCCGACGCACCTTCAAATTGCCTCAAGTAGCACAATCAGAATGGTATGCGGGTGAGCCTATTTGGCAGACGGTTGAAGACCTTAAGCCTAATAAAGAACCTAATCTTGATCACTTATGTAATGTTTTTCTTGGTGATACTGATCTTCTTCCATTTCCAAGTAATGTGGAGAATAGAAAAGCGAGTACCGAACGCGAGGCTATTCGGACACGCATAAGTGAGTTCCGAAAGTAAAGCCGTTTATAAACGTGTTATTTTGGGCTCAATCTTTTGAGCCCGTGCTCATCTCTAGGTTTTAAACTAGAACGTTCTTGTGATTATTAAATGCCACTCTTTCCTTGCTTAAACTTAGTAGGCCTCCTTGAGTCTTCTTGCTTAAGGTATTTCCTAACTATAACGTGCTGTGCCAGTGCTGTGGTAAAATTAGTTGGCTTGAACGCGGGTGTAGTTCAATGGTAGAACGAAAGCTTCCCAAGCTTTAGACGAGGGTCCGATTCCCTTCACCCGCTCCAGAAGGGGTAAACGCCGGGAACAAGTCGATTCCGCTCCTGCGGATCACTTTATCGGCTAACTTAGGTAGCTAGATATGCCGTCAGACCAAGATCGGCCAAATCGACCGTTTAGCGGAGCTAAAGCCATTCGATATGCCGATTTCGTTCATGAAATCGACGTTCACGAGGAAGCTGTAAGCTATAACCTGTTGACACCTGAGTTGGTTATTGGGCCGGATGGTAAGCCCCAGCCTTATGTGCCGCCGAAAGTGCAAACGCGGGCCAAAGATATATACCGCCTGCTTGCTCCTTACGTGGGCGAACGGTTTTTTGACCAGTTTAAAGCCGTGGTGCCCCTTGCTCTCTACCTCGCCATATTTCAGATCCTAGTGCTCCGACAGGTCGTAGATGATAGTCTGGCGGTTGCAGTTGGTCTAGGAGCTGTAATTATCGGGCTGATGCTCTTCATGGAGGGGCTCAAGCTTGGCCTGATGCCATTCGCAGAAATCATCGGCGATACCTTGCCAAAGAAATCCCCTCTTTGGCTCGTTTTGTTAATAGCCTTCATTCTCGGTATTGGGGTGACCTTCGCTGAGCCAGCTATTGGAGCGCTGCAAGCTGCTGGCGCCTTGGTCGACGTTGAGCAAGCGCCCTACCTGTACGCGCTGCTTACAGACTGGTCTGGAATACTGGTGTTGTCTGTTGGTGCCGGGGTGGGCTTGGCCGCTGTACTCGGAACCGTACGCTTTATAAAGGGCTGGAGTCTGAAGCCTTATATTTACTGCGCACTGATTCCAACTCTAGCGCTGACCGTCTTTATCGCTTTTGATCCCAACCTAGTCATCATCTTGGGACTGGCGTGGGATTGTGGAGCTGTCACTACCGGTCCTGTTACTGTGCCTTTGGTCTTATCTCTTGGAATTGGCATTGCATCGGCTGCGGGGAAAGGTAACACGTCTTTATCCGGTTTTGGTATCGTCACTTTGGCGTCGTTGTTCCCTATCATTGCCGTAATGCTCTTGGGACTTTATGTATCTTGGACGGTCACCCCAGAGGAGATTATTGCCGCTGCCGCGACTGGTTCAGCAGTGACCAATGAGCCCGCATGGTATGAACTGACTCCCGCTGTAGAAGTTATTGGCGGCGTGCGAGCCATAGTGCCGCTAGTTTTATTCTTGTTCCTTATCTTTAAGGTCCTGCTTCGCGCGACATTGCAACAGCGTGGCATCGTATTTTATGGACTAACTTTGTGTGTCGTTGGTATGTGCGTATTCAATATCGGCCTCACTTATGGTTTATCCGCTCTTGGAGCCCAGTCGGGTCAATATGTGCCTGCTGCTTTTCAGAAGATTCCAGGTATTCTCGAATCCCCGCTTTACCTTTATGCGATTGGCATCCCCATTGCTTTGGTTTTCGCCTGGATTCTTGGCTTCGGTGCGACATTAGCTGAGCCAGCTCTGAATGCGCTCGGTTCCACAGTCGAAAATTTAACCAACGGCGCATTCCGCAAGAAAACCTTGATGTACGCAGTATCCCTTGGCGTTGCCTTCGGCATTACTATTGGCGTAGTCAAAATTATTTTCGGGATACCGATCTACTATCTTGTTCTGCCAGGTTATGTCGTGGGTATCATTTTGACAGCGCTATCAAGCGAAGAATTCGTCAATGTCGCTTGGGACAGTGCGGGCGTAACCACCGGTCCGGTAACCGTGCCATTGGTTCTGGCTATGGGCCTCGGTCTGGGCAACGCTGTTTCAGCGGTAGAGGGATTCGGCATTCTAGCAATGGCATCCATCGGCCCCATTATCGCTGTTTTGTCTACGGGTCTGTATGTGCAGTGGGCCAGCAAACGTCGTCCAGAAGACGACATGGAAGTGGAGGGCATTAACCCATGAGTAGTAGGCGCGAAATGGTCATTTTGACCGATGTGGCGCTAATCACGTGCGTAGTACAGCGCGGAGCAGCTGAATCCATCCTTAAGGCGGCTCGCGAGGCGGGTGCACAGGGCGCCACTGTTAACTTCGCCACCGGCTACGGCATACGCGAGCGTCTCGGCCTCCTAGGTGTAGCCGTAAACGTGGAGAAAGAAATCATCTCTATTGTCGTGTCTAAGGAACAGTCACAGCGTGTTTTTGAGAGCATGTACTTGGCCGGCAACCTCGATACGCCCGGCATGGGAATCATATACATGACGGACTTAGATAAAGCTGCCACCTTTGTGCCGCATGACGTGATTGAAAAACTTTCGGATAAGAACCGCGTGCAGGCCGCATCTCCACCCGACAGCGCAGCATAGCGATATGTTATGCAGACAGTAGCTGACATGAAACTCATTACCTGCATCATTCCCCGAGGCTTGGGGTCTGATCTGGTCGACGCCTTACATGAGGAAAAAGAATTGACAGCGGTTAATGTTGCCCACGGCCGTGGCATCAGTCGCCGAGGTGGCTATTTTGCCCAAGAGGTAGATATATTAACGGTGATCGTAGCAGCATCCGCGGCAGACAATATCTTCGCCTATCTCTATGACCGCATCGATATCGAAGGATCGAGCCGACGTTTCCTGTTTCAGGAATCGTTGGGATGTACTACAGACTTTGTTCTTCCCGATAGCGTAGAGGAAGAGCAAGTCTAAATCTCTTTTTGAGTTTGTAAGGCTCTCCAAACGTGTTCCGGTGTTAGCGGCATGTCAATTTGCCTAATACCCAGCGGCCTAAGTGCATCTAACGCTGCAATTATGACCACGGGTAAGGAGCCCACTGTGCCCGCTTCCCCTGCGCCTTTTGCGCCGGTTGGATTGAGCTGGGTGGGTATGGGATGAGACTCTACTGTGAACAGAGGTAGGTCATCCGCCCTCGGCAAGGTGTAGTCCAATAGACTTCCCGAAATAAGCTGACCGTTGCAATCGTCGAAGACAATCTCTTCCATCAGAGCTTGGCCGGCGCCTTGGGCAATACCACCATGTATCTGGCCCTTCATAAGCATAGGGTTAATTACCGTGCCGACGTCATCAACAACCAGGTATCGCTCGATCCGGACGATCCCTGTCATTGCATCTATTTCCACTTCACATACATGACATCCATTAGGATAGGTGGGGCCGTCGGTCTTTTTCGTGACCTCTGCACTCAGAGTTAGTCCATAGTCATCATGCGAAGCTAATTGGTGCAGCGAGATAGCGTAGTCGGTACCAACAACCCGAAAGGCACCATTAGTAAATTCGACATCGGCTTCCGCCACTTCCAAGGCTTTAGCCGCCAAGGGTTTCCCTTTTGCGACAAGTTTGTTTCCAGCGCTAACCAGTGCCTGACCGCCTGCAGCCATTGTGCGCGAGCCAAAGGAACCTACGCCGCGATCCACAGTCCCGGTGTCTCCATTCAGTATAGTTACTCTTTGAGGATCGAGGCCAAAATAATTGTCTAGTATTTGCCGGTAAGCTGTTGCATGACCCGTTCCTATCTCTACTGAACCCGCTCTGACTATCACTTGCCCATCCCGTTCCAAACGGATGTCCATGGACTCAGGCATGTGCCCACTTTGTGGACCGGCAGCAATTTCGATGGCATAAGCCAAACCCCTGCCTCTCAATAGGCCACGCCTCTCGCTATCCTTGCGGCGATTTTCGAATCCATTCCAGTCCGCTTGTTTTACACTTTTCATTAGCAGACTGGGGAAGTCACCACAGTCGTACACCATACCCAGGGGTGTCTCATGAGGAAGCTGATCTGCTGTAAGCATATTTTTCTGTCTTAGTTCAATTGAATCGATGCCCAATTCTTGGGCGGCGGCGTCAACTAGGCGCTCGATAACGTAGGTGGCTTCGGGGCGGCCTGCTCCACGATACGGCGCCGTTGGCAATGTATTGGTGTGCACACCCTTGATGTTTATAAAAGCCGCCCCAATGGCATAAGGCCCTATCATGCCGCCAACGTTGGCCGTTGGCGGGTGCGGTGTTAGCATGCTTAGGTAAGCGCCTAAGTTGCCGATAGACTCGACGCGCAAAGCAAGAAAATGTCCTTTATCATCGATTGCTAGTTCAGCTTGGAAGAAGTTGTCACGGCCTTGCAGATCAGACTGCATAGCCTCGATGCGACTAGACCGCCAGAATACTGCTCTACCAAGCTTGCGTGCGGCCCACAATACCAGGGCATGCTCTGGATAAGGCGCATTCTTCATACCGAAGGCACCGCCAATGTCTGGCGCAACCACGCGTAAAGATTCAAGCGGGATATGCAGAATGTCATTACAAAGGGTGGCTCGGAGCCGATGGGGTGTCTGTGTGCCAGAATACAAGGTCAAGCCGCCCGACACTGAATCATAAATCCCAAGCGCTGAACGCGGTTCGATTGAGTTGGCCGTGACTCGGGTAATGTTCAAATCCAAAGCCGTCACATGGGCAGCATTGGCAAAGGCAGTCTCTGTTGCGCTCTGGTTACCACGTTCAACTATGAAAGCCACATTGCCTGGAGCCTGCGGCCATACTTGAGGGGCCTCTTTAGCTAGTGCCTTGCGGGCATCAGTTACCGACGCCCTCTCCTCAAATTCGATTATTACCAATTCAGCGGCGTCTTCTGCCTGATAGCGTGTCTCAGCGATTACAGCGACAATGGGGTCACCGACATAGTTAACTGTTCCCCCAGCAAGCATTCCGAACGGCGGCCTGTACATGTCTTGTCCGTCACCACGTTTATAGGGAAACTCTGTGTTGAACAGGCCGATACCATCCGCGTCCAGGTCTGAGCGTGTAAATACATGGAGCACACCAGATGCTACTTTAGCTTGGCTACAATCAATGGAGAGAATATCAGCGGCGGCAAAAGGCGAACGCACCAGGACCATCCAGGCCTCGCTGCCACTAAGAATATCATCTGTATAACGGCCGTTGCCAATCAGTAGGCGGTGGTCTTCAAATCGTGGAACAGACGTGCCAATCGTGCTCACCGCGCAACCTCACTGTAGCAAATGATCCTATGGTTTTTGTTTAGCTGGTTTGTCGCACCAGGTCACTCATGACTTCTTAGTCACTCGGCAAGCTCTCGGGTAGCCAACAGCTACTACATTACGTCAGAAGTACGAGACTTGGTTTTTGCACTGAGTGCCGACTCCGGTGCCGTATAGATACCTTTTTCCACATAACTATCAATTCGTTCAATAATCGCCTGAGCGCCGATGTAGGGGTTTTCATATGGATCACCAGCCCACATATTGCTTGGGAACCCCATATCTGTGGAGTAATGGTCGGCATATACGGCTGGATCATTCCAGAGTTGGAAATTTGTTCTCGTGTTGGCACGGGCTCGACGCAATGCCGTTAGATCAATATGAGCTCGTAATAGCACCGGGCCTGGCCCATCAACAGTCCCCTGCAGACTACCGTCGTAATTTACCAACCTTGTATGCCCACGGCGGAAAAAAGTCATATGCTCAGAATCGTGAGATTTATATTCACCACCATCCATAGCCGAAAGCATGTAGACACAATTTTCCATGGCCCTGGTGCGCCGGGCATTATCCCATGCGCGGCGACCTTCACCACCGTGTGGTTCGGATGTCGAGTGCAAGATAACTTCGGCACCGCGCGTGCGGAGCCCCCCTGCCACTTCAGGGCTCATATTGTCGAAGCAGATCATATTAGCGAGTTTGCCAATGGGAGTGTTTGCCACGGGAAACAATGCTTCGTATCCAAAAAGGTCTAGGTATTCATCAAGGATAGAACCTGGGGTTGTATCGGGTAGCAAGCCCCAGACATCAGCGCATTGGTTCTTGCGATAGGTGTGGATATGGTTGCCTTGGTCGTCGATTAGAAAAGAGGCATTGAACACACGGCCCGGTAGTTTGCGGTGAACTTCAAAGTTCTGGAAGGCAACATAAACTTTATATTCTTGTGCAAACTTTCCAACTATGTCGAAAATTTCATCTCCTTCGCTGATTGCCATACGCTCAAGATCTTGCACCGTACGCTGAACTCCTCCAATACCGCCGGGACCTGTCAGCCAGAATTCAGGGAATACGCAAAGGCGCATGGTCGGAACGGATAGGCGACTGCCGGCGCTAGTAAGGTGTTCATCGAGATTTTTTCTCATAATCTCCCTAGGGTCCGTATTTCCGCCAATGGGAATTAACCGTGCAACGGTTTGTACCAACATGCAGTCGTACTGCTCTTCCGGGTTGGGGTGTTTGGCCGCCCGCATCTCTGATTCTGCACTCAGGCGGCGTTGCGCTTCTATGAGCCAAGTGTCTCGGGTAGTTGGTACAGCGGGTGGCGGTTCTATAGCGGCTTTGTAACCACGCCCATACACGTCGGCGCGCACGATAGCGGGGAAACTACCTTGCGGCGTTACCCTGCGCCGCCGGAGTAGTTGGAGATCGATATCCGGAATCACAAAAGTTTCATCGCCACGGACAGCAGTAGGTTCCCTCTCCCAGGGATATAGAGCTGTTGCTGAAGGTAATTTGACCTGGATCCCGTTATCATCCATTTCACTAGGGCTGGCTACGGCCACATAGGCGACACTCTCGCTAGCGCGGCCGAACCGTGACATGACCCGGTGATCGAATTGATGATCAGATCGCTCCAGGCAGGGGTTAAGTATAATTTCTGCACCATGGAAGGCTAGGGCTCTAGCATATTGCGCGAAGTGAATATCTTCGCCGCAAAGTAAGCCGATCTTTGCAAAAGGCAGGTTAGTCACGGGAAATTCTGCCGGCTGCCCTATCGCCGATGTGGTATCGGTAAAGCCTTCAATCAGATCCGGCGAAATCTTGGGCGTGCGCAGCAGAACATTACCACTAGGCCCGACTACAAAACCAATAGTCTGAGGTGCAGCTGCACCGGCGTTCATTATGGCTGAGCCTGCAATGTGAAGCCGGTTCTCTTTTGCTACATCTCCAACGGTTTTTATGACTGTTGATTCTGGCAAAGCGCTCTTCGGATCGTCTGGCGCGTGAGGTAACAACAATAAAATGTCTGTAGCATTAGTTGAGCTTTGTCGAAGCGCCTCTCGACTGGCCGCTGCCGCCAACTTGTTCAACGCATGCGGGTCCGAGGGTGTCCAAGCGGCTTGGGTAAGAATTAGCATGGCGGATTACCTTTTTTCTAACGTTTAGCGTACTGCGAGGTGGGCGGGGGTATAGCCCTTATTTTTATGCGGCTAGCAATAACCATTGCAACAACAATATAGAAGAAACTGCATGCGGCTACGAGCCTCATTGTCCATCCAGCATCAAGTAACCATCCCATGATAGCGGGTGCGAGTGCCGCTGCAAAAATAGTCATTGAAGTTACTAAAGACCGGACCGAGCCTAAATGGCGAGTGCCATATAACTCAGCCCACATGACATTCTGCATAATACCGAACATGCCACCAGTGATACCGTTGAGAATCATGTAGGGCCATATGATTGCTGGCGTTTCAAAAAAAACTAGAAGAAGCATCGAAAAGCCCAGAGGCGCAATGAACCAGGGCATTATCTTTTGAACGCTGCCGAGCCGGGCCACAAGTGACCCCAGCCAAAGGCTGCCTAATACATTAAATATTGCAGCGACAAAATAACCAGAGGCAAATGTTACCAATAGCCAACCTTTTTCATCAACTAATTGTATCTGATGGAACTGAATCCCAGTGGCGACAAAAGGTAGCGCTAGCATAAGAGGTAATAAGAGGTAAAATCGTGAATCCTTTAAGACCTCTACTCTCGTCCAGCCTTTATGTTTGGCATTACCTGTCTCACTAGATTCCGCATTCAGCCGTTTAAGGTATGCCGCATGAAGTTCAGTGTGTCCGCGCAAAAGAAACAGGGAAAGCGGGAGGGCTAATAGAGTTACAATACAGGCGCTGACAAACCAGATATCGCGCCAATTATAGTATTTCATCAAGACTGCGCCAGCGAATGGAAATAATCCAACACCTATCGCAAAACCCATACTGGCTATACTTACAGCTAAGCCGCGTTCACTTGCATAATAACGCGACATACTTGTTAGACCTGTGTGCGACATTAAGCCCTGACCGGCAAGACGGAGGCTTATAATAGCGATACAAAGGGTAGCTGGTCCCGCTGCCGTGGCAAATAAGACACAGGAAATTGCAAGCAACACGCAGCTAAAGGCAGTGAAGATTCGTAGATCCCAAGTGTCGATTAACCGTCCTATGAAAATTAGAAGTCTATGGCGCCGATAAAAGTACCTAACCCATATAGGCTGCCCAGCTGGCTTGTCGACAAGCCGAGTTCCAACCCCACTACGCCATTAAATAAGGCAATAAAGAAGGTCTGCCCGAAACTGGAGAACAAGGCTAGAAAGAAGCCGAAGCTCACAAATCGGGCGTTACGGATAAGAAAAAGGATAAGAGGAAACTGTGTTAGCACCGGGAGTATCCAGAGACGGCTGGGGGCCTGTTATTAAAGGCTTTTCCAGAATATAACCACTATAGCATGGTTATAACTAAGTTGAATCTAGACCCGATGGCCTTTGATATCACACAATAGGCAAACAATATTTTGTCCTGTAGATATGTCGATAAGAAGACTCTTGTTTTGGAGAATAAAGATGGTGGGTGGAGAAAGAAGTGTTTGTATAATTGCAATCCTTTCCTATGCAGGCATGGTGGTTTCTGCATTCGCGCAGTCTGGCGCCGACTGGCCGGCGTTTGGTAATGACTCTGGGGGTAGCCAGTACTCCTCACTGATTCAAATCAACGCCAGTAATGTAGTCGATCTGGAAGTGGCTTGGACTCACCGTTCGGGCGATATAAAACAGAATCCGGGAGGTGCATCCTTTCAAGTCGTTCCTATTCACGTGAATGAACTACTCTACTACTGCACACCTCTTAATCGAGTCTTTGCACTCGATCCCGCAACTGGAGAAGAGGTCTGGGTTTTTGATCCACATGCACCTGACCCTCTGACAGGCGAGCCTCTGATAAAAGGGGACCGGCTCATCGGTACCTGTCGCGGTGTGATGTACTGGCAGGAAAAAGCGCCGATCGCCGGTGAGGTTTGCCAGAAACGCATTTATAAGGGTGATCGCGGCGGTAACATGTGGGCTATTGATGCCGATACAGGCAGAGTATGTATGGATTTTGGTGCAGAAGCGGGTCACCCAGGGCGTGTCACCAATGCTGACTATGAAATGCATGGCGAAGGGTTTATCGCAATGGGTTCTCCTGGTGTAGTTATTGGAGATGTGGTTGTGGGGGCCTCGGCATCGAATGATGGAATTCAAAATGCCAATGATGGCTTTGTCCGCGGGTGGGATGCCCGGACTGGACAACTAGAGTGGGAGTTTGATCCCATACCTGTTGACAGACGGGCTGAATCAGGGGCTGCCAACGTTTGGTCAACCATGAGTGTAGATCAAGAGCGTAATTTAGTATTCCTTCCAACAACCAGTCCTTCGACTGATTACTATGGTGGCGGTAGACGATTCCCGATTCCCTACGCTACCGCACTTGTCGCTTTAGATGCGAAGACAGGCGGTGTTGCATGGCATTTCCAGGCCGTTCGCCATGACCTTTTCGACTACGATCTAGTGGGTCACCCGTTGCTGGTTACTATTATTAAAGATGGTGAGCCACGCGATGTTGCTATCCTACAAAGCAAAATGGGCTGGCTATTTGTTTTTGATCGTGAAACCGGCGAGCCAATCTGGCCTATTGAAGAGATGCCGGTTCCAGAGACTAATATTCCTGAAGATGCAGCGGCTGAGACCCAGCCCGTACCCACACTACCAGTAGCCTTTGCCGGTCAGAATATAGAGCGTGAGAACTTATTTGGTCTCACTCCTTTCGATAAGGGATGGTGCCAAAGAGAATTTGATAAGATGCGTTATGAAGGTATGTATACACCGCCTGATCTCCGGGAAGCATTGTTGTTTCCTTCGGCTTTGGGCGGAGGAAACTGGGGCGGTGCCGCCTTCGACCCCATTACCAATACACTCGTCATAAAGGCTGAGAACCTTGCGTCTAGGTTGCGCCTTGAACTAAAAGGGAACACGCTCGATGAGAATGTGGCACGTATAGATTATCTTACACGGCCTCTAAAAGGCACTCCGTACGCGGCGGTTGGCGAAGTTTTTATGTCCCCGTTGGGTATTCCTTGTACGCCCACGCCCTGGGGCACGTTATCGGGCATTGACATGGGGACTGGTCAGATGAAATGGCAAATTCCCTTGGGTCAAATTAAAAGGTTTGGCCTTACCGTTCCGGCATCCTTTAGGTGGGGTTCACCAACAACAGGAGGTCCGATTATCACTGGAAGTGGGCTAATCTTTATTGCTTCGACTATGGATGATAAGATTCGTGCGCTTGAAGTTAAGTCCGGACATGAGCTGTGGCAGTTCGATCTACCCAACATGGGGACGGCAGTTCCCATGACTTATATGGCTAATGGACGCCAGCACGTCGTAATTGCTGCGGGTGGGTCAGGCCGAGTCAGCGCGGCTATAGGTAAGAAGTTGAGTGATCATGTCGTTGCATTTGCACTTCCCAAGAATTAATAAACAATAATAAGGAGAATAGTGATGATTGATCGCCGCAAACTTTTTGGCGCTACCGCCGCTTTAACCTCGGTGATTAGCACTATGCTTGGAACTAAATCGGCAGGTGCTAAGTTAGCCCCCCAATCTACTTTTAAAGGTGACTATGAGCCGCGTGGGACAAATGAACGTTTAGAACGTGTTCCCCAGCTTGATCTCGAAAGCTATGACGACATGCTCACTGGTCTACGCATCTGGTCTGCTAAAGCTAATAGGCCAGCGCGTGCGCGCTTTGATAGCTTGCTTGAAAAGGGCGGGGTGAATCCTAAAGTAGATTTGTCACTCGAAGAGATCTTTCTACACGTGGATAAGGACCCTCTACTCGGGTCAACGGCGCGTCTACGCACTAGCGGTCAGCAATTGATGTGGAAAGCTCTACAAACACACTTTCATGAAAATGCAGATACTTATTTTGATGAGCTAGAGGCCGCTGATATAATGGGCCCAGGTAAACTAGAATTAAATCCAGATATAAATATTCCCGAGTACACAAAGCATGAAATTCATATTCAACCAGGTGGGTATGTTGGTGATCCATTCGCGGGGTACCTATATCATTATGGAACAAATAACTTTTATCGTTCCGCTAACTACCAAGACGAAATTCATCGTAATTTAGCGAAGCAGATGCCGATTCCAAAAGATGGGAGGGTGCTGCGCATCCTTGATACTGGCTGTGGTTGCGGTCAGTTGACAGTGGCGCTCAAGGAACGTTTCCCTAAAGCGGAGGTGTGGGGAGTCGACATAGGTGCGCCAATGGTTCGTTACGCTCACATGCGTGATACTGATCTAGGGGTGGGCGCCAATTTCCGCCAGGCTCTAGCCGAGGAAACCAAGTTTCCCGATGCATACTTTGATATTGTCACATCCTACATTCTACACCATGAGGTAAAGGCTAATAAGACTAAGGAAATCATTACTGAATCCTTCCGGGTGCTACGCCCGGGCGGGGTCTACTTCCCGCTTGATTTTGAAACAGGTAATGTTGCTCGCAAGCGCCGTCGGGATAACTATGGTAAGTTCGGCGGCTGGCGTGACCACCGTTGGAATGAAGAGGTCTGGCGTCCAGATTATTCGTCGGTAGATTTCAACGGTGAAATGCGCGAGGTTGGTTTTGAGGTCAAAGATGAAGGGCCACCGGGTTGGCGGCACAGCCATAATGTATTGGGCACTAAACCCGCTTAGCATTTAAGTCGGCTTTAAACGGTTATTGGCATCCACTGCTTACCTAGTTCGAGACCGGCTCAAATTGTCAACTTTTTAATCAGACCAGTCATGAAGCGAGTACCTAATTCGACCTGTTCTAGGGTAATAAATTCGTTGGGTTGATGGGCCTGAGCTATAGAGCCCGGGCCACAAATTGCCGTAGACAGGCCTGCCTCCTGAAACTGTCCTGCTTCTGCGGCAAAACTCACAGCGCGAATAGCGTTGTCTCCGGTTAGATAGCGGCAGAGACGTTCAGCATCAGAGTCGCTTTCGAAATGAAGCGCCGGCGTGCCAGCACGGACATCCACTTCGATCCGGGCATTTGGTGCCGTGTGGCGCATTTCTGGAAGCACATTGTCGTTGCAGAATGTTTTGAAGCGTTCAATATAGCTGTTCGGATTATCTCCGGGCAGAGAACGTATGTCCCAGGTCAGAGTACAATGACCGGCCATTATGTTCAGAGCCGTCCCGCCATGAATAATATTGACGGTCATCGTGGTGTAGTTAGGTTCGAATCGGTCGTCCTTATTTGTTCCCTCGGCGTTTTCTGCTGCCATGTCACCAACAAATGTGATCAGCCTACCGGCTGCCATAATAGCGCTATATCCCAGCTGGATCTGTGACGAGTGCGCCTCTTTGCCTGTAATTCTTGTACTAACAGCTGTCACTCCTTTGTGAGCTGTTACCACTTTCATCTCAGTAGGTTCGCCGACAATCACAGAAGAGGGAGTTGGGAGTTCTTTGCGCAATAGCCGTATTAGCGACGGAACGCCTGCACAGCCGATTTCTTCATCATAGGACAAGGCCAAGTGAATTGGCACCTCTAGGTTGGCTGCCACCATATCTGGGAGGGCGGCGAGGGCGGTCGCAATAAAGCATTTCATATCACAAGTACCGCGCCCATAAAGTTTTCTGTTACGTTCGACCAAGACGAAGGGGTCGGTGTGCCAATCCTGATCGTCTATGGGAACAACATCTGTATGACCTGACAGTACTACTCCGCCTTCGGCTGCTGGACCGATAGTTGCTAAGAGATTAGCCTTACTGCCTTCTTCATTGGGCACAAGGCGGGATACAATACCGAATTCGTTTAACTTTTCTTGTATATAAGTAATTAGATCGAGATTTGAATCGCGAGATACCGTAGGGAAGGCAATGAGCCGCGCTAATTCTGACTGTACAGCACCAGGGGTAAGCATGGTTAACAGTTCCTGCGCCATTTGGTGCCGTTGGGCCCATCTTCCAAAGTGATACCTTTGGCGGCCAATGCGTCGCGAATGCGGTCGGATCCGGCAAAATCCTTGATGGCCCGAGCTTCATTGCGTGCAGCAATCATAGCTTCAATCTCCACCTGATCATCATGAGTGTCACCCTGCAGCCAATCGGCTGGATTAATTTGTAACAAGCCAAGCAGTGCACCAGATGCCAATAATTCGGCTTTGATACGGCTTTTGTCTTCATCTGTTTCTGCTGTGTTTGCAGCTTTTGCCAGAGCTGACAATTCTGCCAGCGCTTTTGGCGTGTTCAGGTCATCAGTTAGTGCATCCATAAACCTTTTGGATGCCCGACCATTCGTAGCACTAACATTACTCAAAGCATCGAGTGTTCCATAAAGCCGGTCTAGTGTCCTCTTTGCCTGCAGCAGGAGATTCTCTGACCAGTCGAGGGGTTGCCGATAATGAGCAGATAAAAGAGCTAGGCGGATGGCCTCCGGTGCATGAGAGTTCAACAAATCCCTCACGAGCCATACGTTGCCAACGGATTTGGACATCTTTTCACTACCGAGTTCTAGCATACCGTTATGAACCCAAACTCTAGCTAGCTCCGTACCATCATGGCTGCACTCGCTTTGTGCCAGTTCGTTTTCATGATGAGGAAAGATGAGGTCATTACCGCCACCGTGTATGTCAATGGTCTTACCTAAATGCTTTTCAATCATCGCCGAGCATTCAATATGCCAGCCAGGCCGGCCTCGGCCCCAAGGACTTTGCCAACCCGGCAGGTCATCCGTTGAGGGTTTCCATAATACAAAATCCGCTGGATCTCTCTTGTAAGGAGCTACATCAACCCGCGCTCCAGCAATCATGTCGTCTCTATTGCGATTAGATAAACGGCCATAGCCATTGAACGAGGGTACGCCAAATAATACATGACCTTCTGCATCGTAGGCGTGGCCACTAGTAATTAATCTCTCAATCATGGAGATAATTTCCCCAATATGATCAGTGGCATGCGGCTCAATACTTGGAGGCAACACGCCTAACGCTCCAATATCCTCATTGAAGGCTGCTATAAAACGCGCTGTAATTGTCGAGATTTCAACGCCCTCTTCTTTTGCTGCGGCGTTGATCTTGTCGTCTACGTCAGTGACATTGCGTGCATATAAGACATTTTGGTCGCCGTAAATACCGCGTAGTAGGCGGAAAAGTACGTCAAATATCACTGTTGGCCGGGCATTGCCAATGTGCGCAAAATTGTAGACTGTGTTACCGCACACATACATTGTCACCCGCTTGGGGTCTGCAGGCTCAAAAGGTGTTTTCGTTTTGGTCAGCGTGTTATGGAGAAACAATTGGGTCATAGCACCGGGTTTAGCCGAAATCGTGACTGGTCTCCACCCCGACGTTAAGGCTTATGTGGTATTATTCCTCGACCCAGATGGGAGAAATCCTTGACACTATCCCTTTGAAAGCGCACAGAGCCGCCATTACGCGGAGAATATTTATGACTGATAGTCCCTTTGGAGCACGTAAATCCATTGAACAAGTTGAAGAAGGCGTCGAATTAGCACCAAAATTTGATGCCGATGGGTTGATCCCCGTAGTCACTACCGATTCTGAGACCGGTGAACTACTTATGCATGGTTACATGAACCAGGAGGCACTTACCCAAACTATAGAGAGTGGCGAAGCTCACTACTGGAGCCGAAGCCGTAAGGCCCTTTGGCACAAAGGCGCGACATCAGGGCTAACCCAGGAGATCATCGAGATGCGGATTGACGATGATCAGGATGCTGTCTGGCTACGAGTTAAAGTGGCAGGCTCTGGCGCGAGTTGCCACGTCGGGTACAGGTCGTGCTTTTATCGCGCTATCCCTACTGGTATTCCCGTCGAAGATGCAGCAAAGATTCTTGAATTCAAAGAAGATGAGAAGACCTTTGATCCAAAAGTCGTCTATGGAGACGCGCCGAACCCGACAAAACTGTAGTGATTGGTACTGGATAATATTATGACGGAGGACGCAGCAAAATATCTTGCTAGTCTTGGATCCCGTTACCGATCTGGGCACGCTAGTTTCGAGGCGCAGTCTCTTGAGTGTATCAATGTCTCATTTTCAATAGGCGGTGAAGATTTATTTCTTCGTAAAAGGCTCAAGAATAGGTTGAGTTCTAAAGAGCATGGAACCTACGTTGATATCGGCGCTTTTCACCCATTCCTAGGTTCGAACACCTATGTCTATTATGCTGGTGGGTGGTCAGGTATTTGTGTTGATGCCAATCCAGCCCTTAGAGACGTATTTATTCAAGCTCGTCCACGCGATCTATTTATAAGTGGGGCAGTAATGGAATATCCGAAAGACACTTTGTTTGCGCGTCATAAAGAAAATACGGGCAAGAGTTCTATCTTTGACGATGCAAGCAAAATCACGCCGGACTTTGATCAGCCCGTTATGGTCTCTGCACAGCGGCTGGATGATATATTGGATACTCATCTAGAGTCAGGCCGCTATATTGACTTTATGAATGTTGATACGGAGGGAACAGAACTAACAGTTCTCCGATCAAATAATTGGGATCGCTACCGTCCAGGACTTTTGTGTATAGAACTTCATGGAATTGGGTTGACAGATCTAGCAGACGCGCCATTGGTCAATTTCTTGGGAGATGTTGGTTATTCTGCTTACGCTTTGGCCGCACCCAATATTTTTTTTGAAGATATTACGCGCACTTCAGCCTAACTGATTCTCTCGAATGAATTTCTGGTCAGCAATAATCAATAAATTTCGTAGAATATCCGTATGCTATTTTCTTCGATGCCACCTTCGTAGCCTCGCAGACAAGCAAATTACAGTCCAATAGGGTAGGCCGAAATAAGGCTATTTGCGGTGCAAGAACACCTATTGCTCATCACCATTACAAGGGACACGCAAGCCAATTGCTAGGTCAATCTTTCCTAGTTACGTGATGTTTGTCACACTCTATGTAGAATTTTCACTGACTTTTCTAATTCGCTCTGTGGTCCATAACCACTCAGGGGTGTCGATTCATATCAAACATTCATTACCATCCCATCGTGTAATAGTGGTAAAGGCGTTCAGCGCCACGCCGCAGTTGGGTTTCGTAACCACGCATTTGATGGAATTCTTCTGGTAATCTTATTGTGTCGTATAGACCTTCCAAACGCTTACCCTCAGAAATAGCATCTTGTACTGCCAGCATCAGCGCTTCCATATACCTCCGACGTTGGATCATTGCTGTGATTGGCGCCTCAGGAATTCCGTGGCCACCAGTAAATCGGGTCCAACCATCCATGGCTTCAAGCTCAATGAGTGTCCGCAACCACTCACCGGGATCGTAATCTGGCATGAAACCGAGTCCGACTGAGTAAGGTGTGACTAGATCATTGATGTATAATACGTCTGTACCTTCAACTTGCATCACAAGCATGCAGTCACCGTGATTTCGCCCAAAATACATCAATTTTAGTGACTTGCCGCCGAGCATGAGTTCACTATCGCCAGCAATAGTCCTGTCGGGCATTACTAGCTCTTTGTTCGGATGACGCTTGAAGTGGTTAATACATTTCTCGTGACTAATAAAGGTCGCCCCTTCGTCTTTAAAGATCTGTCCACCAAGGACATGATCCCAATGCTGGTGACTATATACTACATACTTCACTGGCTGATCTGTTACTTCAGCGATAGCTAAGCGCATGTCTGCGGCATTAGATACATTCACAGGATCAGTGGTGATGACACCATCGCCCGTAACTACAAATAGGCTACGGGCGGAAAATGATCCGAAGGTATAAACGCCAGGCGCTAATTCTACTGTGTCTTTAGCGAATAAGTTGAGAGATTGGGCTTGTAATGTAATGCTTTGCGAGAGTGTTAGGGCTACCAGCAGTTTTAGGGTTGATGGAACGCGCATAGTAGTTCTCCTGTTCACATCGTAGTTGGAGCGAGCCGCTGTTGTCGGATGCAGGGAAAGGCAGGCATTTGCCAACTAATCAAACTGTCATCAAATTGAGACCGCCGCGCGGAGCAAGTCCAGAGTCCTATTTCATCAATAATGAGTTCGTATTCGAGCCAGGTTTCTCTGCGATCACAAGCGTGATAACGCATCCGGGCTATAATAGCATGATCGAAACGATTTATGTCGAGCATGCAGACATCTCTATCTAGGTGTACGTCCGCCATTGTTAGGCTTTCTACCTGTAACAGATCAGCGTGTGCGCCACGTAGCGCTTTTATATCTGTGGGGTTGATTAGCCGAAGGCGTAACCCGGTTTCTTCCGTTGTGAATGAATATATTCTAATACGTGTTACGGCACTTGGGTTGTCATCTCGGAACTCTTCTAGGTAATAGAGAGTGGTGCCCAGGGCGGGATTATTAAGTCTCTTAATGATAGTTGTTAGGGCATACGCCTCTGCTTGACTGTCAGAGGAAGCCAGCTGAACGGAGTTCGTGTAAGTACCAGGCAGCAACCGGTCTATCTCCCCATAGATATGTTTCAGGGATGACTCGTTTGTCGCATGTGCAATGTTACACCATAGTAGTAGTGCGCAGAAGATTGTGCTTCGCATGTCTATTCACCAACCAATCTTGCAGGAAATCAATATTCTTTGGGTATTAGCTTCGAGGTATTGGCCCTACCTTTATCAGGCCCTAAACTTTGGCAGGGAAATAATTCCTTGGCTACGATAAAAAGGCTTAAACCAATCAGAACTATGTTAAATAGAGCTTGTGAGGTTAGAGGGGATAAATCAATGGCAAAGAACGGCTATGCGAGCGCCATGCGTATGGCGACAGTTGGGGTAAGCGACATCTATCATTCTCTCCAACTCTTTCGCGATATTATGGAGCTAAAGGTCGAGCGAGAAGGCAAGGTGCCTGATACGCTGCTCTCAGCCTGGGGCCTAGGAGGTGATGCATCCGCTAAATTCGTAGAATTGTCATGTAAAAGTTACCATTTGGGCCGGCTCCGGCTTGTACAATTTAGTCCTGAGGCTAAAGAGAAAGTCCGGATTGATTTTGGCTCTAAGAATGTAGACTCTGGCACTGACGTTGGCCCCAAAGCGCTCGACTTTTATGTTGAGGACCCAATCGGTCCATACGTCGAAAGAATCGAAAGGGCCGGTTACAAATTTCGCTCAGCTCCAGTAAGGCACCAAATCGGCAACACTGTTAGCGAAGAGTGTTTATTCTCTGGCCCGGACGGTGTGCCAATCCTCATTATGGTCGGACACGTTCATGCGGCAACCTCCATGAGGGCAGGGTCTCCTGATGGACCCTTCTCTGAAATCCCTACTATCTCCGTCGTTGCTGGTGATCTAGATGAAACGCGTAGGTTCTATGGCGAAGGTCTAGGCCTTGTAGCGGTTACCGACAATGAGACCCCCGATGAATACCGCAACAAAGTTGATGACCTGACAGGTGTACCCCATGGCACCCGGGTACACTTTCTGATGTATGCAGAGAAAGGGAAAGCTAGCGGTAAGATTCTCTGTGTTCACTTTTTTGACCGAACTGGTAAGCGACTGACTGATCGTATGAAGCCAGGTAAACTTGGATTCTCATTACTAACTCATGATACTAAAGATCTAGATGCCCTACACAGACGCCTTTCCACAATGGGATATGAAATTATTCAGACCCCCACAGAAATAAGCGGCGATGGAAATAAGTATGGGTTGATGATGGTTAGGGGTCCCAACGAAGAGATGTTTGAGTTCACGCAACGCTAAAGTATGATGGAGTGATTAGCATCTACCATTCGAAACTGCCGCTAGAACGGAATTACGCAGCTCAGATCGATTGGCTGCGCGCTCAGCAGAGGTTTGCATTACTGACATTTATTATTTCAAAAAATGGCTTGGAAGAGTCACGCTTTAAAATAATAGAAAGTCTACACCGGCAACTACAGCGGCGTATCGAGCCCCTTTTCCAATAGCGACAAGGATGACAAAAACAAAGATACGCACTCGTAGCAACCCTGCAAGGACAGTGATGGCGTCGCCAGCCACTGGCATCCAGGCCAAAAGAAGAGACCACAAACCATAGCGATGAAATTTTTTTCTTGCTTCTTCTATTTGTGTCTGTGATACGGGAAACCACTTTCGGTCCTGATATCGAGTGCCGAAACGCCCTAACCCCCAGTTGATCACTGCACCTACTGTATTCCCTGCTGTTGCTGTGGCCCACAATATCCAGTGGTTCAAAGAATCGTTAGCCAGCGCGCCTGCCAGCAAAACTTCTGACGAGAATGGTAAAATGGTCGCCGCCAATAGCGCCGAGGTAAAAATAGCAAACATAGAAATACTCATAATAAGCCTGCTCTTAGCTATTAGTGCAGCCAATACCGTTATTGTCTAAACAGCTTTGGGCTGCATTGGCTTCAACAGATTTAAGGTTGTTATAGGTATTAGATACACGTAAAAATTGTTAAACAGCTCCATATAAGCAGACATTGTTTTCGCAGGAATTGCTCGAATGTGTCATGCTTGGGGTTGATTTATGGGCCCGGTCCCCCCTTATAATTCTGACTGGCAGTCGTTCAAGTTTGTTACCCATCAGGCCAGTAGGGTTTTTAGTGGGTAATCGGACAATAAAGAAAAAATTGCGGAGACGTGTGATGGCGACCACCCGGAATATAGTTATCTGGTTTCAGCTCTTCCACCCTGAAAAGGGTGAGGAGCGCGTGCGTCAAACAATAGAGGCCTTTGGATGCTCCTGGGCTAAAATCGCGAATGGCCTTTATTACATGCATGGTGAGCACGATGCTCAAACTGTCGGGAATAAAATCTGGGGGGCGCTCAACATTGATGACAAACTTGTAGTTGTTGATAGCACTAACAACGATGCTCGTTGGTACAATGTCAATCCAGATATATCGAAGTTCATGGTGGATAACTGGCACGCATAATAGGGACAGATAAGTCCCAATTCGGAATTACACCTGAGGGGCATTTGAGGTCGAATTTGGCCTTTCACGACTAAATGTCAAAGCATGTTACTTAATGATGATTCCCAGTTCGCTAGCGCAAGAAGCAGCATCAATACGATTGTGCTATCCAAATTTTTAGAAGCGCAACCAGGACCAGTCAGGTCTGTCACTTGTACCGATTATCGTCGACGTTAAGCCATGAACATTGCCTTATTGTCGAAATAGAACCTTACTTAGCCTCAAATAATGTTAAACCCGTCATAGTCATCACGTTGCACCTGGTCGCATTTCTCTGCGTAGGCCGGGAATCCCCCCAGATAGGGCATGAAGACACGCGGCTTGCCAGGAATATTCGCACCCAAATACCAGGAGTCACACGCTGAACGTAGTGACGCACCACCTACCTCGTTCACGTGCATCACCCAGTCATCCTCAGCTGATTGCTCAGGTTCAATGGCCTCAGCATCTCTATCTCGCAGGTGAATCATGCAGTTAGCAATCCAATCTACATGATGCTCTGCACCAGTTATCATACTTACAAGTGCAGAGGGACTTCCAGGACCATTGATGACAAACAAATTAGGAAAATTATGGACTGCTAAACCGAGGTAATTATTCGGTCCCTGCTGCCATTTGTCCTTCAGCAACAGATTGTTATTCCCAAGTATGTCTATCTTTGTAAGTGCCCCCGTCATTGCGTCATAGCCGGTGGCAAAGATAAGTGTATCTGCTTTGTACTTATTTGAGCCGACCTTTATACCGTCTGAGAGCATGCATTCGATCGGCGTTTCACCTACATCTACTAGCGTGACGTTGTCCCGATTGAAGGTTTTGTAATAGTCCGTATCAACACACATACGTTTGCATCCAAACGTATTTTTGGGCACCAAGATTTCGGCAACTTCACTATCATTAACAATCTTATGGATTTTGCGTCTGACAAAGTCAGATACTAAAGCATTAGCGTCCTTATTAAACAATAAGTCTGCAAAGGTTGCTTGGAACATCAGGCCACTATCCTGCCACCATTCTTCAAAGATCCGCTCGCGTTCATCTTCTGAGACCTCTAAGGCAGAGGGACCCGCTGGGTCTACAGGCACTGTTGTCGGGTAAAGTTTTCCTTTTGCGCGTAGCGCCGGATACTCTTTTTTAATGGCGTCTAGCTCGCCAGTTTCTAAAGGCCGGTTGGCAGCAGGAATAGCGTAATTGGCTGTTCGTTGGAATACGATTAGGTGTTCGGCCTGTTCCGCGATCAGTGGTATAGATTGGATAGCCGAAGAACCGGTCCCAATAATACCAACACGCTTGCCAGTGAAGTCTACTCCCTCGTGAGGCCATAATCCGGTGTGGTAGGTATGGCCGGTAAAGCTGTCTAGGCCCGGAAATTTAGGCTGGTTGGGTACCGAAAGAGGGCCCGTTGCCATAATGCAGAACTGTGCTGTAACGCGCACACCTGTGTCCGTTTCAACCAACCATCGTTTCTCACTATCTTGCCATGTAGCCGCCGTCACGCGGGTGTTGAACTCCACGTCATCACGAAGATCAAACCGGTCGGCCACATGATTTATGTAGGCTAGAATTTCTGACTGTGTGGCGTAGCGTTCTGTCCAAACCCAATCCTGCTGAAGGCCCTCATCGAACTGGTATGAATAGTGAATGCTTTCGATATCACATCTACAACCAGGGTACCTGTTCCAATACCAAGTACCGCCGACATCCGCGCCAGCTTCGAACATGCAAGTGGAGAATCCGTTTTGTCGCATCTTGTGCAATGCGTACAACCCGGCAAACCCTGCGCCGACTATTACTACATCGGCCTGTTTTGCTATCGAATGTTGCTCTGTCATGTTATGCACAGCGTACTAGATTTATCCAGCGTTTCAACAGTCATCTTAACTTAAGATATCTCATTCTTGGTCTATTGTGCATGCGAACTCCCCTAACAATGACTTGCTTATCCAGCCTGCGGTGGACCAGTGTTGTGTCCGGTATTGCCTAACGCCAGGGTAATTAGATTGGCTTTTTTCTTCGGTGTGAGTTGTTATGCTTAACGAGGTGCCAGTTGAGGGTTAGAATCCGGTTCTGCGGTGACCAATGGCCCCAATAGGAGAAAACAGCTTCATGGAAATCAAACGCTATTTTGTTCGCGTCGGCGACCGGGAGGTCCATTACCGCAGAGTTGGTGCTGGACCGCCATTTGTAATCTTCCATGTCAGTCCCCAAGACTCGTCATTTGTAATACCGCAACTTCTCCCATTGGCGAATCGATATACTTTGATTGGTCTTGATACTCCAGGCTACGGAGAATCAGACCCACTACGCAATTCTAGCCCAACAATGGCTGACTACGCAGATGCAGTGCGAGAGACTCTTGATGCCCTAGGCATTGATCGCACTCCAGTCTATGGTTCTCATACCGGGGCTAATATTGCCGTTGAGTTGGCACGCCGTGCCCCGGAGCGTATTGCTGCCGTAATTCTGGATGGCTTATCTTTGAGTACGCCAGAGGTAGCACAAGATCGAACCGATCACTATGCCCCAGTGTTTACGCCAACAGCTGATGGCGCGCATCTCGCTTGGGCCTGGCAACATACTCGTGATCAGTTGATTTTCTGGCCTTGGTATGAAGCACACCAGGCTAACCGCCTAACTGCTGATATGAAAGACCCAGATTATCTGCATGATGTTGTGATGTCGAAGATGTATGCATCCAGTTATTGGCTTGGCTATCGCGCTGCTTTCGGTCACGATAGTCGAGATGCGTTAAAACAGCTCACAGTTCCCACTTTCTTTGTCACTGCCGATTCGGACGCGCATGTGGCAGTCGAGCGTAGCCTGTCGGATTTGCCTGATAACATTTACTTTTCAGATACTACTGAAAAGAATCAACTTGATGCTATTGCCAAGGCACTCTTAAAGGTGACCTGGGATGAGCAGACGTTGCCCCCACCCGCACTTAAGCCCTGCAAGGTCCCGCATCGCGATTATGTCTCTATTGCTGGCGGCCAGCGAATGGTGCGACGAATTTCACCATCTTCAGATTCTACAGGTGATAAACCGCTAGTGCTACTCCATGGTGGCATGCGCACTTCAGCCTTATTGATGGAAACTGCAAAAGCCATTGCCATTCACCGCCCTGTTTTAGCAATCGATATTGCTGGTAACGGTAATTCTGATTCAATTAGTACACATACACTAGAATCCTTTGCGGTAGATGTGCACCAAACACTCAATGCCTGTGGTATTGATCATTTTGATTTGTATGGCGAGTCTATCGGTGCGTCCTTGGCACTCGAGCTAGCAAACCAAACCCAAGGATATGGGAATGGCGCAGTAAAAAAACTCATTCTCGATCGGCCAGAACTGCCGGATTCTAAAACAAGAGCGAGATTAATCGAATGTTGTGCACCGCCAATAGAGGCACGCTGGGATGGCACGCATTTTCTCACTGCATGGCATATTCTCCGAGATGCTGCAATGTTCTGGCCTTGGTACAATACAACAGAGGGCGGTATACGCCACATAGAGCCCGAGGTTGAACCGATTGCATTGCAGACTCGTCTTTTAGCCTGGCTAAAAGGGCGTATCACGTACGGGGATTATATACGCGCTGCTTATTCCGTTGATACGATGGCACTTTTACCCCGCTTATCGCAATCGACTTTGATCATCGGCCAATCCAATGATGTTATTGAGGCTCATGCTATAGCCGCCACGAAAGAAATGCCCTCTGCTAAACTAATTAGCAATCCTTTCCAGCGTCCGCCCATCTCGGCTATAGAAACCTTTCTAACCGAGTGAAAGAAAGTTATGCGCTAATCTATATGGCCCAAGCCCTAGTAGTTTTTCAGCTACAAAATAAATTCTAGGAAATTATACCCTTTTACTGATTTATTGACTGGGTAATATGGTGAGCAATTACTAGCAGATATTTATTCCACGCATATGAGGAGACGATCAGATGAACCATTGCTTCACAAAGGCTGTTGCGGGTTTGGTCGGCGCTCTCGGGATAGCTACGGCGGGATTTGGTGCTTCTGGTCAGAGCGTTCCAGAACTTGTTAGGCCAGACGGTACCTATCCGACCGTTCCGCTTGAAAAAGATGTGGTTGTGGTGAAGGTAGTACAGAACGAGCCGCAACTTCTGCAAAACGCTTCGTCTATCAAGGAAGGTTTGGAAGAAAATTTGCGCCGCATGGGGTATTGGGTCAACAAGGCTTGCACGGAGGGTAAGAAGCCTGATTTTATTCTGTTCAATGAATTTCCGCTAACAGGCTACTCACAAGGTGCCCGAAAGGAAAAGCTTAAGTTTACTATCACCGTTCCCGGACCTGAAACTCAGGCCATAGGTAAAATGGCGAAGGATTGTGATACCTACATCATCTTTGGAAGCTATGCGCGCGACCCTGATTGGCCAGGCCATATTCTCAGCTTGAACCCAGTAATCGGCCGTGACGGAGAAATCAAGCACACCTATTGGAAAACACGTAATGCTTCCCGCTATACAAATGATGGCGGTGAGATTCCTACCACTACCATTGAAAATGTACGCGATAAATTCCGCGAAAAGTACGGCCTTGAAAACGAATTTCCGGTTTTACAGACTGAGTTCGGCAACATTGCGGTAAGTACAGTACAAATTGATCCCTTTGTCTTTGCGGCTTTTGCTATGCGCGGGGTCGAGATAATGCTTCGCACTGCAACGGGGTTCTCTAAAGTAGATGTGCAGGCTATCGCCTACTACAATAATGTCTATTCGGCTATGTCGAATATTACTTTCCCATCTGATCCTAACTTTCCACCTGGCTTCGGTGGCAACTCGCTCATCGTGGCTCCTGGGGGCCGTATTTTGGCTCAAGAATCGTCTGATCAAGAGGCTATCATCGAGGCTGAGATCGAAATTGCTAAACTGCGTAAAGGGCGCCGTATTCCGCGTTATCCAATGGATGTTGTTAGACCAGTATTCGACCAATTTCAGCAGGAAATGCCGCTCAACCACTTAGATTTACCGCGTGATCAATTGCCTCAGACCCGACAGGATATGAAAAAGCTTATGGATCGTAAGAGTAAGTGGCTCAATCTCCAAGGGGATGCCGGCTAAGAGGTGGCGGGAATATAAACACAGAGAAAGTTCTTCCTAAGAACCGTTCTTATATGCTCAAAAAGAAGCGCATAGCTATTCTAGACCAACGAAGGCCAATGATATACGGGAGTACAGTATGAAGAGTATCTGCATGCTTTTTTTCACTGTAATTGTTACTCTATCTATTCCGTCGGCAGCTAAAACTGTCCTTATCACAGGAGCTAACCGCGGCATTGGATTAGAGTTTGTTCGTCATTATGCGGATGCCCGTTATAACGTAATAGCTACGGCACGG
This sequence comes from Rhodospirillaceae bacterium, assembly GCA_045564915.1. Taxonomy (GTDB): domain Bacteria; phylum Pseudomonadota; class Alphaproteobacteria; order Rhodospirillales; family Rhodospirillaceae; genus JAQWRV01. Next base: position 89,029 of record JBJLGL010000004.1, read on the forward strand.
AACCCGGACCAAGCGGATGAACTCAATGCGATGGCCATGGGCAACAAACTTATTATCGTTGAAGAATTAGACGTCAACGATTTTGATAAGATAGATGCGCTTGCCAAGAAATACGAAGGGACACGCATTGATGTCTTAATTAACAATGCAGGCATAAGCTCGGGCGGCTCAGACCGTCTCTTTGGAAATATTGATTATTCAACCTTTGAAGCGGTGATGAATACAAATGTCCGTGGTCCGCTGAAAATGACTGAAGCGTTTGCAGCTAACGTAGCTAGTAGCTCTGAAAAGAAAGTTGTCGTAGTGACCTCGAGCGAGGGTTCTATCGGCAGCGTACGATCCAATCTCCGACCGTTCTATCGAGCCAGTAAATCGGCTGTGAATATGGTTATGCGTAATATTGCATTCACCTTGAAGGATCAAGGTGTCATCGTGGTCTTAGTTAATCCCGGAGCGGTCGATACGGATATGACGGCTGCAGCTAGGGGCCGTGTTCCTCTGCGAACCACTAAGCTAGCTGTCGATGAAATGGTGGCAGTAATTGATCAAGCGAATCTTGAGCAAACGGCAGTATTTTATAACTTCGATGGTTTAGAACTTCCTTGGTGAGACGCAGTAAATTCTCGGATAATTTGGGCTAGAGCATCTGCATTTTTCTCAAGAGCGTCGCGGTCACTGCCTTTAAAGGTGCTTAAAGTGCTGTCAGAAATCAGCTCGGCTAACTTATTGGCTTGTTGGCCGAAGTGGCTTTCTCCAGGTGTGACCAACTCCAGCACCAGAGTTGGCGGTTCCAACCCGTCTAGCATGGCTTTGAGGTCAAAATCATAATTAGCCTTATAGATTTTATCCAAGCTAGCAGCGCCTTGCCTGCGGTCTAGCTTCTCATTTTCTGTAATATCAGATCGTACAAAAGGTGTTGCAACTAATTCTTTGATAGCTGCTTCTCGAGCAGTTCTGTCAAGAATGATCGAATGGGTCATGCCACATAAGATAAAGCAGGAGACCATCTCTGGATAGCTAAGTGCTAGGGCTGTTCCGATTTTATTTCCGGTATGTAATCCGAATACTGCGGCAGGTGCGACGCCAAGAGTATTCAATAAATCTGCGACACTCTCAGCTAACATGCCAATGCCGGCTCTCGGTGGAAGGGGATCGGATTCGCCAAAGCCTAAAGTATCTAGTGCTATCACGCGGTGATATTGCGTTAAAAAGGGTATGAGTTGATAGTATGATCGCGAAGATCTTGGTGTTGCATGCAGAAGCAGAAGTGTTGTTCCCTCTCCTGCGGTTCGGTAGAAGATTTGTCCGTGTCTAGTAGGAGCCCGGCCTGACTTGAGCAAGTATTCTGATGTCACGACTTACCCCACATTTTAGGCTGAATTCCCTAGGGCGGCTGTTGGAGGGAGACTCGGTGTCTTTTGCAACCACGCACTTCAAGGCCTATTGGTTGTACGATTAGCTCAGCCCTTAAACCCTTAATCATAGTTTCTACGGATTCAACTCGTTGACAAATAAATAACCAGCCAATCCAGTCGCAGACAAAGTTCAGGCGTCGCAGATTGCACTAGAAGGAAATCACAATAGAATTACCTGCCGAAATAGACCAGCCAAATAGACAGGATCACGAGAGCACCTATGATCCATAAAGGCACCCGATCTGGCTTTTCCGTGTTTTTTCTGTTCCTGGGTAAGTTCATATTGATTGTCTCCAAGCAGACATAAGGGCCTTCCTTATGCAATAAATTACAACGTTTCTACGTCTAGATGAATAATTTAGGTAATGCAAAGCCAGCAAAATAGCTTTGCATTACTCTACAAAAAATCCCCTAAATCTTGTTTCAGTATGCCACAAGGGCCTACTGGAAAATGTCTAATGATCGATACCGAAAGTTTCAGCGCTTATCGAGGTTCTCTTTGTTTATGAATGGGCTTACCTTGGAGGAACGTCCGTGGCTTTATCTGGATCAATATTGCCCATATCCAATGGCAAGCCGCTAGTAGTAACGAAGCCGGAGTCGGATTGGATATTCCAGTGATGCATTGCGCCAGCAATCTCACGGATGAAGTCGCCTCGGTCGACCACGAATTCTTGGCCATTCTGGAAGAAGGTCATGGGGCCTGCCGTGACATAAATTAGAGAGTCTGTTTTGGCGCTATTAGGATTAGTGCTGCCGCCAGCCGCCAATTTTACCGCTCGCACGGAATTGCCTGGGAACGAATAGCGCCTCAGCTTGATAGGACCAAAGCCGCCTTCTTCTACGTCAGCCCAGCGCACATGTGTTGGTGTTCTCTCACCGGTTAGACTTGGTGTGGTCCACGTTACGATGATTGCATCCATCTCCACGTTGTGATTGGTCAAGGTACCCGAAGGGAAACTCACCACATCACCAGCCGACAACGCGACTGTTGTATCACCTACACCTACCCGTGCTGAGCCTTCGAGCACGTAGAGTAATGTCTCGTCCGTGATCGGATGCAGAACCCCACCTTTGCTCTTATCGAAAGTTAGGGCTCTTACCCGAGCAGTCGGCCAATTAGCCTCCTTGGCGCTATACCTAATGGCATTCAGCGGTGCTTCGGAAGTATTCTCACCCATCGCAGACATAACTATATCGCCGTCGATCCAAGCGGCCATGGCAATTGACGATGCGCTAGAATCAGGGACAACGTATATGTCATCTCCCAATACAGTTTGCGCTGACACCTTAGGGACTGTAAGGCTGATAGAAAGGGCTAATGAGAGAGCAATGATTGAAATTCTATGCATGGACTGACCTGCTAATTTGCTAAAGTACGGATTTTTGCAATCCGCGTGCTACATTTCAATTGCAAAAAAAATGGGCGTTCATTTTATGTGGCCCAATCTTATGAACCACATCTTAGATCCTAATTAAAGAAATTTCGCTGACTTTCTGACCTAGTTTAGATAACGGCCTCGTCTTTTTGCTAATCGCCTAAGAAGTAGGCACTCATTTCTGGGCGCCAGTTATACTCGATCTAGTACTATACAATGATTCCGTCCTGAAGCGCGCAATATAATTGCTCTCGGACGCCGCTGTACTAATTATAATCCAGCAAACTCTCGAACTATGCAAATGCTTGCCTATGACCGCAAGCATCAATCTCTCATAAAAGTCTAAACAATCACGAGCGGCTCTTCTTCCGAGTGCAGTATCTCGTATCCGTCATCTGTTATCAATAATAGGTCTTCGTTATGTCCGGCACCAAAGCCAACTTCTATAAACGGTAGGTCAACGGTGATGACCATGCCCTTCTGTAGCGCTAGGTCTTCGGGTCCGCGCCACGGGTTCTTGTCACTATATGGCTGGTCAGTATGTTGGAGGCCAAGGGAGTGTGGATTTACGATTAAAGTATCAGGGTTTTCTCCAGCTTTTTGGTAGGCTTCGTGACCAGCCTTTGTAATTTCAGAATACCGGGTGCCAGGTTTGAGAATCGAGAATATAGCTTCGCGTGCGGTGGACTGTGCTTTGGACCGTTTCTGTACAGCCTTGCTGGGCTCGCCGAGTACGACGGTCCGGGCGAAATCACCATGGTACTCTCTGAAGTTGGACACCGCATCAATGAGGAACGGCTTGCCCGGCACCACTTCAGAATCGGGCAGCAGTCCAAGCGTCACCCCAGCAAGGATGAAGGTGATGGTGCTGCCACGCAGCGCACATTCCGCACCGAAACGGCGCTCGATATCAAAGTAACTCATCCCCTTTCCGATGGAGTGCGCCGTTGCAAGCGCAGCTTCAGCATTTTTCTTGCCCGCCAGACGCATCAGTTCAATCTCTGGTGCAGATTTAATATATCGAATGCGTCGGAAAAGATTGTCACCGTCGATAAACTCAATATCTTCCGCCTCACCAATACGCTCAAGCAGATGCGCGATACGCATGTCATCAACCGCGACACGCCCTTTCGTGATGCCTGATTCCTTCATTGCCCGAGCTAGACCCCACTCAGGTGCAGGAGATGGTTGATAATTCTTAATACCATCGACACAACGTTGTTCGCGGGTATTCAAAGTTAGCGAAGGATCGACGACGGTTTGCTGGTTGATAGCCTCCGGTTTGCCACTCATTGGCAATGCGTTCTTACCCATATACTTCTCTGCATTGATTGGACCTGAGTAAGAGATCACATTGGGTACCCAACGGTCACGGTTTGCTAGATCCCATAACAAACTCGAGCTTACAATCAGGAATGTTGGCTGATCCGGGTCGCGTGGCAGCGTTGCGAAAGACGGGTATTGCCATCGCATCTTTGTGCCGATAGCCTTGGTATTGGTTAGGTAATACACATTGACGGGATTAAGTGCGATCATCCCGGTTAGGTCATATTCCTCCATCACAGCTTGGGCCTGGGCGGTATTGACTAGGGGCTGCAACAAGGAATCTAGCTCATTGCCCACCGGAGCTACATGCATACCTAATTCCACTGCGGCAGTGGGGTTTGATTGTCCTACTAGTATTGTACCGGCTGCTGCTGCACCACCCTTTAGAATAACTCTTCTTTGCATACTGCTTCTCCGCCCAATCGAACAAATTGCCTTTCATCCTCACCCGGGATGGGTGCTACTGCAAGGGGTGTCTACCCGTTGGTCGGGTCGTGGTCGAAGTAGGCTTTGGTATACTGACTAAGTGCGATTGGCGTATTATCACTGCAAGTAAACCCTAGCCGGGAGAATGATTATGAGCATGAATAGACGTACCGCACTATGCGGACTAGCTGGGACATCAGCGTCGGGCGTAATAGCCTCTGCCCGGGCTGCAGAAGGTAAGATCGGCCAAAAAGCACCCAAACCGCAAATTGATGGCAAGGCCCTAGTCAACAAAGAGCGCGCCTATGAAGTGCTGGAAGAGTATAATCTAGAGGGCATCATCGCGCTCGATCCGATCAATGTGTATTACCTAACGAATATTACTACCATCGGTGCTAAATTCCGCACTGAGTATCCAGGTTTTGCAGCCCTCGCTCGCGACCCCGACATGCCGATCTATCTTGTCTCCAATACGTCAGCTGCCTGGGACATTGCTAACGGTGACCGAGAAACCGCTGAACTCATGCCCTTTGGTTTTGGCGACTGGAACGAAGCAGAGGTCAATTCCGATGGCGTGTTAATTGAGCCCCCCAACGGCCGCTCACGCGAGTATCATGTCAGGCAGGAAGTCGAACTTACCGCGCGCGAGAAGCGTTGGTCTGCAGCCCAGGAAAAGAATGCAAATAATATGGCTGCCAGTGCGGCATGGGCTCTAGCGCGTGCTTTAAAGGCGCAAGGCATCACTAAAGGCCGTATCGCTGTCGATGACATGCGCATCGCAAGAATTATTGCCCAGACTGACTTGGTTGACATTGAATTGATTGATGGCTACGGCATCTTTCAGCTGATTCGTATGGTCAAAACTGAGCAGGAGCTGGCCTATCAGCGTATCGGCAGTTGGAATAACGGTGAGGCCTGTCTAGCTACCATCAATGCTATCGAAGTTGGCATGCTTCACGAAGATATAGCACAGATTTTTCTGACTGAGTGCGCTACACGCGGTAACCATGTCTCAAGTTTTATCGCCGGCTTTCCCGGGGGCGGCTTCCCTGATGGCAAGATGGTTGCTGGCAAGCCATTTCTTGTCGATGCCGTGAGCACCTTCAAGGGTTACATGGGAGATATTGCTCGTACATTCATTATTGGTGAACCTAATAAGGAAGTGGAGATGCGACGCCGTGCCAACCAGACGGCACGCGAAGCCGTGTTCGACGCCATCAAGCCTGGGGTTAAGTATTCTGATCTCCGCAGGATCGGTCTGCAGACCATGATCAAAGCCGGTATGCCAGATTATGCCGTATTCGTCACTCCTCACTCTGTCGGTCTGCAACATGACGATAACCCCCGCCATCTTGACGGATTTGGAGTAAAATCCTTCGATCACTTGCTGCAAGAAAACATGGTTCTGACCGTCGATCTGCCGTATCTCGAAGTGGGCTATGGTTGCGGTCACAACGAAGATGTCTTCCGCGTTACGAAGACAGGCTATGAACCCCTAAACACCGAACGGGATCCATTTATCATTCTATAGTAAATAAAAGACAGGAGAGCCCGCGATGACAAACCAGCAAGGAATTGGTCGCCGTCAGATTGTTGGTGGACTTGCAGCCGCAGGGTATATGGGATTCGCTAATCCGATCCAGGCTGCTGTGCCAGCCCTATCATTAGCGGCCAGCGTGCCAGCGCCGATATTGGGGCCACGCATGAATTTTGAGCAGTCCGATAAAATCATGGCAGAGCTTGGTATTGACGCTATAGTCGTTGGGTCCGGCACAAATCTTTATCATGCTACGGGTATTGACCTGACAGCGACCAAGATGGGTCATACACCCGGAGTCTATGCGGTTATTACTCGCAACCAGAATCAGCGTCTATCTCTGATCGCACCAGCCTTCCTCTACTATTACACAATCGCAATGGATCACCGCCATCTTGACTATCCGGCCTATCTGTACCGTGGTTCGGCTCAAATGGAGGAAGATTCCGAACTGACCTTAGAGGAGCTGCCTCTTTACCCTGATCTTGAGCAGGCACCACTAGATTTTATCGAAACTACCCGCCTTAGCATTGTTAGGCGTGCAGTGCAGGCTGAAGCAGCGCGCCCTCATCTGAAGTTTGCTCTGGCCAATGTATTGAAAGATACTGGTGTTGCCAAAGGGCGGATTGCGGCTGATTTGCCGCCAGTAATGCGCTCAGTCGTCGATGCTGCAGAAAAAGCTACGATAGTTATTGCCGACGATGCTCTCCGTCGTATCCGTCCGGTCAAGTCTGATACAGAGATTACATTGATGCGTTACGCTGCCCAGGCAAACGCCGAGGGTGCCTTGCAAGCGGCAGCTGCTGTACGCGCAGGTGCCGATGTGCGCGAACTGCGAGCGTCTTATTTTGCTGCCGTGGCATCAAGGGGTATGCGCGGCGTGTTCATGGTGATTGACCGTGTAAGTTCACCGACCTATGAAGCAACATTGCGAGACGGCCAGTGTTTCTCAATCGATTGTGTTAGTGAGTATATGGGTTATCATGGCGACTATGCCCGTACCGTCCATATCGGCGAGACTCCTAAGCACATGCAGCGGGTGTCGGAACTCACTGGAAAATCCTGGGATGACATACGGGAGCGTCTCAAGCCAGGGCTTAAGTTCTCCGAAGTGCAGAAAATGGGTAAGGAAGCGCTACGTACAATGGGTGCAGATTTCTCCATTTCATTCACACCACACAGTATTGGGCTATATCATGCTGATCACGTCGGAAATATGGGCTCTTCCGTTCGCGAAGATATTGTGCTTGAGCCGCGTATGATCTTGAGTGTGGATTGTCCAATGGGCGCGACTGGAATGGGAGGGTCTTCACACTTGGAAGACCTCATGTTGATCACTGAAGACGGCGCGGAGCCGATCAATGATACCGGCAGCAAGAAAGTCATAGTTTAATATCTTGGCAAGATAGCAGTGCCCGATTTACAGTCTATTCCAGGTTGAGGGGGCAATACCGCCCTTAATTGTATTGCCATCTATATCATTAGCGGTGAAACCAAGAACAATATCGAAAGTACAGCTGAGGGCGCCAATTTGCGAATCCGGTATAGGCTCAAAATCCACGAGCACAGTTTTCTTTTCTGCTTCCGTGCGTCGGTTAAAGACAAAATCAGTGTTGTTTAATGGGTGACCCTTGATATTCATCTCTGTGGTGAAAATCCGTGTGCCATTCTTACTTACTGCAAAATGAATGTGGGGTGTGCGGTTTGCTCCTTTGAAGGCATACACTACCGGTTTGATCGTACGGAAATAATATGTGCCGGTTGCATCAGTTAGGAAGCGGCCGTAGCCCTGAAAGTTTTTGTCGTATTCATCACCAGCCTCCTTCTCATGTTCGCTATGTCGGTAGACGCCAGCAGAGTCACACTGCCAGATCTCAACGAAGGCGTTACGCAGTGGAGTACCATTATGATCGAGGATGCGGCCTGTGAGGTGAGTAATTTCACCTATGCTAGGTGTGGTTGCATCATTTATCAGGATTAGGTCGTTATCGGTATCCAAAGGCATCCTATCGGGATAGAGCGGCCCTTCGCCAGACCCACCAGTCGGTTTTAGCGTCTCAGCATAGGCGCCTTTAACTGTGAAAAGTCTGCTGCTTAAGGCAGTAAAACCTATTCCCAGCAAGCCCCCTAGCGACCTGCGTCGTGACGGAACATAATCTTTGAGTCGGGCATCATAATTCATGACCTTTGTCTCCCCAATAGAGCAAGTAGAATCCTCTTAAACCAAGAGCGGCCTCAGAGTGGCATAAAATGAGATTAACTTTGACAACAACACCTCGCACCTATCACCCTATGGTCGTTGTGAAGAAATATGAAAATAGTTAGTTTTTCTGCATGACATATACGGGGAGGATTGAGATGAGACTCTTTAACATTATATTTTCAATGGGTTTAGTTACCCTGTCTACCTGTTTTCCGGCCTGGGCCCAATCCACCCTGTTGATTGAGAACGTCACCCTTATTGATGGAACGGGCGCAGCGGGGATCGACCAGGTTTCTGTAATGGTTGAGAACGGTCGTATCGCTCACATCTCGGTTCAGGGCCTGGCTGAGCCAAGGGCTTCCCGTGTCATTGATGGCCGCGGTAAATTTCTGATTCCTGGCATCATTGATAGCCACATGCACTTACCTGGTGGACGCAAAGGTCCAGGCAATAGCGAAATGATCATGGACACAGCCACCGGTCTGAGGGTTTTGCACGGTTTTCTCTATGCCGGTGTCACCGCAGTTTATGACTCGGGAAACCACGCCAAGTTTATATATAAAATGCGCGATGATGAACGGGCGGGGCGTATTGTCAGTCCGCGTATTTATGCTACCGGTAGTCTGGTAGCTAAAAAAGATGGCTATGCCTGCTGCGCCGGATCAACCACCATAGACGGTTTCGAGGATGGTAGGGGAAAACTCGACGCTCTCTTCGCCCAAGAGCCCGACATGCTCAAATTCACCCGTGATCGCCGCGGTATGGGCCCCCAGGCGCAAGAGCTACCCGTCATTCCCGATGACGACTTTAGTAAGCTCATCCGTTACGCCAAAGAAAAAGGTGTAAGGACCACTATCCATATCGCTGACGAAACAGCTGCTCGTCTAGCCATCTCTGCCGGCGTCGACGCGCTTGCGCATCCAGTGTTCTTGGCTGATGCTAGCACCGGCTTTGCACAATATGCGGCGGAGCAGAATGTGGTTATTTCTAGCACCGCACTTCTATTTGGCGCTGTTGGCCAGGTTGAACTCGACAATTCCTTTTTCGATGGGCCATTATTTGCAGCTATTCTTACTGATGAAGAGCTGGAATTTAACAAGGTTACAGAGAGAGATCGCTACGCATCTTCAGGGATGTCGGGTTGGATGCGCGGCGTGCTTCCCGCCGTACTGCGTAATCTCAAACAATTGCATGATGCTGGGGCGATCATTGCTATGGGCACAGACCGAGTGCTCGGCCCCATGGTCCATATGGAAATGCAGCTTCTTGCCGATGCGGGAATTCCCCTTATAGACGTTATCAAGGCATCTACTCTCAATGCGGCGCAATACATCGGTGTAGAAGAAAACCTAGGTTCTATTGAGGTTGGAAAAATTGCTGACATGGTGATGCTTTCAGGTGATCCGACAAAGGATATTCGTAATAGTCGTACTATCGAGGCAGTCTTTAAGAATGGTCAGGAAATTGATCGAAGCGCCCTCAATCTTCCGATCAATGGCAAGTAAAGCTATCAGTAATTAGGGTATTGAATTAGGCCCGTAATTTGTAGACAGATAATCGAGCACTAAGTCGGTTTCTACTTTGCTAAGTTCGGCCATACCGAATTCGAGGGTCATACGCTCTAGGGCTTCACGCCAGCTACTACGAGTGTAGCCTTGCGCCAGCACGTGCTGCATTGAGTGGCAGTCTGCACACAGTAAGTAGACGAAGTCCTTGGCTTCACCTTCAGCCATCACTGCCAAGTCTGCGCTCTCTGCTGCAAGCGCGGGTGTGTATGCGACTACAGCCATCAAATATAGAATACGCCGCATTATTTAGACACGAAAGGCCAGGTTTTTTCAAAAATATGTTTTAAGTCTATACTGCTCAAATCGTCCATCTTATTTCCTCCGAAACTGAATTCTCTGTCCAGTTCACCAATCAATTAAACGCAGCTGTGTGTATCTTTTTCTTACATGAAAGTTAATTGAAGGCTAGTCTAGTTGGCATCTTTATATATTACTCATACTTTTCTAGCTGCCCAGGAGCCCTGTACTGAGATTAAATTGATTTACTGGAACGCTACATGCGGCGTCCTTACGATTTTTCGGTGAGGTATGTTTTGATAACAATGTAAGGACCTCACACTGAACATTAGTCTCGTTATGCCCTTGGCGTGCACATCAAAGGGGTCTATTTGTCCCCAGGGGACGCTTTTAATTCTATGGAAATGCCTTATGAATGAAACTGTACCTGAAGCTCAATCACGAAAATATTATTGGATCTTGCGGACCACGCTGGCAGTTATAATAGCCATCATTTTCTCTGAGGTGCCAGTTCTGGCTCAGGAAGATGAAGAAGCATTGCCAAATAGTGGAAGCGTCCAACCAGAGGAGAGCGAAGGCCGACGTCTTGGCAACCTACCTAATGATCAGATTCGTCAGTTCAAAATGCGTAAGGCATGCGAACTAGACCAGCCAGATTGCTTGCCACATATTAGAGAAATGTTGGAAGCCGAGCGGCGCAACCGTAACTGGATGGCTTTGAGTATTACTGGTGTTCTATTTGTCTTAGTTTTGGTTTCGCTGCGTGAGTCTCAACGTAAAAAGAAAAGGCTGGCGGAGGAGATGGCTTCCCATAAACGGTTAGGTGAACGCTTAAAAAGAAAATGGGATTGATAAACGAAATCTCTTATAGACCTATGATATATATTGGGCGAACCAATAAATATCTACGAAGGTGCGGTATTCTTTCCAGATATCCCCGAGAAAAATATTAGCAATTTCTCTCACTGGCATTATCAAGGTTCTTATTTTGAATCAGTGTAGTGACTTACATTAAGCCCATGGCTTTCGGCAGCCAAAGGGTTAGTGCGGGGAACAAAGTTAAGATCAATAACCTAACCACATCTGACACCAAGAATGGCCATATTCCAGCGTAGATCGTACTGAACGGCACATTTTTTGCCATTCCTTGTAATACGAATACATTTAGCCCTATGGGTGGTGTTATCATCCCCATTTCCATTACTACTACGTTGATGACTCCCCACCAGATGGGGTCATACCCCATGCCCGTAATTAGTGGGAAAACAAAGGGTAGGGTGATAACCATTGCTGCCACTGTGTCGAATATTGAACCAAGAATAATGTACATCACCTCCAGTAGTAAAATTACCACAAGTGGCTGAAGCCCTAGATCTTCTATTCTTCCTACGATGATGTCGGGTAGTTGTGATAGGGATATGGCGTAGGAGAAGATAGAGGCGCCAATTATTATGAGGTATATTAGAGCTGTGCTGGCAGCAGTTTCTTTGAGGTTATCAAAGAATAATCTTTTGCTAAGACGTTTGCGGAATGCTGTAAAGGCAATAGCGACGGCGGCACCTACCGCGGCAGCCTCATTGATCGTAAAAATGCCTGAGTAAATTCCACCCGAAACGATTAATGCTAAGAAAACTACACCCCAGCTCTGTTTCAAGACGCTCCGTCGTTCATGCCAAGATACACGTTCGGCAGCCGGCCCGGCTTTTGGCAAAAATGTGACGTAGGCGATCACGGAAAGCATGTAGAGGATTGTGGCAATCAGTGCCGGCCCAAGTGCTGCAACAAACAATGCCGTTACAAATTGTTCTGTCAGAATGGCATACAGCACTAAAAGCACTGACGGCGGAACAATAACACCAAGCGTTGAGCCAGCAGCGATAGAGCCCGTCGATAATCGTCTTGAATAACCACGCCGTTCCATTTCTGGTAAAGCAATGCGCGTCATCGTAGCGGTAGTAGCTAGAGAAGATCCGCACACTGCGCCAAACCCCGCACAGGTCGCTACAGTAGCCATAGCAAGCCCTCCCTTGCGGTGGCCAAGAAAGGCCTGGGCAAGGCGATAAAGATCTCCCGAAAGACCGGCTGCTGCAGCAAAATTACCCATAAGAAGAAAAAGAGCGATAATGGCTAGCTCTTCACTTGCCATAGCGGCAGATGGCTCAATCCCCATGAGTGCTATGGCCGGCTCAAAGCCAATCAAAACGCCCGTACCAATGACCCCTGAAATAGCCATAGCCACGCCAATTGGCACATGCAGGGCTATCATAATAAACATGCCTGCGACCACTAGGCCGCCGATAACCGGGGGTTCCATGACTTACAGTGACTCCGCCTCGTGTTCTAACGGCTGTCCCTCGCCGGTTGCACGGATGGTTGCGCCGAGCATCCATACCTGAACCCCAACACAAGCGATCATCAAAAGTGTGGCTAGTATCCATATCGGTCCGACTGACCATTCCAAAGTAGAAGTGGTTCGGCCGTTGGCGGAATAATCTACCGCTAGTACCGCGAACTGCCATGCTAAAAGCGTGAAAAACATAAGCATGAAAAACGCGCCTATAACATCTAGCCAGCCATGCGCACGTGGGCCCAGCAGTTTGCCCAGCACTCTCACAGTCACAGCATTACCCTTTCTTAATCCAGCGGGAAAGCAGCTTGCGATTACAATAGCGTAGGCAACTTCTTCGATATCATGTAGTCCAGGTATGCGGGGGAAACTAAGATATCGCATTGTTACATCGACCAGCGTCATGAACGCGATGATAACAAGGCCCGTGAAACCAATAATTGCTGTGGTGTCGATGGCACGATCGAGAATAGCGTTGAAGCTAGATTTCTGATGTGTAGGCATAGTATCACATCTGTCTTTCACGGCGGCGGAGTCCCGTTAGAATTTCTTGAGCAGCTGAGAAGGTTTTTTCACCCCCTTCCGTCCGTTCTATCCAGTCATCTGCAACGGGCTGCAAGAATTCGCGCATGCGCTCAAATTCTTCAGGATCTGGTGCAACTGGTTCCAGATGTCCCTCGTCGGGTAAACGCCTGGCTATTTCAACCACACGTCTGTCATATGAGCGACCCCCACGCAATGCGACCTTAAGTCCACCTGCATTTTCAATAATAGCCTGTAGGTCCCGTGGTAAGGTATTCCATGTCTCCTTATTCATCATAATGGTAAAGCTTACAGCACTTAATGGAGATGTGATTACATGGCTTGTGTGCCGATAGGTTTGGAAAGTATTGACTGAAACCCAACCCTGAATTGTACCATCAATTGTGCCACGTCGCAGTGCTTCAACAGCATCAGCCGGATGCATGGATTCTGGTACAGCACCTAAACGCTTAACGAAATCTCCTTCAAGCCGCCCTGCCGCACGAATTTTCATACCACTAATGTCATTGTAGTTCGTGATTGGTGTGCGGGTGTATAGGTTGCCGGGCTCGGCAGTCCATATACCAATTAGTTTAACCTCTTCATACCCAGATAAAAGTCCACGTTCGTATAATTGCCACGCCAAGACGCTCGCTTCAGAGGAAGTTCTGGTTAAGAATGGAAGTTCAAGAATCTGGGTTTCGGGGAATTGTCCTGGAGTGTAGCTTGGCTGTACAAGAGTGACGTCACTGACGCCGGCTTTGACTAAGTCAAACTGTTTATAGGGGTTGCGGCCTAGACCTCCCCCCCAGTACGTCTCAAAACGGATGCGCCCATTTGACTCGCGCTCAACGTCTTCGATCCAAGGAGCGAATATGCGAGTAACCGTGTGACTCAAAGGCGAAAGATACGCAGAAGCCCTTAGGGTATAAATGCTGTCAGCAGCAGATATCTGGACGGAACATAAAGTGACTGCAGAGACTGCAAAGGCTATCAGGATACGGCTCATAAGTTCTAAGGACCCACATCTTGCCTGACGGCTTGTTCCTCAGATATTTCGAGTATTGCATCACGCCCTTTCTGCTTGCGCTCCGATGCAGAGTCGACAGCCATTCGGAACGCCTGTGCCAGTTTTTCGATGAGTTCGATATCAACTTCCGTTAATGAGTCATATTTATGCATCATGGCGGATACGTTTTCTGCTAACGAAGAACATAGGCCTTCTAGCAATGTATCGCCGATCCGTTTTGCCATTGTTCCAGCTTCACTAAGGATGTCGGTAAGAGTAGCCAGATCGTTCTTTACCTCTTCTGTAACTATGTCATCCCTGTAAGCGGCAAGGATTGCTTCGCAGGGCAGACCCATTTTCATAATATGGCTAGTAAGTTGAGATTCAACGACCCTTCCCATGGATTCATTGATGGCTTCTCTTAATTCTCTTGGACCGAACGTCCTGCCCTGCGCTTTTTCTTTAATTGTGTTGAGTACACGCACCCTATGTGTGTCTGATGGGCTTTGGTATTCGCCCTTACGGTCTGGCCCAAAATACTCATTAGTTGCCACAAAAGGCTGGCGGTAAAAAGCGATAAGCCGCAAGCGTTCATTAATCTTTTTTGTGTCGATTGGCTTTATAACAATGTCATCTGCACCAGCGTATATGGCCTTGTGAATATTATCTCCTTTGTTCTGGGTTACGAGTATGCTGATACCAATGAATGGATTGAACCCAATTTGACTAAAACGAACATCTCGCACTAGGTCAAACATATCTGGATCAAAGTTATCCGATAAGACTAAGAGGTCAGGCGGTATGTCAAACATCAATGCACGCAGGGATTCAATGTTTGAATGCAAAGAAACATTCTTGACGCCTCCGGCAAGAAACATTTCACGCAACCGCTGCCGCTGATGATAATCTTGCTCACCAACGTACACGGTTAAAGACCTAAGATTGGCGCGTTCCAAATGGGGCATAGGGATGTCATACTGACACAATAAATCATTTGTCTACCATTATTTCGGATTGCTTGCCACGCCATTCCTAGAAATCCGGAGCCTTGAAGCAAGGCTAAGCATAGATTGTTGAGATAAAACTCGCTTATAATGGCCAAAATCGTGGCTCTTATAATGTCGGCCTAGTAAGTTTGTTATCTCGCCTAACTCCCGCCATCGCCGCTACAATAAATCGTTGGGATGAGATACCTTATGATTTGGTCACATTGTCTATGCCATAAATGTGAGGTACATGCGCAGCTAGGGGACTGCAACTTTAGCTTCCGCTAAGGCGCCAGGCTGATCAGAATTCTTCAAGCCACTAGACTCGGACTGTACCGCACCTGATCCTTTTTTAGCCATTACGAAAACCTCGTTAAGTTTGCGAATCAGTGCGATATTAGAATCAGCTGGATCTTTATAATTTTCGGACATTTCTTCAACTTGGCGTGCAAGGTCGCCGCAGAGACTGGATAGCTCCTTCTCACCAATGTCCTTTGCAGTTTTGGCGGCATCTTTTAATACACCAACTAAGATAATAAGATTCTCTTTCACTTCCTTGTTTATCTTTTTGTTATTGTAGGCATCCAAAATTATGTTGCATACGTAGCCCAACCGCATACCATGCGAGTCAAGTTTTGAGGCCATCATTTGTGTTACACAGCCGTCGATGCTGCGCTGCAGTTCCAGCTTCGTAACCTTCTCATCCCCCAGCTTAAGCTGTAACGTATTTATCACTTCGAGTTGCTTTATTTTTGAAGGCCTATCGGACTTGCGCCGGCGTTCGGGCCCCACGTAGTCCGTTGTAGCAATAAAAGGTAGGCGGCGAGTTACTAGCTGAGCAACCCTCTCTAATAAGGCGCTCGGTGCTACGGGTTTGATGAGAACGTCATCTGCCCCGGATAAGATTGCTTTTCTTATAGATGTCTCTTCCTCTGCTTTCACCATAAAGCTGATTACAATGAAGGGATTTCTACCAATCCTATGGTGGCGAATATCCTTAATGACCTTGAAAATTTTTGTGTCTAGATTATCCGAAACAACCATCAAATCTGGTGAACGCTCTCTCATTGCCTTTTCAAGTTCTGCAAGGCGTCCAAACGAGCGGGTGCGCCGCAATCCCTCTGCACGCAAGGTCGCACGCATTCCTTCACGCACCTGCTCATTAGGTTCGCCGAGGTAGATGTCTAATTCGGCTAACTTGTCTTTATTAAAATCTAGCATTAAGGGCGCCAACACTGCCTACAAGAATCTCGTCACCTAAATAATCATATTACTGCAAATAATAATCACACACCTTCATTATATATCCTACTAGATAGCTAAATCATCTTTAGTTTCATAATCGCCTATAATAATTCCGAATCTTAGGTAAGGGATTGCAATGTATAACACTATGTCTACAACCCTGCGGTAGAAATCACAAAGATTCAAAACAATTAAGAACGTATTCTTGTCATAGACTGTTTATTGATTTCAGCTATCGCCTCTTAGGGTAAGGTCATGATAATTCACAATTAAATTTACCGGCTTATATCCTTGTACCCGGCTGCTCAGGCCATCAAACATTACGGTGTCATGGAGGTAGAGCATGGGTGGATCGTCATGATAGGCTTTAATGAGTTGCCGAACGAGGCGCACACGCTTTTCCGGATCCCATTCGCTTTGAGCTGCGCGGGTTATTGGCTCTAGGTCTGAGCGGCAGTGCCAAAGGGCGCGGTGGAAACAAGCGATAAATGGCCGCAATGCATCCAGGCTGGGTTTGGTATTGAAATCCATATTGAAACCTTCACCAGTCCAACCACCAAAATTAAACTTACTGATCATGTCCTGAATTGTGATTGACTTGACTTCGAAGTCGATACCGACGCGTCTTAGATCCTGCCCGATGGCTTGATAAATAGCGGCATCCGCAGCAGCACCACCGGCAGCCAGTTCGACGATTAATTTAAAGCCATCTCCATAGCCGGCCTCTTTTATAAGTTTTGTCGCCCTACCGGGGTCATAGTTCCAGGCTGGTAATAAAGGATCCCAGCCAATCGCGTTGGCAGGTGTTGCTTGAGTTGCTGGCCGGGTGCCATTCTGTAGTAGAGCTGCAATATAAGCTTGGCGATTAACTGCAAAATTCAGAGCACGGCGCACTTTGGGGTTAGCAATTGGTCCACCTTTATTCATTA
The DNA here is from genome assembly GCA_045564915.1 of Rhodospirillaceae bacterium. Taxonomy (GTDB): domain Bacteria; phylum Pseudomonadota; class Alphaproteobacteria; order Rhodospirillales; family Rhodospirillaceae; genus JAQWRV01. Next base: position 106,158 of record JBJLGL010000004.1, read on the forward strand.
TGAATGCAATACCCATAGCTCCGGCGCCTTGGCTCACGTGATGGCTGTGTCCAGCAGTAGCAAGGATATCAATTGCATCTGGACTAATTACGAGTCCGATATCGATAGCGCCTGCAAGAATGCCTTGGCTACGGGCTGTCGGATCACTCAGCTGGTTGATTTCTAAACGATCAAATCCTGGCTTTTTCAAGCCCTTGCGAAAGGCGCTGAGGTTAATTTTGGCTGGACCCCACCGATCAACCTTGTAGGGACCTGATCCAATAGGCTCCAATGCGAATGCTTCGGCTCCCAATACATTCCAGTGTTTGGGTGCTACCACGCGGATTATTCCCAACTCCGCTGGCAACATTAGATTTGGAAAATGTGTCTTTATCTCGACGGTAAGCGGACCGAGTGCGCGCACAGAAGCAATCGAACTTGCAATACGTGACAAGGATTCACGGCGTCCTTCGTCTGAGATTAAGTAAGATAGCGTGTTTATAACAGCAGCAGCATTGAATGGCTCGCCATTATGAAATTGTATGCCGCGTTGTAGTTGGAAATGCCAAGTCGTTGGATTGACGGGTTGCCAACTCTGCATAAGCCAAGGTCGAACTACGGCGTCGGGTCCAACCATGGTCAATGGATCGAATATGGCGGACCAGGTATAGAGTTCCGATGAGCTGGTGGAACGGTGCACGTTACCAAGTGCTACAGGTAGTGTTTGAACGGCAACACTCAGGCGTGTATCAGCCTGAGGCTGAAGAGCTAGAAACATAGTTAAGCCAAAAGCTAGGCTAAGTTTCAGGAGGGCATTGCACCAGGGTAAGGGCGGAGTACGATAAGCCATCTGACTAGATTAGCGGAGAGGCTGCGGCTATGCACGAGATCATCACAGACTTTGAAAGACCAGAGCTGGCTTTAATTGAGAAAGTGTCCAGGCAACATGTGGGTGTCGCTGGTTTTGAGGCAGGTCCTCGGCAGGTAGCGCATCCTGATATTAAGCCACTAAACCCTAAATGGCGGATTTGTGGTCCTGCGTTTACTGTTCGTTCCGACCATTGGGATGACAGGTTAATGGGTGAGTTAGCGCCAAAATATGCAAAGCCGGGTGATATTCTGGTTGTGGATGCTGGCGGGCATACAGAAATAGCTGCCTGGGGTATGTCGATGACCATTGCGGCAGCTAGCGTCGGCGTCTCTGGGATTGTTATAGATGGTAGTTGTATGAACTCAGCCTTGTTGGCAAGGGAGCGGCCCCAGATTCCACTATTTGTGCGTGGCGTTTCAGCAACTGCTAAGGGGTCGGAGCAGCCGGGATCTTTGAACGTACCTGTGCATTGTGGCGGTGTCATCGTTTATCCAGGTGATATTGTTCTTGCAGACTCGGACGGGGTTGTGTTTATGCGTCCTGCTATGGCTGAGAAAATCGTTACCGCCGCAGAAGCTCATGATCAGAGGTCTAAAAGCGATAACAAGCAAAATATTCCGTACTACGAGAGTAGAAATAGTGAGGCCAAAGTCCGAGCCTTTGGTACAGCTGTATGGAAGTAACCTGAAATCGTAGCGTTGCAAGAACGGAGGCTCTTTTTCCGCCTACTTGCACTTAGTCTCGAGGCTCTATACACGCTCCAAGCATGACGACTCCCCCGCTCCTAACGTTGAAAGACATATATTTATCCTATGGCGGTGACCCTGTGTTGCAGGGAGCAGAACTGATGGTCTTGCCTGGAGAGACTGTTTGCCTGGTGGGCCGCAATGGTTCAGGTAAGTCTACACTTTTGAAGATTGCAGCGGGCCTAGTAGATTCAGAGGAAGGAGACCGATTTGTCCGTCCCGGCACTACTATCCGCTATTTGCCACAAGAGCCCGATCTGGCTGGTTACGTAGATACCCTATCCTATGTCCAGGGTGGAGTTGAACTGGGAGATGACCCCCATAGGCCCACATACCTTCTTAATCAACTAGGTCTTACTGGCACTGAAATTCCTTCCAACTTGTCTGGTGGAGAGGCTAGACGAGCTGCACTTGCGCGTATTCTAGCCCCCCGGCCTGATATACTTTTGCTGGATGAGCCTACTAATCACCTTGACCTTCCAACTATCGAATGGCTGGAGAAAGAATTACGAGACCTTCGGCGGGCGCTCGTTATAGTCAGTCATGACCGCCGCTTTCTTGAAAGGCTCTCACAGGCTACCGTGTGGTTAGATCGTGGCCAAACGCGTCGCCTAAGCAAAGGTTTTACAAAGTTTGAGGAGTGGCGCGACGGCATAATCGACAATGAAGATCGAACACAAAAAAAACTCGGGCGCAAGATTCTCAGGGAAGAACATTGGCTACGTTATGGGGTTACGGCCAGACGCAAGCGCAATATTAGGCGTTTAGAGAATTTGCATAATTTACGCCTGGAACGCCGCGACAACAGGAAGCGAATTGGGAATGTAAAATTCGAAAGGGCTGAAGCCGAGGTCTCAAGTAAGCTGGTGATTGAAGCGAAAGCTGTTTCTATGGCATTTGGTGATGCCATAATTGCAGATAATTTTTCAATTCGAATAAAACGCGGTGATCGGCTTGGAATTATTGGTACAAACGGCGCCGGCAAAACGACACTCCTGAAAATATTGTCAGGCGTGTTGAAGCCTGATGCGGGGCGAGTTCGGATGGGGACTTTTCTGGAGATTGCAACTATGGATCAAGCGAGAGAGTCCTTGAATCCTGATTGGACAGTCCGCCAGGCTTTGACTGACGACACTGGTGATTACGTCAATGTCCAGGGTGTAGACCGGCATGTTATCGGCTACATGAAAGACTTCCTATTTACTCCGGACATGGCTGACACTCCAATTGCTGTAATGTCAGGAGGTGAGCGAGGCCGGCTTATGTTGGCTAGGGCTTTAGCAAGGAAATCTAACGTTCTCATTCTCGACGAACCAACCAATGATCTAGATCTAGAGACATTAGATCTGTTGCAGGAGGCTCTAAGCAAATATGAAGGGACTATGATCTTAGTCACCCACGATAGAGATTTTCTCGACAGGGTGGTTACGTCAGTAGTTGTTGCAGAAGGCCAGGGAAGATGGATTGAATACGCCGGTGGCTATACAGATATGATCTCTCAGCGTGGAGCTGATATTGAGGCACAGCTTAGTGTAAGAAAGTCAAAGGTAGCGTCAAGTAATCAAAAAAATAGGCAAACTGTAAAAGACAAAAAACAGAAGCTCTCATTTAAGGAGAAATACGCTTTGGAGATGCTTCCAGGGGAGATAGACACCCTGCAAGCAGAAATTAGGCGCCTACGTGTACTCCTAGAAAATCCGAATCTCTATATTGAGGACCCACAAGTTTATAATGTTGCACTTCTAGATCTCCAGGAGGCTGAAGCGCGACTAGCCGTAGCTGAGCGCGACTGGCTAGAGCTTGAAATATTGCGGGAAAGTATCGAGCAATCCGGATAAAAGGTAAGGGCTAGCATTCAAGAGAGAGTTGCGCGGCTGTTTTGATCTTCAACCTGAACTACATCACAACGAAAAATCACCGCTTCAAAATATCTGAGCAATGACGGAGTCCTCTAACAGGAATCCGAAATTACTCAAAGGAAGAAAGAAAAATAAAATATAACCTCGGGCTAACGTATATAGGAAAGTGTTGGTGACGTGATAACATATTATGCATCACAATGATTGGTGCGTTTGGGAGGGAGTAATGGGATTGATGTTGCCACGTTTTCTGAGCATGTCAGCCGCGGCTGCTGTTCTATTGGTATCTATAACGGCATCAACAGCGATTGCAAAATCCGCGGTAAATCCAACACCTAATCTTGGGTTTATTGAATTTCCTAATTCGGGCAACAGGTCTGCACAAGCTGTATTTCTGACCGGCGTGAAAGCATTACATAATTTTGAATTTGAGGATGCCAGTGAAGCCTTTCTGTTGGCGCAAATAGCAGACCCTACTTTTGCACTTGCTTACTGGGGCGAGGCAATGAGTCTGAACCAACCATTATGGGCCCGACAGGACAAGACTGCTGCGCTCGCTGTGCTAGGCCGTTTTGCACCTACGCCCGCGGCCCGTAAATCAAGGATACCAGTTGGCACCGAGCGAGGGCTGATGGAGGCTGTCGATATCCTATATGGGCAAGGGGACAAACTGTCTCGCGACATCGCCTATGCAGAGGCGATGTCTAAATTGCATAAGACTTATCCTCGGCATGATGAAATTGCCACGCTTTATGCACTATCATTGTTGGGAACGGTCCGGCCTGGAGATATTGGTTTTAGGCGCCAAATCCTAGCCGGTTCTATTGCGATGAAGGTCCTTGAACGCAATCCAGATCATCCAGGTGCTGCGCATTTTATTATTCATGCGTTTGATGATCCTGACCACGCTATTCTAGCGTTGCCCGCTGCGCTGGCTTATGCGGATATAGCCCCTGATGCGTCACACGCCCTCCATATGCCTTCCCATATTTTTCTACAACTGGGTATGTGGGACGGCGTTGTTGCGTCAAACGATGTCTCTTATAAAGCTGCTCTCAATCATGCGGAAATTAAGAATATTAGCCGTGGAGGGTCTGAATACCATGCTTTGCAGTGGTATCATTACGGTCAACTCCAGCGCGGTAATCTAGAAGGTGCTGAGTGGGCTCTTGATGAGGCTCTACGTACGCTGGAGGCCTTTCAGACAGCCCGTGTGCGCAATGCTACAATGATGATAGTAGCGAGACATTACATTGAAACAGAAAAGTGGGCGGGCTTTGATTTTTCTATGATTACCGACCTCGATCGGACCCATGCGAATCTCCAATTCGCAGTTGGTCTTAGTGCTGCCCACAGAGGGCAGTTTGATCAGGCAATGATGGCGATAGAAAATCTATCTGATCTTCGCCAGAAACGCGCACAGAATCCTTCCACTGCTTATAACTCTAAAATTATCCATATTGGTGAAATGGAGCTGAAAGCAGTACTGGCTGTATTAGCAGGTGATGATGCTGCAGCTGAGCGCCATATGATAGGAGCTATAGAGATAGAAGAGACACTTAATGCTCCATCTGGACCACCTTTTCCTATGAAGCCTGCATTTGAAATGTACGGAGAGTTTCTTGTCGAGAAGGGGCGCTACTATGAAGCGGCTAGGCAGTTTAATAAAGTTCTTGAGCGGGCACCCAATCGCACAAAATCAATCCAGGGGCTTGAATGGGCGCTGTCTAACATGGAGTAAAAGGTGTCACTTTGTTGACTCGACCGGAGTATTGTACACAGGTCTCTATAAGAGCACTTTATTATTGTTTATCGAAATAGAGGAAATCACTCTCCAAGGAGACCCATGAACACTTATCTTCAGACAAACCTTAAGAACTGGGAAAGCCGCGTTCCTCTCCATTTGCGATCTTATCCTTTAGAAAAGTTCAAAGTTGGTTGGGATCCATTATTTTCTATAGAGGCCGAGGAGCTTGGTGATATCGAGGGTCTAAAAGTACTGCACCTACAATGTCATATAGGTATGGACTCTCTTGGCCTGGTCAGGCGCGGAGCTCATGTCACTGGATTAGATTTCTCACCCTCTGCTATCGGTGCGGCAAAGAAATTATCTCTCGAGACAGGTCTTCACGCTACATTTGTCGAGGGTGATGTGTATGCAGCACCAAAGCTAATCAATAAGAAATTTGATCTAGTCTATAGTACCTGGGGGACTATTACCTGGTTGCCAGACATAGCAAGATGGGCCGCCGTCATTGCCGCTATGCTTAAACGGGGTGGGAGGCTGTATTTGTTGGATGGCCATCCATCCATGTTGGTGATGGAGGAGGAGAATGGTCAACTGGTACATAAGTATCCTTGGCGGACAGATCCAAAGTCACCTATGCATTTCGACGAAGAGATCACTTATACAGGCGAAGCAATGCCAGAAGAGGCTAGTGGCAGTTACGACTGGGCGCATCCCTTGTCGGCTATTATAGTTAGTTTGCTGAATGAGGGCCTACGACTTGACTTTCTGCACGAGCACGAAAAAGTTTCCTGGCGATATGTCAACCTGATGGTGCCGGATAAAGACGAACCCCGCATGTATCGGTTGCCAGATAATTTGCCGACGTTGCCTCTATCGTTCTCCCTTGGGGCGACAAAGCACTAAGATATGGCACACATGGTGGTTGAATGCGATTGCGTGATCTAACATTTTATCGTGTTCTTCGGCCTGCATGCTTTCTGCTCTCCAATGTAGTTGTAGTTTTGTTTAGTGGTCTATGGCTTTTCAGTTAGGGTATGCCCCTGATCTATTAGAATTTTTTGGATATCCGGCAGTTCTCTCTCGTTTATAGAAAGAGTAGGGGAACCTTTAGGCTTTATGAAAAGGGAGTCGACAATAATGTCGGGCAACGGTGTCCCAGATAAGGTCTCAAGATCTGGAACCGCCTCGTAGAGTTTCCGATCCCAATTGGTCATTGTATAAAGTGCGTCTGAGATATCAGGTAAGGGGCTGCTATCCATACCAATGCCTTGACTATGGTACAAAAATCCTGGCCCTCCCAAGAGGCTCAGAAATGCTTGGAGGCTCTGCTCAAAATGCTCGACCTTGCCGACGAATAAGAACTTCTTGAGGTTTTCAACTGCCTGATCCAAGGTATCTTGGTTGCAGGGCTGGTTAGCCAATCTAAGTCCAGCCAACTGCCGTGTCTGCGGGTTGTCGATCAGCAATCCGCGGGCATTTAGATCTGTGATTGCCGCGCCATTTTCCCATCCTCCGCGTTCCACACCAAATCTATACATGGATACTAACTGCGCTACCGGGTCTCTGATCATGGTGATGTACGCGGGCTCATTAGCAAAATCTTCAAATACGCCTACTGGTAAGTGACCCCGAAGATACACTGAGTTACGGTCTACAGATTCTAGATTGACAAGCGTTTCGTTCTTTTCACCGCCTAAGTACTGACCATATAAGGTGCCACGAATCCAGCATCCTTTTTCAGCGTCCGTGCGATTTGCAACAAAGTACTTATCGAGAATTGAAGAGAATGTGCGTCCAGCACATTTGGGCAGGTGAACAAAAACCAGCATACGACCACTAAGATCTGTGGTCTTATGTCCTGCAATCGCTCGAACCAAGGTGTGTTTTATCACCTTTTTATTCTGGTCTTTGCCATTCTTAGTCATTTGTGAGATCAATTGTGTGCAAGTTGATGAAAGCGTGACGGGGACGATAATTTATAACTCGATTTGATACACCATCCACTCCCGGCATTTCCCATAGATAAAGGCTAGTAGGTTCTTCGTGGTATAGCCTCACTAAAGCCTGCGTTTTTCTTAGTCGTGCCTCTAGATTGAATTCTTGCTCAGCATCTTCGATTAATGGCACCCATTCGGGGCGGCAATGCCATGGCGCCTTCCATAAGCAGGAATGAATTCGCAGAGGCCACAATACGTCCAGCGATGGCAGATTGTTGAAGTCCATACCAAAAGCAATACCTTTCCAGCCGCCTTGTCTTATCTTAGTGATATGCACTGTGTAGGGATAGGTGTTGAAGGTTACATTGACGCCAATCTCCGAGAGGTCGCTTGCAATCTGTAGATACCATGTTCCGTCACCAGCCATGGCCCCGGGCGTAATGTCGGCCGCCATGTCAAAGCCTTCAGGATACCCGGCCTGGGCTAGCAGCATCCGCGCTTTGTCAGGGTCATAGGGATATGGTTTGATAGTTGGGTCATATCCGAACGACGCTTTTACCGCGGCTTGTGCTGCTGGTTCGGTGGATCCGGCTAAAAGCACATCGATAATACGCTGTTTGTTAACCCCATAGTTCAGGGCCTGGCGAACACGGACATCTGCTACGGGTGAATCGACTATAGAATTGAAGGTGAGAAGTTGAACGCGGCCTGACGGCCTAAAATTGAGTTTGGCACCGGCTTTTTCTAACAAAGGGCCGTCGTCAGGACCTATGTCAAACGCGATATCTAGCGCCCCTGTGACCAAGCCCTGCAGGCGCGTCGTGATTTCTGGTACTGCTCGAAGTTCTATACGGTCAATAAGCGGTGGTCGCCATGATTTTGGGTTGGCAAGAAGGTTGATACGTGCGGTATCCCAGCGGTCTACAATAAATGGCCCGGAACCAACGGGCGCCATGCCAAACCCCTTCCTCCCGAGTGCAGCCCAGGGTCCCGGGGCAGGTATGCGGATTCCAGCCAAGCGTCGTGGTAAAAGGATATTTGGTTTATCAGTGATGACCTCCAGTGTCAGATCGTTGACGGCTCGTGCGCTTCGCACATCAATAACCGATTGCGCAACTACTTCGACTAGACCGTCACCTGTGGCAAAATACATCAAGGCTTTTGCGGCAGCATAAGCATCGTAGGGCTCTCCATTAGAGAACATTACGCCGGGTCGAAGATAGAAGTGCCATGTGAGTGGATTAATTGGTTCCCAAGACTCGGCAACCCAAGGAATGACTTTTCCATTAATATCTATTTGGGTTAAGGAATCAAAAACTCCAAGACTGGCAACAAGTGTAGGAATTGTGATAGTGCCATAGGGATTCCCAAGGTCTTGCGACAAGCCAACGGCGCCCAAATGCAGTACCTTTTCCGCTTCAGCCTGTCCTGGCGAGCAAATACTAAGTAGAATAGTAAGGGCGAGCCCGCAAAGGGTCTTGGGGTGATGCATTGTTTTGACCAATTTCAATAACTGAACTCCGGTAATATCATTATCTTGGACCATTCTGCGTTCTTAGGGCCTCGTCTGCAATCACGCTTGTAATTACCCCCAACTCATGGAGTAACCTAGGGTAACGGCAATCAACTCATTAGGGATGCTCCGTATGCGCATTAGTCTATTAGAACAAACTGCATTAGTTGCTGGTTTCATCAGAGAAAGCGGCGCAATACCGTCAGCATTTCAAACTCTAGGCATTCTACATGAATAAGGTCCCAGGCATTCTTGACGGCCAATCAGCAGTTATTGTTGGTGGGTCCAGTGGTATTGGCAAGGCGACTGCAGCACAACTGTTAAGTCTTGGAGCCTCTGTCACAATTGTCAGTAGGTCGAAAGAACGCTTGGCCTCGGCGCAAATTGAGCTTGGCCCAACGATCAGGACTCAGGCCATGGATTGTGCTAACGAATCAGAAGCTGCAGCTTTTTTTGAGAGTCTAGATACGCTTGATCATCTTGTTATCAGCATTGCAGGCAGTGCAGCGCTTGGGCCGTTTTCGGAAGTTCCAGTGCAGGGGTATCGGGAAACTTTCGATGGCAAGTTCTGGCCATATCTAATCGCTATGTATCATGGAACCAAGCTCTTGGCAGAAGAGGGCACGCTGACTATTGTAACCGGTGCGTCAGCAATTGCAGCCACACCGTCTGCGGCGTCTCTGGGAGCTGTTAATGGTGCTCTGGAGGGAATGATCAAGACTTTGGCGGTTGAACTGGCGCCGCGCCGCGTAAATGCAGTGTCACCTGGTTTGACAGATACGGAGGCGTGGGGCCGCATTCCAGAAGATATCCGTGTATCCATGTATGCCCAGTCAGCAGCAGACACACCTGTCGGAAGGATTGGTCAGCCTAGGGATGTTGCGAATGCTGTTGCTGCCTGTATAGCTAATGGATTTCTCACCGGCTTAGTTCTGCCTTGTGATGGCGGGAAGCGGCTAGCGTGACCATGTTTGATTCGATCTAGCAAATGCGCAAGGATTCAATTCATTATTAGCTTATGTCCCCGAGAGATCGGTTAATTCAAAACGGGTCTTGCCCGGGTACATCGATAGCACAGCTAGCTTGAAGATATCATCTGTGACCCAGATATTGTATCGGAAGTCGGCATCGTTCAGATCCATATGCTCTGGTACAGCGCCACACCGATAGTGAATTGTTTCGAAAGTCCCTGCTGGTACAGTCACAGTCTCTGGTCCTACCCGTTCCACGCCGAAGGCCTTTGTCTCGAGACCTGGCCCCGTGGCGCCTTGCTTGTTCAAGGTCACAGTATAGAGCACTGTCAAAGTGCGTGTGTTATCCACACTCCCTGACTTGGCAGCTATCATCCAGGCGTCACCGACAATAGCATGGGTACAGAAACAAAATGGATTAGAGGGAATCTCTTTAAGATAACTTACGCGATTGTTGGGTGCCGTCAACGCCTCGCAGGACACGTATTTTCTTGTGAAATTATACCAGCCCATTCCGGTGAATTGACCCCCTGTTTCGATGCGGACGAAAGCATCAATGGGACGCAAAGTTCTATCGACCGTTAGCACTGAGTCTCGTTCTACGTCAGGTGCCGAGGCAATATGACAATTGGCCCGTTGCACCAAGCGTCCATCAGGAAATAAGGTCATCGAGAAATGCTCACTACCTCGCATAAGATCATTATCGCCCGGCTGGTCGCTCATGTAGGAAAAGGTCCCGCGGCGTGTGGGCCGGGTAGTAGGCATTTCTTTCACTCCGCCTCTTCAGGCCAGATGTTCTCATCTAAGAATGGCCGGACGAAAGCTGCAGTCTTTTCAGGATGGTAATCTAGAAAACCATGTCCCCAGTCCATGAGTTCGATGATACGTCCGTTGTTGAGGTATTTGGATATACGTCGGGTGTAAACAACTAGATCGTCATTAGTATTAATGACTAGAATCGGCGCCTTTACCTTAGTTATATTTTCTGGATAAGTGTAGGAAAAGGCTGCTACGTGACCCCAGTGTTTTTTCTCTCCACCTTGGATATGATCCGGAAAAGTGCGCATGATATCCTCTGGCGTCTGTTCGGGGCCGCGCCATTTCCACAAACCGGCCCATGTTCCAAGCAGGTGACTGCCGTCATCTTGAGGATCAGTCGGGTGTCCCATTTGAGCATTCTGATTAGCGAGATCTTCCTCGCTATAGATAGGCGCTGAAACCAGTACTAGATGCTTGATACGGTTGGGCTGCTGCAAGGTTGTTTCAACACATGTCTTAGAGCCAGTATGGTATCCCATTACATCTACTTCACTGACGCCTAAGGTATCCATTACACTGTGCATGGCACGAGCGAAGTCACTAATGTTAGGTTGCACCTGAGGGGAATCCGACATCCCGTAGCCTGGCGTATCTGGTGCAACGACTAATCTATCCTTGCCCATTTCGCCAAGCCAGGTTTCGTAGATGATCCCTGAGACCGGACTGAGATGGAAACAAAACAATGGTCGTTTGCCTAGGTCCTTCGACCCGGCCACACGCAAATGTATTTGCCCAAAAGGGCCGTCTACATAGTCTCTAATTAAGGGGACTCCTTCATTACCCATAGCTTTCTCTTTCAGTCAGAATCCAGATAACTTGTTATCAAACTTGCAGCTTCCTTGCACCGGGTTTGTAGGAAACCGTGACCCCAGCCGGGTAGTTCAACAATAGTCCCGGGTTTTACATAAGGCTTGGCGAGTAAAGTTGAGCCATGTACCTCGGTTTCAATATTATAGATAACAAGTGGTTGAGTGAGGGCCGCCAAAGCTTTGTCTAGGTGAAATGCAAAAGCGGCACGAGGCGCCCAGGGTTTCTTGTAACCATCGGCCCGAATATGTTCGGTAAATAAGCGCATACAAAGAGTGGCGCTTTGTCCTGGCCCTCTTCCGGCATGGACCTGCTGCCAGAGCGGAAGAAGATGAGACCCGTCCGGTTGGGGTTCTATGACATTGCCAAAGCGGTCACCAAGGGTATCCCGGGCTTCATCATCGATAACGGGTGCCGAGAACAATACTAGTCGGCGGACAATATCGGGACGTTGACGCGCTAGTTCAACTGCAATGACTGAACCGGTGGCATAACCAACCAAATCAATAGACTTCAAATTCAGTGTATCAATGAGATGAGAAAATGCCTTGGCATAAATCGGTATGCTGGGTGGCGAGGCTGGCGCATCAGACATACCATAGCCAGGTGTATCCGGTGCAATGGCTAAACGATTAATGCCAATATGACTTATCAAGTCTTCGAAGACTAATCCAGATAGAGGGCTGACATGCAGACAGAGAACAGGTGTGCGCGTTGGTCTGTCTGGCGCCATCACTCTTAAGTGAATCTGGCCGAACAAACCTTCAATATATTGTTTCCGCACTCCAGCCATGGCATCTCCCTCTAAAGGCAGCCCAGTAGTGTATAGCTAGCCTATCTCGATAGAATTGTCTGCAGGATACTGTTCATATGTTTGAACTCGATTTATTCTTTTTGCAAGGAGAGGCCTAATGTTTGTCCACTACGTCATCTTTACTGCAATCAATCTTGCTACTCAGCCAGTTTTTGCTCTCTCTGATGAGGCTAATCCATGGCTGGCATTAGATATGGCAAACTGTATGGCGCATAGAGGTGTAGATTATGGATCTCTTATCGGCACGCCGGTAGATATTGAGGCCTCAGAAATGCAGGGCGGGGGTGGGGATTTACCCACTTACTGCAAGATTGCAGGGTGGATCGATTCAGATATTGGTTTTGAGTTCCGCCTGCCTTTGGCATGGAACCGACGTTTACTGACTGCAGGGTGTGGATTGCTCTGTGGCAAGGTTGAAATGGATCGCACTGATGACGCTCTAGTTCGCGGTTATGCTGTCGCTCATACGGATATGGGTCACCAAGCCGACAATATAAGCGATGCGTCCTTTGCGTATAAGAACCGCGAAGCTGAGATCAATTTTAATCATCGGGGCACGCATTTGACGACAGCTCTGTTGAAGGCTGTGTCGGCCCAGCATTACCAAGAAAATGAGATAAAGTCTTATTTCCGCGGCTGCTCTACCGGGGGTCGCCAAGCATTGGAGGCCGCGATGAGGTTTCCCACGGACTACGATGGAATTATTGCTGGTGCACCAGCAACCGGTATGATCATGCCGCACATTTTATGGAGTCTTGAGGCAGCAACTCATCCGAACGGGAACTCTATATTCACCCACAAAGCTTTAGCCATTCTGCAAGGCGCTGCGCTGCTGGCCTGCGATGATTTAGATGGGTTGAGTGATGGAATTATTGCAGACCCGGAATCCTGTTCGTTTAACCCAATGGATCTGCAGTGTAAGGCAGGGAAATCAATTAATTGTTTGACTGAGAACCAAGTAGCTGCGGCTCGATCGCTCTATGAGGGAGCGCGCACTTCAGATGGAAGAGCTGTGACATCTATTGGCTATTCTATGGGGGATGAGCCTGGCTGGGCCAGTACCTATTTAGGTCCCGATGGTGGAAGCCCTAGTGCTGTGGCGACTAAGGCGAATTTTTTCCGCTACGTGGCTTATGAGCAAGACCCTGACTTGGACTTACCGTTAGATAATTTCTTCTATGATTTTGATGTGGACCCCTGGCGTCTCGGCACCGTGCACTACATGCCCGTACCTGAGGGCGGTTATAATCTAGCTAGTTTTAGAGAGCATGATGGTAAATTATTACTTTATCATGGCTGGAATGACGAGACTCTAACTCCTGCATCTTCATTGGATTACTTTGCAGAACAAACCAAGATTCTGGGTGGCCAACAAGATGTTGAAACATTCTTTCGTCTTTTTATGATTCCTGGCATGCGTCATTGCGGGTCTGGTCCAGGTGCAGATGCGATTGATTTCCTCGCGGCTATTGAAGCCTGGACAGAAGAGGGAAACGCTCCTGAACGGCTGATTGCGCATAAGATAGATAACAGCTTAACTAGCCTAGGACGCTGGCAGCGTTTCCCTGTGGACCCAGCTATGATTCGCTTTTCCCGTCCCGTATTTCCTTATCCAGACGTTGCTATGTACGATGGTAAGAATTCGCCTCGAGCATGGGGTAGTTATAGGCGGGTAGCGCGCCCTTAAGATTCAAATCTAGTATTGTGACCAGGGAAGGCTTCATAGCCTTTGAGCATGTAATGCCAATAAAGAATTGGTAGGCCGGTTGTCTTAATCCACCAGTTTATTCTGCGTTCTTCTTTAGGGTCGAGTGGTAATGTTGGTGTTACTTTGCCGCCATAAGTGAACTCTGCCATCATCACCTTACCATAAGCTGTTGTTAGAGGGCAGGATCCATAACCATCATAGCCTGAGACCACCTCCTTATTGTTGACCAGTGCATTGATATTTTTAACTACCACTGGCGCTTGCTTACGTATAGCTGCTGCGGTTTTGGAGTTTGGTGTTGAGCATGAGTCACCAAGACTAAATACGTTGGGATATTTACTGGATTGCATAGATTCCTGATTGACATCAACCCAACCACCCTCATTGGCCAAAGCCGATTTTCTTACCACATCAGGTGGATGTTGTGGCGGGACGGCGTGGAGCATATCGAATTCCATCTCCACCATATCTCCCTCTCTTTCGCCGCCAACTATGTTAAATGTTGCCCGCCTGTTTTCGGCATCCACCTTTGTAAGGTTGTGCTGGAAATGCTTACTGATGCCATAGTTATCAGCAACTTTTTCAAGCTCTCTGGCAAAGTATGGTACAGAGAACATGCTGGGCCCTTGTGGTAGAAAATGTATGGCGCAATCCTGTAAAATACCGCCGCGACGGAGGTAGTCGGCGGTCAGGTATGCAATTTTCTGCGGGGCCCCAGGGCATTTGATAGGCATTGCTGGTTGGGCAAAGAGAGCTGTACCGCCGCGAGGGAAGGCCTTGATAGTTTCCCATGTATATTCCACACTACTGGGTAGATAGTTGCAGCATATACCACTTGTGCCAATAGCTTCATGGAAGCCTTCAATGGCACTCCAGTTCATAACTACACCGGGACATACGACCAGGAAGTCGTATGTAACATCTCCTCCCTTGGCCAGGCTTACCCGGTTAGATTCTGGATCGATATCGGCAGCAGCGTCTTGGATCCATTTAACCCCTTCAGGAATGACAGCAGCTTCATCTCTTCGAGTTTGCGCCAGTGTGTTCACACCACCGCCTACTAGGGTGAATGCAGGCTGATAATAGTGTTCTCTAGATGGTTCAATGATAGCAATATCTAGCGCATCGTTATGGTCTTGGTTGCGCAAAGAGGCTGCGACAGTGATTCCTGCCGTTCCCCCGCCGATAATGATGATCTGATGATGTTGTGCCATGGTGCTTACCCAATTCAAATATCCCTACAGAGCCTAACCATAAACGGTTAACAGCCATGAACAAGGACCAAGGGCTGAGAACTATTAATGCTTGCTGTTACGGATAATTAAACTATGCGGGATAATGCATATTGAAAGAAAATTCTACTGACTACATGTGAAACTATGACCGCAGGAATAGGGTTGAGAATCGCCTACACGCTGTGAAATGCTTTTTACAGCTTAACCGTCATTTTGTTCAACCAACTTCCGCCCACCATATAAGCGGTCAGATGTTATCTTAAATATGACCGGACTGAGTAATGTGAGTGCTAAAAGGTTAGGCACGGCCATTAAGGCATTCATGATATCAGCCATAAGCCATATTATTTCCAGACCAGTCAATGCACCGACAGGGATTACAGCGCACCACATTACCCGAAATGGTTTAATCGCCCGCGGTCCAAACAGGTATTCTGCACAACGCTCGCCATAGTAGCTCCAACCCAAAATGGTTGTGAATGCAAAGACCATCAGTGAAATAACGACGATGTAATTACCAAAGGGCAGGGCACGTTCAAATGCCATTGCCGTTAGAGTGGCGCCGTTCTCACCGCTGGTCCAGGCACCAGTGGTAATGATCACTAGTGCGGTCATTGTGCAAACGATTAGGGTATCTATGAACGTGCCAAGCATACCGATAGCGCCTTGGCGCACCGGATCATTGGTTTTAGCAGCAGCATGGGCGATAGGGGCAGAACCCAAACCGGCTTCGTTAGAAAAAATGCCGCGAGCCACGCCAAAACGAATGGCCGCCATCACAGTGGCTCCTGCGAATCCACCTGCGGCGGAGGTGCCCGAGAATGCGCTGGAAACGATTAATGCGAGACCAGCAGGAATTTCAGCGGCGTTTATCAAGAGAATAACCATAGCTGAGCCTACGTAGAATACGACCATAATGGGGACAAGCCGACCAGCTACTTGAGCGATACGCTGAATTCCACCAATTAGTACAGTGGCCGTAAGCACTAAAATTACAAGAGCCGAAATCCACAACGGCACATTAAAATTAGATTCAACCACATCGGCTATAGAGTTAGCCTGCACTGTATTACCAGCCCCAAGACCGGCAGTAATGGCAAGAAGAGCAAAGGCGGTACCCAACCATTTCCAGTTCTCACCAAGTCCATTTTTTATATAGTACATTGGCCCGCCAACGTATCGACCATCTGCATCTATTTCGCGGTAATGTACCGCCATCACAGCTTCGCCGTATTTCGTGGCCATCCCGAGTAGCGCTGTCACCCACATCCAGAACACTGCGCCAGGTCCACCAAGAAAAATGGCAGTGGCGACCCCAGCGATATTGCCAGTACCGACGGTGGCCGAGAGCGCGGTCATCAGGGCTTTGAATGGCGAGATCTCTCCATCACCTGTCGCTTTCTCGCTGGCATCACGGCTAAACAGAACTTTAATAGCTTCAGCCAGGCGGCTGAGCGTGATGCCCTTAAGTCCTATCGTGAGGAAGAGGCCTACACCAAGCAGCGGAAACATCATAATCAGCCAGACCCAGCCGCTGATCACGTCTAATACGATAGCAAAATCTTGCATAAAGCTTCCCCAAAAGTCTTCCAGCCGGTGGCCAAATTATCTGCGCCAGATGCGACGGATCATAATGAGCTCGTCACGCAAATAAAGGGTTAGTCCTATATTCTAACAGAATCAGGACTTAGAATGGCTGGACGGTGGATAGATATGCTGTTGACCATTGGTATCTTCTACCCGCGTCTGCCCATCTTGGTCGATCTTCAAGTAGGTAGGTCCAATCGGTACTTTCCCGAATCCGCCTGGGATATCAAGCATATAGGTGGGGAGTGCAATACCAGACAAGTTGCCGCGTAACTGTTTTATCAAAGCCTGGCCCTCGGAAATAGCGACGCGAAAGTGGCTAGTGCCTGGCGCTAGGTCAGGATGATGAAGATAATAAGGCATGATTCTCACGGCCACCATGGCGCGGAACAAAGAAGCGAGCGTTGCTGCATCGTCATTAACTCCTCTAAGTAATACCGACTGCCCTAATAGAGGAATTCCAGCAGAGGTTAGGAGGTTGCAAGCGATTATGGCTGCTTCACTGAGTTCGCGTGCATGGTTGCAGTGGATGGCGACATAAATGGTCTGACGGCGGTTGTTGAGCACCCTGATTAGGGCGTCGTTTAGACGATCCGGTTCAGCGACGGGTACGCGCGTATGAAACCGGATAACACGGACGTGATCGATGGTTTCCAATCGAGTAAGAATTCTATCTAACCGTTTGGGACTCAGAACAAACGGGTCTCCACCGGTCAAAATAACTTCCCATATTTCTGGTCGGCTAGCTATATAATCGAATGCTACATTGAAGTCAGCTTCATCCATACTGTCTCCACTTGGCCCAACCATCTCACGCCGAAAGCAAAAGCGGCAATAGACCGCACATGCACTATGTACTTTCAATAGAACGCGATCAGGATAGCGGTGAACTACACCCTTTACAGGGCTGTATAGGTGATCACCAATGGGATCTACTATTTCATCTGCTGTTGTGGAGAGCTCTTGGCCAGTTGGGATGACCTGCAGAGCAATGGGGTCGTCAGGGTTAGAGGCATCAATCAAACTAGCAAAGTGTTGAGGGATACTGATCGAATATCTAGAGGCCACCTCTTGAAGATTAGAGGAGCCAGTTTCTTCCAATAGATTTGCCGATACTAGCGCATCCACTGTCGTTAGTCGTATTGATCTATCCGTTTTGCTTTGCGTGGGCATGGAGCAAATGCTCCTCGAATCAGTTGATGTCAGCTTGTAGAACAGTCAAGCTGACTCGGCTAGGATTTTGTGCTGGCTGCTCGCAACGCTAAGCAAGATAATCAGAGTGCCAGGCAGTGTATATGATGACGCGCACCATATATAATGCACTCAGTATCTATAAGGAATTGCATCATGATTCTTCTGCAAACACCCTGGACAGTGCTCTCAGCTGAAAGAGACCTTTATCCAGTATTGGCACAATCTCTGGCAAACCTTATAGAACCCCAAGGCACGTTGGGACTATTACCCCAGGCGGATGGGGGGCCACAAGACGCGGTCACAGATGAAGACATGTCATTTGCGCTCGGTGCACTAGCCAAGATCCATAATATTTCTCTGTGCGGCTCAGCTTATATCTACACAGAAACGGGTTCTGTACAGATTGTCGGTTATCTGGTTGGGCCTAATGGCAAGGTCGAATTGCGTGTGCCAAAAATACTACCTGAGTTGGTTAACGGATTGACTGATAGCACGGCTAACAGTTCGATACCGGCAGAGTTTAATGTGGCAATGACGGGAGAGGGCCAAGTAGGAATTCTCTGTGGTGAGGACATTTTATCACCGCATATAGTCCGTGCATTAGTGACCAGTGGAGCAGAAGTAGTTCTCAATCCCAGCCGGGAACGTGCGGATAACCTATTAGATATGCGCCAAAAGGCTCGGCAGGCACGTTCTTATGAAAATCTAATCTATGTTGCAACAGCATCTCCAGACTCGGTGACCATGGGTGGAGCAAAAACAAAACTACCGCCAGCTACGTCTTTAAGTGAGTGGTCGGGTACGCAGGTGCGCGCGGTAGCTGATGAGTCGTTTATTCAAGGTGATGTGGATATAGAAATGTTACGCCGCCGCCGTGAGGAGCCCATGGGCAATTTACCGGCTATCGTTCGCATGCGTCTTTATGCCCAAGATCTTAAGGAGGCATCCACTAACCAATCACCTAGCCCTGAAAGCCGAGAAAGCTGGATTAGCGATGGGCTAGAGAGGGTTAAAGCCGTGGCACAAGATTCTGCGTCTGATGCTAAGCGGATTGATCGCTATGATGTGGTCTTGGCGCAAGTGATTACTAATGTTGCCCTGAAGCCTGACGAGTTGCCCGAATATAAGCAGCGCAACCTTGAGAACGCGCTGTATGTGGCGGCACCATTTTCGCGCTCGCCCAGTGTTAAGATTGTAATCTTCCCAGAGTTTTTCCTAACGGGCCCAGTTAGTCAATTAGGCAGCCGTTCGGGCCACATTGCCCACAAGATAGGGGTGACCTTCCCGGGCCCTGAAGCAGATCAATTAGCTAGGTTTGCGCAAGATAATAAAACCTACGTAGCAGGAGGCGTGTTTGAGTATGATCCGACATGGCCGAGCCGCTTCTTTAACTCGGCATTTATTTTTGATGATAGCGGTGATCTGATTCATCTCTATCGGAAGATTCACTGCGCCGACGTGTTTGGACGTCTCCCTGACACTACGCCCGGTAGTGTATACACTGAATATGTTGATCGGTATGGTTACGACCACTTATTTCCAGTTGCCGACACGCCTCTTGGCAAACTCTGTACAGTGATTTGTTTCGATATGAATTTTGGCGAGACCCATAGAGCAATGGTCAAGCGCGGGGCTGAAGTTATTATACATCCGACATCGGAACCACATAATGTACGCCGCCGCGGTTGGGATATTGCCCGTCATGTGCGGGCATTCGAGAATACGGCTTACCTTCTTACTGCTGGGCACGGCGGAGAATTTCGTGGCCAGGGTTTAGGTTTCCCTGGATCCATGCAACGTGGTTATTCCAAAGTTGTAAATTTTGATGGCTCCTTGCAGTGTGTTGTCGATGGCCCGGGTGCGGCACCATTGGTCGGATCGCTAGATATAGCAGCGCTAAGACGTGCCCGAGCCGATATTAAATCTAATTTAGTTGCCTGGGATGAGCCGGTTGTATATGCCCACAAATATGCTGAAGAGAATGGCCTGGCTAATGATCTGTGGGCTGATGATCCTAATGACAACCCCTATGAGAACGCTGGCCAGATTAAGAAGGTCATCGAGACCTACAAGCGGAACAAAGTATACATCCCCCCTGCTGACTCGGATACTAGGGAGCCCATAGACCAATCTATGCAGGCGGTCATCTAGCTTGTACGACTATCAGAATTAGAGCGCCATAGCGCTAATTAACGTGCCATAATAGCCCGCCGGGATAGAACTATAATAAGCGCCTTATAGGAGATGCTAGATGAGGTTTAAGTGCATTAGTTTGAAACGCTTTATCAGTGTTGTAGCTACTATTTTTCTGTGGTTTGCATCGGTAGCTCAAGCCATGGAAGGGCCAGTCTTGGTCTTCGGTGGCACTAGCGGTACTGGTCTTGGGGCAGTGCAAAATCTGCGTAAGATGAATTTGCCAGTGACTGTGTTTGTCCGCCCGACGTCTAACCTAAATAGTTTGGAAAAATTGGGTGTGAAGATCGTCGTTGGAAATGCATTAAATGCCCATGATGTGGATCAGGCCTTTGGAGAGGAAGATTTTGTGGCTGTTATCAGTTCATTGGGTGGGCGCCGCGGAGAAAGGCGACCCGACTTGATTGGAAATCTGAATATTACAGCTGCGGCAAAAGCAAATAATGTGAAGCGGGTCATTCAGATTAGTTCTATGGGTGCTGGCAACACGCGTCGTCCGCCTGCTATGGGTGCTACATTCATGGCCAGCGTGCTGTACATCAAGACACTGGCCGAAGACGACCTAATCGCTAGCGGGGTTGATTACACTATTATTCGTCCTGGTGGCCTACGGCGAGGTGAGGCAACAGGAACTGGTGTTCTTGAAGACTACGAACAAAGTGGCTCAATTGACCGGCAAGAATTAGGTCGTTTAGTTGCAGGTATTATGGATGATTCGGCAACTTACGGTAAGATTCTATATGCCTGGGATCCGGGATTGCCGACCGGTGAGAATTAGGCATTCATATACGAACAGATACAATGGACACTCCTGAATAGCTTAGAGGGTTATGCGATGTTTCTCCTACAAACCCCTTGGACTGCCGATAACTTTGATGCGGTTAAAATGGCATTAGCTCAAGCCCGTCAAACTACCGTGGCAGAGGGACCGCAAATTGCTATTTTGCCACATGCTGATGGGTCGGAACATGAGGCTACAGAAGAGGCTGATGTCACACTCGCGCTCGCGGATCTCGCCAAAACCCATGAAGTTTACATTGGGGCTTCTGCCTATGTGATGGCGGATGATAACAGTAAACCACGCACGATTGGCTATATTCTAGGACCGGATGGATCGGTCTTGGCCCGTTCACAAAAAATCATGCCAGACATTCTTGAAGGTTATACGGATACGGAAGCAGACACATTTCAACCCGCAAGTTTTGAAATTGCTAGAACACCACTTGGCCAGATAGGCGTGCTTTGCGGCGAAGATATTCTAGCGCCTCATATAGTGCGTAGCATGATGGTCCATGGTGCAGAAATTATTCTTAATCCATCGCGTGAGCGATCTGACCGTTTATTTGAAAGCCGGGACGTTGCGCGCATAGCGCGTGCATATGAGAATATTGTTGTTTTGGCCACTGCTTCTGCAGTGTCGGTAAGGTTAAGGGGTGCGGAAGTAGACCTACCAAAGGCGACCGCATTATATCCACCGCAAGGTCCCGCAATGCGTGTGAGGGGTTCGGAGTCCTTTATGCGGGCCGAATATAATATTGAAGTGCTACGTAAGCGTCGCATGGGTTCGCAGCTTAATTTTGCCGCTATAGTGCGGATGAACCTCTATGCGCCTGGCTACAAGAAAGAGGCAGGAAAACCTTCAGTATCGCCGCAATCACGCATAGACTGGATTGCCGAAGGGCATCGCCGTGTGGCTGCGCAGGCGGCGTTACCCAAGCCAAATGAGATTAAGGCCTATAGCGCAATTATCGGCCAGCATGTGGTTCATCAGTCCCATACACCAGCTGAGCTGATAGAAAAGCGGCAGGCGAATTTGGACGTTGCATTTGATCTCATCCGAAATTATGGAGCCCGTGCACCGAACCTGAAACTAATAGTTTATCCCGAATTCTTTCTTACCGGGCCGGTAAGTCCGCTCGGGCACAAATTGGGTCACCTGTCAGATAAGATAGGCGTTACATTCCCTGGTCCAGAGATGGATCAAGTTGCAGCTTTTGCACAAGAGGCTGATGCCTATGTGGTGGGCGGTGTATTTGAGTATGATCCGGACTGGCCAGACCGGTTCTTCAATACTGCTTTTATCTATGACCCAGCGGGTAACTTAATTCACCGCTATAGAAAGATTCATTGCGGGGACGCAATGGGCTTTCTGCCGGACACCACGCCTGGTAGTGTTTATGATCAATACATTGATAAATACGGCTATGAACATCTATTCCCAGTCGCGGATACGCCCATCGGCAAGCTAGCGACAACCATCTGTTTCGACAATAATTTTCCTGAAACCTATCGTGCTATGGCCCTGCGAGGTGCAGAGGTCATCTTGCACCCAACATCTGAACCGCATGGAGCTCATCGCATGGGGTGGGACTCAGCGCGGCGTGCACGTGGGTTTGAGAATGTTGCCTATATTATTTCTTGTGGCCATGGTGGAGAGTATTTTCTCCCTGGCAGTAAAAGCCCGAGTTCACGAGGTCGTGGCTACTCCAAGATAGTAAACTTTGATGGATCGATACAAGCAGAGGCGGATACTTCTGGTCAGGTTCCTCTGAGTGGTATGATCGATCTCTCCGCTTTACGTGCAGCGCGCGCTGATCTACAGGCTAACGTCGGCATATGGGATGATTCCGTAGTATACGCCGAAGAGTACGCAAAAATTCCGCGCGGTCTTCCCAACAATATATGGCCTGACAAACCGCTGGGTAATCCTTATTTTGATGGTGCACAAATCAAAAAGGTCGTCGCTGAATACGTTAAGCAGGGCATTTTTGTCGAACCTAAGGATGGCCTAAAAAATTAGACTAGGATGATGGGGTGGGTGCGCTACAAAGACTTGGATGGTGATTTTTCAGGCGAACTTTCTCTATTCGATTGAGTGCGCTCTCTGAAATTCGGATTTGCCGCCTCTGATCGCTTGATATATTGCGGCTGCACGCCCACCTATTGAATCTATGAGCTGCTGGGTGACAGGTGCAGAAGCCTGGCGCCATACTTCTCTCTGCCTAGCTGTTAACGTGTGGATGTTGAAGCCTCGCGTAACCGCTTCACCCAAGAAATCTTGTGCTTCGCGGCGTGACATTTCTCGGGCCTGATTAATTGGCAACCAACTAGTATTTACAGCGTACTGATGTTTTGGAGATAAGCTATTCAGCCACCGATCGGCTGTCAGTACAAAATTAACAGCCGTAATGTGCCCCGTTAGTGTTATGTGGGGTGCTTCCTCTGCAATTCCAGTACTTGCATAAAGGATGACAGCGTTTGCTCCGGCATCCACCAGCCCAGTTTGTAAGCCAATGATATTCTCAGAGAAGGATAGAGGAATGATATCCGCACCGAGTGCTTCTGCAAACAACCGAGCTGCTAAACCCGATGGCACACGGAATCTCTTATTCTTAAGGTCGTTAGGTTTTATTAACGGTGACTTGCCATAAACATGATGAACACCAACTTCATCCCACGACAAAAACTTTAAGCCATGTTCTGCTAACAAGTCGTGGTAAATATCAAAGAGTACATGGTCATATACGTAATCTGCCTCTGCCTCGCTATCGAATAGGAAAGGTGCCTGAAGTAGTGCAATTTCTGGCACCAAGGTGCCGGCGACTAAACCAGAAATGTTTATTATGTGAATACGGCCTCGCCTTAGGCCATTGAGAATGACCTCTTCCGAACCTAATTCGCCCGTTACCATAGGTGTGACTTGCATCTCACCGTCAGAAAGAGACCCAAGCCGATCACGGAAAAGCATCCATTTCTGATATCCTACCGTGTCTTTTGGCACGCCTGTAGTGCCACCTATCACTGTGATCTGTGTTAATGCCGGTGTGGTAGCAAGCAGGACAAGGCAAATAGCAGCGGTGTATTGCCACCCATTAATCTTCATGCGTCAGTTTCCATAATCGTACCAGCCGTCTGCATTCTTAGGCCTGTTTATCCCAGCAGACGACACGTATCAGCCAGCAAGAGAAACAAGAGAAATATCGATCGCCTTCATACCCAGGTAAGGCGCCTATAAGCATGCCCTTATTGTCAGGGAAAGTATCGCAAAACCGCATAGCCAGGGCAAAAGACTTACACTGACTACCCGGCGCCTGGCATAGTTTGGCATCATTTGCCCCATAAACGTGAAAAGACTAGCTCTCTGAATGGACAAAAAGCATGAAATTATCAGAATTGGATATCTATTGGATCGTGAGTTTTTATAAACTGTGACTGAAGCGTATGTGTGGGTAACTAGTTCGGAGTTAAGTCTTTTGCCAAAGTCAACAACAAGAACCTTATCACGACGGGATGCACTTCATGGCGGTATCACAGCAATTGCGGCTGCTGGAATTGCTAAGACCCTAGTAGCACAAGACAAAGTTGATGTGCTTGTTCTTGGTGCAGGATTGGCAGGCCTATATGCAGCTATTCTCCTAAAGGATGCTGGGTTCAAGGCAATTGTATTGGAGGGTGCTGGTCGTGTTGGCGGACGCGCCTTTACCGGCGATCATATTGAGGGCCGGCCAGAATTAGGCGCCTCACAAGTAGGACCTTACTATGCGCGGGTACGTGATATGGCGGATCGCTTGGGCGTGAAGCTGTTGCCTGGTGCCAACTTAACAGCACCATATGCTTTTTCTATCAATAGCAGTTTATTGTCGAAGGAGTCTTGGCCTGTTCATAAGCTGAATGGGACTCTTGGTGCAGAACGCTCGGTTTTGCCTTCGGTACTACTCGATTATTATTTTGAGAAACACAATCCCCTCAAGGGTTTTGATGACTGGCTTGAACCAGAAGCATCAGCTCTTGACGTATCGCTTGGGCACTGGTTGGCCCAGCATGGTGCCTCTGATGAGGCATTACGCCTTATTAATGCAGGCCCAATAGATGCGGATATCTGGAATGTTTCCGCTTTGCATCTCCTGCATAATGATGCGCGTGGTCGCTTGTGGTTCTCCGGCGAGAATACGCCACGGGGTTTGGACCGGTTTCAGAAACGTGGGCCTACAAGTCATCGTGTTGAGGGGGGAACCTCGCGTCTTCCGGAAGCCATGGCTGCGATGCTAGGTGATTCTGTTCGCCTAAATAAGATCGTGACGGATATTGAGATCTCAGCCGGTGAAATCCAGGTGAGGTGCATGGATGGGACACTGTATCGCTCAAGATACTCTATTTCAGCATTGCCCTTTACTACCTTGTCACGAATTTCAATCAACCCGCCTCCTAGCGGACGTCAGGCTGAAGCCATTCGTTTACTTCCCTATCGAGCAAACTCCCAAGTTCATTTACGTATCAAAGATGGTAATTACTGGGAGGAAGATGGATTTGATCCATCTATCTGGAGTGACGGACCGGTATCCCTTGTTCGGCAGAAAATTGGTGGTGACGGCAACCGGGAATATTTGCAGGCAGTATGCGTGGGTAAGAAATCGGAACGGCTCGATTTGTTACCGCCTAAAGAGCGTGGTGAATTTGTGGTAAAAGAAATCGAGCGCATGCGACCCTCTACAAAAGGCAGGTTAAAAGTTACGGCTGTGCACTCTTGGTCCGAATATCCTCTTGTAGGCGGTTTCCGGCATTCATTCTGGCCCGGGCAAGTGACCAAATTCGCACATCACATGATACTGCCCCATCAGCGCCTTCACTTTGCCGGCGAGCATACGCGGCGGCTGGAGATTGGTATGGAATCCGCGATGGAGTCTGGAGAACGAGCTGCACTCGAAGTCTTAGATAGGCTGGGATAGTCATTCAGGCTACCTATTGACAGACATTATATGCTCACTTATCGAGCAAACTTGAGGATGCTGCCCCAGTACTAATGCACATTTGCCATTCTCGTTGGTATAGTGCCCATATAGAAACGAAACATTTAACAGATACCCATCCAAGAGGGACACGCACTAATGCTTTATATTTCTCAGAAATCCTGGTTCCCCGACGAAATCGATGCGCTTGCAGAACACATAGAAAATATTAATGCGGCAAACAGTCGGCTGGAGGTTGTTGAACCCATCGAGTCGGTAATTTTATTACCCCATTCCTCACACGGTTACAGCGCTACGGACAAGAAAGATGTCCTAAAATCACTTAGCGATCTAGCAGCCGAAAAGAATGTTTATCTTGCAGGTTCGGTCTTGGTGAAAAGTGACATAGCTAATGTGCCATGCACTCTTGGTTTTCTTATCAGCTCAATTGGCGATGTACTTATCGAAGCGCACAAGATTTCACCGGAACTTATAAATGGGATTGCCACAGACCAATCATCGGCCCTTGGTCAGCCAATGGAATTCAAGGTAGCAAATACGCCAATCGGTCAGGTTGGTATTCTGTCAGGTGAAGATATCTTGTTTCCTCACTATGCTCGCAGTCTTGTATGGCAAGGTGCAGAGTTAATTCTAAATCCATCAGAGGAAGTCAGTGACGATCTTTTTGAAGCGCGGCAAAATGCCCGTATTGCGCGGGCATTCGAGAATGCAGCTTATATTGCCACTTCCTCTGCCGTGTCGCGTGGGGCTAATGGCCACTCGGTGACCTATCCACGCGCCAGCGGATTTGCTGATTGGAATGGCAAACCACTCTTGGCGAAATCTGATGAAGATTTTATGTGCGTAGATGTGTACATCGATAAGCTGAGGCGTAGACGTGCGGCTATTTTCGGCATCCAAGCTCTGCATCTACGCGCTAATCTCTATGCTGATGGCTATAAGAAATTGATAGCTGCTCAAACAAAGTCTCCCGTAGCGCCAAGTAACCGCGAGGCCTGGGTGAGCGAAGCTCGTGAGCGACTTGCCACATCCAAGGCAATGGAAGGTTCAGGCCGAGAGACTGAATACGATGTCTTGCTGGTGCAATCGGTTAAGAAGATGATCCAAAAGACATCTGACGTAAATGCCCTGCGCACTGAAAATATCCAGCGCGCGCTAACGCTGCCTGGGCGTAATGCATCTAATCCAAATGTTAGGTTGGTTGCTCTGTCGGAATTTTTTATGACAGGGCAGGGCGGTTTTGGTTATCGCTCGCCGATCACGTTGCAGCGACTAGCAATCCGTTATCCGGGTCCGGAAATAGAACTCCTTTCTGAATTTGCCCTTAAGCACAAAGTATATCTAGCAGGGTCAACCTTTGAGATTGATGATGCGTTGCCAGGCTATGTTTTCAACTCAGCCTTTATCCTAAATGACTCAGGTGATCTCATTCACCGCTACAGAAAAATACAATGTGCTGACGTTTGGGGTTCTTTACCTGATACAACGCCAGGTAGCATATATGATCGCTACCTCGATACTTACGGTTATGATTTCCTGTTTCCAGTAGCTGACACACCTATTGGCAAGCTGGCCACGATTGTGTGTTTTGACCAAGCGCATCCAGAAATCGTACGAATGCTTGTGAAAAAAGGTGCTGAGGTGATTATTCACCCCTCATCAGAAGGGCATGGTTCTGGCCGGCGGGGTTGGGATTGCGCGCGCCAAACTCGTGCGTTTGAGAATGTTGCATATTTACTTTCCCCACTGCCAGGTGGCGAGCAGTTCGATCCGGACTCTCCCTATGAGCATACTAATCAGATGCGCGGTTATACTAAGATGGTGAACTTCGATGGATCTATACAAGGCGAATTAGATACGCCTGGTGCTGCAGTTCTTTCTGGTACGGTCGACTTGTTAGCATTACGCCGAGCGAGGGCTAACCCGCATATGAATTTGCCTATGTGGGATGACCCTAACGTATATGTTGACGATTACGCTGCCGATGTGGGGCTTGAAAATAATCTATCCGTTAATCCTATGGAAAATCCCTACAGGGGTATGAAACCGTTGAAGAAGGTGTTGGCAAGATACTTCAAGCAGGGGGTATTTGTGCCTCCGACGGTTCCATCCTCCCGTTCTTTGTCAGTGCCGGGCAAGGCTCAGCCAGACTTTGATAAGCCAGAAAATGAGATGAAGCCAAAGCCAAAAACGCTAGCCGATGAAGAAAAGATGGATGGCGAATATATCCAGGTGTGACTTAGTGTCGGGTAGTAATATTTGTTCTAAGTTAGCCGGCAATAAATTATTGGCGCAGGTTATCAGAACCGTTTTATTAGCTTTTTTGGCAATGATGCCATCTTTGATGGCTATTGCGGATGAACACGTTAGGGCCTTGCGTGTCGCGGTGTCTACACGTCCCCCCGGCTTGGGAAACCCTTATTCTTCTATTCCCATTGGTGCTATCAATCCAAATCATGTCTTGTATGACGCCCTAACGTTGATTGGAGATAAAGGTGTTGTCTTACCTTCACTAGCTTTGAGTTGGGAGCCGGAGGCCGGTGCCAGCTGGGTTTTCCGATTGCGTCCAGGTGTAGTCTTCTCAAATGGAGAACCTTTTACAGCGGATACCGTTGTAGCTGTTATCGAGTATCTGCGGAGTGAGAATGCCGCCCGCTATCCAGTTGCTATAGAAACAGCTGTCATTAACTACGCAGAGGCTGTTGATCCTCTGACTGTTCGAATTACCACAACCAAACCTGACGCCCTATTACCCAAGCGTATGAGTTTTGTGTTTATGATTCCCATGAAATACTGGAACGAGGTGGGTGTTGATGGATTCGGTCTGAATCCAGCAGGCTCCGGGCCTTTTAAGGTCAAAGACTGGGGACAAACCACCGGCACTTACATATTTGAGCGCAATCCAAGTTCGTGGCGGACAAGTGAGTATTTTGATGAATTGCATTTTACTGGAGTTGTTGATGTGGTGAGCCGCGCTCAAACTCTAATCAGTGACCAGGTAGACCTATCATTCAAGCTAAGCCTTGACCTGCTAGTGGATTTGGAGTCCCAGGGCTACCAAACTCTAGCGCGGCAAACCTATTCTATCGGCGCATGGGCTTTTCGTCAGATCGATCCCGACTCGCCGCTGGCAGATACTAGAGTTCGTCGTGCGCTTAATCTAGCTATTGACCGAAAGAAAATTGCCGAGACCATTCTCTCAGGAGTAACTAGTCCCGTCTCTCAAGTCGCTACATCCGATGTTTATGGCTTTAACCCGAATTTACCACTGTTTCCCTACGACCCGGCTGCTGCGCGTGCGCTCTTGGTTGAAGCTGGCTATGGTGCTGGAATCAAGTTGGAAGCCATTGTTCGCAGTGATCCGTCAGTGCCTGAACAAATTCTTATTGGGCAAGTTGTTGCTCAAAATCTGGCAGAAATTGGGTTAGATGTGAAACTGAACCAAATTCCTGGCCAGCGTTGGCTAGGGCATTACTTCTCGGGAGATTGGGGCGGGGCACATATTCTTGAAACCAGTTTCAATAACACTATCCATGGTGATGTTATTCGCAGTATTGAAACAGCATCGTGTCTAAAAGCTGGGGCCTTTTACTGTAAGGAAGAAATGCTCCCACTCATTGAAGCTAGCAATCGAGAGTTTGATCCGGCAATAAGACAGAAGATGTTGCAGGAATTAGTTGCAGCCCTGCACAACGACCCACCAGCTATCTATCTCTTTCCCTACTTCGATACGCTGGCTTACAGCCCCATGCTTGATGAATTACCGATGACTGGTGCGCGTATCAATCTTGAGGGCATTGGAATGAAGCAGTGAGCAAAGCGTTCACATGTGCCTTAGTCTTTATTATTGTCATCCAGCCTGCTGTAGCGGAGATTAATCTGCATATGACTAATGGGCATGGCGGCATACCAATTAATATCGCGCAAACAGGCCAAGTTGGTCAGGAAGGTATTCTGTTCATTCACGGCAACGGGCAAAGTTATTTAAGTTGGCATAAGCAGCTAAACTCAACACTTGTAAATAAATACCACCTCGTTGCTTATGACCTGCGTGGCCATGGGAATTCTGGCAAGCCATGGAGGGACAAAGATTACAACCAGGCGTGCATTTGGGCGGACGATATTGATGCGGTGCTCGAGGCTACCGGATTAACTAAGCCGATTGTTGTTGCATGGTCCCGAGGAGGGCTCATTGCTATGCATTATGTACGCTGCCGTGGTACGGATAATCTATCAGGTATTGTTATGGTGGGTGCGCGCGGCCGGTTAGTGAATGTAAGTCTGCCACCGAGCAATAGTCCTGCGAGGGTCAGTCAGGCGCAATTAGAAACTAACGACATTGAAAAAAATATACTCGGGGCAAGAACCTTTTCGCGTCTAATGACTGCTGTAGACCAAGGTGAGGAATGGAATACCATATCAACCACTATGAATATACTTGCACCCCCTTATGCACGTCGCGCAATGCGGTCCCCGGTCATCGGCCCTACGGGTGACATTGAAAATAGCTATACTGGGCTTATCGATGAAATTAAAATACCATTCCTTGTAATACTGGGAGCATCCGATCCTTTGAGGGACTCGGAAGAGCTGGCTAATGCCTATCGTGCCGCCATGCCTGAGGCCGAGGTTCTGATTTATCCTGGGGTTGGTCATTCGCCCTTTCTCGAAGCCCCAGAGCGTTTTAATGGAGATCTCCGGAATTTCACGGAGCAGATTTTTGATGCCAACTAGGAGCGAATAGATGCAGAACTCCGAATTTACGAGACGAAATGCTTTGTTAACCGCCGGTATTGGAGGATCACTTTTGGCAGGGCAAAAAATAAAAGAATCAGCTGCTGCGAGCCAGCGAAAGCTACCAGATCGTATTCAAGATTGGAGCGAAGACGACCGCGTCTACGCATTGATGAAACAGCAGGCACGAGTTGACGAAGGAAAATCAATCTGGCGCACCCGTGGTGTAATTTATGCTTTTAGAGCTCCTGTATCGCCTGTTCCCTTGGTTCGTTTTAAGGGTTCCGAGCAGCAGTGGATCAAACCTATAGGGCCAAGCAAATACGTCAAATACACATCCTTACTGACTTATTATTCTCATATCGAGACTGACAAGATAATTGATGGCTTTACTAATCCGATTACTGGTGCGGAAGTGACCTTCAAGCCCAATTGGAGCAGAGTTCCGGAAGGTCAGACGGTCTCCCGAAGGGGGGTAACTATTAATATTATAGAAGATGCCTTCCCCGACTTTTATGCAAACAAATCAATAAATGACGTCGAGGTTACGAAGATTGGGGATATGGTCTCTTTCCATGCCAAGATGAAGTGGCCAGAGCCATTAGTCCGTTCTCCCTATAATCAGGATCAGTCATTTTTTGCAAGCATGTCAGCTCTCCAAGACCAATCATTGACGTCAGCCCCTGCGCATGGTGCAGGGCAAATTCTTATGCCCTCTATGGCCAACATTGGCATGACAGACCCAGAGATGGGTCAAGTGATCTGGCATGTAGAATTTTACAAGGTGAATTCTTGGGATGATCTACCCGAAGACTATCTGACCAAAGCGTTAGATGAACATGGCGAAGATTTTGATGTCAATCCAGTCAACGATACCGAAGCATCAAAATTAGCACAAAATCTTGCCCGCCTCGGTTATATGAAGAAGTAAGGGTTTTATGACAGCACGCTCCAGAGATGATTGGGAAAGAAGGCCGTCTTTGCCCGCTGGTCATTTTGTTTCTGGTCTAGTCTATACAGAATCGAGCATATACGAGGATGAGATTCATAGTATTTTTGGCAAAACCTGGCGACTCGCTTGCCATGAGAGTGAGTTGCCTGCGTTATATGATTACCGCGTTTTTGATCACGCTGGGCAATCAATAATTTGCATTCGTGGTGATGACCAAGAGATTCGCACCTTCTTAAATGTCTGCCCTCATCGCGGCGCCAAGCTTCTACTTGAGCCAGCGGGCAATGCTCGCTTGATCACTTGTTTTTATCACCGTTGGTCTTTTGATAGCCAAGGGACCTGCGCTGGTATACCGAGAGCTAGTGGTTATGGTGGTAAATTTGATAAGGGCTCCATGGGGCTTAGGGAGATAAGAACAACAGTCAAATATGGCTTGATTTTTATCACTTTGGACGACAATGCACCTGAACTCGACGTTTTTATTGGGTCGTCGTTAGACCAATTCGCTGACATGCTCGGCTCCACGCCACTCGAGGTATTCCATTACAATCGTACTGTGCTCCAATGTAACTGGAAGGCTTGGCATGAGACTAACATGGATATCTATCATGAGTTTATGCATGTTGTCCTGCGGCAGACCCAAGTGGGTGCCGTGCCCATGGAGGATCGCCGACTAAAGATATACACAAATGGCCATGCTGGCAGTGGCGCCGATCTTAAGGCCGACTATGAGGGGTATGAAGGTTTTTCTGGACGAGGTGATGATGTTCCGCCTTTACCAGGGGTGGGGCCAACAGACTTTCGTTTCGTCGATTTATTCCCGTCTACGGCTATAATATCCCGAGGTACGGTCATTCGCATCGATACGGCTACTCCTATAGCGCCGGGTAAGACTCTACTCGAAATGCGTGGCCTTGGCGTGAAGGGTGAATCCGCCGACCATCGCAAGATACGCCAGCGCCACCATAATCAATATTGGGGTCCATTTGGCCGTAATCTGCCGGAAGACATGTTTGCTGCGGAAGCTTGCGAAGCTGGCTTTCGCAATCAAGCAGCGCGCTACCAAATCATTGCCCGTGATGAGAAGCTTACTGGTCAGGACGATGCTATTCTCCGGGCATTTTACGCCCAATGGTCAGCTTGTACGGGGCGCGATCCGGGCGATCCGACTGCTAGTACAGTCAGTGACGAGGATGCGGAATGAATGATCTGAAACGCATACTTGAAGCGGAAGCTGTAAGGCTATTGATCGGTGGAGCTAGCGTAGCATTGGACGATGCAGATTTTGACCGTTTTCTTGGTTATTGCGATGATCCTTTTACATACCGTATCCGAGCGTGGAGCCCAGAACTTAAGAAAGATATGACTTGGCTGGAGCACAATCGGCATGGGATGGTTGAACTGTTTAAAACTTTGCCCCAGCACTTACAGCGCCTTGGACGTTTACACCGTCAGGTCACCGTAGCCACAGTAGAGCCTTCCAATGTCGATGGATTCTTGGTTGTGATCAGCCCACTAACGGTCCATTACACAGACCTCGAAGGGCAGACCCAAACCCTGGCTGTTGGCCGTTACGTTGATATAGTAAACATGACGGGAGAAAAAATCGTTCTGGCGGCGCGCGATGCCATGCTTGATACCCGTGATCTTGGCATCGGTCTACACGTGCCAATTTAGATCCCATTTCAGAAGCAATAGCCTTAAGTTTTCTTACCTAACACAGTCTTAAAGATCAGGTGTCCTGCAATGAACACTACAGCAACTCCAACGGTGATGTAGAACAGATCCCAGGAAACACCCTCAAGTATTGTCTGGCCGTATACGTCTCTACTATGTCGGAACAATTCCATCGCTTCTATTCCCTCTAATTGCCCGCTTTACTAAATTTTCTAGGAGTGGGATCTTGAAGTGATTATAGTTTAGGGGAGTTGCGCCGCGGGAAGCGGAGCCGCCTCCAAGCTCTGCAGTTTCTTCATCCTGATTACTACCTCGGACTATATCTTCAACCACAGTCAGGCGCTTTGGCACGCATTCCACACCTGCGCATGCTATCCGAATATCCTCTATAACGCCGCTATTTATGATTTTAGAGCAGGCTACGTTGACCAACGGAAAATCCCAGGTGTTGCGGTCGGCAACTTTCTCGAAATAGAACTCTGCATTAGCCCATTTTTGTGGCAGGCGAATGGCAGCTAAAATATCGCCAGGGCCCATCACGGTCATGCGTGTGATATTAATATCCGGACCAATAAAAAAGTCTTCTGCGAGGACCGTCCGTTCACCGGAAGAGCTGCGGATTACCATGGTGGCGTCGAGAGCAACCATGGCAGCGGCAGTATCAGATGGTGAAACAGCTACGCAGCGCGCTGCTCCAAATAGGCAGTGTTCACGGTTCATCCCTTCCGGAGTGTCTGCGTAGCAGGTATTACCACCCGCGCGATAACAATCAAGACCAGCCCGGTAATACCAGCAGCGGGCATCCTGACACAGGTTACCACCGATCGTGCCGGCATTCCTGATCTGTGGACTAGCTACTCGACCCGCCGCGTCTGATAAGAGGCTATATTGACTCTTGATCAAATCGTTATCTTCGATTTGTCTCAAAGTGGTCATGGCACCGATTTCAACAAAACCTTCTTCCTGGCGTATACCATGAAGCCCGGCGATTCCACTGAGATCGATTATTGCATCGGGACGTTTTGCTCGATCTTTGAACCAGTCATAGCTGTCCTGACCCCCAGCGATTTTCCAGCCCTTGTCGCCATACTTGTCGACCAGCTCCAGCGCATTTTCCATATCAGACGGTTGAAACAGAGCAAATTGAGGCATCATATCTTTGGTGGACATCGCTATAATCCCTACTGATTAGCTATTTGAAGTGTTTTGTAAGACTGCGGTTGTCCCGCAAGTGCGTTGATGATCATATCCGGCACTATAGGTGTGCGGTTAAAGTATACACCGCCCAAAGCGTCAGAAATAGCGCATAACAAAGCTGCAGCTGCACAACCCTGTAATGGTTCGCCAATGCCTCGAGCTCCCACAGGGTTGGTGGGGTCTGCAATATCAACATATCCAACATCCATTTCGGGAGGAACATCTAAATAAGACGGCGGTTTGTTTTGATAAAAGCCAACATTGCCTGCTAAGCCATTTTGAGGGTCGTATACTATACGTTCCAAGCCCCCCATACCGATGCCCATAACGGCACCGCCGCGGATCTGATGCTCGAGCCCTTGCGGGTGAACTACCGTGCCACAGTCAGCTGTCCCGACATATTCTAGAATCTCATATTTTCCGGTTTCGGTATCTAGTTCTATTTTCATGAAGGTAGTGGCGATAGCGATAGCCATTTTATCATATGGCAGATTATCTTTGGCGGCGCCAATCAGACCTGTCCCCGCCAAAGCTTTGACTGAAGCTTTGGTAATAGAATGAAGATCTTCATTCATCTCTTGGCCGCTGAATTTCCCGCCAAGTTCAATTGCCCGCTGCGCAGTCTGAGCAAAGGTCAGATTTCTTGATGCATCAGACTTTGCAAACACTTTATCGTCGCCAACATCGTAATCGTCAGGTTCCCCGCCAAGATCAATAGCTGCGATTTCAAGCAGTTTCATTTTGGCATCCATTGCACCAGCATAGTTGGAGCGAGACATAGTGTAAGAAGTGTTGCTGCCAAACTGCCCAAAATTCCAGGGTAGGTTGCGGCGGCTATCCCCGCGTTCAATCACTACATTCTCCCAGGAACAGCCAAGCACCTCAGCTGCCGCGCGTGAGGTGCTAGCATAGGAGTAAGTGCCGAGATTTCCGACGCCTGTATGTATATGAACGGTGCCATCAGTAGCAATACGCACTAATCCGTCGAAGCCTGCAGCACCTGCCGGGTGAAAGGCCTGACCCACACCAATACCAATGACTTTAGAGCCATTGCGCTGGCCACTTTGGTTTTTCTTTTCCTCCCAGTTGAAGCGCTTCGCTCCATCACGTAATGCCTCGCGCAGATAAGCGCTAGAAACTGAAGCACGCTGGTTGCCGTACTTTGAGTTATTATCTGTGGCATTGATTTCACGAATGGCAATACGGTCTATGTTTAGCTCTTTTGCTGCCTTGTCCATCAATGGCTCCATGACGCAGGCCAGCTGATTTTGACCAGGGCCGCGCTGCGCACCAGTGATGGGTGTGTTAGTAGCTACTGGAATTCCTTTCCATCGCATAGCTTCCGGAGTGTAAACTAGCGATAAAGCGCCACCAGCATTCATATAGTCTGGGAACCCATCGTTGCCACCGCTCTGCTGAACTATATACATGTCCGCTGCAATAAGTTTGCCATCTTCCCGAAAAGCTAACTTTACGTTGCCTTGGAATCCGTTACGACGAGACCCAAGATAATATTCCTCAGCACGCGAAATACGCATCATGCACGGCCGCCCAGTTTTCTTGGACATATGCGCCGGGACGGTCGCTATGGGGTAGCCCGCACCTTTAGAGCCAAACCCACCGCCGCAATACTCAGCAATGAGAATTAGATCTTCTTCAGGTATACCGATATAGCCAGCAAAAATCGGCACGTTAAAAGTATGACTCTGTGACGAGGCGTGTAGGTAGCATTTGCCATTTTCCCAATAGGCAAAGGCACTGCGCGGCTCCATACTCTGATGAGGGTGACCGGCGACGACAAAGGTTTCGTCTAAAGTAAGGGCGGCATTTTCAAAACCACCATCAACATCTCCATATTCCCATTGGTCACGGGGTTCTCCCCGCGGCAATTCATCCTCGCTGACGGCAGCAAAATCCCTGGCCGTCCACTTAATGCGTTGGGTAGGCTGCATGCGCTGCACAACGTTGCCATCTTCGTGCGCATCGGGCCCGCCAGGGTACAAACTCTGCAGGGGGTCTATGACAAAGGGCAGGGGCTCATATTCGATCTTGATCAGTTCCAAAGCGTTAGAAGCGGTGGTTTCATCAAGGGCGGCGATAGCCAAAATTGGGTCACCAACGAATTTTGGGTTGTTGGTTAGAATTTGCGTCTGCGGACTTGGCATCGCTGGCACATCTTCCGCAGTGAGAATGTCAATTACGCCCTCCATTTTAAGTGCATCAGAGGCATCGATGTTGCGCACGATTGCATTTGGCATGGAGCTAGATAGCAATTTGATAAAAAGCATGCCTTCGGCACGAAAGTCTTCTGCATATTTTGCCCGGCCGGTGACCTTGGCGCGAACGTCGGGAGGAGTGAAGTTTTTTCCGATATGTTTGTATGCCATGTCAGACTGCCTCTGCTGCGCGCATGATAGAATTTAGATAATGGTCGTAAGCTCCGCACCTACATAGATTCCCCGCCATAGCCTGACGTGCCTCAGCCCGTGTTGGGTTAGGATTATTCTTAAGTAAGGCAACCCCGGACATAATCTGACCAGGTGTGCAGAACCCACATTGCGGTCCTAGCTCATCTATCATGGCTTGCTGAACCGGATGCAGGGTGCCGTCTTCTTGCTCTAGACCTTCAATTGTTGTGACCTCCCGACTCCTGACAGAGTGCGTTAGGGTGGAGCATGAGTTGTGGGCAATATCGTCCAGTAAAACGGTACAGGCACCGCATTCTCCACGATCACAAGATAGCTTAGTCCCAGTCAGACCCAGTTTGTATCTCAGCGTCATAGCGAGTGTCTCATTGGGCAAAACATCGACCGGGCGGTCTTTACCATTTATGTTAAGAGTTACTAATCTTTCGACAGATCCAGCCGTTGACACCCCACCGTCTTCAGAGCATCCGCTTAGACTAGATAGCATCAGCCCGCCGGAGGAGGCGACTGCACCCGAGGCAATGACGCCTTTTATAAAAATTCGGCGCGCAACAGGATCGCGGCCTTCGGGCACATCGAGTGCGGAGGTCTCATTTCCGTTTTCAGGTATTTGTTCTGAAGCCATAAATCTCGTTCCTATATAAAATCGCCTGTTCTCATCGCCGTCTGGAGCCTGGCATATGGAAGATATTGCCTGAGGGACTGAAAATATCAAATCAATTGGGCAAACTTTAGCGGTAAACCATGAATTTTCTTCAAATTAGAGCAAAACCCGTCACGGTGTGAGCAAATGTGAGCAGAAAAATTGTGAAAGAGGTGCGCGGCCCCCTAGCACCTACTTATATAAGCAATTAGGTTGCGCAGCGACATTCATAGAGAGGAATTCAAAGGCCAATGAGTTTTAACCGCATTACCCGCCATAAATTAATTGATAGATTGTTTCACTGGGGTATGGCCTTGACCATGATTGCCCTGATGGGGACAGCCCTTTGCCCTATTCTTGGCATTGAGTTTGACTGGGTACCAATACACTGGATTGCGGGCATTATATTTGCTGTGCTGATTATGTGGCATACCTTGCGGGCTGTTTTTCAGCAGGATCTGATGTCGATGTGGATTGGGCCTGCAGAATTAGTCAAAGCACTGCGGGCACTAAAGAATGGAGAATCCCTAAAATCATCAAAATATTCTGTTCCTCAAAAACTAATGCACAACGTTGTTACGATTCTTGGCTTGTCGGCTCTTGTAACGGGAGTATTGATGCTGGTCCGGATTGATACGCCATTTTGGGAGCGTGATCCCTACTTATTATCACAAAACACTTGGGGTTATGTCTATGTTATACACGGCCTTTCGGCAGTCATGTTCTTCGGAGTGATAATGGTACATGTATATTTTGCCCTGCGGCCAGAGAAGTTGTTTTACACCCGTTCGATGATCCTGGGCTGGATCACGAAGAATGAATTCGATACGAACCATGATAAGAGTTTGTGGAAAGATGTAACGCTTGGGGATCAAGGGCCTGAGTCATGAAAGAGGTAATAGAGTTCCGCGTTTGTGTTGAAGCTATTGAAGGTGGGTATGAGTTCATGCTGGCCTATGCTGCACAAGGGCGCGATAAAGAAAGCGCTAGCGCCCCAGTGCGGGGTCATCTTGAATCTATGAGCGCAGCGTTAGGGTCTATTGGTGCAGCGGTTGAACGTGAAATTGAGGCGGCCGCTGGCGCTAACAAGGAGCAGCTGACAGCTTATGCCAGCGTGCTAGAAGATGATGTTAGCCGGGCAAAGGCAGCTGTTGACGTGGTGCTCTCTGTGCCTTCTATAGGGTCACAGGTCGTCGACAATCTTAATGCCTCGATTCATTTGCGAGCACTTTTGACATCTATCTTTCTCATCGACGAAGCGCTGAGGGTCAGCTGACTCTCCCTGAAAGTTTGCTATATCCAATCGGCGTCTGCGCCTGGGGGGTTAGTTATATCTGAGCAAAGTGAGAGGACTAGAACAACCCAATCGGATTATCCGTCACCAGCTTATGCCTGGTACGTAGTTATTATTCTGACTCTGGCCTATGTAGTTTCGTTTATAGACCGTCAGATTATGGCATTGATGGTAGAGCCTATTCGTCAGGACCTAGGTATATCCGACACCCAAATTAGTTTATTGCTCGGGCTGGCCTTCGCCATCTTCTACACATTACTTGGCATTCCCATCGGACGTATGGCTGACCTTTATAGCCGGCGCAAAATTATTGTCATTGGCATCACTGTTTGGTGCTTGATGACAGCAGCCTGCGGTCTCGCACGTAACTATGCTCAGTTATTTGCAGCCCGCATTGGTGTCGGCGTGGGTGAGGCGGCCCTGAGCCCCAGCGCACTTTCCATGATAAGTGATTATTTTCCCAAAGAAACCCGAGGCCGCGCAGTCGCTTTTTACACGATGGGTATTTCTATCGGGGTAGGACTCGCCATGATTATTGGCAGTCAGGTTATCGCTTATGTATTTAGTGCACCTCCAGTCACACTTCCTATTGTTGGTAAATTATTTGCATGGCAAACCGTTTTTGTGGTTGTTGGTCTGCCTGGCTTATTAATTGCTGTGCTGATGGCTACGGTAAAGGAACCAATACGTAAGGAGCAGATTGTACAAGCTTCCATCGACGGTTCTCAAACACACTACATCCGGTTTGCGCAAGTAGTTGCATTTATATGGCAACGTCGGCGAATGTACGTTAGCCATTTTCTCGGGATGTCTATCGTTGGAATTTTGTCTTACGGTTTCTACGCATGGATTCCAACTATGTTTATCCGCACCTGGGACTGGACTATTCAAGACATCGGATTAGCCTATGGAGTTGTGACTTTGCTATCTGGCCCTTTAGCTGTGATTTTGGCGGCTAGGATGGCAGAATCTTTCGCTAAAAAGGGGTATGCGGATGCCCACATGCGTACGGCCCTCTTTGGCAGTTTGGCAGGTATAGTATTTGCAGTTGCTACGCCCCTGATGCCAAACCCTTATGCTGCTCTGCTATTGCTTTTACCCGTGTCTATCGGCACTAGTGCAGCGACCGCGTCAGGCTTGTCAGCCTTGATGATGGTCACACCTAATCAGATGCGTGCGCAGACCTCAGCTGCCTATTTTTTTGTTGTGAATATTCTAGGCTTGACAGTAGGGCCCACCGGCATTGCATTATTCACGGATTTTGTGTTCAAGGCAGATATAATGCTGCGTTATTCCGTTGCGTCAGTGTCTTTGCTAGCTGGTCTCTTCGCGGCTGTCTTCTTATTTTATAACTTGCGGCACTATGCCGCAGCCTTTGAAGAGTCTAATGCTTGGACCGTTGAAAAATAAAGGGAATCTTTGGGCTCCATGGCGCACTGATTTGACTCTCTATTAAGACCGCCTTAGCGTCTTTTACATAATAAGCAATTATAAGAAAGTCGGAATATTCTAAGGCTCTGGCTAAAACTTGGTCGCCGCGATAGAAGGATACTACCATGACATCACAAACTTTGCCCAACGCCCTTCCGCAGGATGTGGCCGTGGGTATCTATAAAACTATGGTTCGTATTGATGCCTGCAATAAGCGCATTGAGCAGTTGCTTGCCGCCGGCGCGCTGCAGTTTCAATATTACCCCTGTGGTGGTCAGGAAGCGATTCCAGCTTCTATCGCACCGCAGCTAAATGATGACGATCAGGTAGTTACTACGTATCGCGGTGTACACGATATCGTTGCAAAGGGTACGCCCATGGTGGAGATAATCGCCGAGATGATGGGCAAGGTGAATGGCACATCAAAGGGCAAGGGCGGCGCGATGCATTTGTCAGATCCCAATGCAGGCTTGATGGTGACTACGGGGATTGTAGGCGCCGGAATGCCTATCGCTAATGGGTTAGCACTGGCAGCTAAGATGAGAGGTACCGGCCGAGTGGTTGTAGTAAACTTTGGCGATGGCGCGTCTAATATCGGTGCCTTTAACGAAAGCATCAACATGGCGGCGCTATGGGACTTACCTGTTGTGTTTCTGTGCCAGAACAACGCCTATGCGGAATACACCTCTTACGAATATTCGACCAAAAGTCCGAATATTGCTGCACGCGCTGCAGGATACGGTATGGCTGGGGAAACCGTCGACGGCACGGATCCAGATGCCATTCACGCCGCCGCAGGACGGGCTATCACACGTGCCCGAAATGGCGAAGGCCCGACTCTGCTGGAATGCACGGCTCACCGGTTGCAGGGGCATGCCTTCGGTAGCGAAGAAGACCATATGGACCAAGAGGCTCTGGCTGCCGCACGGGGCAACCCGCCCATTGCCAAGTTCCGCGCTGCCTTAATTGAGCGTGGCGGCGCCACTATAGAAGATCTGGATGCCATCGAAGCCGCAGCCAAAGCTGAAGTAGAAGAAGCGGTCGAGCAATCTATGTCAGCGGAGATGCCCGGCGAAGACGAGCTCTACGCCGATATCTTTGCCGACGCTACCAACGTACCTTACTCATCAGGTAGAAGTGTGGGCAAAGAACCTGATTTGTCGGACCGGGAGACTATTACCGTACCTATGGTAGCAGCAATCACCGAAGCGCTGGACATCGCACTTGGCGAAGACCCGGACGTATTTCTCATAGGTGAAGACATTGCCGATCCGGCAGGCGGCGTTACTAAGGCTACCGCCGGACTCTCTACAAAGCACGGGGAAGACCGTGTTCGTCCCAGCCCCATCTCTGAACAGGCGATTATCGGCGCAGCCATCGGCGCGGCACTGGACGGCATGAAGCCGGTGGCGGAAATCATGATCAACGATTTCTCCATGGTGTGTATGGACCAAATCGCTAACCACGCTGCCAAACTACGCTATATGTCTGGTGGACGAACTAGTGTGCCCCTGGTGATCCGGACGGTGACAGCGGGCAATGTGGGCAACTTCGCCGCGCAACACTCACAATCGTTAGAAGCCTGGTTCGCCCATATTCCTGGAATCAAAGTGTTGGCCCCGAGCACAGCGGCGGATGCCAAGGGTTTGTTGCTTTCAGCCATTGCCGACCCTGACCCGGTGCTCGTGCTCGAACCCATGCGCTGTTACTACGTGCCTGACGAAGTCCCGGTAGGCCGGTACGAAATTCCTATTGGCAAAGCGGCTGTGCGCCGCGAAGGTAGTGATGTGACGGTCATCTCTTACGGCTGGTGCTCCGTGGAAGCCAACGCGGCTGCGAAAACTCTGGCAGAAGCGGGTGTTAGTGCGGAGGTGATTGACCTCCGTTCACTAGTGCCGCTCGACATCGAGACCTGCTTGGCGTCGGTGCGGAAAACCGGCCGCTGCGTCATCGCTCATGCAGCCGTAGAGTTCTCCGGCTTCGGGGCTGAATTGGCCGCTAAGCTCAGCGAAGAACTATATGGTCAGCTCAAGGCACCTATCAAACGGGTGGGTGCGCGCTATACGCCGGTGCCATTTACCCCCAGTTTAGAATCCATGCACTTCCCTAATGCGGGACGGATTGCTGATACTGCACAGTCTCTGATGAGTTAAGGGAAAAAATATTGGGAAAAATCACATTAAAGGTGCCCAAAGCGGCGGTATCCATGCAGGAAGGAACGATAGTGGAATGGTTTGTGGAAGACGGTGCGCAGGTAGCGATCGGTCAACCTATCTATGCCATTGAAACGGAAAAAACCACACTCGAAATCGAATGCCCATTTGAAGGAACGTTTAAGCGTTTGGGCGGAACTGGTGTGACCTACAAAGTTGGCGACCCCATCGCCGAGATCATTCAGTAGTTAGAAAGGCCTTTCATCATGACGAAGCTTCAGTATCTTCTCTCTCGCCGTACTTTTGGTGCGTTTACGTCTGTGGCTGCCGCGACGGGATTGGCAAGCTGTTCAGATGCAGAGATCGAAACGGTGACGGAGGAACCGTCTCCAACGCCTGTCGGACAGAAAATGAACCATATTATTGGCACTATTTACCAGGTTTGCTTCGTAGTGACGGATTTGCAGGCGGCTATCCAACTCTGGACTAAGAAACTTAAGATAGGGCCGTTTCTTGTTTTTGAGAATTTTACCTTCACCGATCCCGAAGGCAATCCATTGCCCCTGAACATCTCTCTCGCGCTGGCCTACTCGGGCGACAATTTCATAGAGCTTATTCAGTTGAACTCTGGCCGACCTTCTATCTACGACGCTGTGACCGATGCTGGTGGTGGCTTCCATCATCTAGCTAAGCTTACCAATGACCTGGACGCGTCTATTGCAGAATCGGAAGCTGCGGGCCATCCTCTCGCATTTAAAGGTCACTTCGAACCCGATGCACGGCTTGCTTACGTAGACGCACGTTCAACCTATGGTGGGTACATGGAATATGTGGAATATAATGAAACTGTTGCCGGATTATTGCATTATATGCGTGCGGGAGCAGAAAGCTGGGACGGGAAGACGTCGACTATGCCGTTTCCCACATAATAAGCTCTAAAGCGATTTTGATATCATTTCCTGGGCGATTTTCTTAGCCTGACGTATGGCTAAAGCGACGATAGTTAGTGTGGGATTCTCTGCTGTAGCAGTCACGAACTGACTGCCGTCTGAAACAAAAAGATTTTTCACGTCATGAGTTTGCCCAAAGCTATTAACCACGCCTCTATTTGCTTTAGCACTCATGCGGCAGGTGCCCATGTTATGTGTGGCAGCTGCAGTGACTATATGTCGCACATGTAGCGCACCAGCGGCATCCAATAATGCATTTGCTTGGCCTTCAAAATGTTTGCCCATCTCTTTGTCATTGTCGTGTATGTTGACGTTGATTACTGGTACCGGCAATCCGTACTGATCTCGTTCTGTAGGGTGCAAGGTCACACCATTCTGTGACCTCGGCATATCTTCACCGTTAAGAAGCACACCTGCGAGATGACTATAGCTTTCAATAAATCTGGCATAGTCGCGGCCCCAACCAGCGGCGTCTCCGACAACGGCGAGATTAGTCAACCCTAAGCTGACTGCTTCCATTAAATAGCCGCCAACGAATCCACGAGCAGGATCATGAGATGCTTCATCAAACACAGTGCCCGGCACAGTAATACCACGATGCATATTAATTGGTTCGCTGAACTCACCGAATGCAATAGCACCTACGTGTCGGACATAGTTGCGACCGACCTCTCCCGAAGAGTTAGCAAGGCCGTTTGGAAATAAGTTTGATGAAGAATTGAGTAATAGACGTGGTGTTTCAATAGCATTCCCAGCAATACAAACAACGCGGGCACTCTGGCGCTGTTCGACACCGTCCTTATCTACATAGACAACACCATTAACTTTGCCAGTGGCATCGTGCTCGATTCTCAACACCATACAGTTGGACCGAAGATCCAGGTTACCTGTCTCCTCTGCTTTCGGGATCTCCGAATAGAGTGTCGACCACTTAGCTCCCATCTTACAACCCTGATTGCAAAAGCCGAGCTGAATACAAGCTGACCGGCCATCACGGAATTCCGAATTTATAGCAAGATGCGCATTAGATACTTTCGTATAGCCAATACGTTTTGCCCCGTTATATAAAACCTTATAATTATTATTTGCCGGGTGGCGATCAATGCCGTGGGTCCCAGTTACGCCCATTTTATCTTCGGCTTTATCGTAAAAAGGCGCTAGCTCGTCATGAGTTAGGGGCCAGTCCGCAAGAGAGGATCCTTCGATTTCTCCATAAACTGATCGGGCCCTAAATTCATGTGGTTGGGCGCGCAGGCTTAGGCCGTTCCAATGTATGGTAGACCCGCCTACAGCTTTTACAATC
This sequence comes from Rhodospirillaceae bacterium, assembly GCA_045564915.1. Lineage (GTDB taxonomy): Bacteria > Pseudomonadota > Alphaproteobacteria > Rhodospirillales > Rhodospirillaceae > JAQWRV01. Next base: position 150,648 of record JBJLGL010000004.1, read on the forward strand.
CAAGTAGGCGCGTTAGGTGCAAGAGACGCTGCTGGCCAGTCACCTGTAGCTATGCGTTTATCTGCCCAGGTTAGCTGCCCATAGGCCTTGAGTTCATCGTTATGAAAATCGTCAATGTTTAGGCGTGGCCCGGCTTCAAGCACGACCACGCTGATACCATTCTCACAAAGCTCATGTGCTACGGTGGCACCACCTGCGCCGGAACCAATAACAACGACAACGCTATCATCTGTTTTCTCGAAACTCCTCATGACTCAGGTTCCGGTAACCAGGTGAGGTCATTAAAGCCGCGGAACACATAACCACCTTTACTATAAGATTCACCTTCATAGCCTAAGGCGGGCCAAATGGCTGGATTACCATATAGGCCAAAGAGGGCGGTCACGCGTACAGTAATAAAGAAGGGTGTGGATTCAATTGTTTCCAAAATAGTGATCCGCGCATCTTCTTTCTGTTCCGCCCAAATTCCGCTAGCGGCCTTGTCTAGTAATGCTAAGCCCTTTGTAATTAGTTCGTGGGTGCCTGGGTCTGCTGCCGCGGCATCTAGCTGATCGACTACGGCGAGGTAGGGTGGGTCATCTAAAGTGTCATGCGGAAAAATATCACGGACCATGCGGAGGAGGCTTGCCGACTCGGCAGGAGTGAATGCTGATTGCCCGAATGCAGCTCGCCAAGAAGTCATAGTGGCTGTGATAGCTAAGGCACTTGTGCCTGCTAAAAAGACGCGGCGGTTCATGCGATCACCTCAGTTTAACCTCAGAAAATACATTGTAGCCTATTATATTTTATGCGCTCGATCGTGGAAACACTATGATCTTGAGAGTAACAGAAATTAAACGGCTCGGCCAAGGTGGATGTCGGGGTCATCATGCCAATTGACGTAAAGGATTAATCAAGAATATATCTGCTTATGGCTACAAACGGATAGGACAAAACTTAGAAAGCTGACAACTGTAGCGAGACTAACTACAGCTATAATTAGAGGCTCAGCGACCGTGTGCTTGAATCAATAAATGCCTGCTTTAGTGCCTCAAAGTGAATAACTGACTGAAATTGAGGAAACTCGTCAATCACGTTTTGTGGAGCATGAAACAATATCCCTACGTCGGCCTCGCTCAGCATAGTGGTATCGTTATAAGAATCTCCTGCTGCGATTACTCGGTAATTTAGTGTATGTAGTGCCTTGACTGATGCTCGCTTGGGGTCTGCCTGCCGTAACTTATAATCTATGACCTTCCCCTCTTCATCTGTGATTAACCTATGACAGAACAGAGTAGGCCATTTGAGTTGTCGCATAAGGGGTTCTGAAAACTCGTAGAATGTATCTGACAAGATAATGACCTGGAACCTCTCGCGAAGCCAATCTAGAAATTGTACCGCACCTTCGAGTGGCTCGAGCTTTGCGATAACGGCTTGAATATCAGTGAGACGAAGATTGTGTTTTTCAAGCAGCGATAAACGCTGCCTCATGAGAACATTGTAGTCAGGAACATCACGGGTCGTGGCCCTTAGATCATCTATACCTGTCAGTTCCGCAAAAGCAATCCAAACTTCAGGGACAAGAACACCCTCCAGGTCAAGGCAAGCTATTTCCAAAGCAATAACTCCTAACGGCGTATTTCTATCATTACTCTTATTTCTGATTTGGCCGCAAGTTAACCAACCCAGAAGCCAGCTGTCGAACCCATTTACTTAAATGGTGCCGCCGGGTGGAATCGAACCACCGGCCCCACCCTTACCAAGGGTGTGCTCTACCCCTGAGCTACGGCGGCACGGTTCATCATAATGGCGCAAGGCCCAATTCATTGGTAGAATGGCCGCGGACAATGCCACATGCATTATTGCTGTGCAAGGCAAGCAAACTCGAGTTACACGTTGCTAGCTCTTTGTTTGGCAGCCTAGGCTTGGTACAAATGGATTATGAACGATATATTACCTAATCGCGGAAAGCCTGCCCCAAAAAAGGGTAAGAAAGGGAAGAACCTTGAGCGTTCAGCGAACGCCTTAAGGGAGAACCTGAAAAAGCGTAAAGCTCAGACTAGGGCCCAAAAAATCCGCTTACAAATTGACCATAATGTATCTCAATTCGGTTCTGAAGAGAGCGATAGAGACTAAAGTCCAGACCCAATAGCTTGAGAGCCCGGGGCCCCTAGGCTACAACATATACAAATCACTTAACTTACATCCTTGACAATGCATAGAGCCGCATTTGTCCTAGTCACAACACTTTGCGCAAGGAAACCGTGTATGCCTGTAATGCCCGACAGTTGGATCAGAACCATGGCAATGGAGCAGGGTATGATCGAGCCATTCAACGACCGCCTGGCGCACGATGGGGTTATATCCTATGGCCTTTCATCCTATGGCTATGATGCCAGGGTTTCTGATGAGTTTAAGATTTTTACAAATGTTGATAATGCAGTAGTGGATCCTAAGGACTTCTCGACCCAGGGCTTTGTCGATCGCAAAGTTGATAACTGTGTAATTCCCCCCAATAGCTTTGCACTAGCGCGTACTGTAGAATTCTTTCGAATACCTCGCGGTGTATTAGTTATCTGTTTGGGTAAATCCACTTATGCGCGCTGTGGTATAATTGTGAATGTCACACCCTTGGAGCCTGAATGGGAAGGACATGTAACGCTAGAATTTTCAAATACTACTCCGCTTCCGGCTCGCATTTACGCTAATGAGGGCGCTTGTCAGTTCATTTTCTTGAAGGGGGATAGTGTCTGCGATGTTTCTTATGCGGACCGTAAAGGCAAGTACCAAGGCCAACAGGGTGTAACCCTGCCAAAACTTTGAAGGGCTGTCGTCGGGTCAAAACACTGTCCCACTATTTAGTCTAGGGCATAGCTTATGGATGCTATACGAATACATGGTGGTATCCCGCTGATAGGCGAAATTCCTATCTCCGGCGCTAAGAATGCGGCGTTACCATTAATGGCTGCTAGCTTGCTGGCAGATGAGCCGTTGGTTCTTAAGAATGTTCCGGATCTTGCAGATATCAAGATGATGGGGCAACTTCTCAGCCAGCATGGCGCTGCAGTCGAAAGGGCCGACGATGGACGTACGGTTACTTTGTATGCGCATACTATCGCTAGTACAGAAGCACCTTACGAGTTAGTGCGACGAATGCGCGCATCTGTACTAGTCCTCGGCCCATTGGTGGCGCGGCAAGGCCATGCGAGGGTTTCGCTACCGGGCGGTTGCGCTATTGGGACCCGTCCAGTAGACCTTCATCTCAAGGCTCTAGCAGCGCTGGGTGCTGAGATCAAACTCGAAGGTGGTTATGTCGAAGCTCGTCTGCCAGATGACAAGACACGACTTACCGGGGCCCATTTTACTTTTCCTACAGTGACAGTTGGCGGCACTGAAAATCTCTTGATGGCGGCTGTTTTGGCCCAAGGAGAGACCATTATCGAGAATGCCGCCCTAGAACCTGAAATTACTGATTTGGCAGAATGTCTTAATGCCATGGGAGCAAGCATAACTGGTTTAGGATCAGGCACTTTAAAGGTACAGGGTGTGGATTCACTGCACGGAGCAAATCATACTGTTGTACCCGACCGAATCGAAACCGGCACTTATGCTGTCGCAGCGGCTATTACGCGAGGTAAGATAAAGTTGACTAATGCCCGTGCTGAGTTGCTCGAATCGGTCCTTGATACTATGCGGCAAACGGGTATTGATGTTGTAACTGATCGGTCATCGATAACTATCACCGCCTCTAATAAGCTTAACGGCGTTGATGTGATGACGGAGCCTTACCCTGGTTTCCCTACAGATATGCAGGCACAATGGATGGCACTAATGACTACGGTGGAAGGCGCCGCGATGGTAACGGAGACTATCTTTGAGAACCGTTTTATGCATGTGCCCGAATTAGGTCGGTTCGGTGCCGATATTAATGTGCATGGAGCCTCAGCCATTGTTCGAGGTAAAACCGATCTATCCGGCGCACCAGTTATGGCGACTGACTTACGAGCATCTGTATCCTTAGTATTGACCGGTTTAGCTGCTAAGGGGGAGACAACAGTTAATCGGGTTTATCATCTCGATCGCGGATATGAGCGCTTGGAAGAAAAGCTTGCTGCCTGTGGTGCACGCATCGAACGTATTAGAGGTTTGTAGAGATTAAGTAGCTATAAAGAACGTCTATCTTGGCCTAGTTGCCATCAGAGTAGGGAATAGTGGGCTACTAATAGGTAGACTAAGAAATTGGCGCCACAAAAGCCACAGCCTGCTCATGAAAGCCCAACAAGGTCCGCCGATTCGCTTTTTGTGACTAGTTCGGAGGCTATTTGCTGTTTGTTATAGTGGTTTGTGACAGCTACTACCTTATTACTTCTCTGATCCTTACTACACGTGGACACTAAATTTCTCCTTTAGTTGAAACAATGAGGTGCTTTGCTAAGCTAAACTATGTGACCTGCCTGGGCCTGGATCTATCAAGAATCCTGGCTTTCGGCAGCGCTGCGTGGTAAATGCGCCGCCTTCTGAATTACTTTTTAGGTATCTCGTGAGTCATGCCCCAAGATCCAATCATTATCGCTCTGCCAAAGGGCCGGATCATGACCGAAGCCCGGCCGCTTCTCGATGCGGTAGGTATTCAACCAGAGTCTGCCTTTGATGACGAAGGAGCAAGGCAGTTAAAATTCTCGACCAATTTCGAACATATTTCGATTATCAAAGTGCGCTCATTTGATGTTGCTACCTTTGTTGCTTTCGGGGCTGCTCATTTTGGCGTTGCCGGAAACGATGTATTAGCCGAATTTGATTACTCGGAAATCTATGCGCCACTCGATCTAGGAATAGGAAAGTGTAGACTTAGCATCGCCCAAGAAGCGGGCCTGGGCGACGATCTCGATTTATCTAAGTTGTCGCATGTGCGTATTGCAACCAAGTACCCGGAAACCACTAGAAAGTATTTTGCCGCCAAGGGTGTTCAGACGGAATGCGTGAAGCTCAATGGTGCTCTGGAACTGGCACCGAAGATCGGTCTGACACCGCATATTGTTGACCTAGTTTCGACCGGAAAGACATTAAAAGAAAACGGTTTGGCTGAAGTGGCTACAATTGCCGAAGTTTCTTCACGCCTCATAGTTAATAGGACAGCATTAAAAGTGCGAGCCACAGAGATTAATGCCTGGATTGAAAGGTTTCGGAGTGTGGTAGATGCCTCAATGGCTTAATACATCTGATTCTGATTTTGACGAAGCGTTCGACGCTCTATTGTCGGCAAACCGCAAAGAAAAGAGTAATGTTGATGGCGTGGTGGCTAACATTCTTGCGAAGGTTAAAGCGGCGGGTGATGAAGCTGTAATTTCGTATACAGAGAAATTTGACAGAATAAAGTTAACTCCAGAGTCTCTAAGATTTACGCAAGATGAGATAGATCAAGCAAACGCGGATTGTGATCCAGTCTTGCTCAAGACCATGCGAGAGGCTGTAGGCCGGATTCGTAGCTATCATGAAAAACAAATGCCCTCTGACCTAAAGTACCAGGACGATCTTGGTATTACACTTGGGTACCGGTGGACAGCGATCAAATCTGCTGGTCTCTACGTGCCCGGTGGGACCGCAGCATTATTTTCATCTGTACTTATGAATGCTGTGCCGGCTCGGGTGGCAGGGGTGTCTCGATTGGTGGTCACGCTACCAACACCGGAGGGTGTATCAAGTTCCTCGATGTTGGCGGCTTGCGCTATTGCTGGTGTGGATGAGGTGTATCGTATCGGCGGCGCTCAGGCGATTGGTGCTCTCGCCTATGGCACGTCAACGATAAAGCCTGTGGATGTCATTGTCGGTCCAGGTAATGCGTATGTAGCGTCGGCCAAGAAGCAAGTTTTTGGTAGTGTTGGCATTGATATGGTCGCTGGGCCATCAGAAGTGACGGTCGTTGCAGTTGGGCAAAATAATCCGGATTGGATTGCTGCAGATCTTATGGCTCAGGCGGAGCATGATCCCTCCTCACAATCGATCTTGATTACGGATGATGCCGACTTTGGTCGGCAGGTTAGCGATGCAGTGGAGCGATATCTTTCTGTTATAGCCCGACAAGAAATTGCGAGTGAAAGCTGGGGAAGGCATGGTGCTATTATTTTGGTTGATACACTGGATCGTGCAGTTAGCCTCGTTGATCGTATTGCACCCGAGCACTTAGAGCTAGCAGTTGATGATCCAGAGTCATTCAGTAACTGCGTACATAATGCGGGAGCTATTTTCTTAGGACGGCATACACCGGAGGCTGTTGGTGATTACATTGCTGGCCCTAGCCATGTGCTCCCAACGTCAGGTACTGCACGATTTTCCTCAGGCCTCAGTGTTATGGATTTTCTTAAGCGAACTTCATTAATAGGCTGCACACAAGAGGGTTTGCAGAGTATTTCTGCAGGTGTAGTAGCGATGGCCGAAGCAGAAGAACTTTCTGCCCATGCGCGCTCAGTTTCCATTCGTCTCAAGATGGATTAAGAGAGATTTGTGTCTCCCGGACCTGAAAATGATCCGTCTGATGTTAGAAAGGAGCGGGTAGATTCCTTACCAAGCAACTCGATCGTCAAGATAATTCTTGACGAAGGATCTTTCTTGCGCCGTCGTCCAGAAGTCGAGCATGAGCGAGAAGTCGCCTTGTTTGACCTTCTCGAGAAAAATCATTTCGAATTGGTTGGCGAGGGTTCTGTACCAGGTCCATACCACGTGAACTTAGCTTTGCGAGAAGAGCGCCTCATCTTCGCTTTGTCGTCGCCTAATGGGTCCCTAATAACGGAAATAGAACTTCCAACTAGGCCATTCAGGTCAGTTATTAGGGATTACTTTCTTGTATGCGAGTCTTATTTTGACGCCATTAAGACTCTGACACCCACACAAATTGAGTCTATTGATATGGGTCGGCGGAGTTTACATAACGAAGGTGCCCAGAAACTCGAAGAGAGGTTAAGAGAGTGTGTGGATCTTGACCGATTGACTGCACGGCGCTTATTCACACTTTTGTGCGTTCTGCACATGCGTGGGTAGTTGCCATGGAATTTCTGCCCTCATCCCTCTTGTTTTGTTGCACTATGAATATCGTCCGTTCACCAATGGCTGAAGGAATCATGAAGCGATTTCACGGAGAGCGAATTTTTGTAGATAGTGTTGGAGTACGTTCTGGAGAAATTGACCCGTTTATGGTTGAGGTTATGGGAGAGATAGGTGTCGATATGAGTGGTCATATTTCGAAGACATTTGACGATCTTGAGGACGACTCATTTGACTATGTTATATCTTTATCACCTAATGCTCAGCATAAGGCGGTAGATCTGACTCGTTATATGGCCTGTGAAGTCTTATTTTGGAACACATTTGACCCCACATTTGTAGAAGGATCACGCACTCATCGGCTCGCGGCCTACCGCAATGTACGCGACGCACTTCAGGCACGTATTTTGGATATCTTTCCTCAGATGGAAGACGGGGCATTTTAGCAACAATTTATGGGATTCTAATAAATGCTAATGAAAACGCTTGACCCTGGTAGGGGTCTGCCTTCTTTTGGCTCCAAGATACTACTTATTTACAAAATCTAACGTGATGAGGATGAATGGCGAAAGAAGATATGATCGAGTTTGCTGGGATGGTGACCGAAATTCTTCCGAACGCAATGTTCCGGGTAAAGCTAGACAATGACCATGAAATACTGGCGCATACGTCAGGTAAAATGCGGAAAAACCGCATTCGTGTCTTGGCCGGCGATCGGGTCAATGTGGAAATGACTCCGTATGACCTCACCAAGGGCCGTATTACTTTTCGGTTCAAGTAATGGTTCGGCGTGGCAGCGTCTGACCTGAATTGCTGACGCCTACCATGGCGTTTATTCTTGCATCCAAATCATCGCGGCGACTCAATCTTCTCAAACAGATTGATAGATCCCCAGATATCATAGATCCTGCTGACGTTGATGAAACGCCTTTGCCTGGCGAGTTACCAAGACAGATGGCTAAGCGTCTGGCCCTATTGAAGGCTCAGAAAGTTGCCTGTCGCAATCCTTCTGATGTTGTACTCGGAGCGGATACAGTTGTTGCTTGTGGCCGGCAGATTCTGGGGAATCCAAAAAATAAGAATGACGCGCGTTCTTTTCTACAGACACTCTCTGGTAGGCGTCACAGAGTTTATGGTGGCATTTGTGTTGTTGCGCCGTGGGGGCAATGGCAGCGTGTAGTTACTACGCAGGTTGTTTTCAAAAAATTGGCAGAAAGTGAAATCGAGTCGTATATCACTAGCGAGGAATGGCAAGGCAAGGCGGGCGCTTATGGAATTCAGGGGTATGCCATTGTATTTGTAAAGCGCATTAATGGATCGTATTCCAACGTGGTTGGGTTATGTCTGAATGCCACTCAAAATATTTTATCCCATGCTCTAGGAACAGTCGGCTGTGACAGGGATTAACACTCTACTGATTGATCAAGGCCCTGGCGAGACGCGCGTTGCGGTCCTTGCTGGGGAGGCTGTGATTGAGGTTTATCACCATCGTAAGGATCAACCGGTGGCTGGTGCTTTTTATAGTGGTCGCGTTAGCAAGACTTTGCCTGATGGTAGCGCTGTATTCGTTGAGATTGGGCTTGAACGGCCAGCGCTGATGCCATGTGAAGCGAAGCAGCTGCCCGAAGGCAAAGTGGTGATTGTTGAAATAATTCAGCCGCCCCGCAGAGATAAAGGAGCTAAAGTTAGGCAGGCAAAGAAGGGCTATTTAGATAATGGAACTCCGCCTTCCCGTTTGGGCATTCTTAAGCCAGCTGATCACGCGATTTCCAACTGTGTAGCTTTATACGCCAATGTCTTGGACTCTGTGATTATGTCGATGCCAGATTACGATGGTGAAATAGAAAGTATGCTTGGTGCCAAATTAAAAGCAGACCAGTGGCATGGAAGGGGCAGCCTATTCGAACATTTTGGAGTTGATGAAGCATTAGAACTTGCTCTTACTCCCTCTGTAGCATTTCCGGGTGGCGGTAAATTAATCATAGAAACAACGGCAGCCTGTACGACTGTTGATGTTGATGCTGGCCCATTAGCTGCAGCTGATGCCAATAACTTGGCGATGGTTGCGTTAGCCTATGAGTTACGTTTACGCAATATTTCCGGTCCAATCATTGTAGACCTCATTCCATCTAAGAACCGCGGTAGTGCGGTGACGCGCCTAAAGCACTTTGTCGCAGATGACCCGGTTCCAACCAGGGTCGTTGGGCTCACCCCCGAGGGACGGATTGAGCTGAATCGGAGACGGCTTAGGCCGTCATTAGCTGATCTATTGCTAGACCCACCAGGACCAGGTAAGCCTAAACTTGACGCTATAGCATATAGTGCATTGCGGCGTTGTGTGCGGCTTGGCTTGAGCCAAAATGCAACTCGTTTAACGCTTCATGCACATTGCGAGGTCATAACCCTTCTGAGTGGTCGACTAAAGCCGTCTCTTGACGAAGCTAGCTCAGTACTCAAAATATCCATAAATCTTGCACCGGCAAAAGATAAACCCCAAAGCTGGACCGATATAGAAATTTGAAATGACCCCATGATTTCTAATTCAAAGCCTCATAATGCAGCTGAAAATCTTTCTTTAGTCAGAGTCACAGTGGCTAAATGCCCGCGCTGTGGTAAGCCTATTGTGCCCCGATTCCGCCCTTTCTGCTCAGAACGCTGCTCAGATCTTGATCTGGCAGGCTGGTTAACTGGTCGTTACCGTATCCCAACTGATGAGATGGCAGATCCTAATGACCTCAACATTAAGCCTGATGAAAAAGATTAACTCTGAGCAGTTGTTATAGTGGCCTTAGGAGCGGGATTGGTTTGCTGGACAGGACCCAGCGTCTCTTTTATAAAACCGCCTTCTAAAGCCCATTAGAGGTTTTAGTCGGGTATGTCCCCGGAGCCCAGGTAGCTCAGTTGGTAGAGCAGCGGACTGAAAATCCGCGTGTCGGTGGTTCGATTCCGCCCCTGGGCACCACTTTCTTGGTGTGAAACCTCAGTAAACAGCCATTTATTTAGCTTTTCTCTATTACAGTTCCACCACCTGTTCCACCACTTGCATTTATTGCTACAAGAAGGGGGTGGGTGTCTTTCTGCCGCCGAGGAGGGGGGTAGGGGGGACATAGCCGTGGACCGGCATGACTATGACTATTGCAATATAGAGGGACCGCTATGGCCCAATTCCAAACAATACTTCTTTGGAAAGCACGCATAGACCCTTAGGCTTGTCGGATACAATAGAGAGAAAGCTCATAACCCTCTTATCAAGATAACAAAGTTTACTCGCAAATATTTTGCCAACTTCCGTTTACCATTTTGTATTCACATCTTGAGGTACCTAAGGGTGGTAGCCCAATGGACGGTAGAGGCTTTAGGCGGGTGGTGGGAATTGACGGTAGCGGTGGAAGGTTTGTGCTGGGAAGATCGATGGTGCTGTCACAAATGTCCTGATAACGACAATTTTGCCCAAAATCATCGCATACATAAGACTTCCGGCAGACGGCTTCAGCAAGAGATGAATAGAAAAAGACCAATGATACAGTAGCTAACGTCAAGTTAGTTTTTATTATCATGATTCTCCAGTTCGGCTGCTAACAGCCTTTGTATTCTTTCTTCACACACTCACGGGCTAGGTCCGTTGCTTTTTCTAACTGTGAAGATGTCATCATATTTGCAATTTTGTTTCTATTCTTTTTTGCCATTTCATCCCCATTTGACGCTGCAATATTCCACCACATGTGGGCGTAAACTTTGTCTTCGATAACGCCAGCACCCAGGCGGTACATGACACCTAGGTAGTACTGCGCTGACGCAAGCCCTTTCTCAGCTGATAAAAGAAACCACTTCACAGCTTCTTTATCGTCTTCGATAACTCCAGCACCCAGGCCGTACATGTAACCTACGTTGTTCTGCGCTTCCACAAGCCCTTGCTCTGCAGCCAAGCGATACCACTTAACGGCTTCGCTATCGTCTTGGATAACACCTTCGCCCCTTCGGTACATGACACCTAGGTTGTACTGCGCATCCGCATCGCCTTGCTCTGCCAGAGGCCTCCACTCTTTCAAGGCTGTGGCATAGTCGCCGCGTTGGGCCGCTTCCAAACCCCTCTCAAATTCCTGCGCACACCCAACCTGACTGCTTCCGAAAAGCAGCACGACTGCCAGCAATAGTGTCTTAATTGGTGTTGTCATGGGGTCCACCGTGCCTATGACTGCATAGGGTAGCCTAGTCTTTTAGGCTTGTCGGAGACAATAGAGAGATAATTCCACATCTTGTGAAGCTACTATTTCTATTTAGCTGCAGAGGAGTGCTGTTTCCTTGCAGAAGGCAACACCAATGCTGAGACCACACCCCTGGTAAACTATATGTGTGTCACCTGCTGATACCGATAGGGGGATCATAGGAGACGCTGAAAAAGTCGCCAATCACACACGCGTGAAAACGCCTCACAGGCCTGTGAAGGGAAGGCGGAGGGTAAGCAACCTGTTGGAGTTTAATCGGTTTCCAGGATCAGGCCGAAATCCTTGCCCATGTCGTCAAGATAAAACGCCATCAAATCCTTGATGCCGCCCACCGCATCAATGGGCGACTCGTACGCCCAAACGGCATTCTCTGCTTCTGCGTCGCCATCCCGGAGTGACCAGTAAGAGGCGTCACCCTTATACGGGCAATGGGTGGCTTGGTCGGTACGCACCAGCAAGTCTGTTCGGACATCGTCTTGGGGAAAGTAATAAACAGCGGCGTGTTTTCGCTCCAACAGTTTTACAGCATTGGCACTTTCCGCAATGGCTTTGCCCTTCCATAAGATCCGCGCATGTCCCGAATGAGTTTCAAGGTCAATCGTGTGGGCGGGGTCCAAAGTGTAATCTGCAAAGCGAGCCCGTTGCGCGGCCGCATTGTCTTGCCAACTCTGATGAAGAGAATCGTCGTTCATGATGGCCTCCCCGAGGAATGAGGTTTCAACTGAATTAACTAAAACAAAGGCCATGCCGGATCAAGACTGAACCCGGCCATTTTTCTCTCACATGATCTCTGCCGCCGCGACGGTCGAGCGGATGGCCGCGAACGAATGGTCCAAGCCTTTGAAGCTCATATGCGCAGTGCCCGCGACGTGCATGACATCGGCCACGGCGGAGAGGTAATACAATTCCATAGCGGCCCACATCAGCGGCCAGTGCTTCCGTTCAGCCTCCGTCAAGGGCCTCACCGATTCATAACCTTCGATATAGCTGTCCGAATAGGCCTGGTCGATGCCGGCCAATTGGTTGCCCCATTCAAATAAGATCAAGTCACGGCAGAGCCAATCGGTGGAGCAACAATCAAAATCGAAAAGAACGACATCGCCGGCGGGGGTGAGGCAGGCGTTTCCGGAATGAAAGTCACCGTGCACGAACCCGGTAGGAACATCTTCTTCGTCCAACGCCGCAAGGCGATCGCAAACAGCATCCGCCGCGGCTTCAAAGAACGCCAAGTCATCGGGCCGGTGGGAGGCCATTCGGCGCAGCTTGGGAAGCGGACCGCGGATCTTGCCGGGGAGGTCGAAGGGGCGTTTGGTTTTCGGTCGGAAGTCTTCTCCCAATTTGTGGATACCGCCGATGAGCTCCCCGGCTTTCTTGTAAGGGTGGTGCTTCTCGCTGAAACCCAAGAGCTCGCCATCAACCCAGTGAAAGAGCGCCACAAAGCGCTGCCCTTCCGGTGCGGGAATAGAAAAGTACAGGGTGCCGTCCGTGCGCGGCACAGGCGTTAAAACAGAAAGCCCATTGCCCGACAAATGGGCGAGAAAGTCGGTCTGAAAGGCGATTTCGTCCTCCGTTTGGCAGTCGTTACGCCAAACCCGGGCGGCGTAGTGGGTGGTGCCGTCCCGTACTAGGTAGACATCGGCCATGTTGCGGGAGGCGAGACCGCAATAGGGAACATCGGCCATGGGATAGCGCTTCGCGATCTCCGCAGCCAAGTTCGTGGCGTCGGGAACGGAGCGTGTAATGGGAAACATGCTGGGCATGAAAACTCCTCTTACATTTCGCTTACTAAATACAGGGGAGATTGTAGCTTACTCATTAGTAAGGCCCTTATATACAGTAAAACGATCATCGTCGCTTTTCGGTGGTGGTCTAGACATTACTCATCCCCACCGGGGCCAGTCGTCCCAACCTACAGAACGTTTCCCATTCTGTAAGCAGCACGCGCCGTTCTTTTAGCCGGTGATCAGGCTCTTCGGGTCGTGTGTAACTAGCCTCAACCTGTTCATCGACGGCATGGCTTAGGCACAGCTCTGCATCTCTGCGGTTTCTATCCTTCGCCAATGCCCACTGCCTAAAGGAGGTGCGAAAACCATGGGTGGTAACCACCCGGCCAGTAGCCGCATCTAAGTACTCGCCAAACATGCCCTTAATGAGGTTATTAAGAATGTTTTCGTGAATCGACTTGTCTTCAGAGGTGCCCGGGAATACCAACTCGCCCTTTGCCTCTGCCTTCAGCTCTTTCAATATCTCAAGTGCGCGTGGGGTCAATGGAATACGAAACTGTTTGCCAGTCTTGTGCCTTCGATCACTTTCCTTGGACTTTTTCGGGATTGTGAAAGTCCTTTTGCGCAGATCGATTTCTTCCCAGCGCATATTGCGAACATCTGCAGTGCGTGTGGCAGTCAACACTACAAGCTCAAGTGCCCTAGCCTCTGGGGCTGAAAGGCTACGCAATTCGGCTATGAAGCGCTGCATCTTCTTATAGGGCAGGTAAGGAAGACGCTCTACCTCGTGCTCCACCTTTGAGAGGAGCGCGGTGTTCTTCATAAATGTCGCGGGGTTTGCTGACTTGCTCCACTCCAATTCAATTGCAACGTCAAACACTGTTCTTATTCTTTGGTGTACTTTCGAGGCAGTCGGAAACATGTCTGCCCAAAAAGTATCCCCCGGTTTATTTGGCACTGGCTGCTTGAGTAGCTTCATAACGTCATATTTTGTGACATCTTCGAGATTCTTGTCTCCAATGAAGCCGTAGACCCAATTTGTCATTGAGTTTCGCCATGTCTGTGGCAATTGTCCCCCGGCTGACCAATACCCTTCGTCCGTTCTATCCTGAATTACTTTCTCCGCCGCCTCCCGGAAGGTCACTGGGGTTTTACTGCTCTCAGAGTCCCCTTTCATGGCAATTTTTGACTCGAATGGATCAGCCCCTAGAGCAACTCTTGAGTTGTATTCACTGGCTCTCCCACGGGCCTCCTTGAGGCTTATTTGGGGATAGGAGCCTAGGCTCTTCTCACGCCGCTTTTTGTTAATTTGAGCGCGGTAGATAAAATATGCTCTGCCATTCTTCTTCACCATGACCTTGAGGTTGGTACAGCCACTGTCCGAGTAGCTGCCGTTCCTGCCCTCATCTCGGTGTTTCTTAGCTAGACTAGCTAGTTTAAGATCAGTAAGCTTTGCCATATCGGTTCCACCACTTGTTCCACCACTTTATACTGGATAATGGAGGACGTGGCTGGACAGGGCAATACAGAATAGGCTAATAATGCTATATAAACTGCGGTGTTCACTAGACGGGAGCGGACTTTGTCGGATAGGGTAGGAATATACCGTGTTGCCGCCCCTGGGCACCACCACCACTACTGTCTATAAGGCCTGAAAACAGACGTTTATCTCAGTCCTTTCCACTAAATTAAGATTATGTGTCACCACTTGTGTCGCCACTGCTCATATTATCTAAGCTACTAAATCAAAAAGTAGGAATTTAGAAATAAATGGACGTTGAACTGCAAGATCTCTCCGAGGAAGATGCCTATGCTCTATTTAGCCAGATCATTATCCCTCGCCCCATTGCCTGGGTATTAAGCGATAATGGAGTGGAGTATGGCTTAGAACGCTGGAATCTTGGTCCTTTTTCTTATTTTAATGGCATCACTAGCGATCCGCCGATGGTCATGTTTTCAATTGGTGATGGCATGGCTGGAAAGATCAAAGATACGCATCGCAATTTGAAAAAGAACCCTGAGTGCGTCATTAGTTTAGCCTGTGTGGACCAAGCTGCAGAAATGCAAAATTCCTCCGAAGATTTGCCTGCGGGCCAGAGCGAAGCCAAGAAATTTAATATCGCTTTGAGTGAATGGGCCTGGCCAATCCCGCGCGTGAAAGCAGCACCTGTGTCCATGGGCTGTATCGCTCGTCAGTTCACACGCGTTGGTAATACAGAACAAATCCTTGTGTTTGCCGAAATTACCCGTCTCTGGGTGCGCGATGATGTGGGCGCAATTGATGCGAAAGGTCGATTACTGATTGACGTGAAAGCGTTTAACCCCCTAGCGCGCGTGGGCAAAGGGGCTTATGCACGGTTGTCAGAGGTTTTTAGGGTCTAAGAGCATCTATAAGCCCTGAAGAAGGCACTAATTATCCTTAGTTAGCATCAAAATATCTATGGACCGGGTGGCTACTGGATAAGATGCAGAGTGGGGGGCTCCTTTTGGGACTCGATACCATTCTCCTGGCCCATAAGATTTAGTCTCGCCATTGAGGGTGAAGTGCAGTTTACCCTCTAGCACTACACCAAGGTTTTCCGAGTCATGAGTATGCTCATCGAGGGCAAAACCAGCATCGTAATTACTGAACAATATTTGCCAACCATTCTCAGCCTTTAAACCAGTAATATCATATACCTTGGCGTCTTCGGCACCCCAGAATTTTGACAAGGCTTTCAGTTCTTCGGGAAAGTCTGTCATGATAATGTAACCCCCAGTATTCTATGTTGAATTGTGATGCTGTTATTATCGAGTAACTTCTAGGTCAACTTTGCCAGGTCTTCGGCGCTTTGTCGAAAATGTTTGTAGCCCCAAAACATTGCCACATTCATGATGATCCCGTAAAACACGGCTGTCAGGGCTATGCCGTACTTAAGCGCGGAAGGATCACCGAACAGGTCGGTAATCAATCCCACCATGGGCGGACCAAACATGGCACCCAGAAGATTTGTAAATAGCCACAATAATGCCGTGGCTTGCCCGCGCAGTTCGCTTGGAGAGATGGCAACAATTGCCGAAGGGATTGTCCCTGCATTCATAGACATCCCCAGATACATAATAAACAACATGACGACACCCAGTTCCGGCGTCGGCATGAGCGGAAACAGTGCGAAGAATGGAAACGCAATAGCGCACCCAACAAACATGGTTATGTAGGCACCATGATGAATGCCTCGGCGAACGAGCCAGGCCGCAAGCCAACCGCCAAAGTTCGCGCCAAGCAGACCGGCTGTGACAAGCGCAACACCCATAGCTAGTCCACTTTGACCAAGCCCCCAACCCCAGGTCCGTTCAAACAGAGCTGGGGACCACATACTGGCACTGCCAAGTCCCGATATACCAATAGCACCGAGGTAAATAGCCCCGTAGGACTGCCAACGCTTTTTTACATATTGGAGGGCTTCCCCAACAGTCGGCGCAGCGTCGGCACCCGATACAGTTTTCAAGCGTTCCTGGCGCGGCGGTTCCCGAACGGTTAGATAAAAAATGGCGGCTACCAGTATGCCCGGTATACCGACGGCTAAAAAAGCCGTTTGCCAGCCAAGGAGTTCTCCAAAAACCGGCAGGATAATTGGCGGCATATCACGAACTATCTCGACCAATTGGCCGCCGAGAATATAGGTGAGGCCAGCGCCCACCGTATTACCAGTGATCCAAAACGCCAAAGCTCGTGGTCGGGTTTCTTTTGGAAAATAATCACAGATCAAAGACAGCGATGAGGGTGATAGCCCAGCTTCACCGACGCCTACGCCGATGCGGGCGATTAGAAGTGTAACGAAGGTTCTAGCGAGACCACAAGCTGCGGTCAGGATAGACCAAAAGATTATGGCAAACGTAATAATAACCCGCCGATTTTTTCGGTCGGCCAGCCAACCAAAGGGTAGGCCCATGACAACAAAAAATAGCACGAAGGCGGGACCGAGCAGGACGCCGATTTGAAAATCTGTAAGTTGAAGAGTGGCTTTGACTGGCTCGATCAGCAGGCTCAGAATATACCGATCAATATAGGAAAGCGTATACGTCCCGAAAAGCAGAACGACCACATACCAAGCATAGCCGGTCCGCGGATACCCATTGTATTCTATCGTTTTATCCGCGATTTGGTGGCTCACAAATTTACTCGTATCTAACGGATTGCCAAGGGGTCAAATCGAGCAGCATGACAACTGCAGGATCATCTACCCTCGAATACGGCGACCTGGTTTTTCTGCCAAAGTATAGGAAACGCTAGGCTGGTTTATACCCAACCACTGGCGGGAAGCCCCTTGAATTCGTGTTTGTAGTTAGATCAACCTCAAAACCAGTACTTCTAAGAAGCCCAGGAAAATCCGAATGCGTATATTCAAGAGCCCAAGGTTCAATGTTATGACGATGATTTTCCCAGGCCCTTGCCTTCGACACAATAGTTCGCGGAACACGAGTCAAAAATGATCCTGGCCGCTGATTAGGATGCCCTTCTGTTACTATATCAACATGATTGAACACCCCGCCTGGTCTTAGGATCCGGTATATTTCAGGCACGATTTCCTTTGCAATATCCGCAGGCACTTCATGGAACATAATGTAATCCGAAACGATATCGAAATAACCGTCCGGGAACTTGGTATCTTCCGCTAGTCGCTGGGCAAAGTGCACATCGAGGTTCTTCCTAACTGCCTCGTGATGGGCATAACGTACCATGGGCCCACCCATATCGATGCCCCAGACCTCGGCATTGGGAAACCGCTCTTTGTAGGCGGTGGTGGATAACCCGGAGCCACACCCTAAATCGAGTATGCGGTGCACTTCGCCGTCGGCCGGCTTCGGGCAACTCTGCGCAATGGCCAAATGCGCTTGGTCGTAATCGCTACGGCCCTGGTAGAAGGCCTGTGTCAAGGCCCAGTGGTACACCCAACCGGCGAAGGGGTCGCCCACATAACCACCGGGCTGGGCATGAATTTCATGTATGGTGTAGTCGGGCAGGTGCATATCCGGATTAAGTTCCAAGCTGCCCGGCCCCGCTTTATCGGTTTTTTCCATGAGAGCGAGGTATTTGTCGGCATCTCCGTGGAAGGCGCGGAAGGCGCGATCCCACATCAGTGCCTGAGCGCTCCGGTTCAGCCGGATTTTAGCCGCAAAGGATGGGTTTTCCAGCATGATATTGAAACATTCCTCATAGCCTAGGTCGGTATCGCCCGTTGTTAGTCCTTTAGATATGAGGAAATCGCCATAATTCCGGCGGGCATCGCGGTCAGCCAAATCTCTGGCATTTATTCTCTTGAAGCCTTCCGCGAAACTCATCAGGCTTTCCTGATCCAGCTTTGAAAAACGGGCCGCGTGTAACTCTTTTTGGGCGTCGGTTTGATTGTTTGGGTCAATCTTTATTTCGGTGGTAGCGGCCTTAGTCTGCTGCGTGCTGGCAACAGCGACGGCAGCAGAGGTAGCCGCCAGGATATTTCTACGGTTTAACATAATAATGTCTCCTGTCTCGAAGGGCGCTATTTGAGGGAAGGCTTGCGGGCGGATACCTTTTGTTGTGGCACTTCCGAGGTGATATCAATTGTCTCGCGGGTCAAAACGCTGAACGTCCGTTCAATAAAGTCATCCCGCTCAGCTTCCCACGCCATCTTTTCTTGTTGAGTTGGTTCGTAGGCCTCCACCAAAGCAGGGTCGATGACCTTGTTTTCCGACATGAATTTTTCGAGCACCATTACCCGGCGCCGAAGGGCCCAGTGCTCGGCACCAAGCCCCAAAAAAGCAGTCATTAAATTATCCGAGTGGACACTATCCAGATAGACCGCTTTCTCAAAATCACCCTTGATGTAATCCGCTGTGTAAGTCGGCCTATCCGGTGCTGAATCAGCCATTATCAGCCTCTCATTTATCTATATGTTGTGGGACTTCCGCGAATCGGCCTGAAAATGGCCCGAATTGACTAACCCGCTACCACAGAAAATAGGCTAGTGGCCAATGGCGGGCCTGTAAAGTCCTGCTGGAAATGGTGGAAAGTAATGATGGTTGGTGGTGGAAGGCGCAATCTTAATAGCTTCTTTTGTCTCCATTAACATCAAGAGTGGACAGTTTTGCCGTTACCTTATGGTTGCTGAGGTTTTGGAAATAGACGTTTAGCCCATAATAAAACGTTATTTTTTGTTGGTAATTGTGACCTTAAATAGATTCAAGACCGTATAACCTTACATTCAATACATGTTTTAGGACTATGGTTAGACGTGCAAAAATCTTGGTTCACGATAGAAAGGCCGCTTTCAGCTGTGATTTTGTCAGTTGTTAAGAAGAGGTTGCCTTTAGTAATCATTGGGACGGCCATTCTGGTCACCGTGCTCCTCATTATGTCCAGGCCCCGGGATATTCCAGTGTCGCGAGGTGAGAGAGCATGGGTGGTAGATGTCATTCCCGTATCTTATAAGTCCATTGAACCTATGATTGAATTGTTTGGCAGCGTTCAATCCCCTCAAGATGCCGAGTTAAGTGCTGGATTTGAGGCAACGGTTAATGCTGTCCGAGTACGTGATGGCGAAACAGTGTTGCCCGGACAGTTGCTGGTGGTGCTCGATGACCGAGATGCAGTGCTCTCTCTTAAACAAAGACAGGCAGACGTTCGAGAAATTGAGGCGCAGATAGCCTTTGCGTCACGACAACTTGAAATTAACAGTTTAGCTTTTCAGCAAGAGAAAGAGCTTATCGCAATTTCACAAAGTCGATTTAGTAGATCTGAGGAATTATTTGGTCTGGGTCGTCTATCTCGTTCCGATTTTGAGAATGCCACTGAGAACCTAAAGCGTCAGCAATTATCAAGTAATCGCGCAGAACTGGCGATGGAAGAAAGTGTAATCAGGCTTGAGGAGCGGAGAGCGCAACTGGACAGAGCAGAAGCTCTTTATAGTCAAGCTGAACTAGACGTTGAGCGTACGAGTATCACTGCTCCATTCGGTGGTGTCATTTCTGAGTTGCGGGTATCTGAAGGTGATCGTGTAAGGGTTGGGGACAACCTAATGCGTTTGCAGAACCCGAGATCAGTTGAAGTACGCACTCAGGTGCCAGCCAGTTATACCCCGTCGATCACTGATGGGATTGCAGAGGGCGTTACCATGCCCGCAACTATTAGCATAGATAGGGGAGGTATCGTCGGCTCACTGCTTCGTATATCAGGGCAAACACGAGAAGGTAGTGGCGGTGTAGATAGTTATATTGGCTTCTCACAACCACCCATCGGGCTTCGGCTAGGTAGTACGGTGAGAGTAGTTTTGCAGCTACCTCCGCACGATAATGTAATGGCTGTCCCTGCAGAGGCGATTTACGGGCGAAACCTTCTTTACAAGCTTTCTGACACCCGCATGGAGAGCGTGCAAGTCGAGCGACTTGGGGAGAGAACGAGTCCAAATGGTAATGCTGAAGTGATCGTACGATCACCTAAACTATCCAAAAATGACAAGGTCATTGTTACGAAGCTAGCTAACGCGGCGGATGGTTTGCTGGTGACTGTCTCCGACACAGTTAAAGAAACTACGGCATCAATCATTCCACAACAACCTCAAAAATAGCTTGCTGGCTTGCTTCGGGAAACGGTCTGTAGATGACAAAAATAATGCAATCCTTCGTCCGCCACCCAGTAGCGCCCAATCTTGCTATGGTTGTAATGATTCTTTCTGGAATTTGGGCAACCGGACAACTGACCCGACAGGTAATGCCGACGTTCCAGTTAAATGTCATCAATATTCAAGTAATTTGGCCTGGTAGTTCCGCGGAAGACGTCGAAACTGCTGTAACGCAGCCCCTAGAAGATCAACTGCTTGGCCTGGATGAACTAAGAACAGTCAGTTCCACATCCAGGGACGGTTTATCGCAGGTTAATTTAGAGTTCCCAGAAGATGCAGATATGGGAAAGGCGCTTGATCAGGCTAAGGATATCGTAGCGCAAATCAGGAATCTACCAGCTACGGTGGAGGAGCCGCGTGTAGCCCTACTAAGCCGCAGTGAACCGGTTGCGAAGCTGGTGGTAAGTGGGCCGGATCTCGAGCAACTACGGCCACTCATAAAAAGGTTTGAACGGGAGCTTAGAGCCAGAGGGCTATCTCGTTTAGACATCGCAGGCTTGCCTAAGGAGGAAATCTCTATCGAGTTGTCTGCTCAAAGACTTGGCGAACTCGGTTTGTCGTTGAGAGATGTTGCGGGGAATGTTCGTAGTGCTAGTGTTGACGTGCCAGCTGGAACTGTTGGTGAGCGTGATGTAGCGCGTCAACTGCGCAGTCTCGATCAGCTGCGGACAGTTGAAGGCTTTGAAAGGCTGCCCATACTAGCTGACGAAAAGGGCGGCTTCTTACGGCTCGGTGATGTTTCAGAGATATCACGTCAACCGCTTCCAGAACAAGTTCGGATCATTTCCGATGAACGACCCGCGGTAGAGATTTCCGTAAGCCGCTCGGAAACTGAAGACTCTCTCCTGATTGCTGAGAGACTGAATGCTTGGGTTCAGTCGGTAAGGCCAGATCTTCCACGCAATGTAGAAATAGCTATCTATGCCGAAGCTTGGAAGACCGTTGACGAACGTATCGATCTAATGGTCGAGAATGCTCTATCTGGCCTAGCTTTGGTTCTAATTGTCCTCTTTATTTTCCTTAATGGGCGAGTTGCTTTCTGGGTGGCCGTTGGTATTCCTGTGTCTGTTCTAGCTGCACTGATGGCGCTTCATCTCTTTGGAGGTACCATCAATGTCATGTCGTTGTTCGCCTTGGTGATGACATTTGGCATCATTGTAGACGATGCCATTGTTGTCGCTGAGGAAGCTGTGACACTATACGATAATGGGTTAGGGCCTGGCGCCGCTGCAGAAATGGCGGCATCAAGAATGTTTGCCCCCGTTGCTGCAGCTTCTCTGACAACCGTTGCTGCTTTTCTACCACTCATTACACTGGATGGTACGACCGGAACCATACTATTTTCTATTCCACTGATCGTGATTTGCGTAATCATAGCTTCATTGATCGAGTGTTTTATTGTTTTACCGGGTCATCTTAAGCACTCTCTTGTAGGAACTGCTGAAAAGGCAGTACCCCGCTACCGTCGTGTTATTGATGTTACTTTCGATCGCTTTAAGAAAGGTAGATTTAAAGAGGCTGTAGAGTGGGCTGTCTCCAACTTAGGGATTGTGCTCAGTTCAGCTGTGGCTGGTCTTATTCTGATAATTGGATTGCTCGGTAGTGGATTGGTTGGCTTTTCGTTTTTTCCTCAACCAGATGGGACAACTGTCTCGGCCAGTATTCGCTTCGTTGCTGGTTCTCCGGAAGACCGTGTTAGTGTTTTTCTAGAAGAAGCTGTGGAAGGCCTCTACGCCGCCGAAGAGGGGTTTGGGGAAGACTTAGTCCGTCTCGTTGTTGTTAATACGGGAAGACAAGGCCGGGGCAACACAGGATCAAACGTTGGCCAAATCGACGTTGAATTAGTAGCCCCCGATTCACGCTCGATCAGCAACGCAGAATTAATAAGGGCTTGGCGCCGTAACGTATCCCAACCACCGGGACTTGAATCCTTTTTAATCCTGAATACTCGCGGTGGTCCCCCAGGATCTGACATAGACATTCAGTTGACCGGGATAAGCCCTGATACCCTTAAGACTGCATCGCTTGAGCTGCAGGAAATCTTGCGCCAATATAATGGCGTTAGCGGGCTCCGGGACGATACCACTTTCGGAAAAGAACAACTAATCTTTGAACTCTCACCAGTAGGGCGTGCCGTGGGGCTGACGACGCAGAGTCTCGGGGAACAGTTGCGCGCGAACTTCGACGGAGAATTGGTTCAAATCTTCCAGGATGAAGGTGAAGAAGTCGAGGTACGAATTAGATTAGCGGCCAGTGAAAGAGAAAACCTAAGCTCGCTTGAGACCCTACCTATCTTACTGCCTGGCCAGAAAACCGGTATCCTCTCAAACGTAGCGGAACTACGCTATAAACGCGGCTTCGATGCATTGAAACACAGTGACGGTCTTTTGGCAGTTCGAGTGACAGCTGATGTGGATGCACAGCAAAGTAATGCTAACGCCTTACGTGCTCAAATTTCAAGGACCGTTTTGCCGGATCTAACGGGTAAGTATGGGATTACCGCAAAGTTCCGTGGCCAAGCAGAGAATCAGACTGAGACAACTGGTGGTTTGGGTTTGGCTTTGCCCCTGGCTTTGATTCTTATTTACATCATTCTGGCGTGGGTATTTGCTTCTTATATCTGGCCCCTGGCAGTTTTGAGTATTATTCCATTCGGTCTGGTTGGCGCCATTTTTGGCCACTGGATTCTTGGTTTTGATGTGACAATGTTATCTATCTTCGGCTTTTTTGGCTTGTCGGGGATTGTTATCAATGATTCCATCATTCTTGTAACTGTCTTTAAGGAGATGCGGGAGAATGGTATGAAGGCTGCCGAGGCGGCAATAGAAGCTAGCTGCCGACGGCTGCGTCCTGTTCTATTAACCTCTGTCACAACCGTGGCCGGAATCTTACCTTTGCTCTTCGAGACTTCAGAGGACGCGCAATTTCTTAAGCCGATGGTCATCTCGCTCGGTTTCGGGCTGATCTTCGGAACTTTGGTTGTCCTTTTCGTTTTGCCAGCGTTTCTGGTCGGCATAGAAAACGCAAATAAGAGAATCACTCGTATAACGGGCAGACTTAGTGTCTGGATCAAGTCTCATAACCCGGGAGATATCTTGCTAGCCCTCAAACAGAGGACTCTTACTAAGTCTGACCCAAGGACCTCAAAGACTGTCAGGATACAGTCAGGCCAATGACACAACCTAATCTGAACTCTGCAGCAGCGTTAACAAAGAAAGGGCAAGAAATTGCTTCGACGGCTAGTGAGAACCTATTGGACAGCAATCCAGAAATAAAAAAATGGTTTACAGAAAACCCTATTGGTAAATGGGAGGAATATTTTGTCGATCGCGTAAGGGAATTAGCGCAGTCGGTTTCTGCAGGGGATCCGCAAATTTTTATTGCTCAAATACAGTGGGCGCGTAAGGCAATGTCGTCCCGCGGTCAAAATACTGAGTATATAAATGCGACTCTGGATAGTCTGAGGATGGCAGTTCAAACTGTTATTCCCAGTGAATTAGCACTGCCAGTTATGGATTGTTTGGATGAGGCGTCAGGGGCTTACTTCTCTAGCACTTCGTCAAACTGGGACTCTGAACTTGACCCTGGCCTGCCTTTCGACAGATTGGCACTGCATTATGTCCAGATGGTTGTAGCGGGTAACGTATGGCCTGGCATGCAGATTGTTCTGGATGCGTTGCAGGAAGGGTATTCCGTTAAAGATCTCTATCTTCGTGTACTTCTTCCTGCCCAAGCAGAAGTGGGCAGGTTGTGGCATTTAAACGAAGTTTCAATAGCAGAAGAACATTTGGTGACATCTACAACCCAGAGACTCATGGCGGTTCTTGCAAGCCATGCTTCGCGTAAGAGCGACCGCGGTTATACAGTGGTTGCAACTGCTGTAGCTGGTAATGCCCATGACATAGGTATACGCACAATTGCCTATCTTTTGGAGTTTGATGGCTGGAAAACTATCTTTCTTGGCTCTGATATGCCGCGCTCTGATATGCCCGTAGCAGCTAAACTCTACGAAGCCGACCTAGTGTTGTTATCCATCGCGCTCAGTACACAGATAAAGGCTCTCAAGCAAACTATTGACGAGATTCGTGCATTGTCTGGATCGAGTGTGAAAATCATAATCGGAGGAAACGGCTTAAAAGATACACCTAGTCTCTGGAAAGACCTCGGCGTCAATGGCTACGCAGCAGGTGTGGACGAGGCATTGCAACTTTGCCTTGAGATAGTATCCCAAGCCTAACTCTCCAGCATACGTTCTTGTTAGTCCAATTCTCAGATTTGATCTGAAATACGGTCTCGTGCGTAATATTTAGTAACGAAAACATTTGAAACAAGCCTAATGGGCTTCACGGTAGTGCTAATGGAACGATTATGAAAAAGACAATTGCTAGCCTTATCAGTTCTACTTTACTCGTCGGTTGTTCGGTCGTTGGAGTGCGTTCTGGAACAGAAGAGCCACCCTTTGAGGTCATCGGGACAATCAATAACGATATAGAATTGCGCCTATATGGGGAACGCTTGGCGGCAGAGGTCTCCATGGACCAGAGCCGTGCCGGCGGTAGTGAGAATTCAGCATTTTCAATGCTAGCTGGCTATATTTTTGGTGGAAACCGAACTGATACCCGAGTTGCGATGACAGCTCCAGTAGCGATTAAGTTGCCGTCTGAAACAAAATCCATGAGCACCTCAGTTGGTAGAAGGCAGAACGATGGCAGTTACACCATGCGGTTCTTTTTACCAGAGTCTTATTCAATAGACACGGCGCCCATACCAATGAACGAGAAGATCAAGCTAGTTACTATTCCCTCAGAGACGATAGCGGCAATAAGATTTAGTGGTTGGAGAAACCAAGAGGCAGTGAGTAAGCACAAGAAATTACTGATGCAGACGCTTGAAGCCTCTAACTGGCAGGCAATGAGTGATCCGTTTACCTTCGCATATGACCCACCTTGGACAGCTCCATTCTTGCGCCGAAACGAAGTAGCGGTCGTGATATCCCAACGTTAATATTTGTCTAGGCGGTCAGCACCTTACCCTAAATCACTTCCAGAATTTCCACTGCTACACGCTCAGCGGACTCTAGAGCTGCCTCCATACCGCGAGAAGACAGCCCCGTCGCATCGCCACAAATATGGATTCGTCCGTGGGGCACATTCATCTTGCCAGCAAACTGGGTTACCTGGCCCGGGCCAAAATTCGTCCAGTCTCCTGAGGCAAATGGATCCCGGAACCAAGACTTGTAGCCGACCGCTGTCAGTTTACCCTTAGCAGCGGGCCTTATTTTCTCAATGGAATTAATGACCATCTTCTTGACACTAGCTTCGTCCATTTGGTCAGCGCGTTCGGCCTTGTTACCCATCATCAGAGCCATCATACTCGTCAATTCGTTGGGATCATCGCCACCGAAATTGGGCATGAGGAAACCGATTGGCGCATCGGCAATGTGCATACCCGGCTTAAAGCCATCTTCTTCCCAGTAGGGTGATGTTGCAACTAAATGCACTTGCGTCACTAATTGGCGCGGTATGGTCCAAATAGCCTTGCGCTGTATACCTTTGAAGTAGGGCTCAATCTTCAATCTTCTTAGGACAGGAAATGGTATTGAACTCACCACTCGCTCGGCTCGATAGATTGTTCCGTCGGCACAGTGGACTTCAGCGCCATCACTATCGGATAGAATTGCAATGGCCTCCATACCATAATGAACATCCCGTTTGAGTTTTCTGGCCATCGTCTCTGGCAGCCGTTGATTGCCACCTTCAAAGATGAACGAGCTACGTACGCCGCCTGGTGCAAAGACTGACCGACCCCAGAGATACTCGAACATCACCACAAGAGCTGATACGTCGTGAGTGGAATTATTATATTCCCACTTGTGATTGCAGCACATATCGATAATTTCTTCAGTTGCGCCCTTACTTAACATCCAATCGTCAAAGGAAATATCAAGGTTAGAAAATTTAGAATCAAGCCAATCGCCGGGTTGGGCAAATGGCACGTTTTCCCTCATGAAGCGTGCGTAATAACCCCAAGGTGTTTGGTTACGGTAATCCGGTGGTAGGGGGTTTTTTGGATGATCGGGCCATTCTTCTGTGCTAACGACTTTATCGTCAATGACAATTTCTAAACCACGCAGATATGATTGCCCATTAGGCTTGTAGGGTGCGCTATAGCGCTCGGCGGCATCGAGCACGCGGGCGTAACCACCACCAAAGGTATTAGCGCCAGCTTCGGGAATGCCGGGTATATGGTCGAGAGACAGCATGCGCCCGCCGGCTCGATTGCGCCCTTCGATAACTTGAACATCAACTCCCTGTTCTTCCAGGATTAATGCCGACTCGAGACCAGAGAGACCAGCGCCAATTACTAAGACTTTCGCCCTATTTTGCGAGCGTGCGCCAGATGGTACGTAGGCGGTAAGGGACGCTGCACTTGCACCTCTTATGAGAGACCGCCGATTGATGTTATTATCCGACATACTAATTCACCTCAGTGAGTGGCTGGGTCAAAAGCCAAAATAGCGACGTCTCTATACAATAACACTATACTACAAATTGTACTGACCCCTTACATAGTTCGAAAAAACTGAGCATGGCTAGATTCGTCTGCATAGAGCTATAAGCGGATTTTCTTACATGAGTATATGCTTCTATCTGCAAAATTGATTTGTGGGCCCATTAAACCAGTCCCCCTAGTGTTAAGCCTTGCCAGGAGTAGCCTAACTCCCCGGCGGATCCCGTAACGGTAGTGTTCTATCTAGGTCATCAACGGTTACCTGGAGTAGCATGCATACTTTCTTCCCCGTCTTAGCGACGCAGCGGTTGGTATGGCCAAGCCCGGTCCAGTCTTCTGCCAGGGCCACCATGCCTGGTTTGAGGTGATATTCCTTGCCATCACCAGTAGTTAGAATCTGGGTCCCTTGCAGATAAATGAGCAGGTTCTTATGCCCAGCATAATGCCATGTATTTTCCTCACCATCAGGCCAATAACCGATAGTCACCTTCTGCACAGGGCGATCGAAATAGGTCATTAGGTTATGTGGTGTCCGCGCTGCGGGTACAGGCATTTCCTCGATATAAGATTTGCCATCCGACGCTGAATACATGTGGTACATGATGAGAATGTCGCCAAAATCTTCCATCAGACTGTCGGCATCCGCATATGCTGGCACAATACCAGTCATATAGAGTGTAGCAGCAACCGTGAACGCACTAGCCTTCGTCAGAATATATTTCATTAATTTGCTCCTCTTCTATTAATCTGCATATGTATTAATCCAACATATGCTTCAGTTCTAAAAGCATTATAGACTTGTACACGCATTGCAATGATCAACATATAGGAGTGCTTATGGAAGACGATAAAAAAAGTACGATGGTACGTCGTGATGTGCTTGCCAATGCTAGCGTAATAGCTTCAATGATGGCCCTCTTCAGTAATGCGGGCGATAAGGGTTTCTCTGCAATGGCTTCAGACGTCACTACTGGCACTGCAGGAATTGACTATGCACGCCTTCGTGCAAGTCTTGACGGCAAACCAGCTTATTGGCTATCCCGCGGAGTCAAGTACGCCTTGTCAGATTTCGAGATTACGCCTATCCATGGCTTCAGTATGCTGGAAGGCATTGTCTGTGAACCGACGCCGGCTGGCGGTCATCTTTTTCGTATCTTCGAGGCTCCTTATGCCTCTGACCTTGAGACAGGGGAGGTGATAGAGATGTATACTAACCCACTTACTGGTGCACAGGTACCAATCCCACATGTGCAGCCGTTGAGTCTATTTTACGCTGTCGATCAAGAAGGTAATCTCTACATCCCGCCCAGCGACCCTCGTATTGGTAAAGTGGAATTTAATGGTTTTATTCAGGCCCGAAAAAGTTTTTCTACCGATATTCTTTCAGAGGAACGGTTTGTAACGCGCAGTCCGTCGTCAGAAGGGTCTTCGGAAAAGCCTACTCTGACGGAGTTGATAAATTATACCGGTGTTGCCTCATCATTAAGCGAAAATGGAGACGGATACGCTGAAGCTCGAAAAAGCATCGTCGTGTTCCGCAACGGACTTGATGGGCCAGATCTAGGAGGTTATCCACCAATTCTATTAGCCCTATATGAAGGGCTAAAATTCTTTTCTTTCGATGATGCTGTGCAAGAAACTGGAGAAACCCAAATGGAGAGAACCCATCCAGGCTTTCTTCAGCAACTTTCTCAATTTATATGAGATTATAAGTGAAGCGACTTTGGGCTTGGTGCTAAGCTGACTATTAGGGGAAGGGGACTATAATTTCTATTAAAGCTATGACCTACTTACTCGGAGACGACCTTAACCACTTTCTCAAAATCGATGGCTGGATCGGCCCTCTGGGCCTGAGCAGCTTCATCAGCAAAGCACTTCATGATTTTTTGTACATAGCTCTTTCGTTGTTCAGAGCGCTCTAACTCGTCTCTATCTGTTGGCTCGAACTCATCTATATCTGTAAGGCTTGAAATACCCCTGCGCTCTAAAACCCTTTCTAAAGTATCCAGGCGGTCACGAGTGACTGACAATTCTCCAATTAGAGCCATGATCATAAAATGCAGTTTGTCACATGCCGCATCTTCGAAATACTGAGGTCGTTTCCCTTTGGCGCTACGAGGGATCTCTATGCGACCCTTATCTGTCATGTCTCAAGCTGCTTTCCGGCCAATAAGTAATGGCCATCCTATCGGCACACGTTCGACTGCAACGTGATCAGCGGCAAATCCCGCAGCTACTGCTTCGCCCTCATAGTCAAGGTCACGTAAGACAACAGCAAAAGTTTCGTTGTTATGGTAAGCCTCCCAATCCCACAAGAATGAGTCGTACATATCGTCGCAATGGCGATCCTGGGGAATGTCTAGATGTGCCATCACACCCCCCGGTGCTAGCAGACGGTGACTTTCCTGTAGTATGTTAGTGAAGGCGGTCCGACCGGTTTCGTGAAATAGAATGTGCGAGACGATGAGATCGAAACTTGCATCATCAAAGTGAGTGCTCTCCGCATTCGCCTGAGCAAAGTGCACTGTTTTGTCTAACGCCTCCGCCCTAGCATGGGCATAGCGCAGGCATGGCGCACCAACATCGATAGCGAAGACTTCGGCGCCAGGGAAGGCATCTCCGTATACAAGGGTCGAATTTCCCGATGAGCAACCCATGTCGAGAATACGCTTGGGGGCAAAGTCTGGATAAAGAGCATTAAGATGCTCTTTGACCATATGTCCCATCGCATCACTGTAAGGACCGAACTTGCCATCACCGTACATGTGCAAGGCCCTATCAAATATGGCGCCAGCGCTGAGGTCATCTTCAACATTTTCGGAGTGATATCCTCCCGGCTGCAAATGGATGTCAGCTGCGGTATGGTATCGGGGTATGTCTAGTTCCGGATCCAGGGTAAGAGTGCCTTTGGCCTGGTTATGGCGTTTCTTGAACTCTGTCTGTAAACGCGGTGTTTCATGTTCGACAGTATCAATGATGGAGTCCCACATCAGTTCTTGTGTTGTTCGCAGTGAAGCGGAAAACAAGCGGTAGAAAGGGTCCTTCGCCATGGATCGACGGATTTCGTGACGGTCTTTTACTGGGCGGTCGTGTTCCTTATGAAATTCTGGGTGGACACGATGGTTAAAGATCGTCTGTGTGCCGCTCTGAACATCTCCCAGTAAGTGTGCCCGCATGGCCTGACACAGGTCCTGGCGCGCTCGCTCGTCATGGGTAGGCTGGATCAGCATATCATGCTGTACTTGTCGGTCGGACATTGCAAAACTCCCACTGTAGACGCCCTTATCGTACGCTTTGTGAGAAAGCCTAGCAAGATATAGCTGTTGACGGCTTCCAGTTCTTCATTAGAGTCAGCGGAGGTTCGTCTTTTGGAGGAGAGCCGTCTTGATGGAAAGTATTCAGAAAGCATACGATGTTATCGTTGTCGGTGCGGGCACAGCTGGGATGCCGACGGCTATCTTTGCTGCTCAGCGGGGTGCATCGGTCCTTCTTATTGAGCAGGCGAAAAAGGTGGGGGGTACCTTGTGGTACTCTGGCGGCCAAATGGCTGCGACTGGCACGCGTCTGCATGATGAACGTGGAATCGACGATACACCCGAAGAATTTCTGGAAGATATGCGGCGTATTTGCCATAGCACCTTCAACGAGCCCATATATCAAATTCATGCCAAGCACTCCGGAGATACTATCGATTGGTTGTTGGACCATGGCTATAATGTTGACCCCGAGTGTCCGGGCGTTCTGATGGTGCATGAACCCTACTTTACTAAGCGTTCTTTCTGGTCGCCTGAGGAGGGTAAGGCCCTCATAAAGTGTATCGAGCCCGTGCTTATGGCAGAGGTTAAAAAGGGCGGAATCGATCTTCGGTTTGATACGGAATGTAAAGAACTCATCCAAGATGAATTTGGTGCAGTCACCGGAATAGTAACCAAGAATAATAATGGCGATTTACAGGACTTCTCAGGAAGTAATGTAGTTATCACAACGGGTGGATATGCAGCCAATCCTCAAATGTTTCAAAAGTACTCACCCGGCACCCCCCATTACAGTGCTACAAATCCGAAATCTCTCGGAAAGGGCATAGCGCTCCTTGAGCACGTGGACGCAAAAATTGAAGGTGGCGAGAACGTACTACCTAGTTACGCCTGTGTTTTGGATAATCCGGAAGACCCCCTCTGTTCCACGTACATCGGAGGTGTTGGCAATGCGCTGAGTGACTATGTTTGGCTAGATACCGCGCCTCAGTCGCGCCAGCCATGGGAAGTACACATCAATCTACATGGAGAGCGGTTCTTGCGTGAGGATGTTCCGAGTGTAGATGAACGTGAATTAGCGCTAGAAAAGCAGCCTGAATGGCGCATGTTTATTGTATTTGATGAAGGGGTGCTACAGAACGCGCCAAAAATAACACCCTTTTGGACGGACGCGGAACTAAGGGATGCCCTGGGCAGTCATCCTTCGTTTCTTAAGGCGGATAGCCTCGCAGGCCTAGCAGAAAAAATGGGCGTTGACACCCAAACATTTGAACAAACTATTGCGCGTTACAACGGCTTCGTCTCGGACCAATCTGATCCCGATTTCGGCCGAGAAATTCTGCCTAAGAAAATAGAGAAACCGCCATTTTACGCGATTCACTGTGTCGGTATGAGTGTTATGAGTCCGGCAGGTGTGGTAACCGATGAAACGTTCAACGTCATAGACCAGAATGGCCAGGCTATTCCCAATCTCTATGCTGCCGGCGAGGTGCTGGGTTTTGGCCGTCTGGGTGGCCACGCCTTTATTCCGGGTGGGAGTGTTACACCTGCTCTTACCTTTGGCCGTTTGCTGGGACAATCTATTTTGCAATGGCGGCGCAATACGTTAGCCGCAGAATAGTTCCTAGGTGGGAGCTGCCTCGATATCCGCCCGGACGCTGCGAGCTGCTAACATGAAGTGTCCCCAGGCCCAGGCGCTAAAGACAATGGACACCACGAGCAAAGCGTATTTTAGTCCATCATCACCGAACTCTGGAGCAAGGTAGTCACTAAGGCTCCCAATGATCTGTGGGCCGAGCCCGCCGCCAATTAAGTTAATTATAAAGATGTTTATAGCAGCTGCAGTAGCGCGCATGCGCGGTCCAGCTACCGTCTGGATGACGGTATAAGAAGGACCGGCCTGCATTACACCGAGAAAAAAAGGTATAGCAACTGCAGCAAATGCCATATAGGGCGTGGGCCACAGAAAGACTAAAGTGAAGAATGGTGCACCGGCTAGTATTGCGTACCCTGAAATCCACATGTACCAGCGGGGATCACTCCCACCATATCGGTCTCCGATGACTCCACCTATGTAGATACCTGCAAGTTGAGACAAACCGAGAGAAAAGGCCAGCCAAACGCCTACTTCAGCAATACCCATTCCATGGCTACGGACAAAGAAAGATGGCAGCCAGTTGACTACACCGAGATAAACAATGCCATGGATTGAAATCCCAAGGACGCAGTGGATGAAGCTAGGACGCCGTATTAACGTAGCAACCACTTCGCGGAAAGTTGGTCTGTAGCTATCAATAGTAATGCCATCCGACTTACCACGCTGGGGCTCTCTTAGAGTGTAGAAAATAACGGCCGCGTATAAGAGGCCTGGGATACCGAAAACTAATAGAGCAACGCGCCATCCATATGTACTCGTTAGCCAGCCACCGATTAGAAAGCCGAGCAAGAGGCCGGCTGGTGATCCTAGCGCATAGGTGGCCAAGGCCTTTGCTCTTACATTAAGAGGAAAGGTATCTGCGATGATAGAGTGGGCTGGTGGCGTACAACCAGCCTCGCCCACTCCCACAAGGACTCGCGCAACAAGAAGCTGGGTGAACGTCTGGGCTAGGCCGCAAATAGCTGTCATAGCACTCCAAATAGCCATCGCGATGGAGATGATAGTCCGCCGGGAATAGGCGTCAGCCAGCCGAGCAATAGGGATACCCATGGTCGCGTAAAACAACGTAAAGGCTAGGCCGCTTAGAAAGCCAATCTCCGTATCTGAGAGTTCTAGTTCCGCTCTAATATCGGGAATTAGAATGGCGAGCATGTAGCGGTCAGCGTAATTGAATAATGCAGCACCGAATAATAGCGCCAGTGTTAGACGTTGCGTGGCCCGCGAAGCAGAAGGCCCTAGGGAATCTTTCTCTTTAGTATTATTGATCAAGACACAACCACACTTTGATTATTGAGATCTGGAGCAATAGCAGTTATGGCAGCTGCGCGCTGGTTTTGTTGGTTTCCTAAAGTGAGCCACTGCATATTAGAAAACACTTTTCATATCCAAAGAACGTTTGCATATACTCTACTCTACTTTACTCCACGCCGCCGTTCACTGTCTAACTCGTACTGACATGCACCAGGACTTCTGATTCGTTGTACCCTATAGCTTGCAAATTAGACGTACCTTGGTTTGCGTGACCACCCAAACTACCTATTTATTCGGAAGCAATCATGTTATCCGGTTCTAATTCCTCGAAAACTATGCCGGCGGGTATCATGCGAAAGTTTCTGATACCAGGGCGAGTCGCATTTACATAAGCTGAGTTGGTAATCCATATTGCAGGAGCGAGGGCATGAAATTTAGCCATTATGGCCTGCATTGTAGCCTCGCGCTTAACAGAGTCCGCCATTGTTTGTGCGGCTCGGATATCTGCGGTGACTTCCTCGTCGCAAAAAAATGGGTTTACTCGAAAGCAAGAGAAATACTCATAAGGCCGAATAGCATCTTGAAAGGATGCGACATTCCAAAATAAGCCAAAGGCGTCGACTTCGCCCCAATTATTAGTGGAATATTTTTGCAAATAGTCGGAGAACGGAATCTGCCGCACTGAAGCGCGCACGCCAACCTTGTTTAAATCCTGGACAACTTGCTGAAACCAAACCGGATCAAGTGGCGTTAAAGTTGCTACAAACTCAATTTCTAGGTCAAACCCATCTGTGTAGCCAGCCTCCTCTAACATAGAGCGCGCTCGGTCGGGATCATAGGGATAGGGTTTAAGGTCAGGGTTGTAACCAGAAATACCAGGAACTGCGCCCTGACTTGCTACATCAACCCATCCTCCCAAAATCAAATCGGCAATAGCTTGTTTGTCGACTGCGTAGTTGAGAGCTTGCCTGACTCGTTGATCCTGCAAGGGGTGCTTCCCCTCATGCAAATTTGGAAGCGCGATTGATTTTATTTGGGTCGTAGCCGTGACGTATGGAACATAACCATTACTTTCCACATCCTCTACGTCATCTTCGCTAAGCCCCGTCGCAATATCCACTTGGTTGCTGTACAGAGCCTGTAGGCGAGATGTCTTATCGCGCATCGCGACGTATTCCAGATTTTCATATCCTTTCGGTGCTCGCCAACTCCTGCTAAAGGCGGTCAAGCGTGGTGAT
Organism: Rhodospirillaceae bacterium; assembly: GCA_045564915.1. Taxonomy (GTDB): domain Bacteria; phylum Pseudomonadota; class Alphaproteobacteria; order Rhodospirillales; family Rhodospirillaceae; genus JAQWRV01. Next base: position 185,162 of record JBJLGL010000004.1, read on the forward strand.
GCGTTTCCAGGGCCCCAATCTACCAGACGATATGGCCCGCTTCCTACAGGTCGAAACGCAAATGTATTAACGCTCTCTTCACTCCATGAATCTGGTTCTACTATCATTATTAATGAGAGACGCTTTGGTAGGATTGCGTCGGGCTCCCGTAGATTAAATTGAACTATATTTTTGTCGATCGCTACTACATCAACAATGTTGGTTAGTTCCCGTGCAACGAGAAATGTGGCCGCATTTTCACTGAGAAGAAAGGAAAACACCTTTGCAACGGACTGAGCTGTAATTGGTCGCCCATTATGAAAAATCATGTTGTCTCGAAGTGTGAATCGCCACGTCAATGCTGTTGGATTCTCCCATAAGACTGCAAGGCCCGGGAGTGGTCCGCCACGCCAATCCAGTCGGGTCAGGCCATCAAACATGGCTATCCATAATTCTGTCGCAGGCAGGGCCGTAGCGGTATAGGGATTTCCCAGGCTAGGTGGTATATCGCCCGCTGCAATACGCAGAGTTTCTGCACAGCTAGAGGCCCATACCAGGTTCAAGCTGAACAGTGTTGCTGCTATTAGATACCTGCAGTTGCTAGTTATTGAACGGAACATACGATTCACAAACTGAACCCCTACAAGACCAAATAGATGTACTCATAATAACCGGAAGATTGTGGCCCCTGGCAGACGCTAGGTACACATCATTCCTTATATGGTTATTTTAGGAAGTGTGGAACGAAACTAGGGTATTCGCCTAATTTTTGGCGCTGTTCCTCCGATAATCTGGATTCTTAGCAAAAAAGTAGAGGAATACTGAGAATATTAAGGGTGGTAACGTCTCCGTAACTAGAAATGTGCTACTAGGTGGCTGGTATCTAGGATAGCAAGAAAATAGGCGAGCAATCTGTCAACATTGCTGCTATAAAGATTTTTCATGCTCACCGCATAACAATATTTCGACCGCTGCTGTGGGAAAAGTGCTCACCGCCATAAATGGAGAATTAGTGGTTTTGGCGTATTAATGCTGAAAAGACCAATATTTAAGTTATGAAACAAGATTTAAACCCCCCCGAAAAAGAAGCTCCCCCCCCAACTAAAGTGCGACGTTGTCTAAATTGCGCCGTGACATTTGAAAGTCACTGGGCTGGCGAACGTATTTGCCCACAGTGCAAGCACTCGTCTGCGTGGCGTTCTGGAGCTATGGCTGAGTAGCCAACGATAGCTTTAGCAGAAGTAAACGACTAGGGACATTGACTCGGCCCGTTAGGGAGCGACTGGGCGCTTAACATATTTCAGCGTAAATTCTTATAATCCAAGATAGACGCCGGGAAATGCTGAATGCCGAAATTCCGTACAAGAGTAGCTTGGCACAGACCAGCATTCTTCTTGCTACCTGATATAGTCGCCAAAGGTACATGATAATAGTTGAGGTTGCTGACCAAATGAAAGTTTATGAAATCGGCGACTATACCAAAGGTCTAAGGTTGCATGCAGTTGAGCGTCCTGAGCCCATACCTGGGTATGGAGAAGCGGTGATGCGCGTGCGTGCTACGGGTATTAATGCTCGTGATCTCTCTATTATAGAAGGTGCGCTCGGTAAGAATGTAATGCCCTACACGCGTGTCCCACTCAGCGACAATGCTGGGGACGTAATTGCCGTGGGTCCAGGAGTTTCTAGCGTTAAGATCGGCGATAGGGTGACGATGACGCATTATTGGGAATGGCTAGACGGTGATTGGCACGCTCAAATGGCTGAGAAAGATTACGCCTCTACGATTGATGGCTTTCTCGCCGAAAAGGTGGTCGTACCTGCCGCCGCACTGATCAAATTGCCAGCCGGCATGAGTTATGAGGATGCAAGTACCGTTCAAAGCCCTGGGCTTACAGCTTGGAATGCTGTGGTTGAGGCTGGGGCAGCAAAAGCCAGCGATACTATTCTTTCGCTGGGTACAGGTGGCGTCTCAGTCTTTGGCATGCAATGGGCTAAGATGCTTGGTGCAAGGGTTATCATTACATCATCAAGTGACGAAAAGCTCGCGCGTCTACAAAAACTGGGCGCTGACATGACCGTCAATTATCAGACAAACTCTAATTGGCCCCTTGAGGTATTAGAGCTAACTGGCGGTCAAGGTGCAGATATTCTCTTAAACAATGTCGGGCTTGGCGAGTTGGAAAATTGTTTGCTGTGTGCAGCATCTAACGCCCGAATCATGCACATCGGCGCTAATCCCGTTGTTCACAACCAGGGCCTGCAAGAGCTACCGAGCCTTTCTAAACTGCCCAACATTATCATTAAGAACCTGACCATTCGGGGTATTATCGTTGGGAGCCGCCGTATGTTTGTCGATTGCCTTAAGGCCATGGAGATCAACAATATTAGACCTATCATCGATCGCGTTTTCGACTGGGACGACATTTACGAGTGCATTGATTATATGCAAAGTGGCGAAAAGTTGGGTAAAATCGTTATCCGTATATCTTGATAGGTTACGAGAGTGGCGCGGCATTTTAATCAGCGCTTTGGACAATATACTCTATTGTAAATTGAGAACACGCCTAGCGGTTAATGATGACTGCCGTGTTTAGGCTGTCTTCTGTATAAGGCCGACTGGATATTCATTTACTATGCCATACTAGCCGTCGAGGTAATGGACCTAATATGGATGGCGGCCAAGACAAAAACGTTTCACCAAAGCTTTGCCGAAAGTCAGATACTCAATGACTGAAACTAGGCCCTTCTCAACCCTGTGAGTATGAAATAGGCCCTTCTGATGCATAGCACTCAGTCAATGACTGTCGGTGTCTCAATTGGTCCGTCACCATGAGATAATCCCTCAGCATAGGTAACTTCTAGCCAAGTAGCACCATAAAGACCTGTTACGGGGCTATTGCCGTAGCCCCAGATGCTGCGAGGTGGCTGGTAGATAAAGAAGTCTTCCTTAACAGTTACCGTCGTACCCGATTTGTCCTCATCATCTCTAAAACTCCATACTTTCATCTCTCCAAATAGCATGTAGCGCATGACATTGGCTTTTTTGTAGTAACTCCTACCGCCCCCTTCCGGAGGCACCCAGCCGGGAGGAATCTTTATCAGTTGGGCGCGAAAGCCACCTTTCCAGTCATCGCTAAGCCACTTAATAAAACGGCCAGGAATATTCCGATCTGGCTCCCACTCCAAATCATGCGCCGTATCTACCAGCCAGGGTACATTCCACTGTTCGACCTTTGTCCAATCTGGTTTGTAGGGGTCGGGTTGAAACCGTCGCTCAAGTCCATAGTGGTCACCAATGCTTCCATCGCGTGGGATGGTTATTAGACTACCGTCACCTTCCTCAAATATTAGCAGGTGATAGGGCGTTTGGGGGCGAAGGCCACCGCCGGTGATCCAGTTAACGCTATGGATCGAAAATGGAGGGCGGTCAAGCCAACCGCCCTCTGGCTTCCATTCCATCTTACCATTCATCTGATGGGGACTAATTGCCTCATACAAAACCGAATCGCCCTTTAGCGTGTAACCCCATTCATGAAATAGATGATAGTGGGGTCCACCAGGGCTCATACGTGAGTTCCAGGCCGGCGGGAAGATAGTATGCACTAACTGACCTAATTTTGGCCCGCGAAAGATAGTCTTTGAGAGTGTTCCGAATCGCGGAGTTTCATCAACCGCAAACGCATTCACGTCGACGAACTCGATTTCAGTCCATTCTCTTCCCGGCACTTCCAGTTTGCCGACGATTTGTTTCGTATAGGGGTTTGCGTATGCTGCAGCGGCATAAAGGATGCCTGGTAAGTATGCTATACAGGACAATATTAGAATTGTAATCCGGCACATGTTGGTCGAAATCATTGCATTCGCCCCTTTCGATCCAATACATCCTATTAGACTGTAGGGAATAATAAACGATTGAGCTAACATCCTGCTAGATTCTAAACCCTTGCTCTTAAGATGAACGCCGAGGATTTATGGAAAGCCCATCTCCCAAAGCTCGCCCCGAACAGCAATTTTTTGATGACCCGGCCATGGATAGGTTAATGGGTACAGTAATGGCTTTAGCGCAAGAACATTACGTATTACGCGACCGTGTCCATGCTCTGGAGCGCGAATTGGCGAGGACTAAGAAATTAGACCTTGCTATGATTGAAAAAGAGCCGACTGCGGAAGAACGCCTAGCGACAGCCGACGATCGTAACGAGTTTGTCGAGGCTTTGCTCAAACCGATGCTTGGTTATCAGGATGCTATCGGTGTGCCAGGACATTTTAGCCTCAAGGGCGGCGATTAGGGGGTGTTTAATGGATGAGAGAGCGTTTTCCGCGGGCCAAGAGTTTTTGCTCGCCGCTAAAACATTCTGGACTACTAAACTATATCGGCAGCTACGTGATACAGCTGCTACGCGAGCACCTAATGCTAAAACTAAGTCTGATGTTGCAGAAGTTTTAGAAGACACGGTGTCATACCAGGCGTTTGCTTGGCTTGAGCGTCACCTCCAGCGAATGAAATATACGGGACGCTATGGCTTGATACCTTTCCACCAAGAACGACGAGAAAATTTACTAGAGCAGTTCGATAAAGATAGCCAATTGGTTAGATTGAATCCTGACCTTAATATGCCAACCTACTACACTGGGATTGATATCCATCAACATCCAGGAGGTGTTTGGTCCGATGATATTGCCGCCTTTGTGTATGAAAGAGGTGCTCGCTCAACAACGCCGTTGCTAGGATCATCGCATAAAGATTTGCATGATCGGTTTACTGACATTGCTGTGGAAAAAGGAATCCCCCGCAGGGTACTCGATATGGGCTGTGGCTTTGGCAAGAGTACCCAGCCCTTTGTTAAGCGTTTACCAGATAGCCATGTTGAAGCAGTTGATCTATCAGGTCCCTGCCTGTCTCTTGCCGCACATAATGCGATGGAGGCCCAGGCCAAGAGCGTCTCCTTCCGACAAATGGACGCCTGTGCTACCGACTACGACGATAAGTCCTTTGATCTGGTAACATCAACCATGTTAATTCATGAAATGCCTCCGAAGACTATAGATGCGATGCTAGATGAAGCTTATCGCTTACTCGAGCCAGGTGGCCATATGGTGCATTTAGATTTTTATCTGATACCTGATGCCTTTCGTGAGTTCATGCACTACGGGCATGCCCGTCGGAATAATGAGCCCTATATGTCGCCACTGGCAGACATGGACCTAGCAGGCATGCTTGCTAAGAAAGGTTTTATCAATATCGAGATTGTGCCGTTCGCAGAAACTGAAGGTGCAGATCTAAGAGCCGATGACGCCTGGCGCTTTCCGTGGACTGTGATAGCGGCAAGCAAACCTGCTGCTGGGTAACAGACAACCTGAGCTACATCAGTTCTTTATGTCATTCTGTATATAGCACCCAATCTACCTGCTCATAGTGGTTGGACTAAATAATCGTTGAACTAACTGAGCTATATGCAGAGCTCTTCGCTTTTCTATATAGCTTGCGACTGCATATATGTAATTACATAACTGCTACCCCCATACTTATTTCTGATATGCATGGCCGCAAAAAGAACTAAACAGCAAATAAATATACAACATTAATGGGATGTTTAGCTCTTCCCAAAATAAACCTGTTGTGACATCGCACCTACACCATAAACATCATTCCAATGCCGAGTAGCATAGCGATGAGCTGCTGTATAGATTTGGCTGTGCTAGTTTCTTCATGGAGTTCGGGCACCAAATCTGAACCAGCGATATAGATGAATCCTCCCGCGGCAACTGCTGATAGCATAGGGGTCATGTTTTCAACATCGGCAAGCGCAAAAACAAGAAATAAGCCAAGTACCGATGATAGCGCTGAGACGAAGTTAAATAGGAGCGCTTTCTTTTTGCTAAAACCAGCGTGCAGCAAAATCGCGAAATCGCATATTTCCTGGGGGATTTCGTGCAGAGCAATCGCTATCGTAGTAGCGATACCTACTTCGGGGCTGATCAGAAAGCCGGCTCCAATAATGATGCCATCAATCAAGTTGTGAAGAGCATCACCAATAAGAACAATGGGCCCTACAGGCTTGATTGGGTGTTCATCATGGCTATGCCCGCCATGGGCTAGGTCCACTTCTAGTTCACCAGGCAGGTCATGGGTATGCTGCCAACGTAGAAACTTTTCTAATGCAAAAAACAAAACGATACCAAGTAGAATACATAATGGGATTATCGTTTCTCCAGGAACTTCTTCAAGGGCATGTGGGATGAGATGCACAAAAGCATCTCCAAACAAAGCACCCACTGCTAAGCTAACCAGGAAGGGCAGAGCTTTTTTAAGAAACTGGGTGCTCATTCCCAATGTGACCAGTCCTGTTAGGGAGATCAAGCTGATTGCAAGAACAGCGATAATAGCAGGGATAAACGCTTCATTCATATTTGATTAGTCTCTCGAAGGTCTCTGTGGAGACAAAGTTTATAGATCATCAGCGAAGAATGTAGCAAGGGATCTTGTATTACTAGGCCAAAGCAGCCTATTGCCTGATCTAACTTATTTTTTATTTGAATACATCATAAATTAGTTTGCAGCTCTTACTTTTGCGATTTCTGCATAGAAATCAATCTTTGCAGTTTCCGTCTTGCCCGAAAGACCAGAAAGTACATGAGTATTAACAATGAAGCCGGGAACTACAACCAGACGTAGTTTTCGGGCTAGATTCATGTTTCTCATTATTTGGTCGGCAATAGCTGGTGTATGCATATCTACCTTTAAGCGTATTACATCAAGTCCCACATTTTCAGCGATAATCCATATACGGTCTTCTGTGAGCTGGCCACGGTGATCCATCATACCTTGATGGAACGCCTGGTGCTTGCCTTGCTTGACTGAGGCGAGCGCTGCCTTAGCGGCGACAACAGAGGTCTCGCCGAGGATTGGGAAATCTTTGATTACATGTCTGATTTTTCCGTCACGTTTCACTAATTCTCTTAACCGGTCCTCGGCGGCTTTACAAAACGGGCACTGGTAATCGAAAAACTCTACAATCACGACATCGCCATCTGGATTGCCAATAATAGGTGTGCCTGGATCTAGCATTACATCGACGGCATGTTGTGCTACTCGGGCGTCAGCGATTACTATCTCTTCTGCCTTGAGTTTTGCTTTATAGGCTTCAATCGCCGCATCGGTATGTGCATTACGCTCATATACAGCTTGCGCAAACACATTATGCCCAAACAAAGTGATAAATATTACCGATAATATATTAAATCGTTTCAATATGGTTATTCTCCGATTTTATTGTTGAGATATCGTTTTAGTAGCGTATAAATCGTCGATACTGAGCCATGCCTTTGCACTAAGATATAATTAGTTTACTTCAAAGACAGAACACTTGTTAGTTAAAACTCTCTGTCTCTCGACAGGCCTAAGTCAACGACTGCTTTGCCTCTTTTCTGTGTATTCGTTATACGTACCCTAACTGGTATTTCTTTGTTAAGTCCGGGGGTTGAATGCTGCGTACTGTCTGTTCGGCTGTTTTATTCATTCTTATTGTATCTGTTGCATCTCGACCTGCTCAGGCCAATAAAGATTGGCCCTTAGATCTTGATGAGGGCTGGCAGGAAGCCGTGTTAAGTGTCAGTAGTCTTGATCAGTGGCTAGCCCATCTCGGAGATATCGCTGGCTGGCAACCTATCTATCAAGGCTCTGTGGAAATTAGCCAACTACAAATTTGGGGTTTGGCTGACTCTGTTACCGCGCGTGAGATTGTTCTGCAAAATCCTGGGGAGAGCCAAGGGCTAGTACGACTTATTAAATTTGAGGGTGTGTCCCAGGTGCAAATTCGTTCTAGCGCGCAGCCCTGGGATACGGGCGGCTGGCTATCTCTCCTTACCCGGTCACGCGGGGCTGAGCAAAATTTTGCTGATGCCCGGGTTCATGACTGGACTGGCTACAATGATCCGGTGGTTTTACATCTTGGCCCTAATAGGCGTCTAAAAAATGTGATTCTGCGTGGTCCGGATGGCATCAATATTGCGGTGTATGAGCGTATCGTACCCGGCCTCAAGGGTTGGCCTAATCTTAAGAAAATCAGTCGACCGTTCAATGCTATGCAAATTATTAAGGACCGCGATATTACGGTGGAGTACTACCGTGATGTTTTAGGCTTTACCGTCTTAGGAATCGGGAACAGACCTGCTTCTCATCCAGATTCTAATAATTTCAACCTACCCGCAAATCTTTTGCTTTCAACGCCCCTCAGGTCTGCGATCTTACATCCAAGTGGCCAGGGTGATGCTTCAGAAACGGGTCGGGTTGAATTTGTCGAATGGGGCGGCCTTGAAGGACGTGATTTTTCTGACCGCACGGTTGCGCCGAACCTTGGTATACTTACGCTGCGCTTTCCTGTCTCGAATGCTAAAGCAAAGGCAGTTGAAATTGCAGCAAAAGGGGGTGCGATTAAAACTCAACCTCGCGCCACAAGAATTGCTCCTTACGGTAACGTTATACTATTCTCTGTTACTACGCCGGATGGCGTTTTCTTAGAATTTTTTCAACCGTTCTAGGTGAAGGCTTGAATGATCATATAGATTACGCTGGCTATCAGGGCAAAAGACGGAACTATTATCAACCATGCAGCCATAAAGACTGTATCGCCTGCGAATAGGGGCCCTATAGTCATGGGATGGGTTGAACTTACTAACAACAGTGTAATTTTTCTGAATATGAGTACCTTTGTTTTGCAACTAGTATGAATCAGTTTTAGGGTAATTTCTTAGAATGAGCGGCTTTGCCAGTATTCAGCAATCGGGCGCACTACCTTACCAGAAAAAGGATGGCATACTTTGGATCCTACTGGTCAAATCAAGGACATCGCGTCGCTGGATTTTCCCCAAGGGCAACATTGAGCCAGGATTAACAGCTGCTGAGTCAGCATACCGAGAGGCGTTTGAAGAGGCGGGAGTGCTGGGTACGATAAGCACACGCAGTATCGGCACCTATAAATACCGTAAGAAGCCGGAAAAGGGTGGAAAACTCTGTAGGGTAAAGCTTTATCCTCTCGAAGTAACACAGGTGCTCGAATCTTATCCGGAACGTAGTTTCAGGCAGCGGACCTGGTTATTGGCTGAAGAGGCTCTGTCTGTTCTTGATAAGCCCAAACTCATAGCTATTTTACAGAAATTTATTAAAGTTAATCCTTTGGATGGACCACATTAGACGAGGGGGCTGAAATGTCAGATCAGGAGGTTGGTAGGCGTGAGTTGCTTGGCGCAACTGGTGCTCTAGCAGGAGGGTTAAGGTTTGGCTTGGGCGGTGGCCTGGGTATGGGTCTCCCAATGATCATGGGCACTAGTGTGGCCGATGCTATCACGCATTTAGATTTTGGTGATCCGGATGTGCGCTTTCGGTCACAGCTTAAGACTAGGGGAACCTTAGCTGAAGAGACCGTACATCGCGTTTCTACTGGGCATGTTTGGCTTTATAACCCTGAAGATCACAGTTTTACTCCCTTCTGTTCTCTCGAAAATTACAATGTGTCTGAATGGAGCCATGGCGAGGATGGCTTGTACCGATCTCGTATGTTCGAGACGGCTATATACATGAAATTTGGTTCTGATGAGGTTATGGAGGAATGGACCAACCCATTTACCGATGAAACAGTAAAGGTTCATCACTATATAATTGGGCCAATGAGCTCCACCCATGACCCCCACCAAGTTGACGCTGATGCAGGTGCCGAGAATGCTGAGCGAGTGATTGTGCCAAATCACCTGAACTGGCAGTTAGTTGGTGACACTGTCTACATGCCAACTGACTCTTCAGTTGCCTATCCAAATCCCTTGCAGCCAGACGTGTGGCCGCAAGCATCCGCTGGCGAAACCTTTGGCTGGGATTCTTTTATTATGTTTGGGGTTAAGTTAGCAGATTTACAAAATTCCGATGTAACACAGGCTATGGCTCACAGCTGGTACCAGGAGAACATTCGCTGGCAACCTTGGATGCTTATGGGCCAGCGTCCGGGGCGTCTAATTGCGAGGGGTTATGGTAAGAAAGTCCGTTGGGAAGAGATTCCCATTGAACGAATCAAGCGTTTAGAGAAGTATGTGCCAAAGGTGCTTGACAGAGATAACTGGGGTGACTTTCAGAACGAATTCTTGTGGTATTTACGCACTCAAAAGCCCAAGCTACCGCTTGCAGAACAGTTGCCGGAGCTCTAGCGTAATGAATCAGATGTTTGACCGCCGCTCCATGCTGGGTGGGCGCATGATGACTGGCCTAACTGGCCTGCCATCTCTGGAGATTGCCAAAACTGCGTCGGCACAAGAGCCGCTCGATCTGAAGAATCCTCTTTCAAAAATGCGGGCTACTATCAAGATACGAGGCACCTTAGAAGATGGTGCGACTATGCACCGAGTTTCCCGCGGGTGGGTGTATGGATTTGATTCCGCTAGTGATAGTTTTTCACCGTTCTATAGTATGATTAATTACAATGTGACTCAGTGGCAAAAGATAAACGATAATAAGTACACCTATCGTATGCATGAATGCGCGCTATACACCCAGTTTGATAAATGGTCCAAGCTTGAGGTCTTCGACAACCCATTTACAGGGGATACTGTCGAACCTATGACCTACCTTATCGGACCAATTGACGTTACTGTTACGCCAGAGGGTTCGGATACTGGGCCAGAGGCTACAATCAAACCTGTAAGTATGGACTGGACTGTCATGGGCGGCACGGTTTGGGTGCCCGTGCAATCAGAGTTTTCATTCCCCAATCCAATTACTCCAGAAAAGTGGCCAAAGGAATCTTCTGGGCCTAGGGTAAAATGGAATTCTTTCATCCTGTTCCAGGCTTCACAAAATGATGTAGAGAACGCGGATCTTTATACTGTTCGTGCACTCAATCACTATCAGGAAAACGTGACCTGGGCACCTTGGCTAGAAATGGCAGGAAGGCCAGGGTTCACGCTATCGCGTGGTTTTGGTATGAAATTCTTGAGCATCGAAGAGATACCCCCAGAGCCCCTTGGTTTGTTGACCGAACACGTGCCTGAGATGTTCGACCTCGGTAATTGGCAGGGTGTGAAAAACAATTACAGGGATTTTATGACGTCCCGAAAGCCAAAACCTATCTAAGCACTTTAGACTTGGAGGCCTACCCTGTTTCCATCTTCTGTAGCGGCGAGAACGACGCGTGGTGCGTAAGCGTCACCAATGCAGTGTACTTCAATACCTGCGCCTCTCAACGTAGGAGCAAGACCATTATTGGGGGTACGGGGAGTGGCGTAGGTAAATAGACTGACATCCTCTATTAACGTTGTTTTGCCATTATATATGTTACACAAGTTGACTTTACCCTGTTCAAATTCCGAGTCAGAAGACGGCTCGCAGCTCGTGATGATCTGAACCTTCTGTTTTGATAGGCGATGATAGATGCCTTGGCGATTAACTAAGGCTTCGTCCGAAGCGATTCTGTCACGTGGTGTGACGATAACTACTCTATCAAACTTTTCTGCCATCCACTCGGCGGCGGCATAGGTCATTTTAGTGTGATCATGATCATATATTACGGCTGTTCCCGGCTGTGGTAAGGGGTGTTCCAGCAGCGCTGCTATGATTTCTCGAAGATCGAGGAAGAAACCCTCATCTTTATATTCCTCTGGCAGGAAGGAGGGCCAGCTCATGGTTGAGCCGGTAGCCAAAATGACAGCATCTGGATTCAATGCTAGTATATCATCTGCCGAGGCCATTAGACCAAGTTCCATTTTGACACCCACGCGATCCGCACAGAGTCTTTGGAAATCGTAGATACTTGAGAGGTTCTCACCGCCAGGTAGTTCCGCATGAAGCCGGGTTTTGCCACCAACTTCGCCTGAAATACCAAACACCGTGACGTCATGGCCACGTGCTCCAGCAATCCATGCCGCTTCCATCCCTGCTATCCCTGAACCAACCACAACTACCTTACGCTTAGTTTTAGCCGGGGGTGGCTGCCAGTCTACCTCATCATGCTGGCCAACACGGGGATTGTTGTCGCATTGAAGACGGCCGCCGTCGATGATCATTTTCCAGCAAGTATTGCCCGAAACACAATAACGAATCTGAGCTTCGCGGCCTTCTGCGGCTTTCTTGCCCCAAGCCGGATCCGTAACTAAGGGGCGCCCCATCATCACTAGATCTGCTTGACCTGTTTCTATGGCATGATTGCCTTCATTTGGATCAGTAATTAGGCCTAATGCCCCCACGGCTGTATCACTAAAAGGAGCGGCTAGTTGACCGATTTTCCCAATAAAGGGTGCTCGTTCTCGGTGTAAATCAGGCAGATGCCAATACAAAGTATCTGAATGGGAACCCCAACAATAGGTGACATAGTCTGCATTGCCGTTAGCTGCGACCAATTCAGAAATACGCTTAGCTTCTGCAAAATTCACGCCGCCGTCTACCCCGTCTTCACCTGGCAATTTGACGCCCACAATAAAGTCACTGCTCGTCAGGTCACGGATTGCACTCATCAATTCCGTAACAATCCGGGTACGGCCTTCAAGATCGCCGCCATAGTCGTCCTCACGCTTATTCGAATGTTGTGACATAAATTGATGGAAGATATGGCCATGTCCGGCTGAAATTTCTATACCACTCCAACCACATTTGTGGAGCCAGGCAGAAGACTCAGCAAAGTCCGATATCATAGTTTTGACTTCACTAGTTGTAAGTGCGTGGGGTATAGTCCAGCTCAGGTCATCTGGTAGTGCCGAAGGTCCAATGGCCTTCATATTACGTCCACCTTCATGCCGTCCCCGGCCCGAGTCCTGCAGCTGACCAATCATGTGACAACCCGCGGTGTATACCACATCAGCAAACCGTTTCAGTCCGTCTTCATTTGATTTTTCGAATACACGTATGCGCCTCGGTGCAACATTCCAGCGAGTTGTGCCCAAAGGTTCAGTGACGGCCATAGAAACGCCGCCTTCTGCTCGGTTACGGTAATAAGTGATGCTGGCTTCGTTTACTTTACTGTCAGTAACATACCTCAAAGACATCGAGGCATGGACGATCCGGTTACGCAAGGACTTACCAGCGACCGTAATGGGAGAAAAAAGGTGGGGATAAATAGAATGTGGAGTATTAGACAAGTGATATTCTTCTGGTAAGGGTTATGCAGCACGAAAGGAGGTTACCAGCATATTCACATCTTCGCAGGTGTCCATGGTCTTTAGAGCATCTTGAGCTCCCCGGGCCATTGTTTGGCTCAGATCTCGGGAAACTAGGCTCAGGAACATTTTCTGCAGTAGATTCAATGATTTCCAATGCAAGGTACTTGAGTACAAGACATATTGCTGATCATTCTCTAGCCGGGTGGCTAAACCATCCTTCCGAACTGAGTTGGTCGTAGATTGAAGCCATGACTTGGCCACCCTCATTGACTACTCGAATTTCATCGTCCGCAATGAGCTGACCATCGAGAATTTGTATGCATCCATCAGTTATGGTGCAGCGGACCATCATGCCGTTGGCGTATAATAAGTTGTTCAGAGGCTCTGGCGGTAGGGCGCCACCACCAACTAAAAGGCCTGATACATCAATACAAACCAGATCAGCTTTAGCTCCTGGAGCAATACGGCCTATGTCATTCCGCTTTAATGCAATGGCCGGCACCTGAGTGGCATTGCGTAGCGCCGTCCAGATAGTTGGCTTCATTACCGGCTGCCCACCATTATGATGTTGCAGCATGTACCTAGCTTGCCCATATAAAACAGCTAGTTTGAGGTTTTCTATGTAGTCATTGGAGTGAGTATCGATCCCAATATTAACAGCTATTCCTGCGGCCAATGCTTCCGGATAATTCTGGCTGTAACCACCAGCACCACCGGCGGATGGGCAGTGGGCAAGGACTACGCCCCGTTCAATCAATATGGAAGGGTCGATTTCCCAGTCTAGGCCGCCCATATGAGCGCCAAAGACAGTGCCGTCTAATAGTCCAAAACTGTCTAGCCACTGTGTCGGAGTCATACCCCAGAGACGTTTGACCCGCTCTGTTTCTGCAGTGGATTGAGATAGATGAATATGCAGTCCGGTGCCGAGCTCTTTTACTGCAGCAGCAACAGCAGCCATTGTTTTGGGTGTATGTGTATCGGTTGCGTGAGGCGCCATCATAGGAATGATTCGTCCGTCACTAGCATTCATTTTGCTCTTAGCATACGCAAGATTAGTTTCTACTTCGTTCAGGATAGCATCTTCAGCATCGAATAAGACTTGGTCATCTGTACGTGCCCAGATTGGACCGAGTATACCTGAGCCAGGGATCATACCCCCAGGATACCCACGCACACCTAACTTCTCGGCAACCCGCACATATGATTGTGCCTGGCGCAGGCTGAGACTCATCTCCACATGTGTTGTGGTACCGCCTCGCAAGAGTTCAGCGACATTGTAGGTGGTGAGTCTATCCATATCGTCATCAGTGAGCTGTTCAACCAGCTCTTGTGGGCGTCTATTATTTGGCCGCTGCCCGCCTTCGATTAGGCCGCGCGTTGGAGTTGCTGTGCATGCATGGGTATGTCCGGAAATAAATCCTGGCACCAGGAGGTTTTTTCTCGCATCGATACGCTTATAATTTCCATTTATTCGCTCTGATGTGACTTTAACTATGCGGTCACCGGATACTAGTATTGCCGCATCACCTAGAAGTTTGTGCTCACCATTTTCCTCAATGAGAGCCCACCCCGCTTCGATAACGAATTCTCCATTCGGTGCTGATATACCGCTACGTGACGTGGCAAACGCACTTGCCGAAATGCCAGGTATAATGGCTGAAAGGCTGCCAGCTGCAGTGAGAGCGTTACGACGGCTAAAGGTTGTGGTTAACTCTTCATTGTCAGGCTTACTAGTGCTGCATAGGGCGCAAGGACCATCATATCTGCCCACTGTATTAGTCAATAGATTAGCCACAGACAGTCATCCTATTGAGAGTTTTTTAATCATCCTGAGTTCTTATTCTGTCAGGTAGGAACGGCAATAATAAAACCGTGAGGCCACAATATAAAGCCATAGAAAACCACATATCATTAAATGTCAGCACCCAGACCTCGCGCTCGACCAAAATATTCATTATGCGTAAGGCTGCTTCTGCAGAGTCACGCACTGTGCTGTAGGTATCATCGATACGCTGCTGCAAATTTGTAATGAATTGGGTGGCGGTCTCACCCCCTTCATAAACCTGCGTTAGTAGTCGTTCGCGATGAAAATCAAACCGTTTTTCTTGAGCAGTAGTGACCATCGATAGGCCAATAGCACCACCAAGGCTACGGAATAAATTAAACAAAGAGCTAGCATTGCGGACCTCCGCAAGCGGGACGCTTCCGATAGCTACAAGAGTGATCGGCATAAAACACAGCATCATGCCAAGGCCACGAATAAACTGTGGGGCTGCGAGTTGTTCAATACCCATCTCTGCCGTCATTAGGCCGTGTAATATTAGAGAAATTATCAGAATAACTAGGCCAATTGCCAGGACTAGACGGGCGGGCATGCGCTGAACCATGAAGCTTCCCGCCGGCGCAAGGAACACTTGAGCGGCACCAGTGAACATCATAATAATGCCGATTTGTTGGCTATTATAGCCGCGTACTGTTGAAAGCATAGCAGGCGAGAGGTAGGCGGATCCGACGATTGCTGCGCCGAGAATAAACGAACACGCACAACCGGTTGCAAACTTCCCATCCAGTAACAGTCTTAACTGAATCATTGGAAACTGGCACGTTAATTCTCGCCAAATAAACAAGACACCGCTGATAGCAGTGAGTAGAACAAGTTGCGTAATCCAAATTGTTTCAAACCAATCATTTTCTGGTCCCTTATCAACAGCGATGATGAGGCTGCCGAGAAAGATTGCCGCTAGGAGCACGCCCGGAATATCGATTTGAGGAAGAATCTTGAGTTGTGGTTTGTCCACATCAATAAGTGCGAGAACACCAAATACTACAATTAGTCCCGGTACGATATTCATCAGAAAAACCCAGTGCCAGGAGAATGTTGTGGTTATGAAACCACCTACAGCAGGTCCAAGTGTAATTCCAGTGGTAGTGATCATGCCGGCAATTGCAACACCAATTGCATGCTTAGAGCGCGGGAACATAAAGAAAATTGTAGCAAATGAGAGAGGTGTGAGGGCGCCAGCAAAAAAGCCCTGTAATGCCCTAAATACAACCATGGACTCAAGGTTCCAAGCGGATGCACATAGTAGACTACTCACCATGAATAGGGCTGCTGAACCAGCAAACATGTAGCGGATTGATAGTAGCCGAGCTAGCCATGCCGAAAGTGGAATCATGATCACTTCGGCGACTAGATAAGAAGATTGAATCAGAGCTATTTCTTCAACAGTAGCGCCTAGGCTGGCCCTGAGTTCACCAAGAGAACTAGCAATAATTTGGATGTCAAGTACAGCCATGAACTGACCAAGTAGTAGGATCATAAATCCTACCCAATGGCGCCAGGTGACCATGTCGCCCGACGCTGCAGGTCCTGTCACGCGGCCGGCGGCATTTATTCCGTTGGTACTTACCATGCTCTTTGGCATCGTTTAGCTGCGCCCTGGTGCAACTATACCTGTCTTTGACCTGACTGATCTGGTATCCACCTCCACTACAACTGACATGCCCGGCCGCAGGTTTTGATAGAGGGGGTGTTCGCTATCTAAGGTGATCTTGATAGGTATGCGCTGGACAATCTTTGAAAAGTTACCTGTGGCATTTTCTGGCGGCAACAAACTGAACTCGGCTCCACTAGCAGGCGAGATGCTCTGAATTGTACCTTGTAAAGCTATGCCCGGAAATGTGTCGATCGTGATTTCAGCTACCTGTCCTGGCTCTATGTGTGTCATTTGCGTTTCTTTAAAGTTTGCCACTACCCATATTGTGTCGATGGGTACGATTGCCATGAAGTGTGAACCTGGCCTGACGAAATGACCCAAACGCGCAGAGCGATTACCAATTATACCGTTTATCGGAGCGCGCACTTCTGTATGCGATAGCTCGATTTGAAGAAGCTCTAAAGCTGCAGATTTTTCATCCGCTTCGGCGCTCAAAGCAAGACGATCCATATCCAATATGCCACGTTGCTGGCGAACAGCCTTCAGGTGGGCCCGCGCCCCAGCTTTTCTTGCACGAGCGCCAAGTTCTTCAGCGATAGCAGTATCATAACGTTGGACTGAGGCCACATTATCTGCAACTAGCCCTTTGGCACGTTCTAGTTCTGCTACAGATAGCTCATGACCGGCAATCATAGCTTCTAGTTCTGCTTGCGCCTCCGCGATTAAGCTGTCGTGAAGTGCAATCCTGCTAGCAATGGTTTCAAATTCTGCTAACGCCTTGTCTAAGTCAGCGCGACCTTGAGCAATCCGGGCAAGGAATGTATCCCGCTGTAGGCGAAGTAACAGATCGCCTGCTTTCACCTCTTGATTATCTTGCACCAGAACGTCTTCTACATAACCTTCAACCCTAGCACTGACAGTTGTGATATCAGATCGAATATAAGCATTGTTTGTGCTTTCAATATAACGACCCGCGATCCACCAATCGGCTGTCCAATAACCAATAATCCCGATTAATAGGATGACGAAAACAGAAAGCGCGATAGTGTTAGGACTTCGAGACATTGTCACAACAGCGTTCTTCCAGAAAGATCTCTAAAGTTCATATGCTTCGGAGGAAATAATTAGATCTACCATTATGCCTTTTTCTTATCGTAAAGGACTGTAAAGCGAGAATCATGCTATAGATATGCCTTTTCCAGTTGTTGAAATTCCATCTGTTATGGCTTCTGGGCAGCTATTAATCACCTAGAGAACAAATATTGTTAGTCCTATCTGTAATACTTGCAGCACAGTGGTCGGACCACGCATATTTTGGTAAGAGGAATTAGGTTCTGACCCTAGATAAGGACTATAGCCATGATTAACCTTTCTCAGCGTGGCCGTGCTGGCCTCCAGTTCTTGGGGGCCCTACAACCATATGCCTCCAGTCGTATT
Organism: Rhodospirillaceae bacterium; assembly: GCA_045564915.1. Classification (GTDB taxonomy): domain Bacteria; phylum Pseudomonadota; class Alphaproteobacteria; order Rhodospirillales; family Rhodospirillaceae; genus JAQWRV01. Next base: position 203,149 of record JBJLGL010000004.1, read on the forward strand.
CGTGGTCTCGCCAAAGCAGACTTTGAGTCTGATCCTGTTGGGGCATCAATCGTTGAAGCATACCAGCATGGACGAACTGAAGAAACGTGGCCTAACCGTATAGCAAAAGCTAGGGCTGTGGCAGAAAAGTCCGTGGCTTACAAACATGAACGCTTTTATCAGCGTTATGTAGGAGAAGAGAATTTTGTGCGCGCAATCCCTGCTGTAGAGGAAAAGCGTTCCATTATTACAGATATGCTCAGTAAGCGAGAACTGCAAGATTGTGGTGGCTCTTTAGAGTTAGATGATAGCGTAATAGTTCCTACATATTACGAAGGTGTGGAGTGGCACCTTGAGCCTGGCGGATGGGATGGCTATGACCTTGCAGGCCCCATGTTTATGGCTGGTATTGGACCATATGTGTTCAGTAAAGGTGGTTATGCTGCTGTTGAAGTCAGCGATAATATCCGTGATCAGCGTGTTGAAGTTACAAAGCGCCTGCCGCAAGCTCATTATAATCGTATTTATGAGATGGGATGTGGTGGTGCGACTACGTTGCTGGCTTGTAAAAAGAATTATCCAGATGCAGAGTTGATTGGCTGTGACCTGTCGCCAGCCTTATTAAGGGGCGGACACGATGCAGCGCGAGCTATGGGCGTGCCCATCCATTTCAAGCAGCGAGATGCCCGTGATACCCGCGAGCCGGATGAGAGCGTTGATGCTGTAGTGCTTTATGCAGTCTTCCATGAGATGCCGGTGAAAGTGGCCAAGCAAACTCTATACGAAGCGTTCCGAATTCTCAGGCCTGGTGGTGACGTAATTATTAATGACCCACCACCTTTTGCTAAAGTACACCCTTTTCAGGCTGTTATTCTGGACTGGGATACCGATAATCGTGATGAGCCCTATTTCTCTGAAACCTGTGCGACGGAATGGATCGATGTTTTGGGGGAGGTTGGGTTTGTGAATATGGATGCGTTTGCCCTTGGTAAAAATGGATATCCTTGGCTTAATCTCGCTTCAAAACCTGCCTAAACAATAATCTGGAAAGACTGCTATGACCAAACCACCTCCTAGACCTATTACCGGATCGGACGAGATGGATGCGATGATGCGCATAAATACTGAATTAATGTCTGAGCTTTGGATCCTTAGGGATCGTGTAACTGTGCTTGAGAAAATGCTAGAAGATAAGGGTGTGGTGAGCCGAGAAGCTATTGATCAATTCGCTCCAACAGGAGACTTTGCTGCAGAATTAGATGAAGAGCGCGACCGCTTCGTGCGCCGCGTAGCTGGAGCGCCTTGGGAGCTTGAATTTACAGTTGAGTCATTGGTTGAGCGCGGACAGCGTTAGTAACCCATCATGTCAGATACGACGAGGGTAACCGGTGACCTTTCTGGTCCCAATAACGACTATCCCGAACGCACATTGCCATTAAAGGTTTGTATTGGTTGGGGTATTGGCAGCCTAGGCATGGCTGTAATGTTTGGCTTAATTAATACTTTTGCTCTTACTTTTATGGTCAATTATCTAGCAATTGCTAGTGGATTGGCTGGTCTTTTGATAGGTCTATCTAAGATCTACGATGGTTTAACAGATCCTATCATGGGAATTATCACAGATAGGACTCAAACCAAATGGGGTAGACGTCGCCCATACCTTATTGTTGGAGCTTTCTTGCTGGCAGCCTCTATGGTTACCATGTTCAATGTGCCAGACTTTGGATCGCAGTCAGCAATTGTCGTCTACATGATTCTTGTATTGCTGCTCTATGCTACAGCATACACGGTGTTTAACGTTCCATACCTATCTATGCCGGCAGAAATGACGGATGGCTATCACGAGCGCTCGTATCTCATGAGCTTCCGGGTCTATGGCATTGCGGCGGCTGGTTATGTGGGCTTGGCCGTAGGCCCTATGCTGATTGATGGTTTTGGTGGTGGCCGTGAAGGCTTCGAGGTTATGGCATGGATAATGGGTGGGGTAGTTCTATTATCTTCTATCTTATGCTTTCATTACACAAAAGATGCGCCATTCAAGCAACGCGTAGATACTAGTCACTTTCCCATTAAAGAGCAGGTTAGACTAGCCCTAGAAAATCGTCCTTTTCTCTGGCTAATCCTGTCCAAGCTTTGCGGTTTGCTTGGAGGTGCATTGAGTGCGCCAGCTAAGGCTTTTTTCTTTCCTCTCGTGCTTGGAGCGAGCCTGACTAGTTTTGGTTATTACTGGATAGCATTCTATACAGCCATGATTGTGTCGCAGCCATTTTGGCTGCGGCAAGGAAAGGCTTATGGTAAGCGCAATGTTTTTATATTCGGCCTTCTGGCTAGTGTAGTTATTAATTTGACTTGGCTAGTGGCCACGCCAGCGGAGCCTTACGTGATTACGATCATACGGGGCGTGTTATTGGGCCTCACGGGCGGGTGCACGTTGCTCATGGGTCAAGCTATGCTCCCTGATACAATGGAATACGATGTGCGTCGCACTGGGATTCGGCGCGAAGGTATTTTCGCTGGTTTCTACACGACAATAGAAAAATTCTCGTATGCCCTAGGGCCGGCGATAACGGGCCTTGTACTTGGGTCTATGGGCTATATAGCATCCCGTGATGGAATGGTAGAGCAACCAGACAGCGCTATTTTTGCTATCTATGTATGTGCAGCGGGACTCCCTGCGCTCTTGGGTATTCTTGGTGCTTTATGTTTAACAAGGTACGATCTGACGGAGGAGAAGCTTAAGGCAACAGTCCGAATTGTTGCGGCACGGGCTGAGTGATGTTCTCAAACTAGGTTTCTATCCGTAAATTGATCACCACACGACATGTATAATTGTTCGCTCTGCCAACTGTTGCGGGTTAGCGACCTACTTTATGCTCTGAGAAATGTGGGGTGAGCGATCAAAGAGAGCGCAGAAAACTAACCAAGTCTGCTCGGGCATCGGCGGGCATCATACGAAACTCTTCCTTAGCAGCCTCCGCTTCGCCACCATGCCAGAGAATGGCCTCTTCGAGGCTGCGAGCGCGTCCATCGTGCAAGTAGCGCTCATGTCCGGATACTTTTTCAGTAAGGCCGATGCCCCATAATGGAGCAGTCCGCCATTCGGAACCATTAGCTATGAAATCAGGCCGACCATCGGCGAGTCCATGACCCATGTCATGAAGTAAGAGATCGGTAAAAGGATGGAAAACAATATTCGCTAGATCCTCGATATCTGCACTATTTCCAGTTTTCATACTTGGCATATGGCAGTTTTGGCATCCTGCAACTCTAAATAGGCTTTCTCCGCGCTTTACCTCTGGTAGGTCATGGCCACGTTGTTGAGGTACAGCAATGCGCTGGGTGTAGACGTTGAGCTGATTAAGAAATACCGCAGTCATCTCTGCACCATTCCAGGTTTCTTCTGCAGCAGCAGCGCAGGCTTTCTGTATTGCCTCACAATTTTCATCAGGTCGTAATGGAGTTGTGATTCCCATGTCACCAAGGGCTGCGCCTGAATTTTGGTTGGTTAAATTTGGTACGTTAGCCTTCCATCCGAATCTTCCCAAAGCCGTTTTACGTTCTTTGGCGTCCCAGACCACATTGATTTTCCCTGAAATGCCATTCATATCCGCATCATCTGGGTCCGCTAGCGCTTCCAATAAATCATCGGCCACCATTTCTAATAGCCCTAGACCTATGACTGGATTTGCTACCCGTGGTGATAGCATCACGTCGTCTGGCAACGGCCCAAACGCAAGGTCTTCAAAGTAAATCACGGGTTTGCGGAGTGTGTAGGGTATCCCATCTGTATAGGCGCCCTTTGTCTCTTGCCACTCAATGATAGCTCGCCCTTCAGGCGGGACTCCCTCCAAGCCCCTGTCCTGAATCTGATCCCCATAATTTGGGACAGGCTTTGGCCCACCTTGTTCGTCCTGGCCAGGTACGCTGATACGAACTAACATAGAGTCCATTGGTGCACCGAGTGATGGCGGTGGAAGGCCTCTCCCATTGTTAATGTGGCAATCTGAACAGGCCTCTCGGTTGAAGACTGGTCCTAAGCCATCGGTCGTTTCTTGCTGTCCGGGTGCAGGCATCCAGATGGCATTGAATAGTTGATTTCCAAAGGTGAACCCAGCTCGAGAACTAGCTGGAGTATTGGCCGCTATGAAAGTAAATGCCTCTGATGTTGCCACCGGGCGCGTAGTCTTACCGCCTAATTCCTTTGTTAAGGGTATCGCAAGCAGGCCATCCCGCACACCTGTATCAAGTGCATGGACTGAACCAATAGCTCCAGACAGCATGAAAAATGCAATTAAGTATAGACATTTCATGGGTAAGCCCCGGGGACAGCATTTGCCTCACTGCGTTCTTCTTCCCAAGTATTGACATCAAAGTCACGGGCCAGGTTACTCATATGAGTGACCCGGAACGCTGTGAGTTGAATTCGTTCAAAGTGACGTCTATCCGCTCCGGGTGACAATGTGAATAGAGAGAACTCATCTCCTGAGGCCATCTTAACGGCTACGGTTGCATGGCCCGCTCCACGGCCTAGGCCTGCTGGCTTAATTGCCATTGCTGCCAAATCTCCGGGACGTTCACGTCCACCTTTATGCCAAACATGAAGATGGATGATTACATCTCCATCAGTTGCGCCATCTTTGTCGCTACTTATGAAATCCACATTGAATGCGTATAGACCAGGGCAGATGGGTTTGTATAAAGATCCATTCCACACACCAGGATTGGCGTTAACGTTCGAAATATTACGGCCGGAGAAATTAATACGTTGATGGGGCTGGGTATGCACAAGGTTGTTAGTTTCAACTGAGAAAGATCTCGGTAGATCCCTACAATGATCGGACACCTTATCAGCTGAGACCTTGCCTTCCTCAATAAGCTCAAAAAATGCAAAATTCGGCTCTTCTATTATACTCTCCTGAGCTATAGGTGACCCAGACACAAGAAAAAGAGCGGTAATTATTGCTGCTGTATAGGTTAGCTTTACGAACATATCTGCCTCCTCAAGAATTTGACTTATCCTAAACTGCCAATAAAAGCTTTTAGATGTTTGCTCCTGAGCCAGTGGGTGGACCTGGTACGTGAGCCGGACGCTTTTCTCTCCATTGATATGCTGATTTTTCTGGCGGTATATCGGCTGCATAGGCCGACCAGGTATCGACTCGGAAGCTGTCCATTTCCCAGGTGTCGGGTAGGGTTAGATATTCGGGCGCATGCTTCTCAAGATAGGCGAGTATTTTTGGTCGCACATCGCTTGTACCGTCTAGTCCCTTATGACTAAACATACGCCCGAAAAGCTGTGCTTCTTCCATATTGCTGCCTCCCATCTTCATCCATGGCCAGCATTGGGAAATACGGGAAAAGCCAGCAACAAAGCGAGCTGATGGCAGGCTGCGGTCTTCAACTTCAGACTTGGAGAGATGAAAAGTGAAATGTTCAGATGGTGAAATACGGTGCCCAGTTGATGACTCTGGCCAACCTTCTGGTGTGACAGGGTTGGTATATTCATGAGTATAATCCCAATTGAGCAGCAGGTCATCGCCGAACTGTTGGAAAGGAAGAAGAAAGGGTATTTCACCTTTTTCGTCGGGGAATACTGTACCCTCGTTCATTAATGTCGGCGAGTCCGTTTCCTTGCCAAAGTTGAACAGTGACATCTTCTCATCCATGTGGCGCACTAATAGTGGATTGTAGAAGTGGTACACGGGAACGGTTTTTTCAATGAATGGATTGTACCAGCTTTCGAGTACGTCGCCCGTGCGCAGATCGGTAAAGAAACCAGACTCTCGCGAACGACGGGTGAGGGTGCCATCCGGCTCCCATCGGGCTTGCAAACAGCCCGTACCTTCATAGCCGAATACTGGGATCATACGATTGGTGCCGGTACGCAAATACATTATACCGTGGAAACATCCAATGACAGGTTTCTCAAAGCCTGACCATATCTTGGCAAAGGCATAGAGATTATCTTTGGGATCGTCGTAATCCAGTCCGCCCTTTGCTTTCGTTTTGGCTGCTTGAGGCCTAGAAGGGGCGGCTAATGTGCCTGCACCTAGCGATAGTCCGGCTAAAGCGGACAAGACACTGCGGCGATTTGCTTGGTACTCTGCACTAAACAGTGCGGTCATGTTCCAGACTCCTATTTCTCTAGTGGTACTTTATCCATTGGACCACACGACAGATTTCGCAGATAGGAATAAGATAGAGCCAAACCATCGTTCTAGGCTATGACTTCTGTATCTACCGGTTTGATGCCAAGACAGAAATGCACTTTAAACGCCTTATATTTCTCTAACAGCACCTTTAGATGCGCTACTTGTCATGGATGCATACGCTCTAAGTGCACCTGAAATCTGACGCGGCCGGCGTTTTGCTGGTTGCCACCCCATGTTATCGCGATTGCTACGCCGTTTAGCCAGAACATTCTCATCGACAACGATGTCGATGGCTCTATTAGGAATGTCAATCTTGATGAGGTCTCCATCTTCGACAAGACCAATCGTGCCGCCCTCTGCCGCTTCAGGTGACACGTGACCGATGGATAGGCCTGACGTACCACCTGAAAAGCGCCCGTCGGTCACCAGGGCGCAATCTTTTCCAAGCCCCTTGGATTTCAGATAACTAGTTGGATAGAGCATTTCCTGCATGCCCGGGCCACCACGCGGCCCCTCATACCTTATGAGTACTACGTCACCTTCCTTCACGCGCCCATTTAAGATCCCTGAGACAGCGTCTTCTTGGCTTTCGAAAATATTCGCTGGGCCTGAGAAGACTAAGATAGACTCATCTACTCCCGCAGTTTTTACAATACAGCCATCTTCTGCAAGATTTCCGTACAACACTGCGAGCCCCCCATCCTTTGAAAATGCGTGATTTACGCTTCGGACAACACCATTCTCGCGATCGGTGTCTAAACTTTTGTATCGTCGCGATTGTGAGAAAGCTTGCTGCGTCGGAACACCACCTGGCGCTGCACGATAAAATTCCTGTACACTAGTACTATTAGTACGCACTACATCCCAGCGATCTAGCGCGTTTGCAAGCGTTGTGGAATGAACAGTCGGTAGTGATGTATCTATCAGTTTCGCACGGTCGAGCTCGCCGAGTATGGCCATAACACCCCCGGCGCGATGGACATCTTCCATGTGGACGTCACTTTTCGCCGGTGCCACCTTACAAAGGACGGGTACTTGTCGGGAAAGCCGGTCAATATCTGACATTGTAAAATCAATGTTTGCTTCGTGCGCTGCTGCGAGTAGATGCAAAACTGTATTTGTGGAGCCGCCCATGGCGATATCCAGGGTTATTGCATTTTCAAAGGCAGCGAAAGAGGCTATGTGCCGGGGTAGAGCACTTAAGTCTTCTTGGTCGTAATATCTATGACATAAATCAACAATCAGGTGGCCCGCTTCTCTAAACAATTGTTCGCGATCTGCATGTGTTGCTAAAGTTGAACCATTTCCAGGAAGTGACAGCCCTAGAGCTTCGGTTAGACAATTCATTGAGTTTGCGGTGAACATGCCGGAGCAAGAGCCACAGGTGGGGCAAGCCGATTGTTCAATCTTGAGTAAGTCCTCGTCACTAATCGCTTCATCAGCAGCTGCGACCATAGCATCTACTAGGTCCAGTGCTTTCTCTTTATCGTTTACCCTTATTTTTCCGGCCTCCATGGGGCCACCAGAAACAAAAACAACGGGAATATTTATGCGCATTGCCGCCATTAGCATGCCCGGCGTGATCTTGTCACAATTTGAAATACATACTATCGCATCCGCACAATGCGCGTTGACCATGTATTCAATTGAATCTGCAATTATTTCACGAGATGGCAACGAGTAGAGCATACCGTCATGTCCCATCGCTATGCCATCGTCGACGGCGATAGTATTAAATTCCTTTGCTATTCCACCGGCGTCTTCTATCTCTCGGGCTACGAGTTGCCCAAGGTCTTTAAGATGTACATGCCCCGGAACGAACTGAGTAAAAGAGTTAGCTACAGCAATAATAGGTTTGCCAAAGTCTCCGTCTTTCATTCCTGTGGCGCGCCAAAGGCCGCGTGCGCCGGCCATATTACGTCCATGGGTAGAAGTTCGAGATCTATAGGGTGGCACCTCAGAACCTGCCTTTCAGGGTTATAGTCTTTATTGGTAGATTTATTATTATATATGAAACAAATGCTACTAATCCAACTCTAGAGTCATTTACCCCAACGGAAAAATTGTTACGTCTCAACAAGACTATTATCTTTATTTTCTTATGTGATCCCATATATTTCTATAATCGTTTGATATGCCCTTGAAATCGCTATGCATCTTACAATAGCTTGGCCACCGGCTAGCGCTGAAGGTCCCAAAATAGCTTTTAATCGCGAACGCATTTGCAGAGACCTTTTTATTTTCCTTGAATTAGTCTACAAATAAATACTTCAAACACGAGATGATGATGATCACAAAGACCCCAAATGAACCTGGGCAAGGTTCGGAAGACATCCCCCCTCCGCCCATGACCCATTCTAAGTTTTGTCCGTTCTTTCTGTGTTTGGGCTGGGTATTTGTTGGGATCGGCTTTGTTGGGGCATTCGTTCCTGGACTACCAACCACGGTTTTTCTGATTATCGCCCTATGGGCTTTCTCTAGGAGTTCCGATCGCCTGCGTATGTGGTTGTGGACCCATCCGAGATTTGGCTCCACTCTTCGAGATTGGCATATTCATCGGGTGATTCCACCGTCTGCTAAAGTGACTGCTGTGGTGTTTATGATGTTCAGTGTTGCTATCGTTACAGTGATCGCGTCATCTTGGCAGGCTCCTGTAATACTCGCAACTGTGCTGGCACCTATTGCAGCGTGGATTATTACCCGTAGGAGTTTTGTGCCTGCATCTGCGGCTCATGCAAAGTAAGCGCCTTGGTATGCGTGTGCTTTGTATGGGGAGGCATTTAGAAAATAATATGCTATCCCAAGCTAGACTCTAACTCCTGACGGGTTTATTTTTCTCGATAGCTTTCCCAAGAAAAGTTGATTGCTATGCCCACACACCATCCCGTTCCACTTTCATAGGTTCGCTTGCGCTGATCGGGTTGGGAAACCTTTTTGTTACCTGGAAGGTTAGGCCTCCTCTTAGCCCGACAGCTTGGACCGAGGATACAAAAAGGCCCGTTAAATCAAGGCGGATAACATCATGTAGCGTCTTGTGACTACGTATTATCAAGTCGAAGTTTTTAGTGTCCTCGTGAACCATACCGTCGAGTTGAATAGATCCCATTTTACGGAAGTTGAGATCGAGTAAGAAGCGCAAACCAGGCCCTAATCTCTTCTTTCCTTTTTGACTTTCTTCTTTGTCTTTTGCCTCTTCACGCCTGGTAATAAGATTGATCTTCTCGATTTGTCCGTTGGCGTTCCAAGGAACTGGAGTGGAACGCCATTCGCTGGCCGATTCCCGCACCTGTCTTCCTAACTGGGTAGCTTCTCCGGCCAATACACGAGCTAGATGAGCACCACGTGGACCAGAGCGTTCAAGCGCTCTCAGATTGTTATCGCCCGGCCACTGCCTTATATCTTCTGAACGCATAGCTTGAAGAAATGAAAGGGCTGCTACTATAGTTCGGGGTCCACCATCTGGGACAGTATTGGCAAGAAGTTGCGCTGCTTGTGGATCGGACCTTTGTAGTAACTGCAAGGCTTCTGTGAGTGCTGGCCAGACATTTCCAGTGGTAAACGGGATTCCTCCATAGGATGGCGGCGGCGGTGCAATCTGTATGGTCGAACCAGCTGCATCTAGTCGAGGTGACATTTGATAGAGTATATCAAAAGTGATAGCCGTGCCCGGTGGTAAGTTGACGCGACTGCCCAACTGAATAGCACCTTCACGTGTTTGAATGATAGTCTGCGCTGGAGTGGACTGTGGAGTGACCGTACCAGTCAGAGTTAAAAGTACTGATCCTTGTTGAACGTTTGATGGTGTCTTGAAGGGTGGTGGTGGCCAACCCTGTGCGCCCGCTACTTTCAGACCATGCTGCATCGCTCCACCCACCGGTAGAAGAGATCCTGAACCGGATGGCTGTTGAGTGGTTGAATGAACCTTTATACTTGTGTCTAAAAGTTGGCCTGCTAACCCCGAAGTTTTTGTCAAGACTGCTTTAGCCGTAGTTTGTCCTAGCGCATTAGGTGTGCCTACTGGTGGTAGACCAGAAGGTGCCATAATGGTTTTTGTGCCGTGGGCTAGAGACCTGTCACCTCCAAGGATTGAGCTTTTTAGAGGTGCCGTAGTGATAGTTGCGTGATTCACAGAGGTGACGCGGATTGTTAGGTCTGAGCCCTTGATTAGGCCTGGAAGATCCCGTGGTTTACCGAGTTTACTCAATGGGTCTATTTGCCCTGAGGATCGCTGCCCCACTGATTGTATTGAACTGGTATTTTCTGACAGCAAGAATGCATTTAGGGGTCCTGCTTGAGTGAGCGGTAAAGCACCACCTGGCGTCCAAACCTGGCCAACTGGCAGTACTGTTGATTGGGTTGCTGGGTTGCTAGTTAGCACACTGCTAGAAGGCTGTGTTGCAGTTGAGGCGCGACGGCCTGCAGATAATTGCATTAGGGCCTGCTGTATCGGCTGACCATCAATAGAGACCATGCGGATTGCAACCCTATTGGTCGATGTATTGGCTATCTCAAAAGCAAGCCGAGAGCCCTCAGGGATAGGGAATGGCGTGCGAAAGCTGACATTGCCGACCGATGTTCTTACCATGACATGTAATGCTTGTTTTGCTTGTTGTGGTTTTGTTACCTGTGTTGCTGCCTGTGTTGCTGCCTGTGTTGCTGCCTGTGTTGCTGCCTGTGTTGCTGCCTGTGTTGATGCCTGTGTTGCTGCCTGTGTTGCTGCCTGTGTTGCTGCCTGTGTTGCTGCCTGTGTTGTTGCCTGTGTTGTTGCTTGTGTTGTTGCCTGTGTTGTTGCCTGTGTTGTTACCTGTGTTGTTACCTGTGTTGTTGCCTGTGTTGTTGTCTGTAGTGTTGCCGGTGTTGCTGCTTGTGGCGTTGAGCGTTGAGTGGAGCTCACACCTAATTTTTGAATGGGGGCTAAGTCTTTTGTCGTCGAAATTGAAGCTGCGGTTCGTGCAACTTCTATTGTCCTTTGCAGAACTTGGACGGCTGCGCGGCTAGTCTCAGCCTGTGCAGCTAGCGCCCGTTGAGATCCATCTGGTTGTTGGGAAATAACGATGCCTTCTAGCCGTATTCCAGCCGTCAATCGCAATAGCTCTAACGACGGGTCTCTAACAATGGCGATGGGTACTGTTGGGGCGCTGCTAGGCGGCGCCTGCGTTGGCTGGGCATTTGGCGGCAGGATAGTTGACACGTTACTTCACAACTAGCCTTTCAGCGATGGCATCCACATCCAGGGCGGCTTCGGAACCGGGCGAGCGGATTAGAATCGGTGTCTGATTACGTATGGTCTCACGGACCCGTGCATCGCGGCGAATAATACCGGATAGTGGAGGAGAGATTTTCAGAAAGCCCTGACACGCTTTGAACAAGGTTTGGTATGTACGCTCTCCTTCACGGGTTGAATTAGATGCGTTTATGACGATGCGAATATCTAGGTTTGGACGTTCCAGCGCAGTTACTTTGATAAAAGCATATGCATCCGTAAGAGATGTGGGTTCGTCACTGGTGACGACAAGAATCGTATCAGCACTTCGGGCTAATTGTCTGACTGATTTTTCCACTCCAGCCCCAAGGTCCAGAATAACTCGGTCATATCGTGCCGCCATCAAAGACAAGTCCTCACCGAGTATTTGTAAGCGGGATAGAGGAATGTTTGCTAGGCTGCCTGAACCAGACCTTCCGGCAATGACGTCGAACCCACCTTGTTTATAGTGCATTGAAGCCTGGTTCAGGGATAGTTTACCAGCAATGACACTGCCAAGATCATGATCGGGCATCAAACCTAACTGAATATCAACGTTAGCAAGGCCGAGGTCACCGTCAAATAAAAGCACACGATTACCTCGGCGAGCCAGAGCGTGGCTCAGCGTGATGGAAAAGAAGGTCTTGCCGACCCCTCCTTTACCTGATGCTACAGCGATAACATGCCCGCGGCGGCTCGGTTTGGCCGGCTTGCCCACAAGAGATGGACCTTGGGAAGAGGATGGTAATTCTGCATTCATTAAAAAACCTCTGTTCTTGGTCTGTTTTTGTCTTCTGCCAGATCACTCTCTTCGAAACGGGCAGGTTGTAAATCTTCGTCTGGTGGCAAAAGCATGCGTGCCATCGATACAGGATTAATGGCACAAAGTCCCGTTGCTACATGAGGGTTAAGGCTGACTTCACTAAACATCAATTGACCAGTGTCGGCGGCTGATAGAATAGCACCAAGACGGCGAGTCATATCGAGCCGTGTTCCAAGTATACGAGTTGCACCACAGTGAGAGAAGGTCTCGCCAATGTCAGCAGCTTCCCCAGCATCACCTCCAGCGGCCAGCACTAAGATAGGTTCCACATCAGCGCTATGGATCAGCGCCTTCAGGTAGTCCATATCGTGATGACTGAACGGATTAAGACCTGGACTGTCAATGAAGACTAAATCATATGACTGCATCATCAGGTCTACCGCTTGCGGCATGGCTTCGGGCCCTCTGACCTGGCTTATCTCAACTTCCAGGATACTGGTAAACGCCATCAACTGTTCAACTGCACCGGCGCGGATTGTATCTGTGGTAATCACACCAATTGGACGGCCAGCCAACCGCGCGCGGGCCGCTAGTTTTGCTACAGCAATCGTTTTTCCAGACCCTGGGGGCCCGACCATCATGAATGGACGCGGGGCCTTGCGTTCCGGTAGTGGGGCGAAGTCAAAGTGGTCTTCTAGAGCCGCTGCGCAGGACATAGTGGGGGATCCTACCTCAACGGAGCTAGCCGTCATTACCATCTTTTCGATGAGTCTGGGAGGCACACCATGATAAGTCAGAGCCTCGCGCACCCTTTCAGCAAAGGGAGTTGAGTTCTCGCCCGCCAAGGCTTTGGCTATATCGTCATCACTGCCAGGCTCTTCTAAAGCTGCTGTAATGCGCACATCTTGACCATCGGAGGACCGCTGGGTCGACACAATTATTGCGTTCTCTCCCAGTTCCTCGCGGACCATATTCATGGCTTCTGCCATAGTGGCTGCTGTGTAAGATTTTAGACGCATCTTTTACGGCTTCTAGAGCTCCCCATTGCGTTTGAATATTACATATGGACGTATATCGTAGTGTTCTGACTCGGTGTTCTTTTCAGTAATAATTGCGGATTGCGTATCTATTCTTATAGCCCCGCTATACTTAGATTTGACCAACAGTTTTAATTTTAGCTTTGGAATGAATCTCGTTTTGGGACATGACTACAGTCATGGGTCTGAAGCGGTCAATAATGGAGCGTACGTAAGGCCGCGCGGTTGGAGAGGTCAGCAAAACAGGCGTTTCACCCTGCATCGCATAATCCTCAAATTTCTGGCGAACTGTTGTAATAAATTCCTGAAGACGGGAGGGTGCCATAGATAGTTGCTGTTCGTCACCTTGCCCGACAAGCGAATCTATAAAAGACTGTTCCCACTCTGGTGATAATGTGACCAAAGAAATAACATTTTCCTCGTCAGAACTACCGTCGGAGAGCTGCCGAGATAGTCGCGTGCGAACATGTTCGCTGATCTGTAGAACATTGCGCGTTAATGCGCAGGCCTCGGCGACACCCTCGAGAATTGTAGGTAGGTCGCGAATTGATATACGCTCTGACAATAGGTTCTGAAGGACACGCTGGATCCCAGCAACACTGATGCTGGCAGGCACGATCTCGGCGATGAGTTTTTGCTGCTCTTTATCCAACTCGTCCAGGAGTTTCTGAGTCTCGCTGTATGATAGTAGCTCCTGCATATTATCGCGGACTACTTCGGTAAGATGAGTTGTGATAACGGTCGGAGGATCAACTACTGTATAACCGCGAAACAATGCTTCCTCACGATTAGCTGGGTCAATCCAAAGAGCCGGTAATCCGAATGTTGGCTCACGGGTCTGTTCACCAGGAAGCGAAATTTCCTCACCCCGTGGATCCATTACCAGTAGCATATTTGGTCGAAGGTCGCCTCGCCCTGCTTCGACTTCCTTTACGTAAAGTGCATATGAGTTGGCTGGTAGTTGCATGTTGTCTTGAATACGCACCGACGGCATAACAAAGCCCATATCTGTGGCTAGGGCACGGCGTAGGCTTTTGATTTGGTCTGTCAGACGATGGTTATCATTGTTGATCATCGAAAGTAGGCCGTATCCAAGTTCGAGGCGGACCTGATCGATACGCATCGCTGAGGAAATGGGTTCTTCAGCTGTTAACAAATCTTGTGTACCTAGCTGCATATCAGCTTCAGCAGCCAGCGCAGCTTGGCGGCTTCTCTGAAATGTAAGCCATCCTGCAGTACCCCCAGTGAGAACAGACAACAACATGAATGGTGCTACCGGTGTTCCAGGCAGCAAGGCAAGGCTCAGTGCTAGGAATGAACTCATCCCCAGCGCTTTTGGATAACGCGCAAATTGTGTGCCTAAGGCTACGTCGGTACTCTCGTCTAGCCCGCCTTTAGATACCATCAGGCCTGCTGCAGTGGAGACTACCAATGCTGGAATCTGTGTGACGAGGCCATCACCTACGGTCAAACGTGTATAGGTATCAGCGGCGTCTCCAAAGGCAAGATCATTCTGAACCATGCCGATAATCATGCCACCGATAACATTGATGATGGTAATTAGGATTCCGGCAACAGCATCTCCGCGGACAAACTTTGAAGCACCGTCCATTGCACCGAAGAATTCACTTTCTTTTTGTAGATCGTCACGGCGTTTGCGAGCCTCTGTTTCGTCTATCATTCCGGCAGACATGTCCGCATCAATAGCCATCTGCTTCCCTGGGAGGGCATCCAGAGTAAAACGTGCAGTGACTTCCGCAATACGTGTAGCGCCTTTGGTGATTACCATAAAATTGACAATCACTAGAATGGAGAAGACAATTACACCGATCACAAAATTGTCACCCATAATGAAGCCACCAAAGGCTTCAATTACTTCACCTGCAGCATTCGTTCCCTCGTGGCCTTCAGACAGAATTAAACGTGTTGATGCTAAGTTGAGGGCTAGACGCATCATGGTGGCGATTAGCAGCACTACCGGAAAGGAATTAAACTCGAGGGATTTATTGATGAAGACTACAGTCATCAAGATGAGCACAGAAAGTGTTATCGACAGAGCTAATGAAATGTCCAGAAGCCATGGCGGCATCGGCATGATCAGGACTACGAGAATCAAAACTAGGCCCAGAGCAAAGCCTAGGTCGCCTCGTTTTACGGCTTTAGTAAGACGGTCAAAGAATGGGCCGATATTGATCTCTGGCAACTGCTCCTTTGCCTGAGTTGCAACAGCCCCTTCGGTTCCCGGTTTTGGGCTTGCGATAGTCTCTTCATCCCCATCACTTGTTGGAGCTGTATTTAGATTTTCTTCTGCCATACCGGTCCCGGAGTCATTTTACTGAACTCTTATTAATCCTAGGGTTCTGACAGATTATCTTGCCAAACGGGCTCTCAATGGTATGAGTACTAATCTGTCTTACACCACTCCCATGGTGCCCTGGGTATGCTTAACAAGGTGTTTAGATAGGCAACATTTGCCTAGATTTTCGGACTTTTTTGGACTCTAGGACTGCATTGGAGCGTTAAGTGACCACTCGCACTCACTATTTCATAAGAATTGATTTTAGTAATATTATCAAGCGGTTGCGACGATTGCAGTTTATAATGACTTGCAAGAGGGTCTGTATGAGCTTTTTTGGATCTGTACTTGGGCAAAGCCAGATGAAACAGTGGACCTAGAGACACAACCCCGTATTGGGCATTGAAGCTAAATCAGGTTGTTGTTACTGGCCAAGAAAATTCGTTATTAATGGCTTTATCCAGCGGCACCCCAAGAGGCAACGATAACTGTGATGAGTCCCAGGCCCAGGTTTATGGCGACAATCTTGCGTATTGTGTGAATCAATTGGCCCGCAGTTTCAAAATCACCATCATCGGCAGCGAGTCTGAACTTTCTAAATACGCTGTGATTAAGCCAAAAGAATAATAGTGTCATTATTACCGCAGTGGTGAACATGGTATCGACATGGAGTCCAGAAGCGCCAAAACCAGGTAGCACAAAAAACATCTGATAAATCCCAGTCACCCATAGGACCAATACCATGGCGGCTACCCAGCGTAGGAAGGTTTGCAATGTTCGGCGCCAGAGCGCTAAGGCAATGTCTTTCGGTAGCCCACCCATGGCTGGTCGCAGAGCTACATACGCGAAGAACATTCCGCCTACCCAAATAACGGCTGCAGTAATGTGGAGTGTGTTAGCTAAATTCCAGAGCATGAATTACGTTTTCCTTTATTGAGGTATGGCCCATTTTACGCCTAAAGTTTGCAACCTATCCTTCAACTCAATTTTACATCAGAGCGAACCAAAAGGATTAGAGGTCCAAACTTTTAGAATTTTGATTATAATGCACTCACTGAATTACTGCCTTCGCGTTTCGGCTAGCCCCCAAATACTTGCTAAACCGATGAGAGTCAGCACAATCATATAAAGTGGTACGGGCCAGTAGGCGCCACCAGTCCAAGCGAGAAGGGCAGTAGAAATAAACGGCGCTAGACCGCCCCCAAAAACCTGCCCCATCTGATAGCCGAGCGATGCTGCAGTATAGCGAACTCTTGAGTCAAAAAGTTCCGCAAAGAAAGCAGCTATGGGTCCGTAGAGTGCACCAAATGCAAACAGACCCAGGCTCAGCGCAAACCAGATAGCTAGCGGATTACCGGTGTTGACCAGCCAAAACAAAGGGTATGCGTAGGCCAGCATGAAAATCCCCCCGGCATATAGAACTGGCTTGCGCCCAATGTTGTCAGATAGAGCCGCAAATCCGATACAAGCAAATATCTGAATAGTCGAGGCGATCAGCACGCCATTCAGCATTACCGCACGTTCAATGTCTAGAACAGTTGTGCCGTAGGACAGCATGAATGAGATGATGATATAGTAAGGACCGCTGACGAGGATGAAGGCGCCAGTGGCAAGTAAAATCTGTTTTCCTTGAGTTCTAATAGCTTCGACGACTGGAGTTTTTGCCGTAGCGCTTTGTTTACGGATTTCTTTGAACTCGGGTGTTTCATCAATATTGATTCGGATATAAATGCCTACCAATACTGGTAGAATCGAGAGAATAAAAGGGATACGCCATCCCCATACCAGAAACTGGTCCCCACTAATGGCAATAGAAGCACTAAGTACAGCAGTGGCTAGAAGAAAACCAAACGGCACTGCAGACTGGGGTATACTTCCCCAAAACCCCCGTTTGTCTTCCGGGGCATACTCGATAACCATCAATATCGCACCACCCCATTCGCCGCCATAAGCCAAGCCTTGGATGAAACGCAATAGAGTTAAGAGTAGGGGCGCAATAATACCCACTTGTGCGTAAGTGGGCAGTAAGCCAATCAGAGTGGTGACTAGACCCATAACGGTGAGGGTAAGCACCAGCATTGGCTTACGGCCAATTTTATCCCCAAAATGCCCGGCAATGATACCGCCTATGGGCCGTGCGATGAATCCGATTGTGAAAGTAGAATAGGCCAATAATGTGCCAATCAATGGGTCCTCAGACACTGGGAAGAAGAGTTGTCCAAAGACCAGGGCTGCCGCGCTGGCGTACAGGAGGAAGTCATATCCTTCGAGCGCTGTACCAATAAAACTTGCTGCTGCCACTTTTTTCATAATATTAACCCTTTCTGAGAGCAGCTAATTGAGCACATATAGCTAGCGAAGGGCAATTGGGTCCACTTTAGGCTTCGTTATGGGGCTTTTCCTATTACTAGTAAGTCGATTGCGCGCTGTCCCTAAGTCCGGTTACGGTAGAAGTATGAAACTTGTATCCTCTATCTTTACAGTATTGCTTTACCTTTTAATTCTGCCTCCAGCAGTCCTGACGATATCCTGTCGGGCATATGCGGATGAGGGCGAAATCATCATCGGTGGCCGTGCCGCATCCGGCACCGCTGGGGACATTTATTGGAACAAAGTTAAGGATTCTATCATCAGCCAAAGTAGCGGTAGGCTTAACCCCAAACTTTTTATAAGGGGCGAGATCGGTCCAGAAGAGACGCTTTTTATGCGGTTGCGCCGCAACCAGATGAACCTGTTAGGCATCTCAACTTCTGGTGTGTCACTAATAGAACCAGCCCTGGATATTCTCCGGGCGCCGTTCCTATTTGATAGCATCGAAGAAGTTGGATTTGTTCTTGACTACTATCTAAAAGAGCCTGTTTCAGATCTTTTGCTGGCCAAAGACCTGGTAATGATAGACTGGATGTCTGCGGGCTGGCTTAACTTCTATGCTACTACTCCTATTCTAGAACCCGCTGATATGAAAAACAAACGGATGCGCATCAATGTAGACGCAGCTGCACTCTTATTTATTCAAGAAGTTGAGGCAGACTACGCACAAGTATCTTTTTCCGATGTTCTCCCCTCTCTTCAGACGGGTTTAATAGACGGAGGCGAACAAAGCACTCAGCTATTTGTCACTGGTGGTTTTGGTGAATATGCACCGCATTTCACCTTAAGCCGCCACGGCTTTCTTAATGCTGTTATTCTTGCAAATAGGACGTGGTTTGAAGGCCACACGGCTGCGGACCAATCAATCTTAAGGGGAGCGATTCCGACTGATGCTTGGTACCGAAAATTTTTTACTACGGAAAATGAATCTTATTTGGCCAAAGCAATATCCGACGGGCAAATCATTCACGAACTTACGCCGTCTCAGCGCCAGCTCTGGCGCGCACATACGGCAGATTTGCCGCGGAAGATCATTGACCGGTCGGGACCTTCTGCGCAACGACTTTATGATGTCATTGTTGAGGGTAGGATGTCCTTTGCTCGCCAACATATGGGGGATGCTTCTAATTAACGTTATATGAGGGTATGAAATGTCTGTTACCCAAGCGCTTTCCGAGGAAATTGTAGAAACTGTTTTCGAAGACGTGCCTAAGCCTGCCTTGGACCGGTTGCGGCGCCTTTTTGTCGACCATGTCGGCATTACATACATGGGCTACCGGTTTACTGGTGCTGAGTTGGCCCTCTATGGGAAAGACGTAGGCGGTAGCCCTGAAGCTCTTATTATAGGTACTAAAGATCGCGTATCCTGTGAAGTTGCTGCGGCAATCAATGCCCAAGTATGCCGTAATACGGACTTCGAGGATTCCGGGCCAGGTCTTCACCCCGGACCACTGATAGTGCACACTGCGTTTGCTATGGCGCAGCGAGTGGACGGCTCTGGTCGTGACATACTGACTGCGATGGCAATAGGGCATGATCTCAACTGTCGGTTCTTTTCCGCTTCAAGAGTTGGTCCAGACATTCGTCACAATAATATGGTGGTGGCGGCTATTGCAGCACGACTTCTCCAGTTTAATGCTGAAGAGACGGGACGTGCACTGAGCCTGGCATGGGAATTTCCTATTAAGTCGATCAATTATACCCGGCCCAAGATCGAAAGGCGCATCACAGCTTTAGGCATGGGTAATCTTTTTTCTGTCCGGGCTGGTATCCAGGCTGCACTAATGGCGGCGCACGGATTCGAAAGCGTGCCCGACGAAATTGACCACTTAGACGACCAATACAACATGGAAAAGCTAATTGATACTTCCAAACGCTTTGACGAAACCCAGCGTAATCTCTTTCTCAAGCCATGGCCTACCAGTCACATGTGCCATATGGTGGTGCACGCTTTACAGGAGCTATTAGAAGAAAACGACCTGTCTCCAGAAGATATCACAGGTATTAGGGCTGGATTGCCAAACGTCTATCTTATGCCCCATCAGAACAATCCCCACCCAGAGCGTTACTGGGAGGCGATCTATTCTACTGCTTGGGCCTTTGCCATGGTAGTCCACAGGATACCTCCGGGGCCCGACTGGTTCACACCAGAGCGTATTACAAATGCGGTATATCATTCTACAGCGGGTAAGGTTGAGATTGTCGAGCATTCGCCAGCAACAGTGACCTTTCAGGCTTTGGATCTGCCAGCGACCGAAGGTTGGGTGGAGATCAGTTCTACAAAGGGTAACTTCGCCCGTCAAAAATTACTTAACGATACATGGGGTAGTCCGGAAACGCCGATGCCCGAGGATGTTTTCCACGGCAAGTTCATGCGCGTGACTGCTCCAAGCATTGGGGAGCTGGGTGCACAGAGCCTCTATGAAACACTTATCGACATAGACAACTGCGAAGCTGTAAGCTTTATTGTAGGCCAAATGTGAAGGTGATCTAGAAACGCTCGAGCCCTTCGTAAGGCGTATCGGCTAAATAGGCGAGATCTAATGGAAGTTCGGGGCGGTACTCAAAGTCAAAGTGATATGGCACGTTTTCTTGTCCCCAAATGTTGACGTGCTTGCCGTACTTGAACCGTATAAGAGATAAGCCACCGCCTCGGGTACCGAAAGGCCCATGGGGTTTGTCCTCAGGGCGCCAGAAGTAAGCACCAGTTGTCATCTTTCCGTAAGGACCAGTGATCTCCCCTGATAACATAAAGGACTCTTCTACGCAGGGATGGGTAAGTATTGGACAGGCCCAGTTACTCGGGTAAATGTGTGGCGGTGTGGTGAAAAGAAAAGTCTCTTTTTGGTTGTGCTCCTGGCTCCATTTGAGTACTTTGCGCCGATTCCCCATCCACTCCAGTTTCGGATCGGCAGTAGCTGAGTCCCACTTAACATCGAGTGTGTTGATGAATTCGATAAGATCGTCTTTGCTATAGGACTCTGACCGATCGTCAGTCAAACGGGGTTCGCCATCAAAAAATGTCAGTGCGACGCAACCACTAATAGAACTTGCTGAGTCTCGCACATAACCAGCAGGAAAATTTCCATAGCATTCTCGGTCATAGGTCTGATTATTGATTTCTATACTACCGTCTAGAATAAAGAATTCTTCTTCCGACGTTATCACTTCTGTTGCGGTGCGTTCCCACCCAGCAGGATAACGGATAATTGCACTGGAATCCCCGGCAGAATCATCCATACTGAGGATCTTGCTGCTGACTTCGGGACGGGCACCGCCATAAAGCCCCTGACTCCAGGGTATTTTCTGAGCGTAGAGAAATTCAATCCATGGTCGGGTCACTACTTCTATCTCCGATTAACAACTATCAAAGCACTGCTAACCTATGAATACACCTAACCGTGAGGCCTTGTCGCCCCAATTAGAGATAGCTAGTGGGTTTTAGCTGTCGCCTGGAGAGGGAACAGCTACCCCCTGGTCAACATATGTATTGAGCTTATTACGCAGGGTCCGAATAGATATACCAAGGATTCTTGCCGCATGGGTTCTGTTACCGATAGTGTGTTTGAGGGTGTCAATGATTAAGTCTCTTTCCACGTCGGCGACGGTACGTCCTACTAGTCCTGCTATGTCTGCATCACTGTCCTGCGATTTACCTTCATCAGAAACTATAGTATCGGCGGTAATTTGATTGTCCGTAGAAAGAAGTACGGCACGGTGCATGGTGTTTTCAAGTTCACGGACATTACCAGGCCACGATTGAGAAGTAAGGATAGACATTGTGTCTTCGCTGATAGCGTTGATAGTGACCCCATTCTCTTCTGCAAAGTGATGCATGAAATGTTCGGCGAGCATAGGAATATCAGCGGGCCGATTGCGTAAGGGAGGGATGGTAACGCTAACAACATTGAGTCGGAAGTAAAGATCCTCCCGAAATGTTTTATTTCTGACTTCCGCCTGCATATTGCGGTTAGAGGTAGCAAGAATACGCACATTGGTCTTAAGAGTAATGTTAGAGCCTATTCTCTGAATCTCTTTTTCTTGGATGGCACGTAGAATCTTAGCCTGTAACGCTAAGTCCATTTCGCTTATTTCATCAAGCAGTAATGTACCGCCTTCGGCCTCTTCAAACTTGCCGATACGCCGGGCCACCGCACCAGTAAAAGAACCCTTTTCGTGGCCAAAAAGTTCAGATTCTAGAAGTTCACCTGGAATAGCTGCGCAATTGATAGCGACAAAGGGCTTGTCTTCACGACGACTCTTTCGGTGAATCAACCTTGCGATCAATTCCTTCCCTGTTCCAGATTCTCCAACAATCATAACGCTGGCTTGGCTGCCAGCAACTTTTTCAGCCATATCGACGCACTTTTTCATTTCAGGATCGGTAAAGATTAACGAGTCCTGCTCCTCGCTGATAGCTGCAAAAACGGCAGCAATGAGATCTGGATCAGGGGGGAGGGGCAGGTATTCCGTTGCACCGGCTTTTATTGCGGCAACGGCAGCTGCAGAATCGGCTTCAACTCCGCACGCTATAACAGGAAAGTGCATCCGTTCGGAAGTCATTGCCGAGACCAGCTCGTTCACATCCATATGAACGTCAATCATTATTATGTCCACGCCCTGGCCGCTACGCATGACGTTGAGTGCACTCTCAATCGTATCCGCCTGTGCAACCTTTGCTCCGCGGTCAACAGCAATTTTGCTGGCAGCGCCAATCTGACCCCCTAAAGATCCAATGATCAGAAGACGCATTGATATTCCTCTCTTATACTTCGTTTCATGGAATTCTGCAGCCTAGCCGCATGGGCATTGTTTTAATGGCCATGACCTGACTCTAATCAAAATATTTAACACGGCTTTCAGGTGGCAGTGCGCTATTGAGTTGCATTTCAAGACGGCGTGGATTGTCCTTGCGGGCGATAGATACCACACCAAGTAAATATAAATTATGTACAACGTGTTCTTCCGTTGCATTACGCTCTAGTTTAGAGGCGACTGGATTGAATACTATGGTGGACAAAATAGCGCCGTAGAAGGTTGTTAGCAAAGCGACAGCCATAGCAGGACCAATTGCATCCGGGTTCTGCAGCTGACCGAGCATCTGCACTAGGCCTATCAAAGTGCCGATTAATCCCATAGCTGGCGCGATTTCAGCCGCTTTACGGAGAACGCTAGATGCTCGTAATTGGCGTTGGGTTGAAGAAGACAAGTCTTGGTTAAGAATCTCCATCACATCATGGTCGCCCAAGCCGTCGATAACTAAGCTGAGGCCCTTGTGCAGGAACGGCTCTGAACTGAAACGCAGGAGAGGAGTTCCTTGCAGTTTTAAAGCACCATTACTACGGCAATAGTCTGCCAACTCGACCATCGTGTATGCAATATCGCGGGTATCACGTTCACGATACATCACAGTGGTCTTAAGCACAGAGATCGTACTGGCAATATCGCTAAAACTAAAACATATCGTCGTAACTGCAAGGGTGCCTCCGACGACAATCAGAACAGCTGGCAAATTAAAAAAGAAGTTAGCCGCACCACCTAAGATCATAGCCAACAGAATCAAAGTAAAGGCGGCAGATAAGCCTAGTAGAGTTGCACCGTCGACAATGGTACGCCGTGGCATTGCCGTAATTTCCATTGCCTTGGCCATAGTTCTATTAATTCCTCTGTGTCTTGATTATTTCTGTCATCGTTATGCCCAGACGCTCGTCAACTACGACTACTTCACCGCGGGCAACAAGACGGTCATTGACATAAATGTCTATAGCTTCCCCAACCTTGCGATCAAGTTCGACTACTGCACCACGTCCTAGTTTCAAGAGTTGATTTACCTGCATTGATGACTTGCCGAGCACTGCAGAAACGCGAACCGGAATATCATAAACTGCCTCTAGGTCCTGCGCTGAACGCGGTATGTCAGGTACGTCAACCGGAGGATCGTCAAATGCATCCCCTTCATCAGTCTTGGCTGAAGCAACTTCATCTGTCAGGTCTTGCAGGCCGAGATCGTCCTCAGATTCAGCGTTTGAGCCTGAGTCTTCGGATTCTGTATTTGTGCCTGGCTCTTCAGCATCTGTATCTGCACCTGAACCGTTTTCTTCATTCTCTTCAGCAATATCATCTTCATCGTCTGCCATAATCGTCTCCACCCTTTGCTGGGCAGCCCCATGTTAAACGACGCATATACTGCGCCCAGAGTTCGGAAAGGTCCTGACCTTTCTCTTAAAGTGTATCCATACCATCTGCAGATGTCTCCGGTTTTACGACGGTATCACTTATGTTTTCATTACGCGTTTGTTCATTATTTTCGCTTTCCGCATCCGCTGCAGCATCCATCGATTCTAAATCAACCGTACCGAAGTTATCACTAATGATCTCACGAATCTCACGCCATACGCGGGCCTCGTTACGATCTGCACCGCCGCCTTGCCATTCCACCCGACAATCACCTGGTTGGAGTTCATAATCGGGCACAACACGGGCTGAACCGTTAAAGTTAGACCTCTCGCAAATTTTATTTAATTTCGTCTGTATATCTTCGGCTACCATATTATGAACCCGAACAACTAAGGTCGGTTCATTATAAACCAAGGGCAGTATTTGTCGGACTAGTGCTTCCATTGAATCGACAATATGATTCTTTGTATGCACTGGAAGAACCTTTTCGACGATGGCATAGACCATCCGCATAGCAACTTTACCGGTTTGGCTATTAACTTCCGCCTGCTTTTCCTCTAGGCCGTCTAAGCTATTGGCGATCATATTCATGGCGTCGGCCACGTAGTGCTCGCGCGCCGTCTCGGCATCTTCCAGCGCGGCCATATGTCCTGCAACTTGGCCCTCTTCCCGTGCAGCTTCTAGTTCTTCTTCTGTGTAAAGTTTCTCGGGTGTTAAGGGTATTTCTTGTTGTACTGCAGCCTCTGCCGCTTCTTTATCTGGGGTCTTTTCTGTCTGCTTTGGCAAAGGCACCTCGACCTTAGGGCCAAATTTTTCACCAGGCAGATAGATCTTATGAGAATCGTCGAACGACCGGTCAAACAGAAAAGGCTGGGGCTGACTTGATGAAGAAACCGATGACATAATTAACTCTTTTTTGGCCTCGTTTATTAGTAGACTAGCTCGTCATCTTCCTTGCCTTCGGAGATAACGATCTGACCGTCGCTGGCCAGTTCCTTGGCCATAGAAACGATAGCGTTTTGGGCCTCTTCCACATCTCTAAGACGGAGTGGACCTAAGGCGGCCATGTCATCCTTGAGCATCTTGCCTGCACGGTCCGACATATTTGCGAAGAAGAGGTCCTTAAGTTCTTCTGACGAACCTTTCAGAGCATTACCTAACGCATCCTTCTCTACATGACGTAACAGAGTCTGGATCGCCGTTGCATCGAGGCGAATAAGATCTTCAAAGGTAAACATAAGCTTCTTGATTTTGTTTGCAGACTCTTCGCTACGCTCTTCTAACGCACTAAGGAAGCGGGCCTCAGTTTTGTTGTCTAGATTATTGAAAATGTCTGCCATCATTTCGTGGCTATCGCGGCGTGCAGTGCGCGCGAGGTTAGACATAAACTCTGAACGTAGTGTTTTTTCGATACTCTCCAGCACCTCTTTCTGGACTGCTTCCATATGCAGCATCCGCATAACTACTTCCATTGCAAAGCCTTCGGGCAGCATTGCAAGAACACGCGAGGCATGATCAGCCTTAATTTTTGATAGAACTACTGCAACCGTCTGTGGATATTCATTCTTCAGATAGTTGGCGAGAACCTGTTCATGCACATTGCCCAACTTATCCCACATGGTGCGACCAGCAGGACCTCTGATCTCTTCCATAATGGTACTAACCCGATCCTTATCGAGGCTTTTCATTAATAGGCGCTCAGTTGACTCGTAGGACCCAACCAACGAGCCTGTATTGGAGATAGCGTCGGCAAAATCTACGAATAATTTCTCAACAAGTTTTGCACCGACCGTGCCGAGACCTGACATAATCTGGGAGAGTTCTCTAATCTCTTCATCTTCCATCATAGAAAAGAGTCTACCCGCCTGCTCCTCACCCAGTGAGAGCATCATGATAGCTGCTTTTTGCGGACCGGTCAGACTGCGATAGTCCTCCTTAACCGACACCACCATATAACGTCTCCTTCATAATTCGGGGCCAGCTTTAGTAGCCGCCGATTACCTTAAGTCATAGTTATAACGTGGAATATACTAGCACCCCACGTTATCTTTATTACAGGCGCTCTATGCTTCCTGATAGAGCCAAGTCCGGAAGATTGAAATGGCCTCTTCCGGATGCTTATCAACGATATCATTAATTTTTCTCAAGCTTGAGGCTTGTACGCGGCCTTCAACCTTGGCGATATCAATTAATTCGTC
The DNA here is from genome assembly GCA_045564915.1 of Rhodospirillaceae bacterium. Lineage (GTDB taxonomy): Bacteria > Pseudomonadota > Alphaproteobacteria > Rhodospirillales > Rhodospirillaceae > JAQWRV01. The sequence continues at coordinate 229,363 of JBJLGL010000004.1, forward strand.
CAGGTCTTCTTCCTCATCTTCAGGCAGCGGCATGGGCATATCGCCTGGTCCAGTAATTTGGGCTACGCCAGTATCTGCCATCAGCATAGCATCCTCATCTGGCATGGCTTCGAAAGCCTTAGTCACTAGTGGACGGACGACGAGAAGGATAACAAGGACCGCAACAACAGCTACGCCGATGCCTTCAGCCATTCGCAAGATTTCTTCTTTAGCGAAGCCAAAAAGGTCGAATGGCTCGACAACACCTGCTACTTCATCAAAGCTAGTGAAGGGCATGTTGATAACTTCAACTTGATCGCCACGTTCCGCATCGAAGCCAATAGCTGACCTTACGAGAGAATCAAGCTTATCCATAGTATCTTGTTCTAGGTTCTGATAAACGCGCTCTCCATTTTCGTCTTCCACGTATGTGCCGTCTACCAATACCGCCACTGATAAACGGCGGATGATTCCCGACTCACGAATCTGATTGACCACTCGTCTAGAAATTTCAAAGTTGACGGTCTCTTCTGTACGTTGTTCAGAGGTTGAGGAGCGGGGCCCGGCATTATCAGCAAACTGTTGGTCCGGAAGGTTCTGACCCACGGTGACATTGTCTGGATCGGAGTCCAAAGTTTCTAGATTTTCATCAACGGTAACGGTGGAGCGGGGTACGCTGCCGTCTGGGTCATAGATCTCTTCTTCAGTAACGACTCGGTCGAAATCCATTTCAGCTCGGACTTCTGCACGCACTTTACCGGGCCCAAGGGAACTCTCAATCATCTCAATGATTGCGCCGGATAGACGATTCTCTAAGTTTACTCTAGCTTCGTCCTGCTGTACGGCGACCATCTCTTCGTCGTCTGCGTAATTGCGAGATAGAAGTGTGCCACGTTCATCAACGATAGATATGTTGGCTGGCTTTAGTTTTGGCACTGCCGCAGCAATAATATGCTGTACGGCTTTAACTTGGTTGGCGTCGAGCCTGCCAGATGACATTTTGACGTACACCGACGCTGTTGGTTCCTGAGTTTGGCGTGTAAACATTTCACGCTGTGGCATAACTAAATGGACACGAGAAGATTGCACCCCTTCAATTGAGCGAATGGTGCGGGACAGCTCGCCTTCGAGAGCTCGCACCAGATTGATGTTTTGCATGAAGTTAGTTGCACCCAGAGCATCCATGTCGTCAAAAAGTTCATAGCCCACCGACCCGCCAGAGGGCAGTGCTAACTCTGCCATCTCAAGTCGCACCCTGGTCACGTTATCGGCTGGCACCATGATTTCTTTGGCATCGTTTGAAACTTGAAATTTGACACCGGATAATTCGAGTTGCCGCGAAATTTCCCGGGAATCTGTTTGGCTCAAATTGCCGTAAAGCAGTTCATACGGTGATGATGAGAATCGCGTTGCAAAGAAAATAATAAAGACTATTAAACCAACTGATACCCCTGCCATGGCGGCTAGCCGGGCAGGCCCAAGATTCTTGAGCTGCTGAACAAACGGATTCACGTTCGGTCCCTCTTCTTAATTGGCCTGGTGTCCCCTGAAAACCTTTTGCGTCTTTGGCTTCCGTCAGGGTATCCAAGCACTTTAAAGTCCGCTTACCTCTAAGCAGGAACGTTAAGGGGGCTGGGTGAAGAAGACGTTAACACCCGGTAATATTTGCCGGGTTGAAACATTCTAAAAACTGCCGCTTAGTGAGATACATGTCAGCTAAACATATCGCGAATCCGGCCAATATCCGTGACTCAGGCGCTGAAAATGGGGTTTCCTCATCTGTGGTGCTTGATCTCAGTGCAGTCATTGCCACGGTTTCTGGCGGAGAACCGCGGGTTCTACTCGTTGAGACTGGTCCCGATGCCGACTCCAAGCGACCACAACTTCCTGCGGGTCCATTCGATCCGAAAGGCGATAGAACTATGGAGGAAGGCCTAAGGCGTTGGGTTGCAGATCAGACCGGCTTTAACTTGGGTTATGTAGAACAGCTATACACGTTTGGCGATCGATTTCGCGATCCTAGCCAGAGAACCGGCGGGCCCAGGCCAATTTCAGTTGGTTATGTGGCTCTTGTTCGTGAATCAGCTGAAAAACACCCTGCAGGTGGTTCCTGGTTCGACTGGTATCGGCTTTTCCCCTGGGAAGACTGGCGCAACGGAGCACCAAATATCTTACGCGAAGTCATTCAACCCCAATTGTACAGTTGGGCTGAAAATGGAGATACTGGCCATGAAAAGCGCCTTCGTCGCGAACGGGCTGACTTGGTATTCGGATTTGGTGACGTTGGGTGGGATGCTGACCGCGTTTTAGAGCGCTATGAATTGCTTTATGAGGGAGGTTTAGTGGCAGAGTCCCAGGCTGATGGCCGAATCTTTGAAGAACCGTCCGATATTAGTGTCCATGGGTTGATGGGACTTAGTCTAGCCCAGGATCACAGGCGAATCTTGGCTACAGCGCTTGGGCGTGTGCGCGGCAAGATTCGCTATAGACCAGTCATTTTTGAGGTTATGCCGCAAGAATTTACCCTCTTACAGTTGCAAAGAGCAGTGGAAGGTTTGGCCGGTGCACCCTTACACAAGCAGAATTTTCGTCGGCTAGTAACGGCTGAAGGCTTGGTGGAGCCAACAGGCCGCGCCTCTGCTGAAACGGGAGGCCGACCGGCGGAACTATTCCAATTTCGTCGAGATGTGGTGCGGAAAAGGCCCGCTCCTGGGGTTCGGGTCCCGCGGCACCCTCGTCCCAAATGACGTTTTATGGCAAAACGCAACATATCTTAGTCCATCTACCGGTGACCACTTGTTTCACTTTCTTGACTTAGACTAACTACGGCCGTACAAGCTTGCACTCGGCGTGAGCATAAGGCGCGTCTTTTTCTTCGCCCCACATATGCTCATAAATAGCATAAGATGATCCAAATTGTTTGAGAGACCGATGGCATGAATATGTCCCAAGTAGCCCCAGCCGATTTAGCCTTCAATAACGAAACCCAGACCCGCACTGCACCGCTCTATGATCGGGTTAAGAAGGTTATCCAGAAATTGAATGGGCCGTTCATGCGCCCAAGATTGACGCGATTAATCGTCTAAAGGCAGAACGCAACGCTGTTATTCTCGGTCACAATTATATGACGCCTGAGATATACCATTGTGTAGCCGACATTGTGGGCGACTCACTTGCGTTGGCCCGCCATGCAGCCGACACCGATGCCGACATTATTGTAATGGCTGGCGTCCATTTTATGGCTGAAACGGCGAAGCTGATTAATCCCAATAAGACAGTTTTGATTCCTGATCTTGAAGCCGGCTGTTCCTTGGCTGCATCGATCACCGGTGCTGATGTGCGCCTGATGAAAGAGACATATCCCGGCGTTCCAGTGGTGACCTATGTTAACACTTCGGCAGATGTTAAAGCTGAGTCTGATATCTGCTGTACATCTGGAAATGCAAAGCAGATTATTGAAGCTCTTGGTGTTGAAAAGGTCATCATGCTACCGGACGAGTACCTCGCTCAGAATATTGCGCGGGAAACTGATGTTGACATCATTACTTGGAAAGGCCGCTGTGAGGTCCATGAACAGTTTACTGCCCAAGATATGCATGACTTTAGGACGAGTTATCCAGGTGTAGTGATTTTAGCACACCCAGAATGTCCTCCAGAGGTGATTGATGAATCTGATTATTCCGGCTCAACCGCTGGCATGGCCAACTACGTTGGCGACAAACAACCTAGTCGCGTTGTATTAGTGACGGAATGCTCAATGAGCGACAATGTTTCGGCGCAGCACCCCGACATTGAGTTTGTTAAGCCGTGCAATTTGTGTCCACATATGAAGCGTATTAATCTCGATAATATTCTCACAGCTTTACAGAAGATGAAGCACGAAGTTACCATCGATCCTGCGGTTACTGAAGGGGCACGCCGCTCCGTAGAGCGCATGCTGAATGGCTGGAGACCGGGGAGATAGCTGCTTCACTCTACGTGCTCTAATAGGACCGAATCCTGATGTTACCCGCATTTCCTCTGTCGCCGGTTGCACTTGATCAAACTGTATCGGCAGCTCTTGCTGAAGATCTTGGTTTGGCTGGTGACTTAACTTCGAGTTTGGCAGTATCAGAAGAAACATGGGCAAATGCACATTGTATTGCCCGTAAATCAGGTGTGATTGCCGGACTTGACCTTGCGGTGCGGGTTTTTGCTCTAGCTGGCCAAGGCGTTACGACCAAGAGTTTTGTAAAGGATAGCGATGCAGTAGTACCAGGGACTCCCGTGCTCTCGGTTTCTGGTCCTGCCCGTGGTGTTCTGGCTGGCGAGCGTACTGCACTTAATTTTCTGGGGCATTTATCTGGTGTAGCATCGGAAACGTGTAAGCTGGTTGAAGCTATTTCTCATACATCAGCGCGCATTTGCTGTACTCGGAAGACTACGCCAGGTCTGAGGGCGTTAGAAAAATATGCTGTACGCTGCGGAGGGGGATTTAATCATCGCTTTAGCTTGAGTGACGGTGTGTTGATCAAAGACAATCATATCTTTGCTGCCGAAGGCGTGGCCGTTGCAGTAAGCAAAGCCAGGACGCTTGCTGGGCACATGGTGAAGATTGAAGTGGAAGTAGACCACATTGACCAAATCGAACCAGCATTGGCTGCCGGAGCTGATGCAATCATGCTTGATAATATGGAATTGTCGACCATGGCGGAGGCCGTTGAGCTCATAGCAGGCCGTTCCATCGTGGAGGCCTCAGGTTCGATTACCATCGATTCTATAGCAGGGGTAGCTGAAACCGGAGTAGATATAATTTCGGTGGGGTGGATCACCCACTCTGCGCCTAGTCTCGATCTAGGTTTAGATTTTCTAGATTAGGCAAAACATGAACCCCGCTCTTGGTTTTGAAGAGCGGGGTTTAAGCCTAAGGCCTCTAAAATATTAGTGATTTATGTCTTAATTGCTATGAATGTCGGCGCTAAACTGCCGTCATTGTTTCTTGTCACCTTGAATCCGGCTTTGCGCATCTCCCCTGGGAAGTCCACCTGTTGCCAATCCAGGTACCAGTCCTCATGGTTCCAGCGGTAGTTGTACCAGCGAGTGAATTTGTTATGCGCTGTAGGAATTGGATCGTTCTGGTCTACGGCCGAGAAAACACCACCCGATCGCAATACGCGCGCAGCCTCTTTGATTATATCTCTAGAGGCCTGCTCTGTGACCTCGTGAAACAGCAAATTCGAGGTGACAATATCAAAATGTTCGTCAGGGAATTTGGTGTCTTCGGCCAAGCGTTGGGCAAAGTTTACCTTGACGCCCATGTCCAGAGCTTTCATGTGCGCATAGCGCACCATTGGGGCACCAATATCAACTCCCCACACTTCTGCTTTTGGGTACTTGCGCTTCATGGAAGTGGCATACTGGCCAATGGATGTCCCGATATCGAGAATTCGCCTAACTTTGCCGTCTTCAGGAACCAGGGAGTTACGTGCCATGGTCATATGTATTCGGTCATGGAAATTGACGTCAACATAGGCACCCAAATCCGTACCAGCGTGATACATATGCCCAGCAAATTCATCACCCACATAGCCACCTGGCATAGAGTGGATTTCATGAGCGGTGTACTCCGGGATATGCATGTTTAGATTTATTTCTAGGCGGTCCGGGTGCATGGCATCTGCCCGCTCCATTTCGGCAAGGAATGGATCTGCCATCTTATAGTACTCTTTCTGGAGCATCTGATACTTGAGCTTCTGGTGGGTATGTCGCATCCGCCCAGTCATGGCGATAACTGGGTCTGCTTCAAGCAGGTTTACGGCTTCTTCCCAAGACATGTTTGGATCATCCTCGATGCCCCTGGCATTTAAGATCTCCACAGCTCGTGCGGCAGCCGTCTTCTCCAGTTCATATAGACGCCAGGCATAGACGCCAGCGTAGAAATCGCCTTTGGTCTCCATCTCCATGTTGGGAAAGCGAACATAATTACGTATGCGTCCTCGCACATCCATATTGCGCGGTGAGTCTTTCGCGGCGTACTCCAGAAGACTATCCATTTCCTTAGCATGGGCATGGGAGTCCATTAGAGCGGTTGATGCTGCCGCTGCTGCGGAGGCGAATAGACTACGGCGGTTCATCATCGGAAACAGTCTGTCGGTCATGGCTTATCTCCTTATCTCTGTTCCTTAGGGCCTTTGGTATTGCCCTCTTCAGATCGATTCAGGGAAGGCGGATGGAATGATGACGCGTAAGCGATATCACCCGATTGCTTGAATGGATCGTAGATCTCGTCTACGAAAGCAGCGCGCTTGTCCTGGATTTTCTTCTGTTCCTCCTCAGTGGGTAGGTAGGACTCGATCATTTCTCGAGTAACCGAACCGTGCTTTTCGAGCAGAATTTCCGTGGTTTCCACGCGGCGTTGCAATGCCCATACATTTGCAGCCACAGCAGTCAAAGATGTAAAAATGCTATCGATCATCGGATCCTTTAGAAAATATGCCCTATCGTAGTCTGCCTGGACAAATTCTGAGGCCACGGTCTTGCGCCCGCCAGCCTCCAGTTTGGATTTCACCATTGCCATAAACCCTAATACTCCTCCGGGGTGTGTACCTATTCGGGGTAACATTCAAAGTCTTCAGATAATATAATTCTCTCGCTTGCGGGTGCAGCGAGTCAACGACAGTTGCTCTGATTTCAGACTTTCTCGAGTAATTAATAGGGTTTTGAGGTCAAATTCCGCTCAAAATATCACCAACATACTTCGAATCTACGATATTTAATAAAATCAGCATGGAAGTCCGTGCTGGTAACCTGAATTTGTATTAGTTGAGAGGGTGCGGAAACGTCGCCTTTTCGCTCAGGCTCTAGAATAGAGCTGTGGAACACGCCTTCCGTCACGAGCATATCGATATTAGGATCGCAAGACGGTCAGTTTCAGCTATATCAGACCCGTATGTCACCGAAGACATTCTTGCTACCAATTTAAATATTCTTGGCAGATTTTTCTCTGGCGCCCCACAACAATAAGATAAACAAGCGAGAGTGGAGACGATCAAAACAGAGTATATATCCGATAAGATCTCGTCTAACCCCGGATGCTGGCTAGATCAAAATTGGACCAACAATCCGGGATTCGAAGAATGAGTAATGTAAGTTCTAAACCTAGCGTTTAATTCTTAGGAGCTCGTCGAGCATTTCATCCGATGTGGTGATTACTTTGGCAGCAGAGGAGTATGCTCTCTGCGTTGTAATCATCTTTGTGAATTCCTGACCCAGGTCAACGGTTGAGGATTCTAATGCAGCTGCCTGTACGGCACCGGCACTGGCAGAACCTGCTTCACGCAACACGGGGGCTCCAGAATTGTCAGTTGAAGTCCAGACGTTACCGCTCAAGCTATTCAAGCCATTTGCGTTGGTGAATGTGGCAACCGGTATCATAAATACAGGTTTCGTTACACCATTATCGAATAGAGCTGTAACAACGCCGTCTTCACCGATTGACACTCCAGCAAAGTTGCCGAACTTAGCACCGTTCTGCGATAGGAAATTTAGCTGGAAGTCACCAGCAAGCTGCGTCAGTCCATCCGGTGTTCCAAAGTTTCCGAGGAAGCCCTTAATGTCAGGACTTACGGCACTACCTTCTTCCATATCAGCGGCGCCATTAGCCCATGAAATTTCGACACTGTGCAGTGCAGTTGTAGCCGTCGACTCATCAACACCAAACAACCTGAGAGGTACGCCAGCGCCACTGAAATCAATTGAAGTTTGGTTGAGCGTACCTGCGGCTGGTAATCCACCGCCGCCAGCTACGTTAAACCAACCCCGCGTATCGTCAAGTACCGGCACTGAGTATCCAGCTGCAAATCCACCCCCGCCTACAGCGTTTTGGACGACAACAGAATTTGGAACGGCGTCATTTACCTTGGCTGTGAAACCTATCGCTACACCGCCAGTAGTTCTTGCGCCTTGGGTAAAGCTTAAGCCGTTCTCACCAGGAATCCGGCGAGCCCAGTTGCCCGGGACCGTTGGTGGGGCACCTTGCACCGCGACATCGCTCAAGAAAGTATTAACACGGGTTGCAATCAGGTCGAGAATTTGGCTGAGCGTTCGATTGTTTGTATCGACTGCCATGTTTGAGTTGGCGCCACCACCGACAGCCCAGGCAGCATCATCAGCAACGCCAGCACCCAGGATAAGGTTTAGGGTTTGAGCCCCAGCCCCGCCCGCACTCATTTCGATTGTACCAGTAATCGGGGCTGTAAACGAATCCAAGAAGTCCAGCCGCCCTGCGGAAAAGTGAGTAACGCCGGTCGTGGTTTCTAGCTCGATTACAGCAGCCTGAGCCGGCGGCTCAATAGTAAGGCCCCAGCTGTTAGTGGCAACCTTATTAAACTCGTAAGTCATGTTGTGTGCATTACCGAGAGAGTCAAAAATCAAGTTGTTGACCCGTTCAGTGGACCCCACAAGGGCATCCGATGAAAGATTAGCGCCAATCGATACAGTTGTAGTTGGTGACGCGGTTCCACCAATGGTCTGTATATTGAGAGGCTGCAAGTTGCGAGCGTCGATGACATTGTCATTGACCAAAACGCGGTCACCTTCGGTGTCGATGTATGACTTCATATAGATATCTTCACCGACCTGAACCTGGGCGGCAGTTTGACTACCGTCAAAGCCGGCCAACGGCCAACCTTGCATATAGAACCCACCAGCGTTTTGCAGATAACCTTCCTGGTCAACCCTGAAAGACCCGGCACGTGTATATGCAAATTGGTCTCCACTTACCGGATTGGCAGCTTCGTTTGTAACAAAAAAGCCTTGCCCTGACATTGCGACGTCGGTCGACGATGTCGTTGCTTGAAGGAGACCCTGCAAATCGACAGTTTGGCGCGGAGCAGCTTGTACACCCCCAGGCGAGTACTGCGTCAGTGACACCTGGGATGTGACCAGGGTCCTAAAATTCACCTGTGTCCCTTTGAACCCAACCGTGTTTACGTTGGTTACGTTATCGGCGATGGCACCTAAAGCACTCGATTGTGCTTGTAGCCCCGATACGCCCGAATATAAAGCACCAAACAATGACATCTTGTCTCTCCTTACGTGTACCGCACGTGACTTGTCCCAAATGACAGGTTATCTCGGCGGCGGTTAATTTCTTCCTAACGTGTTCATAGCTGTTGTTGTTGTTTTGCCGTCTCACTGACTGATAATATCTGGTCGATTGGGACAGCAACCTGGTCCATCAGCATGATGGTCGTACCGTTTACATTGGTGAGTCCTGTGACTCGGCCGAACGCCGTTGTCCACGTGGGAACGGGATCTTCTCCGATAGGCACAGCAATAGTTTCTATACTGTAGGTGCCGTCTGGCAGTTGGGCGCCCGTAGCATTGTGGGTGCCATTCCATATCAATTCATGCACGCCAGGATTGGTTCTACCCTGCTCGGTGTGGACAATTTCACCGGCTGGATCGCGAATAACAATTGTTGTTTTTGCGCTTTCTGCGCCAAGGCCATAGGCCATACGTGCCATACCATTCTGTAACGGCACTTTATCGCTGCCAGCTTCAATGGTTTCACCGATGTAGTTCACAGCGCTTGTTACTATGCTCTGTTGGGTCAAGCCGACAACATTCGTCATACCTTCATTCAAGTTGATCTGTTGCTCAACTTGGGCAAATTGAACGAGCTGGTTCGTAAATTCAGTCGAATCCATCGGCGACAGCGGATCCTGGTTCTTGAGCTGCGACGTGAGCAGCTGCAAAAAAGAATCCAGGTCCTTGGCGAGTTTATTTCTATCAGCTTCTGTCTGGGACAGAACTGCGCCAGACTCACCACCGATTAGACCCGTAACGTTTGCTGCAAGATCAGACATGCTGTAATACTTCCCTATCGTACCCTAGACCGTTGTATCAACACCGCCGCGAGCTGCGGCAGCTTGTTGGCGGTCAAATTCTTTTTCTTCCGCAGGCAATCCATCATCTGGATTGCCGTCTGTTTCATCATTATCAGCGTGCTCTGTCTGGTCCTTCTGGTTTCCACTGCCTTGGCCTTGTATCTCACTCCGTAGAGCAAAATGTAGATTGTTGGAGTCAGTGCGTAGGCCAGCATCCTGTAGGGCGCGCTCAAGGCCACGTGCATCCCGTTGGAGCATATCAAGTGTGTCTTTTACGTCCGCTGTGATGAACGCTCTAACTTTACCGTCTTGGGATAGTTCCATCTTTACTTCAATACGGCCCAAATTTGCTGGCCGTAATTGAATGCTGACCCGGTCCATTCCTGCTTTGACAGATTTATTGATATGGACTTTGATTTGTTCAATGTACTGACCAGACGTTGGTGCTGGTGGGCGTTCCATTCCAGACAGTTGCTGAACTTGCTGGGTGAATGACTGGCCCGACTGGGCGGGGGCAACCTGTGCGGTCGGCTGCGGTGTATTGGAGAGTGTTGAACCTGTTTGACTAGAGTGTCCCTGGCTCAGACCCCCGTTGCCCTGAGGTAAAGCGCTACCGCTTTCAGGGCGTGATATTGGTGCGTTCGCAATTTGGCCAGCTTGAGAAGGCTGGGAATGAGATTGAGATACAGAAGCAGGAACGGCAGTATTTGTCTGTGTGGTCGCCCTCTGCGTCTGGTTCTCTGTCGTTTCTAAAACGGCTGCATTCGAAGCGGAACCGGTCCCAGCTTGTCCGTTGGCTGTCGCAATCGTTCTGGATTCACCAGCATTGTAGCCAACGAAGCGATTAAACTGTCCTGGCTCTGACGGGCCTTGGTTAGCGCGTTGGCCGTCAACTGTAACCTGAACGCGTGCCTGTGTATTTTCACCTAGCCGCTGCGACAAGTCTTGAGACTGAGCCTGTGATAGGGGTGAGCGGATTTCTGTTGTCTGTGGCAGAACCCTGTCGGTGCGACCTTCAGAGCTTTGTGGTGTTTGATTCTGTGATGCCTGAGTGCTGGCCTGTTGCGCTACGCTAGTCTGCGTCGCGGCAGAGGGGATAACTGCCGTCTGCGCCACAGCAGGCTGCATTTCCGTTGTCTGCCCTATGACCCTTTCTCGGCCAGTATCAGAGCCCTGAAGAATTTCAGCGCCTTGTTGCTCCCTAGTTTGCCCCTGTTGGGTATTGGGTTGCGGCGCTCTATTCGCTTGGTCTTGCCTCGTAGTATCTAGAGTCTGTGTTACTGGCTTTGTATTAGGCTCTGCTACTCGATCAGTCGCGTTAGCTTGAAAGGTAGCAATATTGATTTCATTCTTTTGCGTTGTTGGTATTTCAACAGGGGCGGGTGCACTCTTATCTTGGTTGGACTGCTCAGCGTTCAACTTTGGTTCGTCCGTTTGTGTCACCCTCTTTCCAATGGAGTCAAATATGGGGCTGGCTTGGTCGCCGTTCTGAGGCGTTAATTCGGTGTCATCGTCTTGCGACTCCACCGTTACAATAGATGTAAGTGCGAGGTCATTTTGGTCTGATTGATCAGACTTGAGCGCAGGGTTCTCTGTTTGCGTTTCTGGTGTGGTCTGAATATCGCCATGGCTGGTTTTACTATTTATGGAAGGAGAAACCTCCGCCACTTTCTCAGTTGAAACTCCGGTATTTGGATCGGCGGTCAGGGTTACTATGGCTTGGTCTGGTTCTAATTTGGGAGTGGTTCCCACCAGAATGCTATCCTTGCCGTCAGCACTGAGAATATTTTCAGGCGCCTCAGTTTGGCCTATTCTAAGGCTGTTTACTTTAAGAGTATCTTGGTTCCCGGATTTTTCTGTAGCGGTATTTTGATTCCTGGAGTTTTCTGCAGCCGAATCTTGGTTCTTAGCAGTTACTGCTTCCGAATCTTTGTCGGCGGGCTCGTCATTGTCAGCTTCTTTTTCGTGATTCGCGCTGTCGTCTTCAGTAAAGTCTTTATCTTTTCTGCCGTCCAGCTCCTCTGCATCATTCAGATCTTCTATACCGTCACGGCCATCATCCGAATTATCAACAGTGTTGCTGTCGAGGACTAGTTCACTTCTATCGTCGCGTCGGATCGACCCCTTTAGCGTAGAGATTAAAACGTCATGACTCTGTTGGGTATTACCTGTGAGCTGCAAGAGAGCTGCGAAACTGTTGGCAGCTGTCTTAAAGCTGTCTGTTGGACTCGAGGCCGCTTTGCCTTCTGCGTGCTGCCTGATTCCGTCAATTCCATCCATTATCTTTGTCCTCGTTCGCTACAAAAGCCCTAATGGTACCGGTTTACGGTCCCAGACACACAGGCTCGACCAATTGGCATGCAAATCCCGGGCCAATTTGAAAACGAACGCTAAGGCACTGATTGTTAAAGAGTTTTCTTGTCTGTAGATTTTGTTAGCCTGCCCTAGTGGTAGCGGACAAGCGGCATCTTTTGCCTACTAGGGCAACAATTGCCTGGCTAAATGTCTGGCTCATACCTAGTTTTCTAGAGGGTTACTTGTTTCTTAGGCCAAGAGGTCAAAGGTGAAAGGATTCGTGACGAAATTAGCAAATACGTTGACATAGTTTTGCTGCTGTCGGCTTAGATTATCCAGATTGACCAGCATAGCTTGCTGTTGCTGTACGGCCTCAATTAAAAGTGAATCTACTTCATCAATTTGCTTAAGTTGGGCCTGAGTCTTTTCTGCCGAAAGCCGATCAAACTCTCTACTAATCCGCGCTGAATCACTAGATACCTTGGCGGCTGATGCTTCCAGTTTTCCCTCTGCAAGAGTCAGCAAGACCTCTGCGCGACTAATAGCTTCAAAAGCACTTTCTCGCCCTTCGGTTGTTGCCAAACCTTCGTAGAACCAGGCTGGCATAATTTCGAGGCCATCACGCTGAAGCGTGCCTCCATACTTTTTAGGAGCAGCATCCGGATCAATCGTGATTGCCACTATGATGAAATTGGTTGCATCATCAAAAGCAAGTTGCTCAACGGCGTTACGGGTAGACGAAGTATTCGTAAGTTCGAGGCCGCCGACAGAGGTGGTAGTCCCTAGCATACCCTGCAGTTCAGAGTACTGTTGAACTAAGTCGACACCCAATTCCGGGACCCAAACAGTGCCAGTTTCTTCGTCAGTCGGTCCGCTCACCCTAGCAATCGCATTTACAAAAGCATCAATGCCTTCCATACCCGCTGCGAGATTTTGGGCGTGGATAGCATTGACTATAGCAACGCCGAAATCAAACGATGCCATATTAAACCCTTGAGCACGGGCAACGACCCGAGATGCAGCTACGCCTTCTGAGAAAGCGGCATCCGTCGACTTGCCTGCGTCTATAGCCGCCTGATAGGCACTAATTCCGGCGGATGTAATATTAGCTTGATCGGTCCCGTACAAGACGTTAATTCTGTAATCCGAACCGACATGTGTGCCTTCCAGCTTGGTGGTCTGGACCCCTAAATCGCTACGATATTCAATCTCATTGGGGGTAAATTCTGATCTTTCTATTGATCCGACAAGGTTGAAAGCTTGGCTGAGCCGGTTTGCTTCGTTGTTAATCGCATTAAAGGCAAGGTCAAATTCTTCGGCTCGAAATTCTACATCTTCGCCGGTCTCACCGGCATAGGCGACTGTGGTACGCAAATTCAGAAGTATTGTGCGGATTCTTTCAATGCTCTCCTGGCCATTCTCTACCGAGGCACTGGCGTTATTGATTTGGGCCTTAACACTGATGTAGCGCTCACTTTCCGAATCTAAATCTGCTTTGGTTTGTTGAAATTTCTCATCAATGACAACTTTCTTTTCCGCGAATCGGAGCGCTGCCGTTTCACGGATCTGATCGAACAAAAAGCTTGGTGTAGCTACGAGTGGGCCCTGACCCGTCTGCGTAGCTTGCAGAATACCTACCAAGTTTGCACTCCAACCATCATCTATGTAGTCCTATGTAAATTGGGTCAGAACAATCTATTTATCTCTAACAGGCCATGATTGCTATGGCTGTTGACTTTCCAAAAGTTTGCGATAGCAGTCGTGTCTTACCAAGACCTTAATGCGTTGGAAATATCTGTAATTACTTCGGTCCAGTTACCCCGCGTTGGTTGCCGGAACAACCGCATACTGTCATACCAATGAGTATGCCCTTGGCTCAGTCCCCATCGGTAATCAGGCATAAACGGTAAAATAGTCCATGTTTCCATGCCAAGAGCCCCGGATAAATGAATCACTGAAGTATCGACACCAATAACTAGGTCAAGCTGTGATATAATAGCCGCTGTATCCGCGAAGTTCTGCACTACTTTGTCGCAGGAAAACGTGATTCGTTCCTTAGGAAAATGCGATACCTCAGCTGCTGCTGGCCCGATCTGCAATGCTATGAAGTCGGCGTCAGTTGCATCGAACAAGGGCAAGAAAAGTGACGGCTCTATTTTACGCCGTCGCTCAATCTTATTATCAGGAGAACCAGCCCAAACTATGCCAACTCGTTTCTGTCCTGTTTGAGGCACACATATGCGGTCTTCTATTATCTCAGGTGCGTTCAAGTATCTATTAGCCATTGGTGTTTTTCTGCCGTCGAATCCGAGACGGTACGGTAAAGAGAGTAGCGGCAAATGAGCCGTTGCGGACGGCGGAAACTCTTCCAGCGGAATAACGTCATCGAGACCAGGGAAGTTTTTTAGAAGTGGGATCAACGGAGTTTGACATCCGAGAATAATGTGATTGCAACGCTCCTTAACGTTTTCAATGAACCGTACAAACTGGATGGTATCTCCCAGACCCTGTTCTGCATGTACGTATAAAACCCCTTCCACGATTGGTGATCCATCCCAGGGGGGTGTGGGGTACGACCTCTTCTGCAAAGCGAATTCCGGAAGTTGCCAACGCCACTCCAGTTCTTCCCACCCCTCAGTATTACGTTCAGTTAATAATAATAGCCAAGCTAAATTGTAGTGGGCTTCGGGATTGCTTGGTTTCAATACCAGCGATCTACGCAAGGCTATCTCAGCTTTGTTGAGATCGCCGAGGGAGAGGTAGGTCACGCCTAAGTTGGTCTGAATATCCCAGCGGCCGGGCATGTCAGCAGCCAACGCCTCAAACAGAGGTAGGGCGCGTTCATGATGTTCTTGTTTGGCTAGCAAACATGCCAGGTTATAGGTTGCATCCATTGTATTGGGATCGAGTTCTAGAGCCTTACGGATAGCAGACTCTGCTCCGTCAAGATCACCTGATTGGTCAAGAACATTGGCTAGGTTAGCATATGCAACCGCTAGGCTGGGATTGAGACGGATAGCTATGCGGTAGTGTTCTTCAGCTTCAGGAAGGTTGCCAATAGCGCGGCAAGCAACGCCGAGGTCGTTTTGGGCACTTGCATCATCTGGTGCCAGTTGAACGGCGTGAGTAAAGCTTGAGAAGGCATCTTTAAAGGCTTTCAGGGCTCGTTCGGTCCGGCCCTTGAGACGCCAGACCTGGGGCTTATTCGAAAAGTGTTCTGCTGTATCGGTTAAGACATAGAGACTTTCTTTATAATGCTCAGTTGCATTGAAAGCGCGGGCGAGATGAAGCCGAGGCTCTAGGGCTTGCGGAGCCCGCTTCACAGCTTCAGCCAGAATTGTTGAAGCTTTAGAGGGGTAGCCTGCTTGAATCAAAGTTGCTCCAAGAGCCACTAGTGCATCGATATGATTGGGATCAGACCGGACAGCCTTCTTGAATAAGTCAATTGCAACGTCTGTCTTATCTTGATTGGAAGCGATTAGCCCTAAGCCATAGAGGACTTGGGAATTGTGGGGCTGGTCCACCATAATGCCAAGAAAGAGGCTTTTTGCCTCTTCCAGGTCTCCCTTGGCAACACATGCCATAGCATGATTAATAGAATCATGATTAATAGAATATTGTATCATTCAAAAAGGCCGGGCTGCTGAGGACATCTAATACCTTTGCTGGGCTCTACACGTAGGGCTTGGCGCTTTGGTCTTAACGCATGATAATCTAGCTCATGACGGATGTGACAGAGCTGATTGCAGATTTTCTCCAGGATGCCCAGGTGGCTATCGCACGTGATTCTTTGGAAAAAGCTAAGGTGCTGTACCAGGGTATCCTGGGAATAGATGGAACAAATATTGAGGCGCTGTCTCAATTAGCAGCAATCGCCTTCAATGAAGGCGAATTGCATAAGGCTCTTTCAATCTATTCTATAGCAATCGAACACCACAGCGGCGAAGCTGATATACACCATGGTTTGGCCGTGATTTACAGAGAACTGGGTGATGAAGTTAAAGCGATTCAGATGATTGATACGGCGCTACGTATAGAGCCTGGGCATGAGCCTGCTTTGTTTGAAAAAGCGAGAATGCTGCAAAAGAGGGGAAATCTGAATGAAGCGGAACGGCTGTATCTGCAGCTGACCGCGAAGAACGGTAGCCGTCTTGATGCGATATTTAATCGCGGCGTGATTTTGTTCAGACAAGGAAACCTTAAGGCTGCTGAAAGATGGTTCCGCCAGGCCGTAAAACTAGATTCTGGGTCTCCTCATGCGCTCACCAACCTTGCGTTGATTTATCGTTATCAGGGTCTTTTTGACGTGGCAGACCGGTGCCTTCGTCATGTCATCAAACTTCACCCTGACTTTGTTGAGGCGCAGTGGAATCTATCCAACTTAGAGCTCCTTTTGGGAGAGCTAAGGGAAGGGTTTAAACGTGCTGAGTGGCGATTTAAGCGACCAGGTTTTTCGTACCCTGCCCGTGACTTGCCGCTTTGGAAAGGCGAACCAATGGCAGGTAAGCGCCTTCTGCTTGTTGCTGAACAAGGTCTTGGGGATACAATTCAGTTCATCCGCTTCGCAAAACCTCTTGCTGATCAGAACATTAAAGTTGGTGTCGAAGCTCAGGTAGCGCTTCATTTACTCTTAGCAACAGCAATAGGCGTCGATGAGGTTCTTAAACCTGGCGAAGATGGATCGGCATATGACGCTTGGCTCCCTATTATGTCACTTCCGTATATTCTTGGTACTACGCTGGATAATATCCCCGCTGACATGCCTTACCTTATGGGCCCTGAGAACATCGATTCTATTGCGCTGCCCAGGAAAAAGCCTCTGATTGGTTTTGTATGGCAGGGGAACCCTATGCACGATAACAATCGTTACCGTTCGATAGGCCTACAGGCTTGGGGGCCTGTACTTGCGACACGGGGCGTCCAATTCGTTAGCCTTCAATTCGGCGTTGCAGGCCCGGATTTTATCCAATTCGAAACTGAGGAAGCTGTTATTGACGTTGGGACACATTTGTCAGATTTTGCAAGAACAGCGGCCGTGGTCCAAAAGCTAGATCTAGTTATAACAGTCGATACGGCTGTCGCCCATTTAGCTGGGGCACTTGGTAAGCCAGTGTGGCTCTTAGTATCGCCTGCTAATGACTGGCGCTGGTTGACCGATCGTGATGACACACCTTGGTATCCTTCGATGCGTATTTTCAGATCTTCTGTGCTTAAAGTGTGGGATGATGTAATGACAGAGGTTGCCGTAGCCCTGTCGAAGCGCGTATCAACGGACTCAGTCAAACCGGCTTTTAGAACGAATTGAGGCGAGTTGAAGTGAGTGATGATATTCCTATTATTTATGCCCAACAGGGGATGTCACCCCCGCCCGTTGCACTCTTTTTGTCTGCATCCAACTCAAGTCAGATGGAGCAATTTGTTATAGCGGGCTGGAGGGTAATGGTAGCTGATAGTTTTACTGGGTGCAGTATCCCTACAGATTTAGAGTGTGAACCTTTCGACCCAGAGCAATTTGCTATTACCCCAGCCCTAATGAGCGCCAGCATAAGTGGTTTGGAGGACAGTTGGTACAAGCTTGTTCAACTCTATGCACCGAGTATGGTCAAGGTTAATGCGGCTTTTTCTGAAGATGTGGGGCCCATTGTTGAGGCTGCAGAAAGACTAGCTGAACAAAATTACACATTGTGTGCAGCACATTGGCGTAACGCTAATACGCTGGGTCTAAGAGTGCTTGATCGTATTGATTCTTTATCCGTCTTTAAGCCTACGCCATGGACACGCCTTAATATTATAGGATTTGCTAATTCTACCCAGGCGCAGTACATGCTCCGTTTTGGTAGGTTTTACGCTAGTCAGGAAAAAAGAATTGGTGACTTGCTAGTTTCACAAGCTATACGCGGCGACTACATTACACAATTAGAGGAAGCGCTCAAGCTGAAGCAGAGCGGTGGATCAATTACACTTGATTGATATGCTGAACTGATTGCTAAATCAAAATGTGGCGCCTAGCCTTTCTTCAAAGGCTTTCCACAGTGCATCTCCAATGTGGTGCCCTATAGAATCCGACTGCCCTAGTCCAGCGCGAGTAGCCACCTCTTTCACCGCTTGGGACATCTCAGTTCGTAAGGCTTCATCTTGTAGGAGACGGACAACGACAGAGATGTAGTCCTCGCGTGACTCGGTGACCAGTACATCAAGGCCAATCTCTTTTAAAATCGCGGAGCTTTGTCGGCAACGCGCTGTTGTGCCCTCTAGTACGACGGGTGGGCACCCACATAGAAGGGGTTCGACAATTGAGACTGCACCCGAGTAGGGAAAGCTATCCAAGTAAACGTCAGACAATCTTAGCAAACCGAGAATGGGTATACGTGAGGTTTGGGCCTCCAAAACGTGGAGGCGGGATGGCTCCACGTCGGCTGCAGCAAAGCAAGAACGTACATACGTCAAGAAGCTCGTCCTTTGCGGATATTTTGTAGCCCAGTTTGGGTTAAATGGATAAAGCACAAAATGTGCGTCTGGCAGGGCGCTGGCAATGTCTACCCAGGTTTCAATAAGGTCTGGGCCTATCTTAAAAATATTGGCACCGGAAACTAGAATTGGTGCTGTCTCGGGAATTTCGAGTTCGTGGCGCTGGATGTCCTGTCCCTGGGGAAGCCCATCAACAAATAGGTAGTGATTGGAAGATCCCTCTATAAGAATTAGATCCTCCACATATTCTTCTTGGGCACTCGGTCCTTCGTTTAGTGAGCCATTGATATAGATGTCAACCGTATCAAAGCCAGTTGTTAATGGCGATGTGTGCATGGAAACTTGCAGTCGAGCTAGGCGCTGAGCCATTAACAAAGTCCATGGAAAAGTTGAAATATTCGTGATATTGGCCGCGCCGATGAGAATATCGAGATTCTCATGGATAACCATTTGTGCAGATCCCGCTGTATCGCCTACTGGAAGTGGAATAAGGGCGTCAACAATGTCAGCGACGCCCCTACTTACACTATCTATAGCAGTATCTGGCACGAAAGCAGTGATGTGAAAGCGTTCTCTGTTGATGCCTGATATATGCCCTCTGATTGCGGCCATTTCACTTTGAGCCCCTGGACTAAGAATCCCGAGTCTTAATTGATCTGGCATCTCATCAGGCCATACCGGTACGATATCTTGTGCTATCCCTGAAATATCTAGATGCAGGCGTATCAAGTCGGCGCGCATGGTGGCAATCTCTTTTATGTTTACATCCTCCCCGTACACAGGGGTGAGTGAGAACCCATCAAGAAAGCCATTCAGAATAGCGTCCCGAAAATCAAACTCATCGCTCGTCCGTGCTGTTTTATGTATTTCTTGCATGGAAGTGGTGAGGTGAATAAGTGCCTGTTTACGGTCCTCTTTATTTTCAAAGAATTGAGGTAGCCCAAGTAGGGCGCGAACCATGGTAGCGGTAATCTCTGTAGGTACATCCTCTAGGTCGAAGGCACGATCAATACGGTATGAAAAGGAAAAAAGGCTGAGAGCAAGAAAGGCGCAAGCTTTACGGACTGGATCATGCTCAACTGTCAACATTCGGTGACAACGTTCGGCAACTGCTTGGTCGATTTTTGTCATCGGTAGATGACGTAACCCACAATTATATACAGTCGCGAGAGCATCACCCAAAGTAGCATTTGACAAGGCCGCAATCTTTTCGAGTCTTGCATCTAAGCAGATCTCAGCAAGCTCACAGCGGAGATCGCGTAATTTACTCTCTGTTTCAGCGTCCATACCGATCCATCGATTTATTATCAAGCCCGTTCGTTAGGTCTATCAAAGCATTAAAAGTTTGATCGATACTCTCAGAACCGCTTTCAGCAATTGTGGCTGCCGTTTTACTCAGAGCATTGCGACGAACATCATCGCTCATCAGCATCTTCACGGAATGAGCTAATGTATGGCAATCACTCACTTGCTCAGCCATTCCAGATTCCAGCATGGCCTCTGCCAAGTCCTGGAAGTTTTCCATATGTATTCCAAATAGTATGGCACATCCGAAGTGTGCTGGCTCTATCGGGTTTTGGCCACCTGATGCCGCAAGGCTCTTGCCAATGAACACGATGGGGGCAAGTGAATAGAACAGACCGAGTTCCCCAAGGGTATCAGCTATGTAAATTTCTGTCGTTGGATCTATAGGTGCATCCAGGCTGCGTTGTGACACATTCAACCCTGCCATACGGATACTTTCGACAATTTTATCTCCGCGTTCGGGATGTCGCGGCACGATAATAGTCACAAGGTCGGGAATATCTCTGGCCACTACCTTATGGACGTCTATCGCGATTTCTTCCTCGCCTAGATGCGTGCTGGCGGCCAACCAGACGGGGCGATCATTTAGTTCTCTTTTCAAGCCCATCAATAACTTAGGATCAACGGGAAGAGGTGTAGCGGTCAGTTTTAGATTGGGAGCTACTTGGACATGTTTGGTTCCAAAGTGCTTGAATGCTGCTGCAAAGTCATTTGTTTGAGCTATTACAAGATCGAGACCGCTGAAAATCGACCGAGCCATCACGGGTATGCGGGCCCATCTCCGTATGGATTCGCCTGATAAGCGTGCATTGATAACGGCGACGGGGATATGTCTCTTATTCAGGGCTGTCAATGTATTTGGCCATAATTCCGATTCCATACGTACAGCGAGATCAGGGCGCCAGTGATCAAGAAACCGGCCTATCCAGGTCGACCGATCCCATGGGGCGAACTGATGAATAGCGCCATTGGGCAGGCGATCGGCCATAATACGAGCACTAGTCAGCGTGCCTGTGGTGAGTAAAACGATCGCTGTTGTGTCTTTACAAAACCGCTCTATCAGAGGAAGTAGGGCAATAGATTCACCTAGGCTAGCAGCGTGAAACCAAATTAGCATAAAGGGCGGGCGAGATATCTCAGAGAGCCCTAGCCGCTCGCGGAGACGTTGCGGGTCCTCTTTGCCGCGCCAGGCACGCCAACGAATAGCCATACGGAGTGGTACAGCCAGTATAAAAGTTAGTAGTCTGTAAAAAAGTAGAGTCATACCAATAGAGGTTGGTACGGTAGTTAAGGCAAAAGTGCAAAGGACGCTAGCTACTTAAAATGCATTACTACCATCAAAATGGCTGCCGTGAAGTAACATAAGACTGGTTTTACGAGTCGCCTGCAAGGATGTAATCGACCATTTCTTCAGCTTTTGGTGCCTTTTGGCCGGCTAATTCAGCTTGCTCACGGATCCAAGACTTTGCTTCCTCGGCATCAACTGGGTTTTTTTTAGCCATACATGCAATAACAGCTTGTGTAGCAAAGATATTTGCCGCCAGGTCGTCAATGGCGCCGAAAAGTAGATTAGCGTGATCAGCATTGGAATCAGCTAAGTTTTCCATGTCTTCTGAGACCTTGCTGAGCAGGCCCTTGACTTGGCTCATCATAAAATCGGACATGGAAACTCCCTTTCCGGAATTGCGTTTTCATTCGTTAATCGAGACAACCTATCGACCCGCTTATCCTACTTTAGAAAGCCGGACTGATATGAACTAATGGCCTTTAGTAAATAAGCCCTTAAAGACATGATAATTATTGTTTAAGACGGTCCAATGTCTCGTATCTTTCTTAGCCCCGTCGTAATTGGCTGGCAGGTTGGTGTGCCTAGCGGTTGGGGCACCTATGGCTTAAACCTCGCGTTTCAATTGGCGTCAAAAGGTGTGGAGGTTGGTCTGCCATTCTTGGCGCAGACACTGAATGCTACGAAAGACCAAGATGTAGTTCTAAAATCTGCGTTAGAGCAACACCCCCATTTTGCTGGCCTAATTGCACAAGATGCAAGGCATGTGCTCACATCGCCGTTTCTCAGGGCGTTGGGCGATGGTCTCGACTTTCCCCCATTCTTGAATTCCTGGTCGGGAAAGCCTGATATTGGCGTCGTATTCTTTGAGTCAGTGCAGTTTCCTTCTGCAAACCTCAAAAGAGCAAAAGCTCTTGATGCCGTAATTACTGGGTCTAACTGGAACACTGAGGTTCTACGGCGGGCTGGGCTAGATAACGTCTTTAACTGCCCACAAGGCATTGATCCTGAAATTTTTTGTCCGGGCGCAAGAAGTCAAAGGTTTGGTGACCGCTTCACCATTTTCTCAGGTGGTAAACTAGAGTACCGAAAGGGCCAGGATTTGGTCGTTGCAGCATTCAAAAGATTCCACCAAAAACATCCCGATTCTTTATTAGTTACCGCGTGGCACAATCCTTGGCCCAAAGCTGCACGGTCAATATCCGCATCACCTCATGTTGAAACGATGCCAGGCGTTTCTAAATCAGGCAAACTCGACGTATCCAATTGGCTTCGCGCAGAAGGATTAGTATTAGGCTCTTTTGTTGATCTCGGCCTGTTGAGCAATGCGGAAATGCCTGCATTGTTGCGAGACGTAGACTTAGCCATTTTTCCTAACCGTTGCGAAGGTGGCACCAATTTGGTGGCTATGGAAGCTATGGCCTGCGGTATTCCGGTTGTCCTGTCGCGAAATACTGGACATTTAGATTTATTCGGTAAAGACACTTGTTACTCTCTCGACTTGCAGATACCACTCGGGGAAATCACTGGCCGTAATGATCTTGAGGGTTGGGGAGAGTCCTCGATTGAAGAGCTAATTCAAAAAATGGAGTTAGCATACAGCCAAGAAGATCGGCGCAGACAGATTGCAAGAAATGGTGCAGCGTTCATAGCAGACTGGTCTTGGTCAACACAGGTTGATCGATTAATTGACGCTATCGTGCAAGTCTCCTGAAGCTAGTTTACCGAACACCAAGAATTCCATGCTACTCGCATTGCCGCTGCAAAATCTTTGGCAAAACGAGGCCCGTCGCACAAAGGAGATGAAGCAACCTGCTCCCTCATTCTCGCCCTAAGTAAGGCGAGTCCCTCCAGGTCTGCTGACAATGATACAGCGATCTCAATCAAGTTACTCGAGGAATCTGCGACAAGGTCGCCGTATCCTGCGGTGCAGAGGTGGGACATGGCATGACGCCCAGCAAAAGTTGTCCCAGGGCAGGTTAGGGTAGGCACACCCATCCATAATGCTTCGCAAGTTGTGAGACCACCAGAGTAAGGAGTGGTATCTAGGGCGATATCGATACGATTGTAGGTGGAAAGAAACTCTACGTGCGACGCACGGCCTTCAAAAATTAGTCGGTCACGGTTTATTCCAAAGCTTTCGAATACCTTGGTAATAGGCAACTGCACTGCAGGGTCGTCGAGGCCACGAAAACGGAACAATAGCCTGCTGTTTGGTACGGCGGCTAATACCGACGAAAAGTTCTGTATGACGTCTGTATTGAGCTTGCCCGGGTAGTTTAGGCAGCCAAAGGTAATATGATTGTTTCGTATTGCTGGTAGAGGAGTAACATCGGGTGCCTCCGCAAGCGGTGCATAACATGAATAGCCCTCAGGCAATCGCAAGACCGTCTCTGTATAATGGCTATCATACCCATCCGGCGATTGGTATTGATCACTGATAATGTAATCCATAGTTGGCAGGCCCGTAGTCCCTACATAGCCAATCCAACTCATCTGAATCGGTGAGGGGTTTCGAGCAAAAACGCCTAATCTATTGCCGCTAGTTTGCCCACTCATATCGATTAATATATCAATGGTGTGGTCGTCTATGAGTGCTGCTAATGCTGCATCGTCTAGATCACTCACTGCGACCCAGTTGTTACAGGCTAAGCGAATGCGATTTGAAAGCGCGTCGTCAAGATCCGATGGTCGCGTGCTAAAAATAGTTGTTGCTATGTCAGCTTCATCAAGATGTTCGAACAATGGTGCACTTAGAAATCCAACGGGATGAAAACCAAAATCTGGTGAGATAAAGCCTAGCTTTAGCGGTCTATTAGGAACTTTATCACGGTATGGTGACTGTCTCTTTTTTATTTCCGTGGCAACGTGTAGCCAGTACCACTCAGCGTGAGCGTCTGCCAATTTTTCGTTCGTGATGTTCGAGATATATTGTAGGCTGCACAATCTGTTGGATGCATATGGCTGGGACTCTGGCGCGAAAAGAATAGCCTGATCTAATGCTTCTAGCGTTTCAATAGAGCGCCCCATATCGCCTAGCAATGTTCCCAGGCTATTCCAGGCCATAGCATATTCAGGCCTCACTGCGATTGCTTTGCGGAGGGTTTCCTCTGCATCTCCGAATCTGTCAAGATCGCGGTAAACATTTGCCAAGTTGTACAATGCTTGGCTGAACTTTGGATTAGACGCGATTGCTTTCTCAAACGCCTCCAAAGCGCAGGCTAAGTTCTGAGTTCTGCTATATAATATACCTAATTGGCACCACGCTTCAGCGTGATCAGGGTCTAGCGTAACTACTTTTTCATAGGTAGCAGTTGCGTTATCAGAATCGCCTTTTTCTAAATAAACGTTTCCTAAGTTAAAAAGAATCGCTGAGTTATCTGGGTTATTGTAATAGGCTTTGCGTAACGCTGCTTCCGCTTCTTCTAGGCGACCAAGTGCCATCAAAACTATGCCATAGTGTGTTTCCGCTTCAGGGAATGGTGATAGTAGTGTGGTAGCGTGGTTGAGCAGGGTAGCGGCAGCATCTAGTTGTCCAAGTTGATATGCGATAACGCCTAGCATATGCGCTGCATTAGGGTGCGTTGAGTCAATGTCTAGAACACGCTGGTATAAGTCTGCTGCATCGGCGAGTTCGCCTGCCAAGTACTTAGCTTGCGCTTTAGCGAATAGATCGTCACTCATGCGTCATTAAGTCGGATGCTGTTAGCGTTGGACTTGACCGTGTGTATAGCTGCTTCCTGGAAAAGGTCATATAATTCTGCTAGAGCCGCAGTGCTCGCGGGGTCTGGCGCTACACCTTCTTGGTTTGCAGTGCCGCTTTCGAAAATGTGACCATAGATATGGGAAAAGACATCCAGCATGAACAGTAACTGGCGTTGTTCTGCCGTATTACCTTCTACGCCGTTGCGGCTCTGCTCAAGGGTATAAGCAATTAGAGCGTGAAAAAATAAATAGATTGTGTCGTTCCACTGTGTCTCGTGGGCCACGTGCAGGGCTACTGGCATGTGTAGGGTCTTGAGTGTGCATCCTGCTAGGTGGGCCGTAAGAGGAAGCCAGTAGTCCCAAAACGGCATACCAATGGCAAAAGGACTATCCCCAAAGTGCTCTACAATCTCTTGGTCCATAAGAAAAAAGTCATACCCCTGAGAGTAGTCTGGCTTTTCGCTTGGCTTATAATTGGATAATGATTCTGTACCTGAAACATCAACCCGCGGTCCTAGTATCAGGCAACCTTGTGCTTCTGCGCATAAGAATGCTGTTAACCCTTCGATTGAACGCAGAAAGATATCAGCATTGGTGAGTCCGATAACCTGTCCCGGTTGAGCAATATTTCTTGCCGCCTGAATCATGTCAAAAATATACGGCACGGGACGGCCGGTGAATCGTTCCGCTGTTCGCTCAGCTTCTACAAAGGTTACATTAGGAAAAGCTGGCGCAAGCGCCATCATCTCATCCCTATTGTTAACAGAAACAACCGTGCAACCGTGATCTAGCCAAGATGCGATCGCGGCCGGTTGGACACCCCGTTCATCGATTGGCGAAATACTAGTGGCAATGACAATATTATTGGACATTGTTGAATAGTCTAATCCTTATGCCCGGCGTCTTGGTAGCTATTTGGCTGCATCAATTGTGGCTGAAAGCGAGATCGGTCGATATGTGCTAACCCAGCCTCATCCCTCAGTTGATCTGTTAGATCAAAATATTTATCCATAGGCGCAAGTCCGCAGAAATGGCATATTGGTCCTGACCAAACTAGAGGATCCTGTCCATCACGATGTTTGGCAACTCTGAGATCACCCACTGTTAAATCCATTACTGCATCAATTAAGTTGGGTGTTGTGACCTGCCAGCGCTCACTGCCCTCCGTCTGAAGGGGGAGAATTCCATTTTTCGCTAGCGCGCATGCAAAGAAGGGTTCGTCAGCATATTCACCACTATGTTTATAGGGATAACTGATTGTATCTTTATGTTGGCCCTCGAATAGCTCAATCGCAGTGTCAAAGACCTGTTTCGATGCATCACATGCTTCAAAGTACATTACACCAGAATTGAAGACTGGGAGCCGTTCTACATTAAGCAACTTGCACAGGTCCTCGGCGTGCTTGACCCCAAGGGAGCAGGCGAAGACAGGTCCATAACTCTGAAGGTAACCCTCAACCGCGAACGCTTGCCCTCTACATCTACGCCAGTAAAACTCTATTCTAGAGTTAAAAAGTAGACAATCAGCGTCTATGTACATTGTCCGCTCATATGGGCTGATGCCAAATAGAAGGGTTTTGGCCATGGCGCCCTTAAGTGTTGGATGCTCGTCTAGCCGGATAATTCTATCAAATAGATCTTGGTAGGACTCAGGAACCTCTATTTTTGGGCTAATGACAACACTGACTGGCCGTGTCTCCAGCCGCCTGACAGATAGGGCAAGATTGGCGGCAAGATCCAAATAACGGGGGTCGTGCAAGGCGAGAACGATATAGCCTTCCATTGAGAATTGGCTCTCTTCCTTAGCAAAATTTTATAGAACCACACTTTGGGATAATCTGGGAATGACCATACCAATCTGGTCTGGCTGCGAAAAGGCCATATTTTGCAATGGTTTCATCCAAACACCGCCGTCTATCATATATGTAGTACAATCTTTACGTGTATGGGCGGGATTGACGGCGAGTTTGTATTTGCTTATACGAAAACAAGGTTTTGCTTGGCTAAAACGCCCGTATGGAGAATCTATACAGAGCAAATCCTCTAGATACGTAGATAAATCCTGTCCCAGAAAGGGTACAAGACTATGACTGACATTTCGCTATCCAAAGCGACACGTTCAAACCTGCTTTCATTGCAGAGAACCACCAATCTCATCGGTAGAACTCAGGAACGTCTGGCCTCAGGCCGCAAGGTTAATACCCCGCTTGATGACGCTTTGGCCTTCTTCAAGGCGCGCAGTCTCAACACCCGGGCGAGTGAGTTGGCCGTAGTTAAGGATGGTATCACTGACGGCATTAATGTTGTTAGAGCCGCGATCCAGGGCGTAGAAGCGATGGAAGCCATCCTCAAGCAGATGAAGGCGTTAGCGCAATCCGCTATTTCC
>JBJLGL010000005.1:0-240084 GCA_045564915.1 Rhodospirillaceae bacterium
TCAGGATCCTTTTTCGTCTTGGCCGGCAACTCTTTCTCTTCTTCTTCTTCTTCTTCTTCGTCTTCTTCTTCGCCTTTCTCTGCTTGTTTTTTATTGTTCTTTTCTGATGCTTTCTTCTTCTTTCCTTCCTTTTTCTCTTTCTCCTCGGTGTCTTCTGATTCAAACCCTGTCTCAGTAACTTCAGACGGGCCTAATGGTACGTTGTCCTTTTCTGTTATCCGGCGTGAAAGTTCATCGAGGTCTAAGTCCTCTAAATCAACGGGCTCAGCTGATCTTAGTGGAGCAGTTTTTCTCTTGGGGCCGCGTTTTGGAGAGCGGCTCTTTTTGACCAAGCGGAGAATATTGAAGTGTTTGTTTAGATATAAAAATACGGATCCAAAAAATAATATGAAAAACGTGCCAAAGACTAGAGCATTTCTGTTACCTGCTGGAATTAGACCCGCATCAAGCATTTGCGAAAGTATGGCAATGATCGCGAGCGAACCTATGACAGCAATGATCAGGCTCATAATGAGCCCAGTCAGAATTTGGACGACAATAGTGCTCAGTTTTTTATTTCTTCTACGTTTCTTGCTTACGCCACCTTTTTGGCCTGTCGTTGTCTTATCGACACCACTACCATTCCGGGGTGACCTCGCCGAAGGTTGACTGCTCCCGCGCCCACCTCCTGAGCCTGCTCCAGTTCCGCGCTGTCTTTTTGCTGGTCCGCCACCGCCGCTGCCTGCGCCTCCACCGGCTGGTCCACCGCTCTTCTTTCCCGGACCAAACATTGTATCTGCGTCGGCTATACTTTTTGCTTTTTGTCCCTGATAGGTTACGATTTCTTCAGTGCTATTAGATTCGGGATAATAGGTTTCGCGAATGACCCTGGCTGGGAAGCCTAAGTTTGTTTCAACATTTTTTGCTTCCTCAATAGCGACTTCTCGCTGGCCACCCTCGAAGCTCGCATGAACGTGCCATCGGCCACTTTGAAAGTAATAAACTTCGAATTGGTCGTTCGCCATGGTCCGCGCTTACCGCTTTCTCCCGCGGTACCTTAACAGGGGTCGAAAATTAGACCTGCTGTTCCCACAATGAATAAGAGTGTTAGTTAAGTTTTCCACTGACTTCAACAATATTCCGCGAATTTCTCATATGAAGCGCTTATCTGTAATCGATCAAAACCCATAATTATTTTACTCGCCTTGGACTTCAGCTTGAATGGTGGCTCACATATGACAAAAAAGCCGCTTTCTTTCTGATGAAGGCGGCTATCACAGCTTGCATTGCGAGAGGGCGATAGTGTTCTGTGCACACCTAGTCCTTCAGTCCAAAATTTGAAAAACGTTTGTTAAACTTAGCCAGTTGACCTCCAGAATCGACTAATCGGTGTACTCCTGTCCATGCGGGATGAGTCTTAGGATCAATATCAAGACGTATGGTCTCGCCTTTCTTACCCATTGTGCTCCGGGTAGTAAATTCGGTTCCATCAGTCATAATGACTGTAATTTCATGGTAATCGGGGTGAATATCTTTCTTCATGGCTCACCTATCCTAAGAATAGGGACGGTCTATACCCAACAGGGCGCAACTGCGCAAGGTCTCCTAGTTCGCTATTTTTGGTCGAACTTGAGTTCAATACGGCGGTTCTTACTCCTTGCCCGGGCAGTTTTAGATGGGTCTATGGGCTGATACTGGCCAAAACCAGCCGCAGCTAGCCGGTCTGAAGGAATTCCTTGCGCAGAGAGATACCGAACGACTGAGAGTGCTCTTGCGACCGATAGCTCCCAATTCGATGGGAATAGATTACTATTTATAGGGATGTCATCCGTATGCCCGTCGACCCTAAGGAGCCAGTTAACTTCTTCGGGAATGTCGTACGCAATATCAACCAGAGTGCGTGCTAGTTGCGTCATTTGGCGCTGTCCTTCGGGACCTAAGTCTGCTGATCCGCTTGAAAATAGGATCTCTGACTGGAATACAAACCTATCGCCAACTACCTGAATACCTGGACGGGTACCTAAAATATCGCGAAGGCGGCCAAAAAACTCAGATCTATAGCCCTGCAGCTCCTGCACCTTTCCAGCCAGTGCGCGGTTCATCCGGCGTCCTAAATCGACAATCTGAGCTTTTTGTTCCTCTGATAGAGCATCAGATGCATCAAGGGTTTCTGATAGCCGAGATAATTCCTTCCTCAGAATCTCGAGTTGTTGGCTCATAAGTGCTGCTTGAGCTTCTGCAGCAATTGTTGCCCGCCTTGATTCTGCAACATCTCGTTCTCGCTCAATTATGCTATCACCCAGGCGCGACACCTCTGATTCTAAATCCTTCTTCAGCATCTCTAGGGCGAGAACATTTTGTTGCAGCATTGCAAGTCCGCTTTGTTGTTTTTCAATGCGTGTCCGATCCACTTTTGCGGCTTCCGCAGCTGAATCAAGCGTAGTACGCAGTTGCTTAATTTCAGTCGTATTATCTCTGGCATCAGCTTCTAGGTTTCGGACCTGGCCCTGAAGATCGCGATTATCTAGACGGACCTGTGCAAGGTCATCTAACTCTATTGTTGCAGCACGAAGTTGATCAGATAGACGGCTGACATTAAGTGATAGGTCCGCATTGGCTTGCTGTTCTAGCGCGAGCATATCGCCGAGTTCATTGACTTGGGCGGTGAGACGGTTAAGGGCAGCATCCCGCCCGGAAAGAGCTTGACCAAGAAAGAATTGCCCAAGGACAAACACCATGAGAATAAAAATAATAATGATGAGGAGGGTCGCAAGCGCATCCACAAATCCCGGCCATATGTCCGTTGTTCTACGAGATCGTCTGGCAAGGGAAGACATGGCGTATAACTACTTTCGCTTAGTCATTAGGCTCAACTCGACCGCTCTTGGCAGCGACCGTCTTAGCAAGTAGTTTGATTTCCGATCGAATATCTTTAACTATCAGTTCGCGTCCTGCGGTGAGTTCTGCAACCAATCTTGATGCTGTTTGATCGATATTGCGCAGATGTGCGTTGATCTCGTTATCTGTGTCTGATGTCATCGGTTGCGATAAGACATCACCAAACTTGCCAATTTTCTCCAGCAAAGGGCGTTAAAATTGTTTTGACTATCAGCAACCTTCAACAGGACTTGCTGTTCAGTCCCTCATTTGTTCGATCAACAAAGTTAATTTCTCATTCATCATTCCGAAATGTTGATTAGCTGCGATCCGACTCTCTTCACTGCGCCCCTAATATACGTTGTAGCTCATCCATACTTTCCGCTGTTTGTTCTAATAGTGCTTCAGTAATAGGCCCGACACACCTTGTTCTCTCTCAGATATGGAGCCCACCTGAAGTTAGACGTGTCATACCGGAAAGCCATTCCTCCAGATCATTATAGAAGGCGTTTTGTGCTTGTCCGGCTTGCAAGTCTAAGAAACCCGAGAACTAGTGAGCCCTGTCAAGCCAAACAAAGAGCTAGAAAAAAGCGGTTCCCATTCCGCCCAAAAGGTGCCTCAAGGCCTTCCTTTAGATCATCGAAAAACCAAGGCAATATCATCACCTGTAATTGAGAGGTTTTGAATCACATCGCCGACGGAGGGCTACTGTTCCAAGCAAGCCCCCAAAAATGTTCCCAATAGCCCTAGAAAGATTGACAAAACCGATGAAGTACCTGGCTAGGGTCCCCGCGATTCTTCGAGCCTGGATGCAATACCATCCAGCAGAGTACGCATTGCTTGGGCGCTGAGAGTAAATTTACCGCCGCGCTGTCGACTATCTGATAACATGCGAGCCATTGGGGATAGTAGCCGCGGTCCAGTTGCGGATATTGGAGAAGGGCCGTCTTCATCTTTCAATTCAATAGAACTTTCACGTTCCGCCTGATCTTGGAATAGCTCAAGCCATTCTGTTTCAGGACTAAGCATTATGACTTGTCGAATATTGAGAAAAATTCCAACTAGCAAGACACCTAGGATTAATCCATTGAGTGGGGCATTTGCCATAAAGGCTTCAATAAGGGTGCTATAAAGGAATGTTACCAACACGGTTCCCGCAATGAGGAAGAGAATCATTCGAGTAAGAAATCTGGTAGTATCAGTCATGCTTTAGCCAATTGGTTCTGTTGCACTGGTGTGGTAATTTATTCAGCGTTCTTGAATTACAGCATCGACACGGTCCGGCATTCCACCTTCATTATTATTGCCCAATGCGCGCACCTCAATGCGCGTACTTTGGACACCTTGATCCATCAGGAATTCGCGTACTGATAATGCGCGGCTTAGTGATTTTCGTCGGACACTACTCGGAGATTCATCTGCACTACCAGCGTATGCCATTAGTTGTATGCGCAACGTTTCATCAGCTTTCATCTGTTCTGCTAAAACATTCAGTTTTGGCTTTGCCGAAGTGGGTAGATTAGTTTCTTCTGTCCCGAATGTTATCGATAGCGGAGTGCTAGATTCCTCAGGTTCTTTCGTATTGGGTAGAGATGCAATTTTCTTATTTTCTGCTCCATCTGTATCGGCTGCTAGTTTAGCTGTAGACGTAGTAGATTCTTCCAGTACAGATGCTGGCACTGGCACTGGCACTGGCACTGGCACTGGCACTGGCACTGGCACTGGCACTTGATTTGGAACTTGGGAAACTAATGGCTCGGTTGGAGTCGTTACCGTACTTGGTGAGATTGATGAGGTGACAGGTCTAGGTGGAGCTGCTGCCGGAGCGGCTGGGGGTGGAACTGCAATAGTTGGTGCTTGTGTTATCCTGGGTGAGACCCCTGTGGGCGGTCGCAGCACAATTCGTTTCTGTTGAGGCATTCTAGTGTCCGTGCTGGTAGGCGGAGTTAACACGATTCTGCCTCTAGTTGAGCCGATACTAGGCATAAGCAATCGGGGAGTTTTAGTCTCAGGATCAATTGCATCAAGAACACTGAGGTTTACGATTACATTCTTAGTGCTCTGTGCAGATACAATAGCTGGCGCGCCCATTATAAAAGCGCCTATAAGAAGGCAAATATGGGTCAGTGGCATAGGCATGTTGCTGGGCAAAAAATATGACAGTCTCATGCACCGATATCCTTATGTAAAAGCGTTTTAACCATTGCCTGCTAATTGTGCAATCCAGACAAAACCCTACCCCAAGGTCGGACCACCGGACAACGGCTGACTGGCGGGAAATTATACTCTGATATAGCGAAATTAGCGCTTACATTTGATTTAGCCAGACTTTCTGCTCAATAATGTGCTTAGAGGGCTATGAATAGTCGTATTTGCTGCCAGTATTGACTGGTTCTGGATGCCATCACCTTTGCCATTAATGTCAGTCACAAACCCACCTGCCTCTCTGACTAATACAATTCCAGCCGCAACATCCCAGATGTTTAGCCCCGTTTCCCAGAATCCATCAAACCGGCCCGCAGCAATATAGGCTAAATCGAGAGCCGCGGAACCAAATCGGCGAATACCTGCGCAATTACTCATGGCAGCTGTTAGTTGAGTGAGGTAAGGCTCATGCTCACCACGTCCGAGATGCGGGATTCCAGTCGCCAGTACGCATTCAGTGAGAACTTCTCTGCCGGACACACGCAAGCGCTTATTATTTAGTGTCGCGCCCTGACCCTTTTCGGCAACAAACAATTCATCGAAGATAGGATTATAAACAATACCAGCACATAATTCGCCGTATTCTTCATAGGCAATTGAAATGGCAAAGTGAGGGATACCATGAATAAAGTTTGTGGTACCATCGATAGGGTCAATCAACCACCGCCGGTTGGCATCCTTTCCATCTACCGCGCCCGTTTCCTCTAGTAGAAACCCGAAATCCGGTCGTGCCTTCGAAAGTTCATTTACTAGTATTCTCTCAGAGCGATGGTCTGCCTTGGTAACAAAATCATTGGTACCTTTGCGAGAAACTTGAAGGTGTTCAACTTCGCCAAAATCACGTGCAATGGCACGGCCAGCTTTTTCTGCTGCAGCGATCATAACATTGAGAATTGGAGACCGGATGGTTATGACGCGGACCTTTTCAATCTTTAGCGCGTTCGACGTAGGTTCCGTCTGTTGTGTTTACAACGATTCGCGTACCGGCTTCAACAAAAGGGGGGATCATTACTTTAACTCCATTTTCCATGATGCCTGGCTTATATGAAGAGGCAGCCGTCTGGCCCTTTACAACAGGTTCAGCATCGACAACTTCTAAGGTAACATTTTGAGGCAAGTTAATCCCAACCGGTTTGTCTTCAATAGTGTTGGCGGTGACTTCCATCCCTTCTTTTAAATAGGAGTCCTTGCTCTCTAAATCATTAGCTGAGAGCGTGAATTGCTCGTAGGTATCTTTATCCATGAACGTAAACAGGTCACCATCCTTAAATAAGTACTGACAATCCCTTTCTCTAACTTCGAGTTTCTCTACATTTTCCTGGGTTCGCCACCGATCATTAGACTTATTTCCTGACGCGATATCTCGCATTTCTACCTGGATAAATGCGCCTCCCTTACCAGGTTGAAGCAATTCAATTTTTAAAACTGTCCACTGTTTTCCCTGGTGTTCAATAACCATTCCAGGGCGCATAGTATTAGCTTGAATTTTCATGTTTCTATCAGTGCAGCTAAAGGGGTCAAGATAAGAAGAGGTTTGCTTCCGCGGCGGGCTTGTATCAGGTTGCCCAGACCCACGCAACGGGACGCCAATTTAATACACTAGTTCATACCACAAAATAGCATATAAAACGCGAGTTTGATCATTGAATAAACCTTCCTGGGATCGAATTGAATTTAGAAAACGCCGCCAGAACTTGATGTTGCGTTCAGAGGTTATTGCGGCATTGCGCATGTACTTTACTGCCGAGGGTTTCATAGAAGTGGAAACGCCAGCATTGCAGGTCTCTCCAGGGCTCGACCGTCACACAAAACCATTTGAGACTACTCTTACACGCCCATTTAAGTCACGGGCGCTACGACGTTTTTTGCATACATCTCCTGAATTCTCCATGAAAAAGCTATTGAGTGCCGGCGAAACAAAGATCTTTCAGATCAGTCATGTGTTTCGAGATGGTGAAGAAAGTAAGATTCACCATCCAGAATTTACCTTATTGGAGTGGTACCGAACCGAAGAAGACTACAAATCATTGATTTCCGATCTCGAAAAACTTGTGGATGTGGCTGCGAGCTCAGTAAATGCCCAGAGTTTTAGACATGAAGAAGTAGTTTGTGACATGAACCTACCATGGCAGCACATTACTGTGGCGGAAGCCTTTGCTTTATTTGCTGATATTGACCTTTTTTGCACCTTTAGTGATTTGCTGGTCCCATCTGGTGATAAACTGGCTGCTGAGGCTAATCGCGTCGGTGTGCGTTGTGGCATAGACGATACATGGGACGATATCTTTCATAAAATATTACTAGAGAAGGTGGATCCGCATCTGAAAAGGATGTCTCGGGTTATGCTTCGGGATTATCCCACCCCTGTAGGTGCTTTAGCGCGGCGTTCTGACTTCAACCCTAAGGTATGCGAGAGAGTTGAGGCCTACATATGTGGGGTAGAACTAGCTAACGGTTTCTCAGAACTTGTCGATCCTGTGGAGCAACGCGCACGGTTTGAACGGGATCTTAGCACATACGCGTCGCTGTACGGTCGTCCGCCGCCTATAGATGAGAGTTTTCTCGCGGCCCTTGAGGATATGCCCCAAGCCGCAGGCATGGCCCTTGGAGTTGACCGGCTAGTAATGCTTTTAGCCGGCGCGGACAATATTCGCGACATTCTATGGATGCCCGTAGATGTATTAGAGAAAGAAAAATAGCACTTGTATTCCGACAGACGCGGTAGTCCATCGGTTTACAATGCATCAAAAATGTCAATCTTACTTAGGTGGCGTGCAAGCGGCCTCTACAACTGCTAATGCCTGAATCTGAATATCAACATCTTCTATGTCTGCTGCTACAAATTGCATTTCGTCGCACCAGAAATCCTTATTTGAGATGCACTCCTGGGTAGTTCTCTGAGCAAACTCTCTATTTGTCTCTGAAGGCACCCAAGGTTTGTATTGCTCCTCATTTTCTTCAGCTATGTCTTGAAGCAACTCTTCATATTCAATGCGGTCCTTACGGCGTTTTCTTGAGGCCTCAATATCTGCACTTCTTGAACAGAGCGCAGCACCCATAGCACCGATTTTCCAACTATCTCCGCCAAGTTCTCCAACATACTCAATGCCATCACATGTTTTGGCCGTTTGTGGGCCGCAATGATCAACCTTTGGCTTCTTTTTTGCGGGGGCCGCCGGCGCAGGCGCCTCTTCTTCAAGCTCGGGAGGAGGAGGTGGTGGAGGGTCTGACGCTTCTTGGGCAAAGGTACTCTGCCCCCAAATGACTATCAAAGATGTTACTAACGCAATCCCGTATTTCATCATTATCCGCCTGGTTTCGGGTTCTCAATGACCGCACATTATTCGTTCAAGACGAGTATGGAAAGAGTCTGTTTACCTACTTTTTGAGTCATTTGGACATCTTTTCGCAAAATAATCGTACGGCTTCGATAGGATTTGCAGGATGAGCCCAGACCCCTGCGGATACGGCAAGGAAATCTGCTCCGGCTTGTATTAGAGGACTGCAGTTGGAAGGAGTAATGCCACCAATGGCAACGCACGGAACATTTGTTGTTTCAGACCAAATTTCCAGGATATCTGCAGTCGCAAGGTCCGCATCAATTTTCGTCTGCGATGGGAAGAAAGCCCCAAATGCAACGTAATCAGCTCCAGCATCTGCCAGGATCATTGCTTCGTGTCTTGAAGTCCTGCAGGAAACCCCAACCAAGGCATCGTCTCCGACCAATGCGCGAGCCGCGTCATAGGGCATGTCATTGGGGCCAATATGCACCCCATCACAGTCCAGTTTAGCGGAAAGATCAGGCCGGTCGTTAAGGATTAAGGCTACGTTGTGGTATTCGCATACAGGCTTCAACACCTCAACGACTTGTCCAATAAGATCATCTCCGAGAGGTTTTAGGCGAAGTTGTAGGCAAGCAACATCACCGGCCTTGAATATTTGTGGTAACGAGGCTGCAAACGCGTGTGGGTCATCCAGCTGAGGCGGTGTTATTAGGTATAGCCTGCAAGATCCTTTCTTACTCACTCCTTGCCCTTGTAGATGTTGATTAAAGTGTTGAGCATATTCATGGCGTCTTCTTTGGAGCGCTGGAAGGAGTTCCTGCCTATAATCGACCCATTTCCTCCGCCTTTTCTGATGGCTCTGGCCTCCTCATAAAGACTATTTAAGCCCTTCTTACCGCCACCTGAGAAAACTACCAAGCGTCGGCCCTCAAAGCACGACTGCACAATGTGATGGACTCGTTCTGCCAGAGTCGCAAGGGGTATTTTCTGCTCTTCATAGACCGTTTTAGCGGCTGGTAATTCGAGGAAATCCGTCGGTAGTTTGACCTTAATGATGTGAGCTCCAGCCAGTGCGGCCATGTGGGCAGCGTAGGCACAGATGTCCAATGCCGTTTCACCATCCTTGGATATAAAGGCGCCTCTTGGATATGACCAAACTACCACTACAAGGCCCGCAGACTTGGCCTCTTCTGTTAGCTCCCTAAGGTCTTCGATCATTCCATAGGCCTGTTCCGAGCCAGGATAGATCGTGTAGCCAATGGCCGAACAACCAAGACGCAGGGCATCACCAACACTTGCTGTTATCGCCTGGGTTGGAGCATTGCTATTCCCCATAAGGGAGTTTGCACTATTAACCTTCAATATCGTTGGTATAGAGCCCGCATAACTGCTGGCTCCTGCCTCAATCATACCCAGAGGGGCGGCAAAAGCCGATAATCCTGCGTCTAAGGCCAATTGCCAGTGGTAATGGGGGTCGTAAGCTGGCGTGTTCGGAGCAAAGCTACGGGCTGGTCCATGCTCAAAACCTTGGTCTACCGGGAGTATGACCAAGTGGCCAGTACCCCCAAGACGCCCTTGCATAAGAATGCGGGCTAGATTGGCTTTGGTCCCAGGATTATCACTTTCATAGCCAGAGAGGATCTTTTTTACCTTTTGGGTTAACTTCATCGGTCTTTGATTCCCTATATTTCAAGTGCCAACATGCTTTGCTGTTTAATGTTTCAGTACTCAGATATATCCGTCTCTAAGCGTCATGAATAGACCTCGCGCTGACCTAATCTTTTGCTAAGGTTTAGCTTGACTGAGTTGACGGTCAATCAGGCCCCCATTATGCTCTAGTTGTATCTGAAGAAGAGGTATCTAGTCTGTTGAAAAATATTGCTATATATCGCCTCCAACGTGTTGATAAAGCATTAGAGCGACTGAACATTGCTGTCGCTCGACTTGAGACCGCTGTGCAGTTGAAAGGGCAAGGAGCGTCTACATTAACGGCAGAAAAGGGAAATGTTGCTGGAGACCCGGCAGAGGCACTCGCAGAGTTGCGCAGGGACTACGAGATCTTGCATGCAGCTGTGAGCAAGGTAGCCTTCCAACTCGATGGTACAATAGAGCAGCTAAAAGAAGATGTTGCTACAGAAGCAACTTAAAAAGGTGAATTTAGCACAGATGGCGCAAGGTTCTGTTACAATACGTGGAAAAAGCTATCAAATTGCCTGCGAGGACGGCCAGGAAGAGCATTTGGCGCGTCTCGGGAAGTATCTTGACGAACAAGCAACAAAGCTACTTGAAGAAACCGGGCCTGTCTCAGATAGCATGTTACTGGTCATGGTTTCGCTATTGGTGGCGGACGAACTCTCCGATGTTACTAGTGAGCTTGACAATTTTCGGCTCACTGGCAGGGGAGAAGCCAGAATTGAGGCGGAAGAAGCCGTTGTTACAGCGATCGACGCACTTGTATCGCGGGTGGAGAGTATTGCCGAACGGATAGAAGGTACCTAAGTTTCCTGTCTGGAGCTACCGGGTTTGTTAGATTGTGAGTCATCCCTGGGGCGATATCTTAAGACCGGGAGCTGCCTCTCGTAGGGTCTTGGCCCTATGATGCGGTGCCCACTTGACCCTGTGGCCCAAGGCGAGGTCACGTTAATCGACGGCCGCGGTGGCTCCTTCATGTGCCTGTAAGTCACGGATAATATGATTTCCAAAGACCTATTCGATAATTCTATAACCGCCACAGAGGGGCCTAGAAGTGAGTCCAAGGCTCAATTGCGCCGCAGATACATGATACTGCGTGCTGCAATGAAAGGGCAGACCAAGAGCGCAGATACAATGGTCAAGGATCAAATTATTAAGCTTTTAGCTGACCAGCCATTGCAGGCAGTTGCTGGTTATATTCCCATGAAAAATGAACTTAATTTGATGCCGACGCTACTTGCATTGCACACCTTTGGTATGAAGGTATGTGTTCCGGTTTGCCATGAAGAACTTTCAGAGCTGACCTTTCGCCAATGGACACCAAATTCAGAACTAATAAGTGGGCCGTTTGGCACGGTGTTCCCCCATGAAGCTGAAGAAGCGGTTCAGCCTGATTTGCTGCTAGTGCCACTAGTAGTTTTTGACTGCGAGGGAAATCGGATTGGTTTTGGCCAGGGATATTATGACCGTACACTTTCGGCCCTGCGTAAACAAAAGAACATAGCTGCCTATGGGGTTGCTTTTGACCAGCAGGAAGCTCCTGCGGTACCTCATGATGATTATGATGCACGTCTGGATGGAATTATAACTCCCACGCGGAAAATAATTGTCAATCAGACCCACACGTACCAGTCATGAGAATTCTTTACCTCGGCGATATTATGGGTAGATCTGGCCGTACGGCTGTTATTAGGCGCCTGCCTGATCTAAGAGCGCTATTGCAAATAGATTTTGTTGTAGCTTGTGGTGAAAATGCTGCTCATGGGTTTGGAATAACAGCAAAGATATGCGAAGCTTTTTTCGACGCAGGTGTGGACGTCATTACGACTGGAAACCATGCTTGGGACCAACGCGAGATTATCGACTACATCCCAACAGAGCCGCGTCTTCTTAGGCCAGTCAATTACCCTGATGGCACGCCGGGGCAAGGGGCGGGACTTTACCAGACTTCAAGTGGGCAGAGGATCGCTGTGGTCCAAATTATGGGCAGACTTTTCATGCCTCCAATAGATGAACCTTTCCATAAATTGGAGCAATTTCTTTGCGGTACAAGGCTTGGAGCGGATGCGGACGCCATTGTCGTTGATATCCATGGTGAGGCGACTAGTGAAAAGTCAGCCTTAGGGTGTGTAGCAGATGGCCGCGCCTCCCTTGTGGTTGGCAGCCATTCGCATATTCCGACATCAGACACCCGCATTATGCCAGCTGGAACGGCGTTTCAGACTGATGCTGGCATGTGTGGCCCTTATGACTCAGTAATTGGTATGGACGCTGGAATTGCGGTCCGCCGCTTTGTTGACGCTATTCCAGGAGAAAGGCTCGAACCGGCAAATGGACCTGCAACTATTTGCGGTGTTTTGGTCCAAACCGATGATGAAACAGGACTGGCTGTTTCAGTGCACCCATTGCGTGATGGTGGCATTTTGGCTCCTGCTATGCCCCCGTCTGGCTCTCCCAGTGCGTGACACCATGGACTTTGTGCTGATTTACATCCCAAAACGTATAAATTGGGTTCTACTTGGGCACCAACCACAACATCTGGTATAAAAGAAATTATAGGCTGCTCAACGAGGTAGCCATTGAAGGTGGTGGTATGGCAGGTCATTCAAAATTTAAGAACATCATGTTTCGCAAAGGTGCGCAGGACAAAAAGCGTGCCAAACTCTTTTCAAAGCTTGCGAAGGAAATCACTGTAGCGGCTAAGTTAGGTATGCCTGACCCCGAACACAATCCTCGTTTACGTTCTGCTATCTCTGCTGCGAGAGCCCAAAGTATGCCAAAAGATAACATCCAGAGGGCTATGGACAAAGCATCAGGTGGAGATGCAGATAATTATGAAGAGGCTCGCTACGAAGGCTATGGACCGGGGAAAGTTGCGTTGATTATTGATGCCTTGACAGATAATCGTAACCGCACCGCCTCAGAAGTGCGCACGGCTTTTACCAAAAACGGCGGTTCTTTAGGGGCAAGCAATAGCGTTGCTTTTAATTTCTGTCGCATTGGGGCAATCAAATACCCTTCTGACGTCGGGAGTGAAGACGATATTATGGAAGCTGCAGCTGAAGCGGGCGCTCAGGACGTTGAATCCACTGGAGATGGTCACGACATTTATTGTGCCCCCGACGACCTCCATGCAGTGCAAAAGTATCTCGAAATGGCATTAGGCGAGCCAGATAGTGCTCGCCTGGACTGGAGGCCGCTTAATACCGTTGAAGTGCATGCTGATAACGCTCAATCTTTATTTAATTTGCTTAATGCATTGGATGACAATGAAGATGTTCAGCACGTCGCTGCAAATTATGAAATAGATGATGCTATTTTAAGCCAATTAGGCGAACCAAATTAACACGATGAACTAGAGGAGGTGACCATTCGTTTCTTGGGGCTTGATCCCGGTCTTCGCGCCACTGGTTGGGGAATAATTGATGCCAATGGCAATCGCTTGTCACCGGTTGCTAATGGCACCGTTCGGGCTATAACAGATGCATCCATGGCGGAGCGTTTAAAATATATTTGTTCGGAAGTTATTCGTGTCATTGGGGAGTTTTTGCCCGAAGAATGTGCCGTTGAAGAAACATTTGTTAATAAGAATCCAATTTCTACTCTTAAGCTCGGTCATGCCAGAGCCGCTGCTATTATTGGAGCAGCACAGGCTGGACTGTATGTTGCAGAATATGCACCAAACGCGGTCAAAAAAGCGGTAGTTGGCGCTGGTCATGCTGACAAGAAGCAAGTCGCCAGTATGGTTAATATGCTTCTACCAAACGCTAATCCAGAGTCAGCCGATGCGGCTGATGCTCTAGCAGTTGCTATATGCCATGCGCATCATCGTGCCACGAATACCACATTGACTCGTGCTTTGGCGGTTGGGCGAGCGCAATGATCGCAAAACTCACAGGGTTGGTAGACAATATTGGCGAGGACTGGGTCGTTCTGGATGTGGGTGGCGTTGGTTATATGCTTTTTTGTTCGTCGCGCACACTAACATCGATACCTCAGCTTGGCGAAGCTATGTCACTCTTCGTTGAGACGCATGTTCGAGAGGACCATATTCATTTGTATGGTTTTGCTACTTCCAGTGAACGTAATGCTTTTCAATTAGTGAACAGAGTGCAGGGTGTGGGGACCAAAGTTGCTTTGGCGATTTTATCGGCGATGAGTCCTGAGCAACTGTCAAATGCTGTAGCTGCTGAGGACAAGGTTCCCTTCACCAGTGCTAGTGGGGTAGGCCCAAAACTAGCCGCGCGGTTGGTAACCGAGTTAAAGGGTAAGGTTGATGGCGTTGCGGGTGGGATTGAATTCTTAGCAAGAGCAACCGGCGAAATAAAGGGGACTGACAACTCACTGGCTCTAACTGAGGACGCTATCTCGGCTTTAGTTAATCTTGGTTATGGCAGAGCCGATGCTTTTGGCGCTGTTTCAAGTGTTGTGCGAGCTGAAAACGGGACCAATACTTTGGATCACTTGATTCGGGATGCTTTGAAGGAGCTATCAAGCGATGGCTGAAGATCGAATCATTTCATTAGGTTCCCAAGATGCTGATGCGGATGGAAAGATGCGGCCTCAGCGTCTTCCGGATTTCATTGGTCAACGCCAAGTTTGTAACAATCTCAAAGTATTCATTACGGCGGCTACTAGTCGTGATGAGTCCCTAGATCACGTTTTACTTCATGGTCCCCCAGGTCTTGGTAAGACGACGCTTGCACAAATCGTCTCTCGTGAATTGGGTGTGGGCTTTCGCGCTACCTCGGGCCCGATGATCGCTAAGGCCGGTGACTTAGCCGCTATTCTGACTAATCTTGAAGCTAAAGATGTTCTATTTATTGATGAGATACACCGCCTAAATCCTGCCATAGAAGAAGTGCTATATCCGGCGATGGAGGATTTCCAACTTGATTTGATTATTGGTGAGGGCCCTGCAGCCCGCTCAGTGAGAATTGAACTGCAACCGTTTACACTAATTGGGGCAACAACGCGCTCAGGATTACTTACAACGCCGTTGCGAGACCGATTTGGTATTCCTCTAAGACTTGAGTTCTTTTCAGCCGAGGATCTGGTCAAGATAGTGCAACGTGGTGCGAAGATATTAGGTTTTAATTTGGCGGCAGATGGCGCCTTAGAAGTAGCTAAGCGGTCAAGGGGCACACCCCGCGTTGCGGTTAGACTCTTGCGCCGTGTCAGGGATTTTGCTGCTGTTGAAGGTCTTGAGCCGGTCGATGCAAAAGCCGCAGATGTCGCCCTAAAACGTCTTGAAGTCGATGCGTTGGGACTTGATGCTATGGACCGCCGTTATTTGACTTGTATTGCTGAATTTTATGCTGGTGGGCCTGTGGGTGTTGATACTTTATCTGCAGCATTGGCTGAAGAGCGGGATACAATTGAAGATGTGATCGAGCCATTTCTTGTTCAACGCGGCCTGATCCAGCGCACACCGCGAGGTCGCATGTTGTCAGATTCTGGTTACAAACATATTGGTCTAAGAGTTCCTAAGCGTGATCCCGGTCAGTTTGATATGTTGGATGGGGAAGGATCATGATGGGTGCACTTCCACGCCCTAGCACCGGCGTGATGTATGGTTGTGACCACTTTTATCCCATAAGAGTCTATCTTGAAGAGACAGATGCTGGGCAAATGGTCTACCACGCAAGCTACTTAAGGTTTGCTGAACGGGCTCGAACAGAAATGATCCGCTCCAACGGGCTGGATTTGCGCCTATTTATGGTTGCCAATAACTTGGTTATTACCGTCCACTCTTCCGATATAAAATATATCAAACAAGGCAAACTAGACGACGAATTGATTGTGCGCACGCAAGTTAAGAGTGTAAGCGGTGCCTCTGTAGATATAGTGCAACATATTTATCGTATAAAAAACAATAAGTTAGGTGATGCCATTGCTGAATTAGCTGTCCGCTTGGCTATTGTTGATGTGAATACTGGTCGGCCGCAGCGTATGCCTACATGCCTTAATGATATGTTGGAGCGATTGCGCGATAAAAAGGGTTAGAGCGATATGGATGTGGAAACAGTAAGCGCTGTCGGCGTGATCGCGGCGGAAGCAAAATTCTCTATTTGGGGTCTATTTCTGCAAGCTGACATTATTGTCAAAGCCGTCATGGTGTTTCTCGCCGGAGCTTCAATCTGGTGCTGGGCAATAATTTTTGACAAGGTTATTAGGCTACGTAAACTGACCAAAAAGGCAGGGCAGTTTGAAGAAAGGTTCTGGTCTGGTAGTTCCCTCGAGGAGCTTTACGATAGGGTCGGTCCGCGTCCCCCAGATCCTATGTCTTCTATCTTTGTAGCCGCGATGCGCGAATGGCGCCGGTCATCTATTAAGAACAAGGATTCTAAACCAGATAATTTAGCAGGGCTCGGGCAACGGATTGATCGAGTGATGCGTATCAGTCTGGAACGTGAGATGGATCACCTGCAACGCCGTATGACATTTCTTGCGTCAACAGGTGCAGTAGCGCCTTTCCTTGGTTTGTTTGGAACAGTGTGGGGCATCATGAATACTTTCACAGCTATAGGACTCTCAAGTGATACAAGCCTCGCTACGGTAGCCCCAGGTATTGCAGAAGCTTTGTTTGCAACCGCGTTAGGTTTGGTAGCTGCCATTCCAGCCGTAATTGCTTACAATTCTATTTCATCTGATATGAATCGTTATGCTCTGAGACTTGAAAATTTTGCCGGCGAATTTGGTGCGATCTTGTCTCGACAGCTAGAAAATCGGGCCTGAGAATGGGTATGTTCGTGAAACCCGATGAGGGTGGAGGGGGCGTTCGCCGCCAGCCATATCGTCCGATGGCCGAGATCAACGTGACCCCGATGGTCGACGTTATGCTTGTTTTGCTCGTAATTTTTATTGTTGCCGCGCCACTACTAACGACTGGCGTGGAAGTGAATTTACCAGAGGCCACGACGCCAAATCTCGCCCAAGAGAATCAAGCGGTTACAGTAA
Organism: Rhodospirillaceae bacterium; assembly: GCA_045564915.1. Taxonomy (GTDB): domain Bacteria; phylum Pseudomonadota; class Alphaproteobacteria; order Rhodospirillales; family Rhodospirillaceae; genus JAQWRV01. Next base: position 16,998 of record JBJLGL010000005.1, read on the forward strand.
CAATCAACAAAGATGGCGTGACTTTGCAAAGTTTGCCGGTCGATCTTGATAAACTGGGCGCGCGCCTTAAAGCAGTCACTGAAGCAAACCCGGATGTAAGGATTTACGTCAGGGCTGATAAATCATTGGCTTATGGGGTGGTCATGGATGTTATGTCACAGATTTATCAGGCCGGTCTGCGCAACGCAGCGCTTGTGACTGACCCACCGATAAAATGAAAATAGTGAGTCATTAGCGGCGTCATGAGCAAAGGGCTCATATTATCGGGTTTTTTTCATGGGCTTTTGGTTACCTTGGTCTGGATTGGGTTTCCTTTTGCGGCCCGTGATCAGCTAGAAATAGATAGACCTATTGTCGTCGAGTTGGTCGAAATCGCAGAAGTTACCGCTGCACCACCGGATGGTGAGCCCGCGCTTGAGACCGAAGAAGTATCGGAGCCCTTTCAAGCTGAAGAAATAGAGCAGTCAACCGCATCGGAAATTATACCTCCGCCACCACCTGAAACTGAAAAAATAGCAGCAACTGACACACTTACTCGCTCTCATGTTGAAATTCCTCCGCGCAAGCCAGCACCGCCGAAAAGAGATCCTTTCAATCAACTAGTGAGTTTGGTCAAGGACTTACAACAAGAGGTGTCAAAACGTCCGGCACCTAATATACAGGTGCCAGAGAAAACGGATCTAGAGGAGAAATTGAATACTGTACAAGCCGCGGATCGGGCTACTTTGAGCGAGCGTGATGCAATTAAGACGCATATTGAACGTTGTTGGCGGATCGATCCCGGCAAAGAAGGTATCCAGAACCTCACAGTAGATTTACGGGTCGGAATAAATCCTGACGGAAGTGTAAGACAGGCCGTGATAGAGGATACAGGCCGCTATTTCTCCGACCCTGCTTTTCGTACTTTTGCGGACAGTGCGCGCACAGCTGTTCTAAGCTGCAGTAACGTCCCAATCTCGCCACAAAGATACGAAATATTTAAAGATATCGTCTTTACCTTCTCACCACGGGGCCGAATCAATTAGAATTTGTTCAATATTTGTGGGTAAAACCTTTAACGTTCCTAAGTAACGAGATAGCTTGACGCGGCCAAAATGTGGGGGTTTCTTTCAGTGAACATTCGTTCGGTCGCGTTCTTATGGAGCTTATTAGCCCTGGTATTGATACGGGGTGCTTGTGCTCAAGTTCAGATTGATATTACCCATGGCCGAGTAGAACCTATGCCGATTGCGGTTGTACAATTTCCTGGTAATAACATGGAGACAGACCAAATAGGGAGTGATCTAAGCGCTGTTATTTCCAATGACCTGGAGCGATCCGGCCTGTTTCGTCCGATTGATCGCGATGCGTTCATACAAACGTTACCGTCTTTGGATGTTCAGCCGCGATTTGCCGACTGGCGCGCTCTGGCAGCCCAAGTTCTAGTTCAGGGAGAAGTAGAAGGCCAAACTAATGGCCAATTGCGCGTTTCTTTTCGACTATGGGATGTTTTTGGCGGTCAGCAGATGGTTGGCCAGGCATATGTGACACAGCCAGCAAATTGGCGGCGTGTTGCCCATATAATTGCAGACTCCATCTATACGCAAATTACTGGAGAATCAGGCTACTTCGATACCCGGGTAGTTTATGTGTCTGAAAGCGGGCCAGGAAATGAGCGTATAAAGCGGCTAGCAATTATGGACCAAGACGGTGCGAATCACCGTTTTTTGACTGATGGTTCAGCTTTAGTTTTGACGCCACGATTTTCTCCTACTGCCCAGGAAATCACTTATTTATCGTTTTTTCAGGGTGTGCCGAGAGTATACCTGTTCAATATAGATACTGGCCGGCAGGAATTATTAGGTGATTTTCCTGGCATGACTTACGCGCCACGTTTCTCACCAGATGGTAATAAAGTAATCTTTTCCATGGCGTCGGATGGCAATTCTGAAATCTACGAGTTGGATCTGCGCACGCGGAGAGCCTTGAGGCTAACCAATCACCCAGCTATTGATACTTCTCCGTCATATTCGCCGGATGGTCAGCAATTCACTTTCAACTCCGACCGTGGCGGCAGTCAGCAAATCTATGTAAGCCCCTCTGCTGGGTCCGATGCCCAGCGGATCAGTTTTGGTGACGGCCGCTATGCGACTCCAGTTTGGTCACCACGGGGAGACCTTATCGCATTTACACGTATTAGTCGTGGTACTTTTTATATTGGCGTGATGGAGCCGGATGGGGAGGGAGAACGTCTGCTTGCCCAGGGCTACCTCGTGGAGTCGCCTACATGGTCACCTAATGGAAGGGTATTAATGTATTTTGCCCAAGCGCCCCGTCTTGCCGATGGCTCGGGAGGGCAGGTCCGGCTTTATTCTATCGATTTGACCGGATACAACCAAAGAGAGATGGTGACGCCGCAAGATGCGTCGGATCCCGCATGGTCGCCCTTGATCCCGTAAGGCATTGAGAACGTCCATAATTATTGGAGTATCTTGCTTTGTGCTGCCTTTTATAGAGGGAATATCTTGCGTCCTACCAAGCACCTGATAAAAGAGGTGGGGAAAATCTCTATTTTGTGCATAATTATATATAGTTACGACAGTACTGTGACCGAAGGGGAAGAAAAACAATGATGGTTCGTTTGATTAGCGCCGTCTCTGCAACCTTATTATTGGCAGCTTGCGCGTCTGATAAGAAAGACGATGTTGGTTCAGAGGCCATTGGCTCGAGCCAGCCGGCTGCCGTACAACCTGTACCTGCGGGTCCGGCAATGGATTCAGCTGAATATTTTAATCAGCTGGTTGGCAATAGCGTATACTATGACTTGGATGAGTACTCGTTAAATGGTGCCGCTCAAGCCACTCTGAGGGGTCAAGCCTCTTGGCTGAACCAAAACCCATCACGTTCTATCGTGGTTGAGGGACACTGTGATGAGCGGGGCACCCGTGAGTATAACTTGGGCCTTGGTGAGCGCCGGGCTAATGCAGCGAAGGATTACCTTGTATCTTTGGGTGTTGCACCAAGTCGCATTCGAACAATTTCATATGGTAAAGAGCGGCCGCTTTGTGTTGCATCGAATGAAGGTTGTTGGAGTGGGAATAGACGCGGAGTTTCCGTCGTCCAGTGAGCATAACTCAGTTTAATCGCTCTTGGTGATTTTATGGAGAACCGCATTTAAGGCTGTGGCGTTCGCGTCGCCGGGTGCCTCAGTTTGCCTTATTCATTTGGTATAACCGTTTTACAGAATAGAGTATTCTCAGCTCGGCAAGCCATCCAAAAGACTAAGATGATGACATCTTCTATAAAATTGTATTTCTTTGCTTTATCTGCCGTGTTCTTTTTGTCCGGCACATGTCTAACATCGGTTTACGCCCAAGCACCCCTAGATATTAGACTAATTAACGATCGCCTTGATCGAATTGAGAAAAGCTTGCGGGATACTATTGCTTTGCCGTCGAGCGAAGCAATCACTCCTTCTATGCAAATTCCTCTGCAAGGCCCAAACACTGGACAGCAGACTTTGCCTTCAGACGTGGCGGGCCGACTACAGGTAAGGATATTGCAACTTGAGCGCTTAGTCGAAACCTTGACCGGGCAAATGGAGATCACAGAATTTGAAGTTTCTAGACTACGGGCTCAGTTCCAACAGATGTCAAGCGATGTCGGGTACCGGTTAGCACTATTGGAGCAGGCGGCTGGTATTTCCCCAGCTGTAGCGGCGTTGCAGCAAGCTCCTCGCGCAGACAATTTCCAGATGACTAGAGACAATGTTACTGCGCCCGAAACTATGCTTGTGCAGAATCCTTTAGTTCAGCCTGGTAGTCAGGGTGTTAGCCAAACATCAGGAATGTCATCTTCACCACTAGCTGTTATTAATGATAATGGCCGCATAGAGCCTGATCTTAATATGCCGATCTCTGCCCCAGTCCAGCCGCAACCGCAAATTTTTGCCGACAGATCAGCCCAAAGTGGATCCACGCTCAGCACACCTGCGAGCAAAGCCATCGCAAAGCCGAAATCTGGGAGTTTAAACCCGTCGATTGATCCAGTGCAGCCTGACCCTGGAACTACGTTCGGTGTTATCCGGACAGACGCAGAGGGGCAGGCATTGCCTCCTTTGCCAGGAGCAGCAGCTAGGCCTACTCAATCAATGCCGCAACAGCCTATAGCACCTCCAGCGATAGCTACGGTGCCGTCGCCGGGTGTCGTCGGCGTGTCGCGTATCGGTACAGTTCCCGATCCTCTAGCAGCAATGGTGGCCCTTCCTGATGGTACACCTAAAGAACAATATGATTACGCTTTCGACATTCTTAGGAAAGCTGATTATGGGCGTGCAGAAAAGGCTTTGAGAATTTTTCTTGAGGTCAATCCAGAGGATACTTTGGCAGGAAACGCCCAATATTGGCTCGGGGAAACTTTCTATGTTCGGGGTGATTTTGAGCAAGCAGCTGTAGAGTTCTTGTCAGGCTACCAAGCTTACCCCAACGGCATTAAGGCTCCTGATAACCTTTTAAAGCTTGGCCTATCTATGGCGCAGCTTGGTCAGTCGGATGGGGCTTGCACAGCCCTATCCCGTTTGGCTACAGAATACCCCGAAGCTAATGATACTATTCGCCGCAGGGCGCAAACGGAGCGCGCTCGTTTGAGCTGCAGTTGATCTGTGGCTTCAAGTTCCAAACTCAAGAATAAAGTTCCAAGGGGTATTATTATTACCCAAGATGACTTTGCTCAGCTAATGGAGCCCTTCGGACCCTACCCATCAAATGAGAAAATTGCCGTTGCGGTCTCCGGTGGTCCAGATAGCATGTCACTTACTTGTCTCTTGCAGTCTTGGGGCAGATCCCGGGGGCTTGATATCGTTGGACTCACGGTCGATCACCGATTGCGTGAAGGGGCGGCTGAAGAGGCTGAGCAGGTATCAGTATGGTTGCGTGAACTAGGACTGTCTCACCATACTCTAGTTTGGGAAGCAGGAAAAACGATGTCACATTTGGACAGCAGTCCTCAGGCTGCTGCCCGTGAAGCCCGTTTTAATCTCTTAGTCCAATGGTGTCTCGACAACCATACGTCTAAGTTATTGATAGCGCACCATTCGGATGATCAAGCTGAGACATTTCTGCAGCGTCTCGTCCGTGGCTCTGGCATAGACGGTTTGGCTTCCATGCGTGCCTCTGTTCGTCGGAATGAAGTCATACTATTGAGGCCACTACTTGTGCGTCCAAAGGCTGATCTTATTGCTACCTGTGAAGCACTCGGTCAAGCTTGGATCAATGACCCGTCAAATCAGGATCAGAAATACAGTCGGGTGCGATTACGCAATCTCTTAGAAGCTCTAGCGGCAGAAGGTCTTGATAGGGATCGCTTACTCAATACTGTTAGCCATATTCAGCGCGCTAAGACAGCTATTGATGCAGCTGTAGGTGAGCTTGTGCGGTGCAGCGTAACGACCCACACGAATGGTGATTTGGTATTGGATTCACTTAATTTTATTAAAGCGCCAGATGAGGTGGCTCTAAGATCCCTGGCCCAGTGCCTTTGCGAGGTTTCTTGCACAGCATATCCACCAAGGTTCAATAGCCTTATGTTAGTCTTTAATGCCCTAAAATCCGATAATTGGTCTGATAGAACATTACATGGCTGTCAATTGCGAATGCTGGATGGCAAGATTGTGATTACGCCAGAGGATCACGAACGGCAGAATTCTTGCTAATTTTGGCACTTTGAACCGGACATTTGAGATTTTTGGAGGTCCACTTAGACTCGATTTGGCTGAGGAACTTGCAGTCCTGTCTTGCGTTGAGGGGTCTACACCCTATTTAATAAGCTGAGGAAAGTCTTATTTAAGCCCAACGATATTTCTTTTTCTTGGTCTAATTGCAACGTGATAAAAGGATTAGGTGTGAACATAAGCCGGAATTTGATTTTGTGGGCCATCATACTGGTTTTGATTGTTGCCCTGTTCAACTTATTTCAGTCACCAAATTCGCGATCGCCTAACCGAGAACTTTCGTTTACGGAGTTCATGGCGTCTGTGGAAGGTAACGAAGTCAGCAGTGTTACGATCCAAGGTAACAACATAAGCGGCAAAAAACGCGACGGCACACCGTTCCAAACCTATGCTCCAGAAGACCCATCTTTGATTCCTAACCTGCGGTCCAGTGGTGTGGATATCAAAGCACTACCCCGCAGTGATGGAGAAACTACAATTTGGAGCATTCTGATCTCCTGGTTTCCCATGCTTCTGTTGATCGGGGTTTGGATTTTCTTCATGCGCCAAATGCAGGGGGGTGGCGGTAAAGCCATGGGATTTGGAAAGTCGCGAGCAAAGTTGCTAACTGAACGCCAGGGTCGTGTGACCTTTGAAGACGTTGCGGGGATCGATGAAGCTAAGCAAGAACTGGAGGAAGTAGTAGAGTTCTTGCGTGACCCAGCTAAGTTTCAACGTTTGGGTGGAAAAATACCAAAGGGTGTGCTTCTTGTCGGTCCTCCAGGAACTGGCAAGACTTTGCTAGCAAGATCAATAGCAGGTGAAGCTAATGTTCCCTTTTTTACCATATCTGGTTCTGACTTTGTGGAGATGTTTGTAGGTGTTGGCGCGAGTAGGGTGCGTGACATGTTTGAGCAAGGCAAAAAGAATGCGCCTTGTATTATTTTTATTGATGAGATAGATGCTGTCGGACGTCATCGCGGTGCTGGTTTAGGCGGTGGCAATGATGAACGAGAACAAACGCTAAACCAGTTGTTGGTTGAGATGGATGGTTTCGAAGCCAATGAAGGCGTAATTCTGATAGCAGCAACCAATAGACCTGATGTACTTGATCCGGCTCTTTTGCGACCGGGTCGCTTCGACCGGCAGGTTGTTGTACCTAATCCAGATATTATGGGCCGCGAGAAAATCCTTAAAGTCCACACACGTAAGACGCCAATTTCTCCAGATGTTGAACTTAAGGTGATTGCCCGAGGAACGCCAGGTTTCTCAGGTGCTGACTTAGCAAATCTCGTTAATGAAGCAGCGCTATTGGCTGCTAAGAAAGCTAAGCGCGTTGTGACGATGCTCGAGTTCGAGGAAGCTAAGGATAAGGTAATGATGGGCGCCGAGCGGCGGTCCATGGTGATGACTGAAGATGAAAAGAAATTGACAGCATACCATGAAGCGGGCCACGCATTAATAATGATGCATGCTGAGGGACATGAACCACTACACAAAGTTACAATTATTCCCCGTGGTAGGGCACTCGGAGTAACTATGTTTTTGCCCGAACGAGATAAGTACAGTCAGTCCCTAATAGAGTTGAAGGCAATGATTGCTAGTCTCTTTGGCGGTCGTGTTGCTGAAGAAATGATCTTTGGACTTGATCACGTTACTACGGGGGCTTCTGATGATCTAAAACGTGCTACAGATATTGGTCGTCGTATGGTGACAGAGTTTGGTTTCTCAGAGAAACTTGGTCCATTACGTTACAATGCTGATCAAGAAGAAGTTTTTCTTGGCCATTCCGTATCACAGCAAAAGAACGTGTCAGACGCCACTGCTGAGCTGATTGATCAGGAAGTCAGGCGTTTTGTTGAGGAAGGCGAGGCAACGGCTCGCAAGATTCTTGATGAACATAAGAATGAACTAGAGATTATTGCAAAAGGTCTGCTCGAATATGAGACTTTGTCTCGAGAAGAAATCGATGCATTACTTAGAGGCGAAACAATTGATAAGTCCGAAAAACCTTCACCACGGCAACGTCCTCCTGGCCGTCGAACATCGGTGCCGACAACGGAGAAGGGCGGTGGAGAAAATGACTCTGGAGCTCTAGACCCTACTCCGGAGCCACAACCAAACTCGTGACTGGGGCTCTTGCGAGCTTGCCTTTGCCACCTGAATTGGAGGGGGTTCCCCCATCCTCTTTATTTGTTGTACCTAGAGGGTTAGTGATGGGTAACCTAGCAGAGCTAATGATCAACAATGGTCAAGCTTTGCCCCTATGCGGCACGGATAGAGGATATTCTGCTGTCGAGGTTATTGTTAGGTATTGTGACCGCGTTACGAGATACGTTTCTTCAGTCACTACATTTGACCCCTGGCGTCACGTTCTGAGTCAAGGCCTGCAATCTCACTTTGCTGAGCTATTGGACAGGTTAGGTGCAGAAAGGGCTCCATTTGCCGGCATTAAATTAGACAGAGTTATTATCATGGGGATCGTTAATGTGACGCCTGATAGTTTTTCTGATGGTGGTGAACATTCAACTACTGAGGCAGCTATTGCCCATGGATTTGCTCTTTCATCAGAGGGAGCTGACATCCTTGATGTAGGAGGTGAATCAACTCGTCCAGGTGCCGTGCGGGTCTCAGTTGAGGAGGAGCAGCGTCGGGTCATTCCTGTTATAAGAGCTCTAACAGAAAAGGGATGTGTGGTTTCTATCGATACCCGCAATGCAGCTACGATGGAAGCTGCTATTGCCAATGGAGCTTGTATCGTAAATGATGTGACAGCGCTCCAAGGAGACCCAGAATCACTGCCTCTTATCGTAAAGAAAAAAGTTTCAGTAGTGCTAATGCATATGCAGGGTGATCCAAGCACGATGCAAGATGCGCCAAAATACAAGGATGCACCTATTGCTGTTTATGATGACCTCAGTTCTAGATTCGCGGAGTGTATTGAAGCTGGTATTCAACCAGGTTTAGTCTGTATTGACCCCGGCATTGGATTCGGGAAAGACTTGTCTCACAATCTCCGACTTCTCAATAGTATAGCTTTATACCATGGGATTAGCTGCCCAATCATGATCGGTGCATCGCGCAAGAGTTTTATTGGCCATCTTAGCAACACACCTGATCCAAAAGATCGCAGTCCGGGATCAATTGCTGCGGCACTTTCAGGTACTTCACAGGGTATACAAATCTTAAGGGTCCATGACGTCGCAGATACCAAACAAGCTACTAGCGTGGCTAGCGCTATAGGTTAACGTAGACGTCTTTTCCTCGCTAGATGTGAGGCTTTGAGTTGATATTGTGATTTCTACCCTATTCTAAAAGCTAGGGTGCCCTTTAAAATAGCCAAATAGCAAAGGTACTTGATTCCATAAGTTTCTTGGACCATTACAGGCCTATTGGTGTGGGGCAAACAGGGCCTAAACATAATGAGTGAGTGAAGAGGAAAATGGCAAAAAGGCACCTATTCGGAACAGATGGTGTGCGCGGTAGAGCTAATCGCGACCCAATGACGGCTGACATGGCCCTCAAACTCGGAATGTCGGCAGGTCATACCTTTACTCGGGGTAGCTATCGTCACACAGTTGTCATTGGCAAGGATACGCGCCTGTCGGGTTACATGCTTGAACCAGCATTAACTGCAGGTTTCATTGCTGTAGGTATGGATGTAATTTTAGTAGGTCCTGTGCCGACGCCGGGAATTGCCATGCTGACTAAGTCACTGCGGTGCGATTTAGGGGTGATGCTATCAGCCTCTCATAATGCGTTTGAAGACAATGGCATAAAATTGTTTGGCCCCGATGGGTTCAAATTATCTGATGAGATTGAAAGGGAAATTGAGGACCTCATTTCTAGTGGCACTGAAAAGTTGCGCGCGCCGTCTGATAGGCTCGGCCGTGCACGACGTCTTGATGATGGTACCGGTGCAGTACGCTATATTGAATTCGTAAAAAATACCTTTCCTCGAAAGATGCGCTTAGACGGGCTAAAGATTGTTGTTGATTGCGCAAATGGTGCGGCCTATCGCGTAGCCCCAACCGTCCTGTGGGAGCTAGGTGCGGATATCGTGCCGGTTGGTGTTAATCCCGATGGATTTAATATCAATAAAGATAGCGGCTCGCTGTACCCGCAATATATGGCGGAACAAGTTGTCGCGCATAATGCGCAAATTGGTATTGCCTTGGATGGTGACGCAGACCGATTAGTTGTATGTGATGAAAATGGTCAGATTATCGATGGTGATCAGATTATGGCAGCTATAGCCAATAGGTGGCATGCGACGGGTGTTCTTGAGGGTGGTGCAGTCGTCGCGACTGTTATGAGTAATCTGGGTCTTGAAAGGTATCTGGGCAGTCTTGGTTTACACCTTGAACGTACCCAAGTGGGTGACCGTTATGTATCAGAACGTATGGAAGAAGGGGGCTATAATTTAGGGGGAGAACAGTCTGGCCATGTAATCCTTGGGCATCATGCAACTACCGGTGATGGCCTCATGGCTGCTTTACAATTACTGGCTATACTTGTGGAAACTGGTAGGCCTGCAAGTGAGGTTCTTCGACTATTCGAAGCCGTACCGCAAATTCTGCATAATGTCCGCCTGGCAGAACAAGCTAATGCTAATGATGTGCTGGAGGCTGAACAGGTAAAAGATGCTATTAAACAAGCAGAAGAATGTTTAAGAGATTGTGGACGCTTGCTTGTTCGACAATCTGGAACAGAACCGCTTATTCGCGTCATGGCCGAAGGTGACGACGTGGATAAGATCCGGTCTGTAGTACGTGATTTAGTTGCTAGCGTTGAAGCTTCAGCAGTTTGAGTCAAGCCTCTGGATCTCTTATGGGAAACAGTTTTTTAAATGGTCGCGTTCTAATCGTCGCCGGTTCCGATAGTAGCGGAGGCGCCGGGCTGCAGGCTGACCTAAAAACCGTTACAGCATTCGGAGGGTATGCCGCAACAGCAGTTACGGCAGTGACTGAACAGAATACATTTGGTGTGAACAATGTACATTCTATTCCTCCAGATCTTGTGGCTTCCCAGATCAATGCAGTGCTCATGGACATAGGAGCAGATGTTATAAAAATTGGCATGCTTGGATCCGCAGATATAGTGAAAAGTGTTTCGGATTCTTGTGGGCGGTTTGCGACAGGTATTCCCTGTGTTGTAGACCCCGTTATGGTAGCTAAAGGAGGACACCGCCTGATTTCTGATGATGCAATTGATGCTTTGAAAAACTGCGTGGTGAAAGGTGCGGCTCTTGTGACGCCTAATCTTCCAGAAGCTGAGGTCCTTACAGGTCGTTGCATCAAAACACTTAGCGATATGGAGGCCGCTGTTGACGCATTAAGATGCTTGGGTGCTAAGGCGATTCTATTGAAAGGTGGCCATGTTCAAGGTGATGACATTATGGATTTACTTATCACTAATGAAAGAGTTGAATCTTTTGTGGGGCGCCGACTGGATTCTAGTTCAACACACGGTACTGGGTGTACACTAGCATCCGCTATCGCTACCGGTCTTGCTCAAAAGTTGCATTTATCTGATGCGGTTAGGCAGGCACGAGATTATGTAAGAGACGCTATACTTACAGCGCCAAATTTTGGCGGTGGTCAGGGGCCACTCAATCACGTTCATTCAATCAGGCGAAGCAGTACTTAGTATAATGGTAGGTTTCGAAACAACATTCCAGATGTGGGCTGTCCTTGGATTAGCTACAATGCTGATGACGCTTTATGTCACGCAATGGCTATCTCTTGAAGTTAGTTCATTACTTGTACTCACTATCCTATTGGTATTGTTCCAACTCTTTCCATTAACTGGTACATTCGACGTTAATCTATTAAGCGCAGAAAAACTTCTAGCCGGCTTTGCGAATCCAGCATTAATCGCTGTGCTTGCCTTCTTGGTTGTTGGCGAAGGTATGGTGCGAACTGGAGCCTTGGAGAGTTTTGGTGCTTGGATCTCTAGCGTTGGTCTGCACCCTATTTTACTGCTTGCTTTATTATTGTTGATTGTCGCCTTGCTCTCAGCGTTTCTGAATAATACACCGATCGTTGTTATTTTTATTCCAATCCTTCAGGCATTGGCTCAGAAAAGTGGTCTTCCCGCTAGTCGGACTATGCTGCCTTTGTCTTATGCTGCAATTCTGGGAGGCATGACAACGCTCATCGGCTCTAGTACAAACTTGCTCATTTCCAGCTCTATGAGCCAACAGGGTCTTCGCCAGCTTGGTTTCTTTGAGATCACGCCCCTTGGACTGATGTTGGCAGGAGTCTCATTTATATATGTATTAATTATCCTACCCCTCATCTTACCAGACCGAAAGGGAGCATCTGCAAGCGTTAGCAACGGCCGGCAGTATATTTCTCAATTTGTTGTTGCAGTAGATTCGGAACTTATGGGCCAGTCAGCTAAGGCTGGGGCTTTTCCATCACTACCCAATGCTACTGTGCGGTTTATTTTTCGGGGCACCAAAACTATTCTTGCACCGTTTGATGACTATTATATCCAGGCTGGAGATATTTTTGTGATTGCAGCATCTCGTCAGGCCCTTACGGATATAGCGAGTAAGCACCAGGGACTATTCCATCCACCTCTGCCGTATGGACTGGATTTGCACGAGACCCGGGTTAAGGAATATGACGAGACGGGCTTAGCAGAGGAGGAGAAAACAGAAGACCGAGATACTGTCATGGTAGAAGCCATGGTCACACCAACTTCACGTATGATTGGGCTCACCCTAGAGCAGTTTGAACTCCAGCAGAGCCAGCGAGCAATATTTTTTGGAATTCAACGTCGTGCACAAATGATAGCTACTCGTATGACCGATATTCGTCTCCAATCCGGAGATATTCTCTTGCTAAAAGGGCGTGAAGAACATCTCGATTCTGTCAGGGTAGAGCGCGATCTTGTTCTCATCTCTGGCACACGCGGCGTAGTTCCAAATCGCAATCATGCCAAACGTGCAATTTCAATTTTTGCTATAACCATTGGTCTAGCTGCGACAGGACTAGTAAATATTACAATTGCAGCTGTCGCTGCGGCAACTGCCTTAATTATGACGGGGTGTCTGAATCTCAGGCAGGCTAGTCGTGCAATTGACCGTTCTATTTATTTGCTTGTGGGTACGTCGCTTGCTCTTGGAACTGCTATGACTGCCACGGGCGGGGCTGCCTATTTAGCTAATGTTATTGTCGGCCTATTTGGTTTCTCTTCACCCGCGGTGATTCTGTCTGTCTTCTTTTTGGTTGTAGCCTTATTCACTAATGTTCTAAGTAACAACGCGTGTGCTGTGCTATTTACGCCCATAGGGGTTGGGCTGGCGGCTAATCTGGGTATTGACCCACGGCTGTTTGCCATCACCTGCCTGTTTGCCTGTAATTGCTCTTTTGCGACACCAATGGGATATCAGACAAATTTGTTAGTCATGGGGCCAGGTCAATATCGTTTTAGAGATTTTGTTAAAGCCGGGCTGCCGCTTGTCCTATTGCTATGGCTAGCTTTTTCCGTGCTCGCTCCCTGGTATTGGGATCTCTAAGCCTTTTGAGGCGTGCGTTGACGAGGTCCAGCCTCAACCGTAGTATCCGCGCCCGCCGGTCTTATTAGAGCTGTTTAATAGAATTATTTTTACTAGGAAAGCCAAGCGTCCATGTCCAGTGTAGCGAAGCCTAATGTGCGCCCATCAAACCCGAATTTTTCATCTGGTCCCTGTGCCAAGCGCCCTGGATGGTCTGTGGGTGCTCTTAGCAATGCATTAGTTGGACGGTCGCATCGTGCTAAGTCTTCTAAGGCTCGTATTCAAGAAGTCTCTGACCGTTCCCGCTCCATTCTTGGGCTCCCAGAGAGCTATCACATTGGCATTGTTCCGGCGTCTGATACTGGGGCGATGGAAATGGCAATGTGGTCCATGCTCGGTGAACGCGGTGTTGATATTTTAGCCTGGGAGAGCTTTGGCTTCGGATGGGTCACAGATGTAGTTAAGCAACTAAAACTGGATGCCGTCAGAATTCTAGAGGCAGGCTATGGCGAACTTCCAGATATTAGAACTGTAGATTTTGACAGAGACGTTATTTTTACCTGGAATGGAACAACCTCTGGTGTGAGGGTACCCAATGCAGATTGGATACCCGCTGATCGCGCGGGCTTGACTTTTTGTGACGCAACATCGGCAATCTTTGCTATGGAGATGGATTGGTCGAAACTCGATGTTGTAACTTACTCCTGGCAGAAGGTGCTCGGTGGCGAGGCTCAGCATGGTATGCTGATACTTAGTCCACGAGCTGTGAGTAGACTGGAAAGTTATAGCCCGCCCTGGCCAATGCCGAAATTGTTTCGGATGACAAAAAATGGAAAATTTGATGCCAATATTTTCTCTGGGGCAACCATCAATACAGTTTCTATGCTCTGCGTTGAAGATGCTGTAGATTCTTTGAAGTGGATTGAGGGCATTGGTGGCGGAACTGAGACGGTTAGGCGTTCTGAGGCTAATCTTAAAGTTATTACAGATTGGGTGGAAGCTACGGACTGGATTGATTTTCTGGCCGTTGATCCCAATACGCGCTCTTGTACGTCTATTTGCCTGAAGATCGTTGCCGACTGGTTTATAAATTTAGATATTGAGGGTCAGATAACAGCAGCCAAAATGATGGTGAATATATTGGAGGAGGCTGGTGTAGCATATGACATTGGTGCTTACCGCGATGCACCCCCAGGCCTGCGGATCTGGGGTGGTGCAACCATTGAAGTATTGGATATAGAAGCTCTTTGTCCTTGGCTCGATTGGGCTTATAGACAGCTCGTGACTAAATGGCAGCAAGGTCTATGAGACCAATAAGGAATAAGTTATGCCGAAAGTACTAATTTCAGATAAACTGAGCCCATTAGCTGCCCAGGTATTTAAGGATCGTGGCGTAGAGGTTGATGTCAAAACTGACATGGATGCAGAATCGTTAATGGGTTGTGTGGGGCAATATGATGGTATTGCGATTCGGTCAGCGACCCAGGTTAATCAAGAAGTTCTTGAAGTAGCTAAGAATCTAAAAGTCGTTGGACGTGCGGGTATTGGCGTGGATAATATTGATGTTCTAGCTGCAACTCAGAATGGGGTTGTGGTTATGAATACACCGTTTGGTAATGCTATTACCACTGCAGAACATTCCATTTCTATGATGATGGCGCTTGCACGCCAAATTCCTCAAGCTAATGCCTCCACCCATGAAGGAAGGTGGGAAAAGACCAAGTTCATGGGTGTGGAACTATATGGAAAGACGCTTGGTGTGGTTGGTTGTGGTAACATTGGTTCTATCGTTGCGGATAGAGCTCTGGGCTTAAAAATGAAGGTAATAGCCTTTGATCCATACTTATCTGCCGAACGTGCGGTTGATATAGGTGTGGAAAAGGTAGAGCTAAATGAGCTTTTTAAGCGAGCTGATTTTATCACTCTGCACGCGCCCCTCACTGAACAGACACGTAATCTTATCAACACAGATACAATCGCTATTATGAAACAAGGCGTGCGAATTGTTAATTGTGCCCGCGGCGGTCTAGTAAATGAATTGGACTTGCGTGCTGCGCTTGAGAGTGGCTATGTCGCTGGTGCTGCGTTTGATGTGTTCGAAACTGAACCAGCAAAAGAGAACGTTCTTTTCGGCTTGGAAAATGTTGTCTGTACGCCGCACCTCGGTGCCTCAACTGATGAGGCTCAGGTTAATGTTGCGGTGCAGGTTGCCGAACAAATGTCTGACTATTTGCTAACGGGTGCTGTCACCAATGCACTCAACATTGCATCGGTCTCTGCAGAAGATGCTCCGCGATTGCAGCCTTATCTCAAGCTTGCAGAACAACTCGGGAGTTTCGTAGGGCAAATTACACGCAGTAGTATTGGTAATGTGTCGATATCATATTCTGGTGCTGTTGCAGACCTGAATACAAAACCCTTGACTGCGATTGCGATTAAGGGGCTACTCACTCCGCTAATGGAAAATGTTAATATGGTAAATGCGCCAATTATTGCACGAGAGCGGGACATAGAGATTAGTGAAGTCAGGAAAGAAAGTAGTGAGCAGTATCAAACGCTAATATCTCTTTCTGTGACCACTGAGCGTCAAACCAGAACTGTTACTGGCACGTTGTTTGGTGGCAGTCTTCCGAGGTTGGTGGAGGTCAACGGGATTCGCCTAGAGGCTGAGGTCGGACGGCATATGCTCTATATCATCAATGATGATAAACCCGGATTTATCGGTACACTAGGGTCTACATTGGGCGATGCAGGAGTAAATATTGCGTCATTCCACTTAGGACGGCCGAATGAGGGTGGAGACGCTATTGCCTTGCTCCAACTTGATCAGGAGATTGAGGGCTCTTTGCTAGAAAAAGTTCGTGCCTTGCCTCAAGTGTATCAGGCTCAAACTCTTATATTTTAATTATTTTTTCACTGTTTCTCGTTGCTCTAAGGCAATGAGAAGGCTAGAACACGATTTTATTCTTATGGCATTCGTGAAGTGTAGAAAATGGGCAACTGCCTACGTAGCACCACTTAATTCAGGCCTTTAGTAAATATGTCGGACATAGTAAGCCCAACTCTATTGCCAGAAGGACTACGGGATGTATTACCCCCAGATGCAGCCATTCAAGCGGCCTTAGTGGAGAGCTTGGCTGCCTCATTTGAAGCGAATGGTTACGAAAGGGTTTCTCCGCCCCTCGTGGAATTTGAAAATACATTGTTAGCGGGAATGGGAGCCGCAACAGCTGATCGTATTTTTCGAATGGTTGATCCGATTTCCCAGCGAACTTTGGGTTTGCGAGCTGACGTAACTGCACAAATTGCTCGTATAGCATCAACAAGATTACAATCCAGTACTCGGCCTTTGCGCCTAATGTATGCTGGACAGGTTCTGCGGGTAAAAGGCCGTCAATTAAGGCCAGAGCGTCAGTTCACTCAAGTTGGCTTTGAATTAATAGGGCCCGACACTGTGGCGGCTGATGTGGAAGCTATCGTAGTTGCGATAGAGAGTATATCTAAGTTGGGTGTTAATGACATTACAGTAAACTTAGCTCTGCCATCCCTAGTTCCTGCTATTTTGGGAAGCGATGGATTTGAAGCTACTCATTTATCAATACTTCTTCAGGCCCTTGATCATAAAGACGTTGCTGAGATTCGTTTGTTGGCCGGTGTTCATACAAATACGCTAGTGACATTAGTTGAGGCCACTGGTCCCATTGCAATAGCTCGGGAGCGACTTTCGGGTGTTGTCTTACCAAGCTCTGCTAGAGCTCAATTAGAGAGCCTGTATGCTGTTGCCGATCAGATTAAGAAACAAGCACCTGACATTTCTTTAACACTCGATTTAGTAGAGAGTCGTGGGTTACAGTATCATACAGGTGTTACATTCTTTATTTTTGCTAGAGGAAGTGCGCGTGAGATCGGGCGTGGTGGTCGCTATGAGATTAGTCATGATGGGGGACACACAGAACCCGCAACAGGTGTGACCTTATTTTTAGATGGTCTAATACCTATCGTTCCGCTCCAAGAACCGAAATCATGCGTTTTCATTTCATATGGGACGGATCGTAAATCCATTGTAGATCTTCAAGCTAGGGGGTATCGCACTAAACTTTCACTACAAGATACTAATGACATCATTAGTGAGGCCGTTCGGCTTGGGTGCAGTCACGTATTTGTTGATGGTTCACTGGAAAGTGTTGCACATCATGGGAAGGCGAAATGACTAATGTGGCGGTAGTTGGCGCCCAATGGGGTGATGAAGGAAAAGGTAAGGTAGTCGACTGGCTGTCGGAGCGGGCTGATGTTGTCGTCCGCTTTCAAGGCGGACATAATGCGGGCCATACATTAGTTATTGGTAAACAGACATATAAATTGAGTTTATTACCTTCGGGTGCTGTGCGCGGGAAACAGTCCATTATAGGAAATGGTGTTGTTATAGACCCATGGGCACTGCTTGAAGAAATTGAGCGTGTAAGAGAACAGGGAGTACCGATAGACCCTGATATTCTAAAAATATCTGATAATGCATGCCTTATACTTCCACTTCACAAGAATCTAGATCTAGCGAGGGAGGAGGCAGCTGGAATCAAGAAGATTGGTACTACTGGGAGGGGTATTGGCCCGGCCTATGAAGACAAAGTCGCCCGCCGTGCGATTCGAGTCTGTGATCTTAACGATCCCGAAATAATTAAGTTTAAAGTGGAACACTTGTTAACGCATCATAATGCCCTCTTAAGAGGCCTTGGCCAGCCTGAGGTAGATGGGGTGGGCTTATGTAAACTTGTAAACGAGCTGGCGCCCCATATTCTTCCCTATGAGGCACCGACGTGGGAGCGACTTGATGCTGCGAGACGGAGAGGACAGCGTATTTTATTTGAAGGTGCGCAAGGTGCTATGCTTGATCTAGACCATGGAACCTACCCATATGTTACGTCTTCAAATACTGTTGCTGGTCAAGCTGCGGCCGGTTCAGGCCTAGGGCCAGGAGCTGTAGGTTATGTGCTTGGTATCACTAAAGCGTATACCACGCGGGTTGGATCCGGTCCTTTTCCATCTGAACTTCACGATAAAACCGGTGAGACTCTTGGCGAGAGAGGTCATGAGTTTGGGACCGTCACTGGCCGCCGCCGCCGGTGCGGATGGTTTGATGCTATTATGGTGCGGCAAGCAATTAAAGTGGGAGGAATAACGGGGATAGCACTTACTAAACTGGATGTTCTTGATACACTCTCTGAGTTAAAAGTGTGCACGGCCTATGAGCTTAGAGGCAAGCGGATCAGTCGTTTTCCAGCCTCGATGTCTGATCAGGCGGCCGTGGTTCCTGTCTTTGAAACATTGCCTGGTTGGAATCAAAGCACGCGAGGGGCCCGTAGTTGGGCTGATTTACCTGCAGAAGCGATCAAGTATATTCGGAGGGTTGAAGAATTAATCGATGCGCCCGTTGCGCTTCTTTCAACAAGCCCAGAGAGGGAAGATACAATCATGGTAAGAGATCCTTTTGCAGACTAAAATTACCTAAATCTACCAATGATTTGAAATACAATCTCTTGCGGTTAACCCTTCGGTAATGCGGGTATGGTGGTGTAAGATGCTTCCAGAACCATTCAAGGGTACGGGTAAAATATCCGTGCGTGCGAGGCGAAGACGTTAAATGTCCGAACCGGCGGCAAATCTAAAAGAGAATCCCACGCCAGGAACTCCGCCTGAGGATACTGGTAAGGCTGAGGTTGTGCCTGGGGACAAGATTGATGGAGAGGAAGGGAATGCCCCGAATCTTCAACAGCCAGATCCAAAAACACAGAAAAATCCTGCGCTGTCAGAAAGTAGCGGTAAGAGCTTTATAACTGTTCGGGATCGTTACAATATATACTACGACCGGCCGATACCCTCTCTCGATATGCCCAATGCATTAGCTTTTGAGGTTGTGAATACTAAAGGATCAAGTCTTCAGCTCTACGCGCTTGTATGTAAACCAGAAATGCTTCCTCGCATAAGTGCAATGCGCACTTTGAAGGGTAACGAGTTAGAAAATAATTTACATATGGTTGACTGGGGTGTGGCGGAATGGCCACCCGCCAGCCGCAAGTGCGCTATCATCATCTATGCCCGTCCTCTCGGTGGTCGAGCGATGGATAATCTCACCAGTACAATGGAACGGATTCCTGCCCATCAGTTTTCAAAATTGACTATAAAACCGATTGCGGATGCTCTGCGGAAGCTCCACTCTAAGGGTATTACTCACCGCGCATTACGTCCAGATAATCTATACTTTATGGATAAAGCCAGGACTAAGATCGTGCTAGGTGATTGTTGCACTTCGGTTCCTGCGCACGATCAACCGGTCTTTTTAGAGACTATTGAGTCCGGCCTATGTAACCCCGGTGCCCGCGGTTCTGGTACATCTACTGATGACATGTATTCGTTTGGTGTTACCCTGATGATATTGGCTCTTGGCCGGAATCCTTTAGTTGGTAAATCTGATGATTCAGTAATTGATAGGAAAATAAAAGAAGGGTCTTATGCAGCCCTAGTCGGAGATGAACGCCCTCCCGTATCTCTTATTGAATGCTTGCGTGGATTAGTTACGGACGATCCAGAACAGCGTTGGACGGTTGATAGCATTGACGAGTGGATTGATGGAAAACGAATGCCACCAATTCAAGCGCGGGCGGAGGTGCACTCAAGGCGCGGTTTTTCCTTTGCTGGTAAGGAATTCTATGCTTGTAGGGCCTTAGCCGTAGAGATGCATCGCCATTGGTCCGATGCCGTGAAGGTAATTACTGACGGATCTTTAGAGATCTGGCTCCGCCGTGGTCTGGAAGCTGATAGTCTAGCAGATTCAATTGCCACTGCTACAAAAGCTTCATTGGCAATGCCAGGTGACCAAAAAGCATCTGATGATATTCTTATGACTCGAGTCCTGATGCTTATGGATCCAAATGCGCCTATTCGTTATCAGACCTTCAGTTGTTATATCGAAGGGATTGGTCCTGATCTCGCTGTTGCGATACTTCAGAAGAAGCCAGTGGAGCATCATGTCGATTTTATCAACAAGGATTTGTGGAAATATTGGGTTGATGCACAAAGAAAGTTTGTGCCCGAGAATGCGCAATGGGAAGGCTTATTCAAGAGCCTAAAAAATCAATTAAAGGATACAAACTCTGGTGCTGGTATTGAGCGAGTTGCATACGAATTAAACGAATGGATGTATTGCGTCAGTCCACTTATTGCAGGCCAATTCGTTCTTGAGGTAAAAGGAATGCTTCCTGCACTTGATGCTGTTTCAAAGACGGCAAATTCAAAGATGTGGCCCATGGATCGTCACATCGCAGCCTTTCTGAGGGCAAGGTATGCCAAAGGCACTGCAACACAGATAGATGCGATGAATGATTCAAGGTCAGACCGCGCAACCTCCGGAATGCTTAGTGTTCTGGCTATTGTTCAATGGCGTCTTGGTCCTGATGCCGTCTATGGTCTTGCAAGTTGGGTTGGTGGTCTAATGGGGCCCGTTATCAACAGCTACAAGAACCAACAAAAACGAAAAGAAATAGAGAAACAAATCCCCAAGTTAGTACGCAAAGGAAGCTTACCTGAACTTTATAATTTCCTCGATAATCCAGAACAGCGTCAACGGGATGCAGAGGATTTCGAGTGGGCCAAGGCGGAATACGCTAGTGCGGAAGAACAAATCTATGGACTACAGCACGGACAGAATGATCCGGATGGTCAGGTCCAGAAGACGGGCCGGCAAGCTGGAGCGGTTAGTGCCATTATGATCATGCTGTTGACCTATCTTATCACCCTCATTGGGGCAATGTTTTAGTTATGGCTAGGCGAATAAACCTGTCCGGAGTGAAACAATGAAAATTAATAGGAGTAGACTCACTCTCTACCTACTGGTGGGTATTCCGATTGCTCTCATGATCATTCCTACAGTGATTGTTTTATTGGTCTCATTGCTGCCAACTGCGGTTGCTTTTTTCACAGAACGTAGGAAGGGGTGGTATGGCGCTATCTGTGTGGGAGCTATGAACTTAGCTGGCGCTGCACCAGTACTGGCAGAATTATGGTTCACTGGGCATACGATTGACGCAGCATTCGAGGGCATTACTGACGTCTTATCATTACTGGTTATCTATGGAAGTGCTGGGGCCGGCTGGATTATATATTCCACAGCCCCTTCTATTGTTTCAGTATACACCGTGATGACTTCGGACCGCCGGATTATAGCCCTAAAAACAAAGCAGCAAGAATTACTTACCAAATGGGGCCCCGATGTTGAGTCGGTATATGAGCCAGAAGCAAAATGAACTCCTTAGCACGTGTCTCCAAGATATTTTATTGGAATGAACCTAGTGTTAACTGTAGAGCCGTAAAGTCAGGTGGTACATCAGTGGTAAAGTTTATGAATTCTTCTGAGGTGGGGTGCTTGAATCCCAGAAATCTGGCATGTAGGGCTTGCCGCCCAAACTGTTTTACTGCTTCAACTAAAGCCTTATCCATGCCTCGTTTAACACCCCTACCGTAGATCGGATCACCGATAATACTATTACCTGCATGGGCCATATGGACTCTAATTTGATGGGTGCGGCCAGTTTCTAGTCGGCATTCAATTAAACTTGCTATCGTACCGTAGGCGCTCAACATTCTGTAGTGGGTTGTAGCGTCTTTTCCGCCTTGATTTACGACTGCCATCTTCTTTCTATTTCTTGAACTACGGCCTATTGCTCCAGTGATTGTTCCCACTGTGGGGGATGGTGTACCCCAAACAAGTGCTGTGTATCGCCTGTCTAAAGAATGGTCTGCAAACTGCTTAGACAAGGCGTTGTGGGCTATCTCTGTCTTTGCTACAACGAGCAACCCTGATGTATCTTTATCAAGTCTGTGGACGATACCTGGCCGTTTCACCCCCCCAATACCTCGAAGAGAATCACCACAATGCGCTAGAAGTGCATTCACTAGCGTTCCGTCGGGGTTACCTGCAGCAGGATGAACAACGAGCCCAGCAGGTTTGTTTACAACAATGATGTGTTCATCTTCGAAATGTACGTCAAGTTGGATTGACTGTGGTTCAGGATGGTCGGCTACTGGAGCAGGCAAATCGACCGTAACCACAAAGCCCTTTTTTAGGCGTTGATTAGGGTCTGTAATAGGCCTGTCATCAATTCTGACGCAACCCATCTCTATAAGTACTTTTATGCGAGACCTGGAGATCTGCTGCATCATGACACTTAGGGCTTTATCTAGACGCCAACCTTGCTTGTCGGTATCAATTGGAAAGGTATGTATTTTTTCGGCCAACGTTTGTCCTCTATGGCTTCAATGAAGAATCATTTAGAATAGTATTCTAAGTCAACTTAGTGATAGGAGAAACCGACACTATGCATACAGCAAAAATATTAGTCTTGGTGATGTCTGGAATGCTGATTGCAGCACTTGCTATTCTTATAGTTGGTCTATCGTTAGGTTGGCATAAAGATAACTCTACTGTAGGCTTACCAGGCGAGCTTAGCGAGGGGCTGAAGCCAAATTTAGCAGACTCCGGCACAACTCTTAACTTCATTGATTTGGGCCAGCCGATAGGTACTTCTATTAGTGATGTTGCTGAAGTACATGGTTGGATTGCGGTAACCTTAGTTGGTGGCAAAACTCCTGATCGCATAGTTATGCTTGATCCATCCACAGGAGAGATCTCGGGTGTTATCGCGGTCAGCACATCAGGAAGGTCGCAGCTAGTCCCATGACGCAGTTGATTCTGACAATAGATCAGAAATCTTTGATCAGAAAAGCTGCTGAGAAGAATTATCCCCGTGAGTGTTGTGGTTTGCTGATTGGTCGAGGCGAGAAAATAATAGAAGTTTCTGATGTTGTGTTGACAAGAAACATGGCGGAAGAGGATCATCTTTTCTTAATTGATCCACAGGTGCAGTTAGCTTGGCTCCAAAAGCTCCGTGGTACTGATCAGCGCATTGTAGGAAACTATCATTCTCATCCTAACGGTCGGGCAGAGCCTTCAGCAACTGATATTTCTTTCTCCGTTGAGGTTGGGCAGGTATGGCTTATTGTGGTTTTGAAGGATGGGAGAATGAAGGAAATGAAGGCATATATCAGTAGTTCTAATCCAAGAGAGCTGCGAGGCATTCCTCTCAACATTGAGTAGACGGGAGGGCTGTCTTGGTAATAATGTTTAATCTTAGACGTCGTTGTCGGTCCGCTGGCTATCAGACGTAATTAAGACTATCAAATTAATCTGTCTCAGTTGCACATTACGAGATGGACTATGAAATCGCCATCAGGCTTCTGGGAGAGACCCATGCCGCAACTCCTTGATCGCAGAGATATCTTCCGTGCAAGTGCCGCCGCTGCTGGCGTTGCTGTTATAGGACTAGGTCTGAGTGATAAAAGGCAAGCAAGGGCTGCTTACGGCAGCGAATGGCCCATTCGGCTTGTAGCGAACGAGAACCCATATGGGCCTTCTTCTAGCGCGCAAGATGCTATGGTAGATGCAGTCGGTGATGGTTGGATGTATGCAACCTCAGAAGTACAGTTTCTCCGTAGATTGATTGCAGAGAGGGAAGGAGTATCGCCTGATAATATACTAATCACAGCGGGGTCTGGCGAATTACTTAAGATGGCTGGCCTAAGCTTTGGGCTCGATGGTGGAGTTATCGCTGCCCGACCAACGTTCCCTATGTTAGTCGACTATGTTCGTAGTACTGGCGGAGTTGTTCAGGAAGTCAATTTGGATAGTGATATGGTCCATGACCTAGCAACCATGGAGAGTTACATTTCTGACAAAACCAGCCTTGTCTACGTTTGTAACCCGAATAATCCGACAGGGACCATCCTGGACGCCACTACATTACGCTCATTTATTGCAAGCGTAGAAGGTCGAGTGACTGTATTTGTTGATGAGGCCTACATTGATTTATTAGATGATCCCGAGAAGAACGCTATGGTTGATCAAGTGATAGCTGGGAAAAATATCATCATCGCACGTACATTCTCAAAACTTCATGGGATGGCTGGACTGCGCGTTGGATATGCAATTGCCCGCGAGGATCTGATCAGAAGATTGCGGCCATTACAGATGAGTTTCCTTAACGTCATGGGTCTCCGTGCGGCCATCGCGAGCTATCAAGATGTCGTATTCCAAGATTTCAGCAAGTCGAAAATTCAAGAGTGCGTGGATCTTACACAATCCTCGCTTGAGGCTATAGGCCTTCCTTATACACCTTCAAAGACTAATTTTGTTTTGTTTGATACCAAAGGCTCTGTTTATAAGTTTGCATCTTTTATGCGCAATAAGAAGATTATAGTTGGACGGTCTTATGCCCCGTATGACACATGGTGTAGGGTCAGTATGGGCAAAATCGAACAGATGGCAATTTTTGCTGAATTCTTAGAAGAATACTATAGAGGATAATTCTATGACATATCGTATCGGTATTATGGGGACTGGTGACGCACGTACCGGAGGTAGTATCCCACCTGCTACAATTACGGAGTTGGCTGGGGAAGGTTTCCAGCCTGAACTCATTGAACCGCGCCTGAATACTTTTCCTATGACTCCGTATGACCGTGGTTTGACGGTCTTAGCCAATATTGACTGTGCTATCGAAGCGGAGAAGATGGGATTTGACGCAGTCTTTATTAATGCTTTCGGTGATTATGGGATTGATGAAATGCGCTCCGCTACCGAAATGTTAGTTATTGGAGCTGGCGAAGCGACAATGGCGATGTGCACCAATGTGGGTCGGAAATTTTCTATCGTAACGATCTGGCCACCCAAAATGAATTTCATCTATCATGAGCGGTTGCGCAATTGTGGTATGGATGATCGCTGTGTATCGATCATTAATGTTCTGACCGATACCGAAGTTGTGGGTATCGAAGGAGCTGGTGCGACGATAGTCCGCCTCAAGGCAGGCGAGAAGAATCTAGTGGATGGCATTATTCAAGCCATTGAAACTGCAGTGCATTCGGATAGTGCGGATGCGATTGCACTCGGCTGCACTTGCATGGCGCCAATTGGCCCTGAAATCGCGAAACGGGCTTCTGTCCCGGTGCTTGAATCTATGCGCACTGGATATAAAACAGTTGAAACCATGCTATCCCTTGGCATACGCCACGGTCACAAAGCTTTCCCAAAGGCTAGTGCTGCCAATATTGGTGCACTTGACGCTTTAATAGCGGGGCAGGGTAATATTTCTTTGGGAGGTAACTGCGAGGTTTGCGTAACAGCTAAAGAAGACGCTAAATAAGATGTACACATAGCGGGGGCCTTTTGAGATTGACTGATTGGCTTGTGCTGTATTTTGTTTAAGGATTAACCTACGTAATCACTAGCATATAGCATACACTAAGTTTTCAATGACTCGCTCGCCGAAATAACACGGATGTTTGCCTTTAAACCTTTTTTCAGAAATTGTGGTGAACATACCGGAGAATAGTTGAGGGGAAGGAATTTAAGGTGCCAAAGTCAACAAAAGCGCCAGGCGGTACTCAACGCCGGGAGTCCTCGGTTTTTCGTGCCCGGTGTCAAGAGGCATATGAAAAGCTAAAGGAACTTATTTCTGCCCATGGTGCGACCGACATTGCAAAAGACCTTGAGGGGCATGACACTATTGAAGACGTAATGCGGGCAAAACCAGAAATGGTAGGTGCTTTACTTAATTCAGCATGGAAACTGCGGACTCACGCAGATATCAGCACATATTTTCAGGATGCAGACAAAGACGGAACAGTTGTTTCAGAATATGACCAATCTATTGGGCCCTGCAGACGCACATTTGATGACACCATTCAAGCACACCTTTATGGCGCTACGCGGCTCTATCTCAAGCTTCGTGAAACGGAATGGGTAAGAGTGCAACTAGCTCAGCCAGAGAAACTTGATAAAGCTCTATCTCCTGGACTTGGAAATAGTGTTCGAAGTCTCCTAGGTATGAAATTGAAGGTCAATGAGGATTTGTTACGAGAAACTTATCCAGGCAGAGGTCTTTATGAAATCTTGAAGCCCTTATTGTTAGATGAGGCTCAGTTTAAGTTGATTACTGGTTATGCTGAATTGAGTACCGAGCGGGCAACGAGCATTGGTGACATTCTTGATAACTTAAGATCGATAGTACCAATCCGTATTGCTAGTTTGCTTGACCCAGGCGCTTTGAAGGTTGCCAGGTCTTGTGCAGTAGCTTATGCCGCCGCAGAGGTTTCTGAGGAAAAAATTCCTGATGATGAGGCTCTTAATACTGATTCCAATCAGGATGGAAACCAGCAGGACTCAGCAGAGAACGTAAAACAACGCGCTGCAATAGTTTTTGCTGATATACTCAGTAATCATATTGACATTATTGTATGTGTTGGAAGGCATAAGGCAGGAGCAGAGGCTATTGTCAAAGCTCTGGCACCTTTGTTCAGAGAGGATACATGGTCTGTTCTTTCTGACGAGAGTGCGGTTGAGAATGTCATGAATTGTCCATCAACGGTGAGGTCCCTCCTCGGGCGAGAATCTCGCTATGTCGCAGTTGAAATCTCCAAATATATTAACCAACTGGAATATCCAGATATTGGACGGGATATTATTAGGATCCTACAGATGGAGCTACAAGAAAAGTCACTTGTTCGGCGGGTACTACATGAAGAGGCGTCTGTTGGGGTTTGGAAAACTGTCCCTGAAATGTTTAACGAGAAGATGAAATATCAACATGATGCTTCAGGTGAAGATGACTCAATTAAGAACTTTGAAGACCTAAGGATAACTGCCGCAGCTTTGATTAAGGAATATAAGAAGGCTCTCGGCCTTTCTAACGATTAAGTGCGGTCGTCCGTTAGCTCTGAACAATGATTCGGTTAATGCTATAAAGTCTTTATAGAATACAGGTAACTTCAGTATGGTATGATGAAGGCAAATCCTATGGCAAACTCTACACGATTACATCCGGATGCTATCTTCGTTCGGTTTACCGGCGAGAAAGGGTTCGGATTCACTTATCTTGATGAAGAGGCATTCTCAGCAGCTGCTGACCATTTTCTCGCGATTGCTCTCGCTCGGGAAGAGGATTCGCCAGAGGTACGTCGTCAAGTCTGTCACGATCAGCTGTGGAGGGTGTTTGCGGAACCTACTGGAGAGCAATATACATGGCAAAATGTACGTTGGATTGCTGCGGCGGCTGTTCGTGACAAGTTTGGCTATGATGCAGCTATTCCACGGGTTGTTATGGTCGAAAACGCTGAAAATGATGCTGGAATAGTCATTCGCGCAGCTGACGAATATCTAGATCATCCCGGCTGGCCACGAGCGTTAGTTGTCGGTCATCCTGCTGTAGGCGGTGGTCCGGCGACCTTCTTTAATTCTGGGGATGAGTTTAAGGCGACTGCCAATCAGTCCATGTCAGATCAAGTATGGTTACCTCAAATCGTGGATCGCTTGTATGAGATGACACCATCAATGGTGATGGGCATGCCTAAATCAGACAAGGACGGTAAAATGCAGGTACAATGCCGTGCCATTGCATTTGGAACCAAAGCCACACTTAAGGAACGCGCCAAACACTAACCTGAATCATAAGTCACTTGATCTATCAAGGGTGACCAGCGCTTCTATGCCACTATCTGCTAGCTTGGCGGCTAGTAGGAGTTTTATGACTTTGGCATCTAAGGTTTCCTCGGCTTCCGGTTCTGTGACAGCATTCACCACAGTATTTAGGCGTTTTCTCATTCTGCTAATTTTATCTGTTCCGAAAGGACCGGCTGCTATCTCTGGGCCTAACATTATGAAACCAGACCAAGTTGCTAAGTCTAGTAAATAATGGTCAATATCATCTTTGGAGTCGCCGAATTCATGTGCCCATTGGTAAAGAATCTGCCTTACACCGCCATCGACACGCCGGATATCAATGCCAAAGGCCGCCCATTCGCGGTCTAAAACCCGAAAAGCCCATTTACTCTTGCTTCCGAAGCCCAGGAAATCGAGACTAAGAACCATGATAGATAAACCTAAACAACCGACCCCTGAGTTACCGCGTAATCAAGAGTGCCGCAAGTGTGGTGCCGTTTTTCGCTGGGAGCCAAGTAATCCAGCAATCAAGACATCGCCTCTTATCGCAAGACTAGTACAACCGGCTGACAATTGTGATTGCGGTTATGGGCAAGTTGGTCCTTTGAACGCTTGAAGAGTGCGACCTGGCTCTAATTAAGACGGGCCTACCCTGTCTTCGTCTAATGACACAGCTTTGATCAGGGCATATATGGGCATGTCTTCTTGTAACCCAAGACGTTCCGCCGCTAAACGAGTGACTTGGACCCATAAATGAGCGGGTTTCTCAGGTGATGCAATATTTACTTGCACTTCTACCACTGGCCTTAGTGGGGACTCTATTATCTTTGAAATAGTGCCGCCTAAGACATTCAGAATACTCAGGTTTGCAGGGTGCTCTAAGGCTAGAGCTATATCTTTAGGCCGAACTTGAACTCGCACATGTGCACCGTCCTCTAGATTTAATTGTGGTACCAATATGACCTGCCCCGATAGAGATAACCGCGTTAGCCCGTGGTCTCTTTCGTGGCCGATAACAGTGGCGGCGAGCACTGAGCCCAAATCGTTACCTTCTGCTAGTGGCGAGAGATGTATTTGGTCTGTAATATCCTCAACGGATCCAAAAGCCTTGATTTTGCCTCCATCCAAGATCGCCATCCACGTTGCTAGCCGACGTATTTCCCCCAGACTGTGAGATACGTAAAGGATAGGAAGTGAAAGATTATGTCGCAGACTTTCCAGGTAAGGTAAGATTTCCCCCTTATGTACTTCGTCAAGGGCAGCAAGCGGCTCGTCAAGTAGTAGTAAGCGGGGATTAGCCAGTAATGCTCTGCCAATTGCAACGCGCTGGCTTTCTCCGCCTGATAGGCCTTGGACAGTACGGCCAAGTAATTCGCCAAGGTCTAGTAGAGAGACAATCGAGTTAAAGTTCAGCGCTTTATTTTCTGGTAGAGGATTAAAACGCTGACCAAACATCAGATTGCCCTTGACGCTTAGATGGGGAAACAATCGTGTATCCTGGAATACATAACCTATTCTTCGACGTCCTGGTGGTACCCAAGACCCATGCTGCGTGTCACAAAGTAGGTTTGAACCCACTTGAATGCGGACAAACTCTGGTCTTAGCAAACCAGCAATTATTTTTAATAGGGTCGACTTTCCTGTCCCAGAGCGTCCAAATATGGCAGTCACTCCTGTATCAGGTGTCTCTAAGTTAATATCAAGGCTAAAGTCCCTATGTTGATCGACAAACCTATATCCAGTTCTAATATCCAACATATCAGTTAACCACGCCGCAGAGTTTGTGTTCGTCTGACTAGCCACTCTGACAAGACTAGCGCTCCCGCAGCGAGCAGCAGTGATAATATTACGAGACGCATTGCTAAAGGGTCACCACCTGGAGTTTGTGTTGCTGTGTATAATGCTAGTGGTAAGGTCTGGCTTTCACCTGGGATGCTTGCAGCAAAAGTAATTGTTGCGCCAAACTCTCCTAGTGCCCGCGAGAAAAATAAAAGGGCACCAGTAAAGACCCCTGGCATGACTATCGGTAACGTGACGGCGAAGAAGGCTTGTCTTTTATTGGCACCAAGTGTCAGGGCTGCCTCATCCAGGCGAGGATCAACAGTTTCTAAAGCTTGTCTGACTGGCCTTACAAATAAAGGAAACGCTACCACCGATGCAGCAACGGCAGCTCCTTGCCAGGTGAACACCAAGCTAATACTGAACCAATCATATAGCCAAATGCCAACAACACCTTGTCGACCTAATAGGACGAGCAATAAATAACCAATTACAACGGGTGGAACTACTAGCGGTATATGAATGAGCGCATTAAGCAGAGCCTTACCAGGGAAATCTTTGCGAGCGAGTGCCCACGCACATGTTATGGCTACCGGCATAGTCCAAAGTAGACTCCAAAGAGAAACTTTCAAGCTAACTTGAAGGGCCTCTAGTTCCATTTCTGAGAAACCAAACATACTATCAGGCTCCAGATTATTAAGTATTCATTGCCTGCTGCTTAAAAGGTGACCGGATTATGCATTTATGATACGACCATCGGGGAGCCCAGCCTTTCTAAAGCCGAAAGGGGACTGGCTTCAATGTCCGTTGCGATCGTGGCATTCCATTTGTTGAGGAAGCCGAAGAGCGCGATTATGGAAACAATCTCGCATATTTGATTGTCATCGTAATATTTTTTCATATCCTCAAACTCGGCGTCAGTGATATCGACAGGAGCATGGCCCGCTCCTTGTGCAACCCTGAGAACAGATCGCTCTGCATCGTTAAACAGTGGGCTGGTTTCATATTGCCACAAAGCTTTTATCTTTTGTTCGTCCATACCACTCATTTCTGCACCATGCACGGTATGCGACTGACAGTAAGTGCAACCAGCTGCCGTGCTAGTGATGATTGAAACCATGCGCTTGAGTTCATTAGGAACTAAACCGTCTGATCCATACAATGCCCAAGTCAAGCTAGCTAATGCTTCCAATAGTCCCGGTACTCTTGCGAGAGTAAGGCCATCATTAGGTTTAAAGCCCATATGCGCTTCGCCGCTCTCTAACTTTTTTCGCACTTCGACGGGTAAATCATTAATATCGAGCGGCGTAATACGGGGCATGTTACGTCTCCAGCTTTTTTAGTTAGTTAGCTCGTGGGTCCTGTTGCGATAGGTGTGTCCGGATCACTTGCCCAGTCCACCCACGAGCCGTCATAAATTGATACATCTGTTTTACCCAGTAGGTAAGCGGCTAGAGCGATGGTGCATGCAGTAACCCCAGAACCGCAGCTAGTGGTTATTGGCCTAGTTAAATCAACGCCAGCGCAGTCAAAGTGTTCCTTAAGCTGTGTTTCGGACGCTAAGGTCTTTTCAGCAGAGTCAAAAAGATCCGTATAGGGTATGTTTATACTACCAGGAATATGTCCTGCTCTAAGACCAGGCCTTGGTTCAGGGTCTGTCCCGGCGAAGCGGCCTGCAGAGCGGGCATCTATCACCTGATAGGCTTGTGTAGCAATGTTGGCCAGCATGTCAGCCTTTGACATGACTTGGCCCAAAGCCTCTCTTTTCGCTGTGAAGCTTTTTTTCTGACGTATTGGAAGTGTTTGGGTGAGTGGGTGGCCCTCCATTTCCCACCTTACTAGTCCGCCATTCAAGACAGATACCATGTCATGCCCAAATGCTTTGAACATCCACCAAACCCGGGCCGCTGCACATCCCCCACCCATGCTATCGTATGCGATAACATGTGACTCATTACCTATACCCAGTAGCCCAATTTTTGAGTCAAAAACTGCTGAAGTTGGCATGCTATGATCTTGGCCAGAGTCGCAATCAGCGATCTCATTAATATCGAAAAAGACAGAACCAGGTATGTGTCTTTGGCTGAACTGTTTCTTTGCCGGTGCGGTACCCCCTGGTACGAAGAATGAGGCATCCACAATAGCTATATTTGGCTTATCTAGGTTTTCTGCAAGCCAACTTGCAGAGACTAGAGTTTTCTGTTTTGCATGATTCATTTAGGGCTGCCCTTTGTCATGGCCAGTCATTTATTGCTGTCTATCCATGGCGGAATAGGTAGGTCTCTAGAGGAAAGGAAATCGGGATTAAAAATCTTGCTTTGATAGCGGCTTCCATAGTCGCACAAGATAGTAACAATATTTGCTCCTGGCCCTAATTTTTGGCCTATTCGAATTGCTGCGGCAACGTTAATTCCTGTTGACCCCCCCATGACAAGCCCGTCGTGCAGTACAAGATTGTAGATAGTATCAAGGGCTTCCGGATCAAGGATCCTCTCGGCATCATCCAGAGGTGCGTCTTTGAGATTAAGGGTGACCCGGCCCTGGCCAATTCCTTCTGTGATAGAATCGCCTTCAGAGGTCAGATTTCCTGTCTTAATAAAATCGTGGATAACGGAGCCACCGGGGTCGGCGGCTACGGTCAGAATCTTTTTAGAGCGTTCTTTTAGCGCGATAGCGACTCCGGCAAGGGTGCCGCCAGTCCCAACAGCAGTGGTAAATGCATCGACTTTGCCATCAAGCGCATCCCATATTTCTGGACCTGTAGTCTGGATGTGCCCATCCCGATTAGCAGTGTTATCAAACTGATTACAGAAATAGCCACCAATTTCCTCTGCTAGCCGTCTTGCGAAATGGACGTAATTATTGGGGTCTTTGAAAGGGACCGCTGGCACCTCGCGTAAGTTAGCACCGCAGGCGCGGACAGTGTCTTTCTTTTCTTGGGACTGGTTGTCGGGCATAACGATGATAGATTTATAACCTAGGGCGTTTCCGACTAGAGCTACACCTATGCCAGTATTCCCGCCGGTTGCTTCGATCAATGTGTCTCCAGGCTTTATCAAGCCCCTCTCTTCTGCATCACGAATCATGAATAGTGCGGCTCTGTCCTTAACGGAACCACCCGGGTTCATAAATTCAGCTTTACCATAAATATTGGCACCCGAGACTTCAGATGGCCAAGAAAGCCGGATCAGAGGCGTCTTACCGATAGCATTAATAAA
Source organism: Rhodospirillaceae bacterium (assembly GCA_045564915.1). Taxonomy (GTDB): domain Bacteria; phylum Pseudomonadota; class Alphaproteobacteria; order Rhodospirillales; family Rhodospirillaceae; genus JAQWRV01. Next base: position 49,733 of record JBJLGL010000005.1, read on the forward strand.
ATTGCTGCGAACAGGTGTTTTCATATTTGATCACAAGGGATTGATTAGCGTGAGCAGCACCATAGCTGATGACAGGTAAACAGGAAATGCCGACCAAATCACGAGATTAAACTGAAAAAAGGAGGACGGCATTACATCTATGCAGCGATCTTGTTTTTCTGCCAGTACTTCAATGCTATAGGGATTTTAAGCTTATATTGTATGAAAAATATTATTAAATACCAATACACTATAGTGTAAACTTAATAAATAAATTTAATATTATTCTATTAGATAAATCTGTTTAGACAGAGGCCTTCTAAATCGATTTCAGGAGTGCGACTGGAAATCAGATCAGCTATCACCTGGGCTGACCCAGCTGCCATAGTCCATCCTAGAGTTCCATGTCCAGCATTAAGGAATAGATTTTCATAGGGCGTGGAACCAATAATCGGCACGGAATCAGGGGTGGCTGGGCGTAGGCCAGCCCACGCTTGGATCTGATCATAATCTGCCGCTCTAGGAAATAATGCACGCGCTCCAGATACGATTGGTTGCATGCGGTTTGGATTGATGGAGCGGTCCCAGCCGACCAATTCTGCTGTGCCACCCGCTCGGATGCGGTTACCTATGCGAGTAATAACCATGAACCTGGACTCATCCGTAATGCTATGCTTTGGCGCTGCTTCGATATCCTTTATTTCTGCCGTAAGGGAATATCCCTTAGCCGGATAGATGGGTACCGATAGGCCCAAGGGTTTTAGTAGGCTGGCCGTATCGCTGCCCAGACTAATAACGAAAGCATCTGCCTCAATAATGCCTGCTGATGTCTCAATGTTGACTATGTTACCGTTCTTAGCCGTCATACTCCTAACGATCGTATCAAATCTAAAATCAACCCCTTGTTTTTTTGCTAGGCCGGTCAATGTTTTGGAAAAGACATGTGCATCTCCTGTTTCATCATTGGGGCTTAATATGCCTCCCTCGAAGCGATCATTTGAATAATGAAGGGCGGGTTCCTCTGCTAGAACGCCTTCGCGGCTAAGGATATTTTGTGTTATCCCCCGATCTGAGAGCCATAACGCTAATTCCTTAGCCTCACCTAAGGCTTTTTTGTCATGGTACAAATATAGAAGGCCTCCTGTGGTTTGGTCATATTGGAGATTATAGCGTTGACGCAGTGCCCTCAGGACTTCGCGACTGTAGAGCGATAATCTCAATGCTCTTTGCATGTTCTGACTAAAGTTCGCTGAAGTGCAGTTCGTTAGAAAGCGAAAACACCATCCCCATAATGCTGGATCCCAGCGTATTGGGTTAATCCGTAAGGGTGCATCCCGTCTGAACATCAGAGATAGGGCTTTTAGTGGCATCTGCGCTGTCGCCCAAGGTGGAGTGTGGGAAGCAGAAATCTGTCCGCCGTTGGCAAAGCTAGTCTCCATAGCCGGCCCTGGCTGGCGGTCTATGACTGTGACAGTGTGACCGTCCGCTGCAATAGCCTGGGCGGCAGTGACTCCTATAACACCCGCACCGAGGACGGCAACTTTCACTGTGAGCCGCCGACATGCATGCAGACCAAAAGCATCTGGACTTGGGAAATTGTGCGGTAAAGGGCTATCATTCGCTCCATATATAAAAGATATACGTAGCCTTAACCATATTGTTCGGGCATTTGAAGTAGGTTATATTATTTAATAATAGTGAGCTATCTAATGCCGAACTCCTTTCATATTCTAGGCAATGAAGTCCTCGGTGTTGCTCAAATGTACGCTGCTGACGCAGCCGCTGTGGCCTCAGGCATCCAAAGTTTGTCTCTGATGGAATTAGCTGGAATGAGCTGCGCGCGCGAAATACGCCAGCAATTTAGCCGCTGCCGAACAGCAATCTTATGTGGGCCAGGTAACAATGGTGGCGATGGGTTTGTTATCGCAAGGTACCTTCAGAGGGCTGGTTGGCCGATAAAGGTTGGTCTATTGGGGAAAATTGAGGACCTAAAGGGGGATGCAGCGACCAATGCCAAACGCTGGCAAGAGGATGGGGGAGAAATAAATCCCTTAAGCACCGATCTGCTAGTTTGGTCTAATCTCGTTGTTGATGCACTTTTCGGAGCTGGTTTGGTGCGGCCCCTCCAAGGGCCGGCCAGGAGCCTGGTTCTCGCTTTACTAGATTCTGGACTTCAATGCGTGGCCATTGATATGCCTAGTGGAGTAAGCGGTGATACAGGTGAGATACTTGGTGGGGATGCGGGTACAGCAACTCGGTGTGATTTAACCATAACCTTTTTCCGGCATAAGCCTGGGCATTTGCTTTGCCCCGGACGAGATCTCTGTGGCCGCGTCGTAGTAGCAGACATTGGTATCCCTGAAACGGTTCTAAAAGGCATTAGACCCAATACCACTGTTATTGGGTATAGATTGGCAAACAGAATACCAACCCCTGGTCCTGCGGATCACAAATATACCAGGGGACATGTTTTATTGTTTGGCAGCATAGCAATGAGCGGTGCCATCCGGCTTGGTGCAGCTGCAGCGCGACGTATTGGTGCCGGTCTTGTCACTGTTGTAGCCCCGCAGGATTCTGCGGCCACATATCGGCAGGGGGCCCCAGGCTTAATATTTGAGGCGTTGGAATTGGATGAACCAACAACTAGAGTTTTGGCTGATTCTCGCCAAAACGTAGTTCTAATTGGTCCTGGTCTTGGGGTAGGTGAGGTTACCCGAGAACGGGTAATTGATGTTCTTGCCACAGATAGGGCGGTTGTTGTCGATGCAGATGGTTTGACCAGTTTTGCTGATAACCCTGATGCCCTCTTTGAAGCCATAAGATCTTCTCCTGGAGAAGTTGTACTCACTCCTCATAACGGCGAGTTCGTTAAGTTGTTCGGTCTTGATGGGGACTCTAATCGCTTAAGCCAGTGCCGTGCCGCTGCGGCAAAAAGTGGCGCTATTGTGCTGTTAAAAGGCAGTGATACAGTAATAGCTTGTACAGACGGCACTGCCGCGATCCTAGCAAAAGCGCCAGGCTGGCTCGCGACAGCTGGCTCTGGGGACGTCTTGGCCGGCATTATTGCAGGGCTTTTAGCCCAAGGTTTCGACGCATGGTTCGCGGCTTGCACAGGTGCTTCCGTACATGGCGCGGCAGCTAACTTGGCTGGACCAGGCCTTATTGCTGAGGATATTATTGAAAATATTTCGGGTGTTCTCGGTTAATTCCATTGCTCTATGCTTGGGTGTTGCCTATTTTCCGCGATCCCATTAAATGGGGGTGGCACTGAGGGCATAGCTCCTTCCAAAGCTTTATTTTAACTGATGGGCGGGTGTGGCGGAATTGGTAGACGCGCTGGCTTTAGGTGCCAGTGCCCGTAAGGGCGTGGGGGTTCAAGTCCCTTCACCCGCACCAATTGTGTTAAGCAGGTAAGGGCGGATAGATATGCTGTCAGGTACTGGAGCAGATAAGGATTGTTATGGCTAATGTAAGGCACTTTACATAATTTGCATGGGCAGGGATTGGTACAAACATTCGGCGTTTAAATCTAAAACGAGATAACCTCGTGAAAACGATTTAACGCAGACCTAAGGGTATAGCGATGGAAATCACTGAAAAAACTTCTGAAGGCCTCAAACGAGAATATAGCATTATTATTAGTGCTGATGAGATTGAAGGTAAGGTAACCACCCGACTAGATGAGGTTGGTCAACAAGTTCGATTGCCCGGCTTCCGACCTGGCAAGGTACCTATGAATCTGCTGAAAAAGAGGTTTGGTGATTCAGTGCGTGGAGAGGTTCTTGAGGCAAGTATGCAAGAATCAACTCAAAAGATTGTAGAAGAAAAAGGGCTTAGGCCCGCAATTCAGCCGAAATTAGATATGGTGTCCTCGGACGAGGGTGAGAACCTGGAATTTTCGATTGAACTTGAGCTATTACCAGATATCCAGTTAGGCGATTTTACTTCTCTGAAGGTTGAGAAACTCATCGCTAAGCCCGGTGATGAACAGATTAACGATATGCTTCAAAAGATGGCTGACAGTAATAAGATTCCGATCCCATCTGATGAAAAACGCCCTGCGGCTATGGGTGATGTGGTTGTCATGGACTTTGTCGGATCTGTTGATGGCGAAGAATTTGAAGGTGGCAGCGCTTCAGACTTTAAGTTGGAACTTGGCTCCGGCCGCTTTATTCCAGGCTTTGAGGAGCAGTTGGTAGGAATGAAGCCGGGTAGTGATAAAGATGTAAAATTGACCTTTCCAGAGGACTATAAGGCCGATTTGGCTGGAAAAGATGTAGTATTTGCGGTCTCTCTGAAGGGCCTTGAAGTGCTGGAAATACCGGCGATAGAAGATGCATTTGCCAAAACCATGGGCTTCGATGATCTAGCGGCATTGACAGAAGGTGTGAAAAAGCAAATCGAGGAAGATTACGCGTATTTGGCCCGTATGAAGATCAAGCGGGAGTTGCTTGATCAGCTTTCAGATATGCATACCTTTGAAGTTCCTGAAAGTATGATGGAGAGTGAATTCAATAGTATCTGGGAACAGGTTGTACAAGCTAAGGACGCGGGTCAGCTAGATCCGGAAGATGCCGGCAAATCAGATGATGAATTGAAAGCTGATTATCAATCAATTGCAGAACGCCGTATTCGTCTGGGACTGCTGCTCTCGGAGGTTGGTCAGAGGAATAAACTACAGGTACCACCTGAAGAACTGTCTCAGGCGATTGCTCGTGAGGCTAGCCGTTTCCCGGGACAAGAGCAGTCGGTCGTGACTTATTATCAGAATAATCCCCAGGCTGTTGAGCAAGTCAGGGCACCTTTGTTTGAAGATAAGGTTATTGATTTTCTTTTGGAGCTTGTGGAAGTGACGGAAAAGGAAGTAGCCCCAGAAGAACTGATCGAAGAATCTGGTGGAAGAGAAGTGGATGGGCCGGTTCCTAAGATGAGCTAAGATATCTACGGTAGCTAGAGTAGGCTGATGTATTAGTAATGCTCGGTAGGCATATGAGTAGAATGAAAGAGATACGCATGCAGGATCGTGACGCTATCGAAGTCTATGACAATACACTTGTTCCCATGGTGGTTGAGCAAACCAACCGGGGAGAACGATCCTACGACATCTACTCTAGGCTCCTGAAGGAAAGGATTATTTTCTTGACGGGACAGGTTAATGATACGGTTTCGTCTCTAGTTTGTGCGCAATTACTTTATTTAGAATCTGAGAATCCGATCAAGGATATTTCTTTTTATATCAATTCTCCGGGTGGTGTTGTGACCTCCGGATTGGCCATTTACGATACAATGAAGTATATCCGTCCTGATATCTCCACGGTCTGCGTGGGACAGGCAGCGTCGATGGGCTCATTGTTGCTGGCTGGTGGAAAGGCTGAGAAACGATTCGCTCTGCCTAATGCCCGTATCATGATTCATCAACCCTCAGGTGGATTTCAAGGCCAGGCGGCTGATATTGAAATCCAGGCTAGAGAAATTCTAGCACTGCGCGCAAGACTTAACGAGATTTACGTTGAGCATACTGGCCAAACCCTTAAAGCGATCGAAAAAGCGATGGATAGAGATAACTATATGACTTCTGAGGAAGCCAAAGCTTTTGGCATCATTGATTCTATTGTTTCTGAACGCCCTAAACCTGATGGTGAAGAGGCTGATAAAAGGGATGACGAAGCTTCTTAGATGGCCTTCGCACAAGCCAAACATACTGAGAAAAGCCTAGAGAATGGTGTTTTTTGTAAAATTAACCTGATAGTTAGGGTTTTGTCGTTGTCTTGCCATGAAATCGTCGTTTAACATCACCTTCACTCAAGATGTGGTGGTTATACCGGTCTAAAACCACAAGATTGGTAGGGCCAGCGGAGATAAGTGCATGACCAAGTCGTCTAATGGCGATACGAAAAATACGCTTTACTGCTCTTTCTGCGGGAAGAGTCAGCACGAGGTGCGAAAGCTGATTGCCGGTCCAACGGTATTCATCTGTGATGAATGCGTTGAATTATGTATGGACATCATTCGTGAAGAAAATAAAACAAATTTGGTTAAGTCGCGCGAAGGCGTGCCGACGCCTGAAGATATTCTTACTGTTCTTGATGACTATGTTATTGGCCAAGATCACGCTAAGAAGGTTTTATCAGTTGCGGTTCATAACCACTATAAGCGCCTTGGATCTAATGCCAAGAACGGTGAAGTCGAGATTGCTAAATCAAATATATTGCTGATTGGCCCAACAGGTTCGGGCAAGACCCTATTGGCCCAAACACTTGCGCGTATACTGGATGTGCCATTCACGATGGCGGACGCAACAACACTTACGGAAGCTGGTTATGTTGGTGAAGATGTAGAGAATATAATTTTAAAACTACTACAGTCCGCAGACTATAACGTTGAACGTGCTCAGCGAGGTATAGTTTATATAGATGAGATCGATAAGATCAGCCGTAAGTCAGATAATCCATCGATCACCCGCGATGTTTCGGGCGAAGGCGTGCAGCAAGCTCTTCTCAAGATTATGGAAGGCACGGTCGCTTCTGTACCTCCGCAAGGTGGGCGTAAGCATCCACAGCAGGAATTTCTTCAGGTCGATACCACCAACATCCTATTTATCTGTGGTGGTGCCTTCGCTGGTTTAGATAAAATCATTTCACAGCGTGGCAAGGGAACATCGATTGGCTTTGGTGCAGATGTTCGTACTGCCGATGATCGCCAGACAGGCCAGATCTTGCGTAATATCGAGCCGGAAGATTTGTTAAAATACGGTATGATTCCAGAGTTTGTCGGTCGTGTGCCAGTATTAGCAACACTGGAAGACCTTGATGAAGGTGCCCTGATAGAGATTTTAACCTCACCAAAAAATGCGCTGGTCAAGCAGTACGGTCGTTTGTTCGACATGGAGAATGTAGCCTTAACCTTTACCGAGGATGCACTCGCAGTAATCGCGCGTAAGGCAATTAAACGTAAAACTGGTGCCCGTGGTTTAAGGTCTATTATGGAGGGGATCTTGCTGGATACAATGTTCGAATTACCTAGTCTTGAAGGGGTAGAGGAGATAGTGGTCAACGGGGAGGTAACAGAAGGGCGCGCGAAACCACTGTACATCTACGCGGACCGGCGAGAAGATATTGGTAAGCCTGCGTAATGCTTAGTCCTCGGTCAGGCTGAATAATCCATGAAGACCGATTGCGCGTACTAAATAAGCTCCCTACATAAGGGGAGAGCGAGCGGGCAGTGGACGTAGGGCTGCATACATTATAAATGATAGTGGTTTATTTATAAATCACGGGCTTTTGGGAGATATCTCCCGATTTCTTTAAGCGAGGTAAGCACACGTGAGTTCCGATAAGGTTCAATTATATCCAGTCCTTCCGCTGCGGGACATAGTTGTTTTTCCGCACATGATTGTTCCACTTTTTGTGGGCCGCGAGAAGTCCGTGCGGGCCTTAGAAGATGTCATGAGTGACGATAAACAAATTCTACTTGTGGCCCAAAAAGATGCTGCTGTGGATGACCCAGGTGCAGACGATATTTATGAAGTCGGAACTATTTCAACTGTGTTGCAGTTGCTTAAATTGCCGGATGGGACTGTTAAAGTTCTTGTTGAGGGTGGTCAGAGGGCGCGTATTAAGGGCTACAAGGAAAACGACAATTTTTTTGAAGCTCATGCGGAAGCATTTTCCCAGGAGGATCAGGAACAGCAGGAGCTTGAAGCACTCTCGCGGTCTGTAGTGGCGGAGTTTGAGCAGTATATAAAACTCAATAAGAAAATACCGCCAGAGGTTCTAGTTTCTATTAATCAGATCGAAGAATCAGCTAAGCTTGCAGACACGGTTGCCTCTCATTTGGCATTGAAAATAGCGGATAAGCAGGAACTTCTTGAGCTTGAGACTGTGACCGAGCGGCTGGAAAAAATATATGGAGTAATGGAAGGTGAGATTAGCGTTCTCCAAGTCGAAAAACGTATTCGTAATCGTGTAAAGCGACAAATGGAGAAAACTCAGAGAGAGTACTATTTGAATGAGCAGATGAAAGCTATTCAGAAGGAACTGGGTGATACAGAAGATGGTAGTGATGAGATATCTGAATTCGAAGAGAAAATAAAAAAGTCTCGGATGTCTAAGGAGGCTAAAGAAAAATCGCACAGCGAGCTGAAAAAACTGAAAGCTATGAGCCCGATGTCGGCAGAGGCAACCGTAGTGCGTAACTATCTCGATTGGATTACCGATATCCCGTGGAAGAAGCGTTCCAAAATAAAAACTGACCTTAAAGAGGCCGAGGACCAATTGGATAGAGACCATTTTGGCCTGGAAAAAGTAAAAGAACGCATCGTTGAATACCTTGCTGTGCAACAACGAACTAAGAAGCTGAAAGGGCCTATACTTTGTTTAGTCGGGCCTCCCGGCGTGGGTAAGACATCACTTGGTAAATCTGTTGCTACTGCGACCGGTAGAAAATTTGTGCGTATGTCGTTGGGCGGCGTGCGCGATGAGGCTGAAGTTAGGGGTCATCGTCGCACATACATAGGTTCTATGCCTGGTAAGATCATACAGGGTATGAAAAAAGCGAAAACGTCAAACCCACTGTTTCTTCTGGATGAGATAGATAAGCTGGGTAACGATTGGCGCGGAGATCCGTCATCTGCATTACTTGAAGTGCTAGACCCAGAACAAAACTCAACGTTTCAGGACCACTATCTGGAGGTTGACTACGATTTATCAGACGTATTGTTCATCACAACAGCTAATACTCTCCGCATGCCTCAGCCTTTATTGGATCGTATGGAAACGATACGGCTTTCTGGTTATACCGAAGATGAAAAACTTGAAATCGCTAAGCGACATCTGATTCGTAAACAGCTTGAGGCGCATGGTCTAGAAATTGATGAATGGTCAATATCGGACCAGGGTCTTCGTGATTTAATCCGGTATTATACTCGCGAAGCGGGTGTGCGTAGTCTCGAACGTGAGCTGGCTAAGTTGATCCGCAAGGCTACCAAGGAAATTATTGTTGATAAACTTGGTGGGGTGAAGGTTACCCGACAGAATCTTAAAAAGTTTGCGGGGATCCGAAAGTTTCGCTACGGCGAAGCAGAACTTGAAGACCTTGTTGGTGTTACCACTGGGCTAGCATGGACAGAGGTTGGTGGTGAAATTTTGTCTATTGAGGCTGTTATAATGCCGGGTAAGGGACAGGTGACTCTCACTGGAAAGCTTGGTGATGTTATGAAGGAATCTATTCAGGCAGCCCGCTCTTTCGTTCGCAGTCGTGCTCTAGTATTCGGTGTTAAGCGTAGAATTTTTGATAAAAACGATATTCACTTGCATGTTCCTGAAGGTGCAACTCCCAAAGATGGGCCGTCAGCAGGTGTTGGTATGTGTACGTCAATTGTTTCGGCTCTAACGGGCATTCCAGTTCGTAAGGATGTGGCTATGACTGGCGAAATCACCCTGCGTGGCCGAGTACTTCCCATTGGTGGCCTCAAAGAGAAACTTTTGGCAGCTATGCGTGGCGGAATAAATACTGTTCTTATTCCTAAAGATAATGAAAAAGATTTGGAAGAAATCCCTGCTAACGTAAAGCGTGATCTAACGATTATTCCCGTTGGTACTGCGGATGAAGTGCTGGAGAAAGCACTTACCCAGAGGCTGGTGCCGCTAGATCTAGACGATGAAGATGAGGATGATATTACAACCAGTGGCGCCGACGCTGATACCGAAGACGATGTTCTCGTCACGCATTGATAGACCACAAGATGTTGTGTTTACCGAGTCTCCCGTAGGGCTAATAATTAGGGTTTTTAGCCCTTTTTATGTTGTTGGGGACGCTAAATAAGGTAGTAATAGTCCTCTTTCAGGCCTTGACAAGCGGAAATCGGCATTTTTTCCCAGTATTCCAGGGCTTTTTAAGATTCTTCCCATTGACGGCTAGAAAATTGGGACTTTACACTCGATCTCATCCCAGCGTGAAAAGCTTCGGTTTTCTGGCACATGCGAGGGCCCGTAGTTCGGTGGAGAACATTTTGATGGTGCTGGGCTGTTCTCAATTGGTTTTACAGATACATAACTAGACAAGGGGTCAGATATGAATAAAAACGACCTAATTGCTGCGGTGGCAGATGATACCTCACTGACCAAAGCTGACGCCGCGAAGGCGGTAGATAGCGTTTTCGATACAATCACTGGGTCTCTTAAAGGAGGAACGGAAGTTCGCCTTGTAGGGTTTGGAACATTCAGCGTTGCCAATCGGGCGGCGAGTGAAGGTAGAAATCCTCGTACCGGAGAGAAGATTCAAATTCCCGCTTCTAAGCAACCTAAGTTCAAAGCAGGTAAGGGCTTGAAAGACTCGGTGAACGGCCGATAACGACAATCGTATTCGACCGAATCTTGCGATGTGCCGGTCATCTGTGTGTGACCGGCACATTTCTTTTCTATATTCAGACTATTAAATCTATTTTTGCAATATTTTCATTTGAACAGGACATAGTGACTGGCTAGTGTGCCGGGGCTCAAGGTGATCACTCGGCATTTACCTTGATTCTATTAGGACGATGGGCGATTAGCTCAGCTGGGAGAGCACCTCGTTTACACCGAGGGGGTCGGCAGTTCGATCCTGTCATCGCCCACCACCCCCTACCGTGCTATAAAATCAGGGCAAGGCGAATTGTTTAATTCGTCTTCATTAGCCCAACGTTTTTTTATTTGCTTATTAGCTTACAAGGGCTGGGGTTAGGACCCAATCGGATTTATCGGGAATCTATATTGGGATGGGTAAGATAAGGCTTGAGTATGTTCCGAGCTAATTCTTTCTGGCGACGTTCGCTAATTATCTTTTCAGCTGATATTCATGATCATGTAGTTTTGGCTACGGACGTAGATTAAGAGGACATTGAGTTGCATCATAACTGTATATATCTTCTACACTTGAGGCACGCTGCTGTGATTTATCTCCTTGGAGGCGTTGGTATAGGTTGGTTGCTTGTTGGGCGTGCTCTACCAACCAAGACGCACGTTTAATTCTCGTGGCCTCATAGGTTTTTAGAGCTGTTTCAGCATTGTCATAGCTTTCCAATGCTCGACCTAAAACAATACTATCTTCTATCGCCATTGCGGATCCTTGTGCTGCAAATGGCAACGTAGGGTGTGCTGCATCGCCTAGCAAGGTAATGCGGCCGACGGTCCACGACTTTAGGGGTTCGCGAACAAATAAGCCCCATTTGTAACAATTCCCTGCCGGAGTAGCTGATAGTAGGCGCAAAACGTCTGAATGCCAGCCAGCAAACTCTGCAACGACTTCCTCAATAGGTGCGGCTCGATTCCATCCTTCTTCCACCCAATCGTCAATAGCGACAATTGCAACATAGTTGATCAAGGAGCCTTTACGGACAGCATATTGGATAATGTGCCGGCGTTCACCGATCCAGGATACTGTTCCAGGTTCAAGGACTGAGTCCGGCAAACCCTCTGAAGGAACCATGCCGCGCCATGCAGATTGTCCTGTGTACTTTGGATTATTTTTCCCAAATAGTGCTGCCCTGACTGCTGAGTGTATACCGTCACTACCAATAAGAAGGCTGCCAGCTACTGATTCGCCGCGCTCGAAATGAACTCTAACGCCGGTTTCACTTTGATCTACTTGGCTGACGCTGCGGCCTGGACAAATTGCATCTGAGTCATTAGCTAGCACAGCCTGCATAAGAATTGAATGTAGATCCGCCCGATGAATAAGATAATAACCTGCACCATAAGACTGCCGCATCTTATCTTTAATGCCTGCGCGCATCATGACTTCCGAAGTATCAAAACGTCTATAAATAGATTCGCTTGGCTCGCTCGCAACAGCTAATAAAGCATCACCGAGACCTAGATACTCTAAACATTTCACAGCGTTCGGCGTAAGCATGATGCCCGCACCGATCTCTCCAAGTTCCGGCGCACGTTCAAACACAACGACTTGAAGACCAACCTTTTGGCAGGAAAGCGCAGCGGTTAATCCACCGATACCTGCACCAGCTATTATTATATTCTGATTGTTCATTAATCGCACCAAATTAAATCTTTCACCTATCAAGCAGAGTCACGGGGATAGACTCCAATGTTGCCTAGGGATATCTGATAATCATGAAAATCCTATTTTATACTAAATTATATAAAAACTTTCGTGTATCTAGGCGTTCGCAATACATAGAACTCTTGCTCGAAAGAATATGCTTGTCAGAGTAAGATACGAGAAGTTTTATGGATATTTTGTGGCAACAAGCCTTATTAATAGTTCTTCAACGTTCAAGTCGACTCAAGAATACGTCTATTCTTTGGCACAGTGGCTCGGTGCCCAGATCAAAAATCGCACCGTTGAGCGAAGGTAGTTCATAAAGTTCCACATTCTTAATTATTGTTGCTGCTTCTCTCGAAGGTTCAGCTAATGGACTGTTCGGATTTAGAATAAGCACTGGACATTTGACTTGCTCTAAACATGAGACTGTATCGAAAGTGAATAGTGCTTCGTGAGCCCACCATTGGTCGGGGTAGGCCCTCAACTCATCAACAAAACATTCAAATGCGCGGTTTAGTGACAGACCTGGTGTCCGATCGTGAATGAAGTAATTCCATCGTTCTCTAAACTGTTCAAAGTCTTCAGTAAGTTCGCTTTTTGCTGCAAGTATAGATTTGCGCTCCTCTCTTGCTTGTCCGACATAATGGGGTACTCCAATTAGGATGAGTGACCGGATTAGGTCGGGGTTTTGAATAGCAGCCTCAAGAGCAATGAATACACCAGTGTGGTAGCCAAGCACATCAATAGGACCTGAGTGCTTATTAGCCGTTCGCATTATTACGTCCGCAAAAGCACTAGCATATCCCTGTAAGTCTGGTAAATGTGACGGTCGATCTGAGCCACCGTATCCAGGCGTATCAGGCGCATATACAAGTCGTTCCTTAGATAGATATCTAATTAAGGGTAAGAATACCTGCCCCGAATACGCTGTTGCATGTAGCAAATATAATGGTGGCTTTCTTGTATTTTCTTGACCCGCAGTTATTAAATGGACCTGACCATAGAGCCCATCAATATAGGATTTTTTTACAGCGGAGGCGTTAGTCAATTGAGGTCATCCTCAATTGCCCGTGAAGCTAGGTAGAAATGGAACGCAGACCAAAATCCACAAATAGTGGTCACTACTAGCAATGAATAACCAAGTGATTCTGTGCCGAGAGCGGCCTCAGTTAGATCGCTTGATATTCCAACGAGCTGCGGTCCAATGATCCCAGAGATTAGATTGATTATGAGTATCATCAGTGCCGCAGCTACAGATCGTGTTTTGACGCTCGAAATACCTTGTATAGTTGCGAATAAGACTGGTCCCTGCATCACACCAATCATTGATGGAATTATAAGCCATAAAAATGCCCCTGTGGCACTTGGCCACAGCAGGACAAGCGCGTAGAAAGGCGTTGCAACAACTTGTGCAAAGACACACAGTAAGATTGGACCACGCACTCCTCTTTTTGCTAGTCGATCTGCAATGAAACCTCCAGCCAATGTGCCTATTACATGTGGAACGGCACTAGTGAATGCGAGCCAGGTGCCGATTGAACCTATCGTAAGTCCATGGGTACGTTCAAAGAATGATGGGATCCAAACCAGTACGGCTACCATGATTAGCCCATACATGCTTCCACCAAGGACCATATGACGGAAAGTTTTTTTTGCCCACAATGCAACAAATGTAGACCATAGATCAGGCATACCGACATTGACCTGGGGCGATGACCCAATTCCATCAGAATAGCCTCGTGGAGCATCGCGTAATGTTAAATAAAGAATTAGCGCAAGGACCACCCCCGGTGCCCCAAAGGCAACCAAAGCCACACGCCAGCCTGCAGCTTCGACAATCCAACCACCCACGAGAAAGGCAACAAAAACGCCTATTGGGGATCCAAGCCCAAAGATTGCAAGGGCTGATGTTCGACGTCCACGTGTGTAGTAGTCAGATATTAATGAGTGTGAGGGGGGTGTGCAGCCTGCTTCGCCAATACCGACAAGAACACGAAAGATCGCTAGCTGGATGAATGACTGTGCGAGACCACAAAGGCATGTCATTGCGCTCCATATAGCTAGAGATGCTGCGATGATATTCTTACGTGAAAAGCGGTCTGCTAATCTGGCAATTGGAACACCAAGCAGTGCATATAGTATGGTGAATGCTGCGCCAGAGATGAATCCGATCTGAGTATCAGATAGCCCGAGATCCGATTTTATATCGGGGATTAGAATACCAAGCATGTATCTGTCTGCATAGTTAAACACGGCGACTACGAGTAGTAGGCCGAGCATATAGCGGCGGTAGCCAATTGAGACCTGGAATGAAGATTTGGCCTCTTGCGCTGTATCAGTCATCTTTACTCCAGTTATTATTTATTGATGAAGTCAGCAATATACTTTGCCGCTAGTTCCGGCTGCTCAATGACTAGATAATGACCACATCGCTCAAGAAGTCTTGTTTCACAGGCAGGGAGTTTCTGAGAAATATTTGACATGCCTACACCGCTGGGAGCGGGATTAAAAGGAGTCATATTATCTTCATCCCCAGCGAGCAGGAGCGTCGGCGCTGCAATCTTAGGGGTGAGATTGCTTAGATCTGTCTTCTCTATCGTTTCAGTACCAGCAATAAACGCTTCTGGATCAGTATTCTTAAACGCATCGCGCATTGATTGCAGTTGAGATTGCGCTCCATCGAGGTCGTAGAAGCTACGTGCAAATCCAGCAACGGAAGTTAGGTCTGCGACAGCCTCCATGCCGCTGTCCCGCGCCGCACGCTTCCATGTTCCGCGCATCATACGAGCTGCATTGTCATATCTCGCAAGGAAACAGCTCAGAATGAGACGGTCAATCACCTCCGGATGGTTAGCGGCGAGGCAAAAACCAATCATCGCGCCGAATGATGTGCCATGCAGGTTTACCCGCTCATACCCGGCTTGAATTATAAACTCGTATACCTGCTCTGCGAGGCCCTCCATTCCGCCCGACCTGGCCGCTCCAACACTTTCGCCGTAGCCAGGTAGATCAAAGTCAACGACTTCAAAATGTTCAGCAACAAGCGGTGTAAGCTTTTCAAAGTTGCGGTGACCGAAAGCAGAACCATGGATGTGAAGCAAAGGAGCCCCTGATCCGGTTGTCTTGTACCAGATTGTTTCTCCTTCGCTTAGCGTAACGATTGTCATCTTTATACCTGCTGTTTCAAAGTCAGAAGTGACATGAGATCAGCAATACTATCTGCTTGGTCAAGGGTCCAAACCGCGTCCAATATTTGATCCGCCCGACCATCAAGCAAAACGTCTGCCGAAGACGTACGGAATAGGTCTGAAAGCTGATCATCTGTCATGCGACTGCCGGGACTACCCAGGAATGCATCGACGTTTGCGGTTTCGGTGGTTCCGTCGGTGAATGTAACAACTAAAGAACAACCTTCGAAGGTCTCTCGCGCCTTATCCTCGATGAGACGTGTGCGTGATCGAAGAGAAAGAACGTCCTTGTCTGTGTATGTGGATTCTTGCATCTCTTCCAATGTGAAGCGGCCGCGCTCCCATGCAGCAGCGGCGCAGAAGCAGAGATCAAACCGTGCGGTTAAGTCGCTGTCAGGGTCACCAAATCGTTCCATACGCTCATCGCAAATATCTTTAACGATTGGACAAACCGCAAACTCGAGACTCTCGACGGTCCGGCCCTTGGCCTTTGGCAACACATCTAGAATCAACTCGACTGGGCCGTGCGTAATTGTTTCAGTGGGAATAACTTTGTAAGTCTGACCGTGGATACGCCAAGTCTGTCCGAGAGTCTCAAGCACTTCTTTAATCTTACCTGCGTCCTCATCAGAGTGAGTCACAAACATGCCTTTGTCACCCTCAAAGGCCGTCTTAGGAGCATCGAACCCTTTCTCAGCCAAATTAAAAGCCGTTAGCCCTGATCGCGCTGTCGCTCCTGTAATATAGGAGAGAGTCATACTGCCTACGGAGACATACAAACCAAATGCCGTACACATGGCGATACCGAGGGCATTACGCATCTGATCCTTATTCAATCCAGCCAAGATACTGCATGCCGCTGCAGCGCCGACACTTCCCGTCAGTCCAGCGGGCACATAACCCCGAAAGTAGGCTGTGGGCATTAGCATTGTTGCGATGGCCAACTCAATTTCCATACCAAGCGCCAACGCATCAATGACCTCTTTACCGCTATGGCCCCTGCCTTCGGCTGCCGCCATAACGGCAGGTAAAACCGCTGATGTTGCGTGCATGTAACAAGGAA
Source organism: Rhodospirillaceae bacterium (assembly GCA_045564915.1). GTDB lineage: Bacteria > Pseudomonadota > Alphaproteobacteria > Rhodospirillales > Rhodospirillaceae > JAQWRV01. Next base: position 66,002 of record JBJLGL010000005.1, read on the forward strand.
TATATGTGTCGTGAAAATCAAGCACCTCGTACAGAGCTCCGTTTACCAGGGCCGCATCTTCTGGCGTGGTTGGTGTTCCTAGCCAGATGACATGAGCTGGTCTCTGATCCGCTCGAGGTGGCGAAATAGAGTCATGAAGAATTCTAACTGTTTCAGTTTGGGTTGCGCCGACCGAAGCCTTGAGTTGATTAAGAAGAAGCCGCTTGGCTTCGTGCGTTACGTCGTCGGGTACACCTCGCTCTTTCCAATCAAGGGAGAAATCAATCAACTGCTCTGATACTGAAGTGTCTTGCATTAGGAGCCCTCTGCTGTTCCGTTCTTAGCGATGTCACCGTACATCCACTCCAGCAGACTCGTTTGCCGCTGATTTTCAGCATCAAGAGCCGTCAAGGCTTCATAGGCGGGATAACCACGTAAGCCCACCAACGTTGGCTTACCGTTGTAGTTGCTAGTGTAGATGGCACGTACTGGATAAGTGTGGATCGTTGAAATATGGGAGGCATAATCAATGCCGTCCTCCTCCTCCACTAAGGCTTGCCCGCGGGCGACTGTGTCCAATGCTAGATCGATCAAGGCTTGGTACTGTCGCTCGACAGGGTGAGTTTTTACGGGGTAACCCGCCTTACGCTCTTTCTCCATGTCTGGCGCATCAAACAAGCTAAGGCGGAGGCGGAGAACACCTGTCTTCTGGGACCAACTTTCTGCTATTTGCCGCAGACAAGACCGAAACTCTTCTTCGCTTGATTTGCTACGGATGAAGAGAGCAAATGTCGGCGAGGTACATGGTCCCTGTGGCATCGCGACACCAGTGTCATCAACGTACGTAACAGCATTTTCATTGACAGCGCGGTACGTGGTGCTTTGATCAACAATGATATCAATATCACCAAGGATATCGGACTTTGCCTTACCCTCCGGCGACTTATCGAAAATTGCCAAGGCCGCCTCATCCCGATAGCGAACATCAGATGTCCACATTAGCTGCTCGAGAGGTGGTGCCCCATATTCGACACCACTAATCGGTAATAAAAGGTCATCGCGTACCGGGTCATATTGGTAGTGGCGATAGTCATAGAGTCCCGCGCGACGCGCAATAGCGGGGCTGTGCACATCCCGCCAATAGCGGCGCACCCAGTCAATTGGTAGTTCAGGCTTTTTCCAGCCGCATGTGATGCGGCACAGGCCTGCCTTATTCTCAATCTCAACGAGGGTCATGTGTCACCTATCTGCCCAGTTCAATATTGGTCATCTTTTATCTTTGCATCCTAACCAAGAAAGCTCGCTTGATTCCCGACTATGACAATGTCAGAAAATCGGCTGCTGCCTTCTGGAACCGACAACGCGGATTCTGAATGTGCGCATAATCGCCAGCGCCAGGGATGATCATTAGTGATTTGTCTTGAGTTCCAAGACTTTCGAAGAAGTCACCACGACGCTGACTACCGTGCATATAGTTTGCTGCGCCAGCAGCGTCACCATATAGCATCATTGTCGGGCGTTTTATGGCGGCAGGGGCAGCAGGTATGCTGCCATTCGCGTTTTCTTGCCTAATACCGTTTGGCGCTTTTGGTTCCGTGGATGAAACAAGTGCTGCAAATGCCTTGCGGGCCTCCAACTCGGTAAACTCTTCTTCCAGCCGATTGAAAAAATAATCGTATGTATTATCCCACCATTCGTCCGATGGGTGTGGAAGAACGAGTTGTCCCCCACCTAAAGCCGGGTCGAGCAAGATCAGCCGGTCGATGCGACCTGGATTGCTCTCGACATAGCGGCCAGCGATTCTCCCGCCCCACGACCAGCCAAGAAGGTGTGGTGTTTCTATGCCTTCAGACTCTAACCAATCGACAACAGCCGCGAGATCCTCAATGGCTTGCTCTGTTTGCACGGACAGAGGGTCGCTCTTAAGTTCAGATTTTTCATATCCACGAATGGAAAAGGTGACGGAGCCAACACCCCGAGCGGCAAGTCCATCCATAAACGAATAGTCAGCGCCTCCGTCAAACTTAAAGTCGTAACCGGCCTGCCCGGACACATTGGCGCCTTGAACAAGAATGGCAACGTTTCCGTTGGACTGTTCTATGCAGCGCGTTCGCACTGAGAGCTTTCCATCGGGCCCTGGAATCATCAGGTCTGCATTATCAAACATTGTTACTCCCTCAAATCGACATAAGTACCACTTAATTATTATCTGAAAACCAGATTAGTCTGTATGGCATGCCAGATAGTTAAGTATTCTCATACTAAAAAGCTTACCTTTCTTGTCCTAGCTGGCGAGACTTTTATTCAAACCCTTGCGCATTAAAGCTAGCTTTTCCTAAGAAGAATTAATCATTGTCAGATATCTAAATATCCCAGATAAAGGGGTAAGTAACCCTTTGACGAACAATTATTATACTTTTGGACTATTTGCGCGTGCATAAGCACTGTCGGAAGAAATCGAGTGAACTCTGGCATCTTAATCATACAAACAAATAATTGTTGAACATGACAACAAATAACAAAAGAATATTCATATTGTGCGCACACAGAGTTTCTTAGTAGTGATAACCTGTCATCGTATAGTATTTTTCATTCCTGTTTTCTCCTACCATCGGTTCTCCTCTAGGCATGACTAATAGAACTAAGCTAAATATTGCTCTTATTGGAAACGGTACAATTGCCGCAGCAGTATCGCGTCACTGCAACCACTCTGCTGGTCGAATATCCGTATGCGCAGCATTAGGTCTCCCTGAGGACGAAGTCAGCACTGGCCCACACCCCATAGTTCAAGATCTGCACACGCTTTTGGCTCTAAAACCAGATTTAGTAGTTGAATGTGCGGCCCAGGATGCAGTTAAAGCGCATGGGGTTTCGATCTTGAGAGCTGGTATAGACCTAATGGTGATATCTGTAGGCGTTTTTGCTATCCCTGGGGTTGCATCTCAACTTGAAGATGCAGCGACAAAAGGGGGCACCCGTGTGATCGTTCCGGCTGGCGCGTTGGCTGGTTTGGACGCTCTTAGTGCAGCTGCGTCCGAACAATTAGATGAGGTGACTTTAACAACCAGGAAGCCGCCACATGCCTGGGCTTGTGCTCCAGGAGTTGCAGAGGTTGATCTGGAATCGATTACTGAGGCTACTACTATTTTTTCTGGAACAGCCAGGGAAGCGGCTCAGAATTTTCCCAAGAATGCTAATGTTGCTGCTGCTTTGGCCTTGGCCGGGATAGGTATGGATAAGACAATGGTCACACTTATTGCTGACCCATTTGCCAACAGAAATAGTCATTGTGTGATGGCCTCTGGTGCCTTTGGTCGGCTTTCAACGATGATTGAGGCGGAACCGGCACCAGAAAACCCCAAGACTTCATACCTTGCGGCCCTTAGTATTACTAGGATGCTCGAACGCTTAATAGCTCCAATAGTCATCTAGCGCCCAAAGGCTAGTTTGCATTTGGTCAACCTCTTGCAACAATTTTCTCAAGACATCTGCGAATAGCAAGCCCTAATCAGATCAGGGGTTATCGATTATTTTATGGTGCTGTAAGGCAAAGTGGTCTGCGGTTAAATATTCTAGTTGTTAGCCCAATGAGATTCTCTCTAATTGGCAGGTCATCAGGGGTTACCAATAGGGCCTATGGGGTCAAAAGGGGCCCAAACACCCTGGTCTTCAAAGGTTTTTTAGGCAATAAAAGCGAGTTCTAGGTCTTTTCCACAGTGCGACATGGAGTAAGAGCTGAGCTGGACAAACAAGATCATAACGGCTCTTTATAGGATGCTAGAAGCCAAAGACCAGAAGGGCCTAATTAGCATAAGGATTCAATGGCCGTTTTAAGGGGTATGTTAGCTTGACTTGCGATGTTACCAGCGGCTAAACCAACTCTGCTCGGTGAGCAGCTAAACCGCTCCGTGGTGGCCCAACATCCGGTATGGATAGGGTTAGGTAGTTCTTACTGAGGGCAGTAACATACCGCTATTTGCTCTAATATGATTAAGAGCCGGCGGGTTAAGGACTAAGGCAGAAATGCAAGACCTGCTCACAGAATATCTCCCGATCCTAATTTTTATGGGGATCGCTTTTGGTTTGGCACTTGCCATTGTTGTTGCTTCGTTGGTTGTTGCGCCATCAAACCCAGATGCAGAAAAGACCTCGACCTATGAATGTGGTTTTGAGGCTTTCGATGATACGCGCTCTAAGTTCGACGTTCGGTTCTACTTGGTCGCTATTCTATTTATAATTTTTGACCTAGAAGTAGCGTTCCTCTTTCCTTGGGCAATCTCCTTGGGTGCTATAGGAATCTATGGTTTCTGGTCCATGATGATTTTTCTCGGTGTTTTGACTATTGGGTTTGTCTATGAATGGCGCAAAGGAGCTCTGGAATGGGAGTGACTCTTCCTGCTCAAGTGGAATCTAATGCACAGAAGCTAGTCAGAGCAGAGGACGAAGCTGTTGTCGCACGGGTGGCCGAAGAACTACAAACCAAGGGTTTTGTGTTGTCGTCTATAGACAAATTGGCCAATTGGGGGCGGACAGGTTCGATGTGGCCTATGTCCTTTGGTCTGGCATGTTGTGCTGTAGAAATGATGCATTCAGCTATGGCCCGATATGATCTCGATCGCTTTGGCATGTTTTTTAGGCCCAGTCCTCGGCAATCCGACGTGATGATTGTTGCGGGTACTCTAACCAATAAGATGGCGCCGGCCTTGCGTAAGGTCTACGACCAGATGCCAGAGCCGCGGTGGGTCATATCCATGGGTTCTTGCGCTAACGGTGGCGGTTATTACCACTACTCATATTCAGTGGTGCGTGGCTGCGATCGTATAGTGCCCGTCGACATATATGTGCCGGGTTGTCCACCCACAGCGGAAGCACTGCTGTATGGTATTCTGCAGCTTCACAAGAAGATTCGTCGCGTAGGCACATTGGACCGTTAAGGGGCTGAGTAGGGATTGATCCATGACTATGGACTACGATCAGATTTCCGCGCTTTCTGACTTAGCTGAGAATCTTAGCCTTTCTTTAGCTGATGACATTATTGAGACCACCATAGATGATGACGCGCTTACCGTTACCGTCCAGCGGCCTTCTATCGTAAAAGTTCTGAGGTTATTGAAGGACGACAGCAACTGTCAGTTCGAACAGCTAGTTGATTTGTGTGGCGTGGATTATCTTGAACGTCAAGAGCGCTTTGAGGTTGTCTATCATTTGTTAAGTATGAAACAGAATCTACGCATCAGAGTCAAAGTTAGCGCTTCGGAGGATTCTCCAGTCCCGTCAGTAGCGGAGGTATTTTCTTGTGCTAATTGGTTCGAGCGCGAGGTCTGGGATATGTATGGTATTTTCTTTTCCGACCATCCTGATTTACGCCGTATACTGACTGACTATGGTTTCGACGGCCATGCTCAGCGTAAGGATTTCCCCTTAAGTGGTTATGTCGAGGTTCGCTATAACGAAGAACAAAAGCGGGTAGTTTACGAGCCGGTAAAACTAACCCAAGACTTTCGTACATTTGATTTTATGAGCCCATGGGAAGGGGCCGAGAACGCCCATCAGCAAATGCTACCAGGTGACGAGAAGACTTCGCAAGATGGCTGATCTTTTAGAGGCTGAAATTGAAAACTATACGGTTAACTTCGGACCGCAGCATCCCGCCGCGCACGGTGTTTTACGTCTGGTGCTCGAAATGGGGGGAGAAATTATAGACCGCGTTGATCCCCATATAGGCTTGTTACACCGAGGAACCGAGAAGCTTATTGAACACAAAACTTACTTGCAAGCAGTACCATACTTCGACCGGCTAGATTACGTCTCCCCTATGAATCAAGAGCAAGCATATGCAATTGCCGTTGAACGATTACTTAGTATAGAGGTCCCGAGACGTGGCAAGTATATCCGTATGTTGTTTTGCGAATTAACTCGTATTCTTAACCACATAATGAATATTGGTTCCTACGCCATGGATGTGGGAGCTATGACCCCGTTTCTCTGGACGTTTGAAGAGCGCGAAAAACTTATGGGTTTTTATGATGAAGTTTCCGGCGCACGTATGCACGCTGCTTATGTCCGGCCGGGTGGGGTGGCGCGCGATATGCCCGCAGGACTGACTGAGCGTATAGCCGATTGGGCAAGTGGCTATCACAAAATTATAGACGATGTTGAAGGGTTGTTAACAGACAACCGTATTTTTAAACAACGTACGGTTGATATTGGTATCGTTAGTAGTGAGGAAGCATTAGATTGGGGCTTTACCGGGCCCAACCTGCGTGCCTCCGGAGTAGCCTGGGATTTACGTAAGGCGCAGCCTTATGACGGCTACGATGAAATCGATTTTGATATTCCCATAGGCAAGCATGGCGATTGTTATGATCGCTACATTGTTCGTATTGCAGAGATGCGCGAATCTTTGCGTATTATCAATCAATGTCTCGATAGAATGCCGGACGGTCCGGTCAAGGTGCAGGACCGTAAGATCAATCCGCCACCACGTGGCGATATGAAGGGTTCTATGGAGGCATTGATCCATCACTTCAAACTTTACACTGAAGGTTATCATGTTCCTCGCGGGGAAACTTACGCTGCAGTTGAGGCGCCAAAGGGCGAGTTTGCGGTTTATTTAGTTTCTGACGGATCTAACAAACCTTATCGCTGTCGTATTCGGGCGCCTGGTTTTGTACATATGCAAGGTATGGATTTCATGCTGCGCGGGCACATGCTAGCGGATGTGCCAGCTGTGCTTGGATCTATTGACATTGTCTTTGGAGAGGTAGACCGATGAGCCTACGTCGTCTCTCCAACCAGCAACCAGATAACTTTGATTTTACCGCTGAGCATAAGGTGCGGGCGGAAGCAATCATTGCCAAATACCCTAAAGGGTATCAGGCTAGCGCAGTTATCCCACTACTAGACCTTGCCCAGCGTCAGGAAGGCTGGGTGGTTAAGCCTGCTATAGAATGCATTGCAGCTATGCTGGATATGGATGTTATACGCGTTCTCGAAGTAGCAACTTTCTACACTATGTTTAACCTAAGTCCGGTAGGAAAGTGCCATATTCAAGTGTGCACCAATTTACCTTGTATGTTACGAGGCTCTAGTGAAGTGGTGAGTGCCTGTGAAAATAAGTTGGGAGTCAAGTTAGGTGGTACCACTGAAGATGGTGAATTTACGCTTAATGAGGTTGAATGTGCTGGGGCGTGTGTTAACGCACCAATTGTTGCCATTAATGATGATTACTACGAAGACCTAGATTATGAGTCTATGGGTAAGTTGATTGATGCCATTAAGTCGGGTCATCCGCCAGTACGTGGTTCTATCCTCGGCCGTCAAGGTGCGGCACCAGCGGGAGTGCAGACTAGTTTGACCGCAGATCCTACACAAAAATACCCAAAGCAGGATCTAGCCGCAGCCATGCAAAAGTTTCAAGAAGCCCAGGAAGCAGCGCACAATGCGAAGGAAGGCGCGTAATGTTAAAAGACCATGATCGTATTTTCACCAACCTGTATGGAGAACATGACTGGCGCTTGGCGGGTGCACGATCGCGTGGTGACTGGGATAATACTAAAGAAATTATGGCCATGGGTCAGGACTGGATAATTGACGAAATGAAAGCGTCTGGACTCCGTGGCCGAGGAGGTGCGGGCTTTCCCACTGGTCTGAAATGGTCCTTCATGCCAAAGACGAAAACAGACCGGCCTCACTATCTAGTGATCAACGCCGACGAGGGAGAGCCTGGCACCTGTAAAGACCGTGACATGATGCGTTTTGATCCGCATAAGCTCATTGAAGGTTGCCTGCTTGCCAGCTTCGCAATGAATGCAAATAGCTGTTACATTTATATTCGTGGTGAGTTCTATAACGAAGCCTCCAATCTCCAGATAGCTATTGATGAAGCTTATGATGCTGGTTTGATCGGTAAGAATGCCTGCGGTTCTGGGTGGGCTTTTGATTTATATTTACATCGAGGGGCAGGAGCCTACATCTGTGGTGAAGAAACGGCGCTAATTGAGAGCCTAGAAGGCAAGAAAGGTCAGCCTCGCCTGAAGCCTCCATTCCCTGCTGGTGTTGGGCTGTACGGTTGCCCGACAACAGTAAACAATGTGGAAAGTATTGCCGTAGCTCCGACAATTTTGCGCCGCGGTGCTTCCTGGTTTGCCGGGATGGGCCGTCCAAATAATACAGGTACGAAAGTGTTCTGTATTTCTGGTCATGTAAATACTCCATGTAATGTTGAGGAAGAGATGGGTATTCCGTTGAAGGAACTGATTGAGAAACATTGTGGTGGCGTAATCGGGGGCTGGGATAACTTGCAGGCTGTAATTCCTGGAGGGAGCTCAGTACCCTGTCTACCTCCGGTTATTTGTAATGATGTCTTAATGGATTTTGACTCACTTCGTGAGGTCAAATCGGGTCTTGGTACTGCCGCCGTGATGGTGATGAACAAGTCGGTAGATATTATAGCTGTAATTTCTCGTCTGGCAGCATTCTACAAACATGAAAGTTGTGGACAGTGCACTCCATGCCGTGAAGGTACCGGCTGGCTATACCGAGTTATGCAACGTCTTGTCTCTGGACATGCAGAACCACAAGAAATTGATATGCTAGAAGAGGTGACCTATCAAATAGAAGGTCATACAATCTGCGCCCTTGGGGATGCGGCCGCTTGGCCTATCCAAGGTTTGATACGACACTTCCGGCCACAACTTGAAAAACGTATTCAAGACTTTCGAGACGGTAAACATCCGCGTGCGGCATAGGGATATACGATGCCAACACTAACTATCGACGGTTTAGAAGTCGAAGTTGAATCTGGGACGACGATCCTGCAGGCGGCGGAGCAGGCTGGCGCGGAGATTCCGCGTTTTTGCTACCATGACCGTTTGTCCATCGCCGGCAACTGCCGTATGTGCTTAGTCGAGGTGGAAAAATCTCCCAAGCCTGTAGCATCCTGTGCCATGCCCGCTGGCGAAGGTATGGTGGTGCATACAAAATCTGAGCGCGCGGTTAAAGCCCGTAACGGCGTGATGGAGTTTCTACTTATTAATCACCCGCTGGATTGCCCAATTTGTGACCAGGGCGGTGAATGCGATCTGCAAGATCAGGCGTTGGCATTCGGGGCTGACAGGGGACGATATATAGAGCACAAGCGGTCGGTTAAAGACAAAGAGATGGGGCCAATCGTATCGACTATCATGACTCGCTGCATTCATTGTACCCGTTGTATTCGTTTTATTGAAGAAGTCGGAGGGGTTGGTGAAATTGGGGCGACAGGTCGCGGTGAAGAAACGGAAATAACGACCTATCTTGAGCAGTCATTGACGTCAGAGCTGTCAGGTAATGTAGTTGATCTTTGTCCTGTAGGTGCACTTACGAATAAACCTTACGCCTTTACAGCCCGTTCTTGGGAATTACAGAAGACTGAATCTATCGATGTTATGGATGCCGTGGGCACTAATATAAGGGTCGATAGTCGCGGTCGAGAGGTCATGCGTGTTTTACCTAGACTCAACGAGTGGGTTAATGAGGAATGGCTTGCTGACAAGTCTCGTAACTCTTGTGATGGTCTTAAGTACCAGCGTCTAGATCAACCCTATGTGCGCCGTAACGGCAAGCTAAAATTAGCCTCTTGGGATGAAGCCTTCGCCGCGATTGCTGATAAAATCAAAGAGTTGCCTGGTTCTAGGATCGCTGCGCTTGCTGGTGATATGGTGGATTGTGAATCCATGGTTGCGCTTAAAGACCTTATGATGGCGTTGGGTTCTGCCAATACAGACTGTCGTCAAGACGGTGCAGCCCTTGATCCCAAAGTGCGGGCCTCATACCTATTCAACACCACAATTGCTGGGATCGAAGAAGCGGATGCCATTCTACTTATTGGTACAAACCCGCGCAGAGAAGCGCCGATTATCAATGCGCGTATTCGCAAGCGTTACCGTATGGGTGGAGTGAAGATAGGTGTGATTGGTAATGCATTTGATTTAACCTATGGCTATGATCATTTGGGTGATACGGCAGATGTGATTGCAAAGATTTCAGATGGCACTCACCCTTTCTCTCAGGTCCTTAGAGATGCTGACCGCCCCATGCTGATTATCGGAATGGGTGCGCTTGGGCGTGCGGACGGTCCCGCTATTTTGGCCGCTGGGCGAAGCATTGCAACTGCCTGTGGGATGGTATGCGGTGATTGGAACGGCTTTAATGTGTTACATACTGCGGCGGCAAGGGTTGGTGGACTCGATGTTGGCTTTACCCCCGATAATGGTGGCAAGGATACGCAGGGCATTCTCGATGGAGCGGATGCCGGAGATATTGACGTTGTATATCTGCTCGGGGCCGATGAATGTGATATGTCTAAGCTTAAAGACACTTTCGTAATTTATCAGGGCCACCACGGTGATGCGGGGGCCCATGTGGCTGACGTTATCTTACCGGGTGCAGCTTACACTGAGAAGAATGGTACTTACGTTAATACAGAGGGCCGTGTGCAATATGGTCAGCGGGCGATTTTTCCACCAGGTGATGCTCGTGAAGACTGGGCGATCATTCGAGCCTTATCGGAACGCGTGGGTCAAACGCTACCCTATGACTCTTTAGATCAGTTAAAGGCACGATTATGCGACGCGAGCCCAATATTCAATCACATAAATAATGTTGTGGCTTCTGACTGGGATCCTTTTGGGCAAGTAGGGGCAGTTTCTGCTTCAGTATTCGAGTATCCAATTGATAACTATTACCAAACTGACCCCATAAGCCGTGCCTCTCGGACCATGGCTAAATGTACGCAGGAATTTGTGTTGGGCTCCTCTGCGAAGGCAACGGGTACTGATGGCTGAGCTTTGGATTAATTACCTTTGGCCGGTGCTTTGGATTATTATTAAGATACTTATGTTCTTGGTGCCTGTGCTTATTAGCGTGGCCTATTTGACCTATGCGGAACGAAAGATCATCAGTGCTATGCAATTGCGCATAGGTCCTAATGTTGTGGGCTGGTTTGGCTTACTCCAACCCTTTGCTGATGCAGTGAAACTTTTGACAAAGGAAACTGTACTGCCTACTGGAGCAAGTCCTGTAGTATTTTTCCTGGCACCTATGGTGACCTTTGGACTGGCTATGATGGCCTGGGCGGTGATACCGGTGAGTTCAAGCTGGGTAATATCTGATATCAACGTTGGCGTATTATACCTCTTTGCAATTTCTTCCTTGGGGGTTTACGGCGTGGTTATGGCTGGCTGGGCATCTAATTCCCGGTATGCCTTCCTTGGCGCTATGCGTTCAGCCGCACAGATGGTGTCTTATGAGGTGTCCATTGGCTTCATTATGATTTCTGTTCTGATGACAGCTGGCACCTTGAATCTGTCACAGTTAGTAGAAGCACAGTCTCAACCGCTATTTGGTATTTTGCCTGGTTGGTATTTCATTCCACATCTTCCAATGTTTGTAGTATTTTTTATTTCTGTTCTAGCGGAAACAAATCGGCATCCCTTTGATCTACCAGAGGCGGAGTCAGAGCTTGTTGCCGGGTTTATGACCGAATACTCTTCAATGTCCTTCGCACTTTTCTTTCTAGGCGAATATGCAAACATGATCATGATGAGTGGTGTGGTGACGATCTTATTCTTAGGCGGCTGGCTACCTCCATATGACGTCGCACCCCTAAATATGATTCCAGGTGTAATCTGGTTCGCTTTGAAAATTTCTTTGTGTTTATTCGTATTCATTTGGACCCGTGCTACATTCCCACGCTATCGCTACGATCAACTAATGCGGCTTGGCTGGAAAATTTTCTTGCCTTTCTCGCTTATCTGGCTGGTTCTTACAGCCGGCTACTTAGTCTATTCAGATTCTGTGCCAGTTTGAGTAGGAGGACTGAGCCATGGCTTTTATTGACCGTACTGCCCGTTCGTTCCTGCTAACTGAACTCTTGGCTGGGATGTGGTTGACTCTTAAGTATATGTTTAAGCCAAAGGTCACGATCAATTATCCATACGAAAAAGGCCCTCTAAGTCCAAGATTTCGCGGAGAGCATGCATTGCGGCGTTATCCAAACGGGGAAGAGCGCTGTATCGCCTGTAAACTTTGTGAGGCGATATGCCCTGCGCAGGCTATCACTATAGAAGCAGAACCACGTGCCGACGGCAGTCGGCGGACAACCCGTTATGATATTGACATGACGAAGTGTATCTACTGTGGTCTTTGTGAGGAAGCCTGTCCTGTGGATGCGATTGTTGAAGGGCCGAACTTTGAATTTGCTACGGAAACCCGTGAAGAGCTTCTCTACAATAAAGAAAAACTTTTGGCTAACGGTGACCGTTGGGAGACTGAACTAGCAAAACGGCTTGAGCTGGATGCGCCCTACCGTTGAGTAATTGTGATTGATTGAATTAATGATAATGAACAAACGTATGATAAACGTAGAATACGTCCGATGATTGCAGCAACCTTTGCCTTCTATTTATTTGCAGCCATGGCGGTAATTGGTGCGTTAAATGTCGTCCTCCAGCGTAATCCAGTACATTCTGTGCTGTGGTTAATTCTAACCTTCTTTAACGCAGCGGGCTTATTTGTGCTGCTGGGCGCCGAATTTGTAGCGATGATCTTGGTCGTTGTGTACGTAGGTGCTGTTGCCGTTCTCTTCCTGTTTGTGGTGATGATGCTTGACATAAACGTCACCGTTATTCGGGAAGGCCTTCACAAGTATCTTTGGGTGGGATTACTAGTCGGTGGGATTTTGCTTGCTGAATTACTTAGTGTTTTCGCCGGGTGGGCGATGTCGGATCGCGCTGCATCATTAAGGTCTGCACCTGCACCCGATCTGAGCATAACGACAAACACGGAAGCGCTTGGGCAGATTCTTTACACAGACTATGTATATTTGTTTCAAGCTGCAGGTATCATTTTGCTGGTAGCAATGGTTGGCTCGATCGTTTTGACTCATCGAACACGTAAAGGTGTGCGTAAACAAGTAATCGCCGACCAAAATGCACGTAGCGCAAGAGATACGCTTGAAATCGTAAAAGTCGAGTCAGGAAAGGGACTACAATAGTGGCTATTGGTGTTTCCCATTATTTAGCCGTAGCAGCAGTGCTTTTTAGTATTGGGATATTTGGTATTTTTGTTAACCGTAAGAACTTGATTATCATTTTGATGTCCATCGAATTGATGTTGCTTGCTGTGAATATCAATCTGGTAGCGTTTTCATCCTTTATGGGCGACCTCATGGGACAAGTATTCACTATGCTAGTTTTGACTGTTGCTGCTGCAGAAGCAGCGATTGGCCTAGCAATAGTGGTTGTCTTCTATAGAGCCCACCGCTCGATCGAGGTTGAAGACATTAATGAGTTGAGGGGGTAGGGGCAGAGATGTATACCGCCGCAATTTTCCTGCCTTTGTTGGGGGCTATTATCGCTGGTTTCTTAGGTCACCGCATTGGTGACCGAGCTTCTCAATTTGCCACCTGCCTTGGGGTTGGCTTAGGGGCAATATTATCAATCCCTATATTTTTTGACGTCGCTATGGGCGGTAATGAGAAAATAATAATCCTGGCGAATTGGATTAATTCCGGCACTTTTGAGACATTCTGGGCGCTCCGCTTCGATACTCTATCATCGGTGATGGTCATGACTGTTACCTGTGTGTCATTTCTAATTCACGTTTATGCTTGCGGATATATGAGCCATGATGACTCCAAACCTCGTTTTATGGCCTATTTATCCTTGTTTACATTTGCAATGTTGATGCTTGTTACAGCTGATAACCTTGTTCAACTCTTTTTTGGTTGGGAAGGTGTTGGTCTTGTTTCTTATTTACTTATTGGATTTTGGTTTAAGAAATCGTCAGCAAATGCAGCTGCAATCAAGGCCTTTGTTGTAAATCGGGTAGGAGATTTTGGTTTCCTACTTGGAATATTTGGAATTTATCTACTTTTTGATTCAGTTAGCTTTGATACAGTATTTAATGCCGTTCCGTCACACGCTGGGGATGTAGTTACTTTCTTCAACATAGAGGGTCATGCACTAACTCTAATTTGTTTGCTTCTATTTGTTGGTGCTATGGGTAAGTCAGCTCAGCTTTTTCTGCACACGTGGCTACCAGATGCAATGGAAGGACCCACCCCTGTCTCTGCATTGATCCATGCCGCTACAATGGTTACGGCTGGCGTATTCCTTGTCGCTCGTATGTCACCTTTGTTTGAGTACGCTCCTACGGCACTAGAAGTGGTTACTATTGTCGGTGCGTCAACGGCCTTCTTCGCAGCTACGATTGGTTGTGTACAGAATGACATTAAGCGCGTGATTGCGTACTCTACCTGCTCACAACTAGGCTACATGTTCTTTGCTTGTGGCGTCGGTGCGTATTCCGCTGGTATCTTCCATCTGATGACTCATGCCTGGTTCAAAGCACTTTTGTTTCTCGGTTCTGGCTCTGTCATTCACGCTATGTCCGATGAACAGGATATGCGCAAGATGGGTGGAATATGGAAACACGTAAAATTTACCTATGCCGTTATGTGGATAGGTACGCTAGCATTGGTCGCCGTACCTCCGTTTGCAGGCTATTACTCAAAAGACCTTGTTCTTGAGGCGGCTTATGGAGCACAAACTAGTGTTGGTCAGTATGCCTTCATCATGGGTATTGCAGCAGCCTTCTTGACCGCATTTTACTCTGGCCGCTTGTTGTTCATGACCTTTCATGGCAAAGCGCGGGCTGATAAGCACGTGATGGACCACGTACATGAGAGCCCATTGGTGATGACACTTCCTTTGGCTGGCTTAGCCATTGGAGCAATCTTTGCAGGTATGGTCGGCTTTGAAGTGTTTGTTGGTGACGGTCGTAGCCTGTTCTGGGGCACTTCTATTGCAGTTGTTGGGGCTGACGCCATTGATGCCGCACACCATGTGCCGACTTGGGTGGTCTGGTCACCAATCGTTGTTACTGCGCTTGGCCTTGGTATGTCATTCCGTATGTATATAAGCAGACCCGAGATTCCTAGTCGTCTCGTATCACAATACCCTAACGTGTATCAATTCCTTCTAAATAAATGGTACTTCGACGAATTGTATAATGCGATTTTTGTTCGTCCCGCATTTGTACTTGGCAATCTTCTTTGGAAGCGTGGTGATGAGGGTACTATAGATCGCTTTGGACCTGATGGAATTTCAGATTCGGTAATTACAGGCGCCAAACGCTTGGGCTCTATTCAGACCGGATACCTCTATCACTACGCCTTTGCCATGATAATTGGTGTCGCTTTGTTTGTATCGTGGATTGTAGTAGGCGGATAGGTGACGCCTGATATGAACGCCTTTGTCGATAATCTACCTCTACTGAGCGTTGTCACGTTTACACCATTACTCGGTGTACTTTTGCTGCTGACTATCCGGTCTGACAATCCTGAAATTGTTGCCCGTAACAGCCGATGGGTAACCTTATGGGTTACGCTCGGGACTTTCGTTGTTTCGCTTTTGATTTGGGCTAATTTTGATAATGGAAAGGCGGATTTCCAATTCGTAGAGCAACATGATTGGTTGCCAACTTTTGGTATCCAATACCATATGGGTGTCGATGGTATTTCAATGCTATTTGTAATTCTATCAACATTTTTGACACCTGTCTGCGTGCTTGCCAGTTGGGATGCAATCAAGACCCGGGTGCGGGAGTATATGATTTCATTCTTGATTCTGGAAACCATGATGGTCGGCATGTTTTGTGCCCTGGATATGGTGCTGTTCTATGTCTTTTTTGAAGGTGTACTGATCCCCATGTTTCTCATCATTGGTATCTGGGGTGGTGCAAGGCGGGTCTACTCTGCCTTTAAGTTTTTTCTTTATACCTTGACTGGTTCCGTACTGCTACTTGTAGCCTTATTGGCTATGTACCGCACTGCCGGTACAACTGACATCCCAACATTGATGACGGCGACTCAATTCTCCTTTGATATGCAATTTTGGCTCTGGTTGGGATTATTTGCCTCATTTGCCGTCAAGGTGCCAATGTGGCCTTTGCATACATGGCTACCTGATGCGCATGTCGAAGCTCCGACAGCTGGTTCGGTTATTTTGGCAGGTGTACTGTTAAAGATGGGCGCCTACGGGTTCCTTCGATTCTCAATTCCTATGCTGCCATTGGCTAGTGATTATTTCACACCGCTAATATATGGCCTTTCTATTACTGCGGTAATTTATACCTCACTAGTAGCGCTTGCTCAGGAGGATATGAAGAAGTTGATAGCCTATTCCTCTGTCGCGCATATGGGTTTTGTCACGGTAGGCATTTTTGCAATGACTCAACAGGCGGTGCAGGGAGCAATATACCAGATGCTTAGTCACGGTATTGTCTCTGGTGCATTGTTCCTCTGTGTCGGTGTGGTCTACGACCGGCTGCACACTCGTGAGATAGAACGGTACGGTGGTCTTGCCCACAACATGCCCAAGTATGCCTTTGTTTTCATGCTAATGATGTTAGCCTCAGTTGGTTTGCCAGGAACCGGCGGCTTCGTTGGTGAATTTCTAGTGTTAGTCGGTGTGTTTCAGGTGAATACCTGGGTCTCATTGCTGACTGCTACTGGTGTCATATTAGGGGCTACCTACATGCTCTATCTGTATCGGCGGGTGATTTATGGTGAATTGACCAAGGAAGATCTCAAAGGCCTGCCAGATTTGAGCCATCGTGAGCTTATTATTTTTATACCGCTGGTCATTATAGTAATGTGGATGGGTGTTTATCCTATGTCATTCCTTAATGTGATGGATGTTTCAGTTGCTAAGCTAATAAGTGATTACAACCAAGCGATTGGTGCTGAAGCCGCCCTTTCCGGCTTTGCTAATGACACTCTCCTTGCGCTGGACAAATAGGATGGCACCATGACACCTATGCCTAATCTTGTCCCCGCTTATGCAGAGATCTTTCTAGCACTTTCAGGCATGACAATGCTGATGGTTGGGGTTTTTCGTAAGGCTGATACTATGCGCGGTATTTCTCTGCTTGCCATTGGTGCCTTCATCCTAGCAGGTCTTATTGTTCTGCCCACCAATGCTGCCCCAACCATAACGTTTAGCGGCATGTTTGCAGTCAACGCCTTCACGGTCTTTGCCAAACTGCTTGTTCTCCTAGGGGGTATTTTTGCAATCTTGTTGACCCTACCTTGGGCTGAAAATGAAGGAATCACCCGCTACGAATTACCTGTAGTGATGGTGTTTGCAGTTCTAGGTATGATGATGATGATCTCAGCCAATGACCTAATCTCACTATACGTTGGGCTTGAATTGCAGTCTTTGTCTTTATACGTACTGGCCGCTTTTCATCGTGGTAATATGAGGGCGACGGAAGCGGCTGTGAAGTACTTCATCCTTGGTGCTTTGGCCTCTGGATTGTTGTTGTATGGCTCTTCTCTAATCTATGGATTTGCTGGCACCACATCGTTTGTTGGCTTAGCCGATGCTCTTAGTTCGGCGCAAAAAAACGTTGGTGTTATCGTTGGTGTTGTGTTTGTAATTTCCGGTTTTGCCTTCAAAATATCAGCAGTACCTTTTCATATGTGGACGCCTGATGTCTATGAAGGTTCACCCACACCGGTGACGGCCTTCTTCTCCGTAGCCCCAAAAATCGCCGCATTGAGCTTGTTACTACGCGTCCTTGTTGGTCCGTTTGATGACCTGTTGTTCCAGTGGCGCCAGGTGCTCACCGTTATCTGTGTAGCGTCTATGCTCTGGGGGGCGGTAGCTGCCATTGCCCAGAGAAACATCAAACGCTTGATGGCCTACAGCTCGATTGGTCACGTTGGCTACGCACTCATTGGATTAGTAGCGGCAACATCTGAAGGCGCGCGCGGCATGCTTTATTATATGCTGATATACCTTTTTATGAATGTCGGCACCTTCGCTGTTATTCTCAGCATGCGAGTAAAAGGCCGCTATATGGAGGGGATTGACGATCTTGCTGGCTTGTCCAAAACCAATCCGGCTATTGCCTTAGCACTAACAGTCCTGATGTTCTCGATGGCTGGTATTCCGCCGCTCGCAGGCTTCTTCGGCAAGTACTTCGTCTTTGTTGCGGCGATTAATGCTGGGCTAATTCCTCTAGCAGTAATCGGTGTTTTGTCTAGTGTTGTGGCGGCAGTGTATTATCTGCGTCTGATCAAGATTATGTATTTTGAGGAAGCGGGTGAAGGGTTCGATAGGCCCGATGTGTCGACGAGTATGATTATGGGTTTTTGCGCTGCTGCAGTTACTATCTTCATTCTTTTTCCTGAACCTATGCTCGCTGGAGCGGACGCAGCCGCTACGGCCTTATTCCAGGGTTAGACTGTCAACTTGATGTCTTCTTCTCTAGCCTCGTCGCTTAAGGTGCCTAGCGGGTGGCGTTTGTTTAAGTTTCCAACTATCGATAGTACTAATGAGGAGCTTATGCGTCGGGCTGACTCTGGTGAGTCCGAAGGACTTGTAATCCAGGCAGACGTGCAAACCGTAGGGCGAGGAAGGCGCGGCCGTGTATGGGAGAGCCCCGTTGGTAATCTATACCTGAGTGTCTTGGTTGATGCGCCCATCTCTTCTGGTGGAGAGATCGGTTTTACGGGTGCGCTTGCACTGATTGATGCGTTGGAAATGGAAGTAGGTAGATCAATTATTGATTTACGTTGTAAGTGGCCTAATGACTTATTGCTTAATAAGAAAAAGGTAGCTGGCATTTTGCTGGAGGCCTTGCCTAATCATCAGCAAGTGATCGTTGGGTTTGGTGTTAACTTGGTATCGACACAGGTAAATGATACCCTATACCCCGTTGGGGCTTTAACAGATATGGGCCTAACTGTAGATCCTCAGAGATTGGCCTTACAGCTTTGTCGATCTCTAGAATCGTGGCTTGCCGTTTGGCGTAATGATGGCTTCGCAGCTTTACGTATGCCTTGGTTAGAGCGGGCCGAAGGCCTCCATGAACCTATTGTGGTGAGCTTACCCTTTGAGAAACTGCAGGGTTACTTTCAAGGGTTGTCTGCTAATGGTGGATTGGTGCTTGCACAAGACTCTGGTGAGCGCATTATTCCTGCGGGAGATGTCTTCTTCGGACCAGAAAGGATTACCTAAGCATGCTAGTGGTCATTGACTGTGGTAATACAAATATAGTTTTTGCTGTTTATGATACTGATCGGCTAGCGGGTCAGTGGCGGACTGTAACAGAGATTGAGAAGACTAGTGACGACTATGGTGTTTGGTTAGGCCATATCATGCAGCGTGACGATATTTCTTTAGAGGATATTGATGCGGCAATCGTTTCATCCGTAGTTCCTTCCAAGAATCGTGTGCTGAGCAGTATGTGTAGAGATCTCTTCGGCGTAGATGCACGTTTTATCAGTGATGAGGATATTGATATTGGGATTAAGGTTGCTATGCAAGACCCTCGCAATGTCGGTGATGATAGACTTGTAAACGCTGTCGCTGCGTATGAGAAATATAAAGGTCCGTTGATCATTGTTGACTTTGGAACAGCGACAACATTCGATGTTTTAGATGATGAAGGTAGCTACATTGGTGGCGTTATTGCACCAGGAATAAATTTGTCTATGGAGGCGTTGTATAATGCAACAGCGCTGTTACCAAAGATTCCAGTTGAGAATCCAGGAAGTGCACCAGTTGTGGGCACCACTACAGTTGCCGCTATGCACTCAGGCGTATTTTGGGGTTACATTGGTTTGATAGAAGGACTGATTTCTCGCATTAAGTCAGAGCAGACTAAAACACCTACCGTTGTAGCAACTGGTGGGTTGGCACCATTATTTGCCGAAGCGACAATTGCCATTGAACACATAGATGCCGACCTTACTCTACGCGGCTTGTTAGCTGTTCATAAGCGGAATGTTATATGAACCAGCTGGGGCGCTCCAGCGTTAAAACACCCCCTGAAGGTCTCGACAAGGGCCTATGGTTTGTTCCTCTCGGAGGGTCCGGTGAAATAGGTATGAACCTCAATCTATACGGCTGTGATGGCTACTGGATTGTTGTCGATCTGGGTGTGACATTTGGTGATGAAAGTATTCCAGGCGTTGATGTTGTTATGCCGGACCCAGATTTCATTGCCGAACGCAAGAATAAACTATTGGCAATTGTTTTAACTCATGCGCATGAGGATCATCTAGGTGCAGTGGCTTACCTATGGCCTAAGCTAGGTTGTCCAGTTTATGCGACACCGTTTACGGCAGAGTTTCTTAGGAATAAGTTAACGGAAACTGGTCTCAGAGACTTAGTGCCATTAGTGGAAGTAGAGCTGGGTGGCCGTATAGAAATTGGTCCCTTCGATATAGAATACATCTCGCTTACACATTCCATTCCTGAACCCAATGGGCTCGCTATACGCACGCCTCACGGTATGGTGATGCATACGGGAGACTGGAAGTTTGATCCTCAGCCGCTAATCGGTGCGGCCACTGATTATAACACCCTTGAGGCACTTGGTGACGAGGGTGTGTTAGCAATGATTGGTGACTCAACTAATGTCTTCTCAGAGGGTGAATCGGGTTCCGAGTCCGATGTTCGCGAAGTACTTGTTGAGGTGATTGGAAAGCAGAGTGGGCGGGTAGCTGTTGGATGTTTTGCCTCAAACTTAGCTCGTTTAGCAAGTATAGCCCATGCTGCCGAGATTAATGGTCGTCATGTATCTCTTGTTGGTGCTTCACTGTGGCGGATTGCAGCAACAGCGCGTAAAACCGGTTATCTCCCCGATGAAATCAATTTTTATGAGGCAAAGGATGCTGCCCATTTACCGCGCGACAAAGTGCTTTATATTTGCACGGGTAGCCAGGGGGAGTCACGTGCAGCTTTGAATCGGATCGCCACACACAGGCATCGGGATGTAGCTCTGGAAGAAGGCGACACTGTTTTGTTTTCTTCGCGTGTCATTCCAGGTAATGAAAAGTCGATCTTAAGATTGCAAAACCAACTGGCCAGCTTGGGTGTAAAAATAATAACGGCTCGCGACGAACCTATTCACGTCTCAGGGCATCCAGCGCGGGGTGAGATGCGTAGGATGTATCAGATGATCCGGCCACATACGGCTATACCGGTACACGGCGAGCATCTCCATATGCGTGCTCATGCCTCTCTAGCTAAGGAGTGCCAAGTACCACAGGTGCTAACGGTAGAGAACGGCTCAACTGTTCGTCTTGGTCCGGGAGAACCTGTATTAGCTGGAGAAGTGTGGGCGGGCCGTATGTCTTGGGAGGGTAATCACGTAGTACCATTTTGGAATCCGATCTTACGGGACCGTAAGAAAATATTGTTCAATGGGAGTGTTTTTGTGTCCTTGGTGCTAGAGGAGGATGGGCATTTGGCAGAGGATGCTATGGTGTCTGTTGTAGGTATTCCCGATCCCTTAGTATCAGGCAGTTCGACCATCCAAGCCCAAGAGAGTACAGAAACACTTGAGCAGGTAATTGAGAATGCTATCGTTCGTTTACCTGGCAGGGCCCGGCGTAACAACGAAGCTGTAGAAGAGGTGGTCCGGCGCTGCGTGAGGCGAATTTTCTCCATAGAGCAGGATCGGAAACCCTTGACGCGGGTTCATATCGTGCGGATATGAATTAGATAGAAAGAAATGTGAGGATATCATGATCGGACGTCTGAACCACATAGCTATTGCGGTGCCCAATCTTGAGGCAGCAGCTGAGAACTATCGCAATACTTTGGGTGCGGTTGTAACAGCACCAGAAGACTTGCCCGAGCATGGAGTTACAGTAGTTTTTGTAGAACTAGCTAACACTAAGATAGAGCTACTGCACCCCTTAGGTGAGAACTCGCCAATCCAAGGGTTTCTGGACAAGAAGCCGTCCGGTGGTATGCATCATTTGTGTTTTGAGGTGGATGATATCCTTGCGGCGCGTGATCAGCTACAAGCTGAAGGCAAACGTATTCTTGGCGATGGCGAACCCAAAACTGGCGCTCATGGTAAACCTGTTCTGTTTGTACATCCCGGTGATTTTGACAGCACGCTGATTGAGATTGAGGAGGTATGAGTCGCAAGGCTTAGTTCTTGAACTAATTTGTAAGAGACTAGTTGCGGCGCCTGTTCTATTATGATCGCATGAGTATGAACCTTAGATTTATTGGTATTCTGCTAGCGGTCTCAATGCTCGGATTTTCATGGATGTATGAAGCATTGGCTTATGGCATTGCTACCGAACGGTGTCGTGAATCCACGACCTATGGTCCAGCCGACAGTGTAATCTATCGGCCAGGATTAGACATCAAAGGCAGGGCAGTAGTCCCAGCTGACCTTGGTAGTAACAAAGGCATTTCAATACCATCAGACATTGACATAGAGATCATCATAAATTTGAGGGATCAGCTTGGTCGAGGTCGGGACTTAGAAAAAGATAAGAATATGGCGCCACTCTTTGTTAGTGGCGAATGGCTTGTTGGACAATTAAGTCTGCGGGGCACCAATCTTTATTGGAATGACAAACTTATCATACGGGATAGCCAGGCGGCCTGTGTCGAAACCGTGATAGCACGGGAGCGACTCAAATAGTATAAAAAGCAAGCTATGTAATAACTGGCAATAGTCCTATAATTGGTATCGTAGTCATTTTTACTAAGCCATTACAGCCTCTATAAAGTGTGGTCCTGGTTCTTTAAGGCAAATATTCAGAATATCTTCTAACCGATTGCAATTATTAACTCTATGGGAGTCAACGCCTTGTGCCTGAGCTAGTGAAACAAAATCAATTCGTGGATTATCCATATCCATCATTCTATGGGCATTTGCACCGGCTGGACCGAGCCCATGGCGTTCTAGCTCGATATCGAGAATCAAATATCCGCGGTTCGAAAACACAATAGTTGTTATGTCAAGCCGTTCCCGGGCCATTGTCCACAAGGCTTGAATCGTGTACATCGCCCCGCCATCGCCTTGCAGACAAAGAACCTTTCTCTCAGGCGCAGCTATAGCAGCACCCACAGCAACAGGCATGGCCCAACCAATACCTCCTCCGGTAATAAATAGCCAGTCATGGGGGGCGGCACTAGCGGAATGCGTATATGCTGGAAAACCGGCCGTTATGCCCTCATCCACAACAATGGCATGATCGGTAATACAGCGTGCTATAACGATAGAGGCAGCGTCTGGAGTTAGAGGGCCATCTGGCGGAGGTGGTAAAGCCAAGGCCTGGCCTATTCCTTTGGAAATGGCCCCGACCTCATTGGCTAGGGCCATCAAACTAGCAATAACATCACCTCCTACGGGGACCAAAGTTTCTAGATCACATCCCTCAGGTACAAGCGATCCACCGCCAGTGGGATATGAGAAAAAAGAGACGGGTTCATTGGAACCGCACAATATGATATGATTTATACCATTAAGATGCTCAGCCACATCTTCGGGAAAGTACGGAATTCGCTCAATTACTATTCGGCCCGCACCGCGTTGCATTAAGGATGGAAAGGTATAAGAAATTAGTCGCACACCTGTTTTGGCGGCAATACGCCCGGCAGCCTCCAAGCCAGCATCGGTCAGTCCTTCCGCTCCTAGGAGAAGTGCAGTTTGCTCGCCTTTCTTAGCCAAACTTGCCGATTTCTTGATGGCCGTGGGTGAGGCCATCTCTTGCTTGATAACTTCAATAGGCGCAGCGGGCTGGGCCCCATCGCTCCAACTGCAATCAGCAGGGATAATTAGGCTCGACACTTGGCCTGGCGGACTACAGGCAGCTGCAACGGCTTCTGCACCGTCTTTAGCTATGTCGCTCGGCCGCATTACTTGCCGGACCCATCCAGATACCGGTCGGGCTAGCCCAGCAATATCCGAGGTTAGTGGGGCGTCATACTTCAGGTGAGACCGAGGATGATTGCCGATCAGATTGACAATAGGAGAATATGCCTTTCGTCCATTATGCAGATGGCATAGGCCGTTAGCTAAGCCTGGACCAAGATGTAGTAGGGTGCTTGCGGGCTTTTTTGCGATGCGGGCGTATCCGTCGGCAGCGCCGGTACATACGCCTTCAAACAGACCTAGAATTGGACGGATACGGTCAGTGCTATCGATAGCACCGACCAGGTGGGTTTCAGTTGTGCCAGGATTAGCAAAACACACCTCAATACCGCTATCAATTAAGGTTTGGACAAGTGCTTGGGCCCCGGTCATCATTATTGATCTCCACAGATTTGAAGTGTGTTTTATTCACCTCGAGAGAGCATAGTATTATATTTGAACATTAGCTGTCAGTTTCTGAAAGGGGCTTTCAATAGACACTTGTCTCAGCTTTGCCTAAATTGCGCGACTATATCTTTGTAATCTGAATTTCTGAGGTTTTTATGCGCCTATCTCGCGCCTTTATCCCTACGTTGAAGGAAATACCCACTGAGGCCCAAATTGTCTCGCACCGGTTGATGCTGCGTGCTGGATTGGTTCGACAGCATGCAGCGGGAATATATAATTGGTTGCCTACGGGTGCTCTGGTTCTCAGCAAGATAGCCGAGATAGTGCGTAAAGAGCAGAATGATGCGGGTGCCCAGGAAATTATTATGCCAACAATCCAGTCTGGTGAATTGTGGAAGGAAAGTGGGCGATACAATGATTATGGCCCAGAGATGCTGCGAATAAAAGATCGGCATAAGCGAGATATGCTATATGGTCCTACCCATGAGGAGGTGGTGACAGACATCTTTCGTAATAATGTGAAAAGTTACAAAGACCTGCCTCTAAACTTATACCAAATTCATTGGAAATTCAGAGACGAGGTAAGACCACGGTTTGGTGTTATGCGTGGCCGCGAATTCTTAATGAAGGATGCATACTCATTTGATCGGACATACGAAGCCGCAAAACTTTCTTATAATAAAATGTTTGTTGCTTATCTACGTATCTTTGCTCGCATGGGATTAAAAGCGATTCCTATGAAAGCAGACCCGGGTCCAATAGGCGGTGATTTGAGTCATGAATTCATCGTGCTGGCAGATACCGGCGAAAGCAAAGTATATTGCGACTCAGCATTCTTAGAAAAGCCAATTCCTTTGGCAGTTGACTACGAAAGTGATCTCCAAGAGTACATAGATGTCTGGACCAGTGATTACGCAGCAACTGACGAAGAATATGACAGGGAGGTCGGCGAGGAGCTTGGAGACAAGCTAATAGAAGCACGCGGGATTGAAGTTGGACATATTTTCCATTTTGGTCAGAAATATACAAGCCCGATGAGAGCAAAGATCTTGGGCCCTGACGGAAAAATGCTAACACCATATATGGGTTCATACGGTATAGGTGTCTCTAGACTGGTGGGTGCAATCATAGAGGCGTGCCATGATGAAGATGGAATCATCTGGCCAGATGCAGTTACACCATACCAAATAGGCTTGGTTAATCTGAAATCTGGAGCTGAAGTCACTGACAAGATATGCGATGAAATATATAAGGATCTCGGCGAGATGGGCCTAAGTACACTTTACGATGACCGGGATGAGCGTGCCGGTGTAAAGTTCTCTAATATGGACCTTCTGGGTATGCCATGGCAGTTAATAGTCGGGCCAAAGGGCCTTAAGGCAGGGACAGTGGAATTAAAGCGTCGCGCTACCGGTGAGCGGCAGGAGTTAAGCCTTGAAAGTGTAATGTCCAAGCTAAATCAGCACTTTGCAGAGGTTAGTACTAGTGTTTAGTCCATTTGAGCGCATGATGGCGGGCCGCTACTTAAGAGCTCGTCGTAAAGAGGGCTTTGTCTCTGTGATTGCAGGCTTCTCTTTGCTTGGAATCGGTTTAGGTGTAGCGACCCTGATCATTGTGATGGCAGTAATGAATGGTTATCGAGAAGACATCATGAGCCGTATTCTTGGGGTTAATGGTCATATCGATGTGAGAGGTATCGAGTTTTCCATCTCAGATTATAGCTTACGCGTGGATGCCATAAAGGATGTTCCTGGTGTGGTTTCAGCGGCGCCGCAAATTGTTGGGCAGGTAATGGCGACAGCGTCTGGTTATAGCGGAGGTCTCGTAGTGCGAGGGGTGCGTGGTGAGGACCTGGCAGCGCGTACAGTTATTTCTGAGAATATAGTTATTGGATCCTTAATGGCTTTTAGTAAGGGTGAAGGAATAATTGTTGGTGTCCGCTTAGCACAAAAGTTTAGTCTAAATATTGGTGACAAGATCACCCTGATCTCACCCAAGGGTAATATCACGGCCTTTGGAACGGCACCACGTATTAAGGAATACCCAATTGTTGCTATTTTTGATGTGGGTATGAGTGATTTTGACTCATCAATAATCTATATGCCTCTTAGCCTAGCACAGGTCTATTTCAAATACCCTGACAGTGTTACTGCTATAGAGGTGCAAGTAGAGAATCCTGACCAAGCTCGTTTTATTGCTGAAGATATTACTAATGTCGCTGGGCCAGGTGTGCGTATATTGTCATGGGAGCAAACCAATTCCGCCTTTTTTAATGCGCTGCAGGTAGAGCGCAACGTAATGTTTCTGATCCTTACCTTGATCATTGTTGTGGCTGCTTTCAACATTATTGCTGGACTTATTATGCTCGTGAAGGACAAGAGCAGAGATATTGCTATCTTACGTACGATGGGGGCTAGCCGCGGTATGATTATGCGGGTATTTTTCTTGGCCGGGGCTAGTGTTGGATTAACGGGTACAATTCTAGGACTTATTCTGGGCATTGTCTTTTGTGACAATATCGAAGTAGTCCGCCGCTTCCTGGAGACACTGACAGGAACCGATTTATTTTCTGCGGAAATCTATTTCCTATCAACCATTCCAGCAGTCATGGATTGGAGTGAAACTTTGTCTGTAGTTTTGATGGCGTTGGGTTTGTCTCTCGCAGCGACGCTATATCCCTCATGGCGTGCTGCCCGGACTGAACCCGTAGAGGCTCTGCGCTATGAGTAATGTTGTACTCAGGCTTGATAGTATTTGTCGTACCTATTCACAAGGCGGTAAACCAATTGAAGTTTTGTCTAACGCAAACTTGTCTGTTTCGCGTGGCGAGATTGTTGCTTTGGTTGGGCAATCTGGTTCCGGTAAGTCAACACTTCTTCATCTGGCTGGCTTACTCGAGCAGCCGGACCGCGGTGAGATTATTGTGTCGGGTGAATCCTGTTCAGCGCTGTCAGAAAAACGCCTAACGGAACTTCGGCTTAAGCACCTTGGTTTTGTCTATCAGTATCATCACTTATTACCTGAATTCTCTGCAGTGGAGAACGTCGTAGTTCCTCAAATGATTGCTTGTACCACACGCAAGGATGCGGTTTGTCGGGCGCAGACCCTGCTGGATAGTCTTGGACTAAGAGAGCGTTATGACCATCGACCAGGCTTACTCTCAGGCGGTGAGCAGCAACGGGTGGCGATAGCCCGTGCGTTAGCAAACGAGCCATCGATTATTCTTGCTGATGAACCAACCGGGAACCTTGATCCACAAACTGCAGATAGTGTTTTTGATGCCCTACTTAAGCTCTCTCGAGAGCATGGCTTGGCAGCTATTGTAGCTACACATAACCCAGACTTAGCCGCAAGATTAGATCGTGTGGTGCGTTTAGATGACGGGGGGTTAGTCGAGCTTTGACCAATCTGATCATTTAATCAAGATTGGATGTTTAGTGGCTAGCTTTTCCTTATGAAAGTTATCAACTTGGTCAGAGACTCATACTTTTTTCTTTTCTCACTATCGACGGCTTTGATTTCTGGGTCATCTTATGTGGCAGCAGACCCTATTCTTATGTCTAATGCATGGATGAGAGAAACGATTGGACAATCTACGGTTACAGCAGGATATTTAACTATCACTAATAGTGGTGAGGTGAGTGATCAGCTTAGCAGCATCAGGGCTGAAGGAGTGGCGAAGATAGAAATTCATAAGATGACCCTTTCCGAGAATGGTATGATGGGGATGAAGCCCCTATATGATCTGCGAATTCCTGCCGGCGAGACCGTCCTTTTTGAGGGCGGGAGTGATCATCTTATGCTGAGCGGGGTTAGTAGCCCTCTAAAAGAAGGTGACAGAATTCTAGTGATCTTTACCTTTTTGCGAGCAGGGGAAATTCCTGTGCTTTTTCAGGTGTCGAGAAGACCCCCCCCTTAAGACCTGCTTATCCTCAGGTTTATTCACTTTTCTGTGGGTAACTCACATTCAAGACTATCCGAATCTCGCTCTAGATGTAATCAATACAGGTTATGAGCTATTCGTCTTTCGTTCATCTCCGCACTCATTCTGCCTTCTCACTGGCCGAAGGTGCACTCAAGATTCCTGATCTTATTGATCTCTGCGTCGATAATATGATGCCAGCTGTCGCGCTGACGGATACTCGTAATCTGTTCGGTGCTCTAGAGTTTTCCATAGCCTGCGCGAAGATGGGCGTGCAGCCAATTATTGGATGTCAGATTTCTCTCCGCCGAAACGATTATGAGGGTCGGACAGCTGTTGGCATGCTTCCTCCCGAGCCAGACCAGCTCGTCCTATTATGCCAGACTGAGGAGGGATACAGTAATCTCCTCAAGCTCGTTAGTAACTCTTTTCTCGAAACCCCTTCTGGCGAAACACCTCAGGTTTCATTAGATGATCTTGCTAACTATTCGGTAGGGCTAATTGCGCTGACTGGTGGTACAGCCGGAGCGGTTGGACGTAACCTAATACATGGTCAAAATGATATAGCTCAAACCCTTCTGCTCAGCCTAAAGGAGATATTTCCAGACCGACTTTATATTGAGCTTCAACGCCATGGCTTGATATCAGAAGATCAGATTGAACCGTTACTGATTGATATGGCTTATAGCCACGATATCCCCCTTGTTGCCACTAACGAATGCTTCTTTGCAGATGAAAGCATGTTCCATGCTCACGATGCTCTGCTTTGTATTGCTGAAAAGTCATATGTATCTGAAGAAGAACGCCGACGCGCTACGCCAGAGCATCGTTTTAAATCTGGCGAAGAAATGGAGAAGCTTTTCGCGGACCTTCCTGAAGCTATTACCAACACTCTTGTCATAGCTAAGCGTTGTGCCTTAATGGTCGAAACTCGTGACCCAATCTTGCCACGATCGCCCAAGGCAGGAGACCGGCCCGAAAAGGATGCTTTGCGTGATCTCGCTACAAGTGGTTTAGAGGCGCGGCTTGTTGGTCAGGTATTTGTGGACAGTATGAATGATGAGGCCCGCGATCAGGTGGCAAAGCCATACCGTGATCGCCTGGCATATGAACTCAGAATCATAAACGATATGGGATTTCCGGGATACTTCCTCATCGTTGCCGATTTTATCCAGTGGTCTAAAAAAAATGGAATACCCGTTGGTCCTGGCCGTGGCTCTGGAGCAGGTTCAGTAGTAGCCTGGTCCCTGCTGATAACGGATTTAGATCCACTAAAATTTGACTTACTATTTGAGCGCTTCCTGAATCCTGAGCGTGTATCCATGCCAGATTTTGACATAGACTTCTGTCAGGATAGGCGGGAAGAAGTCATAAAGTTTGTCCAACGTGAATACGGCGAAGATCGGGTTGCGCAAATAATAACTTTTGGGAAGCTGCAAGCTAGAGCAGCATTACGTAATGTTGGTCGAGTGTTAGAGATGCCGCTCGGCTATGTTGACAAGATTTGTAAGATGGTGCCCAACAATCCTGCTAATCCAGTAACTTTGTTTGAAGCAATAGAGTCTGAGCCCGAACTCCAGGATCTACGGGATACAGATGAAACGGTAGCTGAATTATTTGATATCTCTCTAAAGATTGAAGGATTGTACAACCATGCATCAACTCATGCTGCTGGAGTAGTTATTGGAGATCGGCCGCTTAACGAATTGGTGGCGCTGTATAGAGACCCCCATTCGGATATGCCTGTTACACAATTCAATATGAAATGGGTGGAGCAGGCAGGGCTGGTAAAGTTTGATTTCCTTGGATTAAAAACACTGACGGTTTTAGATCAGACTAAGAAGCTTCTAGCAGAACGGAATATTGATATCGATTTGCTTAAGATCCCACTAGATGATAGCCGCACTTTTGAAATGCTGTCAGGTGGGGAGACTTCGGGTGTATTCCAATTGGAAAGCACTGGTATGCGCGATGTTCTGAGAAAGCTAAAGCCAGATGTTTTTGAGGATATAATTGCTGTCGTGGCCCTTTACCGTCCGGGCCCCATGGATAACATCCCTAGCTTCATCGAACGAAAGAATTGTCGTGAAGAGATTACATATATGCACCCTGCGTTGGAGCCTATCCTAAAGGAGACCTATGGGATAATGATATATCAAGAGCAGGTTATGCAGGCTGCGCAAGCTATGGCTGGCTATTCTCTTGGTAGTGCTGATCTGTTGCGGCGGGCAATGGGTAAGAAAATTCAATCCGAGATGGACGCACAAAGGGAGCAGTTTGTTGAAGGTGCTGTCCAGCGTGGCACTCCAGCGTCTAAGGCTTCAGAAGTATTTAATACAATTGCTAAATTTGCAGGTTATGGATTCAATAAATCTCATGCAGCTGCATATGCATTAGTAGCCTACCAAACAGCCTATATGAAAGCTAACTATCCCGTTGAGTTTATGGCAGCAACGATGTCGCTAGATATGCAGAACACAGACAAGTTGGCAGCATTCAGAACAGAACTGAATCGGTTGGGCATTGATCTTTTGCCACCTGATGTTAA
The DNA here is from genome assembly GCA_045564915.1 of Rhodospirillaceae bacterium. GTDB lineage: Bacteria > Pseudomonadota > Alphaproteobacteria > Rhodospirillales > Rhodospirillaceae > JAQWRV01. The sequence goes on from JBJLGL010000005.1 coordinate 96,580, forward strand.
TCATTCAGGAGTAAAGTTTACCGTTGAACAGACTAATTCTTGTGCATGGGCTGTCCGCTATGCACTCGCAGCTATAAAGAATGTTGGGTCTGGTGCGATGGAGGGGTTAGTTAGCGTTAGAGCAGATGGTGGTGCCTTCAAGGGTATAGGTGACTTTGCCAGCCGGCTAGAAACTGGACTTATCAACAAGCGCTTGATCGAGAATCTAGTGAGGGCGGGGGCGTTTGATTGTCTTCACAATAATAGAGCCGAGCTGGCCGCCAGTGCTGAAATAATATTACGAAATGCCCAGGCGGCGGCTCAGGAGCGTTTATCTAACCAGCATGCCTTATTTGTTGATGAAGCGGAGAGGCCAGAGCTCAAGTTGATGCAACTTGAAGATTGGCGACCGATGGAACGCTTGAATCAAGAATTTGAGGCTATTGGGTTTTATTTGTCTGCTCATCCGCTGGATGCTTATACTGTTACTTTAGAGTCTCAAGGCGTTACCAAAGCGAATGAACTGGAGAATCTAACGGCTGAAGATTGCCATAAACCTTTGCGAATGGCTGGAACAATGGTGAGCAAACGCGAACGCGTTGGCAAGAATGGTAATCGATATGCTTTTGTTGCCTTGTCGGATGCTACTGGCACCTATGAAGTGGTAATTTTTTCGGAAGTATTATCTTCTTCTCGGGATATTCTGGAATCCGGCAATCCGCTCTTGCTTACACTGGACGCGCGTTTGGAAGACGACCAGGTGAGGCTGCTAGTAAATAGATTGACACTGTTGGATGAGGCGATTGCGTCCCGCCTTGATAATTTGCGTATACAAATAAGTGACTCTGCACGGGTTGATGAACTCAAGGAGATTTTTGTAGTCGATGGAAAGGGTAAGAGCCGAATACTCTTGGTGACGGTATCTAACGGCTATGAGGTAGAAATAGCTTTGCCAGAGCGTTACGCTATCTCTGCCATAACGCTAGCTCATGTTAAGGATATTCCCGGCGTGGAAGATATTCGCCAATACTAATGAGGGTGATGGCAAGTCTCGATTATATAAGAAAAGACTTTAGCATTGTGATGCTATGGTTACTATCACCTGATGACTATTAATCATAATGCTTAGTATTAATTAGTCACCTATGCTTGTAGCATGTTTCAGTAGTTCTGCTGTATCCGTATGCTGTCACCGGCTTCTTATACCTTGCAAAGGTACATAGTCGGGGAAGCAGCTAAAGTTAGGAGCCTCATCTGATGGCAGAGAAAGAATATAATAGAGCAACTTATACTTCAGACTTTATCAAGCATGACACTAAGCGTGCGGTCTATATGGGCAATATAATGATCGATAACTTGGTTGAGGCAGTTGTTGCGCTCGGTGCAGAGGTCTGGAGTAATAGGCAACGCCAAAAAGTACTGGAGGCATTATTAACAGAAAAGGGCATTACAGCGGATATGATTGAGGCCTATATGCCATCAGAGAAAGAAAAGGAGTCCTGGAAAGTGGATAGAGATGCTTTCGTCCAGCGCACGATGTCGGTTTTGGCCAAGCAAGCGGACTTGCCTTTATCGACGGACTGGAAGTCCCCTCCTGAATCGACCGACGAAAGGATGTAACTGTGCTTAATCGCCGTACCTTAATTAATACCTCTGTCGCTGCAATCGCTTCAACTTTGCCGGCGCTAAAATCTGCAGCAAAAGGGTTGGATCTTGACCTAGAGCCGCGTGGTACAATTGGAATTTTTGAGCGTTTGCCTCGACTTGATTTGGAAAGTGAGCTCGCCTTTTATACCAGTTATCGGACTTGGGTCCGACAGGATGTGTTTAGAGCTGCAGCAAGGCGCGCTAATACTATCTTTCGCGGTTTGGGTATTAATCCTCGTATGAACGATTTACCAATTCGTGAAGTTGTGAAGATTCTCGAAAGTGATCCGTTGATGGGATACACTGTGCACGCTCGCGAGACTACGCAACAAATTATGTGGGCTTCTATTCAAGATGCTTACCATTCAAATGGTGAGATGTACTTGGAAGAGTTAGAGCGAGCGGAACGAAAAGGACCAGGCACTCTGGCGCTGCGTCCTGACCTGCACGTTCCTAAATTCGCTAGATACGAGATACATTTACAGCCTGGCGGTTACGTTGGTGATCCATTTGCTGGTTATATTTATTACCACGGTTTGAATGTAGAATTTGCAGATGGAAATTATCGTGACGAACTGCAGACAGGACGTGCGGATGCCGTGCCATTACCACCTGATGGCCAAGTAAAGCGTGTGCTTGAGCAGGGCTGTAGTGCTGGTCAATTAACGATGGCATTGAAACAGAAATTCCCAGAAGCAGAAGTGTGGGGCAATGATATCGGTGCACCTATGCTTCGCTTTGCGCACATGCGCTCTGTTGATCTTGGCATAGAAACTCATTACGCACATGAACTTTGTGAAGAGAGCCAGTTTCCTGACAACTATTTTGATATTATTACTAATTTTCTGCTGTATCATGAAATTCCAGAGCAGGTTGGGCGTGACATTATTCATGAGAGCTTTCGGACCCTTCGGCCTGGTGGCATATGGTATCCGATGGATATTTATACCTCCGCTGCACCGCCACAGTCAGCCTATGGAAAATTCTCGTCTTGGTTTGATCACCGTTGGAATTCTGAAGTATGGTGGCTCGATTATCGTGACTTAGCGCCAGACTTTGAGAATGAAATGAAACGTGCTGGGTTTGAGGTGAGGCGGCATCCAACAGGAAGAGGTAACCGTACCAATATTATGGGGGTTAAGCCTGCTTAGTTGATTTCTAAGTCAAGGTTGTGATGAACGAGAGTTTGGCTGGTGGTCTGGAGAGCTTGGCGTAAGTTACATATCCAGAGCAGAAACTTTATGCTTTAGCTGCGGTATTTCTTCCAGCTATTGCAGATTATATCATATCAGGGTGCGCTCTCCGACTCGGATGTATAATTAATCCAAATACTCTATTAGACTCAATAAATTGGTAATATCTCCGCAGACACTATTCTAACTGACCAGCCCATGGTTCGTTTTGATTGTTAGGTGAATAGACATTTGGAGTGAGCGTATATTAATAGTGGGGTTTGGTAATTTTCGTGGACTTCGCCCATCTCGCAGTTAACGCAGCGCTAGGTTACCGTATTGGACACATATCCACTTGGAATGTGTTCCATGTCTACATGTTTGGCCTTGCAATCAGGCCTCTAAGCACTTAGAAACCGGCTCATTCCACATGCAGGGATGCGGCCTCTGGGAGTTCCAGGGGTGCGATCCGGTCCGGGGCAGGTGTCCCGGTCACCCCCTGCAGAGGTTCAACCGGAGAAGAATTATGTCGCTGCCTACATTTACTATGCGTCAGCTGATAGAGGCTGGCTGTCACTTTGGCCATAACACCCGACGCTGGAACCCAAGAATGGATTCCTATTTATTTGGTGTTCGTGACGGTATTCACATTATTGATTTGCAACAGACCGTGCCTCTTTTGCACAGAGCGATGCAAGCGGTGCATGATGCAGTTGCAGCTGGAGGCCGCGTCTTATTCGTTGGTACCAAGCGCCAAGCTCATGATCTGGTTAAAGAATACGCCGAGCGTTGCGGGCAGTATTATGTAAACCACCGTTGGCTTGGCGGTATGTTGACCAACTGGAATACCATTTCAAAATCTATCAAACGCCTGAAGGACCTTGAGGAGCGCTTTGCTCGCGAGGATGGCATGGTTGGATTAACGAAGAAAGAGCAGTTAAATCTCGAACGCGAGAGAAGTAAACTCGATCAAGCTCTCGGTGGTATTAAAGATATGGGCGCCCTGCCTGATTTGCTCTTTATAGTTGATACGAATAAGGAAGATATCGCGGTAGCTGAGGCAAATAAACTTAGTATTCCAGTTATCGGGATTCTAGACAGCAATTCCAACCCAGGTGGTATTGACTATCCTATTCCTGGTAATGATGACGCTATCCGTGCCATCAAGTTATATCTTGAACTCATGGCTAATTCAGCTCTGGAAGGAATACAGGATGAGATGAAGGCAGCTGGAGTGGATTTAGGTGCGCAAGAGGATGCACCTGCAGAAAGTATGGCAGGGAAAAAACCCGCGGCGAAAAAAATGCCTCTGGATAAGGAAAATGTAGAACCTAAAGATGGGGTGCTTAATAAAGATTCAGACGAACCACTCACAAAGGAAGAAGCACCTACCGCAGCTGTAGTAGGGACTGAAGAAGATAAAGCGTTAAATGTTGTAAAGGCGTCAGATGTCAACAAAGCTGAGACAACGAAACCTACGGTAAAAAAGAAGACAGCCACAAAGAAAGCAGTCACCAAAAAAGCCGCTACTAAGAAAGCAACGACCAAGAAGGCAACCACCAAGAAAGCAGCTACCAAGAAAGCAGCTACCAAGAAAGATTAAGAGAGCCTTTGTAGGGTAGCTAATGCAACGACCCACTACTAGATAGTGCAGTCTAGTGCTGCTTCTGCGCGGAGTGTAGCAGAGAAAGCAAGGAATAGAGGACAATGGCAAATATTACGGCAGCTCTGGTTAAGGAGCTTAGAGAAAAATCAGGTGCAGGCATGATGGATTGCAAGAAGGCTTTAGCTGCATCTGATAGCGATTTAGAATCTGCAGTTGATTGGCTCCGAACAAAGGGGCTTTCGGCTGCTGCTAAGAAGTCGAGCCGCGTGGCTGCAGAAGGACTCGTGGGTGTTGTGATTGATGGTAATAAAGGCGCACTTCTCGAAGTTAATGCAGAAACTGATTTCGTAGCGCGGAATGAGATCTTTCAGGGTTTTGTAGAGGCAGCAACAAAATTAAGTCTCAGTACAGGTGGTGATCTTGAAACACTAAAGTCCATCAATATGTCAGGGGAGGGTCGTAATGTTGCAGACCAAATTACTCATTTGACTGCCACCATTGGTGAAAATATACAGCTTCGCCGGTCTGCTGAGTTATCTGTTGAGACGGGTATAGTAGCCTCTTATATGCATTCCGCCGTAAAACCTAACATAGGTAAAATCGGTGTCTTAGTAGCCCTAGAATCTGATGGAGATTCTCGTCAATTACTAGAATTTGGCAAACAGGTAGCTATGCATATCGCTGCTGCTAGCCCACGATTTCTTTCAATAGATGATGTAGATGCAGATACGCAATTGCGTGAACGCCAGGTTCTTACAGATCAAGCGAAAGAATCGGGACGTTCAGAAGAAGTTATAGGTAAGATGGTGGATGGTCGGATGCGAAAATTTTTTGAAGAAGTTGTCCTATTAGAGCAGGGCTACGTCATATCCGAGGACAAAGTCAAAGTTTCAAAGATTATTGAGTCAAAGGGTAAGGAATTAGGGGCTGCGATCAAGATAACTGGCTTTAGTCGTTTCGTATTAGGTGAAGGCATTGAGCGCGAAGCTAAAGACTTTGCAGCTGAAGTTGCCGAAGCTGTGGGGGTTTAGCTAGGTTTAGTCTCCACATCCTTAATTCCTTTATTAATAATAATAAAAGAGACGGGCGTTTGAGGGTTCTTTTGTGTACTATTTAGTCGCTAGTAGGAGCTTAGGATAAAGAGGGAGTAGAGTAGGCTCTCCTTATTGACGTGGGTGAAGTGAACATCCTTAAGACCTTGAGGCTGGGCTTGAGAAATGGGGATAAGATCAGCATATGGCTGCGCCACTTAACTACAAACGAATAATGGTTAAGGTCTCAGGTGAAGGTCTGATGGGTGATGAAGCCTATGGCCTTCATAAAGCTACTTTGATGGCTATAGCAGACGATATCCAGTCTGTACTCAGTATCGGGTGTCAAGTCTGTATGGTTATCGGTGGTGGTAATATCTTCCGCGGTGTCTCTGTTGCCGCTGAAGGTATGGATCGAACATCCGCAGATTACATGGGTATGTTAGCCACGGTGATAAATGCCCTTGCTATACAAAATGCACTAGAGAGTTTGGGCATTCAAACCCGAGTACAATCAGCCATTAGTATGAATAAGATTTGTGAACCGTATGTACGGCGCCGAGCGATGCGCCATATGGAAAAAGGCCGGGTGGTTATTTTTGCAGCTGGTACCGGTAATCCCTATTTCACTACTGATAGCGCGGCAGCGCTGCGGGCTGCTGAAATGAATTGTGACGCACTTCTGAAGGCCACACAGGTGGACGGGGTGTACGCGGAGGATCCAAAACAGAATCCAAGTGCGCGGAGATTTGAAAATCTGACCTATGACAAAGTTTTGGCTGACGACTTGCGTATTATGGATACAACAGCAATCGCTCTGGCAAGAGATAATGACTTACCCTTGGTGGTCTTTAACATGCATGGGGAGAAATCGGTCACTAAAGTTATGAAGGGCGAAGGCCGATTTACAGTAATTTCTGGGAGGCACTGAGATATGAAAGATTTTAGTACGCTCGAAAAAGATCTAAAACATCGCATGGATACAACTGTTGAAGTGGTGAAAAAGGAGTTTTCAGGTCTTCGCACTGGCCGCGCTGCCACTAGCCTCTTAGAACCGATTATGGTTGATGCTTATGGGAGTCAAATGCCATTAAACCAAGTAGCTAGTATAGTAGCACCGGAGCCTCGTATGCTTACTGTGCAAGTGTGGGATAAGGGCCAAGCAAAAGCTGTAGAGAGGGCGATACGGGAGTCAAGCCTTGGCCTTAATCCAGCGGCCGAAGGACAGCTAATTCGCGTACCCATTCCAGCTCTTAATGAGGAGCGCCGTGAAGAATTAAAAAAGGTGGCAGGAAAATACGCTGAAGAAGGAAAGGTTGCTATTCGCAATGTTAGGCGAGACGGTAATGAGCAGCTTAAGAGAATGGAAAAAGATCATAAAATTTCTGAAGATGAGTATCATCAATACCACGATGAAATACAGAAAATGACTGATGAGGTGATAGGACAAATTGAAACTACACTTGCGCAGAAACAAGAAGAGATAATGCAGGTATAATGAAAGATCTGTCCCTCATGCCAGTAGAAGGGACGAGTTGTAGCCCTATGCATGTTGCCATTATTATGGATGGTAATGGACGATGGGCGCAGGCTCGTGGTTTGCCGAGAAGTGCTGGCCATAAACGTGGTGCTGAGGCGGTAAAAAGCACTATTCAGGCAGCAGCTGACCTTGGTATACGCTATTTGACTCTATTCGGTTTTTCTGAGGAGAATTGGCAGAGACCAGAGTCCGAGATCAAAGACCTCATGGCTTTGCTACATTTTTATCTGCGTAACAACATACAGGATTTAGCTAAAGAAGGTATCTGTTTAAAGGTTATCGGAGACCGTACCCGTCTTCCTGATGATACAGTTAAGATGATTATAGATGCAGAAGAACTTACAAAGTTGAATAAGAAACTTATTCTTACTATCGCGTTGAGCTACGGTGGCCGGCAGGAATTAGTTGAAGCTGCTCGTAGTTTAGCAAGACAAGCAAATGATGGGTCACTATCACCAGAAGATATTAGTGAACATGTTCTTTCACGGCATTTGTTTACACGGGATATTCCTGACCCAGACCTCCTGATAAGAACTTCTGGTGAACAAAGAATTAGTAATTTCTTATTGTGGCAGCTGGCCTATACAGAGCTTTTTTTTACCGAAACGCGTTGGCCGGATTTTAAGGCGTCTGAGTTGAATAAAGCGATCAATGAGTTTCGTCGTCGAGACCGGCGCTACGGATCTATATCAGGCTGAAAATATGTTTTGGAAACGTGTTGCAACATCCATGGTACTCGGACCCATAACATTAGTTACAGTCTATCTTGGTTTCCCATATTTTCACGTTATGGTCGTGCTTATTAGCGCTTGTGTCTTTTCGGAATTTGTTCAGATTGTAGGAGAAAGGAAGCTATCGCTAAGAATAATTATTGCGATTCTTACCCTTGTCGTTGGGGTCGCTGTCGCAGAAATAAGTGCCATTTATGCAGTAACTTTAGTGGCTATTCTTGGACTTGTTCTACTGCTTACTGATCAATCACACCGCCGCTTCTCCATTGCATCAATTCATGTGGCCTTATTGTATGCCGCTTTGCCGTCTATCACCATAATAATGGTGTACACTATAGGAGGAGTGGAGACTATGTTTTGGCTTCTCGCTATAGTTTGGGGTACTGATATTGGTGCATATGTTCTTGGCCGTCTTATTGGCGGTCCAAAGCTTGCTTCACGAATAAGCCCAAATAAAACTTGGTCCGGTGCCATTGGTGGCGTGTTGTTAGCGATTGTGGCGTTAATACTAGTGGATTTCATATACTCCATTGGGCTCCAATCTATCCATTTTGTGTATGCTATATCTGTGAGCATTTTGGCGCAGCTAGGTGATCTCGCACAGAGCTCTTTTAAGAGAAAATATAATGTTAAAGATTCTGGTAGGCTGCTCCCTGGCCACGGGGGGGTTATGGATCGTGTTGATGGCCTTTGGACGGCGTCGCCTTTGGTCGCTGTTCTCTGCGTGGCTAACTCTAGCGGTGTTACGTCGTGGTTGTAAAAGAGCGCAAACGTATTTCTATTCTGGGATCTACAGGATCTGTTGGTCGTAACACTCTAGATATTGTCAAACATAACCCCGGGCAGTTCGAAGTTATAGCACTTACGGCTGGCTGTAACGTCCAAGATCTCATTGATCAAGCGATTACTCATAAACCAAAAGTAGTGGCCATAGCTGATGCTAGCGCCTATTCAAAACTAAAAGATGCATTAGAAGGAACCGCTATTTCAGTTGCCGCTGGGCCAGATGCCGTAATTGAGGCAGCAGAGCAACCAGCTGATCTCATCATGGCAGCAATCGTAGGTGCTGCAGGCCTCAAGCCTACTCTCACTGCGGTTGCGCAAGGGAAGATCGTTGCGTTAGCTAATAAAGAATGTCTTGTTTCCGCAGGTTCAATATTTATGAACTCTGTAAAAAGGCATAGTACTACTTTATTACCTGTAGATTCGGAACATAGTGCAATATTCCAAGTTTTTGATGCAAAGCAAAGAAATGCGATCAGACGTATTATCTTGACGGCCTCAGGAGGACCGTTCCGACAGTTGCCGGCAGACCGGATGGCAAACGTCTTACCATCTGAAGCGATAGCACATCCAAATTGGTCCATGGGTAGCAAGATATCAGTCGATTCAGCGACGATGATGAATAAAGGCCTAGAACTAATCGAGGCACATCATCTTTTCGCAATGCCGGACCATCAAATTGACATACTTGTACACCCACAATCTGTTGTGCACAGTCTGGTTGAATACGTTGATGGTTCCGTTTTAGCTCAATTAGGTGCTCCCGACATGCGTACGCCTATTGCCTACGCCTTAGGATGGCCAAATAGGCTAACTGTGCCTTGTGAACGGCTTGACCTCGCGCAGATTGCTAAATTGACTTTCGAAGCACCTGATTCTAATAGATTTCCAGCCTTATCTCTAGCTCGCAGTGCTTTACAGGCGGGCGGTACGGCACCTACAATCCTTAATGCTGCGAACGAGGTTTCTGTAGCTAGATTCTTGGCAGGTGAAATAGGGTTTTTGGATATAGCTCGGGCGGTAGAAAACGCCCTAGCAAAGGGATCTTTTAATGAGCCATCTTGTCTAGATGAGGTTCTTGAGGTTGATGCTGAGGCTCGCCAGACGGCTAGAAACTGGATTGCTGTTGAGCCATTCGCAAGATATGTGGAGAAGGGTTAAGAGACGTTGGAACAAATACTTGGATTTTCATCACTCCTTTTTAATTTCTTGGTTGCTCTATCAGTCGTTGTATTTGTCCATGAACTTGGACATTTTCTGGTTGCGCGATGGAATAATGTGCGATGTGAAATTTTCTCAATCGGTTTTGGGCCTGAACTAGCGGGTTTTACTGACAAACAGGGAACTCGATGGAAATTTAGTCTTATACCTTTGGGTGGGTACGTGAAGATGTTTGGCGAGTCTGATATTGCCAATCCGGGTTCTGAAGTTAGCAATGAAGAGGAAAAACAACCCCAACGACATCATATGTCAATAGAAGAACAAGCAGCTTCTTTTAAGTATAAAACTCTAGGCCAAAGGTCAGCTATTGTTTTTGCGGGTCCAGCAGTAAACTTTTTGTTTGCAATTCTAGTATTTTTTATTCTTTTTATGTTTGTTGGGCGACCAGTGACTGAGCCGGTTATAGGTGAAGTAGTTCCTAATAGCGCGGCTGCTGAGGCAGGAATCGTGCTTGGTGATAGAATACTTGCTATCGATGGAACTCCAGTCGAACGATTTGAAGATTTACAACGCCTTGTACCTTTAGGTAACGGTGCAAAAATGAACTTAACTATCCTTCGGTCAGACCAGATTATTGAGGTTGAGGCCACTCCCCGAATTATAGAAGAGGAGGACCAATTTGGTGATGTTCAGAAACGTGCCTTACTTGGCGTGGCGTCATCTGGCGAAACACGTATCTTAGTTCGCTCTAATCCGTTTCTGGCGATGAGCCAGGCAGTCGAACAGACTTATACTGTAGTCGAAAGTACTTTTGTTGCAGTGGGGCAGATTATTTCTGGAGAGCGCGGTACCGAAGACCTCGGCGGGCCAATCCGTATAGCAAAATTTTCTGATCAGGCAGCTAAATCAGGGTTAACTAATTTCGTTATTTTTATGGCCATTCTATCCATTAATCTTGGCATAATAAATTTGTTTCCTGTTCCTATGCTTGATGGAGGCCACCTTTTGTTTTATGCCATTGAAGGGCTTAGAGGACGTCCGCTATCAGACAACGTGCAGGAGTGGGGTTTAAGGTTCGGCTTGGTGCTGGTTCTTTCACTCATGGTATTTGTAACTTGGAACGACATCCTTCAACTATAGATATGTTAGTGTATTTCGCCCGACAGGGCCTGGAAGAAAAGGTGGCAATGGGCGCCAGGCAAAGACTTAGTGGGACAGGGAAATTTGGGATTTTCGTATTGACTGCAACGATTCTGCTGTCTTTACTTTTCCGTGGTGCTGTTGCGCAACAAACCAATATCATGATTTCACAGATTGCTGTTCAGGGTAATCAGCGTATCGAGCCTGCAACAATCCGAACATATATATCTGTTCAAGAGGGTGATGCCTTTGACCCAATTATAATTGACCGTGCACTAAAAAATCTCTTTGCAACTGGTTTGTTTGCAGATGTTAGTATCGGGCGACAGGGCAATATTTTGATTATACGGGTTGTAGAAAACCCAATCATCAATCGCATTACTTTTGAAGGGAATGACAGACTAGAAAACGATAAGCTAGAACCTGAGGTGCAGTTGCGACCTCGTGTTGTCTACACGCGGACGAAGGTGCAACAGGATGTGGAGCGTATCTTAGACTTATATAGGCGCAGTGGACGTTTCGCTGTGACAGTTGAGCCTAAGGTGATTGAATTACCGCAGAACCGTGTCGATTTGGTTTTTGAGATAAATGAAGGTGACCCTACCTATGTTCGGAAGATTACCTTTATTGGAAATGAAGAATTTTCAGATGGTGAATTGCGGGATGTAGTTCTTACACGCGAAGAGCGTTGGTGGCGTTTTCTTACTTCAAACGACACCTATGATCCTGATCGTTTAGCTTTTGACCAAGAGCTATTGCGGAGGTTCTATTTGTCTGAAGGCTATGCAGATTTCGAGGTAATTTCTGCTGTCGCTGAGTTGTCACCTAATCGCAAAAGCTTTTTCATTACTATGACCGTGAATGAGGGTAGAAGGTATAGGTTCGGGGAAATGACGGTTGATGTCGCAATTCCCGATTTAGATGTAAGAGTTATTGAAGATTCTATTATTCCCAAAAAGGGAGATTGGTATAACGCCGAAGAGATTGAGTCGACGATCGATGCTTTCACGGATGTCATTGGGGCTTTTGGATATGCGTTTGTCGACATTAGGCCGCGAGTGGCACGTAACTTAGAAGAACGAACTGTAGATATTATTTTTGATGTGCAGGAAGGTCCGCGTGTCTTTGTGGAAAGGATCGACATCACAGGTAATGTAAGAACGCTAGACAAGATAATCCGTCGTGAGTTTAGATTGGTTGAGGGTGATGCTTTTAATACCGCCCGTTTGCGTCGCTCGCGAGAGCGACTGCAAAACCTTGGATATTTTAAAGAAGTCGAAGTAGAAAATGTACCTTCAGAAGTTTATCCAGATCGGACTATAGTAACTGCTACAGTCGAAGAACAATCTACTGGTGAACTCCAGTTTGGGATTGGCTTCTCAAGCGCATCTGGAGCGTTATTTGATATCGGTATCAGGGAACGTAATTTATTGGGTAAAGGCCAGGACCTTCGATTTAATTTTAGCCTCGCACAGCAGCAAACTCAGATTGACCTTGGTTTTACTGAACCATATTTTATGAATCGCCGATTGGCTGCAGGGGCAGATTTATTTGCTACTGAAACCGACTATCTAGATGAAGCTGGGTTTATTAGCCAGTCACTAGGGTCAACTTTGCGTCTAGGCTTTAACTATAATGAATACATGTTTCAGCGTGTTAGCTATTTGCTATCTTGGACCCGTTTACAGGGTATAAATCAGTTTGCTTCGCAATTCGTTAGAGAACAGCAGGGGACGTCCACTACTTCACAAGTTAGTCAAACCTTTGCGGTTGATAAGCGGAATAATGTCATTGATCCTTCCGACGGATACTTTATAAGCCTTTCCAATGACTTAGCGGGACTTGGTGGAACCGAGAACTTTCTTCGCTCTAATGTAGCTATAGGTTTTTACCAAGAGTTGCTAGAGGGTTGGATTTTTAGTGTGACTGGTAGTGTTGGGCACATTATTGGTATAGGGGAAGACATCAAGATCTTTCAAAGATATCAACTTGGTGGTAACAACCTGCGCGGGTTCGATGATTTTGGTGCAAGTCCTCGGGACGCCCGAACTGGTGATGCTATTGGTGGGGATTGGATAGCAACGACAAAGGCTGAAATTAAGATACCACTGGGATTGCCTGATGAAATTGGTATTACGCCAAAGATTTTTACTGATTGGGGTAGTATAGGCTCGCCAAGTGATCTTAGTGATAGGAGTTTTGATATTCTCATGTCGCAGCGCATTCGTGGTTCAGCTGGGTTCGGTATTGAATGGGAATCACCTGTTGGCCCTATTAACATTGACTGGGCCAAGGTAATACGTAAGGCAGACTTTGACATAACGGAGACTTTCCGTGTGAACTTCGGACAAAGGTTTTAGAGCAATGAATAAGATACTAACTTCTAAACTCATCGTAGCTATTGCAGGAGCGGCAGCTGCCCTAACGTTTATGATAGTACCGGTCGGTGCGCAGCAAAGTGGCCATACCCGTCCAGTTATAGGTATTATTAGTACAGAACTCATAGAGCGTGATTCCCTAGCAGCTAAAGGTGTGCGTTTAGAGCGAGATAAATTTCTCACTCGATATCAGGGTGAGGTTAAGGAAATTGAGGCAGAGCTGCGAGAAGAAGAACAGCGCCTAACCCAACAGCGTAATGTGTTATCGCCGGAAGTATTTCAGCAACAGGTTGAAGAATTTCAGGAGAAATTCGCCGTTGAGCAGCAAGCTTTACAGATTAGACAACAGAACCTACAGGCAGTTTATCAGCAGGCCATGATAGAAATTAATCAGGAAGTGTTGAAGATCTCGAGCGAAATAGCTCAGGAGCGTGGTATCAACATGGTCATGCCACAGAATCTAGTTTTACTCTCTGACCCATCCATGGATATTACTCGTCCCGTTCTCGAACTATTGAATGAACGCCTACCAGAGGTAACCTTCCAGAGTCCTGAAGGTGAGATAGCTCAAGCCGGAACGGAAAACACAGCAGAGTAAGATGACACCCTGAGATGCCTGACCCCCGGTTCTTTAAGCGCTTGGGTCCCTTTAAGGTTAGCGATATCGTAGCTTGGACTGGGGCTGCGGAGCCTATTGGTAATCCGGATCGGAAGATTTTGGATCTAGCTGATCTATCGAATGCTGGGTCAGATGACTTATGTTATTTGTCCGGGCTTAAGCATGTCCCGATTGCAAAACAGTGTTTAGCAGGCTTCTGTCTGACCACTGAGTCTTTAAAGGATTCTGCTCCACCAGATTCTGTTGTCTTGATTGTCAAGGATCCGCAAAAAGCTTTTTCAGTTGTTGCGGATGCCTTTTATGCAGACCGGCAAAGCTCTTTTTCTAATGTTGAGCGAAGGCCTAACGGGGCATTGGTGCATCCTGATGCCTCCGTCGCCGATGATGTGCAGATTGATCCAGGGGCTATAATCGGTGCGGGGGTCCAAATTGGAGCTAGGGCACGTATTGGTTCAATGACGACTATTGGACAGGGCGTGATTATTGGTTCAGATTGCGAGATTGGAGCAAACGTCACGCTTGGTTATTGCCTTGTAGGGGCTGCAGTAGTTATTCATCCAGGTACTCGTATTGGCCAGGATGGTTTTGGTTTCAGTTTTGATAGCCTTGCAGGTAGGCATCGGAAGGTACCACAGCTCGGTCGAGTTATCATTAATGAAGATGTTGAGATAGGTGCCAATACTACAATAGATAGAGGTACGCTAACGGATACTATTATTGGTCAGGGATGTAGGATAGATAATCAGGTACAGATTGGTCATAATGTTATAGTTGGTCAGCGCTGTATTATAGTATCACAGGCTGGTTTGTCTGGTAGCTGCGTGGTTGGCGATGATGTTGTTATTGCTGGTCAGGTTGGTCTTGCTGATCATGTTACCGTTGGGCCAAAGGCGCAAATAGCGGCCAAATCTGGGGTGATGCGGGATATAGCACCAGGCTCTACCGTAATGGGTTATCCTGCAAAACCGATTCGGACATTTTGGCGCGAGGTCGCCGCTTTGGGTCGATTGACGGGTAAAAGAAAGTCCTCCTAATAAAGAGAGACTTTAAAGCAAGGGAATTGCCAAAATGGATGGCGAAGCAGTCAATACTTCGGGCTCTGTTATCGATATTCATCGCATCATAGAGATGATACCGCATCGGTATCCTTTCCTGCTGGTAGACCGAGTTGAAAAGGTTATAGACGGTCAAAGTGCAGTCGGCATTAAGAATGTCACGATCAATGAGCCATTTTTCCAAGGACATTTTCCGGGTAGACCTGTTATGCCGGGTGTTCTCATTATTGAAGCCATGGCACAAACAGCTGCTGTACTAGTTGTTAATAGTTTAGGAAGCAACGCTGAGGGTAAACTTGTTTACTTTATGAGTATTGAGAATGCGCGTTTCCGCCGGCCGGTAGGGCCCGGTGACCAATTACGTTTGGTAACCACTAAACTTAAGCAACGGGCTACGGTTTGGAAATTTAGTGGTGAGGCTATAGTCGGTGATAATATTGTTGCTGAGGCAACCTATACCGCAATGATTATGGACGAATAACAGATGCCAGAAATTCATTCGACGGCAGTTATAAAGCCTTCAGCCCAAATAGAGGATTCTGTTTCCATTGGTCCATATTGTGTAGTCGGAGATAATGTATCTCTGGGCGCAGGTGTAAATCTAAAGTCACATGTAGTTGTAGATGGGTATACAACAATAGGTGAAGGTACAGTCGTGCACCCTTTCGTCTCACTGGGTCTTCCACCTCAGCATGCAGAGTTTAGGGGTGAGCCTTCAACATTAGTGATTGGTATGAATAATTCTATCCGTGAGCATGTTACCATGCATCCAGGAACTGAAAGAGGACGGATGACTACGACTGTAGGTGACAACTGTTTATTTATGGTTGGCAGCCACGTTGCCCACGACTGTATTATTGCGAATGATGTCATCCTTACGAATAACGTAGCTTTGGGTGGTCATGTAGTTGTAGATGAATTTGCTATGATCGGCGGACTTTCTGGGATTCATCAATATGTCCGTGTCGGTAAGCACTCTATGATTGGAGGCTGTTCTGCTGTTGAGAGCGATGTCATTCCCTATGGTTCAGTAAAAGGGAATAGAGCTCGTTTGTCAGGCTTGAATGTTATTGGCTTAAGGCGCCGTGGGTTCTCGCGAGAAGATATACGTTCGTTGAGAACAGCGTATGGACTACTATTCTCTCAGGGTAGTAATATGGCGGACCGCATTAGCGAGGTTGCGGAACTTTTTAGTGATCATCCTGGCGTGATGGATGTAGTTGAATTCATTAGAGCGGATTCATCTCGTGCAGTATGCCAGCCCCTTTCTTCAAATGGCAATGGAAGCTAAGCATCCTCTGGGGGTTTGTGCTTAAGTATCTTTACCATGATAAGCCCTGAATCTAGCCCACTTGGCATAATTGCAGGATCGGGAGAACTCCCGGTCTTACTAATGGAGGCCTGTCGCGAAGGTAAGCGTCCCTTTACCATTATTGGTATCCAGGGCTCCGCTGAACCCAGTATTTTGGACGAAACTGAAGCGCTTTGGGTGCGGCTTGGTGAGGCGGGCAAAGTATTTAAGGAATTACGGCGCAGCGGGGTCATAGAAGTCGTGCTTGCCGGTAAAGTTGAACGTCCAAGGCTTACGGACATTATGCCTGATTGGCACACGGCAAAGTTTATAGCCCGGGTAGGAAAGCGAGCCTTTCTTAATAGTAACTCCATCGGTGATGATTACCTATTACGCGGTGTGGTCTCAGAATTCGAGGCAGAAGGTTTCAGAATTATTGGTGTTGATGCTATCCTCCCAGATCTACTTGCTAAGCCAGGTTTATTTGGGAAGTTTGAGCCAACGGCTATTCAAATCAAAGAGATAGGGATTGGTGCAAAGGCTGCCAAAGAACTAGGGCAGAGGGATGTAGGGCAAGCGGTGGTTGTAGAAAATGGGAGGGTTATCGTAAGAGAGAGGGAGAAAGGTACAGACGCATTAATTGAGGAGGGGGGTAGAAAGAGAAGTAGTCAAGACTCTAGTCTAATATTGGTTAAAACAATGAAACCTAGCCAAGATCGGAGAATTGACCTGCCTGTCATTGGCCTAGAAACAGTATCCAAGTGTTCTGCCTCTAGATTTAGTGGTATTGCCATAGAAGCTAATCACACTTTGGTCATTAATAAGTCCGAAGTTGGATCCCTAGCTAACAAGGCTGGCTTGTTTATCGTTGCTATCGATACGTCTGAAGTAGTTGATGCAGGTATCTTTTGAGCGACCGTCGAGTGTCAGTTTATATCCTCGCATTGGAACCGTCTGGTGATGTTTTAGGCGCGCGCCTTATGCAATCATTAAACGCTACTGCTGAATACAAAGTTTCTATTTTTGGCGTGGGCGGAGAGGCAATGGGCGAATCCGGATTAGATTCGCTTTTTGACCCGTCTGATCTAGCTATCCTTGGGATTTTTGAAGTTATACCAAAGGCTGGGCTGGTTCTTCGCCGTGTCAGAGAAGTTCTTTTAGATATAGAGAAGGTGCAGCCTGATATATTGGTTACTATAGACTCTTGGGGTTTTACTGGTCGTATTCATAAAGCATTAGTAAAAAGAAGAAGCCTGATAAAACGGGTTCGTTATGTTGCACCCCAAGTCTGGGCATGGCGGCCAGGCCGTGCAAAGCAGCTTGCAGCGTGGATTGATCACCTATTGACCCTATATCCTTTCGAACCGCCATTGTTCGAGCGCCATGGTCTTGAGTCTACGTGGGTAGGGCATCCTGTTACAGAATCTACCTTTTCTGGTAATGCAGAAGATTTTCGTGTTGCTCATGCGCTAGGTAACGAAATTCCTGTACTAACGGTTTTACCGGGAAGCCGTAAGTCTGAAGTGAGAGCACTTATGCCTGTCTTTAGGGAGACTATTCAGTGTCTCATCCAACATATGCCGTCCTTAACTGTTGTTATACCAACTATCACTGGTGTAGAGCACGAAGTGAGGGTCTGGTCGGAAACTTTGCCAGTTAGATCTATTGTAGTGACAGGAAGTAAAGCCCGTGATGACGCGTTTGCAGTTTCCAGGGCGGCACTTTGTGCATCTGGCACAGTGACTCTAGAGTTGGCACGTGCTGGTGTGCCCCACGCCATTGCTTATAAAGTTAATCCTTTTTCTGCATTTGTGTTCAGGTGCATAGCAATAACCCGGTATGTGAACTTAATTAATATTCTTCTTCAAGATCGTCACATTCCGGAATTTCTTCAGGAACGATGCACGAGTACTGTTCTTTCGAAGGCTATCTTAGATCTTATGAACAATGAGAGCCAACGGCAGCAGCAGCGTCAAGCATTCGCATCTACTATGAAAAAATTGTCTCTTATGGATAACTCGCCGAGTGATCTAGCGGCTCAAACTATATTAAATCTAGCCTCGAGGTAGCTTACTAGCTTCCAAAAATTACTTTATTGCAATATGTCCACATCTCTAAGGTAGATTTTCAATATGACCCTGGACATGTTTACTGGCTGTCCTCTACCTAATTCAATGAAAGATATTTTTACTCGCCAAGACGGATTTTATCTTACAATGTTTAGCGACATACTTTCGTTGGGCTAGGAGCGCTTCTTAAGAGGTAAATATTCCCGCTTGGTCAACCCGGTAAATAATTGACGGGGACGTCCAATTTTCTGGTGCGGGTCTTCCACCATTTCATTCCATTGTGCGATCCACCCTGTAGTGCGGGCCAGAGCAAATAGAGCCGTGAACATCGTTACAGGTATTCCCATTGCCTGAAAAATTATACCTGAGTAAAAGTCGACGTTAGGATAGAGTTTCTTCTGAATGAAGTATTCATCCTCAAGAGCGATTTTTTCCAATGTAATGGCAATATCAAGAAGAGGATTATCTTTAATGCCTAATTCATTGAGCACTTCTTTGCAGGTCTGAGCCATGATTGTAGCTCTTGGGTCATAGTTCTTGTATACCCGATGCCCAAAGCCCATTAAGCGGAAAGGATCTTCTTTATCCTTAGCTCGATCGACATATTCGTCTATCCGACTAGCATCGCCGATCTCGTTAAGCATATTTAGAACAGCTTCATTCGCTCCCCCATGGGCCGGCCCCCAAAGAGAGGCAATACCTGCGGCGATGCAGGCAAATGGGTTTGCCCCAGAGGAACCAGCAAGGCGAACTGTCGATGTGGAAGCATTCTGTTCGTGATCGGCATGCAAGATGAGAATACGGTCCATGGCCTTCGCTAGGACGGGGCTGACCTCATAATCTTCACATGGGGTCGCAAATAGCATGTGAAGAAAATTTTCAGCGTATCCAAGATCATTACGTGGATACATGAACGGCTGACCTTGCGAGTATTTATATGCCCAAGCAGCGATGGTGGGCATTTTAGCAATTAAGCGATATGACGAAATACGTCTGTGGTCCGGATTCGTGATGTCTAGGCTGTCGTGATAAAACGCTGATAAGGCACCGACAACACCGCACATGATGGCCATTGGGTGAGCGTCACGTCTGAAGCCGGAATAAAAATTATGTAGCTGCTCATTCAACATTGAATGGTGGGTAATATTGTGCTCGAACTTTTCCTTCTCATCGGGATTTGGTAGTTCACTATGGAGTAGCAAATAAGCAACTTCCTCAAAGTTACAATTTTGTGCCAGATCCTCGATGGCATAACCACGATGCAGTAGCTGGCCGATATCACCATCAATATATGTGATGGCAGACTCACAGCTACCTGTGGAAGTGAAACCTGGATCGTAGGTAAACATGCCTGTTTCAGCATAAAACTTCCGAATATCGACAACGTCTGGTCCGGAGCTGCCGGTAAGGACTGGAAACTCGTATGATTTGTTGTTTGCAGTAAACTTGACGGAGTCAGCCACGGTGCAGTCCTTTCGTTTCTTGGAGCGGGCTGCTTGTAAGGACAGCCAATTCCCAATATTTATTGGAATTTATTGCGGTGCTTATAATACGTCACCACGAAACGATCAATTGGGTCAGTTATGAAAGGTAATGCCTATCAACGATGATAATGTCTTAAGCCATTGTAAATTAGTGGCTTTTAAGAACATCATGGATTCTTGAGAGAGACTCTTCCCAGCCAAAAAGCGCCATCACTTCGAATATTGGTGGTGACACAGTAGAGCCGGTAATAGCCGTTCGCAAAGGTTGTGCCAATTTTCCAAGCTTGAGGTTATTATTCTCAGCATAGTTGCGTGCCCATTCTTCTATCGTACTTGCAGTCCAGGGTCTTACTTTTGCCAGGTCACCATGTGCCGTATTGAGAATATGTCTACCACCGTCTTCGAGAACTCTATGTGCCTTTTCAGTCATCTCTAATGGGCGGGGCCTGACATAAATAGCGGCACCCTGAGTAAGGTCATTTAATGTCTTAGCGCGTTCCGTGAGACCCCCCATACCCTGAGTCAAACGCTGCACAGCAGCATCATCAAGATGAGTTTTCGTTAGGCTCTCTAGATCTTCTCTTATCAATTCGATCAACCGTCTAGGCTGAGCTAACTTTAGGTAATGGGCGTTAAGTGCTGTAAGTTTATCCAAATCGAACCGGGCAGAGGATTTACCCAAACCTGTTCCATCAAACCATGAGATAGCCTGTTCGTCAGAAATAATTTCATCGTCTCCATGGCCCCATCCTAGACGCAGGAGATAATTACGGATTGCTTCTGGGAGGAAACCCATATCGCGATAGGCTTCTGCTCCAAGATTACCATGCCGTTTTGAGAGTTTCTTGCCGTCAGGTCCATGGATTAACGGCACATGCCCGTACAAAGGCGGGGTCCACCCCAGCGCCCTGAACAATTGCATTTGCCGAAATGCATTGGTGAGGTGATCATCCCCCCGGATTACATGAGTGACTCCCATATCATAGTCGTCAACTACGACGGATAACATGTAGGTAGGAGATCCATCAGCGCGCAGAAGAATCATATCATCAAGTTGTGCATTTTCTACTATTACCTGGCCTTGGACCATATCATCCAGAATAGTCTTGCCATCTTGTGGTACTCTTAAACGGATAACAGGAGTAATACCTGGAGGTGCTTCTGACGAGTCCCTATCTCTCCAACGGCCATCGTAGCGTGGGGAGTGGCCCATAGCCTTTTGCTGTGCTCGCATAGATGACAATTCGTCAGGCGTTGCATAGCAGTAATAGGCACTACCATTTTCAAGTAAGCGGTGAACTACCTCTGCGTGGCGATCTCTACGTGTAGATTGCGAGATCGAATCCCCATCCCAATCCAGTCCTAGCCACTCCAAAACATTATGAATGGTGTGGATGGCTTCTTGTGTAGATCGCTTTTTATCTGTGTCTTCAATGCGAAGTAGGAAACGTCCATCATTATGGCGTGCAAAAAGCCAATTAAATAAGGCTGTGCGGGCACCTCCGATATGCAGAGAACCGGTAGGTGAAGGCGCGAAACGAGTAACAATGGTCATTAATAAAACAGTCTTTTGTGTTAAAAAATATAGATCGCAGCTAAACTGAGTAGCATCACCTAGCATACTGTTTCCTGGAACGAAATGGAGCCCCTTTCAGTAGAGATAAAATACCAATCATAAGGATAGAATATGGGGTAGGGAGGTCCAAAGCTTACCTGAAGATGCTAGATCTGTCTTTTTATCTAATGCAATTGTATTCGCTCTACAGCAAAAATAGAGGGGCGTGATGATTTATGTCATAGAATAAATCGTAATAGACGAAAGAACCACGATTGCAGTTGGATCTCTTCCTGATCCTATGCATAAACTGATTCTTTATCGGCACCTACGCGGCTACCGAACAAAAAATACCGTCCTGACAAGGATTCAGTTTTTGTCTTACTTGGAAAAGATAATCTTGGGCTACTTAAGCCATATGTTTTAATTAGGCGCAGAGGCCTATTGCAGGCAGGCGATAACTTCTTTGGAATATTCTTGTCGTTTCTTCACTGCGACATCGGTTGTGTAAGAAAATAAATTTGAGGGAAGGGCAAGCTTCCTCGAAAAAATAGCTGAAATAAATTGTTTTTATTCCAGATACTTTGAACTCTTTAATACTGCCTAAGTAAACCAATCAATTTACCTTGGACCTTGACTCGTTCAGGACCAAATATGCGCGTTTCATAATCTGAATTAGCAGATTCAAGTGCAATTGATTCTCCCTTTCTTCTTAGCCTTTTTAGAGTTGCCTCCTCATCATCAACAAGGGCCACAACGATATCACCATTATCTGCGCGGTTAGCATGCTGAATGATTACTGTATCCCCGTCAAAAATTCCCGCATCGATCATGGAGTCTCCTTCAATGGTCAGCGCATAATGGTCACCACTTCCAAGGAGGGAGGGTGGTACATCCAGATGTGAAGAGGGATCACTGAGTGCCTCAACTGGAATACCAGCAGCAATCTTACCATAGAGTGGGAGCTGTATAGATTGATTCGCGTCATTTGCTACCGTGCTGCCTTGGGCAGTGGTCGATAGAGCCTTAGGAACCCGAAACTTACCCGAAATTACATTGTCAACCGCATCAGAAGGGTCTCCTGTGACCGCATTCTCTGGCAGTTTTATAACTTCTAATGCTCTCGCACGGTGATGTAAGCGGCGCAGAAAACCTCGCTCTTCAAGAGCTGTAATTAGCCGGTGTATTCCTGACTTAGATTTCAGATTAAGAGCTGCTTTCATTTCATCAAAGGAGGGCGCTACACCGCTACTCTGTATTCGGTCGTGTACGAATATTAGAAGCTGGTGTTGTTTCTTAGTCAGCATTGTGGCCCCCATCACGCGGAACAAAGCATAAACATAAATGTTCTACTTTAGTTCTATATTGCGGTCAAGCCCCAAGGAGTTTGGTCCAACTGCATACCGTTAGATGCAAAGTATGGGCGGTTGAAATCTGCAAAGGTATAGTTTGCTATGGTAATTATAAGAGACTGTCCAGGGGAAGCACCGGAACAACCTCTCCCTTCTTGGCCGGCCCAGCGCCGATTGGTCTTACGATTAGGGCTGCGGACCGAGCGAAAGCACCAATCATACTGGAATCCTGCTTTGAGATGGGGGCGGTGGAAAAGCTGCCATCAGCATTTCTACTCAAAACTGCTCGCATGTAATCCTGACGGCTCCCATTCTTATTAATGTCTTCGCTTAAGATGGCTGCGATAGGTTCTGGCGGATTGCCAGGGAGACCTTGCAGACAATCAAGAGCAATTCCAGCAAATAAATACGCACAGACCATCGTTGAGACCGGGTTCCCGGGTAATCCCAATACTGGCGTTTCATCCAAATGCCCGAATAAGAGCGGTTTGCCAGGACGCATTGCAATCTTATGAAAAGCTACTTTAAGTCCTGCTTCGCTGAACGCGGCGCGAACTAAATCCTTATCACCTACCGAGACGCCGCCAGACGTTAGCACAAGGTCACAGTCCTTAGCGGCTATAGCCATAGTAGTCAGTGCAGCCTGTTCGTCTTTAGCCACGCCCATGTGCACAGGAATTCCCCCACGTGACTCAACAAACGCAGAGAGTGCCGGGCCATTAGAACTGACGATCTGATCAGGTCCGCGTGGTTCGCCTGGCAGTACAATTTCGTCACCTGTTGAGAGAATTGCAACCCGTGGCTTTCGGTGAACTTGAAGCGAAGGGTGATTGGCTGCTGCAAGTAACCCGATGTGCCGGGAAGATAAACGAACCGGAGAAAACAGAAGGTCGTCACCTTCTGAAAAGTCTTGCCCCTTGAGTCTGATATGCCGGCCCGGTTTGATTTCCTTTATTGTTAGTATTTGTCCTGTCCGGTCTGTATCTTCCTGAATAACAATTGTGTCTGCCCCTATAGGTACCTGGGCACCTGTGAAGATACGCACAGCCTGACATGCTCCTAGTTCACCATCATAGGAATGCCCAGCTGCCGACTCACCCACTATTGTTAAAGATCCCGGAAGCTCAGGGACATCAACGGCGCGGACTGCATAGCCATCCATAGCAGAAACGTTATTGGGCGGATTTGCGATTCTGGCTCTGGGGCTTTCCGAAAGCACCCGTCCGAGGCTATTGGCGAGGGCAATGGTTTCACTACCAACAGGCAAAATACTCTGCCGCACAAGAGCTTGAGCTTGTTCAACTGTATGCATTAAGAAGACTCGTATGTACCGGATCTACCACCCTTTTTCCTGATTAGGCGGACATTGGTTATCCGTATACTTTTGTCTATGGCTTTGCACATGTCGTAGATAGTTAAAGCTGCTACGGAAACAGCGGTCAGTGCTTCCATCTCTACCCCAGTCTGGTGTGTGATCTTGGCTGTAGCGGTGATATCAATAGCGTTGTCCTCTGGCTTACATTCTAGGTCCACTTTAACTGAAGAAAGGGTAAGTGGATGACACAGAGGAATAAGGTCAGCCGTACGCTTAGCCCCCATGATCCCAGCTAGTTGTGCAATAGTCAGTACGTCACCCTTTTTGACACCATAATCGATGACAGTTTTGAGAGTTTCTGCTTGCATTAGAACGGTTCCAACAGCGGTCGCCTCTCGTTTGGTCATTTCTTTGTTTGAAACATCAACCATGACTGCATTGCCATCGAGATCGATGTGACTGAGCTCCTTAGACATATCTAGGCTACCTCCCTAGCTGGCAGGGGCTTGGCTAGTAAAGTCTTTGTTGCGGCCTCTACATTTTCTTGGCGCATCAAAGACTCACCAACCAAGAATCGACGTGCCCCCAATTTTGCCAGGCGGGACAGGTCCGCGGGATCTTTGAGACCGCTTTCAGCAATAAGAACCCGGTCAGGAGATATGCGAGCTGCCAATCGAGCGGTTGTGTTAAGATCAACCTTGAGGGTCTTTAGATTGCGATTATTAACGCCAATGAGTGGTGACCTTAGTGCGAAAGCACGGTCTAGTTCAGCTTCATCGTGGACTTCTATGATAACATCCATTTCGTAGTCTAATGCACACCACTCAAGTTCTAGCGCTTGAGCGTCAGAGACCGCAGCCATAATAACAAGAATACAGTCTGCACCGATAGCCCGTGCTTCTAAAACCTGGTAAGGGTCAACCATGAAATCTTTGCGCAGTACTGGTAGTTCACAGGCATCCCGTGCGATCTTAAGATAATCTGCAGAACCCTGAAAGTTTGCTTCCTCGGTAAGAACGGATAAGCAGCAAGCACCTCCAGCCGCATATGCTCTAGCGAGTGCGGCTGGATCAAAGTCTTTGCGGATTAGTCCCGCAGACGGGGATGCCTTCTTGATTTCAGCGATAAGTCCATAGCCCGCTTTCGCTGCATGACTGAGAGCTAAACCAAATCTGCGCACTTCAGGTGCTTCATTAGCTTCAGCTTCTAATAGTGCAATGGGCCGTTTGGCTTTCAACTTGGCGTAGTACTCTTTACGGGCATCACAGATGGAATCGAGTACATTACCCATTAATTTTTTCCTCGTGTGATAGCCACGAATCTCTCTAGGATATTTTTAGCCTTACCACTATCGACAGCAGCAGCTGCTTGGATAACACCAGCTCTTAAATCGTCAGTTTTACTAGCGATAATCAATGCTGCTGCCGAATTAAGAAGTACGATATCGCGGTACGCCCCCTTTGCGCCTTCGAGTAGAGACATGAGAGCCTTAGCATTATCTTTCGGCTCACCACCCTTGAGGGTATTAGCGTGGTGCGTGGATAGCCCTGCATCCTCAGGTGAAATAGAAAAGGTTGATATATCACCTTTTCTAAGTTGAGCAACTTGTGATGGACCGGTAACGGTAAGTTCATCCAGACCATCGGAACCATGGACGATCCAAGCTTTTTCAGAGCCTAAGGCCTTTAGGGTCTTCGCCATGGGAACGAGCCAATCCTCAGAGAACACGCCAAGAAGTTGGTGCTTGGCTCCAGCTGGGTTAGATAGAGGCCCTAGCAGATTAAAAATAGTGCGAATACCCAACTCAGCTCGCACTGACGCTACATGCTTCATAGAGCTGTGATGCTTCGGGGCGAACAAGAAGCCAAGATTTGTTTCCTTTAGAGCACGTTCAATAACGGTCGTTGTGGCATCGAGGTTTACACCTAGCTCTTCCAAGACGTCTGCTGTCCCAGATCTGGAGGAGGCTTTGCGGTTCCCGTGCTTAGCTACAGGCACATCACATGCGGCTACAACAAAAGCGACTGCTGTGGAGATATTAAATGTACCAGAGGCATCGCCGCCTGTACCACAAGTATCGATCGCCCCTTTTGGGGCGCTAATGGATAATGCTTTGGCACGCATAATGCGCGTGGCACCAGTAATTTCTGCAACTGTCTCTCCTCGATGTGCCAAAGTGGTCAGGAGATTGGCAATCTGTGTTTGACTAGCCTCACCCGACATTATGACTTCGAATGCTATTATCGTTTCTTCTTCGCTGAGACCGCTACTGTTTTCTGCTTTGATTATCAATTGGTCCAAGTTATCTATTGAATCGTTTTTAGTCATGCCTATCAAGCCTCACGCTGACACTGTTTTGGCAAGACCTGGATTAATAGACCTATCTTCGACGTCTCTCACATTGAGGCCTGTGGTACGGAGGAAATTTCCCAGTACTCTGTGGCCATTTTGGGAGGCAATACTCTCTGGATGGAACTGAACCCCAGTAATCTTATAATTCTTATGTGCAAGTCCCATTACAAGTCCGTCTTTCGTTTCCGCAGTTATCTCAAGTGTATCAGGTATAGAGGTGCGCTCAACGATTAGAGAGTGATAGCGTGTAGCATTAAATTGCTCCGGGATGTCAGCAAACATGCTGTGTCCCGCTTCTGGTCCTTTGTGTCTTATAGCGCTAACTTTACCGTGTACTGGTATCGGCGCGCGCGTGATCTTACCACCGAATGCCTCTGCGATAGATTGAAAACCAAGGCAGACCCCAAACATTGGTACTTTCCCTGCGGCAGCTCTTATCAATTCAAGGCAAACCCCAGCCTTTTGTGGGTCGCAAGGACCTGGTGAGATGATTATCCCCGCAGGTTCTAACGCAAGGGCATCAGCCACCGTGATCTTGTCATTACGGCAAACCTCAACCTTTGCACCGAGCTCGCCAAGGTAATGCCAGAGATTGAAGGTGAAGCTGTCGTAATTATCGATCAGCAGGTACATTGGAAGACCCTCATGAGAATCTAGGGAAGATGCCCTTGTGCATGGGATATAGTCAAGAAAACTTCACTGGAACCTGACTTTGACTAATGGTCACATTACACGGCTGTAGGCTCTTACTAATCGTTTTTTAAATTATTCGTATTATCCCAATTTTATTACTGAAAGCAGGTGGGATAGACCCAAAAGCGAAAATAAATATTCCTTTGGATGGGTTAATCAATGACTTCTGTTGTAGGGTCAGATTGATTAGTAGGTCCTGCCAAATCAGATATTTCTTGTTCAACGCCAGTTTCCTTGCGCTCGTCAGATCGCTCTCTCTTGGCCTTTAAACGCTCAGCCTTCTTCGCAGCTTTTTGGCGGTCACGTTCCATCCGGTCGAATCTATAGTTTGGCTTTCTGGGCATACCGTTTCCCTTTCATCGCTCTCTTATAGCATCTTTGGCCTAACAATCGAGAACAGATGAGTCTGATCTGCCCATAAGATAAACTTTATAGCGTATTATTATAAAGCTACTAGATTACAATCAGAAATGCATAATATGCCGAGGAATGTTAGCGGTTTGGAGGTAACAGGCTATGACAGAAGCCACGACTGCGGTGCGGCTTCGCGCTATTCTTCATGGCACGCATCGAACACCAGAAGAAAAGGCACGGGATGAACAACGGCACCCTCTGGAGACGCTAAGCTTTTTTGGCATCCATGAAAATATGCATGTTGTTGAGATTTGGCCCTTCTTCGGATGGTACTCTCGCATTATTGCTCCACTAGTCAAAGACCACGGTCGGTATATGGCAGCAATATTTCCGCCTCATAATAAGCAAGACTACATGAATAAGCAGCGGCAAGATTATATTGATTTACTTGAGCGCACCCCTGAGGTCTTTGGCATGCCCCACATTGGTGACTTCGGTAATGGATTTTACGATTATGCGCCTGATAATAGTGCTGACATGATTATTACCATTCGTAATTTACATAACTGGTTGTGGGATTCAGACTACTCAGGCAACAAACGTCCACCATATTATCAGGAGGTGTTTGCATCCTTTCTGCGTATCCTAAAACCAGGTGGTATTTTAGGTGTTGAGCAACACCGTGGTGACCCAAAGAAACGTCAAGACCCCTTTGCCAAGAACCTGTATGTTCGTCAAGACTATGCAATAAAATTACTAAAAGAAGCGGGCTTCATTTTTCTTGGTTCATCGGAAGTGAACGCTAATCCAAAGGATACTCGGGACCACCCAGAAGGTCCGTTGAGTCTACCCCCTTTTCTGCGCGGTATTCCTGAAACTGATAAAGATAAATACATAGCTATTGGTGAGTCCGACCGTATGACTTTAAAATTTATGAAGCCGGTATGAGTGTAATAGCCAGTATTTGGATTTCTTGTTTAACTTCTGGATTGATCGGGTGCAACAACAGATGACTGCTGAACATAGCCAGCTACTGTGATATGTTTTCTCTCGATGCAATGAATCCTTGGGGGAGATAAATGCAATCTATTTACAATGTAGCTTTTGTTGCTCTTTGGCTCAGTATGATGGTTTCGTCCGCAACCCATGCGGCAAATATCTTGTTATTCGGCGGCACGCGCGGGGTGGGGTTGGAAACAGCCCGAATTCTGGTAGCGCGCGGCGATTCGGTGACAGCATTTGTCCGGCCCACGTCCAGTCGTGACGGGCTGGAGCCGCTTGGTGTTACCTTTGCTGTCGGAGATGTTTTGGAGCCAGAGAGTGTGCAATATGCTTTTGTGGGGAGCACGTTTGATGCAGTAATTACCAGCTTGGGCCCGGTCCGAGGTGAGGGTTATACGGTCGATAGTGTGGGGACTGCAAACGTAGTAGATGCTTCAAGACGAAATAACGTGTCTCGTTTCGTCATGGTCAGTGCTATTGGAGTAGGTTCAAGTAAGGAAGCCGTTCCGGATCAGGTATATAAGATTCTGGAGCCTAGTCTGATTAGTAAGAAGATTGCAGAGGATTATCTTGCTGGTAGTGGACTGTCCTATACGATAGTGCGCCCTGGCGGTTTAGATGATGGCCCGGCTACAAGTGACTTTCATTTGACAGAGAACCCGACCGGACCATTTGATCGTGTGAACCGCGCCGAGGTCGCGCGGCTGACAGTTGAGGCACTTGATAGTGACGGCAATAGTGTTGGCAGAATCTATCACGTGGCAAAGGATTTCTAAGTATTGACACCCATAACAGTTCTTTTTGCATTGATGAACTGAATCCCGAATTTCCGGTAATTTAATTTATCTTAGAGATTGTTGTCCGTATCTATTATTTAGGCTCACTTGCTATCGGTTGAATTAGCTAGCGGTGAGGGAAAAATTTATGCTGTGATCAAGTCCTGAAGCAATCCTGTAAATTAGAACGCTGGACGAGCACGGCTAATATTAGGCTCCCAACCCATGCAAAGTCGGCTTAATCTATTATAGATGTATAGTAAATTGGAGAGCTTCTCTTGATACGTATCTTAGTTTTTCTGGTCGTATGTTTATCTATTGGGTCACCGGTACGCGCAGAGATTTCTGGCGCGGGAACACTTTCCGGGACTGTTACATCTGATGGACCGTTTATTGCTGCTAAAGTTTACGCTCAGCATCAGGAACGCCCAGTTTTATTTATGGTTTATACCCAGGATGGGACTTATCGGGCACCCAACCTTATGCCCGGCCCATATGCAGTCACTGTACGTAAAGATGGATTCAGATCTAATTCTAAGATGATTACGATAGTAGCTGGAGAAACAGTGACGGCAGATATTGTAATGCAGGCTACGGAAAAGGCGGTGGCCTATACCGGCTCACGTACTTTGGAAACACTACATGACGAACCCCTAATAGTTTCTAGCTATGAGGAAATTTTTCCGCCAGGACCAGGCCGAGATATTCTTGAGGAGTGGTGTATTGTTTGCCATGGCGTAAATTTCATTCCCCGACAGCCTACTTTTCGGGAAGGTTGGGAAGCACATATTGATTTCATGACTAATGTATCGGCTTGGGGCAGAGAAGGCGCAGCATCTATGATGCCTCCAGAGGCACTCGCAGGTGGCAAGCGAGAATTGGTGCTCGATTATCTTTCAGAGAACTTTGGCGAAGACAAACCGCCGCGTGCCGTAAGCATGCCAGCACCTGCATTATTAGACGAGGGTGAATTAGGTAAGGCGATGTACGTCGAATACCAATTTGCAAATACTGAGAAACGGCCAAATCGGTGGACTCAGGAACCCCATTTTGACAATGAAGGTAACGTGTGGGTGACTGAGCGCGGAGTACCCAGCGGTATGACTCGTTTAAATCCCTGGACTGGCGAATATGTAGATTATGATAACCCTAATCCAAAGGGATCTCCCCATGGGGTGGTGATCGATAGCGAAGGTGATGTCTGGTGGGCTGGACGCGATGTGCATCTTGCGCGACTCAAACCTAAGACTGGAGAGATACGTGAATACAAAACTAATTCGCCCAATATGCATGGTCATACGCCAGTTCTAGATTCAGAAGAAAACGTCTGGTTCACAATGCTTACAGGTAACAGCATTGGTAAGTGGGATCGCGCAACGGACAAAATTACAATATGGGAATCCCCAGTGGGGCGGGACCGACCATATGGTATTTTTGTAAGTCCCGATGATAAAATTTGGTATGCCAAGTTTCATGATTGCGGTGTGGCAATGTTTGATCCAGAAACGGAGACTTTCACCCAGTACAAGGCAAAGAGCGAACCTTGTGCGGTACGACGTCTTGGGCAGGACGGTAATGGAATCGTCTGGTACGGACTTTTCTCGCGCGGTATTTTGGTAAGACTTGACCCTTCGAGCGGTGAACAGAGGGAAATCAAGATCCCGACGGCGATCTCTGAACCCTACGATGTGTGGCCGGATCCTCGGGGTAATGTATGGATAAGTGATGGGGCGCAAGAAGGGGTCTTGATTAGATTCAATCAAGAAACGGAAGATTTCACGTTCTATCCAAGTCCGCAACGTACCGACTTTCCAAAAGTAGCGATTACCAGAGAGGGCGCTGTGTGGTATGCGCCGCGAATGGTTGCGAGGACTAAGGGTGGTCCGGCTGGCCTTGGTGTGCTCTATCCTGATAAGGATAAGATGACAACATACGGCGCTTATTACTAATGTTAGTCCGCACACTGATTGGATTGGTGTGTAGCTATCTCCTTTTATTTATACCAGCGGCTGATGCTGAAGAAATCGAGATCACTGCGATTTCGTCCTTTTCAGCTAATCTTGAATTTGCCAAAGATCTTCAAGTATTTATTCATGATGTGAATGAAAGGGGTCGCGGCCTTATACGTATACGCTACGTTGGTGGCCACGAAGTCATTCCTCAGCGCCAGCAGGTGTACGCGTTACGCCGTGGCGTAATTGATTTGTCGTTTGCCGCATCCACCTATCTGATTGGTGTGGCACCGGAAGGTGATGCGTTCTTGGGGGCAACCGTTACACCCTTTGAAGCCCGTGATAACGGCGCTTATGAAGCTATTCAAGAGATCTGGGCTACGAAACTGAATTCATTCTTTCTCGGCTGGCATCAGACTGGATATAGATTACATATATTCTTGCGCACACTGCCTAAATACAGGAGAGATGGCCTACCTGACTTGCGAGGCTTTCGAATCCGCACATCACCGACTTATAGACCTTTTTTGAAGGCACTCGGTGCAACGCCGGTGGACATCACTTCATCAGAGATATACACGGCCCTGGAGAGGGGTACGGTAGACGCTATGGCATGGACTGGTGTGTCCATGTACAATGAGGGGTTCCAGGAGTTTGTGAAGTATAGGCTGGAACCTGGTGTACTTAATGCGGTCATGACCATGCAAATCAATTTAGACCGCTGGCGATCGTTGCCGCCTGACGTACAGGCATTCCTACTAGTAGAATCCATGACATATGAGCGAGAATCCCGCGAACGCTTTTTCGAAATTGCTCGTAGAGAGAAAATTAGTCTAGCTAATGACGGTATGTCCTATGTGGATCTATCAGAGGGTGTAGCTGAGGATTACAAACAGATGGCTATCGACGCTGTCTGGAGAAGGATGGCGGTGCGGACACCTGACTCGGTAGCGCGCTTGCGGCCACTCTTTAATCCAGGGTTTGATGGTGTAGGCCTGAACAGACGCAGCAGCTTGTACGACGAAACTGACGGCAATCTTTAGTTCATAGTTTCAGGCTTCCCTATCTCAGGCGCTTATCACTAAATACATAGATAGTACCAGAGTCGGGAACGCTAGAATAGCAGTGGCGCAAGCGGGAAATTCTTTTAAATGGAGGAATTCCTGTTTAACTCCCTGGTCTTAGATTTTTTAGAATGTCAATGTCGTCAGCTTCTGGAGGTGGCGGTACGGACTCCAGAAAAGCAACCATATCAGCAATTTCTGCATCAGAAACGACTTCTTCAGGATACGCTGGCATACGGCCGGGGCTATAACGGATAAAGTTAGCAATGGCTTCTGGTGGCAAAGGGTCGGGTGTGAGTGCAGTTCCAGCGTCATTTCCTTGCCCATCACTGCCGTGGCACTGATAACAGCCGACACGCATGTAGGTCTTCTGACCTCGTTCTGCTGAGGGTTCCTGGGCTTCGGCGAGCCCTAGAGTCAAAATACAGGATGCAAATACACTTACGAATAATTTGTTTTTCATGATATTTTTCCTTAACGCATCTGCGTGACGACGTCGACTAAAGCCGGATAGCCTGACTTTACAACTTCCACGGCTGCAGCAATGGCGGGGCCGAGTTCATCGGGATCTTCGATCGGACCGGCTGACCAGACCCCCATACCGTCGGCTAATTTTGCGTAGTCAATATTAGGATCTTGAATGACTGTGCCTATGTGCGACTTATCAACGCCACGTTTTCGATTATTAGCAGTGCCCTGGACCAGCATCGTTTCCTGCGCGTAAGCGCGATTATTGTGCATCACTGTGAGCAGCGGGATGCGATGATGGGCAGCGGTCCACAATGCTCCGTTAGCGTACATAAAGTCACCGTCACATTGAAGATTGACTGAAAAACGACCGAGCTTCTTGTTAGCTAGTGCTGCGCCTACTGCAGCGGGAAGTCCATAGCCGACACCGCCACCAGCGCCGATACCCAGGTAGCGGTAATGCTCGTCGAAGTTCCAAAGCCGGTGTGGCCATGAGCTCATGAAACGTTCTGATGCACCGACAGACACCAGTGCCCAGTCTTCGCTTTTAATCTTGTCATAGAGTTCCATGCACATACGCCCAGTGCTGATGGGGCTCGAGTTCCAGCCGCGGGCTGCTAACAGGCGCGATTCTTCATAGGCAGCAGCGTGGGATTTACGTAGGCCTTCCTCACGTTCACTGATAGCACGTCGGCGAGAGCGGGTGAGGGCGGCTTTTACCTCTTCAATGAGTGCCGGAAGAGAAGCCTCGGCATCGCCCGATACAGAGATATCTACAGCGGCGTAACGCTGGAAATCCTGGTAATTGGATTTCATGTAGAGATCATTGACGCTGATGGTTACAAGCTTTGCATCTTCGCGCGCGCTGCGGGTAGCAGTCATATTACCGCGGTTGATAAAGTTGACTTGACCCCAAAAATCTGTGACCTCAAGACCAAGGATCATGTCAGCGCGTGGGATGAGACGGCTGCGATTACGGGTCTGATTGAGGTAATGGGCTGTTGGCATGTTCTGGCGGTTAGCAATATCAATAACTGGCGCATTGATTAATTCAGCTAACTCTACCAGTAGAGTCATGCCATTTGGGGTGCGGGCTATACGATCGGCAATTATCAGTGGACTCTCTGCCTCTACGAGAAATTTTGCTGTTTTACGAAGGGCCCCTCGCTCCCCTTGGGGTGGTTCAGACGGCGTATAGCGCGGAATTGTAAGGCTCTCACGGTCCTCTACTTCCATTTCTTGGAGTGTGCTATCTACGGTTAAGGCGATGGGTTCCATCGGTGGAGTGTTGGAGAATTTCCACCCGCGCACGAAGGAATCTGCAAAGGCTTGTAGCGACATAGGTTGGTCATCCCACTTGGTGAAGTCACGCACCATCGCGGCGGGATCTTGGGCCGAGTGACGCCATGTAGTTGCTCCCATACGATCAGAAGCATCAAGGGTATTACCTAGAATAGCGAGAAGAGGGACTCGATCACACCATGCATTGTAAAGGTTCATAGCTGCGTGTTGCAGGCCCACCGTGCCGTGACACATGATTGCGGCCGGCTTTAGGGCAGCTTTATAGTAACCATTAGCCATGGCCGCAGCAGACTCTTCGTGCATACATGTAATAAATTCTGGTTTTTGATTGCCACCATAGGTGACAATCGACTCATGTAGCCCAAGGAAACTAGAACCTGGATTAGAGAAGACGTATTCGAGACCGACGGACTTCATAACGTCGATCATGAAATCTGATCCGAAGGAGGGCGTATCCTCCGGACTAGGAGTGACTGTGAGGTTCCTGGAAGAGGCGTTTGCCAGCTGATCCGGTTGATCCAGGGGTGCTGATGCTTCTAAATGCATCTGTTCAGTGGTAGGTGGTTGAGCACCTCTTACAGTAATACCTTCTGGAGATGCTTCTTTCTCCTTTGTCTGACCGGCTTTAGGCAGAGTTGTTGCGGCTCCGGCTAAGGCGGCATTCTTGATAAAATTTCTGCGACCAACTGTGGCATTAGTTTTCTGTTTTGGCGACGACATGTTGCTCCCCCTACACTCAAGGATACAGATACACTTCTGTCATCCTAGATCGCAGTCTGCCACATATGGGACAGGAGCTGGGAGGTCAAATCCACCGCTCTCGCTGACTGGACGGCGTATGACTATTGTTCGGAACCCTTGTATTTCTTAGCTATTCACACTGTATCTAAACCCAGGCGTCTCAAAATTAGGTCTAAAACTGCCCTTGAAAACCTTAGTGGCATGCCTCTGGGGTTTATCAGGCTATCAGTGAGCGTTACTAAGTGCGCTGGTTCGCGATACAGATGCCACGGTTAACTAAGCCATTCTTAAGCTGTCTTATGCGCAGTTGTAATGCTGACTAGCCTATCAGGCTTGGTAGCCAAAGTGCGATTGTTGGAAAGAGAATCAGCAATATTAACAAAATTAAATCGCAGCCGAGGAAGGGTAAAGCAGCATTAATGACGTGCTTAAGGGTCGTTCCTTTAGGCGCTACACCTGTTATCAGAAATAGGAGCAGGCCGAAGGGTGGTGTAGTTAGGCTCATTTCCATAGCCAGTAGAACAACTATGCCAAACCAGACCGGATCAAAGCCCAAGGAATTGGCGAGAGGGAAAAAGAACGGAATGGTAATGAGCAGAATTGAAAGTTGATCCATAAACATTCCGAGTACCAACAGAACGGCAAACATCAGCAGCAGTATGGTAATTGGTGACGCATCCCAATCGGAAACAACTCCGACGATCTGCGCGCTGGCACCAGAAAAAGCAAGTAGTTGAGAGAAGGCAGCAGAAGCAAAAATTAGCAGGAAAACCATACCGGTTACTGAGACAGCAGTTTCTAGAGACTTACTGATTGCTCTCCAGGATAGACACTTAAAAAGTGCTGCGAGGATGAGTACTGCTAGCACCCCAAAGGCTGCAGCTTCTGAGGGCGTGGTAATGCCGAGTACGATGAAACCAACTACAGAGAAAATAACTAATGCCATGGGGAAGACATTGAGTACGAATTGGGCGAGCCGGTGGCTGAGCGGAGCGAGCTCCATCTCGTAGGCTGGAGCAGCATTAGGATCTCGCCACACCTGCACTGCTATTGCGCCACAATACAAAATAGCGAGGACAAGCCCCGGAAGGAGACCGGCGATTAGTAATGCAGCAATATCTACACGTGCAAGTGAACCAAGAAGAACGGCTAGGTTCGATGGTGGAATAATCATAGCTAGACCGCCGGTACCGATAATAGGTCCGATAGATAGACTCTTCGAATAGCCGCGCTTCTGCATCTCTGGCACCATAAGAGAGCCAAGCATCGCGGTATTTGCCATGGTCGAGCCAGTTAGTGTGGAGAATGTAGTGCCGCCTACAACTGTCACGTAAGACAGCCGACCTGGTAAGCGACCGAACAAGGAATCCAAAGAATCAAAGACCCGGTTGGCTAGCCCAGAATGGAAAAGTAAAGCGCCCATAAGGACGAACATGGGAATGGCGACAAGGCGAAAAGAGGTGATTAGGTTTGTGGAATTATCAACAAGTTGGACTATTCCAACATAACCGCCTGCTGTTCCGCCCATAAGCAGGAATGCGCCGACGAAGTTGCTTAAGAGAAATCCGAAGGCGACAGGTACGCCAAACACCATCAGCACTAGAACTAATACAAATATAAAGATGCCAACGGACAATGGATCGAAGAACATGATTAGTATCGCTCTTGCGTGTGGGCAGTGTCATCGGGAGGATCATAGAAAGATTCTTTAGTGAAAAGGAATCGCAAAAATTCGCAGCCGACGAAAAAGAATCCTATCAGCAGAGGTGTGAATAAAATCCAGCGCGGCAGATCAATCGAGCGCGGTTCAGTATCTCCCAAAATCAAACTTTCTATAACTAAGTTACCAGACACGTAGGCAATCAATAGAGCGGCTCCAGCGCAAAGGATGTATATTACGTTTTCCAGAAAAATTTTCGCTGTGTTATCGAGGCGATCATAGATGATACGCACGACCACATGTCCGCGAGTGCGCACTAGGTAGGGTGCTGCGAACATGGTAAAGTAGAGCAATGCGTATTCCGTAATAGCAACTGTGGCGCGCAGAGGCTGAAATCCAAGATTTCGCAGAGAAACGTCTGCGATTATCAGAACAAACATTAGCATCAGAATAATTCCTGAAACCGCAGCCAGACCAATGACGACAAAGTCGTAGAGTTTTCGAAGTGCTTTCATGAATAAACTATAGCTCTAGTTTTGATCTCGACAACTATTAATCTCCTACGCAAAATGAAATAGTTTCATCGCAATGAGAAATCTACATTGTGATCTTTTTAAGACTGTGTTTGCCGGACCCTTAGATAATTTTCTGAGCAGTACTAATGAACCAGCGTATAGTTTGGTCTAGTTGTGCGAACTTTCCAGTCCATATGCTATTTTCTGGGAACCCGGCATCAAGAAGCATTTTCATTGGATCGTTGTTGGCATAGATAACCCAATAGAGTTCACCATTGTTATCGCGGTCCCAACTATTATCGAACTGTGCAAATGCATCAAGTTCGCTAAAGCGCAGGGGAATATCCTGATGAATTGTAATGCCACCTGGCTTTAAGAGACGGTAACTTTCACGGAACATTCCCTCGGTGGTTTTCTGTGACATTTCATGCATGCCATTATGAGAGACGACAAGATCAAAAGATTCATCTTTAAAGGCAGTATTAGCTGCATCCATTTGGTGGAAGTGCACTCTTGCACCTAATGCCTCAGCGCGCGCATGACCATAACGCAACATAGCTGCTCCTACATCGATGGCATGCACCTCAGCATCTGGATAGGCTAAGGCCCAGGGCGTAGATGAGGGGCCCGATGAGCACCCAAAATCAAGAATTCGCGTCGGCGTAAACTTGGGGTAATTCTGCGCCATAAATCGCATTACTACTTCAGCCTTACTTTCGCTCGTGCCGATACCTCCAGACATTGAGTACAGATTAGTACCGGCTTCGTGCAAGGCTCCAGCTAAGACATCATCTTCTCCATAATCAGCAGCAAATCCACCAGGTTGTAGGTGGATATCTACAGTTGCAATACCGCGGGGTATTTTAAAGTCCAACTGTAAAGAAACAGAGCCCTTTTTACCGATGTGATTACAGGTCCGTCTATAAGACTCGCTAAGGCGGCCTTGATTGCGATATATCGGTTCCACTAAGGATTCCCACATAAGCTCCTGTGCCGAACGCTTTATGGCTGAAAATAATTGATACTGGGGCTGTTTTTTCATTATTCTGGCAATCTGTTCCGACTTGCTAGGGACTTCGCCGCATTCTTTTGTAAAGGCCGGTTTTGCACAGGTCTCATATATCGCGCGATTGCCAGGCTGAATATTATTTCTAATATGCTGCTTTAGATTGTAGACAAATTGCTGCATGACCCTTTCGTCATGAGACGGCTTAGACAACATGCTATGGACGGGATTGCGTGCCATGGGATTAATTTACATCTCTAGCAAGGCGAAATCCAAATAAGTGATAGGACGTTAATTCAGGATCACGACCGCGGAAGAAGTGTTTATGACGGCTTACCCTACTTCGCCAAGAACCGCCACGGATAGCACGTTTTTCACATGATCCATTGACTTCGTAAGCACTACCGTCAGCAGGTACCTCTTGGTAAAATTTGGGAGAGCAATCCTGCGTCCACTCCCAGACATTACCTACGATATCGTATAGCCCAAAAGGATTGGACTTGTATTGGCCCACAGGCGCTGCCAATACATAACCGTCATTGCATTGCGCTACCATGGACATGCTTGTCCCGCTTCCAACAATGAGTTCCGGTCTATTTGCTGCTGCTTTGTCGAAAACGTTACCATATTCACAAATCTTAGAATCGTCATCACCCCAGAACCATTCTGTTTTTGTTCCACCTTTAGCTGCCCATTCCCATTCAGCCTCTGTGAGAAGGCGGTACTTTTCGCCTGTCTTGCTACTTAGCCAGGCGACGTATTCCTGTGTTTCGGTCCAGTATAGGCACATCATTGGTTCGTCATCTAAGACGGGCCGTCCAAAGTCTGGATCCAGCCATG
Organism: Rhodospirillaceae bacterium; assembly: GCA_045564915.1. Lineage (GTDB taxonomy): Bacteria > Pseudomonadota > Alphaproteobacteria > Rhodospirillales > Rhodospirillaceae > JAQWRV01. The sequence goes on from JBJLGL010000005.1 coordinate 135,213, forward strand.
AATTTCCCATACGCTGACCCTCACCACCCCATGCGCGGCAGTCTGTTGCTTTATGATCGGTATCTTCGACAAAGAGACGCCATTCTCCAATGGTGACTTCATACTTACCAGCAGCAAAGGCTTCCTTGATTGTAACCCTACGAACTGGACCCTGGGGCCGCATCTCCCCACCACGCATCGGTTCGACGTGGGTTGAACCCATTTCAAAGGTGCCGGGCGGAATGACCACCATTTCAGGGCATGATTCGCAATCCCTAAAAACGCTTCCAGCAACTTGGGCTTTGATCCCCTCGGAGCTGATAAAAGCGACTGAGAGACCGATTATTGCCAATAACCATCTTTTATAAATCATAATCATTTAAACTAACCTCATTGGTTCCTTGGTAGATTAACCTTAATATGACGAGGTGTAAGTGCACGCGTTTGACAGGTGCATAGTCACCGCGCGGTCATCCTTTACATAAGTTTATGGCACTCAGCGCTAACACTGCTAGCAAAAGTCCAGTCTACAGGAGAAAAAAATGCGTTTATTTATCCTATCGTTTGTATTTTCTTTTTCGGTTATGCAGACCTTTTATTCGGGCCAAGCTAAGGGTGAGTTTAGACCAGGTATGACTTTTCAGGAATGTGAATCATGCCCTGAAATGGTGGTCATTCCGTCAGGCACTTTTATGATGGGCTCGACAGAAGAAGAAGTCCTACTTGGGCAGGTGCGAGCTGACGCTGCTGCGCGAGAACAACCGAAACATAGCGTGACTTTGGCTAAGCCATTTGCTATCGGCAAATATGAAGTGACGATTGGCGAATACCGTGCTTTCGTAGAGGCAACTAATCGGCCAGATCCCGACACTTGCATCACTTGGACAGAAGAGACCGAGGTTTGGGGAGAAGTGGAAGGTGCCTCGTGGCAGAATGCCACGTTTTATCAGGGTGAAGACCACCCAGTTGGCTGCCTCGATTTGGAAGACGTGCGAAGCTACAGTAGATGGTTATCAGATGTCACAGGTGCGCTTTATCGCGTTCCTAGCGAAGCAGAGTGGGAGTACGCCGCTCGCGGTGGAACCTCTACTATACAGACTTGGGGCAACACAATGGACGAGATGTGTAGATTTGCTAATGCATCAGATATAACTCGTGCTGATGTGCACAAGCGCGTGCGGGATACACCAACTCGCTTTTTCGAGTGCAGAGACGGCTATGTCTATACTGCTCCCGTAGGTTCATTTCCGCCTAACGCTTATGGCCTGTATGATATGATTGGTAATATTTGGGAATGGGTCGAAGATTGTTTTATCATCGGCTACAAGGGTGCACCGACCGATGGCTCGGTTCGCTATGACCCAAATAACTGTGAGAGATTAATTGTGCGTGGCGGTGGCTGGTACGCGCGTAACTGGTTCATGCGGCCGGCAGGGCGCAGCCGGGAGAACCCTGAATACCGCTCGACGACTTTAGGCCTTAGAGTTGTGAGAGAAATTGATTAAGAGGGTAGGGTAGGTTCTAACTGTAAAAGCGTCATATCTTTTGCTTTGCACAAACATAATAGATGTTCAAGCTTTGTACGTGACACCAATGACTTATGATAGTTTATGGCAGCGGTTAGCTAATTAACTATACTCCAAATTGTGATCCATCGACGAGGTTGCTAGCCACTGCATTAGTATTGTTCGCTGTTATACTATAACCTTCGTCAAGCGCTGCAGCTTGTTCTTGGGTTTCGTTCCCTTCATCGTGGTCGAGTGAGTTCTGGTTGGCGCCGCAATGCGCGCAAACTCCGTCTACCCAGGTATGTTGTGAACTGCTCACGTTGGCGTTCAATTCATAGGTTCCTGCATCGCCAAAGGTACGTACTGATAGGTAGAAGGTGCCAGAGGAGGAAGGGGTATAACTGATTTGGGCATCGTTCCCTGTGCCGCTATTGTCATCCTGCGCGATAAAACCGCCGTTAGAATCGCGTAAGACAAGGAATGGATCCTGCAGAGTGCCACCATCACTATCAGAGCCATTTAGATCAAATGTGTAAGTCTGTCCCCCTGTCAGATCGATACGGATGAAATCTCTATCCGTTGTTACATCTAGCTCACCTTGGAAAGTATCACCGACAGATATCTCTGCCGTTGTTGATGTATCACCTGCGGCATCCGTATCACCCTCTTGAATGATTTCACCTGGAACAGGCTCTGGCTCTGGCGCCGGTTCTGGCGCTGGTACGGGGTCATTTGCAGTGCGCTCTCCTGGAGATGTTTCAAGAACGTAAGTGCCAGCATCACCAGAGAATGTGCGTACGGCTACGTAATACGTTCCGCTAGTTTCTGCCGTGTATACGATCTCTGCATCATCGGCGATACCGCTATTGTCATCTTGGGTTACAAACCCACCGTCGGCGTCACGCAGGACCATAAAACCATCCGGTAAGGTACCAGCACCATCACCGGAGCCTTTGAGTGAGAATGTGTAGGTTGTGCCCGCTGTAAGCTCAATCTTAATCCAATCCTTATCTGAGCCCGAATCGAGTTCTCCTTCGAAGGAGTCTCCTGAAATGATTTCGTCTGTGGTTGCTGTTGTGCCGAGCGTGTCTGTTGTACCCTCCGAGATCGTGATTCCAGCGATAGTGTTAACTGTTTCTGCACCTGGTACGGGGTCACTTGCAGTACGCTCTCCTGGCGATGTCTCTAGAACGTAAGTACCCGTTTGTGATTGCCCGAATGCGCGCACAGCTATGTAATACGTTCCGCTAGTTTCTGCCGTATACTCAATTCTTGCATCAAGGTTAGTACCGCTATCATCATCTTGGACTACAAATCCACCGTTGGCGTCACGTAGGACCAGAAAACCATCCGGTAACGTGCCAGCACCATCGCCGGACCCTTTGAGTGCGAATGTGTAGGTTGTCCCTGCAGTTAGCTCAATTTTAATCCAATCCTTATCTCCGCCCGAGCTTAGTTCTCCTTCGAAGGAGTCTCCTGAAATGATTTCGCTTGTGGTTGCTGTGGTGGCTAGCGCGTCTGTTGTACCTTCAGAGACCGTAATTCCAGGAATGATCGCTTCCTCTGTACTACTTATATCTTGAGCTGAGATTGTGTATGTACCAATGTTGTCAGCAAACCCTGAGGCAATGATATAAAACGTTCCTGAAGTCGTCGGCGTGTAGGTAATACGAGAATTTAGACCTGAACCGCCGTCATCATTTGTGGTGATAGTTGTACCGTCGCTGTCACGTAGGGTTAAAAAAGTATCTGATAGGGTAATGCCCTCGAGATCAAATTGATATTCACGGTCTGCGGTGAGGGTTATTGCGTACCAGTCCTGGTCACTCCACATTTCGATCTCACCATTGGCCGCAACCCCAGCTGTTAGTGTTCCATTTGTTGCTGTTGAGTCTGGGGATACATCATCGGTGATCGGTGTGGCGGGATTGGCCCCACCCGTGCCATAAATCGTCTGGGCACCGAGAATGTCATCGGCAGTTACGTTATTGATGTTCGGATTAGAGAACGTGCCCATAACTGCCGGAACGTCATCCTCATGGCCTAGCCCGATAGCGTGGCCAATCTCATGCACGACAGTGGAGTAAAACCTTCCCTGGTCTTGTCTATCAGAGAAGTCAACAAAATCCATGATGATGTGAACTATAGATAGTGTATCGTATCCATCGCCATTATTGACAAAAAAGCGTTGATACGCGACCCCCAGGATATTACCGTCATCACCGCCGGTACCATCTACTGCACCCATACCAACGCGTATATCGACGTCACTTGAATCTGCAACCTCAACAAAATCAATGTTCGCATTATCTTCCCAGGTATCGAATGCTCGGCGTACATCATCCCTGAAAAAGGAAGGAAACTTTGAATCGTAGGTAACCGCATCTGGCTCAATACCCAAATTTGTAGTAGCAAAACTCCATGTGACCTGTCCGCCGCCAGTGCCCTCAGTAGTACTACCCCACTTCCTTCCATTGGATACAAAAGATTGGCCTTCCCTCCCTTCTCGAGGGGTGTAAGGCGAGCCATCAGGATTTAGTGGAATCAATCTATAATCAGACATGGCTGTATCCTCTCGCTATCATGAAGCTCGGTAATATTGAAAGTAGGTGTTTCTAATCTTAGAACACAGAGTTTAGAGCTTTACAGGAAGAAATCGATCGCAAAAAATTTAGGCATACTAAAGTACTTTAGGGGAAAATGTCAGTTTGAATTGTGTTAAGTTATTACGGAGTGACAGAATAAGCTAGAAAAACTGCAGAAAAGGGGGCAAGAAGATACTTCTGCAAAAGGATTTTCTGTAATACTAGTAAGGTAAATTACCAACTATGGATCGGAAATCCAGTAAGTATAGGCGCGCAGAGTTGCCCGATGGTGCACTGGAAAAGATTCCTGAGACTGGAGGTGTTCGGCGCCAAGCTGCCATAATAGTAATTGCCATTATTCTTGTGCTTTTAGGTGTTACCATCGGCGTAGTAGTCGATGTGGTTGTTCAAATGGAGCCAGAAATAAAAAGCTCGACGCCGATAGAGGCTGCTGAAGAGTCATTGCCAACCAAACCACTTGTCGCAGCTAGTATAAGGAAACAGAAATCATTATTTTCGGATTCTTTGCCTGATCAAGAAGCCCCAGCCTGTTTACCTCCCTTTGTACAGATGGAGTGGAATGCTGTTGCAAGCGCAGCGCCAGATAATATGCCTGCAGTAGCAATCGTTATTGATGACATGGGCCTAGACAGAAGCCGGGGAAGCAGAATTTCCGCATTGCCAGCGCCATTAACCTTATCTTTCTTGACCTACGCAGATGATCTTCTGGATCAATCTGTAGATGCTAGAGAGGCAGGGCATGAAGTGCTGGCTCACATCCCAATGGAACCACTGGGAAGTGCGGACCCTGGACCAGGAGCGCTTACAATCAGCGCAGATCCAAGAGAAATCAAACAGCGTCTGGACGCATATTTGGAAAACTGGTCCGGTTATGTAGGAATAAATAATCATATGGGCAGTAAATTAACAGGCAACCAAGAAGCTATGAATGTAGTGATTGGAGAGCTTTGCAAAAGAGGTCTGTTATGGCTGGATTCACGGACTGATGCAGGTACTGTGGGAGAAATAACAGCTGCTACTTTCGGTCTGCCCTACGTTGGCCGCGATGTATTTATTGATAACATCAACGCTAGAACGGCGATCGATGAACAGCTTAGAAAGATTGAAACTATAGCACGCACCACAGGACAGGCGGTTGCAATCGGGCACCCAAGAGATAATACCATTCTAGCTTTGAGTGATTGGTTACCTTCCTTAAAAGATAAGGGCATTAATCTAGTGCCCATCACCGAAGTGGTTCGTCGCGTAAACCGCTGATCCAGAGTTCTCCATCGCTCAGCTGTATATACTTTCTGTAAAGCGTCGTAAGTACATTAAGAAAATATATAATATCGCAGTGATCGTTGCCCCTAGCTTGTATGAAAAACTCTTCTGTTAGCAAACTAATTAGCGGGTTGGATTTGACGCGGTTTCAGCCAAAGTAGCTATTTTTTGTCTATTTGAGTAAAAAAGCCTAATCGCTGCTGCTGTAGCGCCCAGCCTGGTATGCCGCTTCTAGGATTGCTTTCGCCTTATTTTCGCTTTCTTGGAATTCCGCTTCTGGATCAGATTCTGCAACTACACCGCCACCAGCTTGCACGATGAGTTCACCATCCTTCACAAGTGCTGTACGCAATGCAATACAGGTATCTAGATCACCATTTGCCGCAAGATAACCTATAGCGCCTGCATAGAAGCTACGCCTTTCAGGTTCTAGCTCATCAATAATTTCCATAGCACGAACTTTTGGTGCACCGGAAACAGTTCCAGCAGGAAAACCGGCCATTAGTGCATCCATAGCATCACAGTCATTTTTTATGTTACCCTGCACGTTTGAGACGATATGCATTACGTGGCTATAGTGCTCAATAAGCATCTCTTCGGTTACTTCTACTGTTCCTGTTTGTGTCACGCGGCCAACGTCGTTGCGACCCAGATCAAGCAACATGAGATGTTCTGATATTTCTTTTGGGTCTGTTAGTAGCTCAGTAGCATATTGATCGTCCTCGTTCTTATTCTGTCCCCTTGGTCGTGTGCCTGCAATTGGCCGAATTGTAACTTTTCCGTCGCGCACACGAACGAGAATCTCTGGGCTTGAGCCGACAATTGAGAAGCCCTCAAAATTTAAATAAAAGAGAAAGGGAGAAGGATTGAGCCGGCGTAATGAGCGATATAAGGAGAACGGTGAATGCTGAAAGGGAAGTCTTAGACGTTGTGATGGCACAACCTGGAAGATATCCCCCGCTAGAATGTACTCTTTTGCCTTTTCTACCATGCGGTGGTAGCCCGCTCTCCCAACATTGGAGACGGCTTCAAGATTTGTGTATGGTTTATCTGTGTCAGCGAAGACATGTTGAGCTAAGGGTTGGTTGAGTGCCTTAATCACGTAAAGTAGACGAGACTTAGCGTCTTTGTATGCCTGGTCTGAGGTTGTTTTCGGATGAGGACGTGCCGGTGTAACTATAGTAATTGTATCCGCTACATCGTCAAATATGGCCATGATTGTAGGACGCATAAACAAACCCTCAGGGATACCAATAGTGTCGGGGTTGTTATCTGGTATTTCCTCAACAAGTCGCACAGTGTCATAACCCATATATCCGATAAGACCTGCGGCCATTGGGGGAAGGTTTGCAGGTAATTCAATGCGAGACTCGTCAACCAACGCCCTCAATGAATCCAAGGGCTGTAATCCGGTATCGACGTAAGATTTATGATTAGCGGTCGAATCGCGGCTGATCTCAGCGAGTTTACTGTTGCACCGCCAAACTATGTCAGGTCTGAGAGATATGAATGAGTAGCGACCACGTGTAACGCCGCCCTCAACTGACTCTAGCAGGGAGACATATTTTGATTCTGGGCTTAGTTTGAGGGCGGCTGAGACGGGCGTTTCTAAGTCAGCGGCAAGCTCGGTCCAGACGACTTGAGGCTCACCGCTATTGTAGGTTGCAGTGAAATCTAAGAATGCGGGAAAAATATCCATAGAATCATGCCCCGCCGGTCACACCTTATTGTGGAATAATCTGTTCAATGATTTCACTATTAAGCGTTACGTTATAACCACTAGTCAGAGAGTTTGTGAAGCTTGTGATAAGATCACTTGCTATTGATGATTTTACAGCATCTGTAACAATATCTCGGTTTTCTGCGAGTGTTATATTATCTGGCGGGACGACTTCTATTAGCCGAGCCACGATGTGACCAGAGGTAACACGTGCTTCTATCGAGTCTCCAATGGCTGAGTTGAAAAGTTTTTCCATGGCTTCAGGACTGACATATCGGGCGGGAATGATTGCATCAAGGCGTAGGCTATTCCCAAACCGGGTTATTGGTCCGAGCTTTACAAATTCAACGTCTTGATTCTCTTCCGCTATAGCGAGTAGATCGACAGAAGGCCCTATAGAGTTCATGAGGGTCTTTGCTTTCACTGCCGTTGCAGTACTTTGTGATTGAGCCTCCCACAAGATGGCTACATCATTAGCTACTCGCTCATAGGGCTTCGGGGCGGACGGTATGATGTCTTCAACGCGCAAAATATATGCATACTCATCTGTTTCTATTAATTGTGAGTCAATGCCGCGTTCCATAGAAAAGGCAAGGCGTAGAAAGCGCTCTTGTTCTACCGAGAAGCCCAAAGGAGCACCTGTATCGTCGCGCCCATCTCTATCTACCATATTAAATTGCATATAGCTAAAGCCGGGTGCACTAGCTATCTCTTCAACACTAATACCAGCAGCAAATTGATCCTCCATATAGATTGTGGCTTCATACATTTCGTCATAGGCCCGCTCTTGTATTATTAGTGCAATTATTTCATCGCGCACGACCGGCAAGGCCTTGATGCTGCCGACGTTGACACGTGTTACCTCAAACAGGTGCCAGCCAAATTCTGTTTGGATTGGAGTGCTTATAGAGTTTAAAGCTAGTTGGAAGATTGGTGAGAGATCAAATCCAATATTATCATTAGCACTGAGTAAACCCAATTCAATTGGCACACCCAATGTTATTTTTTCGGCAAGCCTTGTGAGGTTTTCTCCACTTGCTGCTTGCGCATAAGCTGCCTGAGCTTCGAACTCATTGCCGAAAATCAGTTGATTCACTTGACGTGTTTCTCGTGTTCTATATTGCTCAATATTTTCATCGTAATATGCCTGAATTTCTTCTTGCGAGATACTGCTTGGAGGTACGAGATCTTTTGGGCGAACTATTGCTGCAGTGACGTGGCGATATTCCGGTGCAGAAAATGAAGAAATATTTTCATCGTAAACTTTACGCAATTCTTGTTCTGTGGCTTCACTTTTCAGTTCGATACTAGAATCGGCTATATAAAGTACATCTGCAAGCCGCTGTTCAGCCCGATAGAGGAAAAGAGAGTCAACCATAGTTTCCGGCGCACCCGCGCTAAGTTCTACGGGCTGCAGTATTGTTTCCAGTAATAAGTCGCCTCGTAGAAGGTCAATAAAGCCTTGTTCTGTTAAGTTGTTGGTTGCAAGGGTTGCATTGAAAAGAAGTCTGTTAAAGTTACCCGTTTCATCTATGAACCCACTTTGCTCTTGAATAGACTTGCGCAGAGTTTCATCCGAAATAGTGACGCCTAGTTCTCGGGCTGCCATGTTTAGAGATGCGCTCTTACTTAGTTGCTGAATAAGAGTATCAAGTATGCCTAAGTCCGCAGCCTGTTTCGCGGTGAAATCCGGCCCTAGGGCCTCACGGAGTTGAGTGAGTTGCTGGTTGAAACGGCGTTGTAGTTCTTCAGCGCTGACTTCGACCTGATCTACCTTGATCACTACATTAGGATCCATTGCTGGATTGATGGCATCACCAACACCCCAAACGGCAAAACTAATCATAACTAGGCCTAGAAAGCCCTTGAGCAGCCAACTTTCTTTAATGGCAACTGTCATGTTTTGAATCATTGCAGAACCTCTTTATGTTCACTCAGACCCCAAGGTCAGAGCTCATTAGTCGACGACCAAATGTGGTGAATGGGCTTTTTACGCGCCAATTCTAGGCCGGGCAAGCCTTTGAACGTTCCTGAATACCTGGAAGTGACAACGACCCTATGTTAGCAAACGCCTTACAAATGCGATCAGATTGGTGGATATGAAAAATGGCTAAACTTATTGCCGGAAACTGGAAGATGAACGGTGACCTTGCAAGCAGCGTAAGGATTTCAAAAGCTCTAGCGGTAAAGGCCAATGAGGTGGATCTTAATACAGATATTGCTATTTTCCCGCCTGGGCCCTTGATTCCTGAGGTTCTGGATGCTGTGTCTGGCAGCCCCATCTGGGTCGGCGGCCAAGATTGCCATTGGAATAAGAATGGCGCGCATACGGGTGATACAAGCCCACACTTGCTAGCCGAGCTGGGCTGTAACTGCGTGATTGTTGGCCACTCAGAACGCCGAGATGCCTACGCTGAAACAAATCAACAGGTAAAAGCTAAGGCTGAAGCTGCTCTCGGCTCTGGATTGCAAGTAATTATTTGTGTTGGAGAAACAGAGGCTGAGCGAAATTCTGGGGAAACCGAAACCGTTGTAGGCACGCAGATTGCACGGTCATTGCCGGTTGGAGGTTCAATTGATAGCGTAATAGTAGCGTACGAGCCAGTATGGGCTATTGGTACTGGTTTAACCCCAACATTGAAAGAAATTGCAGCTATTCATGGATTTATTCGTGCTCACGCGAGTGAGAGCGGACTTGGCAGTGCTCTACGTATTCTCTACGGAGGCTCCGTTAAGCCATCTAATGCTGCAGAAATCCTTGGAATACAAGGGGTTGATGGTGCTTTAGTGGGCGGTGCTAGCCTTAAAGAGGATGACTTCTGGGGTATAATAGAAAGTTGCCCCTAGCGCTTGATCCCAAAGCCGATTAAAAAGCCCTCAAATTCCTAGCAAGTTGAGGTGTTCCCTCGGCTTGAAAATGTGGAGACTCAATGGAAACTATCTTAATCCTTATACATTTACTTATTGCCATAGCATTGATAGGGCTGATTCTTATCCAAAAGAGCGAAGGTGGAGCTATGGGTGGCGGCCTGACAGGAGGGGCATCCGTGACTGGAATGTCTCAATCACGGGTTAGGGCAACGCCAATTACGAGGGCTACTACGACCTTAGGGATTTGCTTTTTCGGGACCAGTCTCGGCCTTGCTCTGCTCGCTAAACCCCCAGAGACACCAGATTCTATATTTGAAACTGTGCCTGCTAGCGATGAGGGGGGAAGTATTCCCATCGTTCCGGTGGTACCGAGAGACGATACGATTCCCTTGATTCCAGTTGTTCCGCCCAATAATTGACTGTTTTCTAAGCGTAAGCGCGTGCTTGGAAAGCCTATTTCCTTTTATTTTTCCGGTCGTTTGTCTCTGAGCTTGCAGTAAAACAAAATACAGCTATGTTTGCCGTCCATGACGCGGTTTATCTTTATCACCGGCGGCGTGGTCTCCTCCCTGGGAAAGGGCTTGGCATCTGCTGCCCTAGGAGCTTTGCTTCAGGCTAGGGGGTATTCAGTAAGGCTGCGCAAGCTTGATCCTTATATTAATGTAGACCCAGGAACCATGAGTCCATTTCAACATGGCGAAGTCTATGTCACAGACGATGGAGCGGAAACGGATCTAGATCTAGGCCACTATGAGCGGTTCACTGGTGTGCCGTCCCGCCAGAGTGATAATGTGACTTCAGGCCGCATTTATTCTGATGTGATTGCAAAAGAGCGGCGTGGCGATTACCTCGGCGCTACTGTACAGGTGATCCCACACGTTACAGATGCAATTAAGGACTTTATACAGGCTGACCTAAGTGGTGAAGACTTTGTCCTCTGTGAAATCGGAGGGACCGTAGGTGATATAGAAAGTCTGCCGTTTTTGGAAGCTATCCGACAACTCGGCAATGAATTGGGACCAGAGCGGTCCATGTACACACATCTAACGTTGGTCCCCTTTATTGCAGCAGCTGGTGAATTGAAAACTAAACCTACCCAGCACTCTGTGAAGGAATTACTAGGTTTAGGTATCCAGCCTCATGTTCTGGTTTGTCGTATTGAGCGTCCTATGCCGGACAGCGAAAGGCGTAAGATTGGATTATTTTGTAATGTAAGACAGGATTGCGTGATTTCAGGTGAAGACGTTGATTCGATTTATGCTGTTCCTAGCTCATACCATGAGCAAGGCCTTGATACAGTAGTATGCCGTCATTTTCGCCTGCCTATTGATCAAAAACCTCGTTTAGCTATATGGGATAAAATTGTCTCGTCAGTACGCCGACCTGAGGGGACCGTTACTATCGCTGTAGTTGGCAAATACGTTCAGCTACCTGACGCTTATAAGTCACTATCCGAGGCACTGACCCATGGCGGTATTGCAAATAACGTAGAAGTTAAATTGGACTGGATTGATTCAGAGATATTTGAGCGGGAAGATGCTATCAGTCATCTTGAACATGTGCAGGGCATTCTAGTGCCAGGCGGCTTTGGAGAGAGGGGTGCAGAAGGAAAGATCCGGGCAGTGAAATTTGCTCGCCTGCACGGAGTGCCGTATTTCGGGATATGTTTTGGTATGCAAATGGCCGTCATTGAAGCAGCTCGTAACCTGGCAGGATTAGAAGGGGCAAACTCTACAGAATTTGGCCATGCAAAGGAGCCCGTTGTTGGATTGATGACGGAATGGGCCAAGGGTAACCAGCTGGAGAAACGTGGGGAAAAGGATGGTTTGGGAGGAACGATGAGGCTTGGTGCTTATCCATGCGATCTTGTAAGTGGTACCCGGGCGGCAGATATCTATCCGTCAGCAACGATTTCGGAGCGACATCGCCATCGTTACGAAGTTAACATTACATATCGTGCAACGCTGGAGGCCGCAGGGTTGAAATTTTCCGGCTTGTCACCAGATGGAATCCTGCCAGAAATTGTTGAATATGAGGACCACCCTTGGTTTATCGGTGTACAATTCCACCCGGAACTAAAATCAAAACCTTTCGATCCTCACCCTTTGTTCACCTCTTTTATTTCAGCTGCTGTTAATCAGTCGAGATTAGTCTAAACGCCAGTAAGAAAGAACTATTACCCAATGGGTCAGACGTCAGTATCTCAACGCCATGTCTCTATCGGTTCTATCCGGGCTGGTAACGATCTGCCTTTAGTAGTCATAGCTGGCCCATGCCAAATTGAAAGCCGTGCCCATGCTCTTGAAGTGGCTATTGCCTTAAAGGAGATGAGTGAGGCAGTTGGTGTCCCTGTTATTTATAAGAGTTCTTTCGACAAAGCGAACCGTACCAGCGTATCTGGCAAACGGGGGTTAGGTTTAGATAAGTCTCTGCAGGTTTTTGCGGACGTAAGGACAGAAACGGGGTTAGCAATTCTGACTGATATACATGAAAAGGAACAATGTGAGCCGGTAGCTGAAGTTGCAGACGTTCTGCAGATTCCCGCATACCTTTGCCGTCAAACGGACCTATTGTTGGCCGCTGGAGAAACTGGTGCGGTTATCAACATAAAGAAAGGGCAATTTTTGGCCCCATGGGACATGGATAATGTGGCAGCGAAGGTTGCTTCCACAGGCAATGAAAACATCATGCTAACAGAGCGTGGTGTATCTTTCGGTTACAACAATCTGGTTACTGATATAAGGAGTCTTCCCCAGATGGCGCAGAGTGGTTATCCGGTGGTAATAGATGCGACCCATTCAGTGCAACAACCAGGTGGGCAGGGTAACAGCTCAGGCGGTAAGCGCGAGTTTGCTTCAGTGATTGCTCGCGCGGGGGGTCGCAGTTTGTGTTGCCGCTGTCTTTATTGAAACACATCCCGATCCAGACAATGCGCCATCTGATGGCCCGAATATGATTTATTTACGTGATATGCCAGAGCTACTTGCAACGTTGAAAGCTTTTGATGAACTGGCTAAGGCTCACCCCATTACGTTAACATAAGCCTGTATCGTAGAGTATTAGTGAAGAGGATTACATGAGCGCTATTTCTGACATTTTTGCCCGAGAGATATTAGATAGCCGTGGGAATCCTACCATAGAAGTCGACGTAGTCCTGGAAACCGGGTCTAGCGGTCGAGCTGGTGTTCCATCAGGGGCATCTACTGGTGCGCATGAGGCAGTTGAGCTACGCGATGGAGATTGCAATCGCTATAGCGGTAAGGGCGTTATCAAGGCAGTCGAATGCGTGAATGGCGAAATCTTTCAGGCGTTATCAGGTTTTGATGCTGATGATCAAAGACTTATAGATCAGACTTTGATTGATCTTGATGGCACACTTAATAAAAGCCGACTTGGAGCTAACTCGATCTTGGGTGTTTCTCTGGCGATAGCAAAGGCGGCTGCTGACGATGTCGGTCTCGATTTGTACCGCTACATCGGTGGAGCAGCGGCTCATGTTTTACCAGTTCCCATGATGAATATTATTAATGGTGGGGAACATGCAGATAACTCCATTGATATCCAGGAATTTATGGTGATTCCTGTTGGGGCCGATGATGTGGTTGATGCTATTAGAGTTGGTTCAGAGGTATTTCATGCTTTGAGAAAACAGCTAGTTGACGCTGGCCATAACACCAATGTGGGTGATGAGGGGGGATTTGCTCCAAATTTGAAGAGTGCTGATGATGCTCTCGGTTTTATCATGAAAGCGATAAAAAAGGCGGGTTATCAGGCTGGTAATGACGTTGTTCTAGCATTGGACGCAGCATCAACTGAATTCTTTAAAAATGGCATTTACGATATGAGTGGAGAAGGTAAGAAGCTGGATGCTGCTGGGATGGTGGGCTTCTATGAAGATCTGACATCGCGCTATCCCATCGTCTCTATTGAAGATGGAATGGCCGAAGATGATTGGGAGGGCTGGAAAGCATTAACCAATGCGATTGGTGATAAGGTCCAATTAGTTGGAGACGATTTATTCGTTACAAATCCGGAACGGCTACGAAATGGTATCCAGAAAGGTGTAGCAAATTCCATTCTAGTAAAGGTAAATCAGATAGGCACTCTGACAGAGACTTTGGAGGCCGTAGAAACAGCCCACAAAGCTAGCTACACGGCTGTGATGTCTCATCGGTCTGGTGAAACGGAAGACGCCACTATTGCTGATTTGTCGGTTGCGACCAATTGTGGACAGATTAAGACCGGCTCTTTATCCAGGTCTGATCGACTTGCTAAATATAATCAGCTCATTCGCATCGCAGAGGGCTTGGATGATCAGGGCCGTTTTGCGGGTCCTGGCCTGAAAGCCCGTTGGGGTCTTTAGTAGCTCTTTTCATTACTTTTATATCGCTAAACCTATTTTTGCTTACTAAGCTAGCTATTGGGCCTCCTTGGGTGGAGAGGTCTTGTTCTTGCTTTCTTTTGCCGGGATGTACAGGTCACCTCCATCACGATATTTCTGTGCCATTTCAGCCATGCCTTTTTCAGCATCGCCAAACCCTCCCTTTGCAGTTTCGTCTCTAATGTCTTGAGAGATTTTCATTGAACAGAATTTTGGGCCGCACATTGAGCAGAAATGTGCCACCTTATGAGCCTCTTTGGGCAGGGTCTGATCATGAAATAGCCGCGCGGTCTCTGGATCTAGTGAAAGATTGAATTGGTCTTCCCAGCGGAATTCAAAACGAGCACGAGATAGTGCATCATCTCTATCTTGTGCGCCAGGATGGCCCTTTGCCAAGTCGGCTGCATGGGCGGCAATCTTATATGTGATCACACCAGTTTTTACATCTGTGCGGTCAGGCAGACCAAGATGTTCTTTTGGTGTCACGTAACAAAGCATAGCTGTCCCGAACCAGCCTATCATAGCTGCGCCGATGCCTGAGGTGATGTGGTCATAGCCGGGTGCAATATCAGTAGTCAATGGACCGAGCGTATAGAATGGGGCTTCACCGCACTCCTTTAGTTGCTTTTCCATATTGACTTTAATTTTGTGCATCGGTACGTGCCCGGGACCCTCAATCATCACTTGGCAATCTTTTTTCCAGGCAACCTCAGTCAATTCACCCAGTGTTTCAAGCTCTGCAAACTGGGCTCTATCATTGGCATCAGCAATCGAACCTGGGCGCAGGCCGTCGCCCAAGGAGAAGCTAACGTCATACATGCTGCAGATGTTACAGATCTCTTCAAAGTTCTCGTAGAGAAAGGATTCTTTGTGGTGTGCGAGACACCACTTAGCCATTATTGAACCGCCACGGGAGACAATCCCGGTTGTTCGCTCTGCCGTCAGTGGTACGTAAGGCAGACGTACTCCAGCGTGGATGGTGAAATAGTCAACACCTTGCTCGGCCTGTTCTATTAGGGTCTCGCGGAATACATCCCAATTTAGGTCTTCGGCAACTCCATTCACCTTTTCGAGTGCTTGGTAGATTGGCACAGTACCAATAGGCACAGGGCTGTTACGAATAATCCATTCGCGGATGTTATGTATGTTCCGACCAGTGGAAAGGTCCATCACCGTGTCCCCACCCCAACGGATGGACCACACCATCTTGTCAACTTCGTCGGCCATAGAGGAAGTTACAGCGGAATTGCCAATATTAGCATTGATCTTCACAAGGAAATTCCGCCCGATAATCATCGGCTCTGTCTCAGGATGATTGATGTTCGAAGGAATTATCGCGCGTCCTCTAGCAATCTCGCTCCGGACAAACTCGGGGGTACAGTAGTCAGGGATTTCTGCTCCCCAATCTTCACCGTCGCGGATCATAGCTTGTTGAGCCTGTTGACGGCCTTGATTTTCACGGATAGCAATGAATTCCATTTCAGGTGTAATAATTCCAGCCCGGGCATACGCTAGCTGGGTAACGGCTCTATTATTCTTGCTGCGCAAAGGTTTGTGTTGAATTGGAAACTCTGGTGCTTTTTTGTCTTCAGAAACAAAACCATTGTCAGCTGCAGCAACAGGGCGTCCTTCGTAGCGTTCCACATCACCACGACTTTCAATCCATCGTTCGCGAAGTCGTGGGAGGCCTTTCGCGATATCGGTTTCGACCTTCGGGTCAGAATAGGGCCCAGAGCAGTCATAGACAGTGACTGGTGCTTCACCAGAGGTTGGATGAAGGGAGATCTGTCGCATCGGAACACGAAGGTCTGGATGGATTTCCCCTGGCTTGTACACCTTCTTAGAAGCTGGAAGTGGGCCTGTTGTGACGGCCGGACTCATATTCTTGGAAATGTGATTCATGCAGCAGCTCCACAGCGTTAAGGCGACCCGGGGATTTGGGCGGTAAGGCTTGGGTGATTGGGAGCTCCATTTGGCTCGATAGATCACCAATGCTTACACCGGTCTTAATCCGGATCAGGTTCTAGGGTTATCACGCCCAGCAGTATTATTCACTTGCGACATATTATCCCCTGGGACAATACGTGGGTGGGGTCCCCTTCGATTGATTTGAACTTAGGCCTGAGGTATGGAGCGGTCAACGGAAAGCAGCTACCTGAAGATGACCTAGCTCGATTCTAACAGTCCGCATTCAAATTTTTGTGTTTAGCAGAGCGATAAATTAGACATCGAACTGCAAGATGCTCTCACCCAATAGCTTACCGAATGTGATTGCAGGTGTTACGAGCATTCCACCACAAATAGCACGACCCGATGTAGCTCCAGTGCCGAGTAGTTCACCGGCTGCATACAAACCCTCAATAGGTGTTCCGTCCTGCCGAATGACTTGAAGGTTTTCGCCCACCGCAAGACCAGCGAATGTGGTGAGGAACCAACTTTGTAGTCGGACGGCGTAGTATGGAGGCTTTTCAATTGGCAGAGGCATGTGCGACCGGCCAAGTTCGTCATCGCCAGTGGCCTGCGCCATATTGTATTTAGAGATTGTGTCATTTAGGCCAGCGGCGTCTACCCCCGCTTTTTCTGCTAACTCTGCCAATGTATCGGCTTTGAAGAAATTGTGATAACCTTCTTCGAACGCTTCAGGAATACTCTCTTTATCCATCATACCCATAAAGCCGCCGCTAATGAGAGGGGGTGCCTGAGTCTGGATTTCATGATCCCAAACCTTCCAGCATTCTTCACCTGGCTGCTCCAGCAGAGCCTCTTCGTAAGCTGCGTGACTGAGTATGTCTTCTTGAAGGAATCTTTTGCCCTGGGCATCCACGATGATCTCCCAGGGTGGCCGGTCACCAGGGAAGTGACGGGCAACCGCTACCATTGGTGATGGATATTCCTCGTCTGCTAGAATAGCCCCAAAAAGCGGTAGATGATTCTCACCGTAACGCACATATCCACCAACGGATGTACCTAGTGTAATACCTGCGCCTTGGCTATAGGGGTAGGAAACATCAGAATAGTCAATAGCACCTTCTAATTCCTCGAACATTTCGGAGTTGGAAGCATAGCCGCCACTCGTGAGCACTATGTTCTTGCCCATGTAGCGGGTCGTCTTACCGTCAACGTCAACAGTTACAACACCTATAACTCGATCATCGTTGTCTTTAATGAGCTCGGTTGCTTCGGTACTTGTTTTGATAATGACGGCACCCGAACTAACAAGCGGTTCTAGTTGTTTTTCAAACAGCTCAAGAATACCCATGCCTCCTTCCCTATGCCAGGCATAGCGGGCATGGCTATACGGTTCATGGGTGGTGCCTGTAACGGGGTGGTGTGGGTAAACTTCAAAACCGTTATCTGTTAGCCAATCGAATGCGCCTGCCGCATTTTCTGTTGCCAGACGCAAAATGTATGGATCAGCTGTGTTGCCACTAATGTTCATCACATCGTCGTAGTGTGACTGTGGGCTATCTTCATTGATACCCTTAGATGCCTGAAGCTTGGTTCCGGCGGCACTCATTTGGCCAGTGGATAGAAATAGTGTGCCACCAATCACCGGTGCAGCTTCGATGATGAGGACCTTTGCGCCCCGCTGCCCAGCGAAAATTGCAGTTGGGAGCCCCGCCGTTCCGCCACCTATAATGATCGCGTCATATTGGTCTGAATTTGCCTCGCTACAGCCACTGGTTAGTCCTACTGCGGCTGCAGCAGCGCTAACTGAAGACAGGAACTGTCTTTTAGATAGCTTTTGCGCCAAAGGTTGCCAAAAATGCGTCTTATATCCCATGGATTCAGTCCTCCTGTTACTCAACAGATTTTAGAACATTATTCTATCAGAAAGCTATAACTGGTATTATGCCATTATTGGGGCCGCTTTCGTATATAATGCTGTATATTTGAGAGTAACCTCTGGATTATTTGGCTAATCAACAAGAGAATGTTGGCTAGATCCACCTTTTGGATTGGTGTCTGTGCTACCAATATTTTTGTAATTAATCTAAGGGATAGCTTAGGGTAAAGAGCCAGTTTGATCGTTAAATCAGATACAACCGCTTAACCGTCAGAGCGAAGAATCCATTGCGGCGACGAAACTTATCAAGAGAGGCACCATGTTTGACCGAAGATTACTATTCCAAATGACAGCCGCCATAGGCGGTGCGTGGGCTACTTTTGCAACTAGCGGTGAGGCAAAAGCTAAGCTGCCTAGGAAGGCGGATGTAGAGCCGCGGGGCACCGACCGCAGGCTGGAGCGCTTGCCAACCCTTGATGTCGAAAGTCGTGAGGATTTTCTCACCCGTTTCCGTATATGGGTAAACAGCGACGTGCGGCGCACCGCATCAAAACGCGCTAATAAAATAATGAAAAACAAGGGGTTGGACCCCCATGCTGAGATTACACTCGAAGAGGCTGTTGAGCATCTGGGGGATGATCATCTTGTTGGGCTCAGTGGTCGGGCATGGATCAGCGCACAACAAATTATGTGGAAAAATCTACAAGATGAGTTTCACAGTAACGCTGATGCTTATCTGGCCGAGATGGAGGCAACTGACAACATAGGTCCTGGCAAGCTCGAGCTAAACGCGAGTTTGGACATTCCGTTGTACTGCAAGCATGAAATTCATATGCAACCGGGCGGTTACGTTGGTGATCCGCTCGGCGGCTACGTCTATCACTATGGTACTAATAATTTCTGGGAAGGCCGTAACAGCCAGGATGAAATGGATGAAGCGCTAGCTAAGGCGGTGCCCCAGCCTAAGGATGGTAAGATCAAGAGAATTCTGCACATGGGGTGTAGTTCGGGGCAATTGACCCTGCGCCTTAAGGAATTATATCCCGATGCCGAAGTATGGGGTGTTGATGTTGGGGGCCCAATGGTGCGGTATGCTCATATGCGCGCAGTTGACCTGGGTATAGGCGCAAACTTTCGTCAGGCATTAGCTGAGGAAACCCGCTTTCCTGATGGGTATTTTGATATTGTCACTTCCTTCCTCCTGTTTCATGAGGTGAGTTCAGAAGGTGCTGAAGCAATTGTCAATGAAGGTCATAGGGTGCTGCGACCTGGTGGTATTTTCTATTCTCGTGATCAGCGTGACTGGCGAAAAATTCCAAAACAGACGGCTTTTCAACGCTACCAGAGCTATTGGATTAACCGCTGGAATCACGAAGTTTGGCAGAGAGAACATAGGTCTAATAATTATCCAGAGCTACTTACTAAAGCAGGATTTAAGGTTAGCGCACCAGGTAAGGGCAAGAGTGCGATGGCTCGTTCAGCGCTCATGGGTATAAAGACAACGTAAAGTAACAATATGTATGAAAGATTCCTAAATTTGTATTTTTTGCAATAATTATTAAAATAAGCACTATTAATTGACCCGATTTACGCACTGATTGTGAGAGTATAGTGGGTGTGTATGGGAGTGAGCTCTATGCTAGATCGTCGTACACTTTTCCCTGGCTTGGCAGCTTTAGGCTCTGCCATATCATCTTTGCTTATTAGTAAGACAGCTAAAGCCGGTACCCAATTGGAATATGATATTGGGTTTGTTGGCGATGTCGAACCGCGTGGCACAGATCTTAGGCTTGAACGACTTCCAACATTAGATCTTGAGAGCCAGCAAGATTTTCTGACTGGTTTTCGTAGTTGGTCCGGTAGAGGTTTTAGGCGGATCACGCCAAAGCGAACGCAGGCACTGTTTGAGGCCAAAGGGCTAGACCCGAATGCAGATCCTCCCCTGGAAACAGTATTGGAGATCCTCGGTGATGATCCAGTAATGGGGGCAAATGTAAGGACGTGGTGCTCAAATCAGCTGTTAACCTGGAAGACTATACAGGATTATGTGCATGCTAATGCAGAAGTCTATTTTTCAGAAATGGAAGCCGCAGACAAAATTGGACCAGGCACGCTTGAACTTAATCCCGATATGATTATGCCAGATCATGTGAAGCATGAGATTCATATCATGCCTGGTGGCTATGTAGGAGATCCACTTGGTGGTTATGTTTACCACTATGGAACTAATAATTTTTATGGGGGAGGCAACTTCCAGGACGAAATTCATATTGATCTCGCTAATAAGGTTGCTAGTCCAAAAGATGGAAGAGTACTTAGAATTCTTGATGTAGGTTGTACTACTGGTCAAATGACGGTCGCGTTGAAAGAGCGTTTTCCAAATGCAGAAGTGTGGGGAATTGATGCGGGTGGACCCATGATTCGGTATGGCCATATGCGGGCTGTGGACTTAGGGGTTGATGTTAACTTTGCGCAGCGCTTGGCAGAGGATACAAGGTTTCCTGATGGTTATTTCGACATTGTTACTTCTTACATTCTGTTTCACGAAATGCCGGCAAGTATTTCTGATAAGCACGTTAAAGAGGCGCACAGAATCCTGCGTAAGGGCGGCGTATTCTTTCCAATCGACTTTTATACAGGCAGTAACGAAGTGACAACGCGAGCCGATCTAAAATTCCGGCGATGGTGGGATCATCGCTGGAATGATGAAGTGTGGTTCCAAGAATATGATGGTTTTGATATGCCTGAATCCATGCGAAATGCTGGCTTTGATGTTGATGAAGAAGGCCCGCCGGCATGGATTGGCAACAGGAATATTCTTGGTACCAAGGTAATTTAGCCATCCTAGAGAGGGCAATAGGAAGGCGCATTTGGCTAAAATCTTTGATTTTCTGGCCAGAAATGGTCATCATATGGTTGTAATTTTGTCTTACTGATCCAACCTCCCAAGGAGGCTTCCATGCTAGACCGTCGAGCTTTATTCGGAACAACGGCTGCGACTAGTACATTTCTATCATTTTTGCTTGGTTCTCGTAGGTCTAATGCAGCCGTCCATGCACCTATTACCTTTGAAGATGTAGAAGAGCGTGGCACCAAGGGGCGTCTAGAGCGTTTACCCACATTGGATTTGGAAAGCAGTCAGGACTTTTTGACCGGCTTTAGAAATTTTGTGAATCGCGATATGCGTCAGGCTTCGGCCAAGCGTTTTACGGAAATACTTAAGGAGAATGGGCATAAGTCTGATGCGGACCTGTCACTAGAAGAAATTTTTGGCCTCGTGAAAGACGACCACCGAGTCATGATGTCAGTACGAGGTTGGGTTTCGAACCAACAGCTGACGTGGAAACAAGTTCAGGACTACTTCCATGATAACGCAGATAAATACTTTGCAGAGATGGAATCCGCTGACGAGTCGGGTCCCGGATCATTAGAACTTAATCCAGGGATCGAGCCAGAATATACCAAGCACGAAATTCATATTCAGCCGGGCGGTTATACGGGTGACCCGTTTGCGGGATACATCAATTACTATGGCGTTAATAATTTTTATGGTGGCAGCAATTATAATGACGAAGTACAACGTAACATTGCTGAGCGTGTGCTTGGGCCAAAGGATGGTAAAATCAGACGTATTCTAGACTTAGGCTGTGCTACAGGACGTTTGACTATTGCCATGAAAGACCGTTTCCCAGACGCCGAGGTATGGGGAATTGATGTTGGTGGCCCGATGGTGCGGTTTGCCCATACCCGATCCGTTGATCTCGGCAAGGATATACACTACGCGCAGCGTTTGGCTGAGGATACTAAATTTCCTGACAACCATTTTGATCTTATCACAGCCTACATAATGTTCCATGAAGTGACAGCGGAAGCTCAAGACAAAATCATTGATGAGGCCATGCGTGTCTTGCGGCCAGGTGGTGTATTCTTTCCAATGGATTTCCGCACGGGTAAGCAACAAGGCGATAATACCGCTTATCGCAAGTTCTCAACCTGGTGGGATCATCGTTGGAATGGTGAGCCTTGGAGATTGGAATATGCTTCAAGGGACTTCGGCGATCTTGTTGCGAAGCACGGTTTTGATGTGGATGAAACTGTGCAGGCCGCCAGACGTGGACATGGAGCGATATACGCCGTTAAGCCGGCCTAGCTTTTCGCACAATCCTTTAATAGTTGTCACATTAGGATTAGCTTTTCAAAAAGCCTATTTTGCCAGCTAGTCTGTTTTATTTTTTAGGCTGACTTCGCCCAGGAGGAGTGCTTTGGCATATTCGGGGGCAATAAGGTGACAATAAAGCATACCTCGGAACCGGTCGGGGAATAATTGGAAAAGCAAGCTATTCCAGTCAATCTGCATACGTTTACTTTGAATGTGTAGGTCTCCGTTATCGTTTAGATAAACAAAATCAAAAGATTTAATCCATGACTGCCCGGTTATCACAGACTTATCTTCATCAAAAATGATCTGCTGATCTAAGATAACTCGTCTGAGAGCCTCATCAGGTGTCAGTGACGCAATAACAGCGAGAACATTTTCCCGATTAATGGTTTCGCAAGACTGCGCATATTTATTACTTGCAGTTTTGCCATAAACTTCTCTTATGTGATCAGGTGCTTTCATCTTGCATGACACCATGCGTGGCTGTCCGTGCGGACCGCGGGTAGTATATTGCTCATTGCGAAGTGGATTGACGGTGGGTTTAGATAGAACAAAAGACTCATAATTAGAATGTACGGAATTTTCCGCAGAGATTTGGTTTGCCATGATTTCGAGCTGTACAGATGTACAGAATGTATCACTGGTTATCATCTGGCCAGATGCAAACGCCAATGAAGGAAGAAAAGATAAAGAGCTGATTACTATGGCACTAGTAACTAGTCGCGATCTCATCTCGGATCCTCAGTCGAAAGAATTTAATCCTGTTCTTAAATTCTTGGGTCTGGCCTAAATTATATTATTCCGTGACGTCATCCGCGTTTGGCATAGGGAGTACGTTTGCCATAGTTAGGATGATACCCAATAGACAGGCGCAAATAATAAAGGGATAGGCCCCATTAACCTGATAAGCCAGAGTTCCAACAATGGGGCCAATCATGAACCCGGTGGCTTGAAAGGCAGATGTAAGACCGGCCATGCTACCTTGATTCTGGGTACCTGCTGCGAGGGAAGCTGCCGTCATATAGGCAGGCCAACCAAAACCTCCGCCAAGACCGAACAGCATCATTCCTACTACAGAAAACCAATAATTAGGCGCAGACATGACAATCAAAATAGCAATGCCTGCCAGCGGCATTCCTGTATTAATCATGCGACGCGGGCTCCATTTTAGCCGCGGTATTAGGCCAACCTGAATGATAATTTGTGTGAAGGCTGAAGCCATTAGCGCAATTCCAACGTTTTGTGTGGTTTGAGCCGTATCAAAGTTAAATGTGTCTTGAAAATGAAAACCAAGACAAACAATCATGGTGACATTACCAAGGATAAGGAGGGAAAAAGCTACTGCTACGCTAAGAACTGTGGGGGTTATTATATGCCGAAAGCCAGTTTTTTCAGGCTCTCTATGAATCTTGGGTTCTTGCAAGTAGTAGAGGTATAAACCAACCATGACAATTCCCATTGCTGTCACGGCGTAAAAAGGTGCGGTTGGACTAAGTGCAGAAAAGGTAGCTGCGATCGCTGGCCCGACTACTGAACCCAAACCCCAAGCGGCACTAATGAGCGCAATTCCGGCAGCCCGGTTCTCGCGGCTCGTCATGTCACCTATCATGGCCATCGTTGCTGGATAGATTGCACCTGAGGTGAGCGCAAAGAGACCGCGGACAGCAATTAGCATTATGAAAACCATCGCTGCGCTCATAGCGCCAGCTAAGCGGAGATCGATCGTATAAGCAAAGACAGCTGTAGTAAGTACATAGCCGATAGCCCCAACCATGATAACTTTTTTCCGGCCTATATTCTCACTAACGCGGCCCCAGAACGGCCCAGTTATAAGCAAGAAGGCGCCGCCAACAGCAAGAATAAAGCCAATTTGAGACTCACCTAAGTCCATGTCACGTCCGAGGGGAGGCAAAATAGTAATCAGAAAGTTGTTACCTATGGCACTGATCAACATCCCATAAGCGAGAACCAATGCAGCTGTTTTTGGCAGTGAGCCATTTCTCGCAGTGGTATTATGTTTCTCAGTATCAGTCATATAGGTCAGTCCTTTTGGACATCTAAAGGTAGCTCTATTTACGATCTTACTATTTGGCTAAGGGCTTTTTACGGTCGCAATAGCTTAAGATGCAAAGGAAAAGTCGTTTGTCACGGATATCTGAATACTATTTGTTCTATAAGGTGGTCTAACCAGAGTGGTAAAATTTACGCTGCAAAGCTACCCTGATGTAAATAGACGGTGAATGTATAGTAATCAAATAGTTAGGGTTCTTGGATTATGTTATAAACCCTCTTATAGGTAGGGTTTATTTTGATGTGTTACTAAATGTCAGGCAAGACGGATTTTGAATAATTGGTGTATAATCCAATAACTTTGTCGTTATCCTGTTTATTATAAAGAGAAGATTAGATTGAATATTTCTGCGTGGGGGAGTCAGCAATGTATGTGAATTTTTGGTATCCGGTCTGTGTTAGTAGCGAATTGACCGATAAGCCTATAAGTGTACGCATTCTTAAGCATGATTTTGTCGCTTTTCGCGATAACGACGGTAATCCCGCTTTGCTTGCGGATACTTGCGTTCATCGCGGTGGTGCTCTCTCTGGAGGTAAATGTAAGGAGGATGGCACCGTTCAATGCCCATACCACGGTTGGCGCTTTACCAAAGAGGGTATCTGTACTCGGATTCCATCCCTTGGCATTAATGGCAAGATTCCCGCTCGCGCGCGCGTTGATGCTTATCCTACGGTAGACAAATATGGTTTAGTTTTTGCTTTTTTGGGTGATGTCTCAGAAGGGGAGAGACCCCCAATTATGCCAATTGAAGAATATGGTACTGAAGGCTGGCGAGCGACCATTCAGACATTCGATGTAGATTACAATTACGAACGATCAATTGAGAATGGGCTTGATCCAGCTCATAACGAATATGTCCACTCTACACATGGTTATCAGGGTGAGAGAGAAGAAGAGTACAAGGTCAACGAGCTGGAGCCCCACAAGAATAACGACTGGGGCTTTGGCTTTATGCATACCTTTGATGCTCCGCCCTTAAAGAACTGGTTGATGAAACGTTTCCGTCCTGAAGGGGGCAAGATGCAGGCGGGGTCTGGAACCTATGGTCCCAACCACATGTGGACCTACATCCATTTCTCTGAAAAGTCACATATGCATCAGTATATGTTTGAAGCGCCAATTGAAGACGCTAAAACGCGTATCTTTCTTGTCAACTTACGCAATGTGGGCATAACTCGTTTTGAATGGCTCAACAATTTTCTCGATAAGAAGATTATCGAAAGGAATATGTTTGTCGCAAAAGAAGACATAGTGGTAGTCAACAAACTTCGGCCAAAAATGACACCACCTTCGACTAATAAAGAATTACTTATGCCTCATGATCGGGTGGTTGTGCAGTATCGTGGCATGCTGAAGGAGTGGGAGCAGAGGGGATGGCGGCTTGATTATGAATCACTGAACCAGCTCAAAGCTAAAGGGGATCTGGTGACAGCTATTCCTTGTCCATCTCGTAGGAATACTAAAGGCTGGGTTCTTGATCCAGCGCCGGTGTATACACCACTTCCGAAAGCAGAGCCTGTCCGAGAGGCGGCTGAGTAAGCTCGGAGTATTAAAAATTATTGGTAAGACGCCGGTCTTTATTGAGGCCGGCGTTCTCTTTTGCAATAGATCATACTTCGTATCTTGCTGTGCAAATATACTGAAGAAGATGTCGGACAGAGAGCTGTAAAGATGAAGAAAGAAGTCACGGATATTCTCATATCAGGTTGGCAACCAGAAGATGAAGAAAGACATAAACGCTGGCTATTAATTAACCATCCGGTTGGTATGCCGACTGCCGATGATTTCATGCTTGTAGACGATATTATTCCGGCACCACCGCCAGGCAAGCTTTTAGTCAGGGGCTTATATCTTTCGGTGGATCCATTCCAACGACTAATTCTCAATTCAACACCACGAAATGCAGAGATTGTTCCACTCTATGGGGTGATGATGGGTGATGTAGTTGGTGAAGTATTGAAGTCTAATCACTCAGATTTCAAAGATGGCGATTTAGTTAACGGCATTCTTGGCTGGCAAAATTATGCCATTACTGATGGGAAGGGACATTATATTCACAACCGTGCTGGGCTTCGGATAGTCGATGAATCTCTAGGGCCAATTAGTACGGCAGCGAGTGTTCTTGGTCGGCCAGGAATGACGGCATATTTCTCTGTTTTACGTGAATGCCTACCAAAGCCAGGAGATGTCATGGTGGTTTCCACTGCGGCCGGTGCAGTCGGTCATTTAGCTGGGCAAATTGCAAAGATTATGGGCGCTACCGTGGTAGGCATAACATCGACGGAAAGCAAAATTAAATTCATTGAGGGTTTAGGTTTTGATGATGCAATTAACTACAAGGAGGTAAATGATTTGTCTTCTGCGGTGGCTCGGAAATGCCCTAATGGCGTCGATATTTTTTATGACAATGTGGGTGGGCCTATGGCAGAGGCAGTGATGAAGAATATGAATGATGGATGGCGGGCGAGCTACGTGGGTGTGACTCAAAATTATAATGACGTTGATGAGAATGGTCAGCCATGGAAATGGCAAATGGATAAACCTATGTTTATCGTCCATGATTATGTCGAGGAATATGAAGAAGGCCGACGCCACATGAGTAAGTGGATTAAGGAAGGTAAGCTTAAATATCGCGATGACATTGTCGATGGTATCGAAAATGCCCCCGACGCTTTTCTTGGGCTGTTTGAGGGAACAAATATTGGTAAACGACTAGTAAGGCTCAACGATAAGCGTCTAAATGGCACGAAAGCTTAGGTAGTTAATTCCCAGGCAAATCTATAATATCTTCAGGCTTTACACGCTGAGTTTGGCGTACTTGACTGTCCCAGTCACCTGATAAGAAAGCACTAATATCGTTGGCTAGAAGGTCTGGTTCTTCAATATAAGGGTAGTGTCCTAGTTCTTGATACTTTTTAATAATCGTCGGTGCGTTGGTCATCCACAGTTGGATGACATTTGCTTCCAGGTGCATCACTGTTGGATTCATCGTACCCCATAAAATAGCGGTCGGCGCGGTGATGTCATCAAGTACTTTGGACGGATCACCGGTAATATAATTACGGCGAAATAGCATTCCTGTTTCATAACGATCATCGCGGCGATTCATGTCATAGTTCATTTCAACATGCCATTCGAAGGGTGGTCGTTTTGTAACCGTACTTGATAGCGATTTACGCCACCAATTCTTAGATTGATGGTTACTAGCAACCCAGCGATCAAAGGCTGAACCACGTTCCCGATTAGGATTAGTTATGGCTGTGCGGGGCATGCCTGCAGAATTAATAAGCAAAAAGCGGTTAATCTTTTCTGGGTTTGCGGCGGCGTAACGAAAAGCTACGGTCCCGCCGGACGATGTTCCCAGGAGATGAAAGCGCTCCAATTCAAGAAACTCTGCCAATAGCGTTATCATTTCTCCATAGCGCTCGGGCGAGTAGAGCTGCTTTGGATCTAAACCGCTTAGCCCATTGCCGGGAAAATCGAAACGAATCACACGGAATCTATCCGTCATGCTAGCGGCCATGGGATCCCAGGCACGTGTGGAATGGTATGATGCATTAGAGAGAATTATTGCAGGGCCCTTGCCCTCGTCGATGTAATGAATCTCCACGCCGTCAAGTAAGGCATAGTTAGATGCTGGGGTATTATATTTAGCGCGCAATTCGTCCAGTGTGATGTCCCAGAATCCTGAGGTGAGCAAGAGTGCCCAAATAGCAAAGATAACCCCTGGTATGACAATGCAAGCTCCGATCGTAGCGCGTGTTTTGGACATGTGTTTCTCCCTATCTTTGCAGAGCCTATCAATTGGATTGTGGGTCGCAAAGAGCCCATTCGTTTTCTTAGTCAAGAGAAATACAGGTATGGGTAATTTAAGTCCGTATCGCCCGCTTCGGAGTGCTAATTACCATACTTAATGCATCACGTAATGGGCTTCTTGAAGATTTGACAGCATGTGACTTAAGCATGTTCTAGAGAATTCTTAATCACCTCACATATCAGACTATTTATTAATCCAGTTGATTGCTTCGGCTCGAATCTATGTGAGTCTCAATTACCACACCGTTGATTCTATTGATTAAAATAAAGATATATTCTTGACCTGATGAATCGATTCTGATTCCCTTAACAAATGGTACGCACCGTAGATCATAGCAAGAAGGCTAAACGGGTACTAACGCCTTTGTTAGGTGCTGCTCTTATGGCCTATTTTGCCTATCACGCAGTTCAAGGGGATAGGGGAATGCTAGCGTGGTGGCAGTTGCGCTATCAGATGGAAATAACAGCACAGGAATTAAAGGAGGTTCGCGAAGAACGCGCTTCTTTAGAACACAGGATTTCGTTACTTCGTCCTGAAAGCCTCGACAGAGATCTTTTGGATGAGCAAACGCGTGATTTGTTTGCCTATATTCAACCAAATGAGCTCATTATTATTCCCACCTACGATTAATATCTATTTACATCTTTGCAAAAAGATTTGGCTTAGCTAGGTCAGAGCTATGCCGCGTGCAGACTACGGGAAACTCTCTATATGGGGTTTGCCGAGGTGAAAGAAATGTCTTTTTCTAGAACTCTTGCTTCACTAGTGTGACTTAGATTGTGCCTAACACGTAATTAAATGAGTTAGATAGGCAACTTTCTTACTGAGAAAGCCAATAGTCACAGAGGCTTAACCAAAAAACAGTTAACTAGTGAATTGTGATGCACAAACAAAGGCTTAAGGGTTGTTTTACTTGCCTAAGCCTGTTCTCACTGCAATAAACATGTCCGTCCAGAAGCTCATCACAAACTTCACTCAAGATGATTTGGGGAGAATGTATGGCAGCCAGAAAATCTGTGAATAAGAAAGCTCGCGTTAGAAAGTCCAAAAAAGCGGCTGCAACGCGATCATCCAAGTCAGAGTTGGCGTTATCGAATGATATATCAGCTGATATTCAAATTCAGTTCTACAAGGACATGCTCAAGATTCGACGTTTTGAAGAGCGAGCAGGGCAATTGTATGGCATGGGTTTGATAGGTGGCTTTTGCCATCTGTATATAGGTCAGGAAGCTGTTGTAGTTGGCTTGCAAGGCAACGTGATTTCCACCGATAGCGTGATTACAACTTATCGTGATCATGGACATATGCTGGCCTGCGGTATGGATCCTAGGGGAGTCATGGCTGAGTTGACCGGCCGCGAGGATGGCTACTCTCGTGGGAAAGGCGGTTCCATGCACATGTTTAGCCGTGAGCGTGGTTTTTTTGGTGGTCATGGAATAGTTGGTGCCTCAGTTCCCATCGGTACTGGGCTTGCCTTTGCACACAAATATAACGGCGATGATGGGGTAAACTTCTGCTATTTCGGTGACGGGGCTGCCAACCAAGGGCAGGTCTACGAGGCCTTTAATATGGCATCATTATGGGCACTACCTGTAATATATGTCATCGAGAATAATAAATATGGCATGGGCACTTCAGTAGAACGCGCATCAGCTAGTACAGATCTCCACAGGCGCGGTGAGGCATACGGCATACCCGGAAAAGTGGTTGATGGTATGGATGTAGCTGAGGTCTTTCGTGCTGGACAAGAAGCAGTCTCTTACGTGAGAGGAGGTAACGGCCCCATTATCCTGGAAATGAAGACCTATCGCTATCGCGGACACTCAATGTCTGACCCGGCAAGATACAGGTCGAAGGAAGAATTGACAAAAATGCGTACGGAGCACGATCCCATTGATCGGTTAAGGAAAAAACTAATCGATCTGGGTGTTTTGAATGAAGATGAATTCAAAGAAATAGATAAAGGGATTAAGGCGGAGATTTCAGCTGCTGCTGAGTTTGCCCAGCAATCTCCAGAGCCTGATTCTAGCGAATTATATACAGATGTGCTGCGCGATGTTGCGTAATCGGCGTTGAATTGCCTGTGTCTAAGCACAGGACTATTGGGGGAGAACTGATTCGTGGCTCATGAGATAACAATGCCCGCGCTATCACCCACTATGACAGAAGGCACACTTTCGAAGTGGCTTGTTCAGGAAGGTGATACTATCTCTTCTGGTGATATTATTGCTGAAATTGAAACAGATAAAGCAACCATGGAGCTTGAGGCTGTCGATGATGGTACTATCGAAAGAATTCTGATCGTAGCAGGCACTGAGGGTGTGCAAGTAAACAAAGCGATCGCATTGGTACGGGAAGATGGCGACGAGACATCTAAGGTTGATCTACCATCTCACTTGCCAAATTTACCTCAAGAATCAGTGGATAAAACGGAAATAACATCTGCTGATTCAACTGTTGCGATTGCACGGACTGTTGCAGCACCTTCCTTAGCTCTCGATGCAAGCGAACCCGAAATAGGTAAAACTGAGGAACTCACTGTTCGCGAAGCTTTGCGTGACGCGATGGCTGAAGAAATGCGAAAAGACGAGGCTGTCTTTATCATGGGTGAGGAGGTAGCAGAGTATCAAGGGGCGTATAAAGTAAGCCAAGGTCTTCTTCAAGAGTTTGGCACTAAGCGAGTGATCGATACGCCTATAACGGAACAGGGCTTTGCTGGTTTGAGCGTTGGCGCGGCTTTTGGTCGTCTTAAGCCCGTAGTAGAATTTATGACTTTTAACTTTGCTATGCAGGCGATCGACCAGATAATCAATTCAGCAGCTAAGACATTGTACATGTCTGGTGGCCAAATGGGGTGCTCAATTGTATTTCGCGGGCCAAATGGTGCCGCTTCACGTGTGGGGGCACAGCACTCTCAGTGTTACGGAGCTTGGTACTCTCACGTACCAGGTCACAAAGTAGTATCTCCTTGGTCAGGGGCTGATGCTAAGGGACTTCTTAAGGCTGCAATTCGTGATCCAAATCCAGTTATTTTTCTAGAAAATGAATTACTGTATGGATCAAAGTTTGATGTACCAGTGAGCAACGACTATGTGGTGCCAATTGGCAAGGCAAAGGTGGAGAGAGTGGGAGAGGATGTTACAATAACAGCGTTTTCTATTATGGTTGGTAAATCTCTTGAAGCAGCAGATAAATTGGCTGCAGAGGGCATTTCGGCTGAGGTAATAAATCTTCGTAGTCTGAGGCCGCTTGATACTGAAACTATCGTCAACTCCGTAAAGAAAACAAATAGATGTGTGTCGGCTGAAGAGGGCTGGCCATTCGCTGGTATAGGATCAGAAATATCGGCTCAGATCATGGAGGGCGCTTTTGATTATCTAGATGCTCCGGTATCACGGGTTACGGGTATCGATGTACCAATGCCTTATGCTGCTAACTTGGAGAAATTAGCT
The DNA here is from genome assembly GCA_045564915.1 of Rhodospirillaceae bacterium. Lineage (GTDB taxonomy): Bacteria > Pseudomonadota > Alphaproteobacteria > Rhodospirillales > Rhodospirillaceae > JAQWRV01. The sequence continues at coordinate 166,827 of JBJLGL010000005.1, forward strand.
CTGCCACAGGTCGATGATATTGTCGCTGCAGCTAAATCAGCGTGTTATCAGCATTAATTCACGAGTAAAGAGGAAGCGTTATGCCTATCGAGATTCTAATGCCAGCCCTTTCCCCTACTATGACAGAGGGAACACTCTCAAAATGGCTTGTAAAGGAAGGTGACGATATTGTTGCGGGTGATATTATTGCTGAAATTGAAACAGACAAAGCGACCATGGAGATTGAAGCTGTAGATGAAGGCAAGATAGGCAAGATTCTGGTTAGTGAAGGCACTGAAAGTGTTGATGTTAATAAGGCAATTGGTTTGCTTTTAGAAGAAGGCGAAAATTTAGAAGATATTAGCGAAATAGAACTTTCTCATCTGCCACCTAAGAAGTCAGATGTAAAAACGTCTGAAGTGCCACCAACACCGTCAGAGCCTGTTGCCAGCGAGAAGGATGAAGCATCAGCATCGTCAGATATCGGGGTGGAAAAACGCATTCTTGTCAGCCCATTGGCTAAACGGATTGCTGCAAATGCAGGGATAGATTTGTCGTCTGTCAGTGGAAGTGGTCCGCACGGCCGGATCATTAAAGAAGACCTTAGTCGGTTCATGTCCGGGCAAGATTCTCAACCAAGTGGCGCGACACATGCACCAAGATTAACTTCACAAAATGTTGGCACATCAGATTCAAGTCAAGCCTTTACAGAGGTCAAAAATTCTAACATTCGGAAAATTATTGCTAATCGATTGCTTGAAGCTAAGCAAACAATTCCTCATTTTTATCTCACTATTGACTGTGTAATTGACGATCTTTTGGCTTTGCGGAAGAAAATCAATAGTCGGGAAGTGGCGGAATACAAGTTATCGGTAAATGATTTTATCATTAAAGCCTGTGCGGTTGCGATGCGTAAAGTACCCATGGTTAATGCTTCTTGGACCGATGATGCTGTGCGCATGTATGAAGATGTTGATGTGTCGGTAGCCGTAGCAACCGATACTGGACTCATCACGCCTATTATCCGCATGGCAGATAGGAAAGGGTTAGGCGCTATTTCATTAGAAATGAAGGAACTGGTAGCTAGGGCAAGGGAGAACAAATTGGCACCGGAAGAATATCAAGGTGGAGGCTTTTCTATATCGAATCTTGGTATGTATGGCATTAAGGAGTTCTCAGCCATAATCAATCCACCACAAAGCGCAATTCTAGCGGTTGGGGCCGGTCAGAAGCAGGCGATTGTGAAGGATGGGGCTCTTGCTGTTGGAACGGTTATGAGCTGCACCTTGTCATGCGACCACCGTGTTGTTGATGGTGCTGTCGGTGCAAAATTCTTGCAGGCATTAAAGCCCCTTATCGAAGAGCCGATAAGTCTCTTGCTATAGGCGGGCTAAATTATGAGTAGTACAAACTTTGATCTTGTTATTATTGGTGGGGGCCCGGGGGGTTATGTTGGGGCGATTAGAGCTTCACAACTTGGCCTTAAGACGGCTGTTATCGAATGTGAGAATCTTGGAGGGATCTGCCTGAATTGGGGCTGCATTCCCACTAAGGCATTACTACGGACAGCTGAAGTCTATCATCTTATGCAGCACGCAGAGGACTTTGGTCTAAGTGTAAGCGAAGTTAGCTTTGATATAAAAAAGATTGTTGAACGGTCTCGTAATGTGGCGAAGAAGTTGTCATCTGGGATCGGTATGCTGATGAAGAAGCACAAAGTCACTGTATTGAATGGCTATGGCACGCTTGCTGGAAAAGGCCAGGTAAAGGTTGAGAAGGACGGCAAAGATATTGCTATGCTAAGAGCTAAGCATATCATGCTTGCGACAGGCGCGCGTGCGCGGGTAATCCCTGGGCTAGAGCCTGACGGAAAATTGATCTGGACTTATAAAGAGGCAATGGTTCCTAACAAGATTCCCAAGTCCCTTTTGGTTATTGGTTCTGGTGCTATCGGAATAGAGTTTGCAAGTTTCTATAGAACCCTTGGGGCAGAAGTTACTGTTGTTGAAGTAATGGATCGTGTATTGCCGGTTGAAGATGCTGAAATTTCAAGTTTTGCTCATAAGTCTTTTGAGAAGCAAGGTATGAGAATAATAACAGAGGCATCTGTTAATAGTCTCAAGAGAGGCAATAGTGATGTCACAGCAGACGTTGAGAAGGATGGTAAGAAAGAAAGTATAACAGTCGATAAAGTTATCTTAGCAGTTGGTATAGTAGGCAACTTCGAACGCCTTGGCCTTGAGAACACCAAAATTGTTGTCGATAAAACTCATATTTTAGTGGGCCCACATAGTGAAACGGGAGAGCCAGGGGTATATGCCATTGGAGATTTAACTGGGCCACCATGGTTGGCACATAAAGCTAGCCATGAGGCCATCATATGTGTTGAGAAAATAGCTGGATATAATCCCAAGCCTCTAGATAGGTTGCGAATACCTGGGTGTACCTACTGCCATCCCCAAATTGCGAGTGTTGGTATGACGGAGGCTAAGGCCATAGAGTCTGGTCGCCAAATTAAAGTGGGCCGCTTCCCGTTTATAGGTAATGGCAAAGCTATTGCTTTGGGTGACGACCAGGGCCTCATCAAGACTGTATTCGATGCTGATACCGGTGAACTGCTTGGAGCTCATATGGTTGGCTCCGAAGTGACTGAACTAATTCAAGGGTACGCTGTAGGTATGACTCTAGAGACCACTGAACATGAGCTAATGGAAACCGTTTTTCCTCATCCAACATTATCCGAAATGATGCATGAATCCGTACTTGATGCTTATGATCGCGTTATTCATTTGTGAGCTATGACAGATATTAGTTTACGAAATAAGAAACCGCCACGGGAACCTAAGCCGGATTGGCTTAGAGTTAGGGCACCAACTTCTAAAGAATATAGCGCAACTCGTAAGCTAATGCGTGATCTTAGTTTAAATACTGTGTGTGAAGAGGCTGCGTGCCCGAATATTGGGGAGTGCTGGGCTCAGAAACATGCAACCATTATGATTCTTGGTGATATCTGCACGCGTGCTTGTGCTTTTTGTAATATTAAAACCGGCAAACCAGTTCAAGTGGATCCTGGTGAACCAGCTCATGTCGGTGAGGCTGTCTCTAAGCTTAATCTTAATCATGTGGTAATTACTTCAGTTGACCGTGATGATTTGAATGACGGAGGTGCAGCCCACTGGGTCTCTGTAATTGAAGCTATTCGTTATGCTTGCCCGAGAACCACTATTGAAGTTCTAACACCTGACTTTCGTAAGAAGCTGGGTTCTACGGAGTTAGTTGCTGCAGCATTACCTGATGTATACAATCATAACCTAGAAACTGTTCCACGCTTATATAGGTCCATTCGGCCTGGCGCGCGTTATTTCACGAGCTTGCGTTTGCTTTCGCGTGTTAAGGAGATTGTCCCGCAAGTCTTTACAAAATCCGGTATCATGGTGGGTCTTGGCGAAGATAAAGACGAAGTGTTGCAGGTGATGGACGACCTCCGTGCTGCAGATGTAGACTTTATGACTATTGGTCAATACTTACAGCCAACACCGCGACACGCGGAAGTTGATCGCTTTGTTACTCCGGATGAGTTTAGGGAATATGAGGCCTTAGCCCGATCGAAAGGTTTTCTCATGGTTTCAGCTAGCCCTCTTACGCGCTCTTCATACCATGCGGATGCAGATTTCGAGAGCCTCAGAAAGGCCCGAGATACAATGATGTTATAGGTTGTACAATTAGTAGACTATCTATGTCTTTTCATACTGAAAATCGTGTTCTTCCTTTTACGCAGCAGCAGATCTTTGAATTAGTGGCCGATGTTGAGAAATATCCAGAATTTCTTCCTTGGTGTCTTGCTTGCCGCAAAACGAAAATATTAGACGATGGGTTTGAAGCAGACCTTGCCATTGGTTTTAAGATGGTTCGCGAACAATTCTCATCGCGGATAATACTAAGTTGCCCTAATCAGATTGAGGTGTCGAAATTGGGGGGTCCATTCCGTACACTATCAAATCTGTGGCAATTCAAATCTACAGATAATGGTAATAGCACAGAAATTAACTTTAGCCTTGAGTTTGAATTCCACTCACGTATTTTGCAAAAGATGATTGGTGTCCTATTCGAACAAGCTGTCCACAAGATGGTTGCTGCATTCGAAGCGCGTGCACATTCACTCTACGGAGTGTCGGATGAACTCTAGGTAAGCTCCAGCTCTTTCAATGTTCTATCGCGTTGTTCTAGGCCACTCAGCATAAGCTCCAGCGCAGCACCAACGGCAGAACGTCGAATGTCATCGCGCGTACCAGCAAATACGTAACGTTTAACAACAGCATCTTTTCCGGTCTGTGCTAGTGATAAATATACAAGACCCACTGGCTTATCCTGCGTGCCACCGCCAGGTCCGGCAATGCCTGTTACTGCAACAGCAAGATCAGCGCCTGAATGTGCGACTGCCCCTTCGGCCATAGCTGCCGCGACAATATCGCTAACAGCACCAAAATCACTAATAGCGTCAACCGGGACTCCAAGAAGACGTGTTTTGGCTCCATTTGAGTAGGTCACAAACCCACACAGGAAAGCTTCCGATGAGCCCGACACGCTTGTAAGACAACTTGAAATCAATCCACCAGTGCAAGATTCAGCTGTGGCTAACGTACAGTCAAAGCTCAAGGCTTTCTCAATAACTGAATCAGCTAATGCAATTAGATCCGTTGGTAAAGTACTCATGGTCTCATACGCCGACAATCAGGAATACTGTATATAAGATGATACCTGCATAGGCGGATGCGCCAATGTCGTCAATCATGATAGCAAGAGCACCAGGAATATTTTGTTCGAGAAAGCGGATTGGCCAGGGTTTAAATATGTCGAATAGACGAAATAATATGAAGCCGATACCATACAAGAAAAGGTCGGGAGGAATAAATGCCAAGGTTAACCACTGGCCAGCTACTTCATCGACAACAACCCAACCAGGATCTTTATGGGCTTCTGAGGTGGCATGTGCTGCTAACCACCCAAAGATGAAAACTATAAGTACGGCAATCAAGAGACCTGATGAACCCCAGGCCGTGGCGATTACCCAGGCGAATGGCAGTGCTGCTGCAGAGCCGACAGTGCCGGGTGCTTTGGCACTGTAACCCGCGCCAAACCAGGACAAAAGTATTAGTTTTAATTGGGCCATTTCTTGTCCCTATCTTTATAACTGATCCGGATGTTAAGAAACTAATATCGGCCTTTTTTTGAGAAATTCTGGGGTTAGCAGCCTAATTTTGACTGTCAAGGGCAGAGAGTAAACTATTAATCTTGCTTTCTATTTGAAAAAATTGCAGAAAATCATGAATATTTGCAAGTCAGATGGCGTTTTTGATTGCTGATTAATACTCAGACGGCATTACAATGAAAAGGCATCTGCATTGATAGAAAACCTGAGCTGGTTATGCGATAATATAAAGCTCAATAAAAGTAATGAGATCGCATGCGCTGTCCTCCCAGGTGTTTGGGGCCTTTGGACAGTAGTTTTTTTTCTTGTGTATGGGGATGCACATGTCGAAGTTTGATCCTTATGATCGAAGCCTTTCTGGTGTCCAGCGGTGGTTACAGAGATTTTTTCCTGAGCGCCAAGTTATTCTGAGAACTGAAGAGAGAATGCGGACTCTTCGCCTTACGACAAATCGTCAGGCTATTGCCACCTTTGCTTTTCTCGCCATTGGTGGTTGGTTGTTCGTTAGTTCTGGATTAGTGGTGAGTCACAATGACCGGATCCGCGCTAAGAATATTGAAGTTAAAGATGCCCGCTCCGGATATGAGCAACTTCTTGCTCAACTCTCTGTTTACAAGAAGAAGATTCACGAAATTACTGATGAATTAAATGACAATAATGAGCGCATGGTTGAGCTGGCTAATCGCCAAGTTGCTCTTTCAGAGCGGAAAACCACTAGTGGGGCTTTAGCGGTAGCGGCAAGGGAACGCAAACCAAGTTTAGCAGAACGCGTTGCTGGTGTGTTCATGGCAAATGATCCCCAGCAGATTGATGTAGCTATTGGTCGCGTTGCATTGGAGCGGGGACGTGTGACCGGTAAACGCGATGAGTTGCGTATTCAATTGGAACGGCTTAAATCCGATATGGCTGATTTAACCAGTGTGCATGAAGGTACAGAATTCATAGATCCAAATACACTGGAACTTCGTCGGCTGGTAATCGAGCGTGATTTAATATATTCGGAGCGTGATGGGTTTATGGGAAGGATTGCGGAACTGGAAGGCCAGCTCCGTGATTTGGAAAGTACCCAATTGCTTTTATTCCATCGTTTTTCTGAGGTTGCAGAAGAGAAAATCGACAAGATTGAATCCTCTCTGGCGACTACCGGCCTTGAAGTTGAGGCTCTGTTGGCATCCCGCCGAAATGAGTCAGGAAGTGGGGGGCCATTTATTCCATTAGAGACAGTTTCGATTAATGAAGGGCCACTTCAGGAGTCTCTGATTTCTCTCAATCTAAGAGTAGAAAAACTGACCGAGTTGCAGAATCTAACTGCAGTTATGCCAATTGCCAAACCGCTCTTGAGGTATTGGATTACAAGTGGGTTTGGGGTTCGTAAAGATCCGTTTAACGGCAGATTTGGGCGCCATAACGGATTAGATTTTGGAGGCCCTTATAAGGCTCCAGTTCTTAGTCCTGGAGAAGGAAAGGTTGTTTACGCTGATTGGCGAGGGCGGTATGGTCGTTTAATAGAGATCGATCATGGCATGGGCCTGGTTTCTCGTTATGGGCATTTGGCTAAGATCACGGTACAAGAAGGTGATTATGTGGGGCGTGGTACCGAAATAGGGCTTCTTGGTAACAGCGGACGCAGTACAGGTCCTCATTTGCATTTTGAAGTCTTGTATAAAGGGAAGCCATTGAATCCCTTGAAATTCATGAAGGTGGGTAGAGATGTTCTCGAACAAGGTTAACGGACAATCTCAGGAACAGGTTGCAATAACGACTGAGGCGCCAGTTAAGTCAGTACCGTCTATTATTAGTGTTGTCCTTTCGGTAGAAGGAAATCTTTCTAGTAATGGAGAAATCCAAGTTGATGGTACAGTACTTGGGGATGTGTCATGCAAAGCACTTATCGTGGGGATAAAAGGGTCTGTGTGCGGTGAGGTAACAGCGCAGACTGTTCGGATTCATGGTGCAATTAATGGGCAGGTCAAAGCGAAGTCGGTATTTCTTGCATCAACTGCGCAGATGTCAGGTGATATTGAGCACGAAAGCCTTGCAATCGAGCCCGGCGCGTACATTGAAGGGCATTGCAAACGCATACCTACTGAAGTTCCAAAACGTCTGGCCACAGCCACAAATCAGGAGCCAGTTTCTGCTAAGGTTCGTGGGAAGATAAGTAAGCTGGATAAAGATATTTTGCCGCAGGCGGCTGCTTCTGTATGAGATCGTGATTATAGCCTGCAATATAGAGTTTTCTTGCGGTTGATTTTTGGACTTGCCTGATCTCCCTCAATATATCGATAAAATACAAAACGGGGTCTTTACCCTTCATTGTTGTGGGCGCTTTATTTAATCGGTATTGGCCGCGACAAGTCTTCCGGAAGTGTTCTTGCTAGTTGTTGCGTATTTTCCAGAACTGCCCGATACACTTGCAAATTTTCCATGACTCGTTGCACATAATTACGCGTTTCGGTGAAGGGAATTTGTTCCACCCAGTCAATTGGATCAATCTCAGGCGAACGAGGATCCCCAAATTCGCGTATCCAGCGTCGAACCCGGCGAGGTCCAGCGTTATAGCCTGCAATAGCCATGACATAAGAGCCATCGAAGTCATCAATTAGGTCTTCAAGATATTTTGAACCCAGTCGGATATTATATTCTCCATCAATACTTAGGGCCTCGCGGTCATACCGCTCTCTTATTCTTTTTGATACAGCCTTGGCAGTGGCTGGCATAAGCTGCATTAGTCCTCTAGCACCGGCACGGCTTCTAGCTCCTACATCAAAGTTACTTTCCTGTCTCGCTATTGCTAGGAGTAAAGCTTTTTCTGGCCGTGGTGGAAATTGGAATGATGAGATTGGATAGCCATATTCGAGCAGTATAATATGCTCTTGTTCGGCTTTACGGCTGATCCTCACGCTGAGATCTATACGATTAAATTTTGCCACCATTTCTGCAGTTAGGTGCCTTTCGGTTGCAAAGTCTGAGATTCTAGCCGCTGCTAATACAAATTTTTTCAGGGCATCCTTATTTCCAACTTCCGCAAGCATGCGGACGGCGCGTGCCAACTCCGTCTGGTGGAAGCTATTCCGCTCGCTTATTGTGGGCATAGGATTCATAGGTAATTGAGGTAAGGTATCGCCCGTGAGTTTTGCGAGTGCGAGTTGACCGTAATATGTGGTGATATGGACAGCTGCTTTTTCGTACCAGTTTCTGGCTAACTCCAAATCGCCAGCCGCCTCCAATGCTCTACCAGCCCAATAAGCACCTCGTGAAAGGCTAACAGGAAATTCTACCGTATCATAGACACGATAGAAGTGTGGCAGTGATGCCTCTGGGTCGTTTAAGAATTGGAGTTGAATCCAACCGGCAAACCACTCTGCTTCAAATACCGATAGAGCATCAGTTGCGCTGTGCCCTGCCGCTATCTTGTACGCGGTGGTAATTTCGCCTTTAGCTAGTGCGTCTCGTGACAGGATTCTCCGTTCACGCCACCATAAGTCGGGCCGAATCTGATCAATACCTTTATCAAGAAGTAACTCAGCCGCGCTTTCATATCGCATTCGTTTCCGCCGCCATTTTAGGCGATCATAAACTAGACCAGAATCATTACGCAGAGACTTGGGTACTTTTGCTATGGCTGCATCAACACCGTAAGATGAGGTTATGAGCGCAATACGGGCTTCTGCCAGCTTTCTGTGATCTGGTGTGACGCGGCGTACTAAGCGCCGAGCACTATTTACACGGCCACTCCATAGCAGTCTATTTAGGCGACTTAAATGGTCTTTGGGTTTAAGAATTGAGCCAAAAGAACGCAAGAAACGACGTTCTTGCGAGCGAGTGAAATTACCTTCCAACCATGCTTTTCTTACATTTTGAGTAACAAGTGTTTCATTTCCCAATGATTGGTGCGCTTTAGCAAGGGCGGTTAGTCCGGGACCGGTTAGTGGGGGAAATTTCTTAAACCATTCTAATGTCTCAGAAGGTGACATAGATTGATCAACCACCTCTTCTGCGCGTATGCGTAAGGTTCTTATATCCGGCCACGTTTGATTTTTTTCTATGAATTGTGCTCTGCTCTTGAAAGAAGTCCGTGCACCTGTTTCCCGTAGATAAAGCCACGTAATGATCTTACCGGGCAGAGGCGTCTCAATTTTTGCTGCTAGATTTCGAGCTCGAGACCACCGTCTAGATTTTGCTGATGTTAGTGCCTGAGAGAATGAATCTCGATCTATTTCATTAAGCAAATACGAGTAATCACGTCCGAAGGGGCCATAATATGGAGGTTTACGGGAAGGTAGAATGGGCGCGGGAATAGTCTTTGAAAGTTTGAGTGGAATATTGGGCTTTGGAAGCGGCCGAATAATTTCAGCAGCATAGACACCAATGGCTGCAAACAATACAAAAAATAGCACTGCGAAGAGTAGACAAGCACAGTGCTTGACAAATGCGGTCATGAAGACGTCCACATATATATTTATAAATCAAGTCAGCATGGTATCAATTATTTGCTTAAGCCTAAAGTAACTTTCATCTAAATATCCCTTATAAGATGAGCTAATTCTGCAGGAAAACGCTACGGAGCAGTGTGCTTGCCGACGAGTGACTAGGGGGCTATGGTCCAATAAATCCTAGACTTACGGCCTCTTGCGATATCGGGCCGTTTTGGAGACCATACGTCATGTTTACCGGGTCTATAACCGCACTTATTACACCCTTTCAGGATGGCAACATTGATGAAAAAGCCTTCCAATCATTCGTCAATTGGCAGATTGAGGAAGGAAGTCATGCCCTAGTTCCTTGTGGAACTACAGGAGAATCGCCCACCTTAACGCACGAAGAGCATAAGCGCGTAGTGGAACTCTGCCTAGATGTTGCTAAGGGAAGGGTGCCAGTTATTGCTGGGTCTGGCTCGAATTCAACAGCCGAAGCGATTGAGTTAACCAATCACGCGTCCCGAGCGGGAGCAGATGCAGCGCTTGTAGTTACGCCCTATTACAATAAACCGAGTCAGGAAGGTCTTGTTGCCCATTTCATAGCAATTGCTGATGCAACGGACATTCCCATTATTATTTATAATATTCCGCCCCGCAGTGTGATCGATATGACTGTAGATACAATGACTATATTAGCAAATCACTCTAATATTGTTGGCGTCAAGGATGCAACGGGCGATCTTGCTCGCCCATTATCAACACGTATCGAAATAGGTCGTGAATTCTGCTTATTGTCTGGCGATGATGCCACTACTGTTGCATTCCTCGCACAAGGGGGTTTTGGGTGTATTTCTGTGACAGCCAATGTAGCACCAGGTTTATGCGCTATGCTTCATGATGCCTGGCGGGAGTCTCGTTATGATGATGTTTGGCGTATTCGCGATATAATACATCCTCTTAACCAGGCGCTTTTCTGTGAACCAAGTCCGGCGCCAGCTAAATTCGCCTGCAGTCTGCTGGGAAAATGTCTTCCTGATACGCGGTTACCGCTTTCCCCCATTTCCCCAAAAGCGATGACCAATGTTCGGGAAGCTATGCTCCATGCCGAGCTGTTAGACTAGTTGTATAAATATGCAAAAGTCTGGGTGGATTTCCTCGGGCACGGTCTCTCAAAATCGTAAAGCGCGGCATGATTACAAAATAGAAGACACTATTGAAGTAGGCCTTGTGCTAACAGGAACAGAGGTTAAGTCCCTGCGATTAGGGCACGGCAATATCCAGGAGGCTTATGCGGTCTCTGAAGAAGGTGCTTTCTACTTAATCAATGCCTATATACCGGAGTACGAGGGTGCCAAACATTTTACTCATGAACCTAAGCGGAAACGCAAATTGCTTCTGCACCGCAGAGAATTTGAAAGACTTGATGCTGAGGTAGCAAGAAAAGGAATGACTTTGATTCCTTTGTCTTTATATTTTAATGACCGCGGCCTCGCAAAATTGAAGCTTGGGCTGGCGAAAGGTAAGGCTAATGTTGATAGGCGGGAGACTATTAAGGAACGTGATTGGAACCGCCAAAAGGCTCGAGTCCTAAGGGACAAAGGCTAGCCTACTTTGGTATAGGGTGGCATAAAAATATACTGGTCCCAACGATAAAGAATCGGATATGTGTGGGCGTGTTTTCGTTAGCTAAAAATAGGTTTTGCACAAAGCTGTCTTTCCCCTTGGCAGCAGTCAATATAGCTAAATATTTCTCTTAATCGGATTATAGAATCGCTCCTTCAATAATTGAGATATTTGATGGAGGGGGTGTTGGAATAAATCTCAGGAGCTTTAGGTTAGCGGCTTTGAATAGTGCTTCAAAATCCTTTGCTGTGCGTTCTCGGCCGCTTAGCAGTGTCATGATACCCACATCCATGTATTTATTTGGGTCTGAACCACTGCCTGGCTTAATGATAGCATCTACAACAGCTATGCGTTCATGAGGCTTTAAAGCTGCGCGGACTTTAGTTAGAATGCGTATTGCATCTTCGTCATTCCAGTCATGTAATATTCTTTTGAGAATATATACATCTGCGCCTGCCGGGACTGAATCAAAAAAGTTGCCTGCAATGCCTTTGTAGCGATTCTCTAAGCTAGCTTGGGAGAGAATATTTGGCGAATTGATGACTTGGGGCTGGTCAAATAGTATACCACGAAGGTGGGTATATTTTTTCAGAAGGGCGCTAAGTAATCCTCCTCGGCCTCCTCCTATATCCATCACAGTGTGAACATCTTCGAAAGGATATGTTTCCGCAATGGCAGCATTCTCTGGTTCAGATATGAGTGCCATAGAGTTGTCAAACATTTCACCATATTTTGGATTTTTTGCCATGTAATCAAAGAATGGTACACCGTGAGCGAGTGAGAATGCGGGCTTACCCGTTATCAAACCTTCGTGTAAGTGAGCGTAAGTTTCCCACACTAAGTCCTGCCAGCCTGCCCTCACTAAGGGGTAAACTGATCCTTGTGCATCCTGCCGTAGAACTTCTGATTGTGGGGAGTTTGCGAATGTTCCATCATTATTATGAATAAATATATTAATTGAGGCCAGAAACCGCATTATTCGGAACAGAGATGGGGCATGAACGCCACAGGATTCAGCGAGAGTATTGGCATCCTGGGGCTGGTTGTCGAGCAGATCAGGAATAGCCAATTCAGTAACAATGGCGATGCAACGGGCAGGTAGCAGCTGCCCAGTGATACTGAGAATGGCTGAATGTGGAGAAGGAGTTGTCTCGGAGTGATCTGTCTGCATCAGTTTTCTCGTAAAAAGGTTGTCATAAATGTTTTAGGCCTAGAGAGTGACTCTTAGTTACTACTTCTTTGAATATATAACCACTGACTCCGACTTGCTGTAAATGAGGACTGAATACTATGAGTAAAATTAATCTTGCTACCGCTTTAGCGGCTTCAATAATCCTACTCACAGGGCCTGTAACCGCCTTTGCCGAAACAGCCCATGACTTCTCCTTTAATGCTATTGAAGGAGGGGAACTTGCTATGTCTCAGTTCAAGGGTAAGGCCGTGCTCGTGGTGAATACTGCTTCATTCTGCGGATATACCCCCCAATATGAAGGCTTACAGACTTTGTGGTCAGAATATAAAGATCAGGGTTTAGTTGTGCTTGGGGTGCCATCCAATGACTTTGGCGCGCAGGAACCTGGTTCATCTGACGAAATTAAAGATTTCTGTCAAACTAACTTCAACGTTGATTTTCCGTTAGCTGCCAAAGAAGTCGTCAAAGGAAACCGTGCACACCCATTTTATCAGTGGGCTGTTGTAGAGCAAGGGGATGAGAACGCTCCGCGCTGGAACTTTCACAAGTATCTTGTTGCACCGGATGGAGAGCTTGTTGATGCCTTTCCAAGCAGAGTAAAGCCAATGAGCCAGGAATTAATTTCTTCTGTTAAGGCTAATTTGCCAAAATAAGGATCTATGAGATCTTGCGGAGTACTGCTTCAAACATTTCACTAGTCAATCGGCCAGTGTTAACGTTATAGCGTGAGCAATGATAACTATCAGTAAGTATCATTCCATTCGGCAAATTCTGTTTTGCGCCATGAGTGAATGGATAGATAGAGAGTTTTAGACCAAGAGCTTTGACTACCGCGGTATGGGCGATGCGGCCTAAGGCCAATATTATCTTCAGTGAAGGTAAAGCTGCTATTTCGTCGGCCAAAAATTCTCGGCATGAGGCTTGTTCTGCCCCGATGGGCTTGTTCTCTGGGGGTACACATCTTACGGCGTTGGTTACGCGACACTTTTGAAGCTTTATCGCATCATTTTTCTCTTGCTTGTATGCTCCTTTCGCCCAGCCAAACTTTAGTAGTGTGGGATAAAGGAGATCTCCAGCATAGTCTCCTGTGAAAGGCCGGCCTGTTCTGTTGGCACCTTTCAGTCCTGGTGCTAGGCCAACAATCAATAAAGTGCAATCCATAGTCCCAAAAGCAGGTACGGGTGCGTTATGCCAATCTGGATATTTCTCTTTGTTATGTTGACGAAATTCTACCAAGCGGGGGCAAAGGTTACAGTCGATAGGGGGTTCAGTAGGTCTATCACCCACCCTATGCCTCCTCAAAATCTTTATTTACCAAGGTGCCGCTTTTGTTGTCTGCTTTATTAGATATTTTTTCTTGTTCTCCACTATCATCTAGAGCTGGTCGTCCAACAACATCATGCAATTCAGCTAATTCAATAAAATGATCAGCTTGCCGTCTTAGCTCATCTGCAATCATGGGTGGTTGGGAGCGCATGGTACTAATAACTGAAACACGTACACCCTTCCTCTGGACTGCCTCAACTAGGCTGCGGAAATCACCATCACCTGAGAATATAATAATATGATGCACATGATCGGCAAGTTCCATTACATCAACCGCAAGCTCTATGTCCATATTACCTTTCACTTTACGGCGGCCTTGGTGATCTGTGAATTCTTTGGCTGGCTTAGTAACCATTGTGTAGCCGTTGTAATCTAACCAGTCTAGTAAGGGGCGGATTGATGAGTGATCTTGGTCGGATAGCAGGGCTGTATAATAATATGCGCGGATCATTTGTGCTTTTGAGTTAAAGAAAGCTAGCATCCGTCTATAGTCGATATCAAAATCGAGAGATTTTGATGCGGCAGATAAGTTTGCGCCATCAATAAAAATGGCTATCCGTTCTTGAGGATAAAAAATCATCGTATTATCCTTGGAAATAAATTCAGTTGTTAAATAAATTGCTTACCAAAAAACAGTAATAATAAGATTAGCTGGCTTCTTACATCCATTTTTTGTCTAACGGTTAACCTTTTTATATTTTTAGTAACACATCAGGCAATAGACACTATTATCTCATGATATTGATCGCTTTAGGTGCTAACTTACCTAGTAACGCTGGGTCTCCACAGGAAACGTGTGTGGCGGCCATTCAAACTCTTGGATCCTATCAAATTGGGATTGAAAGAGTTTCCAGGTGGTATAGCTCTTCGGCTGTTCCGGCTTCTGATCAGCCACCTTACGTGAATGGTGTGATAGTTGCCAAAACAGCGCTAAATTCACAGGCGCTACTTAGAATCCTATTGGAAGTTGAGAAAATATTTGGGCGCTCACGATCAGTTAGTAATGCCGCCCGCACACTTGATCTAGACCTGCTGGCATACCAAGATGAAGTGCGTCGAGCGGGACCCATATTACCACATCCCCGGCTACATGAGAGAGCTTTTGTTCTTTTACCGCTACAAGATGTTGCTCCGGAATGGCGTCATCCTGTTTCTGGTAAAGGTATTCAAGCTATGCTAACCGCACTGGAAACGAGGGAATCCGTTGTTCCTATAAATTAGGGGCCCATCGAGATGAGATGTTTGAAAGGAAAAACTTGTTTTTTCGCCATTTCCTCTCTAAATAAGCGCCGATATCAATCGAATCTCACTGGTTAATAGCAGGTTATAGATCTTTCTGAAACGCCTGTATGCCGGTGACCATGTTATAGACAGGACACATTATGGCTCGCGTAACCGTCGAAGACTGTGTTGTGAAGGTTAGAAATCGTTTTGAACTCGTCGTTACGGCGGCTCAGCGTTCGAGGGAAATATCAGCCGGGGGGGACACTTTAGTTGAAAGGGATAATGATAAGAATCCTGTCATTGCTTTGCGAGAGATAGCGGATGATAAAGTTGTACCTGATGAGCTCTTGAACGGTGTCATTGAGGGGATGCAACGGCATATTGAGGTCGATGAACCTGAAGAAGATGGTTTTGATGCTATTGAGAATAGTCCGAGTGTGGATGGAACGAATTCTGGGTTAACCGAAGAAGTTGCTGCAGCGACTGGCATGAATATTGGGAGTCACAATACCAATGTAGATGATCAGAATGCTACGGTGAGTTACGAAGACGTAACCAGTGAAGAGGTTAATGCTATCCAAAGGGGTTAATTCTTAATCAGCGGCTAGGCCGCGAAATACGCGCCGCGCCGCAGAGTTCTGTGGTGCGGTTTCTCGTTAGTGACTATATTTTCTTGTTTATGTTCCTTTGTGAACTGGAGGATTATAGGCATCATGTTACGCCAGTTCGAACTGGTAGAACGGGTCAAATCCTACGATGCAAATGCGGATGAGGATTCGATCAATCGCGCTTACGTTTACGCGATGAAAATGCATAGCTCACAAAAAAGAGCTTCTGGTGATCCATATTTTTCTCACCCTATAGAGGTGGCGGGTATTTTAACAAATTACCGGCTGGACAGTGCTTCTATCGTTACAGCTTTGCTCCATGACACTGTAGAGGATACGGGTGCAACAAGTGAAGAGATTGCATCACTTTTTGGTGATGATGTTGCTAAACTTGTGGATGGCGTAACTAAGTTAACCCGGATTCAAATTCAAAATGTTGAATCGAAGCAGGCCGAAAATTTTCGGAAGTTACTGCTTGCAATGTCGGAGGATATACGAGTCCTTTTGATTAAGCTAGCTGATCGGCTTCACAATATGAGGACCCTTAATCACATCGTCAATGTCGACAAGAGACGAACGATTGCTCTGGAGACTATGGAGATTTATGCGCCTCTAGCCGAACGGTTAGGTATGCAGGAAATTAAAACAGAGTTGGAGGATCTAGCATTCTCTGAACTCCATCCTGAGGCGCGTGATTCTATAATGACTCGGCTCAGATTTCTTGAGCGTGAAGGTGGGTATCTCGTTGGGCAGATAATGGATGAATTGGATGCTACGATAGAACAAAGTAGACTAAAAGGTTATGTGTCTGGACGAGAAAAGACACCTTATTCCATCTGGCGAAAAATGCAGGTAAAGGAAGTAAGCTTTGAACAGCTTTCTGATATCATGGCCTTTCGCGTTATGCTTGATAATTCAGAAGATTGTTATCGTGCTCTGGGTGCTATTCACTCTAATTACCGCGTGGTTCCAGGACGTTTTAAAGACTATATCTCAACACCGAAACGTAATGGCTATCAATCTATTCATACTAGTGTGATTGGGCCAGCGAGGCATCGTATTGAAGTGCAAATTAGAACGCAGAAAATGCATGATGTTGCAGAATTGGGAGTTGCAGCCCATTGGCAATACAAACAAGGTATTGGTAATGTCTCTGGTAGCCAGTATCACTGGCTTCGTGAACTCGTAGATATTCTTGAACATGCACAATCGCCAGAAGAATTTCTTGAACATACAAAATTAGAAATGTTTCAGGATCAAGTATTCTGTTTTACACCTAAGGGTGAATTAATCACGCTACCTCGTGGGGCTAGTCCAGTAGATTTTGCGTATGCTGTGCATACTGAGGTTGGTAATACTTGTGTTGGCTCAAAGGTGAATGGTCGTATTGTTCCTCTTCGAACAGAACTCTTTACGGGCGATCAGGTAGAAATCGTAACTTCAAAAGCACAGAAGCCAGCTCCCGAATGGGAAGGTTTTATTGTAACTGGTAAAGCGAGAGCGCACATACGACGGCGTATAAGAATTGAGGCTGTCGCTGAATATTCAAAACTAGGTAGGGAAATCCTTGAGAAAACTTTTTCTAAAGCAGGCTACGATTTTACAGATGATGGACTTAAGGTAGCTTGTAAGAAGCTGTTCCTCGAAGATGAAATAGCGATATTTGCAGCTGTAGGTGAAGGACAGCTCTTTGCGCGTAAAGTGCTTGAGGCGATTTATCCGGGAGCTAAACCACGGCAGGAACCAAAAGTTGTCAATTTTTCAAGACCGAAAGATAAAGGTATTAAACAAAGTGGAGGGGCAGTCCCTATAAAGGGTCTAACTCCTGGTTTAGCAGTTCATATGGCAGAATGCTGCCATCCGTTGCCTGGTGATCGTATTGTTGGTATTTTAACTACGGGTAAAGGTGTTGATATCCATACGATTGACTGTGAGGCTTTGAAGAATATCTCAGGTGATACAGATCGATGGCTTGATTTGGTTTGGGATGCCCAGCGCACGGGTGAGTTTCATCTGGGTAGAATTAATCTGGTTGTGCTAAACGAACCGGGAAGTCTTAGTTCGCTATCAATGGTTATTGCTCAGAATCAGGGTAATATTTCAAATCTTAAGATTACCAATCGCTCAAATGATTTTTTTGAAATGGCTCTTGATATAGAAGTTACAAGTGTGAGGCACATTACTAATATTATAGCAGCCCTGCGCGCATCCTCAGCAATTAATTCAGTTGAACGGGCGCGTCTTTAGGTGCTATTTGAGCCATGTTTCGCCGCCGAGCACAAAAACCTCTTTATAATCGCGTTCTTTATTTCTTTTGGCCTAAGAACGGGTGGCGAAGGGCTGGGGAGTATATTTGGCATAGGCTTCATAGGTTGCCTGGTTCGCCATACTCTATAGCGGCTGGATTAGCTACAGGTGCTGCATTCTCTGTCACGCCTTTGTTAGGTATTCATTTCTTCCTAGCTGCTCTGTTTGCGTGGGGAATTAGGGGGAATGTTGTAGCCTCTGCCGTAGGGACAGTTATAGGTAACCCGTGGACCTTCCCAGTTATCTGGATCTCAACATACCAAGTTGGTCGCTTTATATTAGGCCAAGAAGTTCCTCTTCAAACGGAATTAGATTTCACTGCGATGTTTATGGGTTTACTTCAGTCGATGATTGAAGCTGATTCCAATATTTTTGTGGAGGAAGTTTGGCCAATCTGGCTTGTGATGGCAGTTGGCAGTATACCTTTTGCAATTGTGACATGGATTAGTGTTTATATTATATTTTATCGGTTAACAGAAACGTATCAAAACCGTCGTAATCGAAATACTGGTCGAGCTAAATAACTAATGTGAGTAATAATTCAGAAGCATGTTAAGGCCGGGATATGATTAAATGAACTCGCGGATAAGACTTGGGGTTAATATTGATCACGTTGCCACAATACGTAATGCTCGGGGTGGACGGCATCCTGATCCAGTGCGCGCGGCTATTATGGCAGCTGAAGCTGGAGCTGACGGTATAACTGCTCATTTGCGTGAAGATCGGCGGCATATTTCCGATTCTGATATTGAAACCCTAATGCGTAAGAGCAATCTCCCCCTAAACTTAGAGATGGCAGCCACAAGTGAAATGCTTGCTATCGCTCTGCGCCATAAGCCACTAGCAGCTTGCATCGTGCCAGAGAAACGTGAAGAAAGAACAACGGAAGGTGGTCTTGATGTTGTAGCAGAATACAAACGCCTACTTCCCTTTGTTTGTGATCTGCGAGAAGCAAATATTCGTGTATCCTTATTTATTGAACCTGATGTATCTCAGGTCGAAGCAGCCAAGAATCTTGGTGCTCCTGTTATTGAGTTACATACGGGAGCTTACTGTGATGCGCGGGTGGGGTTGGAACGGGAATGGCAATTACAAAGGATTTTTACTGCGGCCGCTCGTGCTAAAGAACTAGGTCTTGAATGTCATGCTGGTCACGGTATTAGCTTCGATACAGTAGGGCCAATTGCAGCTATAGCCTCAATAAGAGAGCTGAATATTGGACATTTCTTAGTTGGCGAAGCAATCTTTATAGGTTTTGTAGAAAGCATTAGAAAAATGAGACGTATTATAGATAAGGCGCGAAATCTTCCTCCCGCAGGTATTAGTATATGATTTTGGGTGTTGGTAACGACCTGATTGATATTAGGAGGATTGAAAAGACTCTGGAGCGATTTGGTGATCGGTTCATTCAGAGAATTTATACGGAAACTGAGCAAGCTAAGGCTGATCGAAGGAAAGGAGCAGGACAGGCTTACGCTGCAACGTACGCTAAACGCTACGCTGCTAAGGAGGCTGCCTCCAAGGCCCTAGGCACTGGATTTCGTAGAGGGGTGTATTGGAGAGACCTCGGCGTGACGAATTTACCCTCTGGACAGCCCACCGTAGAAATGACCGGGGGTGCCGCCGAAAGGCTAAAAACGTTGATTCCTGAGGGCATGGAGGCGCGTATTGACTTGACAATAACCGATGAATATCCCCTTGCAGAGGCTGTGGTTATTATTTCTGCCATCCCTAGTGGAAAACAAAACTCTTAATTTACTCTGGTCTCGCTTGACAGAGGCCTTGTCGCCCGGTCTTATCCGCTACACCACAAAATTAGACTTCATTTTCGCCCCAGAAACCTTTGTTGTAGTTAAGGTATTTGATTCGCCGTGTTTGACACTCCTAGGACCATGTCCAGAAAAAAGAATGACGGGTTCTGGGAAACCATTCGTACGGTGCTGTATGCTATTCTGTTCGCTTTAGCTATCCGAACCTTCTCCTATGAACCCTTTAATATCCCCTCTGGTTCTATGAGACCAACGCTTCTGGTAGGCGATTACTTGTTTGTATCGAAGTTTTCTTATGGGTATAGCAGGCATTCCTTCCCGCTCAGCATTATGCCTTTCTCAGGTCGCTTTTTCTCAGAGGCTCCAGAACGAGGCGACGTAGCAGTCTTCAAGCTGCCACGTGACAATAAAACGGACTACATCAAACGTGTGATAGGTATGCCTGGTGATATAATACAGGTGCAAGATGGCCGTTTGTTCATCAATGGAGAACTAGTTGCCCGAGAGCGCATTGAAGATTTTATCTACCGTAATCCGTACGGCAGTCAAATCCGTGTTGCTCAGTTTGTTGAAACTCTACCGGGAGGTAGGAAGCATTTGATCTTGGAGGAGGGAGATAATCGCATTTATGATAATACGCGCGAGTTTAGCGTACCTTCCGGGCATTATTTTATGATGGGTGATAATCGAGATAATTCTGAAGATAGCCGCAGCCAGGTTGGTTATGTACCTGCAGAAAATCTAGTTGGGCGCGCTGAGATTTTATTCTTTTCTACCAACGGAACCGCTTCAATTGTTGAGTTCTGGAAATGGCCAGGCGCTATACGTTTCAACCGGCTATTCGATGCCATAAATTAAAGGCCATGTTGGATCATAGCACACTTGAAGAACGTCTCGGTTATCATTTTACGAACAAATCACTGATAAACTTGGCTCTAACCCACCGCAGCATTATGGCTGACTCTAAAGCTGGCCTCATCAATACTCATCTAGAAAACCTATCAATTAGTGATAAGACAAATGAGCGGCTTGAATTTCTTGGGGACCGTGTTCTGGGCTTGGCTATCGTCGACCTTCTCCTTAATGCATTTCCAGAAGAAAGCGAAGGAGAGCTAGCTCAACGATTTGCGGTGTTGGTCAGTGCTAAAACCCTGCAGAGGGTTGCCATAAGTATCAATCTTTCGCCTCACATAATAATCGGTGCGGGTATGACTGTGGTAGAGACTATTGTCTCTGATGCCTGTGAAGCTCTCATTGGGGCGATATATCTTGATGCTGATTTTGAGACTGCGCGGAGAGTCGTTAATCTCCATTGGAAGGCTTTGGTTCATGCAACAGCTGATCCGCCGAAAGATGCCAAAACGACTTTACAAGAATGGGCTCAGGAGCGCAGCTTACCTTTACCAGAGTATGAGCTTGTCAATCGTTCTGGACCTGATCACTCGCCAGAGTTTACTATTGCTGTGACTATTAAGGGGCAAGAACGGAGTGTGGGTGTGGGGCCGTCAAAACGCTCAGCAGAACAACAATCAGCTCAAGCGTTGCTAGATATACTCAAGTGATGAGCACAACTGTGCCAGATGATATGACTAGATGCGGCTTTGTTGCTGTCCTTGGGGCTCCGAATGCTGGTAAGTCAACGCTGGTTAACATGTTAGTGGGCACAAAGGTTTCAATAGTTTCACCCAAAGTACAAACTACACGAATAATTGTTCGTGGTATAGCAATGCACGATCAAAGTCAGATAGTGTTTGTTGATACGCCTGGTATTTTTGATGGGGGTAAGAGGAGATTAGAGCGCGCCATGGTTTCAGCAGCCTGGTCGGGTGCGGATGATGCAGACGCAATTCTATTTGTAATTGATGGTAGCAAGACGCTTGGCCGAGATGCGAGTGAAATTGTTAGCGGTTTAGCGCGTCGAAAATCTCACAAGAAATGTCCAGTTATACTGGTGATCAATAAGGTAGATGTAGCCGAGAAAGAATTGTTGTTAGTACTAGCTGACCATCTAAATAAAGCAATTTCATTTCATGAAACATTCATGATTTCTGCTCTCACCGGTGAGGGTTCAGAATTTATGCTGGATGTCATAGCGCAGGAAATTCCTCTAGGTCCTTGGTTGTATCCGGAAGATGATGTTTCAGACTTACCGCAAAGAATGCTCGCGTCTGAAATCACACGAGAGAAATTATTTCTGACCTTGCATCAGGAGCTTCCTTACGACTGTGCTGTTGAAACGATAAATTGGGAGGTTCGTAATGATGGTAGCGTACGTATAGATCAAACAATTTATGTTAGCCGTAATAGCCAAAAACCAATTGTCTTAGGAAAGGCTGGGCGAACGATTAAGACTGTCGGTGAGCAAGCCCGGCTCGAGATTGGAGAGTTACTTGACATTCGTGTCCACCTATTCTTGCATGTGAAGGTTCAGCCAGAATGGCGTGAGCAAAGGGCTCGTTACAGGTCATGGAATCTCAACTTTGATGCTTAGTCTGAAGCTAATCAATAATCTCATGTTATTATGTATAGACTAATGTTAGGCGTTGAGGGAATGATTCTGTAATTATACTCCAACTGCTGGTATTATCTGTTGGACCTAGCAGGGAGGGCATAGAAGGAGAGAAGCTATATAGATATATATGCTCAAGGAACAGGCTATATGAATATATACAGATATTGTGTTCTGTTGATTCCATATTTCTTAGATGGTGCTGCATTATTTTGTACGAGCAAGGCCTATGGTTCAAAATGATTGAGTGGACCGACCTTGGAGTGATTTTATCAGTTCGTAAGTACGGAGAAAATGATATCATCATGCATGCATTAACAGAAAATCATGGCCATCATGCTGGTGTCATTAAAGGTGGGAATACTCGCAAGAGAAAAGGGATGTACCAGCAAGGCAATCATCTACATCTCCGTTGGCGTGCACGATTGCTTGATCATCTTGGAACCTTTGTGTGTGAACCAGAGCGGATGTTCGCGGCTGGAGTTTTGCACGATAAGAAGTTATTAATCGCTCTCTCAGCGTTATGTGCAACTGCTGAAATGGTCTTGCCAGAGCGAGAAGTACATTCGCTTGCCTATCGGCAGGTACACCACTTATTGGATACACTGGGAGATAGGTCCTGGACTACTGATTATGTCTTGTGGGAGATGCATTTATTGAATGAACTAGGTTTTGGCTTAGACCTGAGTTCTTGTGCAGCGACTGGGGAACTGGAGGAACTTATTTATGTATCTCCGAGGAGTGGCCGCGCGGTGTCTCGTGAAGCTGGTATTCCATATAAGAATCAATTACTTACTCTTCCCTTGTTCCTGACAAAAGAGATAGAGGGCATACCGCCTAAAGAAGATGTGGCAGCAGGTCTGGATTTAACGGGCTATTTTCTAGAACGTCATGTCTTAGCTCAACATCATCGGTCTCTGCCTGATGCTCGTGCGAGGCTCCGTAACATGGTGGTTTGCTGAATATCTACTGGGATAAAGTAAGTAGCCTTGGTTGGAAAGAAAAGTTGTTATTGGATAGCTTTTAAGGAAAATAAGATGAGTAAGGCCAATTACGGGCTTTGTTTCATAGGGATGGTATACACGAACATTTATGTATGCATTGCAAATTTGAGGCGAAGCTTGAGAAATCAATAAAAACAAGTGCTCTTGGGCCCATGCTTTGGTTTATAGATATTAACTGCGACTGCCTTTTTGTGATTTCATCACTACTACATTGAACCCTAGGTAACCATTCTTTCATGGCACGTAAAACAATCAAGAAAAAAGCAAAAGCGAAATCCAGAAGCAAAAGCTCTACGATTAGTACAAAGCATGAGGCGACATCGGGACGAGTGATTGACGTAGATTTAGCGGACGCGTTATCCGAGCGCTATTTAGCTTATGCAATGTCAACCATTGTTTCGCGCTCACTACCTGATGTAAGAGACGGCCTAAAACCAGTCCATAGACGCCTCCTGTTTGCAATGAGAGAACTTAAACTTAACCCAGACCAAGGGTTCAAGAAATGCGCACGTGTGGTTGGTGATGTCATTGGTAAATATCATCCGCATGGAGATGCATCAGTTTATGATGCCATGGTCCGCCTTGCTCAAGATTTTGCTGTTCGCTTCCCCTTAGTTGAGGGGCAGGGCAACTTTGGCAACATTGATGGAGATAATGCTGCAGCAATGCGCTATACGGAAGCGCGGTTGACCAGCTATGCTCAGGCCATGATGGAAGGCCTTGACGAAGATGCGGCTGACTATCGTGCCACCTATGACGGTGAAGAACATGAGCCCGTTGTAATGCCTTCAGCCGTACCAAATTTGTTAGCAAATGGTTCTGCAGGGATTGCTGTGGGTATGGCAACGAATATCCCACCTCACAACTTAGGCGAGTTGTGCGATGCCCTGATTCATATGGCAGATAAACGTAAGAAGAGTCCCAAAAAAGCAAACCATAAGGGTGGACGCTCCGAAATATTAGACACTACTTTATTTAAGTATGTCCCGGGGCCAGACTTTCCAACTGGCGGAGTCTTGGCAGAAGACCCAGCCGTAATTGCTGATGCATACAGGACTGGGCGTGGCAGTTTCCGTTTGCGCGCCCGCTGGGAATTGGAAAAATATGATAGGGGCCAATATAATATAATAATTACCGAGATGCCCTTTCAGGTGCAGAAATCAAAGGTAATAGAGCGGATTGCAGAACTTGTAGAAGGGCGCAAACTCCCATTTCTTTCAGATATTCGTGATGAGTCAGCGGAAGATGTGCGCATAGTACTAGAACCAAAAACCCGTAGTGTTGATCCAGCTCTGTTAATGGAGCAACTGTTCAAGCAAACTGATCTTGAAACCCGCTTTGGGCTGAATCTAAACGTGCTCAGTGCTGATGGTGTGCCAAGGGTGCATAGTCTCCGTGAGGTTCTGCAAGCGTTCTTAGAACATCGTCAGGATGTTCTACTGCGTCGTTCAAGATATCGTGTGAGTAGGATTAATCATCGTCTAGAAGTGCTAGAAGGCTACTTGATTGCCTATCTGAATCTGGACGTTGTCATAAAACTTATTCGTACAAAGGATGAACCTAAGAAAGAATTTGTGAAACGCTTTCGGCTTAGCGAAATCCAAGCAGATGCTATCCTTAATATGCGTTTGCGATCTTTGAGAAAGCTTGAAGAATTAGAAATCAAGAATGAGCACAAGCTGCTATCAGGTGAGTTAAAAAATCTTAATTCATTGCTGCGTAACCAAAGAAAACAATGGGAATCTATTGGTGATCAGATTCATGAAATTAGGATGAAATTTGGGCAAGAAACTCTCATTGGTAAGCGTCGGACTGAGCTTACAGCGGCGCCGGAGGTTGTCGATGTTCCTATTGAGGCCTTAGTAGAAAAAGAACCCATTACAGTTGTACTATCTCTCAAAGGGTGGATGCGAGCGTTGAAAGGACATCGTGAGGATCTTTCAGACTTAAAGTTCAAGGAAGGGGATGATTGGGAATTTTCCTTGCATGCGACGACCGTTGATAAGATCGTCTGCTTCGCTTCTGATGGTCGCTTCTACACGGTTCAAAGTGATCGTATACCATCGGGGCGCGGATTCGGAGAACCTCTTCGATTGATAGTAGACCTACCCAATGATGCTAACGTTGTCGAAATGAAAGTATGGGACAAACTGGGAAGGCTTTTAATAACTTCTAGTTCTGGACGTGGATTTGTCGTGCCTGAGGAGCAGGTTATTGCGCAGACACGAAATGGGAAACAAGTCCTGAATCTCAGCGATGGTGAAAGGGCACGGTCATGCTTCCCAATAGATAGTGAAGATGATTATGTCGCCGTTGTTGGCGATAATCGTAAGGTCCTTATGTTTCCTCTGCAGGAAGTGCCTGAAATGAGTAGGGGTCGAGGCGTTATTCTCCAACGCTATAAAGATGGCGGCTTGTCTGACGCTAAGACACTCAGTCTCAGTGAAGGTTTGACCTGGATAACGGGCTCGAAGGAGCGGACAGAAAATGACACGAGAGCCTGGCTTGGTAAGAGGTCACAAGCGGGCCGCATCGCCCCAAGGGGTTTTTCTAAAACAAATACGTTTCAATAAGGTCTAATTGATATTTTCAAATACTTGCTTCTACTCAATATTTTGAATTTCTTACACCTTTTTGTTAGGTGATTATTCAATACCCAAATAACTTGGGTGTCCCACACAAATCGATTACTAGCTATCACAAGAAGTGCTTAAAAAGTTGGGGCTATAGATCCGTTAGCTGATACCAACCTTCAGGCCCTAGAGCCTCAAGGGGCTGAAAGCGAGTCTTATATGCCATCTTCGGACTCTCATTAATCCAATAGCCAAGGTAGATGTACGGAAGACCAAGACCTCTGGCGTGGTCAATTAGCCAAAGAACAATGAAATTTCCAATGCCAGAACTTTCAGGATCTGCGGAAAAGAAACTATAGACTGCCGAAAGTCCATCATTTGTCTTATCTGTCAAACAGACTCCTACTAGATTACCGTCACCATTTCGGAATTCAACAAGGTAGGTTTCGATGGGACTATCTTCAATCATGGCGGTATATTCGTAGAAACCCATGTTTGCCATATCGCTATTAGTATGCCGAGATATTTGATACTCCGTAAAAAGATCAAACTGTTCGCGCGTAGCATGCGCTGAGACGATTCTAGCTTTAATGTGAGCATGGCGCTTCCAAATGCGCGCTAAGCTACGCTGACGCTTAAAATTTGCTATGTCTACGCGCACAGGAATACAGGCTTTGCATCCTGGGCATGCCGGTGCGTAGGCTATGGAATGGCTTCGACGGAAACCTCCCTTTGCTAGATTCTCATGGAGGAGTGCTGACTCAGAAACGGTTAATTCTGTTACGATTTTGCGCTCAAGACGGCCCGGGAGATAAGGACATGGCAGCGGTGCTGTCGTATAGAAAAACTGTGGACGTTTAAGCGGAGTTTGTTCCATTTATATCCGTTGCCTCTAAAGGTCGCTAACTTATTGTATGTGGTTGACGATTTTATTAATTCTTAAGGCTCTTTGAAAGCGGTTGTAACGTTAGGGTATGGTTTGACTGCTCTGGCCCGCTAAATGGAAGGGTGAACATACCTCCGTTGCGCCAGATAGTCGCGAGATTGCTGTAATTCTTGGACGCAGGATGACCAGACTGTCCCAATGCAATAATGAATAGGGACCTGTCAAGGTGGTCCAAGTCAAATATCGCGCGCAAACCAGCACCGTGACCGTGACGGAATGGGAATAACCCTCTATCGGAGCGGAAGCCACCTCTGTTAACTGTATGATCACTCCCGTCCGTTTCGAGTTCTACGCTTGTTAGATTCGCTAGTCCTGGTAGTAATCCAAATAGTGTGTGACCAAAATGCGCTTTATGAAATAATCCCCAGCGCCAGGATCCCATTGGCAGACCTTGGGTTTCAGGGCGCTCAGCAAGCCAGACTGCTGCTGCATCGAGAGCTTCCGACACAGCGTGTGAACAACTTTCTAGTGCAAGGGTTTTAATGTCATCACACCAATGTCTTTGATTTGTGAGAATAGACTTAAGGAGCCTAATACGCCCACCATTAAATGCTTGGTAGGTTGGCCCTAATTCATCCTTCAGTAAAGCGCGCTTTACCTCTCTTGACCAGGTTAAGAAAAGGAGTGGTTCGGGCCGGTTACGATCCATAGTGCCGTCCCAACCAGCTAACCGCGTTAAAGCGTCCTGTCCGGCAGGACTTTTTGGTGTAGCTTTGCTTAGAAGTAGAGGCAGGAGGTCTTTAGCCATAGTAGATTGAGTATCTAATTGAATCTTACGCATGTCTTCCATTGAAGCTTTGGTTCCATTCAAATCATCAAGTCGTTCATTAATGCGCTCAGCTCGGTAGTCCTCTGGAAAGCTAGCGGCTAGTAGATATGGGTACCATGCTGGCATAGGGCGGTTGTTGGCATTAACCAATCTTCCAGACTCAGGCCTAATAATGTGTGGTAAATTCTCATAGGGTATCCAGCCATCCCAATCGAAAACTCCTGTGTCACCTGGAACAGGTACTGTGCCGTTTCCTTCGCGCCTCACCGGTACCTTTGCAGCCGCCGTATAGCCAATCCCACCCAGTACGTCAGCATAGACAAAGTTTAGCTGGGGTTGCTCGAATAGGGCTAACGCATTTCGAGCTTCATCAACATTCTTGGCACGGCTTAGCCGGTCAATACCGCTAGCTGAACGATCATCATCACGAAGGACTGTCGCAGCTAATGCAAGAACAGTTCGATTTGAACTGTTAGAATCGGGAAGGGGTTGTGATACGCTAGATAGATCACTAACTACTGGCCCATGTCGGGATAAGCGCACATTAAGTAAGACAGGATCTTTGAAACGTACCTTAATAACCTCAGTTCGCTGCTCAAAGCTCATAGGACCTTCAGGAGTATGGTATTGGTCATCCTCCGTTAGCCGTTCGATAAATAGGTCCTGTAAATCAGCGTGAGTTGTGGTAACACCCCAGGCTATTGATCCGTTATGGCCAATCATGAAAAGTGGTACGCCTGGTGTTGTCGCTCCAACTCTTGTGCCGCCAGGCCAAGACATATGCGCCAGATACCAGACTAGAGGAGCTTGAAAGCCTAGGTGTGGATCGCTAGCAAGGAGAGGCTTCCCAGACACCGTGTGTTGCCCATCGAGGGCCCAAACGTTAGAGGCTAAAGTAGGTGGGGCATAAGTATCGATAGCAGCCCCTAATTCTTGAGTTACATTACTTGGTATGGTTTGGGCTGAGGAAAACGTTGTAATATCTTCTAACGCCGAATCAGGCCATAAATCCAAGATTTGTTCCGGTGAGAGAACCTGTAGGAGTTCACTACGCAATAGTTCTTCTCGCCAATTACCTGCAAGGGATAGAGTCATTAGCTTTTGCCAGATGAGACTATCGGCAGGTACCCAGGGCTCAGGTGTGTATTGGAGCATTTGGAACTCGGGGGGGAGGGGTTTCGTCCTATTTTCCATCCATGCATTAATACCTGCGGTATAGCGCTCAAGGAGATAAATAGTCTCCTCATCTAAGAAGCTGAGATTAGCCTTAGCGTGCCTATAAAGGCCAAGCGTACGCATAAATCTGTCAGAACCAAGACCTCGTGCACCAAGGACCTCTGAGATTTTACCGGCCCCCAGCCGCCGCATAAAGTCCATTTGAAATAAGCGATCTTGAGCGTGCACATAACCAAGGGCGAAGTATGCATCTCCCTCGTTATTCGCTCTTATAAAAGGTACACCATGATCGTCACGTTTGATGGTCATAGCGTCTATGGCTTCAGGCAGGAAAACCGTCCCATTAGACCGCGGTAAGGATTGCCAAGTAATCAACCCTACTATGCTTGCTAGAATAGCGGAGAGGACAATTGCTATAAGCGCAAAGCGCCTTATCTTGTAGATTATCATTCAGTACCCAATTTTTGCTGCTAAGACTTTTTTATTTGTACATCCTCTAATTCCGCTACCTTCTAACGGATTATTAGAGAAAATATCTATTATAATGCTTTGTTATAGGCCGTTTTTGCGAGACGAAATAGGAGAATTGGTTCGATGGGTCGTGAGAGTTATAAGTATCAGGGACCTTATAGCCATATTGATCTACGTGAGGTCCTCTTCGAAATTCAGCAAATTGGTAATGCTGTGCGGGTTGCAGCGATTGATCCGTATACTAATACCGAAGTCGTGATTGTTGGCTCGCCTGCCATGAGTTATTACTCCCTTAAAATTAACGCTATCCGTAAATTACGATACGTTATAGCTAAAAAGCAGTCTCAAGACAGTTCAAAGACTTGATCAAAGCGTTTGTGGTCCATTGGCAAGCGACCGCCATATGTGGTACTTCGATCCTATCTGGTGGACAGGACTGGTTCGCCATAAACTCAGGCGATTACAGTATGATAGATAAGCCCCTTGTGCAGACGAATGATATAGTCGCAGTTGCTAGCGATCATGCAGGATTTTCCCTTAAAGAAGTATTCCGCCATGACTTGGAAGGGATGGGCTTTAATGTTCTTGATCTCGGCCCGAATGATGACACCTCGGTAGATTATCCAGAATATGGTCTAGCGTTGGCTAATGTCTTAGCTGATGGAAAAGCGAAAGCCGGTGTGCTCGTTTGTGGCACGGGTATCGGTATTAGCATTGCAGCTAATAGACTACCATCGGTCAGAGCGGCTCTAGTGCATAATGAAATAACGGCGGAAATGGCTCGCGAACATAATGATGCCAACGTAATGGCCATCGGCGCCCGTGTGGTGGACCAGATCACTGCTCAAGCCTGTTTAAAGACCTTCTTTTCTACTCCGTTTGCCGGCGGGCGGCATAAACGGCGCGTTGAACAATTAGGAGTTCCAATAGATGATCAGACATAAGGTGACGTTTCTGAAAGATAGGGTGTTTACAGTATGAACTATGTCGTTCAGCCGTCATTCTTCGAATCTTCTCTCGCAGAAAGCGATCCCGATGTGATGTGCGCTATTGCCGAAGAAATGGCTCGGCAAAAAAATCAGATTGAGCTAATTGCGTCTGAGAACATCGTATCTAAGGCGGTGTTAGAAGCCGTTGGCACAGTCCTAACTAACAAATATGCCGAAGGTTACCCCGGGAAACGTTATTATGGTGGTTGTGAGGCCGTAGATATAGCAGAGAACCTTGCTATCGAGCGGGCTAAGAAACTCTTCAACTGTTCGTTTGCAAATGTTCAGCCGCATGCAGGTGCCCAAGCTAATGAGGCGGTATTCTTAGCTCTTTTGCAACCAGGTGATACTATTTTAGGGATGTCACTAGACGCTGGTGGGCATCTTACTCATGGGGCATCTGCTAATATTTCAGGTAAATGGTTTAAAGCAGTTCAATACGGTGTAAAGCGTGATGACTACCTTATTGACTTTGAAGAAGTTCAGAGTCTAGCGAAGGAGTATAAGCCTAAACTCATCATTGCCGGAGGATCGGCTTATCCAAGGATTATTGATTTTAGTAAATTCCGTGAGATAGCGAATGGTGTGGGTGCAAACCTCATGGTTGATATGGCCCACTTTTCTGGTCTAGTTGCAGCTGGTGTTCATCCTAATCCACTGCCTATTGCCGATGTTGTGACCACGACGACGCATAAAACTCTGCGTGGGCCGCGCGGGGGTATGATTTTATCGAATAATGACGATTTCGTCCGCAAACTTAACTCGGCTATTTTCCCTGGTTTACAGGGTGGACCGTTGATGCATGTTATTGCAGCGAAGGCAGCGGCGTTTGGTGAAGCGCTTCAACCAGAATTCAAGATCTATGCAAAACAAGTCGTAGAGAACGCTAAGGCGCTTGCCGCTACCCTATTGGCAGGGGGTGTAGATATAGTATCTGGTGGCACGGATACACATTTGATATTGGTCGATTTGCGACCAAAGGGCCTGAAAGGGAATGTGGTTGAAAAGGCATTGGAACGAGCGGGAATAACCTGTAACAAAAATGGTATTCCATTTGACTCCGAAAAGCCGATGGTTACCTCTGGTGTCCGCTTGGGTACACCCGCATGTACTACACGCGGTTTTGGGGTTGAAGAATTCCGGGTGGTCGGAAAATTGATATGCGAGGTCCTTGACGCTTTGGCTGATTCACCAGGCGACACTGAGGACGTAGAAATCTCGGTACGGGAGCGTGCTGAGGATTTATGCAGAAAGTTTCCGATTTATGAGTAAGAAACATTAGACGGTAGAGGAGAGGAAACTATGCGCTGTCCATATTGTGGTGGTCTGGATAGTCAAGTGAAAGATTCCCGGCCAGCTGAAGATAATGCAGCTATTCGGCGTCGTCGGTTCTGTCCCGCATGCGCCGCTCGATTTACTACATTTGAACGGGTGCAGCTGCGAGATTTAGTGATAGTTAAGAAAAATGGGCAGCGTGCTCCTTTTGATCGCGATAAGCTTGCTCGCTCTATTATGATTGCCTGCAGAAAGCGCCCAGTAAATGAAGACAGAATAGAACGTTTCGTTAATGGGATCCAAAGACGTCTAGAAAGCATGGGTGAAAGCGAGATCCCTTCAGAAGTATTAGGTGAGATGGTCATGGAAGTACTTCAGGGCCTGGATACCGTTGCCTATATACGATTTGCATCTGTTTACAAAAATTTCCGTGAAATCAAAGACTTCGAGAGTTTTGTTGAGACTATAGCGGATGATCCGGAAATCGAGGAGTGACCTCACTGGCGTTGCAAGACAATGGGTTCATGTCAACTGCCCTGGCCATGGGATCCCGGGGTCTTGGGACGACGGCCCCTAATCCATCGGTTGGCTGTATAATCGTAATCGAAGGTAGAGTTATTGGTCGGGGTTGGACACAGCCCGGTGGTCGACCGCACGCAGAAACCGAAGCCCTTGCACAGGCGGGTGAGGGCGCGAGAGGCGCAACAGCATATGTCACCCTGGAGCCATGTTGCCATCAAGGTGATACCCCCCCGTGTACGGATGCGCTTATTGCAGCTGGTATTGCTAGGGTGGTGATAGGTAGTACTGACCCGGACAAGCGGATTAATGGCAAAGGTATAGCTGCCCTTAAGGATTCTGGTATTGAAGTTGTAACTGGAGTCATGCGTGAATTAACGGATGAGATGAATTGTGGATATTTTAAACGTACAAATTATGGGCTACCTCATGTAGCCCTAAAGATTGCTATGACCATGGATGGGAATATTGCCCTGGCAAATGGGATAAGTCATTGGATTACTGGGGCAGACGCAAGACGTTACGGACATTTCCTGCGAGCGACCTATGATGCTGTTCTTGTTGGCTCAGGCACTGTAATCTCTGACAACCCTGAACTTACGTGTCGCTTACCAGGCATCGAGTTAGATCTTAAGAATCAACCGGTACGTATTGTACTGGATAGGCGGCTGCGTATTAGGTATGACTCAAAATTGGTTTCGACGGCGTCATCAACACCAACTTGGGTTGTGACGGCAGAAAACGCCAACAAAGACAAGGTTGCCCAGTTAGAACATGCCGGGGTAGGGGTTTTGATTGCAGAAACCACCAGTGATGAGAAATTTTCTCACGCTGCAGCCTCAATTTTAGCACAAAGGGGCATGACTAGAATTCTGATTGAAGGAGGTGCGAAGATAGCGGCTGCATTCCTACGTGCCGATTTAATTGACCGGATTTACGCGTTTAGGGCTTCGAGTTTCGTTGGTGGGGATGGGATTCCTGCTGTTTCTGGACTGAATCTCAATAGTCTGACGGATAGCCTTCGTTTTAACCGAGTGAATGTTCGAGAATTAGGTGCGGATTTGGTTGAGATTCTTGAACGGAAAGCTTCTTTTTAGTTATGTTTACAGGAATAATTACAGACTTGGGTGAGGTGGCCGCGATTAATACTAGTGAAGGCGGAGCGCAATTTATTATTCGGACTCATTATGATACGAATTCCATAGATATTGGGGCCTCTATATCCTGCAGTGGATGTTGTCTTACAGTGATTTCGAAGGAAGCTGGTAAATTTGTGGTGGACGTGTCGAATGAATCCTTAAACCGGACCACAATCGGTAACTGGATAGAAGGCACTAAGATTAATCTGGAACGATCAATGAAACTTGGGGAGGAATTGGGAGGTCATCTGGTCTCAGGCCATGTAGACTGTGTTGCATCGGTCGGATCCACAGAGGCAGACGGCATGTCTACGCGGTTAAGGTTTACGCTACCGGCCGAGTATTCTCGATTTATTGCTGAAAAAGGTTCTATTGCAGTGGATGGCGTCTCTTTGACCGTAAATGATGTGTCCCAAACAGATTTTGGTGTAAATGTCATTCCTCATACCTCTGCAGTTACTACTTTCGGGGGGCTTCAAGTTGGCGATACCGTAAATATAGAATTAGATATGCTTGCACGTTATGTTGCGCGGCTATTGAACAGTTCTTGAGGCAAGATAGTGCCCTATTCGGAAAATCTCTCCTCGATCGAAGGCATCCTTGAAGACGCCCGTAATGGTAGAATGTTTATTCTTGTAGATGATGAGGACCGAGAGAACGAGGGGGATATTATCATCCCGGCTCAGATGGCTACTCCGGATGCTATTAATTTTATGGCAAAGAATGCCAGAGGGTTGATTTGCCTTGCTCTTACACAGCAACGCTGTGAAGAACTTAATCTGCACCTTATGGAAGCTCATAATCAGTCGCGGCTTGCGACAGCTTTTACTATCAGTATTGAAGCGGCGAATGGGGTAACAACTGGAATCTCAGCTTCTGACCGCGCACATACAATCTCAGTTGCGATTGACCCTGCAAAAGGCCGCTCAGATTTAGCGACTCCGGGGCATGTATTTCCTATAATGGCACGCGAAGGGGGCGTCCTGGTGCGGGCTGGACATACTGAAGCTGCTGTTGACATTGCGCGTATGGCAGGGCTCACAGCTGCAGGTGCTATCTGCGAAATTATGAATGAAGATGGAAGTATGGCGCGAATGCCAGACTTGATTCCATTCGCGAACAAGCATGGCCTCAAGATAGGCACTATCGCTGATCTCATCGCTTACCGTCGTCAAAATGAAAAGATGGTAGTTATGACGGCGGAGCGTCCGTTTCGCTCACAATTTGGTGGTGAATGGACTTTGCGTATTTATAAGAATACGCTCTCTGGAGTTGAGCATTTAGCCCTATCGAAAGGTGATTTGTTAGGGGATGAACCAGTGATGGTGCGGATGCATCAGGTGAATATATTAGCTGACCTTTTTTGGGACCTTGATAATTCGAAAGCTGGTGAAATGCACCGAGCAATGTCTATGGTTGCGGAGTATGGGCGTGGTGCCGTAGTGGTCTTAAGAGAGATGCAGCAACCACATGTCAGTGATGGTATCAAAGTACAAGTAACAGGGGACGACGGGCCACCGCGCTTAATCGATTATGGTGTCGGCGCACAAATCCTTGTGGACATGGGGATTAGTAACATGATTCTATTGAGCAACACCGAACGTAGTATAATCGGGCTCGACGGCTATGGGCTAAAGGTGACACAACAGAGTCCAATCCCTTTGAAATAGGTCAGTCTTTTCCAGACAAACCCTAGATAATGGAAGACATGACATGACAGATAGTCCAAATATTGTCCTGATTGAGGCTAGATTTTACACCGAAATATCAGATCAATTGGCGGAAGGTGCAATAGCGGCTATTACAGCGGTAGGCGGCACTTTTCATCGCATAGCAGTACCTGGGATTCTTGAAATACCAGCTGCTTTGCAGTTTGCTATCGAAGGTAACGGTAACCCATCTAATGATAAGGCTTTCGACGGTGGTGTCGTGCTTGGATGTGCTATCAAGGGTGAGACTGATCATTATCAACACGTTTGCACAGAGTGCTTGCGTGGCACTCAAGATGTGGCTTTGGCTCACGCTTTTCCGGTTGGTAGTGGAATTCTCACTTGTCCGTCAAAGGTCTTGGCGCAGGCTCGTGCAGATGTAAATGGGCTTAACTTTGGTGGACGCGCCGTTGAGGCTTGTCTGGGACTTATTGAAGTCCGTCATGCCATGGGGGTGCAATGATGGGAATGCCCTTGGCAAAGGCTGATGATTTCCTCAGAGCAAAAAGGAGCTCTACCCGCTTAGCTGCAGTGCAATCACTGTATCAAGTAGCGACGACAGGTTCAGACTACACAAGGGTTATGAAAGATTTTCTGGCGGGTCATCTAGGAGGTGTTGCGATTGAAGAGGACCCTGATACAGAATTGGAAACGCCAGTTATATTGGGCGAATTGGACCATGAGATGTATACATCATTGGTATCAGAGGCATGTGCGCGTAAAGATGAATTCGACGGCATTATTGAAGCTAGTCTAAGCACAGATTGGCCGCAAGCCCGTCTAGAGCTAATCGTTAGATCGATTTTGAGGGTGGCAGTTGCCGAGCTATTTGGTACTCAAGAGATTCCTGTTCGTGTTACGATTTCAGAATATGTCGATATTACGCATGCATTTTATGTTGGTTCCGAGCCAAAGATGGTGAATGCAGTACTCGATAGGATTGTACGAACTGTGCGCGGACCAGAAAACGCCATTTCCTGAGCAAAAACCCGGAGGCCTGTATGTCGGGTATCTCGGAATTCGAATTAATTGACCAACTCCTAAAGCCCTTGACTAATGGTATATCAGGGGCATTTGCCTTATCGGATGATGCTGCCACTCTTGGCAGTCTGGGAGCAGGGCAGGTGCACGTGGTGACTAAAGATGCTCTAGCTGTCGGTGTGCACATGTTAGCTGATGACCCACCAGGAGACATAGCTAGGAAAGCTTTGCGCGTGAATTTGTCAGATCTAGCTGCGATGGGTGCAATACCAAGCGGGTTCTTTATGGCCCTATGTTTGGGTCAAGACACTAATGAAAAATTTATCAGGGGCTTTGTGCGCGGTCTTGCAAAGGATTCAATACGCTTTGAAATTCCACTTTTAGGCGGTGATGTTGTACGGCATAGCGGGCCGTTTTTGGTTACAATAACAGCTGTTGGTACAGCAACTGAAGTAGAATTATTAAGGCGTTCTGGAGCGCAGATTGGTGATGGCCTTTGGGTATCAGGGAGTATTGGTGATAGCGCCTTGGGCCTTTTAGCTGCTACAGATAAATTACAGATAGTATCGGACCAGTATAGGTCGGACTTAATTCAGAGATACAGAGTACCCAAGCCAAGAATTGCACTGGGCCAGGCCCTTGCTGGGGTTGCTAATGCTTGTATTGATATTTCTGATGGCTTAATTGCAGATGTTGGGCATCTGTGCTCTGAGTCGGGTCTCATGTGCCACTTAAATGCTGATAATATTCCACTTTCAAGTCAGGTTAGGTCTGTAATATCTTTTGAGCCATCTCTCTTAAGTACGATTATGAATGGTGGCGATGACTATGAACTGGCTTTTGCCGTCTCGGGCGGACATGAGGATACCCTTAAGAGAATCGCAAAGTCGCTAGATGTTCAGATTACGAAGATAGGATTATTTTGTGAAGGTAAGGGCGTTGAAGTTGTTGGAGAAAATTGCGCTAGCATAGCCATAGCGCGTAATGGGTATCAGCATCTATAATGATATCCTCGACAAGCTTAAATGAGTGAGTTAATAGGCCAGCCAATGAGACGTTTATTTATTATAATGATCACGCTCCTTGTAGCTGGTGGGGCTATTACGGGCCTAATTGTGCTGGAGATTATCCCTAATCCCTTTGCCGGGACTGATGAAGAGATTGTTAATACTGAAGGCGCGGGGGCTGCTGGTAACTCAGGCTTCATACCGCCAGAGGAGGAGGCAGTCCTATTAATCCTAGAAGATTTGATTATCCCGGTAATTATTAATGGGAGAGTGATAAAACGGATCTACATCACGGCCCGTTTGGCAGTCGATCCGGCAAATGAGAGGACTGTTCAGAATGGCCTGTATAGGCTGGAAAATGAACTTAATGAGAAGCTTGTTGCATATTTCCAGCGCCATTTTACAGCAAATAGACGTCTTGATCCCCCTGGGATCAAACGAGTTATGGCAAGAGCTGCTAAGGATGTATATGGAGAATTGATTATCGATCTTTTCCTGCGGAATGTTTTTGAACAGTAAAGAAGATAGAAATAATAAGTGTTGAGATGACTTCTCAGTTGCACCGGACTGTGTGTTCTGGCAACCTCCCGGCGCTGTACCGATCAGGGGGCAATAAATACTCCTATATTCTCGATCCATGTTGAATTTTCCGGTTCTTGTAATCGTATTGGCATAGCAGAATCATTTAATTGAATGGAATACGAATGAGTAATCTCGAATTGATTGTCCTTGGAAGTGGCGTTATCGCCATTCTCTATGGAATTCTTACTACTAGGAGCCTTATGGCTGTTAGCGGTGGAACTGAACGTATGGCCGAGATCGCAGCTGCAATCCAGGAAGGTGCAGCAGCGTATCTGAATCGGCAATACACAACTATAGGTATCGTTGGTCTGATAGTAACTGTGATTTTAGTTTTCACTCTCGGTATGCTTGCTGCGCTTGGCTTTGTGATAGGTGCAGTTTGCTCGGGTGTTGCAGGTTACGTAGGCATGAATGTGTCAGTTCGCGCTAACGTGCGTACGGCTGAAGCTGCTCGATCTAGTGGTATGAGCGCTGCTCACCTAGTTGCTTTTAAGTCTGGTGGGGTTACTGGCATGCTGGTGGTGGGTCTCGGCCTGCTTGCGGTTGGCGGCTATTACTTCGCATTGCTTGGAACAGGCACGGATGAGCGTGAACTCATTGAGGCTCTAATTTCTTTATCCTTTGGCGCCTCCCTTATCTCTATCTTCGCTCGGCTTGGTGGGGGTATTTTTACTAAAGGAGCAGATGTAGGGGGCGACCTTGTAGGTAAGGTTGAAGCCGGGATCCCCGAGGATGACCCACGTAATCCTGCTACTATCGCCGATAATGTTGGTGATAACGTTGGGGACTGTGCCGGTATGGCAGCTGACTTATTTGAAACATACGCGGTAACTGTGGTAGCCACCATGTTGTTGGGAACAATATTCTTTGATGGGGCTTCTCAAGCCACAGTAATGTTATATCCACTAGTTATTGGCGGCGTCTGTATCATCGGCTCTATAATCGGGACATTCTTCACTGGTGTAAAAGACGGTGGAAAGGTGATGAGTGCGCTTTATCGCGGTTTCATCGTCTGCGCGGTAATCTCGGCGGGCCTTATAGTCCTAGTGACTAATTTTATGTTTGAGTCTGAAGTCGTGATGATAGATGGCACCCAGATTACAGGATCACAAATGATAATTTGTGCTGTTATAGGTCTAGTCGTAACAGGTATTATTATTTGGATCACTGAGTATTACACCGGTACAGACTATCGTCCTGTAAAGAGTGTGGCGGAAGCATCAACGACTGGTCATGGAACAAACGTGATTCAAGGCCTGGCAGTTTCTATGGAATCTACAGCACTTCCAGTACTGCTGATATCTAGCGCTATCATCGCAGCATTTCTTCAGGCAGGACTATTTGGTATAGCTATAGCGGCGACTACCATGTTAGCTCTAGCTGGTATGGTGGTCGCTCTCGATGCTTACGGTCCAGTAACTGATAATGCTGGCGGGATAGCGGAAATGGCGGAATTGCCAAATGACGTTCGGAAAATCACAGATACTTTAGACGCAGTTGGCAATACTACAAAAGCAGTGACCAAGGGTTACGCAATTGGCTCTGCTGGTTTGGCGTCCTTGGTACTTTTTGCAGCCTACACTTCTGATCTGGAGTTTTATTTTCCAGAGCTAGCAGGTATAGCTTTCTCTCTGAAAGACCCATATGTGGTTATAGGGCTTTTCATTGGCGGGATGCTGCCATATCTATTCGCATCAATGGGTATGCAGGCTGTTGGCCGAGCTGGAGCCTCCGTTGTCGTTGAGGTTCGTCGGCAATTCAAAGAAAAGCCTGGTATAATGCAAGGTACAGAGCGGCCTGAATACGGTGTATTAGTGGATATGCTTACGAGAACTGCTATCAAAGAAATGGTTTTACCTTCCCTGTTGCCCGTCCTCGCACCAATTCTTCTTTACTTCGTTGTCACTTTAACGGCCGGCCAACAGCAGGGCTTCATCGCACTCGGAGCCATGCTGCTGGGTACGATCGTGACTGGTTTATTTGTTGCTATCTCAATGACTTCAGGAGGAGGCGCCTGGGATAACGCAAAAAAATATATCGAAGATGGTAACCACGGGGGTAAAGGGTCAGAAGCGCACAAAGCAGCGGTAACAGGAGACACTGTTGGTGATCCTTATAAAGATACGGCTGGACCAGCAATAAACCCAATGATTAAGATTATTAATATTGTGGCAATATTGCTTTTGGCAATACTAGCCGGCTAATCGGAAAAAGAATGTGGATGTAAAAGCAGGTCCTCTGTAATGGGGGCCTGCTTTATTTTGGCTCGCTTTGGGTCTCGAAGCTGAGTCTTTGTATAGGCAATAACGGATCTCTGCTAAACAGCTCTGCTGGTTTGATGAGAAAAATATGTCTGGTAGGAGTGCGCGATATTGTAATACGCCTAGGGACCCGCTTCGGGACGCCCACGATCAAACCGACCTAGATTGCCAATGAGTTGTTCAATAAGACTAAACTCACGTCCCATTGTTGGCGTCTCGCGCTCAACCACATCAATTTCCTCGCCTTCTTCCAGACCCAGATTATTAATAGCCTCCAGAATTCCGCGCTCATCAAAGGTAAGGGCGTATACATCCCGCTTTAGTTCCTCGACAGAGTAAAAGGCATATTGGGTTGTAAGTGCACTGATATAATACCAAGTCTCACCACCAAAACTTGCAATGTGTGACGGCGTACCTAGAATGAGTCGGACATCCTGCCGCGTCTGTTCACCTGGCGTCAACTGGGACAGGGCCTCTTCTGGGGGCAGGTTTCCGCGCGCATTAATGTCTTTTGCACAACCTGCCAAGAACATGCTGACAGCACAAAGTGACAGACCAATAAGGCCTTGGAACCGGCTTGATCGACTCAATTCATTATTCATAGGACGGGTTTACCACATTTTCTGGCAGCATAGCAAAAAAAGCTAGAGGAGGATGGGCATTGACTCTATCGAAAGCTATCTCCATTTAGGGTAAATAACTCATCCTATCCTCTTCACCATATCCAGTTTTATAATTATGGGTTTTTTACACCATCTACGTACCAAGAAACGGACTGCTGATTCTGCTAGTGCTTTGTATATTGCCTCAGTTCAGCAGTCTCGTTTGGAAAAGTTTTATACAGAATGGGGGGTCCCAGATAACGTTGACGGACGGTTTGACCTGATCGTACTACATCTGATGTTACTCATCCGCAGGCTGCGTCCGCAGGCTGAAGAAACGAAAGATTTAAGCCAAGAGATTCTAAATATTTTCTTTGCCGATATGGACCGAAATTTTCGTGAAATGGGTGTTGGAGATATGAGTGTCGGGAAACATGTTAAGAAGGCTGCTAAGGCTTTTTATGGCCGAGCTGAGATAATTGAAGAGGGCTTAGATGGAAGCAAGGACGCATTAGAAACTAGTCTAATGGAGACGCTTTATCGTTCTGTCGATGTCACTAA
Source organism: Rhodospirillaceae bacterium (assembly GCA_045564915.1). Taxonomy (GTDB): domain Bacteria; phylum Pseudomonadota; class Alphaproteobacteria; order Rhodospirillales; family Rhodospirillaceae; genus JAQWRV01. Next base: position 207,555 of record JBJLGL010000005.1, read on the forward strand.
GGGCGATGAAAAAAAAATGTCGATGTATGTTATTGAAACTAATAATTATTTATCACAGCAAAGTCTAAAGCACATCCTGTCAGGACAGATTTACTTCCTAGCAGATGTTTAACCTTTAGTCTGAATCTTTAGGTGTGTAATGATTATGGAAACAGAATCTTACAGTCCAGGGGTCTTATCAAGGCTCATATCAGTTGCAGATCTGCCAGCCCATGGTCGGGAGGTTTTAATCAAACCATCGGTGCTCGAGTTGACCGAGATTGCAAAATATTGCGAATTGGTTGCAATTTCTTACTTTGATGCCACCTTTTTAGCGAGCAGAAGTACCGAGGCTCGTATCATTGTCAAAGGAAATCTGCAGGCGCGTGTAGTCCAGAACTGTAGCATCACCCTTAATGCATTCGATGAGCTCGTACATGTAGAAATATCGCAGATATACGCACTTAGGAATGCTCTCGCTAAGGAGCAAGTGGAAATTGTGGTGAGTGAGCCAGATCCGCCAGAGCCTACAATTACGGGAGTGATAGACTTCGGTGCCCTCGCATTAGAGTACTTTATATTGAATCTTGATCCACACCCAAGATCACCAAATGCAAGTTTTGAAATGGAGACCTGCGAAGTCAGCACAGAGACCTTAGAAAGTGAGACAAGCAAGCCTTTTGCTGCCCTGGCAGCCCTCAAGAACTCACAATCAGGCTAAAAAAGTAAATTTAATTCACGCCTTGCCCCGGCAGCCTGTTTTGGGTATGAACTCGCTCTTCATAAATCACCGGCACAGTAGTTCTGGCGTTTTCGCCGACTGGCTCAAGAAAGTGCTAAAAAATGGCTGTACCTAAGAAAAAAGTGTCTAAATCTAAGCGTGATATGCGTCGTGCTCATGATTCTCTGAGTGCCAGTGTTTATCAGGAATGCCCGAATTGTGGGGAATTGAAGCGTCCTCATCATGTTTGTCAATCCTGCGGGTTTTATAATTCCCGGGACGTAGTCGAACCTGCCGAAGCAATCCTATAATCTACTGGTGCTAGCAATGGCCTTTTTCCTATATTGATCAGTTCTCGTTGGGGCTGAGCTGGGGTAAAACTGATTGCGGTTTTCGCTACAAAGTTAGCATATTAAAGGGGCGGTGTGAGCAAAGCAGTAAGGCTTTCGATTGACGTCATGGGCGGGGATTCAGCTCCCGGTATTGTCATGGATGGCATAGCGGAAGCGCTTACCCGCTATCCAGACGTGCGTTATATACTGTATGGGCGCGCGCCTGACATACAACCCTACCTAGACCAGAATATTAAACTTAAGAATGCCTGCGAGGTGCAGCACACAGATAGCGTGATAACGGGAGACCAAAAGGTTTCGCAGGCTATTCGCAAAGGTCGTAACTCAAGTATGTGGAAAGCCGTAGAGGCTGTTAAAGATGGCTTTGCTGATGGGGTAGTGTCGGCAGGAAATACCGGTGCTTTGATGGCAATGTCTAAACTTAATCTGCGCATGCTTCCCGGTATTGATCGTCCAGCTATCTGTTCTTTATTTCCAAGCAAGATTGGCGAGACCGCAATGCTTGACCTCGGTGCTAATGCTCAATGCACAGTCCGTAACTTAGTGGAATTTGCTGTAATGGGTGCGTGTTTTACAAGAGCCATACTCGGTCTGGAGCATCCAAAAGTCGGACTTCTTAATATTGGTACCGAAGATCTTAAGGGGACTGACCTATTGCGAGATGCGGCTTCTATTTTGCGTGAAGCAGACTTATATCTCGATTTTCACGGATTTATTGAAGGAGACGATATTACTGCTGGAACCGTAGATGTAGTTGTGACTGATGGTTTTACTGGAAATGTGTCTCTCAAGACAGCGGAGGGTACTGCTAAACTCTATACTTCTTTCCTAAGAGAAGCATTTAGGAGTTCCTTTATCGCTAAGATTGGCTTCTTGATGATTAAACCTGTACTAATGCAGGTAATGGCTCGTACAGATCCTCGCCATTATAATGGAGCCCTATTTGTTGGGCTCAATGGCGTAGCAGTTAAGAGCCATGGCGGTACAGATGCCATTGGCTTCTCCAATGCAATAGGGGTTGCTGTTGATATGATAGCTAGAGACCTGAATAGTTCTATAGGTGAGCAGCTTTCTCATCTTAATCTTGATAGTGCCGTTGAAACATTGCAGGCAGCCAGAATGGCATGACTATTCGATCTGTTATTAAAGGGGTAGGCTCTTACCTGCCCAGTAATATTGTAACTAATGAAGACCTAGCCAAGCGTCTCGATACCTCAGATGAGTGGATTCGAGAGCGCACGGGTATTGGCCGCCGCCATATAGCAGCCGAAGGCGAGAATACATCTGACCTTGCCATCCGTGCTGGTCGTAAAGCTCTGGAAAGTGCCGGTATTGATGGTGCTGACATTGATTTATTTGTAGTTGCTACTGCAACGCCAGACCATACCTTTCCTGCTACAGCTGCCAAGGTGCAAGCCGCTTTTGGCAAACCCGGAACGCCATCTTTTGACCTCCAGGCCGTGTGCTCAGGTTTTATTTATGGCCTTTCTATTGTTGATAATGCTATTCGTTGCGGTCAGGCAAGCACTGTGCTTTTTATAGGCGCAGAGACTTTTTCTCGCATTTTGGATTGGGAAGATCGGACTACATGTGTCCTATTCGGAGATGGAGCAGGTGCGGTAGTTTTATGCGCTGAGCCTGGTAGAGGGATTGCTGCTGATCGAGGTATTCTTTCGACTCATCTCCATTCAGATGGCCGTCAACACGATCTACTCTATGTAGATGGTGGGGTGTCATTGACCCAGACAACGGGATATCTTCGTATGGAAGGCCGCGAAGTATTTCGACATGCTGTCGTTAATTTAACAGAGACGGCTAAAGAAGCATTAGTTGCTAATGATATCACTATTGAAGATGTGGATTGGCTAATTCCACATCAAGCTAATAAGCGAATTTTGGATGCTACGGCAAAGAAACTGCAGATCGCCCCAAATAAGGTTATTGTGACATTAGACGACCATGCTAACACGTCTGCAGCCTCCATTCCTTTAGCGTTAGCAGCTGGTATAGACGATGGCCGCATTCAGGCCGGTGATATAATATTGATGGAAGCTATGGGTGGCGGTTTTACCTGGGGCTCTGCCCTCTTGCGTATGTAAACTGAAATACGTAACGGCCTCTAACACATTGCAATTACGTGTAAAACTATATTGACGGCGGAATGCTAACCAGGCTAACTTTAGCGAATTCATTTTAGATAAAGGGAAAGTGCGCTATGAGCCGCACCATGACCCGGGCCCAACTGAGTGAGTCAATCTATCAAGAGGTAGGCTTATCTCGTAATGAATCTGCAGAATTGCTGGAGATGATATTGGATGAAATCTCATCAGCTCTTGTGCGGGGAGAAACGGTTAAGATATCGTCGTTCGGTAGTTTTTCCGTGCGGCAAAAAGGTGAGCGGGTTGGGCGTAACCCAAAGACTGGCGAGGAAGTTCCTATTTTGCCACGGAAGGTTTTAGTGTTTAGACCATCCCAATTGCTCAAGGCTCGTATAAGGGGGGAAGAGGTTCAGAAGATGTCTAGTAATCCGACTGATGTGCCAGACATAACTATGCCAACTCCTAATTTCAGACCAGTTGAATCGTGAGCAGCCCCTTCAGTGGGACTTCAAAAGAGTCGCATAAATCTAAAACGGCATTTAGGACTATCAGTGAAGTAGCAGATGAGCTGGATGTACCCCAGCACGTACTACGCTTCTGGGAATCGCGGTTCACTCAAGTTAAACCACTTAAGCGGGGTGGTGGTCGGCGATACTATCGCCCAGAGGACGTGTCTCTACTCATGCGCATCCGTGACCTTTTGTATCATGATGGTTTAACCATAAAAGGTGTGCAAAAGCTTTTCCGTGATCATGGTGTGAAGACTGTTATCGAAGGCTCGTCAGGATCATTACCACTGACTGATGTAACAGAGCTTGTCCAAACTACTGTAAATATAACCTCGGTTAGAAGAGTCATTGCTGAGCTGACCGAGTTACGGGATATACTTAAGACGGCTCTATCATCGAGGCTATAAAGGCTTGGGTTTACCCACCCCGTATCCAATTAGTGTGAGCTCTAAGTACTAATTCCTTGCTGAACCTTGCGGTGATAGTTTTCACTTGTAAAAGATGTTCGAAACCCTATGGTCCGGCGTTGTCGGAGCGTAGTTCAGCTTGGTAGAATGCTACACTGGGGGTGTAGAGGTCGTAGGTTCAAATCCTGCCGCTCCGACCAATTACTATATATTAATGAGAGATTATTAGAGTACGGGTCCTAGTTGAGTCTTCGATTTTGTCTCAGCGCACTAAACTAAAGAGATTAGCGCTGACATAAAACTGACTTCATATTTTATTGTATTGCTTAGAACAGGGATAGTGACCAGGGGTTTTGCTCCCTCTAATAGGCTGCTGACACGCAAGGAAGACACTAGAGTTCCTAGCCTTGTTTAGTTCCTTTGGCTATCGCTATCCTTTAAAGCTATCCGGCCAGCATTTGTTAGTTTGCAAACCATCCAATCCGGTTTTAGTTGATTTGCAAACCAGGGTTCAGCCCAACCCGCATCTACGCATTTTCGGACAACCTGCCGGTTGACCTTCTGCCCATTCTCATCAAATAAAGGAAGCTTTCCGCCAGGTTGCGTTAAGCCACGCAACAGCCATTTCCGCTGTGGTAAAGATAAGCGGACAGTTCTCTCGATCTTAGTGTCCATGGCGCGCCCCTATTGCCGGTGGACAGAAAATATTTTCAGAAGTATGCGTTACTTTGGTTAACAAAACTATAGCATGGGTGTGGAGGAGGCCAAACTGTGATGACTGCTTGTATGATATACATAACCACTAGTAGCCCAGAAGAGGCCCGAAAACTGGCAAAAACATTGCTTGAGGAGCAGTTAGCGGCATGTGCAAATATAATTGATGGAGTGGCTTCTTTTTACCGGTGGAATGGTTCAATTGAGTCGGACTCTGAAAGCCTTGTTATTGCTAAGACTATAATTTCAAAACGCCGCCTTGTCATTGAACGAATATCAGGACTCCATTCTTATACAACTCCCTGCGTGGTGTCTTATGATATTGCCGATGGTCAACCGGATTATCTATCATGGATTCAAAGCGAGGTTGGAGCAATTACGGAATAACCTGAACTGTAGCAGTTACTTGGCAGGCAATTCCTTCACTCCGACCCGTGAAACCTAGTCCCTCAGTAGTGGTTGCTTTGAGGTTCACGCGATCCACAGACACCTCGGCATATTCAGCGATACGCGCACGTATAATATTACGGTGGGGAGCTAACTTTGGCTCTTCACATATGACAGTTATATCCAGATATATCAATTTGCCCTGTTTTTTGTACAAACGGCTAATTGCGAACCGAAGAAACTTTTCTGACGCTGCGTTCTTATGGGTAGCATCACCAGGAGGGAAATGTATTCCAATATCACCGTCCCCAATAGCACCCAATATTGCATCGGTTGCAGCATGTAGGATTACATCGGCATCTGAATGACCCGCTAGGGATTTTTCAAATGGAATAGAAATACCACCAAGTATTATATGTTTACCTGGCTGGAAACGATGCACATCAAAACCTGTTCCAATCCGTGTTTCGTATAATAAGGATGTAAGCGTAATAAAGTCTGATTTATCAGTTAATTTGATATTTCCCGGGTTCCCTTTAATAGTAAGAACCTGGTGTCCTGCGCTTTGGAAAACTGACGCGTCATCAGTAAAATCCTGGTCTATGGCGGAACTATGGGCGTTGAGTAGTTTTTGGAATGAGAAACCCTGAGGTGTTTGTGCTTGAACAATCCCATCTCTATTAATCGTTTCTATTATTGCCAGGTCTGAACCAATTCTTTGCAGTGTATCAGACACTGCTAGTATTGGAATGACGCCTTCAGCGCCGTTCTTTAAAGTGTCTAATATTCTATCGATTAAACTATCATTAATGTTCGGTCGAGCCCCATCATGAATAAGTACATGAGTTGGGTTGTCGCCAGACAAGGCGTCTAACCCGTTACGAACTGATTCTTGGCGTGTTAGGCCGCCTTGCACCGGATCGCGGATATCAAGTCCTTGGGCGACCTGATCGTATAAACATCTATCTTCTTCTTGAATAACCGTGGTTACAGAGTCAATGCCGGGATGTTGGGATAGCGTCTTTAGGCAGTGGTATAACACTGGGTATCCGCCAAGATCAGTATATTGCTTTGGTAGCTCACTGCCGAAACGCATGCCTCGGCCAGCTGCAACGACTAGAGCGGCACATTCGGGCATTTGGGTTAAATCACTCCTTTAGAAACGTTAGTGCTTAGTGTTTTTGATCCAATAGCATGGCTAAAACCCCCAAACCAGGTCCCACGTCTGGCATTAATAGGTAAAAAACTGACAATAGGATGCTTATTCAACTTTGCAAAAAGGACACGATAGTTGCTAAAATGTTAGATATAATAGATTAATTTATCGCGCATGCTCAATAAATAGGCAGACTAGATGTTAAGTCAACGGGTCCAATGCCACTAGTAGTCGGTACGAATGTTTTGAGTAGCAATGTTCTACTCGCTCCGATGTCAGGAGTAACGGACAGACCGTTTCGCGCGCTTGTCCGCAAGTTCGGTGTAGGTCTAGTTTTTTCTGAGATGATTGCTAGCAAACAAGTAGTTAAGGCCCATCGAGAAACATTGCGTCTGAGAGCACCAAAAGAGGACGAGTCACCAATGGCTGTACAACTCGCCGGTTGTGACCCGGGGATAATGGCAGAGGCGGCACGAATCAACGAAAATAGAGGTGCAGCGTTGATTGATATAAACATGGGCTGTCCAGCGAAAAAGGTTGTAAATGGATGGGCTGGGTCTGCTCTAATGAAGGACGAGGATCAGGCAATGCGGATCATCGAGGCGGTGGTTAGAGCAGTGGACATTCCGGTCACTCTAAAAATGCGTCTTGGTTGGGATAGTGATAATCTTAACGCGCCGTCTATTGCCCGCAAGGCAGAATCAGCGGGCGTCCAAATGATAACTGTTCATGGCCGTACCCGAATGCAAATGTACAAAGGGACTGCAAACTGGGAGTTGGTGCGCTCTGTGAAGGAAGCAGTTTCTATCCCCGTTATTGTTAATGGAGATATCGTTAGTGAGTCAGCTGCAGTAGAAGCGATAAAAGTGTCTTGTGCCGATGGCGTAATGTTGGGAAGAGGGTCTTATGGAAAGCCGTGGTTTCCAGGACAGGTAATTCATTTCTTAAAGACTGGTAAGTGCCTGCTTGATCCAACTCTGAATGAGCGCTTAGCGATTGTCTTGGATCATTACGAAACTATTCTGCAGTTTTATGGAACTCAAAAGGGGATTCTTGTATCCCGCAAACACTTGGCGTGGGCCTCTTATGCCTTGCCCGGTGCTAATCTCTTTCGAGCTGCTATAAATAAAGAGACTCACCCTGGGTTGGTGCGACGGAGAATCATCGCACTTTTTGATGGCGATATAGACCTTCTCACAGAGGCTGCGTAGTGGCTGAAGAATCATCTATCATTGATTTGGATATACCAATCTTACCGGATGAGATCCTTTCCGCTCTGGGTTCCGCAACCTTTGTAGTCGATGGGTCTTTGAAGTTCTGCTACATAAACGGGGCGGCCGAACAGCTCTTCCAAATGAGTTCGGCTTCTTTAGTGGGTCGAGCCTTGGATCTTGCATTACCGGATGATGGACCTGTTCAAGCTTTGGTAAGACAAGTTTTACGCGAGGTAACACCTATTTCTGAATATGGCATTTTACTTGATACACCTAAGACCGGTGAACGAACCATGTCCATACATGCTGCACCGCTGGGTGAGCGCCATGATGTAGTAGTAGTCTCTATGCAGGAGCAGACCCGCGCACTTAGAATTGGACAACAAATCGAAAATCGACATTCTGTCCGCTCTGTTACGGCAATGGCGGCTTTATTGGCTCATGAAGTCAAGAATCCATTGTCTGGTATCCGAGGCGCGGCGCAGCTTCTCGAGCAAAATGCTGGTGCTGATGACGTGGCACTTACACGTTTAATCTGTGACGAAGCTGATCGGATCGTTGCACTGGTAGATCGCATGGAGGTCTTTTCAGATGACCGCCCAATACAAAGGGAAGCCGTAAACATTCACAGTATCCTGGAACACGTAAAACGATTAGCAGAAAATGGTGTGGCAAAGGATAGGAAGTTTAAGGAGTTTTATGATCCGTCATTGCCACCAGTATACGGTAATAGAGATCAGTTAATTCAGGTATTGCTGAATCTTATTAAGAATGCAGCCGATGCTACTTCTGGAGTCGGTGGAGAGATAACCCTCAGTACTGCCTATAAGCCTGGTGTTCGCATGCAGATCCCAGGATCTTCAACACGCCTTCAATTGCCACTTGTTGTGGGAATCGAAGACAATGGCCCGGGTGTTCCAGAAGAAATACGTGCACATTTGTTTGACCCATTTGTCTCTACAAAGTCAAAAGGTACTGGTCTCGGGTTAGCTCTCGTAGCTAAGATTATTGCTGATCATGGTGGAATTGTAGAATTCGATACTAGTATGCGCGGGACGACATTCCGGATTATGTTACCGATCATTCAGGATGTTGGGATTAAACATGTCTGATTCTTCTATACTAATTGCCGATGATGATAACGGCATAAGAACTGTTTTAAACCAAGCCCTAGGGCGAGCGGGTTACTCTGTCCGAGCGACCAGTAATGCGTCGACATTATGGAGTTGGATACAGGATGGGCAAGGAGATCTAGTAATCACTGATGTTGTGATGCCGGATGAGAATGGTTTGGATCTTATTCCTAGAATTCGCAAACTTAGACCAGAGTTGCGAGTCATAGTAATGAGTGCGCAAAATACACTTTTGACTGCAGTAAAAGCCGCTGAACGTGGCGCATTTGAGTATTTACCTAAACCATTTGATATTAGCGAACTACTTTCTGTTGTGAGGCGCGCTTTAGAGGCACCTAGTGGACACTTGAACACTAAGCCAAATGAACCTGAAGAGGAGCGATTACCTTTAATTGGCCGATCTGCAGCAATGCAGGAGGTATATCGAACTGTGGCCCGGCTTATGAACACGGAATTGACTGTAATGATTACGGGAGAGTCCGGGACCGGGAAGGAGCTAGTAGCACGGGCGCTACATGACTATGGTAGACAGCGTAAGGGTCCTTTTGTTGCAGTAAACATGGCGGCAATACCAAAAGAATTGATTGAAAGTGAATTATTCGGACACGAAAAGGGTGCATTCACTGGAGCGGCGATGCGAAGCTCGGGTAGATTTGAATTGGCTGCTGGCGGCACTCTATTCTTAGATGAAATCGGCGACATGCCGCATGAAGCACAAACTAGGCTTCTAAGAGTCCTACAGCAGGGGGAGTTTACAACTGTAGGTGGGCGCAAAGCTATCAAGGCGGACGCCCGTATCATTGCCGCAACACATCGTGATCTGACAGAATTAATTAAGATGGGTCTTTTTAGGGAAGACCTCTTTTACAGGTTAAATGTTGTCCCTTTGCGTTTACCCTCGCTCCGCCAAAGATCCGAAGATATTCCAGAGCTTACGCAGCATTTTATTGCTCAAGCGGTGAAGGAAGGATTGCCAGCAAAACATATTGAACCAGATGCTATAGAGCGCTTGCAAACTTACCGTTGGCCTGGAAACGTTAGGGAGTTAGAAAACCTCATAAAACGTCTCTCTGCCTTGTATGCCGAGGAGTCTATTGGCTTGGGCGCTGTGGAATTGGAGTTGGCAAATACGTCTCTAAGCCCTGTACAGAATAGTGATATGACGCAAACACTTGAGAATGCTATTGAACAACATCTTAGCCGTTATTTTTCTACTCTTACACCAGGCTTGCCACCAGATGGACTTTACGATCGAATCCTTCGCGAGGTTGAGCGGCCTCTTATTTCCTTGATGCTTAATGCTACCCAGGGGAATCAACTAAAGGCAGCGAAAGTACTGGGTCTTAATCGTAATACTCTCCGTAAGAAAATAAGAGATCTGAGCATTAATGTAGTCAGAGGATTACGGTAATGTTGGAGGGGAAGCGGCCATTGTCTCTACGCCGTTTAAACTTGCTTTTCTTCGTTTGGGCTAGGCGTAATAAGCTTATTAACGCGCTAGCAATGATTCTTTCATTACTGGCTATCGCGTCCGGTATTGCGACCTATGCAGCTTTATCAAGCTGGGGCGATTCAGGCCCAAATGCAAATTCAGTTCTACTCCTTTTGAACATTGATTTTTTTCTCCTTTTAGCTCTTGGTATTCTGGTCGCTTGGCGAGTTACTAAACTATGGAATGATCGGCGTTCTGGAGTAACTGGATCCAAGCTCCATGTTAAGTTAGCGCTTTTGTTCGGAGTTGTAGCAGTGACCCCTGCTATTACTATGATGGTTTTTGCAGCATTGTTTTTTACGTTAGGTGTTGAAAGTTGGTTTAGCGAACGGGTCCGTACAGCACTTCAGGAGTCAACAGAAGTCGCACAAGCCTATCTTGAAGAACATACAGAGACTATTCGAGCTGATGTGCTCGCCGTGGCAAACAATATTAACCAGCAGTGGCCCACGTTAAATCGTTCGGAAGATGTTTTGAACCGTTTATTATCTCAGCATGCAGCACAGCGAGGTCTAACGGAAGCTGTTATCTTTCAAGACGATATGCAGGTTATAGCAAAAGCCGGGTATATTTTTGCATTACAGATTGGTGAATTAGTACCAACGAGAGCTATTGCACTTGCTAATTTAGGTGAGGTCGCTGTTGTAACGAGTGAGGAAAGCGATCGGGTAAGAGCATTGATTAGGCTGAAGACAGTACCTAACGGATATTTATATGTCGGACGTTTCATTGATGAGCAAGTCCTAGCCCGGGTATCTTCCACACAGGACGCTGTAAATGAATACAATGTCTTAGAGGGCAAGCGGACAAATATTGAGATTGGGTTTACACTTCTCTTCATCGTCGTAGCACTATTGATGCTTATGGCCTCGGTTTGGTTCGGACTGACTCTGGCCAATCGTCTTGCCCGTCCGATTATTGATCTCATAGAGGCGGCTGAGAGGGTTCGTAAAGGTGACTTAGCGGTTCGAGTGGAGGAGCGGGTAGCGAGTGATGAAGTAGCTTCACTGGGCCGCGCTTTCAATCGTATGACAAATAGGCTGTCATCGCAAAGAGAAGCTTTGATTGAGGCTAATAATCAATTGGATGAGAGGCGTAGATTCACTGAAGCAGTATTGTCTGGTGTTACTGCTGGAGTTATAGGGCTCGACCCTGCTGGTTGTATTACACTACCAAACCGGGCTGCATCTGATCTTCTCGGCATTAGGTTAGATGACGGACTAGGTAAGCCTCTAAGTAAATTTGTACCTGAGTTCCTGCCGTTGATTGAGGCAGTGAAGAGTAAAAAGCAAAGTATTATAGAAACTGAAATTAGGGTGCGGCGCGATAATTTAGTACGATTTTTCCTAGTGCGTTTAACAGTAGAGCAATCGAACGAGAAAACTTTGGGTTATGTATTTACTTTCGATGATATTACAGAGCTTCAAACTGCCCAGCGTAAAGCAGCGTGGGCAGATGTCGCTCGGCGTATAGCTCATGAGATTAAGAATCCACTAACTCCCATACAACTCTCGGCTGAGCGCTTAAAAAGGCGCTATCTTAGGCAAGTGAAAGATGATAGCGGTGCATTCGAATTGTGTACTGATACGATTATTAGACATGTAGGTGAGATCGGTCGGATGGTCGATGAGTTCTCGTCTTTTGCGCGTATGCCTCAACCCCTTATGGATAAGCATGATCTCATTTCTTTAATTAAGGCGGCTCTGATATTGCCACGCGCAGCATATACGCATGTGCATTTTATTGAAGAGTATGAAGTAACTAACGCCTGGATTAATTGTGATGCACAGCAGATTGGCCAGGCAATCGGAAATATATTAAAGAATGCAATTGAGGCTATTGAAGCGAATGTAGCTGAAGAAAAAGGTAATGGACCAGGCTGGGTGCTGGTAAGAGTTTTGTTAGGGGATGGCGAATATCAATTAGAAATTACAGATAATGGTATTGGTCTTCCAAAAGACGATTTAAGAGTGCGTCTAACAGAACCTTACGTCACCACGCGAGCGAAGGGTACTGGTCTAGGGCTTGCAATTGTTGGGAAAATTATTACTGAACATAAAGGGAACCTGAAAATAGAGGATTCAGATAATGGTAGTACAAAAGTAATTCTGAGTTTACCTGCAGCCATTCCTAGATCGCAAAGCATTGTCTTTAAAGATGATAGCGAAGAAAAAGATGTTTCTCCAACCGTGTCTCCTTCAAGACTAAGTGTAGCGAAGAGTGCCTAAAGATATGCCAGTAGATATTCTTATTGTTGATGACGAAACAGATATTCGCGTTCTGATCGGTGGAATCCTCGAAGACGAGGGTTATAAGCCTAGACAGGCTGCAAATTCTGAACAGGCTCTGAATGCTGTTAGAGCAGTGGCGCCAGCAGTCGTTCTCCTTGATATTTGGCTGGAAAATAGTTCTCTTGATGGTCTCCAGTTACTTGAGGCCATTCATAAGATTCGGCCTGATACCCCGGTCATTATGATTAGTGGACATGGAACAATTGAAACCGCGGTTAATGCCATTAAACGTGGCGCATATGATTTTATAGAAAAGCCATTTGAAGCGGACCGACTGGTACATTTGGTCGAGCGAGCAATTGAAGCAGCTAGCCTACGTCGAGAAAATATTGAACTTCGTTCTCGAGCGGGAGAGCCGGAAGATCTTATAGGTGGATGTAGTGCTGTTGTAGGGCTGAGAAGGACAATCAGTAGGGTTGGACCAACCGGGTCACGTGTCCTGATTCAAGGAGCGGCGGGTTCTGGGAAAGAAATGGTTGCACGGCTTATCCATAAGCATTCACCACGAATTAACTCCCCTTTTGTTATTGTTAATTGTGCTTCACTGCAATCTGACCGCTTACAAGAGATTCTCTTTGGTAGCAATGTAGGGAGTGCAAAGACTGGGCTACTTCAAAAGGCAGATGGAGGTACACTCCTTCTTGATGAGGTGGCAGATTTGCCACTCGAAACGCAGGGTCGGGTGGTTCGTTTATTGCAAGACCAACGTCTCGTTCGAATGTCGGGAGAGGGTCCTATCGAAGTAGATGTTCGGGTCATTGCGACGACTAACCGTAATCTGAAGGAAGAAATAAGAGAAGCTAGGTTCAGAGAGGAGTTATTTTATCGGCTTTCTGTGGTTCCGATAGAGGTGCCATCCCTAGCAGAACGTCGGGAAGACATTCCGAGTCTTGCTAGATATTTTATGGCGCGTGGAGCAAAAGAGGCAGGAATACAGGAGCGAAAATTAGGTGAAGACGCCGTTACCGCATTACAAAATCATCCATGGCCGGGTAATGCAAGGCAGCTCCGGAACGTAATAGATTGGCTTTTGATTATGGCCCCCGGCGGACCTGAAGACACAATTCGGGCCGAAATGCTTCCTACTGATTTATCAAATGATGTTCCACAAATGCTTCGTTTGGAAGGTTCTGAGGAAATCATGATGCTTCCATTGCGGGATGCCCGAGAAATGTTTGAACGTGAATACCTTATGGCCCAAGTCATTCGCTATGGCGGTAACATATCACGGACTGCAGAATTCGTTGGCATGGAGCGTTCCGCACTGCATCGCAAACTTAAGTCTTTAGGTGTTACGACGGAAGTTCGGCTGCGGCGAGAGGGTGCTAGCGTCAAACCTGACATTACTCCCACATCGCATCCATAATAAAAGGATGTTCCGGTGAAAGTGGTAATTTGTGGTGCTGGTGAAGTAGGGTCAAACATTGCGCGATATCTTGCTTCCGAGAATAATAATGTTACTGTTGTTGATCAAAGCGCAGAACTCATTCAGAGGCTTACTGAGTCCCTCGATGTCGCAGGGCTAGTAGGGCATGCGTCTCAGCCAGATATATTGGAGCAGGCAGGGATTGAAGATGCCGACATGATCATTGCTGTGACGTTCACAGATGAGGTGAACATGATAGCATGTCAAGTCGCTCACTCTCTATTCGATGTGCCTATGAAAATAGCGCGTATTCGTAGCCAAAGTTATCTCCAGCCCGAGTGGATGAAGATGTTTTCGCGCGATCATCTACCAATAGATGTTGTAATTTCTCCGGAAGTAGAGGTTGCACGTGCTGTCACGCGACGTCTTGAAGTACCTGGTGCAATGGAAGTTATTCCACTGTCAGATGATAAGGTACGCTTAATTGGGGTGCGCATAACAGACGATACACCCTTAATTAATACGCCTTTGCGGCAGCTTACTAGTCTTTTTCCTGAAATGCAGATAATCGTGGTGGGAATTAAACGTGGTGATGCTTCGATTGTGCCTCATGCCGAAGATGAGATGCTAGCTGGTGATGATGTTTATTTTGTCGTTGCGTCAGATCAATGTGAACGTGCGATGGCTGCTTTCGGTCATGAAGAGACAGAAGTTAGACGCTGTATTATTTTTGGTGGAGGAAATATTGGTTTGTTTCTTGCTGAAGCTTTAGAAAGAGAACACAAGGAAATACGCGTAAAGATAATTGAAATAGACCGTAATAGAGCCGAGTATGTTTCAGCTACTCTAAGTAATACAGTGGTCATAAATGGAGATATTCTTGACCCGGATATTCTTTTGGAAGCGGGGGTTGATAGGGCTGAAACGATAGTCGCTGTTACTGATAATGATGAAAACAACATTCTTGCATCTATATTAGCCAAGAAATGTGGAGCTCAACGTGCGATTACATTGATCAATAAGGCAACTTATAATCCCTTAATGGGACCGCTGGGTGTTGATGTTGTCGTTAATCCAAGATCTATAACTGTATCGCAAATATTATCTTACGTTCGGCGTGGGCGGGTGCATTCAGTTTATTCTGTTCAAGAAGATTTTGGTGAACTAATTGAAGCAGATGCGCTGGAGACATCTAGCCTGGTGGGTCAACCCCTAAGAGACGTAGATTTGCCGATCAATACTCGATTTGGTGCTATTCTTCGTGATGGTCAAATTATAGTGCCGAGACCTACAACAGTAGTGCATGGTGGCGATCGTATTGTTCTCTTCGCAGCAACCGAGTCCGTCCGTGAAGTAGAGAAGCTGTTCTCAGTTCGGCTAGAATATTTCTGAACGCTATGTCGCGTTTTGCATATGTTAATGGACGTTATGAAAGACACGGGTTGGCGTCTGTCTCAATTGAAGACCGTGGATACCAGTTTGCGGATGGTGTTTACGAAGTAATTGCTATCTGGAATGGTCTTCCAGTTGATTTTTGTCAACATATGTATCGCCTTGAGCGGTCTATGTCAGAACTAAGGTTTGCCGCCAGACCACATTTGTCTGCTCTTAGTATTATCGGACAGCGCGTTGTTAGATTAAACAGGGTAGTTAATGGGATTCTTTATATACAGATCAGTCGTGGTACAGCCACCAGGAATCATTCCTTTCCACACATTGATAGTGGCCCATCTGTAGTGATGACCTCGCGCAGTGGTGTTGGTCCAACTGATAAACAGGTTACTGAAGGTGTTAACCTTGTAATCCAAAGTGATGAACGTTGGGGTAGACGGGATATTAAATCAGTTGGTTTATTAGCGAATGCTTTAGCAAAGCAAAGAGCGATAGATAGTGGTGCCTTTGATGCACTCTTAGTCAACCCAGATGGAACAGTAACAGAGGCCAGTACAGCTAACATATGGTTGGTTGGTGAAGACGACACACTCATTACCCGGCCGCTTGGGTCTGATATTCTGGGTGGGATAACGCGGGCACGCATCTTAGCCTTGGCCAAGAAAGCTGGGTATAGAGTCAAAGAGAAGATTTTTACAACAGACGAAGCACTCACGGCTAAAGAAATATTTCTAACCGGAACGACAACATTTGTCCTTCCCGTAGTTCAGGTTGATAACACCATAATTGGCGGGGGCTCTCCAGGCAGGATTAGTAGCGTGTTGAGAGATAGTTATAAGTTGTTTTTGGATGACATTGGAGCAGAGAGCTGGCATGTCAAGGAATGAGACTGCACCATTGTTACCTGCTCCCAAAGCATTGCTTTTTGATTGGGACGGGACATTAGTCGATACACACGCAGTTCTTGCCAAATCCATGAATCAAGCCTTGAAGGCATTTCATATGGAGCCTTGGTCTGTTGAGAAATGGGCTGAATGGCTTGGAGCTTCAGCGCGTGACTCATTCCCAGCTTTATTTGGTGATCAATGGGAAGAAGCTCAAGATATTTATTTGGAGGCGTATGCGTGCAATCACCTTGAGGACCTGAAGCTCAAACCGGGTGCGCATGATTTAATACGTAACTTAGATATTAAATCAGTATATTTAGGTGTTGTAAGTAATAAGACGGGACATCTTCTGCGCGAAGAGGTTGATCATTTGGGTTTGAGTGATTGCTTTGGACAGATTATTGGTGCAGGCGATAGTGTATGTGATAAGCCAGCTGCGGACCCCATTTATCTAGCACTCGAGCCAAGCTCTTATGTGGCTGATACAAGAGTGTGGTTTATCGGCGATAATGCTGTTGATGTGGACTGTGGACGGAACGCGAATTGTACAACGATTCTTCTAGGTGACGGCTATCAAGAAGCCAATCCAGATGGCCGTGTTGCCGATTTAGTAGCTCTAAAACTTCTCATTTGGAGCGCTAAGGAATGGTGATATTGAGATCACCGGTTGACCAGCTTTAGGGAAACCCTCTAGATAACCCTGGCGGTCTATACAAAGCCAACGCTATAGAACAAAAATAATAAAGAAAACAAGGTGTTAACAAATGTCTGGCGAGAAATCACAAAACGTTCAAGATGTCTTTCTTAATACTATTAGAAAAAATAAGGCTCCGGTGACTGTCTTTTTGGTGAATGGCGTAAAACTTCAAGGAATAGTCACCTGGTTCGATAATTTCTCATTACTTTTGCGTCGGGATGGGCATTCTCAGCTAGTTTATAAACATGCGATCTCAACAGTTATGCCGTCTGGGCCACTTCAGTTGTTCGATCCGGAAAAACAGGAAAATGATCCGGAAAGCGAAGAGGTAGCCGAATAGGCTCTGTATTTTCATTGATTGGTAACGGCAAAAAGCAAGACGCAGTTTCCATGAGTATGTCCAGTCGTGCAATAGTACTTCATCCCCAAATATCTAGAGTAGCAAGGGTCTATGATAGGCGCATGCGTCTAGAGGAAGCTTGCGGCCTTGCAAGAGCCATAAGACTAAATGTCGCCTACTCAGAGACAGTTACAGTGTCTCGGCCTCGACCGTCTTTATTATTTGGAGAGGGAGTTATTAAGCGAATTAAAGAGATTGTTGAAGAGAAAGAGATTGAAGTAATAATTATTGATTACAAGATCACTCCAGGGCAGCAACGCAATCTTGAAAGGGTATGGCATTCGAAAGTTATTGACCGTACCGGACTAATTTTAGAAATTTTTGGTGAACGGGCTAGGACGCGAGAAGGACAGCTGCAAGTCGAACTGGCTCATCTCATTTATCAAAAAAGCCGCTTAGTTAGGAGTTGGACCCACTTAGAACGCCAAAGGGGTGGGGCTGGTTTTCTTGGTGGACCTGGAGAAACCCAAATTGAAATTGATCGCAGGCTGATAGGGGAAAGAATAGCCCGACTCAGAAAGGATCTGAATAAAGTAGTCCGCACCCGTAATCTTCATAGAGCTGCCCGCAAACGTGTGCCTTATACTATCGTTGCATTAGTTGGTTATACCAATGCAGGGAAATCAACAATATTTAATGCACTTACAAAGGCAGACGTATTCGTAAAAGACCAATTATTTGCGACTCTTGATCCTACAATGCGTGGTATTGAGCTTCCCTCGGGCAGGAAAATAATTCTCTCCGACACAGTTGGCTTCGTATCCGAACTACCTCCTGAATTAGTTGCAGCATTTAGGGCAACCCTTGAGGAAGTTATAGAGGCAGATGTAATAGTACATGTGCGTGATATTTCTCACTCTGAGACAGAGAGTCAGAAGGTTGATGTAGAGGGGGTGTTAGCGCGTATGGGTATCATTCCAGAGGTAGGAGAGAGGCCATACTCACATACTATAATTGAGGCACATAACAAGATCGATTTGATGGACCCGCAGGAGCTCGCTCTACTTAAGAATCAAGATAGAAAAAATAAAGATAGTGTAATGGTTTCTGGTCTTACAGGTGAAGGAACAGATAAACTAATTGCCACAATAGAGCATCAGATCTCCGCTAATCGTTGCGAATTAGAGGTCGCTATACCCATATCTGATGGAAAGACATTAGCGTGGTTGTATCGCAAGGGGCAAGTAGTTAACCGACAAGACGGTGAAGTTGAAACTAAACTAAAGGTATTGTTAGAACAGGCTGATATTAATCGTCTTACACTAAATGACACCGTGCGTTTATTGTGATACGAGCATCCGACCACATTAACAAGAACGCATTAAGATACGGTGTTAGCAGTCTAATAGAATCGGTTGCCGCTAAAGCAATCTTGCCCAGGTTCCAGAATTTAGCCGATATGGACATTCGTACTAAATCTGGGCCAGCTGATCTGGTAACGGCCGCAGACGATGAAGCAGAGCGTTTACTATGTGAGGGACTCACGCAGCTATTACCTGCTTCTTATTTCGTTGGAGAAGAAGCAGTAGCTAAGGATTCGTCAGTCCTATCTTATCTTAGTGGTCCTAAGCCTGTATGGATTGTGGACCCTCTTGATGGAACAGCAAATTTTGTAGCGGGATATAACGCATTTGCAGTTGTTGTTGCATTAATCTATGCGGAAGAAACATTAATGGGCTGGATTCATGACCCGCTGAATAGACTCACGATTTGGGCGGGGCAGGGGCAGGGATCTTGGCTAAAGGATAATCGTCTCCTTTTGAAAGGTAAACACACTGCCTTGGAGAATATGGCAGCGGCCCATTATCACCGAGCTTTCAGAATAACTGAGGAATCTTATGCTAGCAGCCAACGGTGTGGTAGCGCTGCCCACGAGTACTGGGCTTTAGCCGAGAATCGCATACAGGTATCTAGCTTTAGTCGTCTTTATCCTTGGGACCATGCTGCAGGGGTTCTCATACATTTAGAAGCAGGTGGATACTCTCGCATGGTAGATGGATCTGCTTACAACCCCACTATCCGGCAAACTTGTGGGATTTTAAGCGCGCCTTCCAAATTAGTTTGGGATAGGGTGCGTTCCAGTGTGGTTGATGAGAATCTGTGAGTTCTATCCACAACCTCAGCTAATTATACATCTCTTTCTTAGCTAACTCCCAAAGTGACTCCATCTCCTGCAGAGAGGTTTCTTCAGGTCTTCGACCATTAGCCGCTAGCATATCTTCGATGAAACGAAAGCGTTTTTCAAACTTACGATTGGTTTGCCGTAGGGCAGAATCTGATTCTACTTTCAATTTACGAGACAAATTAATTACGGCGAATAGGATGTCGCCAACTTCGTTCTCAAGTTTGGTCAACTCTGCCCCTACTCTGATCTCTGCTTCCAACTCTGTTATCTCTTCCCTGATTTTGTCGAGCACCGGCAGGACCTCGGGCCAGTCAAAACCTACTCGTGCGGCTCGTTTCTGAAGCTTTTCAGCACGCTTCATTGCAGGTAGAGTGACTGGAACATCGTCAAGGTTACTTGAAGAACGATTACTAATACCCTTCTTTGCACGTTCCGCCGCCTTGATAGTTTCCCAAGACACCGTTTGAGTCTCTGGGCCTTTGACAACAGAATCGCTGAACACATGTGGGTGGCGGCGAAGCATTTTAGCAGACGCGCTATTTGCTACGTCGGTAAAATCAAATAATCCGGCTTCTTCAGCAATTCGAGAATGGTAGACCACTTGTAGCAGGAGATCTCCTAATTCATCGAGCAGGCCAGGCATATCATCCCGCAATATGGCATCTGCTACCTCATAAGCTTCTTCAATTGTATAGGGAGCTATTGTTTTGAAAGTCTGCTCTATGTCCCAGGGGCAACCATTCTCAGGGTTCCGCAGGCGTGCCATGATCTGGATTAAGTCCGCAATAGTTTTACGACCCTTATTTCCAGACCGGTCGGTATTTTCTTCACTCCACTTGTTTGTATTTTGGTCCTTAATCTCATCCATAGACAGGGCTTACCCTGCGATGACTGAGAGATCAATCACTGCTGGAACGATAGTACTAAACATTCTTGCGATTTAGACGATTCTGGCGCAGGATTTACCTAAGAACGTCAGAGTTGAGATACTGCTTCACGAATGGAAGAGAGGAGATAAAGCTATGGCTGAGTTAGACTCAGATCGTAAGACTTTTGCATCAGATTTCTTCAAAGGGGATACTGAGAAAGCGGTCTTTACCGGCGACGCTGTCACTGACCGGTTAATGCATGCCGTCATCGCTCTGGGCGGGGAGGTTTGGACCTTGCGCCAACGTGGCCATCTTATGGAAAAACTTTTAGCCGACAAGGGCATAACGACTGAAATGATTGAGTCCTATATGCCAACAAAAGAAGATATGGCTGCTTGGACACAGGACAGAGAAGCTTTCGTAGACCGAGTATACAGCGTATTTGCTCGTGACAGCGAAATGAAAATGAGTTCAGATTGGCCAGCTGGTTAGGGAGGACAAAGATTATGTTAAATCGCCGCAGACTTATTAGCACGACAGCCGCTGCAGCTTCCGTTGTGACTGCTTTCAGAAGCAGTGCTGCTGGAGCCGCTATATTGGGGCACGACTTTCAACCACGTGGGCAGATTGGGCGTCTTGAGCGTTTGCCTACGCTAGACCTGCAAAGTAACGAAGATTTTCTCACCACTTTCCGTGTCCTAGTCAATGGTGACATGGTTGCGATGGCTCGGTCTCGCGCCGATGAGATTCTCCTCTCCAATGGCCTAGATCCTCAAGCGGATGCTACGTTGGAAGATAGTCTAGCTTTGTTGGCAGACGATCCCGTTATAGGTTCCTACTTCCAGGCGTGGAGCGCAGCGCAACAGCAGATGTGGAAGAATATCCGTGACCAGCTTTATGCTAATGGTGATCAGCTGCTTGCTGAGATGGAAGCTGCTGATAAGATGGGGCCAGGGTCACTGGAACTCAATCCTGGTATTGAGCCTGACTGGTCTAAGTATGAGATCCACCAGCAGCCGGGTGGATATGTAGGTGATCCTTTCGCAGGCCATATTTATCATTATGGTACCAATGACTTTTATATGAATGCTAACGATCAAGACCGAATTCATCGTGGACTTGCACGCATCACACCAAAGCCTAAAGATGGAGTGGTTAAACGCATTCATGAGGTAGCATGTGGCTGCGGTCAAATGGCGCAAGGGTTTAAAGAGTTCTATCCTAACGCTGAAGTATGGGCCTCAGACATCGGTGCACCAATGGTGCGATATGCACACATGCGTTCGGTTGATTTGGGCCTCGGCGTAAATTTTAGGCAAGCTCTAGCTGAAGAGAGTGGTTTCCCTGATAATCACTTCGACATCATAGGCAGCTATCTGCAACATCACGAGTGTCCCGCAGAGTCAACACGTGCAACCCTTCGTGAAGCTTTTCGTACGCTCCGTCCAGGAGGAGTCTTTTTTCCGATCGACTTCTACACCGGATTACTACCAGTTTCTCGGACAGCTTTCGATAAGATCTATTATTGGTGGCACCACAGGTGGAATCAGGAGGTATGGTACGCAGAATATGCAACTATCGACATGGCGACAGAAATGAGGAAGGTTGGATTTGAAGTTACGGAGATCGGTTCCGCTGCACGTAGTGGACAAGAACAGCGTAGCGACAATGTTGGGGTGCGCAAAACACCCTACCTCCTCGCCACTAAACCTGTATAGCTCAATCGAGGACGGTCTATAAAAGGCCGTCCTCTTATTTCCACGCGCCGAACAGGTACCAACCCTCGCCGTTGTAGCCGGTCTTTTTCTCCGGTTGGGGTGTAGTGTGTTCATGGTCGTGCCGGCTGATTCTCCCCGCCCATTCTGGGTATTGCCCCGGTTCTAGATCGGGGTTTACACCCCCTTCAATGCATTTCTCTGATTCAAAGCCAACCGCGCGCAGTTCTGCTTGGAAGTCCATGTTATGGAGCTCTACCCAGAAGGGTTCATTATTATACCAGGCGTCCCAGTTGCGCAGGAATCGATCGAAGACAGGCGTATTAGGTGTGAAATTTGGTTGTTCTAAATTCAATGTTACACCACCTGGGTTAAGTAAGGCATAGATACGTTCAAAAATCTTGCGTAAAGCTGGCCGGGATGTCTCGTGAAAAAACATCGTGGACTGAATCCAATCGAAGGTCCCGAGCGATTCATCAATCTCCTCAGCTGCTCCCTGCACAAATTGTACGTTTGAATATCCCATCGACTGCGCCCGTGCATGCCCATAGCGCAGCATTGGTGCACCTGCATCAAAGGCGATTACTTCTGCATCAGGAAATGCTTCCGCCAAAGGTAAGGTATTACCCCCATGAGCTGCTCCCAGATCGAGAATACGTTTTGGTCTGAACTCTGGATACGACTTAGAGAGCCACTTAGTAATACCACGGCCACCCGAGTCTCCTTTAGCACCAAACATTCCCATGGCCGTTACGAACGTAGCGACGTCATATGTCGCAGCGGCAGATAAATCGCCGGGTAAGATTTCAGTGTGATAACCTCCAGCTTGAAGGTGATTATCTGCTTGAGCCAAGTACCTTGGCACCTCCAAAGAAGGGTCAAGGTGTAATGTCAATTTGCCATTGCTCAAGTCTTCGGCCCGCTGCGAGAGGGATTTAATTTGCCGATATGCTATGTGACGCGCATTCTGGCGGTTCATCTCCTGTATGCCCCGTCGCAGACTTGCCCATGACTGATAGACGGCACTTGGCCTGATCGCTTCCCGTACGGTAGCTCCACTCTGAACTCTCGGCTTGGATAGATCGAGATCACTGGCGGCAAGCGTTGGAGCTGCATCGTGCTCATAGGCGCGCTTTAGACCATGGCTCAAAGTTGCTGACACCGAAGCGTTTAGGGACGCTAGAACATTTATTCGCGCTGACTCATCATGGCTGATATCCGGAGTCATGCCATGTCGAAATAGAGACCGGGAATCAGGCGGGAGAGGAACAGGCATAAAGCTTTAATCCAGACTAATTGGTCCATTTGGGTGGGGAGGATACACTAGAGTGCTTGGACAGCAGTCGCAACTCAAGCTGCCCTTTATATGAGAACGAAAAAGATTTTTCATGTTTCCTAAACGCCACTAACCTGCCCTTTTCTATAGCTACTATTGTAGAGAAAGCACGAAGAGCTTAGTATGGTACTAGATTAATGAGTAGGAGAGTTGCACCGTGGCAAATTCAGAAAGTAGCAGAAAATCATATGCGGCTGAATTTATTAAGTCGGATACGGATCAAGCTGTGTTCCTTGGTAATCCGCTTATGGACGATATGATGACATCAATCATCGCCCTGGGTGCAGAGGTGTGGGCCAACCGTCGCCGCACCCGTGTAATCGAACTATTGTTCGAAAAAGAAGGTGCGGTCACAAAGGATATGGTCGAGGCATACGTGCCGACAGCCGCTGAAGAAGCTGAACTCAAGAAGGAGAGGGACGCCTTTATTAAGATTACCTACGGCCATATTGCTCGCAGTGGTTTCGACAAGACCGCGTTGAGCGATAGTGCCATTGATAGTATGTAGGTAGGAAGGAAATAAACCATGATTAAACGACGGACTCTCTTCGGTGCATCTGCTGCTACTGCCTCTTTTGTCAGTGCTATTTTCAGTGGCCGTAAAGCTTCAGCAAAAACTCAATCCTCTGGATTCGATGCAGCCGATTTGGAACCGCGTGGTTCGATTGGCCGTTTAGAGCGTTTGCCCACACAGCATCTGGAAGCTCAGCACGATTTCATTACCGGTTTCCGTACCTTTGCCAATCGTGATATGACGCGTGCTGCCCGCAAGCGTGTCGCGGACATCATGCGTGAAAAGGGTATGTCCCCTGTCGACCATATTCCGATTAAGGAAGTTCTTGAACATGTGGGCGACGACCCGCTTATTTCGGCTAGTGCGCGTATGTGGCTCAGCGCTCAGCAAATTAACTGGAATACGCTCTACGAAGAGTTCCACGGCAACGCAGATGCTTATCTGGCTGAAATGGAAGCGGCGGATAATTCCGGGCCCGGCAGTTTGGAACTCAACCCAGATCTAGAAATGCCGGAATACACGAAGCATGAAATTCATATTCAGCCTGGCGGTTACGTGGGTGATGACTTTGCTGGTCATATTTATCATTACGGTACCAACAACTTCTTCGAAGGCCGTAACGATCAGGATGAGTTACACATTAGCCGTGCAGGCGCTCCGCCGAAGCCTGCAGATGGCAGGGTTGAACGCATTCTAGATCAAGGGTGTAGTTCCGGTCAGCTTTCGGTTGCTTTGAAGCAACGTTTCCCAGATGCAGAAGTATGGGGTATCGACGTAGGCGGACCTATGGTGCGTTACGCGCATATGCGTGCTGTGGACATCGGTATCGACGTCAAGTTTGCTCAGCGCCTCGCTGAGGATAGTAAGTTCCCGGACAACTATTTTGACATCGTCACCAATAACATTATGTTCCATGAAGTGAGCCCCGAAGGCACCGTTGAAGTGCTAAAGGAATCCCTGCGTATTTTACGGCCAGGTGGTGTCTTTTACCCTATGGATTTCTATACTGGCAGCGAACCAGGCAAGGGGGTTTTCACCACATTCCGTCAGTGGTGGGATAGCCGCTGGAATGGAGAGCCATGGCGCCTCGAATATGCCAAGCTCGGTTTCGAAGGCTTCAACCAGTTGATGCGTGATGTCGGGTTCGAGGTAAATGAGAATGGCCCATCATCAGGTCGCCGTGCTAAGCGTAACGTTGTGGGTACAAAACGGGCTTAGTCCTATTTTAACATGAGGTTTCTCTGGGTCCTGCGACTTCTTCTAGCCGGTCTGATCCTTGCTTTTCTTGTCTCATTTTGCTCTCCTGAGCGGGATGCTGCTTTTTTGCTCTTTTTTGGGCGGGATATTGGCGAAACAGGCAATGTTACGGATGAAGACTGGGCACATTTTGAGAGCACAGTGATTGCCCCGGTTCTCAGTCAATACACGATCCTTGAGGGTAGAGGCCGATACGCATCGCGCGAACCCACTGGATTAGGTAAGCATGAAGCAACAATCATTTTACTTTTCGTGGCAAGTGATACTGACGAGTCAGCAAAGCAGGTTTCCGCCATCAGTAGCGAATACAAGGAGTTATTCGCCCAACAGTCTGTGTTTCTCGTCAAAGCCGAAGCTGAAATCCTGAGTGGCGTTCAGCAGACTAGCATCTGGGATACGGTGTTCATTTTGATAGTTGTCGGCCTTGGGTTGTTTGGTCTTTTGGGTGGCATAGCTTCCCGGCGAAATTCTAATAATGAGTATTGAGACAAAATCATTGGCCGGAATGGTTGGTGGGGACCCCTCCTAAATCACGGCAGTTTGTCGCATAATGTATATTATGACTTTTATGAAGGTCCGAAAAGAGCCGTTCCTAGGACGTTATATATTAAATTCTAACACATAGACCGTCATACCCTGGTTCTACGCCCGATGGGCAATGATTACGAACCGCCTCGTAATCCAGCCCAACTCCCATATGGGTAATAACTGCTCGTTTAGGTTTAAGTTCCTTAATCCAGCTAAATGCCTTGTCTAGGCTCGCATGGCTTTCATGTTCATTATCTGTGGTGAGTGCTCCGACAATCCAGACATCAAGGCCCTGCAATGAAGCCTTAGCAGCATCTGGTAGCCGCACTAAATCGGTCGAATATGCAAAATTATCGATCCGGAAACCCAAAGTCTTCATATAGCCATGATCCTGGACAAAAGGCTTAAATTGCAAGCTATGTATATTAAATGGCTTCGGAGGGTTTATAGAATTTGGGATTAACCAAGGTCTGAAGATTCGTTGCTCTGGCGCTAAGCCCTCAAAAGCATAACTAAAACGGTGCCTGAGTTCGCTGAGGGTTAGCTCATCCGCCCAAATATTTAGCGGCGCATGCATGGCGCGATTGACCTCTCGCAGATCATCTAAGCCATGGGTGTGGTCTGCATGAGCGTGAGTATAAACAACACCGCTTAGGGTATTAATTCGTGCTTCAAGTAATTGTTCGCGTAAGTCAGGTGACGTGTCTATTAATACGCGTGTTTTGCCCTTTTCTATAAGAATACTGGGCCTTAGCCGTCGATTTCGTGAATTGATAGGATCACATTCTCCCCATCCCCACGCGACTGTGGGGACGCCCCCTGCTCCCCCGCAACCAAGAATGGTTACCTTCATGAGATATCCATGGTCTTCATAATGCTCGTAGTTGCCCCAATTCAGACAGATTTCCTTTATAATCTTGCTTTATAGACCCGTTTACAGAGGAACAGTCAATTTGAATCGGTCGCTAATTAAGGCTCTCATCTTTACTCTATCCCTCGCCTCATGTGCCTACGATGGTGAGAATTATGAGGGTGACTATTACGGAGCTTATGCTGGTGATCTAGGCCATCCGTTCCACTACGGTGTCCCATATTACGGTGGCGGCCACGCCGCGCCACTTGTTAGACACTCGCCATTCTATGGCCATTATGCCTATGACAATTTTTTCTATTATCCGCCCGGTTATCTTCACGGTTATCGCACAGGATATCTTCGAAGATATGGGCGCTATCACAACTATTATGGGCTAGTACGGCCCCGCTACTCTTGGGATAACCGCTATCATCTCCGGGATAAGAGGGAACGCAAACAAGAAAAGCTAGATAGGAGGCGCGCTAAGCAAGAGCGAAAGCGCATAAAAAAGAGTCTCAAGCAGACAAATAAACAGGCTAAGCGCGAGCGTAAAAAAGATAGGAAGGCTAATAAACTTGCCCGGAAATATGCAAAAAGCTATGGGACATACCGCTCCGACTAGGCTGTGCTAGCCACTTTTGCGGCCACTAAATCATCAGCTTAAGTCGTTGTAGCCTTGTTAAAAAGCCGAAAAAAATTCTGGGACGTTTCTTTTGCCAGGTCCTCTGCGCTCATATCGAGTAAATCAGCCACACAAGCTGCCGTATGGGCAACAAAGGCTGGTTCATTCCGTTTACCTCGCTTTGGTACCGGCGCCAGGTAGGGTGAATCCGTTTCTACTAACAAACGGCTTAGCGGTATCCTCTTCGCCGTCTTACGGAGTTCTTCAGCTTTATTGAAAGTCACTATACCTGAGAGTGAAATATAAAGACCTAATTCAATAGCTTTTTCAGCGAGTTCTAGGCCAGAGCTAAAGCAATGTATGACTCCTGTGAAGGCGCCTTTATCCATTTCATCTTCAAGGATCCGGGCCATATCGGCGTCCGCGTCTCGGGTATGAATAACGACAGGTAGGTTGGCTTCTCTGGAAGCCTCAATATGCACGCGAAACTGCCTTTCTTGGGTCTCCCTCGGACTGTGTTCATAGAAGAAGTCAAGTCCAGTCTCGCCAAAGGCTACAACTTTTGGATCTGTGGCGGCTATATCAATTAGCTTGGTCTTATCGATTCTAGGCTCGCTCGCCGCTTCGTGAGGATGAATGCCTATCGTACAATGCATATTATCGAATTGTGCAGCGACTGCGCGAACCTGATCGAACTTAGTAACATGTGTGCAAATCGTCAGAAAATGCCCTACCCCCGCTTCATGCGCGCGGCTGACGACGTTCTGCAGGTCATCCTCAAAATCTGGGAAGTCAAGGTGGCAATGGCTATCAACAAGCATGGCTTGGTTTACCCTCCCTATTCTTCTGGTGACTCTAAACGCTTAAACACCGGCTCTGGCTTTGGCAATTCTTCGCCGGGTATTGGTGCGTTCCCTGGTCTAAAAGCCCTAAAGTCGCGCTGTTCATCTGGAATAGAAAGCTGATCGAGGATGGCTTCAGCACCATTGGGTGTAAATACCTGCATCACTAGCGTTAGCATTCGAATAACATCGGTAAGGACGTAAAGCACTGTAGCCATCCGTTCCGGATCTTCTTTGCGTAGTTTCCATGGGGCCTGCTTATCCACATACGCATTGGCCGCCCGCACAACAACCCAAATCGCTTCTATTGCTTCGTTAAAACCTTGGCGATCTAAGGCATCGCGGACGGGTTCAAGCACCGAGGCCGCTGCATTTAGAATATCATTATCATCAGCGAGTAGTTGATTTGGTTCAGGCACACATGCATTACAATTTTTGTGGATCATGGAAAGGACCCGTTGCGCTAGATTACCGAAGTCATTAGCTAGCTCACCATTAGCCCGGTTAATTAAGCCTTCTATGGAGAAATCACCATCTGCCCCGAAAGTGATTTCGCGGAGTAAGAAGTAGCGCACCTGATCAAGGCCATACGTTTCAACCAACGAGTAAGGATCTATGACATTGCCTAAGGACTTAGACATCTTGGCATCTTTCACCGTCCACCAACCATGGGCAAAAATCCGTCTAGGTAGCTCTAAATCTGCTGCTAGTAGAAAGGCTGGCCAATAGACGCAGTGGAAACGAATTATGTCCTTTCCAATCATATGAAGGTCAGCTGGCCAAAAGTCTTTGTAGCCTGCTGTTTCTTCATCAGGGAAGCCAGTTGCTGTGATGTAGTTAGTTAGAGCATCCATCCAAACATACATGACGTGTTTGCTATCGCCAGGTACTGGAATACCCCAATCAAAGCCAGTCCGTGAAATTGAGAGGTCTTTTAGGCCACCCGTTACGAAACTTGTGACTTCGTTGAGACGGCTCTTAGGGGCGATGAAATCGGGATGCTCATCGTAATAATCCAGCAACAACCTTTGGGCTGCAGATAGACGGAAAAAGTAGCTTTCTTCTTCAACCCATTCAACGGTAGCGCCGGATGGCCCAACCTTCCCGTCTGGGCCATCAGTTATCTCATCTTCGGCGTAATAAGCCTCGTCGCTTACCGCATACCACCCAGCGTATTTACCTAGCTCAATCCATGGCTTCCCGTCTGGTGCATTCCGCGAAGTAATGCGGCTCCAAAGAGCTTGACAAGCCTTGATGTGACGCTCTTCTGTAGTCCTGATAAAGTCATCATTTGTTACTTCAAGAAACGTTGTTAACTCTTTGAATACTTGTGATATTTTATCTGTGAATGCCTGTGGGGTGAGATCCTTCTCGGCGGCTACTTTTGCGACCTTTTGTCCATGTTCATCAGTACCAGTAAGAAATTTAACCTGAAAGCCGTCTAAGCGTTTGAAACGGGCCAATACATCGCAGGCTATGGTTGTGTAGGCATGTCCTACATGAGGATTGCCATTCACATAATAGATCGGCGTAGTGACATAATATGTATCGTTAGACCTGGTGGTCATAACCAACTCCGAACCGATAATTCTGGACGCCTAGCCGGTCGTCCGTTGCTCGATGGTATGAAGTGCGTTGAGAACTACCCGCTTTTTATCGAGGTGTACGGCAGTGGCCCGGTCGAATAAACGGGCGATCTTTTCCCACACCTCTACCCATTGATCAAGGCCCGCTGCGTCTTTTAGCCTTTCGGCTATTGCGTGTTCGCCAGGTACAACTTCAGTAAAGTTTTTCATATCCTTTCTAGCTTCCGAACTAATAACTCGGCCTAACCACCATACCAATAAATCGGCAATAGTACGGAAGCTCTCACCCCGTGCTGCGGTGTCACCTAGCGAGTGAGCTAAACTAATATCAAGTTTTGGCAGAGTTCCTAGAACGCCAATCATCTGATCGAATAGATCTAAACCACCGGCTTCCAAAAGTTCCAATGATCGGCCAATTGATCCGTCCGCTAACATGGCCAGGGAGGACGCTTTGCTTGGGGATAATCCTGGCTGGTAGCGTAACAGCAAATCTTCAACGGTTTTAGTTGGTAGGGGTGACAAGTTTAATCGTCTACATCGGGACCTAATTGTCGGTAACAGTCGTGCCGGATTGTGAGAGATTAAGATTATCAGTGCTTGCCGAGGTGGTTCTTCAAGCATCTTAAGCACCGCATTTGCGGCGTTATGATTCATGTCATCCGCAGCATCTATTATTACCACACGCCAGCCCCCTTCCCCGGGAGTGAGGCGAAGAAAGCGCCCGATCTCTCGCAGCTCATTTACTGTAATGGCGGTTTTACGCTTACTCTTCTTAGCGTCTGTCCAAGGCTTTTCTACGGCCCGAAAATCATTATGACTCTGGGATACTATCCGTTTGAAGACCCGTTGATCGCTAGACATTTGGAGTGAATCTGCTTCTGCCTCTAATTCTGGGAGCAGACCCGGCCCATTATCTGCCGCTGATGACAGTGCATAGCGAGCCATTCGATAGGCCAGTGTGGCCTTCCCAATTCCGCGCTGACCACCAATTAGCCATGCATGAGCCAGTCGCCTAGATGACCAAGCCTGGATAAACTGCTGCTCCGCGAATTCATGCCCGACCAGGTGTTCATTCTCCCGCGGTAGTAAATATTCATCTATCTCAGACATTTTGCTCTAATCCAGCGTCTTTTAATGCTTGACCCACAATAGACCAGACTGACGCTTCAACAGTTTCTTCTGTTCCAGTAGCATCGATTAGCCGACATCTAATTTTATCTTCATTGGCAATTTCTAGGAAGCCATCATGCAAGCGTTGGTGAAATGCAATATCCATATCCTCAAAACGATTTCCACCCCTGGAATTGGCACGTAATAGGCCTTCTTCTGCCGGCAGGTTCAGGATTAATGTCAGGTCCGGTTTGAAATCACCGAGGGTTGTCGCATAAAGCCGTTCAATGACATCACGGCCAAGACCATGGCCATAACCTTGGTAGGCCATAGTTGAATCAGCGAAGCGATCTGAAATCACAACCTTTCCATCATTCAGAGCTGGCCTGATGGTGTGCCGAACATGATCACAACGGGCGGCAAAATTTAGTAGGGCCTCAGCCATGCCATCCCAGCGGTCGATATCACCATTTATCAAGAGTTCTCGTATAGCTTCGGCACCAGGGGAACCACCTGGCTCTCGGGTCACCTTGACGGCATGGCCTGCTAATCTAAGCCTCGTATCGAGACGTTTTATCTGGGTAGACTTACCACTACCCTCCCCACCTTCAAGCGTAATAAAAAACCCCTGTTTTGTCTGCCCTATCAAGGGAGACCTCCAATCCGTTTCTTTGTCTTTCTAAATCTTAAGTACCGCCACTAAACCCGAAAAGAATCTGAGTTGCAGCCGCTTTTATTCTTCCAACGAAACCTAACTTCTCCACTGACAGGGCCGCTACTAGATTATACTCTAGAGGTTCCATCTCTTCTCCAGAAATAACAAGTCTCGCAATTTCTGCACCTTTTGTAATGGGCGCCGCAATGGGTCCCTCATATACTGCTTTTACTTCCAAGGTACGCCAGGATCTTCGAGGTATAGTAATGGTGACGTCTTCTTCTATTACAAGTGGTATGGTATTTTCCATGCCTAGCCAGACTTCTGCTTCAGAAACGGTTTCACCGGCGCGGAATAAGTCGCGGTTTGTAAAGTTGCGGAAGCCCCAGTCCATTAGGCGGCTTGTTTCCTCTGCTCGGGATTGGGCACTCTCCATTCCGTTGGCTACTAGAATTAAACGGCGGCCATCTCGTACTGCTGAGGCAGTCAAGCCGTAACCCGCAGCTTTTGTATATCCGGTCTTCAGCCCGTCGGTACCACCTGGGCGGTAGAGCAAGGGATTACGATTAAATTGTTTAATATCGTTATAAGTGAACTCTGTTTCTTTGTAGAGCGAGTAGTACTCAGGAAAATCTACGATAATGTGTTTGGCAAGGGCCGCTAGATCTCTGGCTGTAGTATAGTGATCTGGATCTGGCAGACCGGTAGAGTTGACAAAATTGCTCCCTAAAAGGCCAAGCTCAAACGCTTTTTCGGTCATTTCATCTGCGAATGCTTCTTCGCTACCGGACATGTTTTCCGCCACCACAATACATGCATCGTTACCAGATTGAATAATGATCCCGCGCAGGAGATCTTCAACCCGCACCCGGCTTCTTGGCTCAAGGAACATGGTCGAACCACCAGAAGCTGCCCCGCCTTTTCGCCAAGCATTGTCACTAACCTGGAATTCGTCATCAAGAGAAATAGTGCCCGAATGTATTGCATCAAATAACATGTAGGCAGTCATAAGCTTTGACATAGAGGATGGCGGCATCGGCTCGTCAGGATCACTTTGTGCGAGTACAGTCCAGGTCTGATAGTCGATCAAGAGTACCTGTCGTGCTGCTATCTCTAATGCAGCTACGGGAAGGCAGAAGATAGCAGCCACAAATAATAGGCCCACGAAGGCTAGACTACGGGTAGTGTGAAGTTTCATTACGATATCACTCATGGTTCATGCACGGTCTGGATTGTGGTAAACTCAATGCGCTTTAGTCCGAAAGTATCATTCGGATACAATGCGAGCTTCAGCATACCCTTCAGTTTGCATATACTGGAG
>JBJLGL010000006.1:0-35498 GCA_045564915.1 Rhodospirillaceae bacterium
GGCATTGATCAAGATGCGGGCTTCAATGGATAACCGCATTGTGATGGGGGGTGTACAAGGGCTGTATTATGGGGTCGTAAATAACAAGATAGCGCCGCTCTATGGTGTCCTAGCTGGCACGATGGCGCGCTATAAGAAGATCGACGAATGGCGCTATGAAGGTGTTAGCTTCGAAGTCGCTTACTTCACTGATTGGGAAACTGGAGAAGTGCTTGAAACCTTCGATAACCCTTACACTGGAGAGACTGTGGAAGTTCCACATACCCGGATGGGTCCCAGTAAGTTGATAATCGGCATTGATGGTCGCGAGATCCCATCGGATAATCCTGCACTTGCAGGCATGGATATTAGCCATCGTTTTATTGCACCCCGCATCCATAATGGTACAGTTATACTGGTAGAAGAGATCCATGCTGGTACGCCCGACAGTTTTAGAGGCCCGGCTTTTCATTATAACGAGGTGACCACATATCGTGCGAGAGCTTCGGAGGTTGCTGATCCAAACATAATGCTAGCTAATGATAGTACCCACTTTAATGGTGTTGTCACCTGGCGTCCCTGGTTGAAGATGGCCGGTCACCCTGGTCATTTATTCGGTACTGCTACAGGAGGCCGTTACGCTACGGTCGATGACTATCCAAAATATTATGTTGAAATGACTAATAAACACCATCCTGATGTATTTGGGGACACTGCAGCACTATTAGATACGGCGGATCACTAGAACAAATAACCGGAATACCTGAGAAATAGTTCTCTTAGACCTTTTCGTCTTTTAGTGTTACGTCAAAAGTTCTTTCGAATTCTATTCTTAGCGCTTCATCTACAGCATGCATGTTTGTATCTTTGCCTAATGCTTTAAGTGATGTCACTCCATGTTGTGATACCCCACATGGAACGATACCTGAGAAATGGTCTAGGTCTGGTGCTACATTGAGTGCGATACCGTGAAAGGCAATCCATTTACGTACGCGCACACCCAGAGCTCCTATCTTGTATTCCGGGCTCAAGTTAGAGGCCTTCGAATCACATCCATGCTTAACCCAAATCCCAACTCGGCCGGTATAGCATTCACCCTGTATATCAAAATGTTTGAGGGTGGCAATTAACCACTCTTCTAGTGCCCGGACATACGCTCGTACATCTCGCTTCATGCGGCGGAGGTCGAGTATGACATATGCTACTCGCTGGCCGGGGCCGTGATAGGTATATTCACCACCGCGGCCGGTCTGATATACTGGGAAGCGGTCCGGATCTATCAGATCACCATCTTTAGCACTGGTGCCGGCTGTATATGATGGAGGATGCTCTAGAAACCAGAGTAGTTCGTCCGCCTTTTCCGCCTGGATTGCTGCAACGCGTGACTCCATTTCTGCCACCGCAATCTCATATGGGACTAGTGTGGGGCTCTGGCGGAAGGCGATGCTTCCAGTTAGTGCTATCGACGAATTAGACTTAGACATATTCTCTTATACCGCTGAAAACCATCTGATACAGCTTTATCTATCACAGTTTACCCAGTTCACCCGATTGTGTGGTGTTAGGCACCCTATTACCTTACTTGCACCGTCGGCTCTGGTTTGCTATCTCCCTGCGGTCCTAGATAGGATCAAAGATTAGATGCGGTCGTGGCGGAATTGGTAGACGCGCAGCGTTGAGGTCGCTGTGGGAGAAATCCCGTGGAGGTTCAAGTCCTCTCGACCGCACCACTCAACAAACCTTAGTATTCCAGGTATAATGCTGTTTATGCCTAGTGCACCGCTTGCCGGTAATGTAGTTAGGAAAAATATATTAGAGGTGGTTCCGACATCATGAAAACGCAGTTCGAACAAAGATATTCATCAATGTCTCGTCGATCTCTACTGGGCAGCGTCCTATGCGTAACGGCGCTCTCTTCCTTGACCGTCCGCCGGAGCCGTGCAGGTGGAGCGCTGGATAGTACAGGAGATAAAATACTCCTAAGGGAAATCGATTTACTAGACCTACAGAAAAGCTTAGGTGGAGCTGTCATTCTGCCGTCAAGCCTCGAGTATGATGCAGCTCGCCGACTATGGAATCCATCCGTTGATCATCATCCGGCGTTGATAGCTAAATGTAATTCTCTGCAAGATATTCATGCCAGCTTAGCATTTGCACGTAGCCACAATATACTAACAGCAATCCGTTGTGGTGGCCATAATTACTATGGTTTAGGTATGGCCCATGGCGGTATGACGATTGATATTTCTGGCTATAACGGCGTAGAGGTTGATCAGGGAAATAAGGTTGCTTTGGTCAAAGGTGGCTCGATCTTGCGCAATCTCGATGAGGCAACGATCCCACTTGGTTTAGCAACAACCGCCGGTGTTGTCTCTCATACGGGTATAGGTGGTTTGGCTACGGGTTGTGGGCAGGGGCGTCTTGCGCGCAAGTTTGGCTATACTATAGATAATGTCCGCGCAGTTGATGTGATTACTCCTGATGGTAGCAGTCTCCATGCTGATGCTAATGAGAATAGGGACCTGTATTGGGGTGTTCGTGGTGGTGGTGGCAATTTCGGGATTGTAAGCATGTTTGAGCTTCAGTTATATGACTTTGATCCGACTGTTACTTCGATCTCGTTTACCTATCCAGTAAAGAAGGCTGCAGACGTATTCAAAGTTTTGTTTGAACTAGGAGAGTCTGTGCCGGATGAAATGTCATTGTCTGCTGGTGTGCGCACTAGTAGAGACGGAGAAACTGTCTGCACCTTTGGCGGTGTATATGCAGGTTCTAAGGGCTTAGCGCAGAAGATTTTAGATCCTTATTTAAAGAACCTAGGTGAGCCGCTTCGTACACGCTTTAATGAAGTAGATTATCTCTGGCTCCAAGGAATTGCTGATGGAGACCTTTTGTCCAAGAGAGCTACTTACTATCAGTCAGGATTCTTCAATTATGTTGATGATAAAATTGCTGAAGCAGTTGCGGATTATGCTACCAGAAATACATACCCCGGTTCGCAAATAAAATTTGGTCATCAGGCTGGCAAAACTTCTATTTTGTCTTCTAATGCTACCGCCTATCCCCATCGGGATACATTATATCAGTTTACGTGTGATATTAATTGGGGTGACCCCCAGGATGGACCAGGCTGTATGAAATTTGCTGATGACGCTTGGGAGGCAATCCGTCCTATGGGCTCGGGCGGCTTCTATGTTAATTTAGCATTTGGTCCGACTGAAGAAGATATTCGTGAAGCTTACGCTGGGAATTACCAGCGTTTGGTAGCTGTCAAGAATAAATATGATTTTAATAACTTCCTCCGACTAAACGTCAATATAAAACCTAGCAATGCGATTTAGTATGCAAGGAACAGCACTTTCCAGTTCTTAGACCACAACACTCATCCCTGCTACAATGCAATTCAAGGCGATGCGTCAGCGGCTTTTTTGGAGACTAGAGGGGCTCAAGAGGAGTCATTGCCTCAAATCTCAAATATGTATTTGACCCATTAAGAAGAACACCGTCAAAGCCAAGGTCCATCAAGCCGGCAAAATAAGTTCCAATGATCGATTTCCAGCGAGGGTGCCAATACTCTACGGCAAAAGTGCCTGGCCTATTCTCATGACGCCCAACTATCCAACTCGGCGTTCCAATAGTCCAATCTCTTTCCCAGTAGAAACGGTCATCTGAGGCGTGGGTAATGTCGAGCCAAGCGAGGACCAATCGCCGAGCCCCCAGCTCTTTGAACTTAAGAGTGTGGACTTCTTCTTCTGATAAGGGCTCCAAACCGTTAAAAAAGGCATCGACCACTATTATGTCATAATTATTACTTCTCGCTGCAAGCAACCAATCTCCTCTTCCGCCATAGGGTCGTGTCGCAGTCGCCACCAACATATTACGCGCGTCGCTAATAGCGTTGATATTATTTGCGTTTTCACTTGTTGGGCGTCCTGTCGGTATTTTCTCAAAGGAGTCTATCCGGTCAGCATCAGCGTGACTGATCATCAGGGCCTCTTTTGCCTGTTCTAATGCATTCATAGCTGAAGAGCTGTTACCACAGTGCTCAATCGACATAAAATCTATGCCCATGCTTTGAAAGCGTTGTAGGTTTGATACAGGAATCCCCTCACCACAGAACTGATTACTTAGAACAATCCCATCAATAGCTTGTATAAAGCGCCGCATTGGCAAACCTATTGGTGTTACCGCATCCTCAGGCATGTCTGCCCTTGGCCCTAGTTTAGCTTCTGCAAGAATAAATTCCCGCTGATCCCAACGCAGCAATTCGAACCCTGGCCGTACCAGGACCGAGAATGTTGTATCGCGGCGTCGGGCGTAGGCTGATAGTTCTTCGACCATCTCACGCATGAGATTGCGGTAATTGGGTACACGCGCTAGCGGTAACATCCCTGCACCTAATGCAGGAGTGCTAACAATTAGGTCATTATCTCGAGTTTGTGTTTGTCCGCTAATAGGCCAGCTAAGCGCAAAGAGGACAAAGCCAAGGATCCTAATGATATGTATCAAAGAAGTTTCTCCACTACTATGTCAGCAATCACTAGACTAGAAGTTAGTCCGGGGGATTCAATGCCGTAAAGAGCTGAATACCCTGATACACCGGTTTCATGTGGCCCATGAATCACAAAATCGTTAGAAACTTCGCCTGGAACATTGATTTTGGGCCGAATTCCGGCATATCCGGGTCGTAGAGCTCCATCGGGTAAATTTGGCCAGTATTGTCGAATGGAGTCATAAAATCGGGTCGCCCGTGCCGGGTTGACGGCATATGACAGATTGTCGATCCACTCTACATCAGGTCCAAAACGAGCCTGTCCATCGAGGTCTAGTGTGTAATGAATCCCTAGGCTTGCAGAATCCGGTAATGGGTAAATGAGCGTTGAAAATGGAGGCTTACCGTTTAAATAAAAGTAAGATCCTTTAGCATAATATAAAGGTGGAACCGATTGTGGCATCACACCCTCAATAGCGCGGCTGATATTCTGAGCATCGAGACCAGCACAGTTAACAAGTACAGAACACCTTAAGGTCATTGCTTCCACGCCACCTATGTTCAGGCGGATTCCGTCCTTCTCTGCGAGTCCACTCTTAACTGGACTATTAAATACAATCATAGCACCGTATGTTTCAGCCTCTCCTTGTAATGCAAGCATGAATGCATGGCTATCGAGGATGCCGGTTTCTGGAGAAAGCAGTGCCGCTGTACAATATAACTCAGGTTCAAGCTTGTGTGCTTGCTCAGCATCTAACCATTCTAATTTAACATTAAACTTAGCCGCATGATCTTTTACTATTGTGAGTTGTTCTGCTTGATCTTCACTTGATGCGACGATGAGTTTCCCGATCTTGATCGCCTTGACACCATGGCTACCACAGAAATCGTATATTCTCTTGCGTCCGCTCAGGCAAAGACTGGTTTTCAGACTGTCTTCTGGATAGTGGATACCCGCATGTATGACCTCACTGTTACGAGAACTAATTCCAGTACCAATTTTTTTCTCTGCCTCCAGGACTATGACGTCTCTACCAGCCATGGCGAGATTCCGCGCGACAGCTAGCCCCACGACACCTGCGCCAATGACAACGCAATCCGCTTCTTCAGTCACAGTCATAAGTATTTGTCACGTTTTAGCTCCTGAATATAACCTATATCGAAAATAATTTCCTGCTTCTGAATACATTTATATTTCAAAGCTAGAGGCTCGAAAGGTTGGGTCCAGAATCATACCTCGAACAAATTAATCTGGTTCTACGCTTGTAAGCGCGATTGTAAGATAATTTATATCCAAAAGCATTAACTTCAGAAAAACTAGCGCTACACCATCAGTCTATATAGCCTAACTCTGATATATTCGGTTTAAGTTTTGACTTAATTTTATTCTACTTCGCTTGTTATTGAATATCCGACTAAGGGCTTTAGAAATAGTGGCTAAGCTGTAAAATACGGTATGTCCAAGAAAGACCCTGCATCTAGAAGAGTTAGTCAGTCCGTTACGAGTTTCATTGATACGGTGAAATCTATTTCAATGCAGACGGAGCAAGCAAATGGGCGATTGGTCTTTGCTATGGACGCGACCGCGAGTCGCAGTTCAACATGGGATGTGGCTATGAGCATCCAAGCAGAGATGTTTTCAGAAGCGTCGACATTGGGCGGACTATTAATTCAATTGGTATATTACAGAGGGCTATCAGAATGCCGGTCAAGTGGATGGATCAGTAATGAAGGAGAGCTCGGTCAGCTAATGAGTAAAGTCCAGTTTCAGGCGGGTCGGACTCAGATCGAACGAGTTCTTAAACATACTTTGAATGAAACGGCAAAAAATAAAGTGGATGCCCTAGTCTTTATTGGTGACTCTATGGAAGAGGATATAGATTTACTGGCTGATGTGGCTGGAAAGATGGGAATTTTAGGCGTACCTGCTTTCATCTTTCATGAAGGTGGGCTTGAGCCCACTGCAACCGCCTTTAGGCATATCGCTAAGGTGTCCGGCGGTGCTTATAGCCTCTTTGACTCAGCAAGTCCCATTGCTCTGAGGTCTTTGTTGCGGGCTGTTGCTGCTTATGCGGCCGGAGGCGTGCGAGCTTTGGAGCAATATGAGGACAAACACCCTGAATCTTTATTTCACCTCACGGATCAGATGAAGAACCGCTGAGCTATGTTGTCTTTCGTCATATTAGGTCTGGGATCACTTGTTGCGATTATTATGCTTGTACGCTGGTATGCCAATGCAGAAATTGCTGATCTAAAAAGATTACTGAAGCTCATAGCTATTTTCCTTCTTGGTCTAGCGATCCTATTCCTAGCAATTACTGGTCGTTTCGCTGCTGCACTTGGTATGGTTATGGGAGCCTTGGCACTTGGATGGAAATTCTTAAACTTCTTTGGGACATTGCAAAAACTTCTTAGTTTACTGGGTCTTCTGGGCGGACTTGGCTGGCGGAGTGGGGCCAAGACACCGGGGAAAACTTCACAGGTTGACTCTAATTTTCTTCGAATGAATCTAGACCATGATACTGGGAAGATGGATGGTGAAGTCCTGTATGGTCAGTTTCAGGGACGGGTTCTATCGGGTATGAACCTGAAGGATTTGCTCGCTCTGCGCAGCGCCGTGGATTCTGATCCCGACTCTAAAGGCCTCATAGAGGCGTACCTAGACCGGACCCATGCTGGTTGGCGAGAAGAAGCCAGCCCAGGCTCGTATTATTCTGATGGGGCTAGTTCATCCAGTTCGGGCCCTTCAGGACCCATGAATCGCGACGAGGCCTACCGCGTGCTCTCTTTGTCACCTGGAGCGAGTCGACGGGAAATCAAGCGCGCATACCGCCAGCTGATGGCTAAGGTACATCCTGATAAAGGTGGCTCGGCCTACCTGGCATCAAAGATTAACGAGGCTAAAGACCTACTTCTCAGCGACTAGTAACTTTGGAACGGTGTTGCAACACCGGTTTCCTCGTGGCACAAAACGTCAACGGATAAGTTCGATAAGGTCGTTTTGTTATCGCCGTCTTTTTTTTAAGGATAGAAGGATCTAGAAATATGGCGGGACGCGTGCGGAAAGCTGTCTTTCCAGTTGCTGGTCTTGGGACGCGGTTTTTACCCGCAACTAAAGTTATTGCGAAGGAAATGCTTCCCGTTGTTGACAAGCCACTTATCCAATACGCTGTGGAGGAAGCCGCTGCGGCAGGAATTGAGTACTTTATTTTTGTAACCGGCCGCGGGAAGTCTGTGCTTGTGGATCATTTTGACCATGCTCCTGAACTAGAATCGCTGCTTAAATCACGCGGGAAGGATGCAGATC
Source organism: Rhodospirillaceae bacterium (assembly GCA_045564915.1). GTDB lineage: Bacteria > Pseudomonadota > Alphaproteobacteria > Rhodospirillales > Rhodospirillaceae > JAQWRV01. The sequence continues at coordinate 7,779 of JBJLGL010000006.1, forward strand.
TCGAAGCGCTACTTGCTTCTATGCCTGAGCCAGGTCGAGTGTTCGCTGTACGCCAGCAGGCACCATTGGGACTCGGTCATGCTGTTTGGTCAGCTCGGGCAAATCTTGGTGATGAGCCGTTTGCGGTATTGTTGCCAGACGAGCTCCTGATGTCTGATCCTCCTTGTCTACAGCAATTGATAGATGTCCATGAGACTGTCGGCGGTAATATCGTTGCAGTATCTGAAGTCCCTTTGGCTCATACAAATCGCTATGGGATATTGGATGTTGAATCCGACGATGGACAAGTCGCAAAAGCTAGGGGAATGGTTGAGAAGCCAGAGCCAGCATTAGCACCATCAAGGCTAGCGAATATTGGTAGATATATACTCGACCCGTCGGTATTTAAGCATTTAGATAAACAGATAAGTGGAGCAGGCGGGGAAATACAACTAACGGATGCTATTGATGCTACAACTCATACAGTTCCGCTTCACGGTGTTCGATTTAAGGGTGAACGTTTTGACTGTGGCGATAAAGTTGGTTTTCTAACTGCTAACGTAGCTTTTGCTCTCAAACGGCCCGACATGGCAGATCGTGTTCGTGATGCCATCGGGGACTTGCTCGCATAAAAAGATCTAAAGCATAAAGGGACTGCTGCACTATGCGTATTGCAATGATAGGAGCCGGCTATGTCGGGTTAGTGTCAGGAACTTGCTTCTCTGAGTTTGGCTTAGATGTTGTCTGTGTTGATAAAGATAAAAGAAAAATTAGTCTTCTAAGTCAGGGCAATATTCCAATTTATGAGCCCGGTCTAGAACAGTTGGTTCGGTCCAATATGGACTCTGGACGACTAAGCTTCTCAACAGATCTTCAGTCTGCTGTAAAGGACGCTGATGCGGTTTTTATAGCGGTCGGAACACCAAGCAGGCGCGGTGACGGGCATGCAGATTTATCTTACATATATGCAGCAGCAGAAGAAATTGCAGGTTCTATAGATGGCTACACGGTCATAGTGACAAAATCGACAGTACCTGTTGGTACAGGTCGGGAGGTTTTTCGTATCATAAATCAAGCTCGGCCTGGTATTGACTTTGATGTGGTTTCCAATCCTGAGTTCCTGCGAGAGGGTTCCGCTATTAACGATTTTATGCGGCCGGACCGTGTTGTAATTGGTGCGGAATCGGAGCGCGCCAAAGATGTGATGCGACAGCTCTATAGGGTATTGTATATAATTGAGACCCCGATTTTATTTACTTCATTGGAAACATCAGAACTTATTAAGTATGCAGCTAATACATTCTTGGCAGCAAAGATTACCTTTATTAATGAAGTAGCTGACCTCTGCGAAAAGGTTGGTGCTGACGTACATGATGTTGCTAAGGGTATTGGACTTGATGGCCGGATTGGCAAAAAGTTTTTACATCCGGGACCTGGTTTTGGTGGTTCTTGTTTTCCTAAGGATGCATTAGCTCTGGTCAAGACAGCACAGGAATACAAATCTCCATTGCGCATTATAGAAACTGTTGTCGCCATAAATGACAAGCGTAAACATGCTATGGCAGACCGTGTAATATCTGCTTGTGGTGGTTCCGTTTGCGACAAAACAATTGCGATTCTCGGCCTAACCTTTAAGCCAAATACGGATGATATGCGGGATAGCCCATCCTTGGCGATCTTGCCAGCGCTATTAGAAGCTGGAGCGACCGTAAGGGCTTATGACCCTGAGGGTATGGAGGAAGCAATGCAGATTATGCCTGAAATTACATATTGTGATGATGCTTACTCTGCCATGGAAGGTGCAGATGCGTTGGTTATAGTTACGGAATGGAATGAGTTCCGCAGTTTAGACCTCGATAGAGTTAAGAGCCTTTTGTCTAAGCCAATTATTGTAGATCTGCGCAATATCTACGCACCATCAGATATGGCTCAGGCAGGATTTTCATATTATTGCATTGGGCGTGCCTTCGGATCTCAAGTAGTTCAATAAGATTATGGCGCACTTATTTCACCCCACAATCCTTCGTGAATACGATATTCGTGGCATAGTTGGTGATACCCTTGGCGTAGATGATGCAGTTGCACTTGGTCTTTCTTTCGGATCTCTCATTATAGAGAATGGGGGCTCAAGAATTTGTGTTGGCTATGATGGTCGTCAGAGCTCGCCAGAGATGGAAACTGCACTTATAGATGGTCTCACGTCAACAGGGGTCAATGTTGATCGGGTCGGACGTGGACCAACCCCTATGCTCTATTATGCCACGGTAGAGAGTAAGGCTGATGGGGGCATTATGGTGACTGGCTCACACAATCCTCCTACCCATAACGGGTTTAAGATGATGCGCGGACACAAGCCATTTTATGGTCAAGCAATTCAGGCCCTCGGATACCGCGCATCTAAAGGCTATTTCTCTAGTGGGAATGGAGTAGTCAAGGCGGCCCCAGCTTTTGATCAGTATGTCAATCGAGTGGTGCAAGACTTCAGGGGAGATAAGCATTTATCAGCAGTATGGGATCCGGGAAACGGTGCTGCGGGTGAAGCTGTGGTTGCAGCTGTCAACCATCTTCCAGGTATACATCGTATTATTAATGGAGATATAGATGGAACGTTTCCCAATCACCACCCAGACCCAACGGACCCAGAAAATTTATTACAGTTAAAACTCGCTGTAGCCGATTCTGGTGCTGATGTCGGGTTTGCCTTCGACGGTGATGGAGACCGTATTGGCGTGATTGATGGTAGTGGTAATATACTTTGGGGTGACCAAATAATGATGATTCTGGCGGAAGATGTTTTAGCGGAACGGCCAGGAGCCTCGATTATTGCTGACGTAAAATCTAGTCAGGCTTTGTTTGATGAGATTACTCGCCTTAATGGTAAGCCCGTTCTGGCAAAGACTGGTCATTCTCTCATTAAAGCGAAAATGGCTGAACTTGAATCACCACTTGCGGGTGAGATGAGTGGACATATCTTTTTTGCCGACCATTATTATGGATTCGATGATGCGCTTTATGCCGCTATACGCCTTTTCTCTATTCTTTGCCGTATAGACTGCAGCCTTTCTGAACGCTATAGCCGGTTACCAATAGCTTTTAACACTCCCGAGATACGCTTCGAATGTGAAGATGACCGAAAGTTTTCCGTGATTGAGGAAGTGAAGGCACGCCTTATCGCGGAAGGTAGTAAGGTGAATGATATAGATGGCGTAAGGGTGTCGGAGGATGGTGGCTGGTGGTTACTTCGTGCATCAAACACCCAAGCAATTCTAGTAGCTAGGTGCGAAGCAGAGAGTCAACAACGACTCACGGAAATTAAGCTTAAACTAGCAACTCAGCTAGCCCAGAGCGGATTGCACCTACCCGCCTAGTTATTGTAGGCAAGTGAGTTCGCGTATCCTAATTCTTGTGATACAATTAGACATTGCTCTACTATACGAGTAATGAGTGTGCACGCGCTATAAGTGTCTGATTCTCCTAAGCCTCGTATTTGCGCTCTATAAAGCTTTTTCCCACTGCTCACGACAAGTTCAGTATGTCTGAAAGCCGTCTCATAGGTTCTCTTGAGAATTTTTTCTGCTTCCTCTGCTTTTTTTTCTGCAACAACATTAGATAAATAGGCACCAATCTGAATACCCCAGACTTTTGTTGTTAACAGCTCGTCTTCAAGTTTCGTCAATAGGTCTATACTTTTATTTGAAGATACTTGGTGTTCATTCACCTTTATTACAACCAGAGGTTTGCGCTCTGGGTAAGGCGTGTAGTTTTCTCTCGTATCAGCAAATCCTTTATTCATCAATTTTGTCAAGTGGCTATCGCGTTGCTTAGCCGATCGTCCTCCAAAGATAACGCCGATTAGGCGGTTCTTATCCCGCTGTGCTGAAGCAGCAAGATTATAACCAGAAGCTTTGATATATCCTGTTTTCAGGCCATCAGCACCCTGATACTGTTTGATGAATTTATTGTGGCTATGGAATGTCTTGCCCTCGTATGAGAACTTAGTCCGCGAAAAGTATCTATAGTAATTAGGGAAATCGTTGATCAGCCGTTGGGCCAGTATGGCCATATCCCTTGCTGTTGATAGTTGGGCACGATTAGGCAGACCAGATGCATTGCGGAAATTGGTCCTGGCCATCCCAAGTTCTTTTGCCCTAGCAGTCATTATTCTAGCAAACTTGCGCTCTGTTTGGCCTAGGTGTTCAGCAACGACGACAGCAACATCATTGGCTGATCTCACGACCAGAGCTAGAATCGCAGTCTCCGTGGTAATAGTACTTTCGGGGACCATCCATATTTTTGAACTGGGTTGACGGGCCGCGCGTCTTGAAACTCTCATTCTTGTTTCCAGCGTCATCTCGCCCTGATCGATTTTCTCGAATAGCAGATAAAGGGTCATCATTTTCGTCAGGGAAGCGGGATAGTTCCGGGTATTTGCATTTAGCTCGTGCCACACGCGGCCCGTTCTGGCATCCATAATAATAGATGCATACTTTGCATTAGCGGGGCAAACTATTGTAATCACTAAAGAAAATAATACTATCAGAGCTAAGCCAGCTATAGAGTACTGTCGGAGACGCAAATTTTCTGTAAAACCTACCACTACACAAATCTATCCCTGAGCCCGGATATGTGAGGTGAAAATACCTCAAAATATATCGTGGATTGGCTGAGAATATTTAGCCAGACCATTGATTCTCAACACTATTTATACTCAGTTAAGAAGTCGTTTACGGATTCGATACCGCGTGCCTCATGGATTACCATGTTGTTTCATGCAGGGACAAATGCTGGTACCCCTTTTTTTGCCCGCTAGGGAGCACCATATTTGGTAAGGTGTTAGCCATGGTGCATGTATGTATGACTAGAATAATCGGAAGACGAGAGCCTTTAGCGCCTACTAGCTCTGGAGGCCAAGGACATGATGATAATGATGATGAGGGCCCAGATTCTGGCCTTATCACTCGGACAAGGCCAAAAGTAAAAAAGCCATCTATGTATAAAGTGCTACTGCTCAACGACGATTACACACCTATGGAGTTTGTAGTTCATGTCTTGGAACGGTTTTTTGGTAAGAATGGTGATGAAGCAACACAGATCATGTTGCATGTGCATCAGAAAGGTGTGGGTGTATGCGGTGTTTACACCTATGAGGTAGCAGAGACTAAAGTCACGCAGACTATGGACCTTGCTAGGAAACACCAACACCCGTTGCAATGTACTTTGGAGAAAGAATAGCGCTGGTAGTAGATTGGATTAGCGAGTCCCTCAGAAAGGCATTTATAAAGTATGTTATCCCAGAACCTCGAGAAAACACTTCATCACGCATTGGCACTTGCTGCAGAGCGTAATCACGAATTTGCAACGCTGGAACACCTTCTTCTTGCACTTTGCGAAGATCAGGATGCCGTGGCTGTTATTCGTGCATGCAACGTAGAAGTGGAAGAATTATCTAAGGCCTTATTGATTTTTGTTGAGGACGAATTAACTGAATTAAAATCCTTGGTTGGTGAAGACCCCAAGCCAACGGCTGGCTTCCAGCGCGTAGTGCAGCGTGCAGCAATACACGTGCAATCCTCAAACCGCGAAGAAGTAACAGGGGCTAATGTTCTCGTTGCTCTGTTCTCTGAGCGAGAGAGCCATGCTGTTTATTTCTTGCAGACCCAAGATATGACGCGCCTCGACGCAGTTAACTATATCTCTCACGGTATTGCTAAACGTCCTGGGGAAACCAGAGAACGCCCCGTTCAAGGGGCCGATGGTGAAGCACCAGGTGCTGATGAAAACGTAAAAAATGGTCAGGAAGCGCTTACAGCTTACTGTGTGAATCTCAACCAGAAAGCCCACGAAGATAAAATTGATCCGCTCATCGGACGCGATCAGGAGATCGAGCGTACGATTCAGATTCTTTGTCGTCGTACAAAGAATAATCCACTATATGTCGGCGATTCAGGCGTTGGTAAGACGGCTTTGGCTGAAGGTTTGGCGCGCCGCATTGTGAAAAAGATCGTGCCTACTGTTCTTGAGAACGCGATAATTTTTTCACTTGATATGGGATCTTTGCTAGCTGGTACACGCTACCGTGGTGATTTCGAAGAGCGGCTCAAAGCTGTTATCTCTGAGCTTGAAAAGACGGAAGGTGCGGTCCTATTCATTGACGAAATACATACTGTTATCGGCGCTGGGGCTACATCGGGTGGTGCTATGGATGCCTCTAATCTCCTTAAGCCAGCTCTAGCCGCTGGATCACTTAGATGCATTGGGTCAACGACGTATAAAGAATTCCGCAATCATTTTGAGAAAGACCGTGCTTTGGTGCGCAGGTTTCAGAAAATCGATGTTGTTGAACCTTCTGTAGAAGATACGATAAAAATCTTAAAAGGTCTCAAGCCCTACTATGAGGAGTATCATCAGGTTCGGTATACAGCAGATGCTATTCGTACGGCGGTAGAGCTTGCAGCTAAATATATTAATGATCGTAAATTGCCGGATAAAGCGATCGATGTCATTGATGAGAGTGGTGCTGCTCAGATGCTCGTACCTGAAGCGCGTCGCCGTAAGACTATTTCAGTTAAAGAAGTTGAAGCTGTAGTCGCAAAAATGGCTCGAATTCCTCCAAAATCTGTCTCCCATGATGATAAGAAGGTATTAAAAAGCCTTGAACGGGATCTTAAAACGTTAGTTTTTGGCCAAGACAAAGCTATCGTTGCAATTTCCAGCGCTATTAAATTGTCCCGGGCGGGGTTACGAGAACCTGAAAAACCTATTGGGAACTATTTGTTCTCTGGACCAACCGGCGTCGGAAAAACAGAGGTAGCACGGCAATTAGCCGTTAGCCTTGGTGTTGAGCTTCATAGATTTGATATGTCAGAATATATGGAGCGTCATTCGGTTTCACGTCTAATTGGTGCGCCGCCAGGCTACGTGGGTTTTGATCAAGGTGGTCTACTTACGGATGCAGTAGACCAGCACCCCCATTGTGTTCTCTTGCTTGATGAAATTGAGAAAGCTCACCCTGATTTGTTTAATATTCTATTACAAGTCATGGACCATGGAAAGTTGACAGATCATAACGGTAAGAGCATCGACTTCCGAAATACAATATTGATTATGACTACCAATGCTGGTGCATCTGAATTGGCGAAAAATGCAATCGGATTTGAGCGTGAAGATCGTGACGGGGAAGATCAGGAAGCAATTGAAAGAATGTTTACACCCGAGTTTCGGAATCGTCTTGATGCCATCATCCCATTTTCAGCATTATCCACCGATGTTGTAGAAAAAGTAGTCGAGAAGTTTGTGATGCAACTGGAAGCACAATTATCAGATAGGAATGTTTCTATCGAACTAACTGCGAGTGCCAGCTCCTATCTTGCACGCAAAGGTTATGACAAGAAGATGGGCGCCCGACCATTGAGCCGACTCATACAGAACGAAATAAAAAAGCCATTAGCAGAAGAACTTTTGTTTGGGAAGCTTGTTGTTGGTGGACTTGTCAAGGTTGGATATGTTGCGGGTAAGCTAAGCTTTAGAATAGAACCGCTGGTCAAAGCCGAGGCGCCCAAGCGCAAGAAAAAGAAGAAAGGCGCTGGAGCTTCACCGCGAGTAACTGAATCGGTCAAATAGAAACTACTTTTATACTTTCTAATAAACTCGCTATTAAGTAATGCACCCCCTGCCACAAGGGCTGGGGGTGCTGAGGGCTAGTGAATTGTCCGTATACTGATTCGTTTAAGACATAATCTGTAAGACCTTTAATACGAAAGCGTCTTAGACAGAATAGTACATATCGAATTCCACTGGATGTGGTGTTTGCATGAAGCGCGTGACTTCTTCCCTCTTGAGTTCGCTATATCCATCAATCATGTCATCAGTGAACGCCTCACCTTTCTTGAGGAAGTCGCGATCTGAATCAAGTGCATCGAGGGCCTGTCCTAGATCGGAGCATACTGTTGGAATACCCTCAAGTTCTTCGGGTGGCAGATCATATAGGTCTTTATCCATCGGGTCGCCGGGATGAATCTTGTTTTCAATACCATCTATTCCAGCAAGTAACAGAGCGGAGAATGCTAGGTAAGGATTGCTTGCAGGATCTGGGAAACGAACTTCTACGCGTTTACCGTTAGGGTTAGATACGTGTGGAATACGACATGAGGCCGAGCGGTTGCGTGCTGAATACGCGAGCAGGATAGGTGCCTCGAATCCAGGCACTAATCTCTTGTAGCTGTTGGTTGTAGAGTTAGTGAAGGCATTTATAGCACGGGCATGTTTAATGATACCGCCAATATAATAAAGACAGGTTTCTGACAGATCAGCATACCCAGATCCGGCAAAGATGTTCTGGCCATCTTTCCACAAGGATTGGTGAATATGCATGCCTGATCCATTATCATTGAAAACTGGTTTCGGCATGAAAGTTGCGGTCTTACCATAAGAATGCGCTACCATGTGTGTAACGAACTTATAGATCTGTAGGTTATCAGCATTTCGCACGAGTGTGTCGAACTTAAGGCCTAATTCGTGTTGAGAGGGAGCCACCTCATGGTGGTGCTTTTCCATATTGAGGCCCATTTCGGCCATAACTGAAACCATTTCAGCTCTTATGTCAGTACCACTATCAACTGGTGGGACAGGGAAATATCCACCCTTAGCTTTCGGCCGGTGGGCATAGTTTCCCTCTTCATATGGGCGCCAAGAGTTATAAGGGCCTTCTTCACTATCGATCTGGTAGGCCATAAGGTTTTGGTCAGTGTTGAAACGCACATCGTCGAAGACGAAGAATTCTGCTTCGGGCCCAAAATATGCAGTATCAGCAATACCGCTTGACTGCATATATGATAGCGCTGCATTGGCTACACTGCGAGGGTCGCGGTTGTAAGGCTGCCCTGTCGATGGTTCATGAACATTACAAAAGAGAATTAGCTGAGGTTGGGCTGTGAAGGGGTCCATGACAGCTGTAGAAAGATCGGGCACCAAAGTCATGTCCGACTTATCGATGCTTTTCCACCCGGCAATTGACGAACCATCAAACATGATTCCTTCTTTCAACATATCTTCATCGATAGTATCGACGTGTTGAGCCGTGTGTTGCCATTTTCCGACAGGATTGGTGAAGCGGAAGTCAACGTATTTAACGTCGTTTTCCTTAATCATTTTTAGAACTTGAGTGGCGTCCGACATTTTATTTACTCATCCTTTCTATTGTAGCGTAGAAACCGTGGGTCTTCCCGAGAAGCTGCATACAAGATCGCCCACGCTTCCTGCGCGAGCATTTCTGTTAACCATGGCTCGCGAGGCGGCACCTAATTGTTTTAGACCGCTTCTCCCCCTCGTTCACCTGTTCGAATGCGGATAGCATCCTCGATTGCTGAAATAAATATCTTGCCATCGCCGATGCGGCCAGTATGCGCCGCCTGCTGAATGGCTTCAATCGCCTGGTCCACCATGCCGTCTTCAAGAACCAATTCTATTTTAACCTTGGGTAGGAAATCTACCACATACTCTGCGCCACGGTAGAGTTCTGTATGCCCCTTTTGCCGACCAAAACCTTTTGCTTCGGTAACCGTAATGCCTTGGAGGCCGACCTCGTGCAGCGCTTCCTTCACTTCGTCCAATTTGAATGGTTTGATGATGGCTTCAATCTTTTTCATACCCATAGCTTTTGCCTAACCGCGAATGCAGATCATGAGGAAACTCTTTGGTTCAGCCTGATTAATCCTGGCCTCTCCTACCTTAACTACTATCCAAGAACCGTGCCAGTTTTTGTCGATACGCTCGAATCTAATGGAATCAAGGTGTTAGACTTTAATATGCATTGCTAATGCTGTAGAGATGTGCTCGCTCGTCTAGCACGGTGCCTAATTAATAGGCAGTTACGGCTGAGCCGATACTTTTGAAATCAACAGTATCGGCCGTATAACCTTTCCCTTTCTTGACTGAAACACTTGAAAGATATAGAGGACGCGCCAATGTGGCGGGTGTAGCTCAGTCGGTTAGAGCGCCTGGTTGTGGTTCAGGAGGTCGTGGGTTCAATTCCCATCACTCGCCCCATTACCTAAATTATTGTTTTGTATAGTTAATAAGACATGCGACGATTCGTTTTGGGCGTCAAAAAACCCACTCTTTTTCTCATTTGGCAATCACTAAGGTAGGATTCGGCAAGGTTTGGGACAGTTCTTGCCAATAGCGAGAGCGCTGGTAGGTTACAATAGGTTAGAGGGCATTCAAATGGCTGGTGTCTACTTGTCCCTCGAAAGCGGACATAAATCGAATGAATTATTTAAACTATCCTCGACATCATCCACAAGATTTCGTGGATCTTGAGAAGGCTATTGAAGAATTCGTTCTTCCTGGTTTTACACCAGACCGGCCCATCATTGATGAAGCATCAATTATTAGGACCCAAGGGTCTTGTTTCGCTAGAAATTTGCATGAAGCGTTAGAGTCATCAGAATTTGTTTCGCGATATTTTCATTTCCCCGAAGCTATAAACTCTCCTATTGCAAATAGAATATTTCTTGACCGTGTTGTTGGTCGCAAATTTATGCCTAGCCATAAGGAACATGATCATCTTTTTTATGAAGCCTTAGTCTCATCACTGAAAGAATTAATACCTGATGAGAGCTTATTTATCTTTACTGTAGGCGTAGCAGGTTGCTGGTACGATTCAGAAAATAAAGTTCCTTTGATTAATGTTGATCCAGCAAATCTCTCCGGAGCATCTTTCCGTTGGATGACAGTAGACGAAAATAGAGATCACTTGAATGCCATTATTCACAATTTGCTTCAATTGAACCCCGATTTACACATTGTTTTGACCCTCTCACCTGTCCCGATCAACAGAGCTTTTGGTGAGATGTCGGCCATCGCAGCCGATTGTCTATCAAAATCGACCTTAAGGGTTTCAATTGCTGAGGCCATTAATTCGGCTCCAAAAAACGTATCGTATTGGCCCTCCTTTGAAATAGTTCGTTGGCTTGGATCTCATTTACCTCCAGTATTTGGAACAGACGATGGTATATCACGGCATGTTTCATCCGATATGGTAGAACTTATTGTCCGTCTTTTTCTAAAGCACTACGCGAAGCGGTGATTTTCTGTCTGTTGCTCGTCCCTAGGAGAGGCGGTAGGTCGCTCAGATAATAAGGGTAATATATTACCTTGTTCCCAAATAATTGTTTTTACACTGTTTTTCGAATTGACATGGCTATTTACATGCCATAAACACCGCGTTTCGCCATTCAGTTTTCTTAAGAGGATACCATGCGAACCTACTCCGCACGTCCCAGCGATGTTAAGCGTAAGTGGTATGTCATCGATGCCCAGGACTTGGTTCTGGGTCGTATGGCATCAGAAATCGCGAAAATATTGCGCGGTAAACACAAGGCTATGTACACACCTCACATAGACACGGGTGACAACGTCATTGTTGTTAATGCCTCAAAGGTCAAGCTGACTGGAAACAAGCACGATAAGAAGACCTATTACTGGCATACCGGCTATCCAGGAGGGATCAAACAGAGGACTGCTGGACAAATCCTGAATGGCAAATTTCCAGAGCGTGTGGTTGAGAAAGCAGTGCAGCGTATGATGCCCAAAGGGCCGCTATCACGTGCCCAGTTTAAGAAGCTAAAAATCTATCCAGGTGCTGAGCACCCGCACGCAGCACAAAACCCAGAAGCACTAGATATTGCTTCACGCAATCCAAAGAACAAGAGGAGCGCTTAACATATGGCGGACACTGTAAACTCGCTAGAAGAGCTCAAAGAAGTTGTCACTGAAACTATGGTACAGCCTGAACCTAAGAAAGATGAATATGGTCGTTCCTATGCTACAGGTCGTCGCAAGGACGCTGTTGCTCGGGTATGGATCAGACCGGGATCTGGCAAGATTACTGTGAATAAGCGTGAAGTTAGCAACTATTTTCCACGCCCAGTGCTGCGCATGATGATTAATCAGCCCTTTTCAGTTACCAACCGGGAAGGACAATTTGATGTCGTATGCACCTGTTCTGGAGGAGGTTTGTCAGGTCAGGCGGGAGCTGTGCGTCATGGTATTTCTCAGGCTTTAACTTTGTTTGAACCTGATCTCCGGCCTATCCTCAAGAAGGGCGGTTTTCTTACACGGGATTCCCGTGTAGTTGAACGGAAAAAATATGGTCGCCGAAAAGCTCGCCGCAGCTTCCAGTTCTCCAAACGCTAAGCATAACCTTAATTAAGAAAATAATATTAAGGGGTTATGGTTTTTCATAACCCCTTTTTTGTATTCACATTTTGGTTGTAAGCTGGTTCATGACAACAAACGCACCATTAGATCTAACATCTAACCTTAAGAAAGCCGCTAATTTTTATTACGCTAGTAATTTCGAGGTAGCGAAAGATCTGTGTAGTCAGATTCTAGTACTTGCTCCAGGTCAGCCAGATGCACTCAATATCCTTGCATTATCAATGAGGGCGACAAAAAAATGGGGTAAGGCCGAAGAAATTGCGCGCGATGGTCTAAAAGTTAGCGATGGAAACCCATCTTTACTTAACACTCTAGGACTTATCCTTCTGGACCAACGGCGTCTTGTCGAGGCGGCTGAAGCTTTCAGACTAGCGCTCCAAACTGCTCCGAATAAAGTCGATTTACGCATTAACCTCGCCCTCACGGAACATGAACTCGGTGAAATTAGGGCCGTCACAGCTGAAGTGAATGAAATTATTGACGCTGGAACGGACATACCTAGTCCATTCATGCTCCGCGCGGCTATTCGAATTGAGCAAGGTGACTTTGACCTTGCACGTATTGACTTAGATCAAGCGGAAAAACTCGGAGCTCCACTTGGAGATGTCACATCAAGGCGTGCGCAATGTGATCTTGCATCAGGGAATATTGGGTCAGCAGGTAAGGCATTTGACAAAGCTGTGTTCCACGCCGTGGATGTAGCTGACGCAAGGGTCAATCGAGGCGTGTTTAGATTATTACAGGGGGAAATTGAGGAAGGATGGATAGACTACAATATGCGGTACCAGCGCCGTTGGGGCAGAACAGTGGCCCGCCCATTGCCGTACCCGCAGTGGCAAGGGGAATCTCTTATTAACAAAACTATATTGCTGTGGACTGAGCAGGGCCTTGGTGAGTCTATTTTATGTAGTACACTTATTAATGATACGATCTCAGAAGCTGATCTAGTTATTCTAGAGTGCAATGAAAGACTAGTGTCGTTGTTTCAGCGTTCATTTCCTAATTTGATAGTGAAGCCACAGACTACCCCACCTGATTCTTCTTTTCGCGAGTTGAAAGTGGACTTCCAAGCAAGCCTACTCGATCTTGTCAGGTATCACGGAGAAGAGATTCTCCGTCAACCCGCTAATAAACCAAGTATAAGATGTGATTCAGAACGTACAGCTAGCTTGCGGGCAAAGTACATAAATGGGGGTGAGGACCGTCGTCCACTGGTAGGTCTTTCATGGTCCAGTCCAAAGGCGGTGGGCGCGCGGGTTAAGGGCGTTGCGCCAGAAAAATGGAGATCTATTCTATCTGTACCGCGGATCAAATTCGTAAATCTCCAGTATGGTGATGATCAAACAGCATTGGACGAAATTGCAACTACCTGTGGCGCTACGCTCATTAACGACCAAGATATTGACCAAGGCGGCCCACTTGACGGCCTGACAGACCAAATAGCAGCTCTCGATCTGGTTATATCTGTATCGACAACTACAGCGCACATTGCTGGTGCTCTTGGACAGGAAACTTGGGTAATTGTTCCACCAGTAGGCCCTTCATCTATGTGGTATTGGTTCTTAGATCGATCTGATACACCATGGTATTCAGCAACACGCCTCTTTCGTAGGCAGTACGGAAAAGGTCAGGATGCTTTGTTAATGGATGTCGTTGGAAAGGAACTCAACGCGTGGCTTTCAGCATCTTCCTGAGTATTGATGTTTTCCATCATGGCTAGTTGGTGTAAAGGAAGTTCTCTTAGGGACTACAATAAAAAGTGACCTTTGGAGAAGGGTGAAATATATGACGGCTAAAGTCTTTATTGATGGCGAAGCGGGAACGACTGGATTACAGATACGGGAGCGTTTAGCTAGGCATTCGGGCGTTGATATCGTCTCAATAGACCCAGCTAAGCGCAAAGACCTTAATGAGCGTGCAAAATTACTAAATGACGTTGATATCGTTGTTCTTTGCTTACCTGACGCCGGAGCAACGGAAGCGCTCTCAATGATCAAGAATAATCGTGTAAGGATTATCGATGCATCGACAGCGCACCGTACTGTGCCAGGCTGGGTCTATGGATTCCCAGAAATGAACTATTTGCAGCGGCAGAAAATAGCTGAAGCTAAGCGGGTAACAAATCCAGGCTGTTATGCTACTGGTGCTGTGGCGATATTACGACCGCTGATTGATGCTGCCGTTATTCCTCAGAATGCAGCGATTACTATCCTAGGGGTAAGCGGTTATAGTGGGGGAGGGCGCAGTATGATTGAGGAATTTGAAGACCCAAATTGCCCTGGTTTCACTAGTGCTCCTTTTAGAATCTACGGGTTAGGACTAAAGCATAAGCATGTGCCTGAAATAGAGGTTCATACAGGCCTTGGTCACCGGCCGTTATTTATGCCCTCTGTCGGTCGCTACGCACAAGGTATGATTGTCGAGGTACCATTAGATCTAGCTAAGCTGCAAGGTGCACCGACATTGTCGAGTCTTCATGATGTGCTATTAGCGGCTTATGCGGATGAGCGCTTTGTACATGTTGTTCCGCAATCGGAGTCTCGCGCAATCACTACTCTGGAACCTGAGCAATTGAACGGGACAAATGATATGAGATTATACGTGTTTGGGTCTGAAGAAAATCGCCAAGCCGTGGTGGTTGCCGTACTCGATAATTTGGGAAAGGGTGCCTCGGGTCAGGCAGTTCAGAATCTCAACATTATGCTCGGCTTGCCCGAGGCAGATGGACTCATCTTGGAAGCTTAGACATGGAGTTCCATTCAGAAAAACCCCGTCTCCTGCCATGGAAAGGCGTAATGCCTAGTGTTGCTGATGATGCCTTTGTTGCCCCGAGCGTTACTATTATTGGTGATACAGAAATTGGATCGATGGCTAGCATATGGTTTAACGTTGTACTTCGTGGTGATGTGAATTTCATCCGTATTGGGGCACGTACCAATATCCAGGATGGAACTATTGTTCATGTTGCATCGCAAGGCCCCCCTACAATCATTGGGCAAGGTGTAGTGGTTGGCCATTTGGCGATGATCCATGCATGTAATTTGGATGATGGTTGTTTTATAGGTATGTCAGCGGTCGTTATGGATGGAGCAGTAGTTGAAACCGGCGCTATGGTAGCTGCAGGTGCATTAGTCCCACCTGGAAAACGTGTTGGAGCTGGCCAACTTTGGGCTGGTACACCGGCTAAGTATGTCCGCGATACTACTGAAGAAGAAAGGTCCTCATTTTCTACGCAGATACAGCGTTACGTCGATTTGGGGCAGACTTATCGCGGACTCACAGCAGAAAGATAAGTTTGTCTAGAGACAGTGTGCTTTCATAATAGACCAGCTTATCTACCTAGTCTTTTTTCGGGTCTCAAGGGCAAAAAAATGAAATTACTATTGTTTATCCTAATTCCTACTTTCGCCTTTATCACCCTAATGTCCGGAACCTTGGAGGCGCAGAAAAACTGTACACGCGGATCACTTGATGCACGTTATTGTGATCTTGATCGTGATCTTGTAGCGGATCTGCCAATTAATGAGACAGATTGGAATGATCCGTCTGATCTTATATTTTCCTACACACCGGTTGAAGACCCCGCAGTGTATGAGCAAGTGTGGGACGGATTCTTAGATCATCTTGAAAAAGTAACCAGAAGGAGAGTTATTTTCTTCCCAGTTCAATCCTACGCCGCACAGTATGAAGCGATGCGCTCAGGTAGATTGCATGTCGCTGGCATCAATACAGGTGGTACGCCTATCGCTGTAAACTGTGCTGGATTTGTACCATTTGCAATGATGTCAGGGGCGGATGGTTTATTCGGGTATGAGATGGAGATTATCGTACCGGCTCACTCGTCAATACAAGAAGTTGCTGATCTGGCGGGTAAGACAATTACATTTACTTCCCCAACGTCAAACTCAGGTTTTAAGGCTCCAACTGCCATTTTAGAGGCAGACTTTGGTCTAGTTGTGGAGAGGGACTTTCAGATGACTTACTCTGGTAAGCATGACAATTCCATACTTGGGATACAGAATGGAGACTATGAAGCCGCAGCGGTAGCCAATTCTGTCCTAGACCGAATGATTGAACGTAAAACCGCGAGTGCATCAGCTATTCGCACCATTTACACCTCACAAACATTTCCCACAACTGCATATGGTCACGCTCATAACTTGCACCCAGCGGTGGCTGCTAAGATTAAGCAAGCATTCTTTACGTTTCCGTGGGAGGGCTCTACTCTGCAAGCGGAATTTTCTGAAGAAGACCGATTTATAGCTATCGCATATAGAATGGATTGGGACATCATTCGGAAAGTTGATGCTGCCTCTGAAGTTTCGTATGACTGCCGCTAAATCAAAGGACTGCTCA
Source organism: Rhodospirillaceae bacterium (assembly GCA_045564915.1). Taxonomy (GTDB): domain Bacteria; phylum Pseudomonadota; class Alphaproteobacteria; order Rhodospirillales; family Rhodospirillaceae; genus JAQWRV01. The sequence goes on from JBJLGL010000006.1 coordinate 24,333, forward strand.
TATAATGCTACATGCTAGCAAAAACTATATAGACGTATGCCTTCTCTAACTCTTTCCTCCTTATCCAAGCGTTACCCGACAGGTGAACTAGCCCTCGATAGGGTTTCGCTTGAAATTCCAGAGGGCCAAGTTGTTGCTCTCATAGGGCCATCCGGTGCGGGAAAAAGTACCTTCATTCGCTGTGTTAATCGCTTAGTTGAACCAACAAGCGGCCAGATTAAGCTTGGTGCTCTCGAAATTACTGCACTTAATTCGCGCCATTTAAGGCAAGCACGTCGGCGCATGGGAATGATCTTCCAGGAATATGCGCTAATTGAGCGATTGACCGTGATGGAAAACGTACTGTCCGGCCGCCTTGGATATGTAGGGTTTTGGCAGAGTTGGTTACGCCGTTTTCCGCATGAAGACATCGCTGCAGCGTTCTTTCATCTAGAACGTGTAGGCTTGGGAGGCATGGAAGATAAACGAGCGGATGCCTTGTCTGGTGGGCAGCGTCAGCGAGTGGGGATAGCTCGTGCGCTCATGCAGGGACCAGAACTTCTGCTTGTTGATGAACCAACCGCTAGCCTCGATCCTAAAACGTCGCGGCAGATCATGCGCTTGATTACAGAATTGTGTTCTGAGCATATGCTCACTGCCGTGGTGAACATTCATGACGTTCCACTTGCACAGTTGTTTGCTCATCGCGTGATTGGGCTACGTGAGGGAAAGATTATTTATGATGGTGCACCTAATGAATTGTCAGCAGAAGTTCTAACAAAGATCTATGGCCAAGAAGACTGGGACGCTAAAGGTACCTAGATACGTTAAGTTTTAAATATTAGTTTCCTAAAAGTTTTCTTAATCAAATCTATGAAGCAGGGGAGGAACGATGGCAACGCTAGTGACAGAACGCCGAACCGCTCACTGGCGCCGTATCCCATTGATCCGCAGTAACTTTCTGAGGTGGGGGCTAGCTCTCCTCACTGTACTTTATCTTGCGGCCGTATTTGGCACACTTGATGTGAATTGGGGGCGTGTTGCCGAAGGTGCCTCGCGGGGAGGACGTTTCTTTGGAGGCTTTGCTCCACCAGATTTTGTCTCGCGCTGGAACGCAATCCTAGAAGGACTGCTTGAAAGTCTATGGATGACTATTGTAGCGACAGCATTTGGTATATTAATTTCAATCCCCATAGCTGTTGGTGGAGCCCGAAATATAGCTCCGTTGCCTATTTATTATTCTTGCCGTGCAATTATGGCTTTATCACGAACATTTCACGAAGTGCTTATTGCAATCTTTTTTGTTAAATTATTTGGTTTTGGTCCATTTGCGGGCGTCGTGACACTAACATTTGCTACAATTGGTTTTTATGCAAAGCTACTTGCTGAGGACATTGAGGCGGTTGACAAAGCGCAGTTAGAAGCCATTAAGGCAACTGGCGCAGGGTGGATGCAATATCTCGATTTTGCCATCTATCCTCAAGTTCTCCCGAGAGCGATTGGGTTAGCTATATATCGTCTTGATATCAATTTTAGGGAATCTGCAGTTATTGGTATTGTCGGGGCAGGCGGTATTGGTGCAACGCTTAATACAGCATTTGATCGGTACGAGTTTGATACAGCGGCCGCTATTCTTTTAATCATAATTCTGATTGTCATGGGTACTGAATACATATCCGGACTCATTCGTCGCTGGGTGCAATAATGGCTATAATCAAAGGCCAATTTGGTGAGACATGGCGGTATAGGACAAGCCGGTCCGATCTTTTGGTGTGGCTATGCTGGCTATTAGCGCTCTGTGTTATCGCGGTTTGTCTGAGTTATATTTCCGATAAAACGATTTGGGCCTTTGTTCTCAGTGCTCCGCATGAAGCGATTGACCTCACCAGCCGCATGTTTCCTCCTGATTGGCCTTATAGTAATGCCCTCTGGCGTCCCTTGTGGGATACTTTCAACATTGCAACTCTTGGGACCGCATTGGCTCTTCTCGTATCGATACCTATTGCCTTTTGTGCCGCTCAGAATACAACACCTAGTGCAGTGATTGTGCGGCCCGCCGCACTTTTTATTATTGCGGCCTCACGATCTATAAATTCATTGATTTGGGCACTACTGCTGGTGGTAATCGTTGGGCCAGGCGTTTTTGCAGGGGTCTTGGCCATTGGTTTGCGTTCTATCGGCTTTTGCGGAAAGCTACTTTATGAGGCCATTGAAGAAATTTCTACTGAACCAGTAGAAGCGGTAATGGCCACGGGTGCATCATCAAGCCAAGTATTGGCGTATGGAGTTGTTCCACAAATCATGCCTGCCTTTGCTGGCATCTCTATTTTTCGTTGGGACATCAATATTAGGGAATCCACTATACTCGGTTTGGTTGGTGCGGGAGGTATTGGCTTGCAACTCAGCGCATCAATTAATAATTTAGATTGGTCACGTGTAGCAGTAATTCTAATTGTTATCCTCTGCACCGTCATTGTATCAGAGTGGCTTTCTGCAAGAATTAGAGCCGCACTAACTTAATGATAGTGATATTCCTTCAGTTTTATGCTGGCCGGGATACTTTAGAGTGTCCACAATATCCGCTTCCATTATAATATATTGCTGACTATGTATTATAATGTCACATGCTCTTCAATTTAGCTGCTTTTGAGCGGGGAACTGGGACGTCGCCATTTTTTCATGTATTCATAGCGAAAGCATAATCTTTAAAGGTTTTGTTCCGGACAAAGTAGAGCTATGCAATAGTAGATTAGATATACTCTATTTCCAGAGCAACCAGAGCCTGCATTGGATAGGGTTTGCAGGGCGATAAGTGGTTCCGATGCCTGGCTGATATGAGCCGATGCGTTGAAGAAAGGTTGATCAATGAACGCTAACGAAAGTCAAGTAGCTGAGGCCAAGTTCCCTAATGAGGCGCACTCGATTCCCTGGATATCTATCCTAACGGTTTGTTACCTGCTTAGTGCCTGTTCGACGGTAACAGACGTATGGGATGGCGCTGCTGCTGCGGCAGGAAGCCTATTTTCATCTGGAGGAGATGAATTTGCTGATGATAACGAACAAGGATTTCCAGATCTAGCTGCTGTGCCGATTGAAAGTCCTACAACGTCAACAGCGGTGGAGCGGGAAGCAGCGACGGAAGGATTGATTGCTGACCGTGATAAAGCACAATACACGGGTCAGGTTAGTCGTCGCGATCCTGTTTCTGTTCGGCCTCTTCAAGATTCAAACAGCACCATCCTATCTAATGATGAGCCACCACTACCCTCAGCAGCGCCGGTTACACCTGTTACCGCTATTGCCACAGCTCAGCGAAACCGACCTTCGCTAGCAGAGCGGCTTGGCGCATCTCCTCCGCCTCCGCCGCCTGCATCAGCAGATTCGGCCCCACCGCCTCCACCGCTACCCTCCCTGGCAAGCGCAATTTCAGTACCGTCAACTACTGCTAGAGCGCCGATTGCCATTATTGGAGGTGGTGATACAGAATCAGAAGACGTGGCGGTGCCAAATGAGATATCGACCTACGATCCGTCTGACTACCAGGTATCAACGCATGTATCGACCATCACCTTTGCAAGGGGGAGTAGCCGATTGACAGCTAGCAACCGAAGAACGTTGGATGACGTGATTAACTTACGGCAGCAGTACGACGGTGCTGTCAGAGTTATCGGGCATGCCTCTAGCCGGACGCAAGATCTTGATCCTATACAGCATAAGCTAGTTAATTTCCGAGTATCTCTTAACAGGGCTAACGCAGTAGCAGCGGCTTTGATAGCCAAGGGTCTTCCAAATGACCGAATTTTCGTAGGCGCTGTTTCAGACAATGAACCTCTATTCTACGAGGTCATGCCAGCTGGAGAATCGGGGAATCAACGGGCAGAGATATATCTGGATTACTGACTACCCATTTTATCTTTGATCATGAATTGGTAGCACCCAAATATAGTCGGAAGTATAATTTCTCGCCAGAACCAAATCATAGCGCTAAAACGAGGGCCTTAAACTCATTACCTTTAGGCGCTAGAACCGATCCAAAAGCTGTTTATTGCAACTAAGTAAATGTAGATTCTTATGACTGAAGATTTTTACCGTATCAAACGCTTACCGCCATATGTGTTTGCTGAAGTGAATGCAATGAAGGCAGCTGCGCGAGCTGCAGGCGAAGACATTATTGATCTGGGTATGGGAAATCCAGATATACCGACACCACCACATATCGTAGAAAAACTGTGCGAGGCTGTGCGTGATTCCAAAACCCATCGCTATTCTGCATCAGCTGGTATTAAGGGCTTGCGGAAAGCTGTTTCCAATTATTATGAACGGAGGTTTAATGTTTCAATCGATCCAGACAGTGAATGTATTGTTACCTTGGGCTCTAAAGAGGGACTGGCAAATCTAGCATCCGCAATGACCAGTCCTGGAGATACGGTATTGGTTCCCAATCCGAGTTATCCTATCCATCCGTTTGGTTTCGTTATTGCGGATGGTTCGGTGCAGCATCTTCCAGTTTATCCAGACGAAAACTTTCTGCCAGCTATGGAAAAAGTTGTAGCCCAACGGGCGTTAAAGCCCGTTGCGCTGATCTTAAACTATCCATCTAATCCAACTGCTCTTGTTGCTGATCTCGATTTCTATGCCCAGGTAGTGGATTACTGCCGAGCAAACCAGATCTGGATCTTGTCAGACCTTGCATATGCAGAAATTTATTTTGATGGCAACCCACCTCCCTCTATTCTACAGATCCCAGGCGCTAAGGATATTGCAGTAGAATTTACATCTATGAGTAAGTCCTACAGCATGCCCGGCTGGCGTATTGGTTTCGTTGCTGGAAATAAGTTTCTTATCAGTGCTCTAACACGCATTAAATCTTATTTAGACTATGGTGCATTCACGCCGATCCAAGTTGCTGCAGCGGCTGCACTTAATGGCGAGCAAGATTGTGTTAAAGATATTAGGCAAACCTACAAAGGTCGGCGTGATGTCCTTATTGAGGGTTTTGAACAGGCTGGCTGGATAATTCCGTCACCACCTGCAACGATGTTTGCTTGGGCGCCAGTTCCAGAACCATTTAGGGAATTTGGCTGTATGGAGTTCTCAAAATTTCTGCTTCAGCACGCTAATGTGGCCGTATCCCCTGGTACTGGATTCGGTGCGAACGGTGAAGGATTCGTTAGGATTGCATTGGTGGAGAATAAGCATCGCATTCGACAGGCTATACGTAATGTAAAGCAATTCATGGCAGATTCCAGTGCTGTACTTGAAAATGCTGAACGTTCCAGAGTCTCCTCATGAGTGAGTCACTCAAAGTCGCAGTTGCTGGCTTAGGTACTGTTGGCATAGGTACAGTACGGGTACTACAAATGCATGCTAAGGATATTAATAGAAAATGTGGCCGACCAATAGAGATCACAGCTGTTTCGGCGCTGGATAAAGATAAGGATAGAGGCGTAAAGATTGATCATCTCCAGTGGTTCGATGACGCTGTTGAGATGGCTAATAGCGCAGATGCTGAGGTGGTTGTTGAACTCATAGGCGGAGCCTCTGGTATCGCGCTAGATGTAACCAATGCTGCGATTGCCGCTGGTCGCCATGTTGTGACCGCCAACAAAGCTTTAATTGCTGAACAAGGTAACGCTCTTGCTCACGCAGCTGAGGATGCGGGACTTGTATTAGCTTATGAAGCTGCAGTTGCAGGCGGGATTCCTGTTGTAAAGGCACTCAGGGAAGGCTTGGCGGGCGATAAAATAAGCCGAGTGATTGGCATTCTTAATGGGACGTGCAATTACATTTTGTCAACTATGGAAAATACTGGCAGGGATTTTGATCAAGTCCTCCGCGAGGCCCAAGACCTTGGCTATGCAGAGTCTGACCCTAGTTTCGATGTGGATGGTATTGATTCTGCGCATAAACTGGCGATTCTAGCGAGCCTGGCTTTTGGAACTCGTCTCGGCTTTGATCAAGTACATGTAGAGGGTATTCGTGACATTAACCCTCTTGATTTTCTTTATGCGAAGGAACTTGGCTATCGTATTAAGTTGTTGGGCTTGGCAGGTAAATCACAGTCAGGTGTTTATCAACGCGTATATCCGTGTCTCATTGACCAAGAAGGCCCATTAGCGGCCGTAGATGGTTCATTCAATGCTGTGATTGCAGAAAGTGATTTTGTCGGGCGCTCAGTATATGAAGGGCGCGGTGCTGGGCCAGGACCAACGGCAACGGCTGTTGTGGCAGATCTAATTGATATTGCGACTAACCGATTATTGCCCACTTTTGGCATTCCTGCACAGCAGTTGACTAAGTTATGTCCAATTAACATCAATGAATATTCCGGATCATTTTATGTTAGGTTAACCGTTAATGATCAACCTGGTGTTTTTGCTGATATTAGTGCCGCTTTTGGACAAGCTGGTATTTCCATGGAAAGTATATTGCAACGGGATCACGACTCCGTAGGGAATGTCCATATCGTCATAATTACTCATAGTATTGCCGGCAGTGATCTTCTAGAAGCATTGCAGAGGCTTAAAGACCACGATGCAGTGCGCCAACCGCCTAATGTTATCCGTATTGAGGATGTCTGGGGGGAATAGCTGCACGGCCACCCAAAGTTAGTTATAATGAATGGTAATGCTGTGCGAAAAAGAACCTATATGAATTCACTTGAGAGGGACCATGTCACTGCAACTTGATAGCAGCTTCAACAATGTACTCGAAAGAAACTTAGCTCTAGAAACTGTCCGGGTCACAGAAGCAGCCGCCTTATCTGCATCGAGACTGATGGGGAGTGGTGACGAAAAAGAAGCCGACCAGGCTGCCGTCGACGCTATGCGCAAAGCACTCAATAGTCTCAATATTGATGGGACAGTAGTTATTGGTGAGGGCGAGCGTGACGAGGCCCCGATGCTTTACATTGGCGAGAAAGTAGGGAGTGGAGAGGGACCAAAGATTGATATTGCCCTTGATCCTTTGGAGGGGACAACGATTACGGCTAAAGGAGGCCCCAATGCTCTTGCCGTTATTGCTATGGCTGAGGCAGGAAATTTTTTGAATGCCCCCGATGTCTACATGGACAAGATTGCGGTTGGACCAGACCTACCAGAGGGCCTGGTTGATATAGATAATGATCCAGTGGAAAACTTGAAAGCTCTAGCCGCTGCGAGAAAATGCAAAGTTCAAGATTTATTAGCATGTATTCTGGATCGGCCACGGCATGAGGATTTAATATTAAAGGTGAGGGAAGCTGGTGCGCGGATCATGCTAATTTCTGATGGTGATGTGTCAGGAGTTATTGCGACTGCAGAGCGCGAGAGCGGTGTTGATATTTATATGGGTTCGGGCGGTGCACCTGAAGGTGTATTGGCTGCCGCTGCTCTACGTTGTATCGGTGGTCAGATGCAAGGTCGGTTGCTTTTCCGCAATGATGATGAACGTGGTAGGGCTCATAAGTGGGGTATAGATGATCTTGATAAGAAGTATGACCTACTTGAACTCGCCAACGGTAATGTAATGTTTGCTGCCACCGGTGTGACGAGCGGAGCTATGCTGCGAGGTGTGCGACGATTCCCAGGCGGTGCGGTTACCCATTCACTCGTTATGCGATCTAAGTCGGGAACTGTCAGGTATATAGAGGCCCATCACCGGTTCGAGGGCGAGGATTGAATTTGTGTTTTTATGCCAAAATCTGAGCTATACCAGACACTTAGCCTTGGCGTAGACCGATCTTTTCAAGGACGGCGGTGGCAAACCCCGGCGTCAAGCGACCAAACCGTCGGGGCACTTAAGGCGTCATTAGAAATTTCTGAGAATCTTGCACGGATTCTTGCGGGGCGCGGTTTTTCTCCTGATACCGCTCATCCTTTTCTTTATCCAACACTAAAAGAATTAATGCCTGATCCCTCCGTTCTAGCGGATATGGATAAGGCTGTTGATCGGCTTGTCAAAGCGATTGCACATAGTGAAGTGATTGCTATTTTTGGAGACTATGACGTTGATGGGGCTACTTCATCGGCTTTGCTGATAAAATTCTTTCAGGGTATTGGTATCGAAGTAACGAGCTATATTCCTGACCGGATGCGTGAAGGTTACGGTCCTAACACTGCAGCACTCCAAAAGCTGCACAGCGATGGTACCGATGTTGTAATCACTGTAGACTGTGGGATTGCGGCTTATGAACCCTTGAAGTCGGCAGCAGAGTGCGGGCTGGATGTGATCGTAATAGATCACCACAAAGCGGAGGTAAAACTCCCTATCGCTACTGCCATAGTCAATCCTAACAGATTGGATGATCATAGTGGACAAGGACACCTTGCAGCAGTAGGAGTAACTTTCCTTGTTCTCGTAGCTCTCAGTCGCGCACTTCGCTTATCTAATTGGTATGAGCAAAATCAAATAAGAGAACCTGATTTAAGGACTTTTCTCGATCTTGTCGCCCTGGGCACTGTCTGCGATGTGGTGCCCCTACATGGACTCAATCGTGCATATGTTAATCAAGGATTGGCAGTTATGGGGAAGGGAGGGAACGTTGGGCTGAGAGCATTAGCTAATGTAGCCAGTGTGGATGAGTCGCCTCGAGCGTTTCACCTTGGCTACATGCTGGGACCTCGGGTTAATGCTGGGGGGCGAGTAGGCGAAGCACCTCTTGGAACACGCCTTCTCTCGATTGATGACCCAGAAGAAGCAGCGATTCTGGCAATGCGCTTAAATGAATATAATTCAGAACGCAAGAATATAGAGGCGGCTGTTTTAGTGGAAGCAATCGAACAAGCTGAAGGTCTAACGAGATCAAAGGATGCACTTATTTTTGTGCTAGGGGAGAATTGGCACCCCGGTGTCATAGGTATTGTTGCTAGTAGATTGCGTGAACGCTACGATCTGCCAGCGTGCGTAATTGCTAAAGACGGCGGTATTGCAAAAGGTTCCGGCCGTTCTGTTCCAGGTATAGATCTTGGACTAGCAGTTCTTGCAGCGCGTGATACAGGATTGCTTATTAGTGGCGGTGGACACGCTATGGCGGCTGGTTTTACGGTTGAGGAAAGCAGTTTAACAGAGTTCCAAAACTTTCTAGCTGATCACATTGCCTCACAGTCTGCTCAGGATAGCTCGCAATCAAGTTACTGTATTGATACAATTATTTCGGTTGAAGGAGCTACGTTAGAACTTGCTAGGGGATTAACTCGCCTTGAGCCTTTTGGTTCCGATAATGAGGAGCCTCAGACTGCAGTGGCTTCTGCAAGAGTTGTTCGGGCGGATATTGTGGGTAGCGGCCATGTGCGCTGCATTCTCACGGGAGAATCGGGTGGGCAAATGAAGGGTATTGCTTTCAATTCTGCTGATTCTGAGCTTGGGCACGCTCTTCTCAATTCCCAAGGACGCCCGCTCCACCTGGCGGGTTATTTACGTGAGGATAATTGGCAAGGTCGCTCAACCGTTCAACTGGTGGTTAACGATGGGGCCTGGGCGGTCTAGGCTCATGGGACTATTTCAAGCGCTTGCCTTTGTTGTGGGCCGTTGACAGTCTCGTCTTTGCATGCCAATTTCTTCCGCAAGTCCGCATAAAACGGGCCTTTTGCTGTGTAATAAAAGGAATGCATCGATGACCAAAACGTTCGAACTTATGGGTGCGGCTGCTCTTGTGATTGGCCTTGGTCTCGGAGCTGCACAGGCTCAAGACGGTGACTTCGATCCCGCTAATATGCGGTGTTTGGATTTTGTGAACGGACAGGGCGATAGTGCAACAACCAAGAGCCGAGCAGACGTCGCACGTATTTGGATTATGGGATACTTAACCGGTAACTACTCGGGCCGTGAAAAACTTGAGTTAGTTGATGATGAGGATGCCGAGAATAAAGCTATCAGGGCTATTCTCTCCAAGTGCCGTGAGAATCCTGAGGTTACTTTACTTACGGTTTCTGAATTTGTTGCTTCTGATCGCGGCCGCGATATTCCAAATACGTTAAGGAACGAATTCAATCCTAGTACATACATGTGTGGTGACTATGCTGATGGCCGCCAAGGATCAGCATCAGAAGTTCTAAAAGCCGACCTAGCTGATGTGTGGGCGTTTGCGTTTGTACAGGGATTTGTAAATACTAAGGATCCTGACCTAATGATCCCGGTTGAAAACAAATCGGCCATTACTGGAGCTATTGCTAGTAATTGTGCGAAGAATCGTGATTTTTCATACTTTGCACTAACGTCTGCGGTAGCACCAATGGTGACACCACAATAAAATTTTATCTCTGCATCTTATAGAAATATACACAGAAAAGTGAGCCTTTCTTGTATCGTATTCTAAGAAGATGACGCTGAGATTGGTGGCTCGGATGCGCCAACCCCTAAAGCTCTCTGCATAAGCACAGTATCAATCCAGCGGCCAAACTTGCGGCCTGTTGCAGGTAGTGCACCAATCACCCTAAAACCTAATTGGCTATGCAGTGCTATTGATGCCGTATTGGCAGAGTCTCCTATGACAGCGATCATTTGGCGATAGCCGAGTGATTCACAGCGTTTGATCAACTCAGTAAGTAATTGCCGACCGATACCGAGCCCTAGATACTTTGGGTTTACGTAGACCGAATCTTCAACTGTATATTTATAGCCCGAGCGAGTACGATACATTCCTGCATAGGCATAACCAAAGATTTTATTATCTTTTGTTGCAACCAAGAACGGTAATTCCATAGACAAGAGTGACTTATACCGGACCATTATTTCATCTACTGTGGGTGAAATTTCTTCAAACGTTGCCGCGCTATTTTGTACATAAGAGTCGTAAATAGCTGTGACCTCTGACATATCTTCATGAGATGCATCGCGAATGATTGTGCTGGGGATAGATTCTTGAGCGGGCTTTGGCGTGGACATAGGCCTAAAATCAATTCGGTTTTGTCAGGTGCATTTAGTGTGTTAATCGCCCCTAAACTTGGTAACCGCCTTTTACCTTCCCCTGCGGTTCCTGGCAATGCGTAAGGTGATACGGGGGTCATGGATAGCTACTCTTGGGACAAGTTTCGCGCCATGCTTACTTTATGTCTGGAATCTGGCACGTGTATGAGGTTCTGGGCTTGCGCGAAGGCATTAGAATGGTTAGAACCGCGCTCCTAGCCTTGCGGGTCCCCTTCGTCTAGAGGCCTAGGACACCGCCCTTTCACGGCGGCGACAGGGGTTCGAATCCCCTAGGGGACACCA
>JBJLGL010000007.1:0-32542 GCA_045564915.1 Rhodospirillaceae bacterium
CCAGCCATTAAGCCTCCAATAATGCGTGCTATGAAAAGAGCAGAAACGGTCTCCGCCAATCCTAACATCAGGTAAGACAAAACGGAGCCTGAGAGTGTCAATATAAAAACCGGTTTACGGCCGATCCGATCACTGAGCCAACCCCACATTGGAGCTGCGATAAATTGACCCGCTGCAAACAGAGCCATAAGCATTGTGATTTGTGCAGGCGTTGCCCCGACGTTCTCTCCGAAGAACGGGAACAGAGGAATAATAATTCCTACTCCAGTCATACCAACAAAAACAATCAGGTATAAAACAAGCATATAGCGGGTTTAGTCCTTAACCAGAAGAACGGTAAAGTACTTAAGATCATCTAATTTTAGAGAAGCTGCCAGTCCACATGAATTATTCCCGGCATATTGGCGATAAGGTACCATTCATTTCCCTATTTGAACCACAATGGAGAGTACCCAAAGAACTTGGAATGAATTCTGCATAAAGTGATATACCCGTACAGAAAAATTATTCTTATTTTGGCGCTCTATTCACCAGCTTGTAGCACGCCATCACAAAAGTCCCTATAAGTAAGATATGAGCAGTCACCGCATTGGTAAACGATAGGAAACAGGGTATAGCTTATAGCCAGGAATGGTGAGGTGGCGTTTATAGAACCTTTCTCCCACCGTGTTTCATCGGATAACACGTAAAACTACAATTGAATTACCTGCATAAGAGAAAAGCATGTCAAAATTTTTCTTTTTGAGAATCATTGTGCCTGTCTTAGCCCTTGGTATCTTATTTCCGAATATAAAGATTGCCTGGTGTAGTGACCAAAAGGTCCAACCCGCTAAGAGCAGTCCTACACACTACCCAGCGGAGGCTGAAGAACTTTACCTGTCACGCTTGAATGCCTTGTTTAATGGGCGATCGGGACAAAATGGTGGATTCTCTTATGATCCACGTGAAAAAATCCCTGGGACGGACTCCTATGTGCCTTTGTCAGTCGAACGAGATAATTTAACCATTCTTCAGAATTCAATCGATACGGCTGAAGCTTATGCGCGTGAGCGGAATTCCCAAGCATTCATGGTCTGGCATAAGGGAAAATTGATCCGTGAAACATATTTCAATACTACAGATGCAGATACCCTAATTATCGGTCGATCACTAGCTAAACCTGTCACAGTAATTGCTGTCGGTCGCGCCATTCAAGAGGGCTACATCGACTCACTAGACCAGCGCATGAGTGACTTTATAGTTGAGTGGAAGAGCACAGATCGTGAAAGTATACTCATACGTCATGTCCTTGATATGCGGACAGGATTTCTGCGCCAAGGTAATGAAAGAGAGGCTGAGAGTATTCTCAACCGGGCATATCTACACCCATACCATGCGGATATCATTATCAACGAATATCCCCTAACTCACAAACCGGGTAAACGCTATGACTATGCAAATGCGACTTCGGAGATGGTCGCGCCTTTGATCGAACGGGCAACTGGTAAGCGCTATGCTGAGTGGATTTCTGAGGAAGTCCTAGCACCTATCGGTGCTAAAGGAGGTGAAGTCTGGATCAATAGGCCTGGTGGAGTTGCCCATTCTGGTTGCTGTATCATGCTACCAGCGGATAGTTTCTTTCGCCTCGGACTATTGTCTTACTTCGATGGCATGTGGCAAGGAAAGAGATTGCTCCCTGACGGCTATGTGGCTGAATCAAGGACTGCAACACCAGAGAACCCCTTCGCAGGTATGGGACTCTATGTCACCGGACCGTATGTGGAACGCCGTGGCTATGCTAATCCGGATATTTCTGAGTTACAAAATACACTGCATTCTGAACCATACTTAGCAAACGACTTATACCTCTATGATGGTAATGCCAATCAAGTAGTTTATATCGTTCCATCGGAGCAATTGCTGATTATGAGGGTTGGCAATGCCCCACCCCGGGGCAAACCTTGGGATAATGTTTACCTACCAAATACTATTATGCGTGGCATTATCCGTGCCCCGGGTGAACTGCCTCCGGCACCTCAATACAGACCCTAAATTAAGGAGTATCTCTAGTGATGCCACAATTATTAAAGCTCTTTTTGACGGCACTAATTTTTATTAGCTCAAGTGGCATAGTACAGGCACAAAAACCAACAGAGCTAATAGCAATAAGAGATATAATATGGGCTAAGGAAAAAGAAATTTATAAGGCCCGAGCGAAAACCGGCCTCGACTATTATATAGCTAATTCTTCATCAAGTTATATTGGTTGGCCGCCGGGCCTAACCACCCCTTCTCCCTTATCACAACTTGAGAAGAATCAGGCACTCATCACAAAGCCTAATGCCGAAAGGTTAGAGTTATTTTTTAATGATATTGCTATACATGGCGATACGGCCGTAATTTACTATAATACCCACCGAACAATGCTGCCCAATGGAGAAATAGTCGATCAGCGTTTTCATATTGCCCACGTATGGACGAAAGATAGCGATGAAGACTGGAAATTACTGGGTGCAATGGGCCGCTTAGAAAGCGAATAACCATCTGATTACTGAGAAATTTCTTCAAGGTCTAAGCCTGACTTAATATTCTCGAGCGATAAGATGGCAAGCGCAGCGATAAGCATAAATGGCACCACTGCAATCGTAAATGACCATTGCCAGCCAATAGTCTCTATGCCCCAGGCAACAATGATGGGAAACGTTGCGTGACCAAGATTAAGCGCAAAAGAGCCCGCTAGTCCAGCTGCAGTCGCACGCACACGCGTAGGAAATACCTCAGCCATGAACATTGAAAGTGCTGCGGCATTTCCGTAGAAAAATGCAGCCATGATGCCGAACCAAAGCATGTCCTGGAATTGGTTTTCGGGAAGCCATAACAAACAGATGGTCGCTATTGATCCCATTACCGCCCAAACCACGACCGTATTCCTTCGGGTCAAAACAAATTCACCGACATAAGCAACAGCGATATAACCAATAATACCGATGCCATAGGAAATACCCACGATCGCTGTCGCCGTTTCCATTGAGTAGCCGCGGTGTTGATTGAAATATGCTGGAAAAAAGAATGCGGTTCCGGCGTAAGCACCACCAAAACAAAAGAATGCGATAGAAACCATTATGGTGCGCTTACGTAGATCGGGTGCGAAGAGTTCCTTTATTCTCTGGAAAAAGGGTTCGCTTTTAACAGTCGTTTCGCCAAGCTCTTTTGACTCCCTTTCTGCCTTAGCTTCTGTGAAGCGCTTACTCTCAGGCAAATAGCGTACCAGCAAGAAAGCGATGGGAATTACGAGTAGTGCCGGGATAAAAATATAACGCCACCCAAAACTTGATATTAGTGGCACAACGAAAAGAGAAGCGACAAACCAGCCAATAGGATGTCCGCACTGAACCAAGGCTACCATCATCCCCCGATATCTTGCTGGAGCTGTCTCTGCAACAAATGAGGTAGTTATAGGAGCCAATCCATTACTAATCCCGAAAGCAAACATTCGGAGAAAAGTCAGGCTCATTAGCCCAATTACAAAAGCGTGCAGTCCAACCAACAAAGCTGAAAAGGCCAGACAGAATAAGAACATTGTACGCCGGCCATAGCGGTCGGACAGTGTCCCTATAATCGCTGAAGAAAAAGCCGCGAAGACAAAGGAAATAGCGAGTACCCAGCCTACATCACCAATACTTGCGCCAAACTCTTCTTGGATTCCCGGTATTGCATAACCAAACAGGGATTGGTCCATGCTAGTGAGGCTCCATCCCAACAAGCACGTGATAAAGACAATGATCGGGTATCTCCAAACCTCTGAACTGGATGACTTAGCGGAAGATATTTCCTCGGTAGGCATCAATAAACTCCAAATTTATGTAACGATTAGTCCTGTCACTCACCGATTTCGATTTTATCTCTAATGATTGGAGATAGAACGTCTTCAACAAATGCATCACGGGCCACGAGTATTTCTTTTTCTTCCTCAGGTGTTGGTTTATAAGCATCTAAGTCGGCACGACTGACAACCCCTTTCTCATCAAGCTTGCGCTCAACGACTCCAAGTCTGTCTTTGAGAACATAAGTCTCACGTGCTAACGCAACTACAACTTTCATAACACGATCAACCGCTGGATGATCGTCCAAAAAATAGTCTTTAGGCATTACCCACTCCTCCTAATCCTGACAGACTTGCAAAAAATGTCTTGTTAGCGCCATTTAACATCTGATGTCGAATTTAAGCATATAATTAGAGTTTATATAATGAACAAATTAGCAATTTGATCATTCCTTTATTTGCACTGATATGGGAGGCTCGATAGAATTTGCTATAACAACTCTTCTGAGAAAGATATAGGCCATGGAATTCCAACTGTCGCGTACTGACCAAGCTAAATACGATTTTATTTCTGGATTAATGGAATACAACTCCACCGGTATCGGTCCAGGTATGATTTCCTATTATGAAAAGAACAAAGATAAACTTGGACCCGGAGGCCCAACTCTTCCCAATACAAAAGCGCTGATGGAAAAATGCACAGCATACAAATTCGGTGCATTCTTTGAATATAACAATCACGCCATGATGTTTCAGACTGTTCTCGATATTCTAGAACAACAAAAGGATGAAGTGATAGAATGGCTGGATACCTATAACGAACCTGGTGTTCTGGGCAGTCTCACTCTAAATAACACTGTTCAGCCGCCACGTTACTACAAGAATGTAGAGATACATACTCAACCTGGCTGCTATCACGGCAGCCCTTTTGCAGGGATTATGTATCATTGGATGATAGGACCTTTTCTTTGTCATCGCGATGATAGTGATGAAATGGGCTGGGCGCTAGCAAAAGGTATTCCTGAAGGTAATTATAAAACCATTGTTGATTTAGGCTGCGCAATTGGCAAGAGCACGTTTCCCTACTGTGATCTATATCCCGATGCTAAAGTTTACGGGGTCGACTACGCCGCACCTCAGCTTAAATATGGTCACAAACTCGCCCAGCAACGCGGTAAGGAGGTGCACTTTGTACAAGCGCAGGCTGAAGACATGCCTTTCGAAGACAACAGTGTCGATTTGGTCACAGCAATTTGGCTATATCATGAGGTGAATCGAAAGGCTATGGATGAGATCGCACGGGAAGCGCTGAGAATCTTAAAACCAGGTGGGCGTTTTGCAATTATGGAGTCGCCACCTTTCAAAGTGTTAAATGAAGATTATCATCCTTTGTCAGAGTTTCTTTTGGACTCTACAGGCCGACGGATGGAAGACCCATTTATTCCACTTTTCTTCTCACTTGACCGCAAAGAAATTCTAAATACTGTGGGTTATGCTGAAGTACGAGAAGAAGGGCTACCAAATCACCTCACCGGATGGAGTACAGACGTTGATTATTTCTTCGGTGCTTATCCTTGGTGGATGACAATAGGACAGAAGCCCGAACAAAACTAAAGTCTGGGGGACAATATGGCAGACGATATTGAAGCGCGCTTTCGTGCTATAACTCATAAGTTATGGGGAGCTGAAGAAGGCGAAAATATCTACCAGTGGATTGTGGCGACTCGTCCGCCAGCCTTCCATGAGAAACTGATCAACGTGATGGTTCCAATTTGGGAGATGGATAAGGTCGAACTTAAGACAAAAATTCTATGCGCTATTTCTCTTTTTGTCGGCCTTCACCGCGACGAGGCTGAATTCTTTTTCAAAATGGCGGCCTATCATAAGATTCCACAGGATGAGGTAGAGGAGATTCTCATGCTGACCGGACTTGAAGCAGGTTTCCCGACGGCTGAAAAAGCTATTGTTACGATGAAAACAGTTTACGAAGCGCAGGCGGCAAAATAGATGCTGCTGAACAGAGAGCGAGCTAATGAGATTATGGATCGGGAAGGTCTGGATGCTCTTATCGCTGTCACTCCCAATAATGTTGTTTACCTTAGTGATTACGACACAGACTTCATTTTTGATGTGCCTTGGCTGGCTTGCGCTATCCTACCCAGGTCGCCCGATATTGCTCCATGTTTGATCACAACGGAAATCGAAGCTGTCGTTCTCCATGAACGGCCAACATGGATGCCTGACCTACGCTTGTACTATTTCGGCATCTATGGTGGCGTGCTCAAAGTTCATACCTTTGCCAAGGATATAGAATTTACCGAAGAAGAGCGTGCTATGCGGCGTATGGTCGATGACGTTGAGCAGAATAACTACGTTGGTGTTTTTGAAACAGCGGCCAAAGCCTTGCAAGATATGGGTCTGACGAAGGCAAAGCTCGGCTTTGACGATACCCGTTTTGCCGATGTTCTTGGAGACGCCATTAAAGACGCGACAGTGTCGGATGCAACCAATCTTCTATTTGAAATTCGCATGGTCAAAACGCCGGATGAAATTAAAATATTGCGGACATCCGCGACAAAGAACGAAGCTGCTATGCAAAAGGCTTTTGCCGCTATTCATGAAGGCGGCACCTGGGGAGACGTTGTTACGGCCTATGAAGTTGGGGTAGCAGAGCAAGGTGGCCGCGTCTTGGCAGCATTTAACGGTGCTGGGCGAAAAAGCGCTGGAGCCGGTAGAGTATTCAAAGATTATCCTATCGCAACCGGTGATCAGGTCTGTTTTGACAGTATGATGCGTTGGCGACGTTATATGGGTGACTGCCAACGGACGGTTGTGCTGGGAGATCCGTCCAAGAAGATGGAGACCTACTGGAAAGGTTACGCGGCTGGTATAGAAGCCTGCTACGATATTATGAAGCCAGGATTGTCAACCGGCAATCTTCGCAACACTGCAATTGATGCTGTCCGTAAGAATGGCTGCCCGACATTCGAGCTAGCATTTATCCATGGAATTGGGCTCGATCATATCGAAGTACCGTTTATCGCTGGAGGAACCTTAGGCGACTTCCAGATTGAGAAAAACATGGTCCTTAATATGGATTTTGAACTACACGAAGTCGGCTGGGGTGGGATGTTCTTTGAGGAGAGTATGTTGATCACCGAGAATGGAGCAGAGCGTCTCTATAGCCTTCCCAGAGATCTAATCAGGCTTTAGCTGCAGTTAAGCTATGGCCTGAGCATAGTGCTATACAGCCAACATCAGTAACTGGTGCATTAGGAAGAATGACCGGCAGTTCGGCTGGCCAGGCTAGAAAATCGTCCTGTCTCAATTTTATTTCTTCGCTACCAACGGTTACATTTAAATCGCCATTAACTATGTAGAGCCAGGGGGTCAGAGATTCTGTAACAACATTATATGTCCAGCGGTCTGGTGGTTGCCAGTCGGTTGGGATGTGAACCAGATCGACAGAGTCCGCCCCATAGTCAGGTTCAGCAAGATGTTTGATCTTCCAACCATCAGCCTCTGGATGAGGCTCCCAATCCATATCTTCCGTCTGCACAATCGTACATGGATTAAACTTATTGAGCTCGACTTTTACGTCCTTATCAAAGGGAACGGTAACAGTCTCCTTTTCAAATTCGGGATCTTTGATGCTAGCTCCAGGGCCAGTGACCCAATAAACAATCACAGCACCGGCTTTGGAACGGGGCTCAGGCAACAAACCATGTAGACTGCCCGGTGGTCGGTTCATAAAGATACCGCGATTAAAGATGTGAAGGTCACCCTTCATATCTGCAACATTACTGAATTCCCAATGGGGGAAATCGCCGTAGAGATGGAAACCGCGCTCCACAACAGATTTATGGTAATGGCGATCAGGTTTACCATCAAAGATGTCTGCGCCCCAATCGGGGGGAATAAACCAGAGACGCACTACCGCTTTAGTAGCTTCATTAAAGCTTAGAATTTTCTGCCTAAATCCAGGAATATCTGGATCATCCTCCCAGTCTATGGCATTTGACCGGATATGACGAAAGTCTTGCTCTGTCAAAATTTTCTCCCTAGTAATTTGGTTCCCGGTCGTAATTCACACCAGCTCTGACGTGCTGCTCATATTCGGGCGGAAGCACAGGATTATATTCTGGGTACCAATCTGGTGGCTCGCCCTCGACCCATTCTGTCGCAAAGGGACCGCCTTTACAGCGCACTATATGCAGTGATCCGCCCCAAGATGCAAAAGGCCCATGTTGAATGCCTGGAGGTCGCCAGAAATACCCGCCATCTCGAAAATTTCCCATCGGAAAACAGAGGTCACCAAGAATCGAAAATTCCTCTTCAATTACTGGATGGATTTCGCATAAATTCGTACCCCAATGGGGGGCCATGCCAATCATCCAGGTACGCTCACCTGTATATGGATCTTCATATAATGACTTATGGAATGTACCTGTTGGATCCCAGTCCGGGGTATCAAATTTTTCCCCAACGTCAGTCATGCGCTCATGAGTAATAGTTTCTACGTGCTCTACCAGACGAGCGGAATCAAAGCCGTTACCCACTTTATCTGACTGGATAGCATGCGGCTCGGATGAGAAAAAAGATAAGGTGACCGCACCCTTCGCACTTGATTGACTTGTGCGCAAATAACCCCGCGGCAAATGAGCGTAATCATGCTTGCGATACAAAATATCATTTATCTGAATGGAGCCCTCAAGAACGAGAAACTCTTCATCACAGTCTAAGTGTTCCGGCTCAGTCCGAGACCAGCCTGCTGGCCACTTAAGCATAGTTGAAGAGTCACCACCTTCATCATCGATGCTTAGAATGCGCATATCTAGTTCTGGCCGCGCCCCCCCATATAAACCTTTAGTAAAGGGTAATACTTGTGACTGTACGAATTCAATATGAGGGCGCGCCATGGGGCATAAATCCTGACATAAAAAGTTTATAGCGTTTTATCAAGCACAGCAGAGGGTATTGCATCATCGATCTTAGGATCACCGGTTTGCAGGCTGAGTAAACGCTTGCCAACAGGTCCCATACTAGCATCCCATTGAAGCCCACCATGCGTAGACATCGTCCGACAATCTCGGAAGTGACGCTGCACCGGGTTATTACCAGTTTGCGCGGATACACCCATCATACCAGAAAGTCGCGTTACAGCAGATAGACACTGCCTTGACGCATGCGCAAGATCTCTTCGAATAGTCATCAATGTAGTACCAGGCAGTGCACGGCCCGCTTGGCCCTCTTCATGCAGATAATCACTAATATTATTCACCAAAAGCGTTGCAGCTTGAATTTCCGCTGCTGATTCCCCCACGCGAATCTGTACGGGGACTTGCTCTGATATCGATTCCTTAAACATCTGACCTACACGTTTCTTAGTAAGCTCGCAATATTGCTCAAGAGCTCCCAAAGCCGTACCAAGCATTGGTCCAGCAACTAGGGTGAAAAAATAAGGTGAAAATTCCACGTTGTAGATGTAACTATCGTGCAGCACCGCGCCTGGTGGCTTCATACCAGTAGCTTCTTCAGTGAGAATGGTGCGATGAGCAGGTACGAATTGATCAACAACCTTGATATCATTGCTGCCCGTGCCGCGCAGCCCTTCTGAATGCCAAACATCAACGATCTCATATTCCGAAGGCAAAAGCATTGCCATACGAAAGACTTGTGTCCTGCCACTATGTGGATCATCGTCTATCTTGCCAACCTTCGCGGCAACAATGGCGCAGTCAGAATGGTTTATCCCACTGGAGAACTTCCATTGGCCATTGAGGATATAGCCTCCTTTTGTTTCGGTCATAGACCCGCCGCCAGCAAAAGCCGTACCAATAATCGCGTCCGGATGCGTAGGCCAAAATTCTTCTTGGCAATCAGGTGGAAAACGAGCCAAGAGCCAAGTGTGACAATAGACAACCGAGGCAACCCAAGAGGTGGAACCACAACCACGACCAAGCTCCTTAGTGATATCTACGTGGGCTCCCCAGTCCATCTCAAAACCCCCGTAGCGTTTCGGGGTAAAGATTTTATGGATTCCTGCTGCCTTCAAATCAGCTATAGTTTCAGGCAATAGAGTCCTATTTTCCTCGGTAGCCAGTGCTCGCTCTCTCAGTACAGGAATGAGATTACGGGCGGCCTGCCTTACCTCTTCGCGTGTCGGGATGTAACTTTGCACTGCACCATCCATGGCGCACCTCTCCTCTACCAGGCTATAGTTTCGCCATTATAACGCTTAAAAGTCCCCGTTGTATTCATAGATAAATCATTAATTTGCTGACGCATTCCCTTTATAGCATCTCTCACTTCTACAGATGCCCCTTCCGCCATTAGGCCCATATCTGTTTTTGCATGCCCAGGACAAAGGCAGACAACAGTGATTCCCTCTGCCTTTAATTGTTGCGCCATAAGACGCATAGCCTTGTTCAAGGCTGCTTTACTGGTGGCATAAGGATAAACTGGATAATCGTTCATTTGTGATAAAGATCCAACTGTACTCGATACAGCCGCAATTTTCTTATGGTTACCTCTTCTTAAATTATCAAGAAAAACCTCAGAAACCTTCATCGGTCCTAATGTATTAGTCCAAAGCATAGCCGTCCATTCGTCAAAGTCGAATCCACCCAACATCTGAGCAGAAAAGTTATTACTTGCGATGCCTGCATTATTGATAATTACATCAATAGCTTGACCAGATAGCTTAGTGCCAAGGAGGTCTACTGATACATGGTCTGAGACATCCATTGCTTCTACCGATACTGAACGATTGTCAGCAGCCAGAGAATTCAAAGCAGTTGCATCAACAGGTTTCCGGCAACTAGCAATAACCTGCCATTCCGCAGCAGCATATTGCCTGGCAAATTCAAGTCCTAGTCCGCGATTACTCCCTGTAATCAAAACTGTTGGCATGTTGATCTCCTCGACGTACTTTTCATGTTGCTGATTAATACCTAGACTAATGGTTTCAACACGCAAGACCAACAAATGCTTGTTTATAATGCTCGGTTGGCGAATGCCGCAAAAGGAATGAGCTATGGATCAATCAACAATTATCAAGCTCTTAGAACAAATAGTGGGGCCAGATAATATTATAACCGATGAGACTGATCGTGAACTTTACGGCAAAGACATATACTACGAACGTCAGCCACCGATAGCTGTTGTTCAGCCTAGTGCAATTGACCAACTTAAGGCTGTCGTTAAGTCAGCGGCCACCAATGGAGCCACTATAGCCGCCCGTGGTGGCGGTTTATCTTATTCAGCGGGATACCTGACTGACCGAGACGACACGATCCTCATCGATATGCGGCACCTCAATGACATCGTAGAGATTAATCAGGAAGATATGTATGTCTGCGTTCAAGCGGGCGTAACGTGGAACCAATTAAACGACGCCTTGGCGCCGCTTGGTTTGCGCACTCCTTTTTGGGGCACGGGATCGGGCTTGTTTGCTACCGTTGGCGGTGGCCTATCCCAGAACGCCATCAACTACGGCTCGGGCAAGTACGGAATGCTAGTGGAAAGTGTAATCGGTCTGCGTATGATCACGGCCGACGGCGAAGAACTTCTAACTGGATCGTGGGGTACACCGGAGGACCCTGTTCCTTTCAACCGCTACTACGGACCCGATTTAACGGGGTTGTTCCTTGGCGATAGTGGTGCATTAGGGATCAAAGCGGAGATTGCGTTGCAGCTCATCCCGCGACCTGCGGAAGTACGTTTCGCAGCATTCAGTTTTCCAACACGAGCGGATTACGTTGCTGCCTCAGGCGCTATCGGACGGTTGGGTTTGGTTTCAGAGTGCTTTGGGCTTGATCCGTTTTTTCTATCTGAACGGATCGCTTCGACTGGCTTTGCCGACGATATTGATAAGCTTCTTGGTATTGCCAAGGGTCAAAGCTCAATTCTGCGGGGCATGAAAGAAGCTTTCAAAGTTGCTGCTGCGGGCCGCCGCTATTTGAAAGATGTTGGCTACTCGCTACATATGAGCGTCGATGGGCGTGATGATGCCGATGTTGAAAGCGCCCTTACCGCCGTTAAAAAAGCCTGCGAAGACAATCAAGGTCGGGAAATTGAAGCCAGTATTCCAAAGGTCATGCGTGGTACACCCTTTCCACCGCCGATCATGATGCTTGGACCGTCAGGCGACCGCTGGGTTCCCATGCATGGTATCCTTCCACATTCACGGCTCGGTGCAATCTTGGATGATATCGACGCCTACATGGATACTCAGAGTGATGTGATTGAAAAACATGGTATTGTATGGGGGCAAGTGAGTAATCTTATCGGGCAGTCCCGTGTTTTAGTAGAAATCAATCTTTATTGGAAAGACCGCCGCACAGACATGATCGAGAGTTACCTCGATGACGATTTTCTAAACTCCAAAGACATCTATGTTCATAATCCTGAATCCTTTGATGTCGTTGGTAAGCTGCGTATTGGCCTTGCCGCTTTATTCCGAAAGCGCGGCGGAACCCATTTACAGATTGGCCGCAGCTATCCTTTCTTGGACTCTCGATTGGACAATACCGCCGCCGCCATTCGGTCGATCAAGAACATGGTCGACCCTGACAACCGTATTAACCCGGGTGCGCTTGGCCTTTAGACGGCAAATCCTTCTAGTTTGAGTGGCACAGAGCGTACCCGTTGACCTGAGGCAGCAAATATCGCATTTGCTACTGCTGGCAGTAATGGCGGTAAGCCCGGCTCACCCAACCCTGTCGGACTAAACTCTGATTGGATGAAATGGGTTTCGACTTCAGGAGCGTCAGCTATCTTCAACAGTGGGTACCGATCAAAATTGCCTTCCTCGATCCGGCCGTTTTCGATAGTTAGGCGCTGACCAATCATAGCACTGATGCCATCCATCACCGATCCTTCCATCATATTCTCCGCACCGCTCATGTTAATGATAGGCCCAACGTCAGCTGCCACAGTCACCTTGTGTACACGTACAACGTTGTCGGCCTCCATACTCACTTCAGCAACCTGAGCAACATGGGCTAAGTGGCTAAAATAAAACCCAATACCTAGGGCATGTCCTTCAGGTACTGGTTTACCCCATCCTGCTTTCTCAGCCGCCAGCTTAATTACATCGGCCGTACGGCCCGTGTGCAGTTTTCTGACATTGCCAGGTTCGAGCCACCGGGATTCGCCAACGACGTCCAACAGAAACTCAACATGGTCGCGGCCAGCTGCTTCAGCCAGTTCATGCAAGAACGACTGGAAGACAAATCCATGGACATTGGACCGCGGCGCTCTCAACGCCCCAGTTGGAATGCTCCACGGTAGCAAAGATTGAGTAAATTTGACATTGTCGATGAGCGGCGCGGGAAACTCGCTTTCGCTCAAACTGGCAAGCCCAATTGCTTTTTCACCATCTTCAGTGAAGGTGACAAAATGGTCTCCGAGAGCTACCAATTTACCATTTTCGTCCACCGCACCAGACATATAATGGAACCCACCGGGCCGATAAAACTCATGACGAATGTCATCTTCCCGGGTCCATTGTAATTTAACCGGTGCACCTACGCGTTCGGAAATAGCGACAGCCTCGCAGACAAAGTTATTGTAGAGGCGCCGTCCAAAACCTCCACCGCCCCTAATTTGATGAAGATTAACCTTCTCTTCAGAGAGACCCCATACTTTTGCTACCGAAGCAACAGCACGTTGTGGTGTTTGGGTTGGCGCCCAAATTTCGACTTCATCGCCGCGATGCCAGGCCGTGCTGTTTTGCGGCTCCATATTGACATGAGCAATGAATGGATAGGTGTAAAGTGCATCGACAACTTTGTATGGTGCATCGGCAATGGCGGCGTCGGCGTCTCCCTTTTCATAAAGAACTTCTTCACCCTTAGAGCCAGCGAGCGCCTTGGCCCGCTTAACTGAGCTACTCCAACTATCCTTAGACGCCATACTTTCGTCCCAAACGACGTCAAGTGCATCTTTGCCCTTTATAGCCGCCCATGTGGAGCTAGCCACCACAGCCACACCGGGCATGACCTCCTGGGCATCGCCCGTACCCTCTAATATAAAGGCATCAAGCACACCGTCCATTGATCGAACCTGATCTAGATTAGCCGATGTCACGCGTCCGCCAAATGCGGGACAGCGTGTATATGTGGCGTAAACCATATCGGGTACTACAACGTCGCTCCCAAACAACAGCTGACCTGAAACGACTTTATCGTTTTCAACGCCACCAATTCGCGTCCCAAGAATTTTGTATTCTTCACGTGTCTTTAACGTAAGAGATAAAGGATCAGGAACAGGAATCTTTGAAGCCGGTATTGCAAGATCACCGTAGGCTATTCTACGACCACTTGGATCATGAGTGACCACACTATTACTAGTAGTACATTCATCAGCGGAAACACCCCATTGTTCCGCAGCAGCAGCGATCAGCATGTGACGACCAACAGCTCCAGCTTGGCGCAATTGATTCCACGAACCTGGAATCGCAAAAGACCCACCTGCAATCTGGCGGCCGTAAATTTCTGCACTGATGACGGACTGCTCGACGTTAACGTCACCCCAATCCGCGTCCAGTTCTTCAGCAACAATCATTGGTAATGCTGTGATCACGCCCTGCCCGACTTCAGGGCTATGGTTATAAATCAAGATCTGTCCATCAGGCGAAATTTCGAGATAAGCGTTTGGCACAAATGTGTCTGCTTCTTTAGCACGACTAGATTTCGTTAGAACGTCTGGGCCAATCATAAAGGCCAAAGAAAGTCCTCCGCCGGACATCAAGCCAATCTTGAGTACCGACCGACGCGTTCCATGGTTATATTCGTTAACGATATCAATGGATGTTGACTGAGCCGTATCGGACATTTCGGCCTCCAAAGGACTAAGGGTTCATTGGTTGAATCTATGTCCCACTATACACCGATTTACCATCAAGTACCGGCTGAACACTTGGCATTCGCCTAGTGAAAATTCATGCTTTTCAATATGTTGGTGAGGAGGTGCATTACTTTGTGACGATTTCAGCTGCAGTTTCAAGCAATTTTTCAGGCGAACGCTGGGGTTCTGGTATGATCATACCTCGCTTTACTGCAGGCCTTTCTCCAACGATTCCGAACCATCGCAATAGGTTTGGGTGTCCATCTAAAACCAGTCCTGACCAATCATGCTGAGCAATCCATGGGAAGCATGCCATATCAGCTATTGAATAATCACCCGCTAAGAATTCTTCATTCTTAAGCCGGGTATCCATAACTTGAAACAAACGAGTTGTTTCATCACGATAACGGTCAATTACGGACGGAATTTTTTCCGGGAAATAACGATAGAATACATTGGCTTGGCCCTGCATAGGACCTAATCCTCCCATCTGCCACATAAGCCATTGTATAACCTCTGAGCGCCCATTTTTGTCATCCGGAAGGAAGCGACCAGAAAGTTCACTTAAGTATATTAATATTGCACCTGACTCAAAAACAGCAAAATCATTGTTGCCACGATCAACAATAGCTGGCAAACGGCCGTTTGGATTGATCTTTAGAAAATCAGGATGCTTCTGTTCTTTTTCTCTCATGTTGACGAGGCAGATGTTATAGGGAATCTCCATCTCTTCAAGCGCAATCGAGATCTTACGTGTATTAGGCGTAGACCAGGTATAAAAATCTATCATCTTCGCTCCATTCTCAGAGACATACGATATCTAGACAATCTTAGTGGCTTCCCAAATAGTTGGATGTAAGATTCCTAGACCCGCTGAACTCTTAGATAATAAGCACACCCGCTTAACGAGATGAACCCATACGCTGAGTAGCCTTTGGATCGTCGCCAACAACCATATAAATCTTCTTGCTAGCATCGGCGTTATCATACGTAGACACAACAACATCAGCCAGATCAGCCCGTGTAACAGGACCAGTTTTCTCGGGCCTTTCACTCAGTCTAATAATGCCTGAGCGGGAATTTGATGTCAGCTGGCCTGGCCGAATAATAGTGTAATCTAGAGAGCTAGCTATAATATAGTTTTCAGCCTTTTCTTTAACCTTAATGATTTTACCCAAGCTAAGACGCTGTTTATCTGGAACCATAGAGATACTTTCTCCAGGACCTATAACAGTGACTACTATTAGTCTCTTAAGGCCTACACTCTCCATTGCATCAACAATATTGATAGTACCAACCAAATCGGGCGGCTGCTCTCCGCGGCCACCACCCAGCGTAGATAAAACTGCATCGAAATTCTTTGAGGCAACAGCCTGGGCCACGTCTTCAGCAATCACTGCATCACCAAAAAAATACTCAACCCCCAGCGGTTCGAGGTTTTCAAGTGTTGAGGTTGGGCGTACAAATGCTGTCACAGTATCGCCACGATCAACAAGAATCTTTGCAATCTCTAGCCCAGTGTTACGGGTTGCACCAATGATCAGAAAGTCATCTGCCATCGCAGAAAATTCTGGCAACAAAAAGCTACAGAAAGAAATTAATGAAAGAATTATTTTTCTCATTGAATAATGCCCAGTCATTTGATCAGAAAAAATATCATACGAAGTCAAGGTCACAAAGGTGCTTACAGATTAAAGCTAAGTTTTTGTATAAATATATGAACCAGACTCTGACTCTATTCTAGAGATGACCCCAGCTTTCCACAAAAAATTTAGATGCGCTAAAGTCTCACTTAAGGCAAAGAAGTACTGCTGATCATCTAATGCACGAGGGAATAAGACTGTATTTACCTCCGCTGCAGAAGCCCCATGCTCGCATGCCACTTCTGAGGCTAGTAATCGCTCCTGATGGTGCGCAATCAAGAAATCAATTCTTGCGTGCAAACCGGTAAATGGCAACTTATGCGAGGGTAAGACCAATGTATTTCTTGGAAGTTCTTTAAACCTTACCAAGCTATCTAGAAATTCCCTTAGGGGATTAGCATCAAGATTAAAAGGCAAAACGC
Source organism: Rhodospirillaceae bacterium (assembly GCA_045564915.1). GTDB lineage: Bacteria > Pseudomonadota > Alphaproteobacteria > Rhodospirillales > Rhodospirillaceae > JAQWRV01. The sequence goes on from JBJLGL010000007.1 coordinate 16,719, forward strand.
TCACGTTTGGCGAAATCCTAGGTAACACTTGGTCACCCGAAATTAGAACTTTATCTTCAGCGTTATATAGAGCTGCAAGTTCAGGTGCGTGCCCCTCTCCGATAGTAACTGTCCACTCTTTACTATTCGCAATAATAGAGTCATCCGCTTTAAGCACATTAAGCGATTCTGATATCACATGCTTACGTCTCCACTGGAATAGCCGTTGCTCATAATCCTTCTGCTGACGTTCAATTGAAACCCCACTACATCGGTAGAAATTCTGCATTAAAGAGTGCAGGGAATCGCGATCAAGTCCACCCCATCGATGAAAAGCATCCCATTCCTTTTGCGTCGTCCACATAGGAATATTGAAATTATTGATAAGCCAGTCAGCTAGACCCATGTGGTCAGGGTGATGATGCGTACACACTAATTTCTTTGGCCGATAACGTCGAAAAACACCATTAAATAATTCAACCCAAAGATTCTTGGTATCAATTGAATTGAACCCTGTATCTACAAGTACCCACCCATCTCCATCATCGAGAACCCATAGATTTATATGGTCAAGTGCAAACGGAAGCGGCATCCGAATCCAATATACTCCCGGAATAACCTCAATAGTCTCACCTAGTGCTGGCGCTTCTGGGGGGGGGCCACGGGTAGGTTAGACCCACATCTCTTTCATCAATACTATCCTTAGATTTGATAACGCCCCTCCGTGTACTTGCCTTATTTATTTTACCGATCAATAGTGTATCCGATAGAATCACCGAAAAACCTAATTCTTGAGATACTTTTCAGCGTCAATAAGATCTGTTACGGCGTGACTCACAGACGGTCCGTCATTACCGGACAAGTATTCTAAAGCCTGATTAGCTGCGTTTGCGGCAGCACCTATAACGGCTCCAGGAAATAGCACAATGCTATACCCCTCTTCCTCCAATTCTTGAGGGATCGGACCATCATCATTACTTGAATTGATAAGATTGTATAGTAGCGGGACCTTGCCTTCAAATTGATTGCAGAGGCGAACTCTGTCCTCTAGCTTATTCAAACCTTCTACAAAAATAATATCAGCCCCCACTTCCGCATAGAGGCATGCTCGCTCCAATGCCAGTTCTAAGCCTCCACTAAACATTGCATCAGTCCGCGCACTGATTAAAGTCTTTTCGGAAATTCTGCTGTCCAGAGAGGCTTTAAGTTTACCAACCATAGTTTCGATTGATACAAGCGGTCGTTGGCCGACTTGATCCATAGGCTTAGTATTAATCTGATCCTCAATCTGAATCCCAGAGGCCCCAGCCCTTTCAAAGGCCCGAATCGTACGGCCAACATTGAATGCGTTACCGTAACCTGAGTCAGCATCAACAAATATATGAATATTGATACGATCACGAATCCGATCTAGAGCCACAGCCATCTCCGTCATAGTCAGAAGACCAATATCAGGACGTCCTATTTGACTATAGGCTACAGCTGAACCTGAAAGGAAAACGGCCTCAAACTTCGCTTTTTCCGCAAGCGCCGCTGTGAGCGCATCATATACTCCGGGCACAACCAGTACATCACCGCTACAAATTCTAGTTCCCAAGTCTTCCATTGTGCTTTACCAATTCACCTCAATGCCGATATTCATTTCCCTTGCGTTAGTAACAGCAGCCAAGCCAGCAGCAAGGTCCTGCGCGGAAACGCCAAGTGACTTATAAACAGTAATCTCACCGTCAGATTGTCGCCCCGGCACCACACCACTGATCACAGCACCAATCTCACCAACAATATGATCTTGGGCAACCAAATTCGACTCGATTGCATTAAGCAGTTCTCCTGCCTGAGCCAAAGCAGACGGCAAATAGTCAACATAAAACCGACTACGCCTAACGACGTCAGTGTCTGCTTCTGATGACGCCCGAACAGCTGCACCAACAAGGTTAACGTGCAAACCAGGTTGCAACCAAGCCCCCTTCAGAATAGGTTTTGTAGATGAAGTTACAGTACAAAGAATATTGGCTTTCTTGACAGCCAATTCGGCATCGCTTTCAACCGAAAATTCAATATCATCGGCAAGAGGATGTTGGAGTGTAAACTGCCGTGCACGCTCAGTATTACGCCCCCAAATAATTATCTTCTTAAGAGGCCTTACGGCATGAATGGCATGGATATGATGTGCAGCCTCTTCTCCACAACCAAGTAAAACTAGCGTTTGAGCATCATCATTTGCTAAATATCTAGTTGCTAGCGCTGATGCTGCGGATGTCCGAATAGCCGTTAACTCGGCTCCATCTAGAAGTGCGATTGGTATGCCGTCGACAGCATTGAACAATAATACTGCGCCAACGTGGCTTGAGTAGTCGCTACCTAGTTCACGGGGAAACTTGCTAACAATCTTTACGCCAAAAACTGCTGGATCAGTTGCACTTCTCTTACCTACATACCCTGGCATGAGACCCATTTTACCAGCAGTATACGGAACTGCCATGAATTGCCTAAGAGGCATTTCTGTATCACCCTGCGACACCACCCGCATAGCCGGTTCTAGGACATCGATACATTGCGCATGACTGAGACTTCTAGCCACTACCGAGCGGTTCATAACTAACATGAGGAAATCTATTTCCCTTTTACGGACCGTGGCGGCATAAATTTCATATATTCCATAATGTCGCCAACGTTATCAGGTCTAGGAAATTTATCTGGCATTTCTTCGCCAGGCTTGCGCGGCTGTCCGATTGCCCGGAACCAATGCTCTAAGGCTGGCGGAAAGAATACCCAGAACAGCTTCATATCAACGTCGCCTGTATTCGTTATTAAGTGCCGAGCATATCTACCAAATAACACGGTAGTTCCGGGGACAAGATCATATTTCGAATCCTCAATTTCACAGCGACCAATACCCTCGTAAAAAAAGAGAAGTTCATGATTCTGCTTGTGCCCATGCTCACGAACGCTACAACCCGGAGGCAGCACCTGAATACCAGATGAGAAACTATCGTAGGGTGTATTTCCTGGTGTTAAATTTACATCAACATAGCCACGCGAGGGCTCTGGCTGCCAAATAGATTCTCCTTCATCGGGCCCGATAACAGCCCACCATGGTTTCCAGAAATCGTCCGACATTATATTCCTATCCCGCCACATTAAGAAAATTAAAAAGTGCTTGATTATATTCGCGCGGCTTAACTTGTGGCAAAAAGTGTCCGCCGAAAGGAAAAATAACTTTCTCCGCTCCCACAATTTCATCTGCCAGTTCATCAAAAAAGGATTTTGGGGTAATTTGGTCATCTGCAGCACCTATGACCAACGTTGGAAGAGAAATAGAAGATATCTGTGATCTCAAATCATGCGAAAGCACAGCATTAATTCTAGATGACTCAATCTTTATACCAGGAAAAGTAGCAAGGCGTTCTTCTCTAGAGCCTGACAATATCTCTGGCTTTTCAGATAGTATCTGTGATGGATATGCTCGCATAATACCATCAATCAGGTATGCATCAGGGCCAGAATCCTGAAGTATACGTAGACGCAATCTGAATAGCTCTTGGAAATATGGGCTAGGTCCGGGCCAACTAGCACTTAAGACAATTCGGTTCACGCGCTCAGTATGTTTAAGAGCAAGAAACTGGGCAATCGCACCTCCCGTTGAATGGCCTAAAACTGTAACAGTTGGTATAGATAATGCATCCAAGAGACGGATGACATCTTCAGACATCTGTGCCACAGAATATTTAATATTTGACTTCGTACTCGCACCAGTACCTCGGTGATCATGAGTTATGACCTGAAAGTGCTCTGAGAATGCCGATACTTGATGAGACCAAAACGCAGCACGGCCGCCAAGTCCTGAAACCATCAAAAGGGGATCCCCTTCTCCGGTCACATCAACGTTTAGCTCAGCGTCGCCTATCGAAATCATACCCATCTTTTCACCTACTCACGTGACGCAAAAGCAATAGCATTTTCGCTATACAAAAGACTTGGCGCAATTCATTGGGCCAAACATTGTATAAAATTTATTTATACGTATATAGTAAAATATGTTCTATAGGCATGGTTCGAGCCGCCTATATTAATGAATTAGGAACTCTAGGATTCCATGGAACTCAAACAATTGCGCCATTTTACTGCTACCGTTGAAGCTGGTAGCCTATCGCGTGCGACCAAAGTTCTGAATATCACCCAACCAGCTCTTACACGCAGTATTAAGAATCTTGAGGGTCAACTTCAAGCGATCTTGCTAGAACGAAAAACGCGCGGCGTCCTGCCAACAGAAGCAGGAACACAGCTTTACCAGCGAGCAAAGATGATTCTGAATGAAGCAAGCCGTGCCGCAGAGGATGTTGGTACTACCGCGCGTGGTGAAGCGGGTTCAATTTGTATAGGTGTAGCAGCTATGTGGGCAGGAGAACCAATGGCAACAGTTCTTGCAGCCATGGCTGAACAGGTTCCTGACCTTAAGGTCAATGTTGTGGAGGGCGGCTTTGAAGAGCTTATAACCGATTTAAGAAATTCTAAAGTTGAGGCAATTCTTTCGGGTTATCCAATAGGCGTAGCAGATAACTCTCTGGTTTTTGAGCCTCTTATTAATATTAAATCACACTTCGTAGTGTGTTCTAAACACCCCCTTGCCCGTCAAGCCCACGTTCCTATATCCGAACTCAGAAAATATAGATTAGCTATAGTCGGCCGCAAACACGTTTCTATGTTAATAGATAATCTATTCGAATCTGAAAACCTAGGTGTCCAAGTCCCCGACATCGAAACCAATTCACTATCCCTTTTGCGCACCCTAGTACTGTCCCATAATTATGTTAGCGTGCTGCCTGAACGCCTCCTGGAAGAAGATTATGAGCGGCACACAGTGGTACGACTACCCGTACCCGGCACCCCCTTCAAAAGACTCTCAGGTTTAGTTATGCGCCATTCAGAATCACGCCGTCCAGGCATTAACCATTTTATTGGCGCTATCCGCAAAACGCTGGCTAATGAGCCCCACTAATTCATGACCAAACAAAGCCAGCTCAACCCAAAATTTAAACTCCGACAGCCCCACGACTTATTCGAATTTCGGTCGAATGGATATGCTTGGTTCGTCGTTTTATTGCTTTGTATCGCATCAGTCATATCTTTCATTGATCGACAGATCATTAATTTACTTGTTGACCCAATCCGAGCAGATCTAGGAATTTCGGATACCCAGATTAGTTTACTACAAGGGTTTGCCTTTGCATTGTTTTATGGTGCTGTTGCGATTCCTCTTGGACGTCTCGTAGATTCCAATAACCGCAAGAGAATCATAGTCATTGGAATGGTTCTCTGGTCTATCGCAACAGCATTGTGCGGGATCACAAGAGTTTTCTGGCAACTTTTTGTTGCCCGTATGTTTGTAGGTATAGGTGAAGCAACATTATCACCTGCAACGTTTTCAATTCTCGCGGACTATTTTCCACGGAAAACTCTAACCCGCGCATTGAGTGTAATAACTGGCTCAGGATTCCTGGGTTCAGGCTTGGCACTTGTGATAGGCGGACTAGTGTTCCAAAAAATGTTAGATATTGGTCCTGTCGAGTTAGGGATTTTCGGTCTGGTAAGACCGTGGCAAATGGCTTTTTTAGCTGTTTCCGTGCCAGGGCTATTATTTGTAATAATTATCTGGCTTGCTCTAAGAGAGCCCCCACGCATCAGCTCTTCAACAGAAGATATCACTACAGTACCCTCATGGCGGGAAGCATGGCGCTATCTAATAAATCAGCGTGACGTTCTTTGGCCAGTAGTGTTTGGGTTCACGTTCCTCGCGACCATGATGTTTTCTCTCGGGGCTTGGGTACCAACATTCTTTATCCGAACATATAGTATGACAGCGAGTGAGATAGGGGGAATATTTGGTCTTTACTTCATGATTCTTGGATCTGCTGGTGTCGTTTCAGGAGGTCTCCTATCAGATTGGCTAAAGTCTATAGGCTATGATGATTCAAATATGCGAGCTGGACTAATTGCAGCCATCGCGACTCTACCTTTTCTATTATCCTTTCCGCTAGTGAGTAACCAGGTTCTGTCTCTTGTCCTACTCGCTCCGGTTATCTTCCTTGGTACCATGCCATTTGGAGCCGGGCCATCAGCTCTGCCACTTATCGTTCCTAACCGATTGCGAGGCCAAGTTGTTGCGCTATACCTGCTAATTGGCAATCTCATTGGCCAGGGTGGTGGTCCATGGTTCGTAGCTATATTTACTGACTACATATTACAGGATTCATCACTGATTCGTTACTCGATCAGTTTCGTTTGCACCACCATTCTGATAATAGGTATAGTAACAATATATTTTGGAATGAAGCCTTACGCACAGCACGTTAGATCAATGGAGAAGCAATTCCTAAGCCAAAAGAAATGATGTTTGATTAGAAACCATAGACAGAGACTTTGGCTAGAGATATTAGTTATTATTCGCTCGATTGTTTCTGAAAAGATAAGCTCTAGGGCAGCACAATCTCAATAGTAATTATACAAAGCCCAAAGGATTGAAATGACTTTGAATAAGGAGCCCATTCGTCCTATCTCAGATAATGATAGAGAGACTTATGCCCGCGATGGAGTTGTCTGCCTAAGAGAGGTTTTCGACGCGGAATGGATTGAAAGTCTACTTCCGACAGCACGACGCATTTCAATAGACAAAGAAGATTTTGGCCTTCTCCCATCCTGCCCAGGTCGATACATGTCTAGAGTTATTCCTGAGTTTCGTAACTTTATCTTTAATTCGCCATTAGGACAGGCTGCAGCACAAACAATTGGTGCAACAACCGCACGCTTTTTCTTTGAAGAATTATTCTCTAAGCCACCAAACTCTAAGTCAGAAACTATTTGGCATTGCGACCGCATGGGATGGCCTGTTCGAGGAGTTATGGTGCCGTCAATCTGGATTCCTCTAACTCCGGTTGAACCAGAAAACTCTCTTGAGGTTTTAGCCGGCTCTCAAACTCAAGATGTTCCTTATTGGCTATTCTCACCCAACGCACGGCAAATGATCAAACCTGAAGGTAGAACTACGCACCCTGAGGAAGCGAAGCTTAGAGCTGAACCTAAAAATCGTTTTCTAAATTGGAAGATGGAGCCTGGTGACATGCTGGTTTTGCATCCCTGGGTTCTCCACTATTCTTCCGGCAACTCCTCAGCTGCATGGAGAATTGCACTCTCGACACGCATTTTTGGAGATGACATTCGATGGGAAGCCCGGCCCGATTGTCTTAACATAGCTGGCGTTTCATTTGATGAGATGGTCCCTGGAGAACCGCCCCAGGGACCAGTGTTTCCTATGCTATGGTCTGAGAATGGTCAGCTCTGTACGCAAGAAGGCTACCCCACTGGCTTTGCTACAACGTGGCATAAACAAAGGCGGGATACCGTCAATGAAGATGCCTTATTCACTAAAATGGCGAAGCAACAACAAAAATCATAAATCTTCGCTGCCCAACGTATACTCAATCTTATGGGCTACCAGCCCTGTTCTAGCGTTGACCTAAATAGCACTGGGGCAGAATGTAAGGTTTACCCTTTTGGGGAAATGCTATAACCGGCAGCTTGGGCCAGACCTGCTGCGAATGCACTCACAATCACTATTACAAATCTTAAAAGTGTAATCGATGAACCTTGTTCTCAGAGACTAAGGTTTAGTAATATGTTACCTGCATCAGATAATATTCTTGGATTATTCTTTTAATCCAGGATTCACTGGACAAACAGACTAGTCGTGAAGATAAAAATGTATAAATCTATTCTTACTCTTACCATAGTGATAGCAGCAACTGCTCTGAACTCAAATGCTGCACCACTGCAAACCGAATTAGCCGACCTCGTGGCAAATCATCCACTAATTCAATCCAACCGCTTTAAACTTCAGTCTGCCGAACAAGATGTAAGAACAGCACTATCCGAATTTCTGCCAAATCTTAATTTATCGGCGAATGCTGGCCAAGAACGCGTCAGCACAGAAGTATTGCGTTTGAATAAAACGGGTCCTCTCGAAAATGGCGCGGAAAACTTGCGTCTATCTTTAACACAAAATATCTATGACGGGGGTCTTAGGTTTTCTGGTCGTATGTCAGCAAAGCTGGAAAGAGAGATCGCTGATATTACGCTAATCAGCGTACGGCAGACTATTATGTTTGAAGGAATTGCAGTCTATATAGACGTCCTTCGCCAAAGCCAACTGCTAGAGCTTTCTGAACAGAATGAGACCAACATTCGACGCCAGCTTAACCTCGAAGAAGAACGTATTCGGCGTGGTTCTGGAATCGCTGTAGATGTGCTCCAGGCAAAGTCACGGCTGCAAATTGCACGGGAACGCAAAGTTTTTGTAGCCGGTGCACTGAGGGATGCAAATAGCCGATACCTTCAAGTATTCAATCGAGCACCACACCCTTTAGATATGAATATACCGCAGCAGCCTAATGGGCTGATTCCAAAGACTCTAGAAGATGCTATTAGTATTGCCCTAATAGAAAACCCGGCCGTTAAATCTAGTCAGAAATTAATTGAGGTTGCAGATCAGAATCTTGAAGGAATATCTTCAGAATACCACCCTACTATCGACTTAGTATTACAGGGTAATTACGAGGATGACTTTAATGGAATTCCAGGAATTCGCCGTGATTACTCGGCGAAACTACAGGCGAACTGGAATTTATTTAATGGACTCAGTACAAAGTCGCGCACTAAGGGTGCCGCTTATAAGTATCAAGCCCGCCAAAGTGATTATTTACAAACGCGTCGTAAGATTGAGGAACAGACACGGCTAGCATGGCAAGCTCTACTAACAGCTCGGGAACGCGTCAAACTACTCAATAATGCCGTCAACATCGCTAATGAAGTTCTTAATTCTCGCGAACGTCTAAGAGAATCTGGTCGCGAAACCGCTCTCAACGTATTGGATGCTGAAAACGAGGTCTTTAATGCGCAAATAAATTATACCAGTGCTATATTCTTATCTAAGGTTTCCACCTATCAATTGCTTTTAGCGATGGGGCGCCTGGATCAGATCCTAGAATCCTAGAACTAAATGCAGATTACCATTCTGCTGACATTTTAATTACACAAAATCCGTTGTATTACATTGGCATTAACGCTCAGCTTTTGTTGTTATCAACTAAAGGGTTTACTAGATGTTCCATAAAGATTCATATGAGAGGCATAAAAATAATTGGAAAAAAGAGTTAACCCTACCAGATCGTCTAAAAATCCACGAAACATGGTTCAGAGAGGATACGGTTGATTTCTATCGCCACTTGCGAATGTACGAACCGGTTTTTGAATGCCTAAATAGCAAGAAGGAAAAGAAATGGCTTACTGTAGGTGATGGACGGTATGGATTAGATGCCATACGGATGAAACGAAGGGGTTTTTCAGATGTCACAAGTACGGATATTACGGAAGACCTGCTAAAATTAGCTTACGACGCTGGCTACCTCGATAAATTTTCTGCCCAGAACGCTGAGTGTCTAACATTTGATGATGAAGTATTTGATTATGTTCTATGCAAAGAGGCTTTTCATCATTTTCCTCGGCCTTACTTAGCGTTGTATGAGATGCTAAGAGTGGCGAAAGAAGCAGTGGTTTTGATAGAACCGCAAGATAAGTACATCGACTTACCAATGTATCAAGATGCAAGAAAACCAGGCTATGAGGAAGAAGATGCAAATTTCATTTACGACACCTCCCAGGCAGAACTTGAGAAAGTTTGTCTTGCTCTAAACTTTCCATGTCTTGCAGTAAAAAACATTTCTGACATTTATGAGAAAGGCGTAGAGTTTGAAAGAGCTATTGATTCCAATTCATTCTTCACTGAATTCAAACGCAAGATAAGTGAGAGAGAGCAACTTTGTAATGCCAACAAAGAGAAACATAACTTGTTAATGGCTGTCTTATTCAAGAAAATACCAGATCTCTTAGACATTAATGTATTCCAAGAATTTGGGTGGAAGATTTGCGATTTAGGAAATAATCCATACCTAACTAAAGACGATAAAAAGACTGCTAATCAAGATGAAAAACAGACCATTAGTATTGAAGCTAACCAGGATGGTACAGCAAGAATCTATTCTTTGTAGGCTATTGAAAAGGTGTGCAAGCTTATAAGTGTTCAACACTGAGGTGCTATCTTCTTAACGGGTCCACGCAACTCCCCTTGAGGGTATTTCTCCGTATGTAGATTAACGAAGAGCAAATGTTGTACTAGATATGCGACTTCTCCGAGGGAGAGTATTTTCTCCCCCTCTACTGGAGAAACCGGATACTCAGATGCTAAGTTAAATATTGCAGGTGCATCCCCTTCCGCTGGGACCGGCCCGTGAATGTGGAGCCCTACTGGGTCGGTAGTTAGGTCTCTGAAAGTAACACGCCATGATAACTTTAGAGTTTCACGATCAAGTATGAATTCTGCACGACCAGTACCAGGGCTCTCAGTTGGTAGTCGTTGTGGTCCATCCCAAAGATCAGCATAAAAAAGTATAGGTGGGCCAGAACGGTCATCCGGATCCGTTGAAAAGTGACTACACTTTTCGGCATCTAAAGCCTGGGCAACTAAGTCTCCACCAGAGCACATAATAAAGAAAGGGAGCAGTATACCCATCAAAATAGAATAACTATTTATTATCTTCACGTGGCTTACCTTCACAACTTTCTGGCAGTTCTTTAGGATAAGAATAACATAGTGTAACATATTATAGAGCTGTGATTTTTGCATAAGCAGACGATTAAACACATGCTAGTATCATGCACCCAGTGCACTTAAAGTGATAGAGTGAATGATTAACAAAACAACTCATAGAAATGACATGATTCCTAAAACACTGAAGATATTATTCTTATTAACCTCAGTCGTTACTCCGGCCTTACCAGTCAGCAACGCCCTCGCCCAGAAGCAAACACTAGGGTTTGTTGTAACAAAATGGAACACTGCCATGTATGAGACTCTTTTCATGGACGAATGCCCAGAAGGACCCAACCCTGGTAATTGGGAAATCTGGGAATCTACAATCACACCAGAAGAACGGCGAAAATATCCAGAAATGCTAGTCACTCAGCTTCGTCACATTAATTACCGTGGTCCAAATGGAGAAGACGTGTGTGCGGAACCAACATCTGTAACAGATCCACCTCTTAAGGTCGTAAAGGGCAAGTATGGGTATGGCATTAATCTAGATGGAAATATAGATGGATCTAAAACACATAAGAGCTGCACCCATGAAAACTTCATAGGCCTGCAAGGAGAACCTGGTGTCGATAACCAAATGTATCGTTTGATGGGCTGTGTGGAGGCGTGGAGGAGTTACGGTCACATCGAAAATAATGCTAATTCTCACCGTCTAAGCAGTGGACTAGGCATGATCCTGATAGAAATTACCGACATTGACGATCTAACCAATGATGACAATGTCAATGTAATTTTTTACCGGGGTGTTGGATCTTTTCAGCTCGACAGTAAAGGTCAGGCTCTGCCATTTGGAAGTTATGCAATCGATCATGAAAATGGCATACCACGCTATGGAGATACAGTTTCTGCAAGAATTATTAATGGCGTTCTAAAGACAAACCCAACAGACGTGAGCCTGCCTCACTTTGGGAATTACCAATATATACGTCAACTAATTCAAGATATGCAGCTGCATATGGACATAGATCCCGATAATGGGAAAAGCAGTGGTATGGTTTACGGCTACTATGGTGTAGAGCAATTTTATAGCTACGTAAGAGGCTTACTTACCGCCTTCCCAAATAGGCACAAATATAGCTGCCCAGGAATTTTTGTTGCAGCCCATGAATTAGCCGACGGGCATCCAGACCCAGAGACTGGAGAGTGCAGCACACTATCATCAGCTTTTAAGTTCGACGCAGTCCGAGCCTTTATAACGCATCCAGCAGCTGCGAGAGTATATAATTGACCGAGAATTCTGGTATTATTAAGACAAGGAATGATCAGTAGGATCAATATTCTCAAAATGAAAAACGCTCCTTCTCTTCTCCGGCAGATAACCCTTCTAGGGGCTATCGCTCTATGCCCCATGATTCTAAGTAGTTGTGGACCAGCAGAGCCCATAACCGAAGCTAAGCTGCCAGACATTCGCCGTCTCACGGAAGAACAATACCGCAATATAATTGCTGACGTACTCGGAGATTCTATAATTGTGGGCGGGCGATTCGACTCTCCAGTCCGTAAAGAAGGATTACTAGCTGTTGGTACACGCAATTCCACGGTCACGGGTCCTGCCCTTGCACAATATGATGCAATAGCGCGATCTATTTCTAAACAGGTCACAAGTGAGCCCACCCGTAATTTCTTAGTTCCCTGTGCAAAAGAAGGGCAGTCAACTTTTGATGAAGTCTGTGCGACACAATTTATTAGTACGGTTGGGCGCCTACTCTTTCGTAGACCCATGACAGAAGAGGAGCTTGTCTCTCGGGTAACCATTATTCATCAAACAACTAAGAGACTAGATGATTTCACTGAGGGTATTGCGACCGGCTTAGCTAGTCTGCTCGTTGCCCCACAGTTTCTTTTTATTGCGGAAACAGCTGAAGAAGATCCAGCCCGGCCCGGCCACCACCGACTTGATGCGTTTTCAAAAGCTGCCCGCTTGAGCTTCTTTTTGTGGAATAGGTCTCCTGATGATATACTGTTGCAGGCTGCCGAATTAGGCGAAATACACGTAAAAGAGAAGTTTGCACACCAAGTTGTGCGAATGATGGAATCGCCTCTTCTCAAGTCAGGTGTTCGCGCCTTCTTCAGTGATCTCCTTCACTTCAGCGAGTTCGATTTTGTAGAGAAAGATTCGCTTATCTATCCTGCATTTACAGCAGCGACAGTTCGTGACGCAAGAGAACAAACGTTACGAACGATCATCGATCATATCGTAACCAAGGACGCTGACTACCGTGATTTATTTACAACCCGTGACACTTTCATGACTGCGGCATTGGGATTGGTTTATAGATTGCCAGTTAAGGCCAAGCCAGGAACTTGGGAACCGTACCAGTTTACCGATGATGATCAGCGAATTGGAATTCAGGATCAAATCGGATTTCTAGCACTAAATTCTCATCCGGGGCGCAGTTCTCCAACACTTCGAGGCAAGGCTATTCGCAATATGTTGCTATGTCAGCAAGTTCCTGACCCGCCGCCAGATGTTGATTTTAGTGGTTTCAACGATCCAAATTCACCCAGCAATACTGCCCGTGAACGGCTTACAGCTCATTCAACTAATGCCGCTTGCGCGGGATGCCATAGAATTACTGATCCTATTGGTCTTGCCCTAGAGAACTTTGATGGGGCAGGTCAGTTCCGGCAAACGGAAAATGGTGCCGCTATTGATCCCAGTGGAGAACTTGATGGCGTAAGTTACTCAGACAATATGGGACTTGGCTTTGCCCTGCACAAGAATCCAGCGACCACAAAGTGCATAGTAAACCGCATCTATGCATACGCCAGTGGCCATACCCTCTCTTCGCAAAATAGTTGGATGTCATATTTGGAAGAGCGATTCTCGGCTGATGGGTACCGAGTAAAATCGTTGTTAGAAACGATTTCTACCAGTAATACTTTTTATGCTGTTACCAAACCTGACACGTCTAAGCAAACTATTGAAACCGCTACAAACATTACCACTATCGAGTAGAGAGCCATATAATGCGAATTTTCAGAAATAATCGCGTAAGCCGGCGTACACTGCTCAGAGGAGCTGTCGCGGGTGCAACTGTATCAGTTAACCTTCCATTTCTTGACTGTACACTTAACGAATCTGGCTCAGCTCTGGCTTCGGGTGCAGCATTGCCTGTTCGATTTGGAACTTGGTTTTGGGGATTAGGCCACACACCCGGGCACGGTGTTGAGGAAAAGATAAAAACTGGCCCCTCCATTAAGTTCTTGGGCGAAGCGCAAGCGTTAGAAAGACACAAAGATATCATTAACTTCTTTGGAAAATTCAATCTGCCCTTGGATGGCCGGTCTAACTATCCTCATGAAAGCGGATGGATCGCGTCACGTACTGGGGTAGCGCCAGATCAGGATAAAGAGATCCCCGCCACAACATTTGACTTAATGATTGCTGACAAGATTGGAAATAAGAACCGATTAAAGACTATTGATATATCATGTACGAATAATCCTAATGACTGTTATTCTGCTCGTGGTACATATACACGGACAGCCGCCGAAGTCTCACCGCACGCTCTTTATATGCGGCTTTTTGGTCCCGACTTTGTCGATCCTAACAAAGAAGATTTCAGGCCAGATCCCCGCGTTATTATAAGAAGAAGCGTACTCTCTGCCGTTAAAGAAGAACGTCAGCAGCTTATGCGTCATGTTGGAACCGCCGATAGAGCCCAATTAGATGAGTACTTTACATCGATTCGAGAACTTGAGAATCAACTTGAAGTACAATTACAAAAGCCAGCTCCAAATGATGCATGTATCGTTCCATCACCACCACAAATAGGCAATCTGGAAGGTGATACGGCCGGTGTAGAGATAGAGCAGGTTCAGTCAACACATGAGATGTTTACGCGCATGCTGGCTATGGCTGTAGCTTGTAACCAGACCAGTATATTTAATTTAACTTTTAGCGGCTCTCTATCAACATTACGTAAAGCTGGCGAAAGTCTTACGCACCATAGTTTGTCACATGAAGAACGTGTTGACCCCGGACTCAACCTACAACCCCAGACCTCTTGGTTCAATACACGCAGCATGGAGTGCTTAGCAGAGTTCATAGATATTTTCTCATCAATTAGAGAGGGGAATGGTACACTCTTGGATAACGTTTTAATTATTGCTGGAAGCGAAACCGGTAGTGCTAGGACGCACTCTATCGATGAGGTTCCATTTATGAGTGTGGGCCGTGCAGGTGGGCGTGTAAAAACAGGTCTATATATCCACGGTAATGCTGACCCAGCAACACGTATTGGGCTGACCGCTATGCAAATTATGGGGGTCTCGATAGGTAGTTGGGGTAAACGATCACTTGAAACATCAAAAACAATTACAGATATTCTCGCTTAGACGTTAGCCTTTTAATTATGACAAGTGTTAGGAAAAGTACTTTACGCTATATGCTCTCCGGTTTTTGGTTGGCTACTATTATTTGGCTCCTACCGGCTCAGAGCCCTGCTGAAGTCTCTCATCCAGCTACCATAGGAACTATACAATACGGTCATGGGATGAGATTCACTGACAAAGAGGGTATGACCCTCTATCAGTTTGAGAATGACCTCAGAGAACCTGGTACATCCACATGTATTGGTGACTGTGCGATGAGATACCCCCCTCTTTTGGCAACGGATAATCCAATCTACTTTTCTAATAACTGGAGCCTAATCGATAGAAAGGATGGCACCAAGCAATGGGCTCTTCAGGGCATGCCGTTATATAAATCTAGCCTGGACGGTCATAAAGGAGCAGCTTATGGCGAGGGTCAGGGATGGATTGTAGCTTTTAAAGAGATCACAACACCTAATGAATTATCAATCACCAATACGACTATGGGGTATGTGCTTGCCTCCTCGAATGGCCGAACTCTTTACGTCAGGAATAGGAAAGAAGAGTCTGAATGCAGAGATGAATGCTTGGAGAGATGGGTGCCAATGAAAGCGCCTTGGGTAGCAAAAAATTTCGGCAATTTCACCGTCCACTCACGAGAGGACGGTATCTACCAATGGGCCTACCAAGGCCAACCATTATTCCTTTTCTTGGGGGATTCTGTAAAAGGTGACCTAAATGGCAACGGGATAGAAGAAGCGTGGCAAGCTATGCTATTAGAGCCCGCACCCCCCTTACCCAATTGGGTTAAGATTGTTGGTTC
>JBJLGL010000008.1:0-9879 GCA_045564915.1 Rhodospirillaceae bacterium
ACAGTCCAGCCACGCGCCGCATAATCCTTAACGAAGGCCAAGCCATGGCCCGTACTTGAACCAGTGATGAGAACAGTTTTAGCGTCTGCTGCGCCGGTGAAAATAGCCAAACAGACAGCGAGGAAAACTCCAATTATGGTGCGCGTCATCGTACGCCTCTCCCTAGTTTTATGGCAGCATAGATTATCAGTATTGTTTCAAAAAATTCCAGTAGCTTATGAAGCAGACAGTGACATACAATTTATTAACCCAGCGTGTTACAGGAGAACCAAGTAATGGCTAAACATAATCGACCAGCCAGCGTCATGCCAATATGGACGCCGCCTTTTGGGCAACCGCCTTACCCAATGGAACGCGCGGAGATGCTATCTATTGAGTTTGAGGCCGATCGCAAAGAGATTGAGAGGATTACACCAGAGCCTTTTAAACCTGCTAAGCACAACCGGCTTAAGGCTTTCTTTGCGGATAATCGCCAGCCTCCTGTATCATTTGAGTTTCATGAAGTCGGTATCGTTCAAGAAGTGTCTTTTGAAGGGGAGAAAGCCTTTACGATCCCCTATATCTACGTCTCAGATGACCTAGCCATGCTGGCGGGACGAGAATTGTACGGGATGACTAAATTGCTTTGCGATAAAGACAAGTTGCGCGTGCATGCCAACCAGATCTTTGGCGAGCTAGCACGAGATGGGGTCACTATGATGGAAGGATCTATGGTTGCCGAAAGGGAGGCTGCACCAGAAGAGTTTCCCTTCGATGGCTCACCATTTGCGCTTCAACGCCATGTTCCTAGCATCGAACCTGATGGCCCATCTCTACGTCAGGTTATCTGGGCGGAGATTACCGAGCTAGCAGCGCCAGAGAGATGCTGGTTTGGTAACGCACACCTCGAGATTCGCCATCCACTGATCTCCGGCCTAAAGCGGCTTGAACCGATCAAACCTCTATATGGAACCTATGGTGTCTACAGTTGGATGCTGAACTGGGGAAAAGTTGTCCATCAGGAGGAAGTCGTGGCAGTATAATTCTCATATGGAGTCTCATCCACGATAATAAGACCGCCTTGCGATAGGCGAAAAAACCGGCTCCATATTAGCTAAGGCTGACAAGAATTCTAATGCCTGGAGATCACGATAGCTATGATAACGCAGCTTAAGACTACATTGCTTGCAGTCATCATACTTTTTGGAGATAGCCCGGATGGTTTTGCCCAAGACTTGGTTACTGCTTCGGAGGCATATAAGAGTGGTGATTATGCCACCGCCCTAAAAGAATGGAGGCTGCTTGCCGAGCAGGGTAATTCAGAAGCCCAATTTAGGTTAAGTTGGATGTATTATGACGGGACAGGTGTAGTCCAAGACAAGGTCTATGCCCATATGTGGGTAAATCTCGCCGCGGCCAATGCCGCAACCCTTGAATACCATGATATCGTAAGAGAGGTTATAGCATTCAGTAGCAGAAATAGGTTTGCAAGAGAAATGACGCCCTCACAGATAGAAAAAGCAATGGACCTAGCCCGTGAGTGTGTGAAGAAAGAATACAAAGGCTGTTAGCAGCTAAGGGGGAGTATCAACATGACAACAATCACGGGATCTATTTTGGCTATCCTGATAACCTTAGGCACCGCTGAAGCGCAAACAGTCACTCTTTCGTCTGGTTCCGTATTCCGGGACTGTATGGACTGTCCGGACATGGTGGTAATTCCATCCGGGAAATTCACCATGGGTGAAAACGACGGCGATCCTGAGCGAACGGAGGGGCCCGAACGGACTGTTACAATTACCAATGCATTTGCACTCGGCCGTTTTGAGGTCACCTATGATCAATTTGCTAAATTTGTCTCAGCAACAGGCCAGGAGCCAGAGGTGGATGAATGTAGCATGTGGATAATGGCAGATCTCTCTACACCACACCGCACCTGGCGTGATCCCGGATACAAACGAGTAGTGAAGGGGAAAGAGGCTGTTGTCTGTGTTTCCTGGCGTGATGCAAAGGCCTTTGTCGCTTGGTTGTCCGGCAAGACTAACGAGCGATATCGGCTGCCTACAGAGGCTGAATGGGAATATGCTGCTAAGGGTGGCACAGAGAGTCTTTACTTCTGGGGCGAAAATCCTGATGACGCCTGTGACTATGGTAATGTCTATGACACGGCGGCAGCTGAAAAATGGCCAACAGAAAATTGGGATGCGCCCGCTTGTACTGACGGCTTCCCTGATAATGCCCCGGTAGGTCAATTCAAACCTAATCCATTTGGCCTCTATGATATTCTCGGTAACGTCTGGGAGTGGACGCAGGATTGCTCGATTCTGCCTTATCCCAAACAACCCATAGACGGATCTTCAGTAGAAGTGGAAGGGGAATGTGAATGGAGAGCAATTCGCGGCGGAAGCTGGATAACCCAAGCTTATCGCCAACGCCCGACGTGGCGCGGCCGAGACCCAGAGCGGCGAATGGGAGCTTACTTTGGCTTCAGGGTGGCGCGCGATCTCAATTAGGCGAGGTCGGGCAGAGTGTAAAAAGAATAAAAAACCGAGACCATTCCAGCTATTGAAGTAGAGCTAAAATTGAAGATTAGCACAAAAAGCGCCTTCCTCATCTTTCACCGATGGTCGGGTATAATCGCAGGACTTCTTGTTGTTCTCATAGGAATCACAGGCTCTCTCCTAATATTTGAAGATGAATTGGACATCGCATTTAATGTTGGATTGTATACGGTTGTGCCAGCTGGAGAACGCCGGCCATTAGACCAGATAATCACTTCTGCCGAAGAACAAGATACAAATGGGCAAGCATTTTTTGTCTCCCGGATCGATGATAGTGCCGAACGGGCCTTTGTCGTTACTCTTCTCCAACAGAATGGTGATGAAAAACAGGTATTCGTCGATCCTTATACCGCTTTAGTAACGGGTGAGAGATCCAGTCTGTCATCCATGGCCCTCATCCGACGTCTTCATGGCGACCTTACGCTTGGTGCCGTCGGTGAGAATACTCTGGGTATTCTGGCCCTGCTGCTCATGGCGATGTTGCTCGCCGGACTATTAGTTTGGTTGCCCCGCGGGGGCAACTTAAGAAAAGCGCTTTCGGTAAGGTGGGACGGGGGTTCGCGTTACCTACTCCGCGATTTACATAATACGGGTGGCGTTTACCTCTTCTTCTTTTTGTTCCTTTCTGCCCTAACTGTGCCTCCCATAGTGTGGAAAATGACAACACCCACGACTGGGCCTCCGGCTCGGAGCACAGCGCAGCCTCCTGGAGCCAGCAGCGCCCCACCAATCTTGAGTGATTCGCCGGTTCTGACTGAAACAGAATCTCCACCTACCACGATTCCTTGGCAACAGGCCGCAGATGCGGCTTTGGCAGCAGTTCCAAATACATGGCTGGGCTTTATTCTGCGGCCAGTAGGACCGCAGCCCTTCTACCTCATACGAGTATTTCCCCCTTCCGTGAATACTGTAAGCGAACAAACAACAGTTTTTGTAAACCGGTACAACGGCAGTATTATTCGGGTGTCAGCCCCTGCAGCACCAACTTTGACATCTCTGCTCTCAGCTGACTTTGCTGCAAGCCTGCATAGTGGGGCAATCGCTGGCTTACCTGGTCGTATCATCATGTTTCTTGCAGGTTTGTTCTTCCCCGTCCTTTTCGTTACCGGATTTATTTTATGGTGGCGCAAATAAAAAAGCGGTGATGGTAAGACTCTGAGTTATGCATGCTTAGTATTGTGTCAGGTCATGAGATGAGGGACAGATAAAGATAATGACAGCAAGACTAGCTCTAGCGCTTCACTGGATTGGCTTTATTCTAGGCTTATGGCTGGTTATTAGTGAGATAAGAGTTAATTTTGGCGACAGCACGCCAACAGGCCTCTTTGACGCCTTGTGGCGCATGTTTAGCATATTCGTAATATGCACAGGAATACCGTGGGCAATAAGGTTTAAATTAGTAGGCAATATCCATTTCCTGCCATTCAAATAAAGGCCCTATCACGTAATACACGCAAAAGCTTGGATGCCAAATGAAGGTCAAGTAATGTCTAGTAAGGAAAAAAGTATTGAAGCCATTGCCAAGCACGAAACCCTGGCAAACCCTGGCGCTGAGCGAATATTTGACGACAAGCTAATCGATGAAATCATTGAGAGGGTTGGTTGGCCTGAGGCGGTAATGAACACTGCCGAGAAAACGATAGAACAAGAAAAACAGCGGCGAAGAGAGAATCTCTTGAGATGGCTAAATGACCTCGCTGATGCAATGCCAGTGTATGCATCTAAGCCGCCCACTCTGAAGGACCAGAAAACATATTTGGAAGAGCTAATCTCAGCTCTAAGAAGTGCGGAGGCAGGACTTACCACGTTATTAAGTGTAAATGATGAAGGAAAATTACCGTTCTCCATTAAAAGAGCCCTAACTATAGGGGGGACCCCTAAACCAGAGGAGACGGCTAAAAACTTAATTCAAAACCTGCTGGACATAAGAGAGAGTGCCGCCGCCGCAGTCGATGATGACAGGCTCGATTTTCCTCCCAAGGATGCCAAGGACGCGGCGCTAGAACAGTTAGCTATTTTGTATCAGCGCACGTTTATGAAACTCCCGACAGTCAATAAGGCCGATCATGAGACCACCGGCGGTCCCTTCATTGAATTCGTGAGCCTATGTTTACCTAAACTGCAAACCCATCCAGGCATAATTAGGAAAGAAGAGCTCATTAAGCAATGGGAACGCTTAGGGGAGGGAAAAGACTAATAAGCGCTTGTATTGGCCTGTTCTTAGGTTGTTATGGGCTGACTGGATAGCTGGTAGCTAGCGGTCCACATAACCTGGAAAGAAGGCAGGTTTGAGTGCTTGTTTCCAGATCTCGATAGTTTCGGCAGGTAGCTCTACTGCGTCATCAACAGCGTGAAATATTACATTGAGGGACTCATTATTATCCAAACATTCCAATGTGAGTCTGGCCAGACCGTCCCTAGTAACAGCACCGACTTCGGTTAAGTTCCTAGATAAGCGGGCTTTACCCGACTCTCGAAGGTCTAGTGGTAATACCGTCAAATGGCGAATAATGGTGTAAGGGACACCGCTTTTAGCAAGAAACTGCTCAGCGAGTGTTTTTGAGGCAAGGGCTAGCTTCTGGACTTCGAAGACGTTCTCCACATAAACCAAGTCAGCACTCGCCCCAGCACCGACTGTGCTATGGAAGATAAATTGTCGAACACCCGTTGCCGCTGCCCATTTGGACACAATCTTTTGGCTATCACCATAGAACGCTTGTGCTTCTAGTAATTCATTATCTGCCTCATTCATCCCTCTATAAGGGCCGCTAGAGGCATCAACTACTGATTGGTACTGAGTTGCTGTGAAGACCCGCTCCATGTCAGCTTCAACCAGCATATCACCAATTACATAAGAGACATGCTGGCCCTGTAAGCGCTCACGATTGGATGTAGAGCGCGCCAGCACAGTAACGTTTTTATCATGGGCCCGCAGAGCTTTCACGATTTCCGAGCCTAATTCACCAGTTCCGCCCAATACTAAAATGTCACCATTTGCCACTATCGCCATAACACCCCAATCCTCTCTGCTGCCAATAAAGAACCTATGTATAGGCATTTGATCGCGACCAAAACTCTCATTTGCTCTCTTCTAGTTGCCCATCATAATCCAGAGTACCCATGGTGTGCCTTTTGTTTCTTAGTGGCTAAGGACTTTCTAGAATACCACGCCAATGTCCTCTACCATTACTATGGACTCAAATATTAGCTGCACCTGAAGAAATAAATAGAATGGGACTATCGATATGACCGACATGACCGATGTTGTAGAGGAAATACTTACAGCCTATCTCGCCCGCTGGAATGATTATGATGCAGATGGGATGATTCCCTTCTGGGATGTCGAAGACGACGGCATTATCTATGTAGCCGAAGAAATAGAGGCTCTCCATGGCTGGAACGCATTAGAGGGATACTTTCGTGGGAATGATCCTGAGTTCTCTGATCACCTAATCACGGTTCGCGATATTACAGCGCGGAGGATAGCGCCGGACTTAATACAGGCATTTTGGAATATGAGCTGGAGTATCTATTTCATAACGGAGAAACTTTACCCCAAGCCTGTTGGCGGAGACGTAAGGGTAACGGCACTGTTGCGTAAGAAGGAAGAAGGTTGGAAGTTTTTCCACTGGATCGAGGGACCTCTAGCCGCAGTGTTTCAACTACAACGCGCCCTCGAGGAGAAAGTAGATCCTGGCCTTATTGAGAAATTGAAGAAGAGGGGGATCACATTCTAGATCGCAAGTGTCTGAGTAAAGAATATAAGGAGTATTGCATCCCTAAAGGCTATAGGTGATGAGATAGAGTTTCAAGAATGACCTCTGAGACAAACCTCGCTGACCTCGCCAACTTAACCATTGGCAATGCTGCTGTGCAGACGTTCCCCTACGCCTATTACAAACTCATGCGAGAGCATGATCCAGTTCATTACGACTCTCATACCGATTTATGGATGATTGCAGACTACGACTTAGCACTTGAAGTTCTGAAGAACTGGCCGGTTTTCTCCTCTGAGATCGATATGCGAACTGATGTTGGCGGCCCAGATTTAGCTGCGAGCAACGCCTTATTTGCCAAGGAAGGCTATATCGTTTCCGACGTTTTTACACAGGTAGATCCACCTCGACATACGTTCTATCGTTCCTTGATTGACAAGGCTTTTACTGGCCCAGTTGTAAGACGCATGGACGAGTACCTTATTGATCATGCCGCTGAGTTGATTGATGCTTTTATCGACAGAGGTCATTGCGATTTTAAGGAAGAATTTGCGGTACCCCTGCCACTGGGTGTAATCGCGGACCAAGTAGGTGCGCCTCGATCGGACATCCATCGCTTTCGCGTATGGACCGACGCCTTTGTCGAAACCCTAGGAATTATGCTGTCTCCTGAGCGTCGTCTGGAATGTACCAAGCATATCATTGAATACCAACACTACTTTGTAGAGCGCATCAACGAGAAAAAAGCCGATCCTCAAGAGGACATATTGTCAGGTCTGGTTGCAGCATGCCATGAGGATGGCGAACATCTCACCTACGAAGAATTGTTAGCGATCATCCAACAATTGATGACAGCCGGTAACGAAACAACGCGCAATCACCTTGTTGCTTCAATCATGATGCTGATTGAAAGGCCTAAGCTCCAAGTTGGTCTTCGCAGGGACCCGGCGCTTGTGAAAAAGTTTGTTGAAGAGTCCTTGCGCTTAGAAAGCCCTGTCCAGGGATTATTTCGCATTGCCAACCAAGATACGAAACTTGGCGGGTATAAAATACCTAAAGGTGCTAAAATCTACCTGGCCTACGGCAGTGCAAATCGCGACGAACAAAAATTTCCAGCAGCAGACGAGCTTGACGTTACACGGCGCAATGCAACGCAGCACCTAGCCTTTGGTTACGGTATTCACAGGTGTATTGGACAGATGCTGGCCAGAAAAGAATTGGAGGTAGGCATATCCACGATTCTTCAGCGTCTAGATAACATAACCTTGAAACCTGGGCATTCGCCAATTGTCTATACACCAAGCTTTATTCTACGCGGCATCGAGTCCTTGCATATCACTTTCGAGAAGATCAGGTAGGTCATGCAAAGGAAACCGTATCTCCCTTCTAAAGTTTGTGTAACGTGCAAACGCCCATTTACTTGGCGGAAGAAATGGGAAAAGGAATGGGAGTCCGTCAAATACTGCTCTCGTCGATGCCAACGAGAGTCAAAAAAAGACGAGGACTAGTCGCCCTTAAGTGGGGTAACTCAGGTGTATTAATTATGAAGATCTAGATAAAACGAGAGGTGACTTACATGAAGAATTGGATGTTTCTGGGGATCGCAATCGTCTCTGAAGTTGTGGCAACTTCCGCACTCAAATCTAGCGATGGTTTCTCGAAACTATTGCCATCAATTCTTGTCATCATAGGTTACGCTAGTGCGTTCTACTTTCTCTCACTAACATTGCAAACAATCAGCGTTGGAATAGCGTATGCCCTCTGGTCTGGCATAGGAATCGTTCTGATAGCGTTAGTGGGAATCTTTTTGTTTGACCAGAGACTAGATAGTGGGGCGGTAGCAGGCATGTCATTGATCGTAGCTGGTGTAGTAGTGATGAATTTATTTTCAGATTCATTGTCGCATTGAACAGATAAATAATGATTCTATCTACAAGGATACAGCCGGTTGGACTCTCTCAGCAGGCGCGATCGTCTTGGTTTCATGCTATATTGCGCCTGACAAGGCATTAAAGGCAGTTCGAATAGCATCGAACTCGGCCTCGACTTCTGCGAGGTTCTCGGGATGGGTGAAGATATACGGCCAATCTCCTGCAATACCACGCAGAACTATGCGCCCCACCTCGATAGGCTCAATGTAACGCCACGCCTGCTGTCCGACTACGCCACTTCGCGCCGCAGCCAAGTCAGCACGCGCTGGCCGTTGCCGCAGGGTCGTCTCGCCGAGTGAGGTGCGAACAGCCCCTGGACAGAGGACCGAGACCCCAATACCGAATGGGGCTAATTCCTGGCGGACGACACCCGATAATCCTACAACTGCATGCTTTGCAGCCATGTACTCACTAAACTTTGGTAGAGGCACCAAGCCGCCGATAGATGAGGTGTTGACGATATGCCCCGTCCCTTTGGCTTTGAGGCGCGGAATAAAACATTGCAGACCGTGCACGACGCCATTCAGGTTTATATTGGTCATCCATTGCCACTCGGCGAAAGGAATGTCCTCGGCAAGCCTTGACAGACCGGCGACACCGGCGTTGTTACAAAGAATGTCGATGGCACCATATGAAGCTTCTGCGTCTTCTGCGGCAGCATCCCAACTAGCGCGATCGGCAACATCGAGATTCAATGGCAGAACCGATGCCCCTTGGGCAGAAAGCTCATCAGCGACCTGGCTTACCGAGTCACCATCAATATCAGCGAGCACGACTTTCATGCCTGCTGCAACAAAGGCATCGGCCATACCACGCCCGATGCCGCTGCCGGCACCGCTAATAAAAGCGACCCGTCCCTCATAATCAGTCATTTGTGTGAGCCTGGCTACCAGTTGTAGCGCTGATATTGAAGATAGACATAACATCATGGTAGCGGAATAGGAGAGGCCTTCACAGTTAGAAAGCGAGCAAAGACTGTTAAGGGTATTTAATCTAACCTATTAATAGCGGCCCTTAAGGGGTATGGGCTTACCCCTAACTTAAGAGGAGAAGGTCAATGGTTGATATACGCTTTGCTTTTTGCGTCTTGCTGGCTTTGTTTAGTACTACGAATGCTTTTGCCGAACCTGGGCAGATTGAAGTTGCCTGTGATGAACCAGTTATCATGCTGGTGATTGTACAAATCGAAAACCCAGAACCTTTGGCGGCGTATGGGGAGAAGCTTAATAAGCTGCCGACCTATGCTGATCAGCAAGGCTACTATCATTTCACGGTGCACACAGAGATGTTTGAGGGAGAATGGCCAGAAAACCAGGGCGTCCTCGGCGCAAAATTTCCCTGCATGGAAGCAGCGCGTGGGTTTTGGTTTTCAGATGAATACCAGGGTATCCGTGAGGTTCGTTCAGGTGCGGGAATAGTAACTGTGACCGTTCATCCCATTAATGAAACGCCGGCACATATTAACGGCGTGAGGCCCAAGCGCCTCTTTGCCCAACAGCCCACGCAAGCGAACCCTTGAAGAGTCTGAAGCCTCCGCTGTTATTCAAGTGCTTGCATCACTGCAGCCTTGAACTCTTCAAGTGATTTTTTGCCTTGAATGCGGGTATGCACCGCGCCTGACTGGTCAATAATGTAGGTGGTCGGCACTACTTCATTCCACGCTTGGTCAACAACACTGACAAGATAATCCGC